>NZ_JAVHUY010000001.1 GCF_031085175.1 Phytohabitans maris
GACTCTGCTGGCGAATTGGTGTTAGGCGGCGAGGTCGTATTGGAGTTGGGCGAAGCGGCTGTGGCGGGTTGGGTGGAGTGGGTGGCCGGTGATCCAGGCGTCGGCGCGGGCGATGTTGATGGCGGTGGCGGTGAGGAGGCTGTTTAGGTGGGTTTTGGGTTGTCCGGTGTAGCGGGTTCGGCGTAGTCGGTAGGCGCGGACGGCTTGGGAGATGGTGCCTTCGACGCCGGCGCGGGTGGCGTAGCGGCGCTGCCAGGTGGTGGTTTGTTGGTCGGTGCGGGCTTGGGTGAGGGCTTGTTGTTGTTCGCGGGGGGCGAGGCTGATGCTGCGCGCCCCTGAGGTGTTGCGGGTGCATTTGGGCCGGTCGGGGCAGGGCATGCAGTCGGTGCGGGAGAACAGCACGGTGGTCTTGCCGGGTTGGCTGGGGTGTTGTTTCCAGCTGATGCTGGTGGCGCCGGCTGGGCAGGTGGCCTGCTGCTGGTCCCAGTCGATGGTGAAGGTGGGCAGGGTGTGGCCGCCGTCGGTGTGGGCTTGCCAGGAGGCGTCGGGCAGGACCGGGCCGGTCAGGGTGATGCCGTGGTTACGGCGGGCGGTGATGAGTAGTTCGGCGTCGATGTAGCCGGCGTCGACCAGATGTTCGTCCGGGGTCAGGTCCCGGGCCGCCTGGGCTTGGTGGATCTGGTCGGTGACCTGCACGTCGCAGACGGTGGCGGCGGTGGTCAGCACGGCGGTGATCAGGTGCGGGTGGTCGTCGGTGCAGGTCTCGCAGAGGTGGACCTTGTAACCCTCCCAACCGTGCCCGCGTTTCATCCCGTACCGGGCGTCGGTGTCATACGCAGAGACGATCCTGTCGGCGGCGGGGGCTAACCCGTCCTCCTTCGGCTCACGCAGCCGCGCCCCGCGCTCGTCGCGGTAGAACTGCTGGATCCACACGGTCCGTAGGGTCTGCACGGCCGACAGTTCCGCCGCCCAGGCAGGCGCGTCCGGCCGGGACAACGCTCCGGCCAGCGTGTATCCATCCTCGGCGATGGTTTGTGTGAGGGTGACACGTTCGGTCTCGCTCTTGGGTAGCCGCCACTGGTCGATCCGGGGCCCGTACCGCTCATACCAATCGGTCGGCACCCAGCCCGCCAACCACGGCCCGGCCACCCCCGCGAGGGCCTCCAACGCCGCCCGCAGCGTCTCACCAACCAGTTCCAGGCGGTTCAACGACCGGACCGCGGCCAGCACATGCGTCGAGTCGCTGCGCTGACGACGGGCCCCGCCCAACATGCCCGCCTCGCGCAGGATGCCCAACACCCGATCGAAGATCAACCGTTCGGCGGCGTCCGCATCGACCAGCCGGGACCGGAACTCACTCAACACCGAGGCGTCGAACCCGGCATCGTCCAACTCCAGACCGAGCAGGTACTTCCAGTCGATCCGGCCCCGGACCATGTCAGCAGCCTGCCGATCGGTCAGGTTCTCCATGAACTGCAACACCGACACCAACGCCAGCCGCGCCGGCGACAGCCCGGGCCGACCCCGCACCGCGAACAACTCCCCAAACTCGCGATCATCAAAACGAACCCGCAGCTCATCACGCATCCGCAGGTACACATTCCCCCGCCGGAACGCAGCCCGAGCCAGCCGCGCGGTCTGCTCCGGAACCCCACGATCCTCACCAGGCCGCAGCGACACCACGCCACCATCCACAATCGACACCAGACCAAACCCGCATCCTGGACCAGCACCAAGATCAACACCCGCAGACACGCCACAAATTCGCCAGCAGAGTCCTCCAGGGGCAGTTGGATACCACGATCTCCGCCTGGGGCTGATCTCATCGCGTCGATCAAGGGATGGGCGGCACGGTGATCGCGCACCGCGCCTGGCGGGGGGTTGTAAAACGTGGAGGGTGAGGGAGGCCGGGGGAACGTATCCCAAGAAAACGCTCCGCGTTTCCCCGGGGCCCCGCGCAACGGTCTGGACCACCGCGGACGTCGCGGTAGCCCAAAGATCGCGCTTTCTAGGCGCCGTCGTCGACGGCCTGCTCGTCGGCCTCCTCGGCGCGGTTGCGCCACTGGGTGATCGCGATGCCGTGGCCGTCGGGGTCTTTGAAGGCGGCCGCCCAGAGCTCCAGCTTTGCGCCCTTGTTGACCGGGCGCGGGCCGTACGTGAACTTGACGCCCTTCGCCTTGAGCTCCTCGTGGGTGGCGGTGATGTCACCGACCTCGAGGTTGAGGTGGACGGTGCGGGGGCCGGCCGGGGAGAGGTCGGTGATGGCGCGGAGCACGAGGCGGGTGTCGCCGGAGGCGAGTACCGCGTTGCCGTCGCCGCCGTCGATCTCGTAGAAGCCGAGCATGTCGCGGTAGAACTCGATCGACCGGGCCAGGTCGGTGACCAGCACCGTCACGCCCACGCCGTGGATGGAGCCGCTCGGGCCGGGGTGGGCGCTGGGGTACGGCGTGAAGTCGTCGAACACGTCGTCTTCCGCCGGCGTGGGGTCCAGCGGCTCGGAGGACTCCGGGGCCGAGGCCGGGTCGGCGACCGCGGTGGCCGCCGCGCCGTTGCCGTTGCCCTTGTCCTGGTTGGAGCGGGCGCGCCGGGGGAGCGGGACCGAGCGCGCCTCGCCGCCGGAGGGCGGCTCCACGACGATGCCCTCCAGCACGATCGGCCCGCCGGGCGTCGGCTGGTGCACCACGACCGGTTCGTCGCGGATGCCGCCGCCCAGGTCGTCGGTGAGGTCGGCGGTGACCGGCTCGTCCGGGCCGCGGCGCGACCACGGCGGCTCGTCCTCCTCGAAGAGGATGTCGTCGGACTCGGGGAGGTAGTCCTGCTCGGGCTCCAGCCTCGCGGCGGCCTCGGTGTGGGTGAGCGCCTCGTCCCAGAGGATCCGCACGTGGCGCAGGTCGTCGACGGCCACCATGATCGGCAGGGTGACGCCGGGCAGGGGCCACTTGGCGACCGGTACCCGCGACTCCCGCACCTTGATCGACGCAGCGGGCAGGCCGGGGGCGTCGATGACGATCTGCAGCTCGCACCGGCCGTACGTGGACGAGGCGGGCGGCTCGGTGGCGGTCATCACATGCGCCGTGCCGGCCACCCACGCGCGGGCGCCGCCACGGATCGTGTTGACCAGCACCATGCTGATCGCCAGCACCAGCACCGCCAGGCCGACCGCCACGATCGCCCAGCTCTGCATGCCGGCGCCGAAGAGCATCACGAACACGGCGAACGTGCCCAGCACCGCGGCGACGAGCTTGCGGACCGGTGCGATCGGCCTCCGACGAGCGTCAGCCACAGTGGACCTCCCTCGGGGTTACCCGCCAGGCTAGGCCGGCCGGGCCACCGATGGGAAGCCCGATACCCTTGGGGCCGTACGTCCGTCCCTGGCACTGGAGGAAGCGTGTCCACGAGCACCCCGGCCGAGCGCACGTTGGTCCTGATCAAGCCGGACGCCCTCCGGCGAGGGCTGCTCGGCGAGATCCTCGGCCGGTTCGAGCGCAAGGGGCTGGCGATCGAGGCGCTGGTGCTGCGCGGCATGGACGCCGCGCTGGCCGACCAGCACTACGCCGAGCACGTCGACAAGGCGTTCTATCCGCCGCTGAAGGAGTTCATGACCGGGGGTCCGCTGGTGGCCGCGGTCCTCTCCGGCGACCAGGCGATCGAGGTGGTGCGCACGCTGGTCGGCGCCACCGACGGGCGCAAGGCCGCCGCCGGTACGATCCGCGGCGACCTCTCCCTCTCCAACCGGGAAAACCTGGTGCACGCCTCCGACTCGCCGGACAGCGCCAAGCGGGAGATCGCGCTCTGGTTCCCCGATCTGCCGTAACCCGCCGGTTGGGTTGCCGTCATGTCCGGCCGATAGGCAGGGCACATGGATCGACGGACACTGCTGCGCGGCGGGCTGGCGACCGGGGCCGGACTCGCCGCCGTACCCCTGCTCGGATCTCCTGCCGCGGCCACTCCACTCCGGCCGAGCGGCCGGCCGCTGCTCACCCACGGCGTGCAGAGCGGCGAGGCCACCGCGGACGCCGCGGTGGTGTGGACGCGCGCGGACCGCACGTCCCGGATGCTCGTCGAGGTCAGCCGCCGCCCCGACTTCCGCGGCGCCCGCGTCCTGCGCGGGCCGCTGCTCGGCCCGGACACCGATTTCACCGGCAAGCTGCGCCTGCGCGGCCTCCCCGCGGGGGAGCGGTTGCATTATCGGGTACGCGCGGAGAGCCTCGACCGCCACGGACTGCGGAGCGAGCCGCTGGTGGGGTCGCTGCGCACCGCGCCGCGCAAGGGCGGCGTGCGGTTCGTCTGGACCGGTGACATCGCCGGCCAGGGCTGGGGCATCGCGCCCGACCTCGGCGGGATGAAGATCTTCCGGGCGATGCGGGCGGCCCGGCCGGACTTCTTCCTGTGCAGTGGCGACACCGTGTACGCGGACGGCCCGCTGAGCGAGACCGTGACGCTGCCGGACGGGCGGGTCTGGCGCAACCTCGTCACGCCGGAGAAGGCGAAGGTGGCCGAGACGCTCGCCGAGTACCGGGGGCAGTTCGCGTACAACCTGCTGGACGGGCACCTGCGCGCGTTCGCCGCCGAGGTGCCCCAGGTGAACCAGTGGGACGACCACGAGGTGACCAACAACTGGTACCCGGGCGAGGTGCTGGACGACGCCCGCTACACCGAGCGGCGGGTGGACGTGCTGGCCGCCCGGGCCCGCCAGGCGTTCCACGAGTGGCTCCCGACCGGTGGCGGCCGGATCTACCGCAAGCTGTCGTACGGGCCGCGGCTGGACCTGTTCGTGCTGGACATGCGGACGTACAAGGACGTGAACGACGGCAACACGTACGCCGACCCGCGCCGCGGCCTGCTCGGCGACGAGCAGCGGGCCTGGCTGATCCGCGAGCTGAAGCACTCCCGGGCGACCTGGAAGGTGATCGCCGCCGACCTGCCGCTCGGCCTGGTGGTGCCGGACGGCGCGGCCGCGCAGGAGGGGGTCGCGCAGGGCGACGCCGGCGGGCCGAAGGGGCGCGAGATGGAGTTCGCACAGGTCCTGGGCGCGGCGCACCGGGCCGGTGTGAAGGGGATCGTGTTTCTGACGGCGGACGTGCACTACACGGCCGCCCACCACTACGACCCGGCGCGGGCCGCGGTGGCGGACTTCACCCCGTTCTGGGAGTTCGTGTCGGGTCCGGCGCACGCGGGCGCCTTCGGGCCGAACGCGCTGGACGGCACGTTCGGCCCGCGCGCCGTCTTCGTGCACGCGCCGCCGGCGGCGAACACGTCACCCGCCGAGGGCTTCCAGCACTTCGGCGAGGTCGCGATCGACGGCGAGACCGGCGCCTTCCGGGTGGACCTGCGGGACGCGGAGGGGGCCTCGCTGTTTAATGTGACGCTGACGCCGTAGGGCGTCGGGTACGCTTGACGGTCGTAAAGGCGTTGACCCGGCCATCACCGGTGAGCCTCCGGAAGAAAAGGCGTCAGCCCCAGTAGAACCGGACGGGTCCGGCCCGTCACAGCCGGCCAACGAGCGGGCGACCTCTCCCGGGAGGGCGCCAAGCGGGGTGGTACCGCGGGCCGTGTCCGGCTCGTCCTCGCAGTGTCGAGACTGTGAGCTGCGAGGAGACAGACGGTGTACCCCAAGACCGACCCGACGGCCGGCGTACCGGCGAGCCCCGACCTGCCCGCGGTCGAGCGTCGCGTGCTCGACCACTGGGCGGCGGACAAGACCTTCCAGGCGTCGGTGGACGCCCGTCCTGCCGCCTCCGGCGGCAATAAGGAGAACGGGGCCGGGCCTTCCGATTTCGGCGCGAGCGCCGACAGTGAATATGTCTTCTACGACGGCCCGCCCTTCGCCAACGGGCTGCCGCACTACGGGCACCTCTTCACCGGGTACGTGAAGGACGTCGTGCCGCGCTACCAGACGATGCTCGGCCGGCGGGTGGAGCGGCGCTTCGGCTGGGACACCCACGGCCTGCCCGCCGAGGTGGAAGCGGAGAAGCAGCTCGGCATCTCCACCAAGGCCGAGATCCTCGACCTCGGCGTGGCCCGCTTCAACGACGTGTGCCGCACGTCGGTGCTGACGTACACCCAGGACTGGGAGCGGTACGTCACCCGCCAGGCGCGCTGGGTCGACTTCGCCAACGACTACAAGACGCTCGACCTGGACTACATGGAAAGCGTCATGTGGGCGTTCAAGACCCTGCACGACAAGGGCCTGGTCTACGAGGGCTTCCGGGTGCTGGCGTACTGCTGGCGGTGCGAGACGCCGCTGTCCAACACGGAAACCCGGATGGACGACGTCTACCGCGACCGGCAGGACCCGTCGCTCACCGTGTGGTTCACATTGGACAGTGGGGAGAAGGTCGCGGTCTGGACGACCACGCCGTGGACGCTGCCGTCCAACCTGGCGCTTGCGGTGGGCCCCGACATCGAGTACGCGGTGCTCGCCGACGCGGCCGGGCAGCGGTACGTGATCGGCGCGGCGCGGCTCGCGGCGTACGAGAAGGAGCTGGGGCACCTCACCCAGGTCGGTGTGGTGCGCGGGGCCGAGCTGGTCGGGCGGCGGTACACACCGCTCTTCGACTTCCTCGCCGACACGCCGAACGCGTTTCAGGTGCTGGGCGCCGACTTCGTCTCGACCGAGGACGGCACCGGGGTCGTGCACATGGCGCCCGCGTTCGGCGAGGACGACCAGAACGCGTGCAACGCGGCCGGCATCCCGACCGTCGTCACCGTCGACGAGCACACCCGGTTCACCGCCCTGGTCCCGCCGTACCAGGGGGAGCAGGTCTTCGACACCAACAAGCCGATCTCGCGGGAGCTGCGCGAGCGGGGCGTCGTGGTGCGGCAGGAGACCTACACCCACTCGTACCCGCACTGCTGGCGCTGCGACACCCCACTGGTGTACAAGGCGGTGTCGTCCTGGTTCGTGGCGGTGACCCGGTTTCGCGACCGGATGGTCGAGCTCAACCAGCAGATCAACTGGACGCCGGCGCACGTCAAGGACGGCTCGTTCGGCAAGTGGCTGGCCGGCGCCCGGGACTGGTCGATCTCCCGCAACCGCTTCTGGGGCTCGCCGATCCCGGTGTGGAAGTCGGACGACCCGGCGTACCCGCGGGTCGACGTCTACGGTTCGCTCGCCGAGCTGGAGGCGGACTTCGGCGTCAAGGTGACCGACCTGCACCGGCCCGGCATCGACGACCTGGTGCGGCCGAACCCCGACGACCCGACCGGCAGGTCGGTGATGCGGCGGGTGCCGGAGGTGCTGGACTGCTGGTTCGAGTCCGGCTCGATGCCGTTCGCCCAGGTGCACTATCCATTTGAGAATCGCGAGTGGTTCGAGCACCACTACCCGGGCGACTTCATCGTCGAGTACATCGGGCAGACGCGGGGCTGGTTCTACACCATGCACGTGCTGGCGACCGCGCTGTTCGACCGGCCGGCGTTCCGCAACTGCCTGAGCCACGGCATCCTGCTCGGCGAAGACGGGCGGAAGATGTCCAAGAGCCTGCGCAACTACCCGGACGTGTACGGCGTCTTCAACTCGCACGGCTCCGACGCCATGCGCTGGATGCTGATGTCGTCGCCGGTGCTGCGCGGCGGGGACATGCCGGTGACCGAGAGCGCGATCCGGGACGCCGTACGGCAGGTGCTGCTTCCACTGTGGAACGTCTGGTACTTCTTCTCGCTGTACGCCAACGCCTCGTCGCACGATGCCGCGTGGCGGACGGACAGCGGGCACCTGCTCGACCGGTACGTGCTGGCGAAGACCGGCGAGCTCGTCTCCACGGTGCGGCGGCAGATGGACGAGTACGACATCTCCGGTGCCTGCGCGTCGGTGCGCTCCTATCTGGACGCGCTGACGAACTGGTACGTGCGGCGGTCGCGGGACCGGTTCTGGAGCGGCGACCGGGACGCGTTCGACACGCTGTACACGGTGCTGGAGACGCTCAGCCGGGTGGTGGCGCCGCTGGCACCGCTGACCGCCGAGGAGATCTGGCGCGGGCTCACCGGCGGCCGCTCGGTGCACCTGACCGACTGGCCGGACGAGGGGCGCTTCCCCGCCGACCACGAGCTGGTCGCCGCGATGGACGCCGTACGCGGGGTCACCTCGGCGGCGCTGTCCCTGCGCAAGGCGCGCGGCCTACGGGTACGGCTGCCGCTGGCCGAGCTGACCGTGGCGACGCCGGCCGCTGCCGAGCTGCGCCCCTTCGCCGACCTGGTCGCCGACGAGGTCAACGTCAAGTCGGTGGTCTTCACCGACGAGCTGTCCGCCTACTGCGAGCAGGTGCTGACCGTGGTACCCCGGGCGCTCGGCCCGCGGGTGGGCGGCGCGGTGCAGCAGGTGATCAAGGCGGTCAAGGCGGGCGAGTGGACGCTTGTCGACGGCCGCCCGGTCGCCGCCGGCGTGGCCCTGCGGGACGGCGAGTACGAGCTCAAGCTGGTCGCGGCCGATGCCCAACACTCCGCCCCCCTGCCCGGCGGCGAGGGCGTGGTCGTGCTCGACAGCACCGTCACGCCCGCGCTGGCGGCGGAGGGGCTGGCCCGCGACGTGGTCCGCGTCGTGCAGCAGGCCCGCCGTGACGCCCAGCTCGACGTGACCGACCGGGTGACCGTCACGCTCGGCGCCGCGCCCGATGTGGTGGCGGCGGTGCGGGCACACCGCGACTTCGTGGCCGCCGAGGTGCTCGCGACCGAGTTGGCGTTCGACCCGTCGGCGGCCGGCTTCGAGGGCGAGGTCGGCGACGGCGAGCGGGTGACGGTCGCGGTGGCCCGCGTCTGAGTGGTGCACTTCCGGTCCGCCCGCGCGGGCGGACCGGAAGACGTCGCGCTAGGGAGCGGTGTCGCCGCGGGCCTGCTCCTGGGTGACGATCTCGCGGAGGTCGGGGATGTGGGCGAGCTGCTTCAGGGCCCGGGTCATCCGCACATTGCCGTGCAGCCGCTCCCGGGTGCGGTGGAGGTAGGCCCAGTAGCCGCCGGTGAACGGGCAGGCGTTGGGCCCCACCCGCCGCTTGGGGTCGTAGCGGCAGCCGCCGCAGAAGTCGCTCGTGCGGTTGACGTGGGTGCCGCTCACCGCGAACGCCTCGGTGGTGACCGAGCCGAGCTCGGCGTGGCGGGCCATGCCGACCACGTTGCCGATCATCGCCCACTCCTGGCCGTCGACGAAGGCGCGCTGAAACCAGTCGACCATGTCGGTCGGGCGCCAGCCGCGCTGGACGGCGTAGTTGCCGAGCACGGCCTGCCGTACGGCGTGGTGGGCCCAGCCGCGGTCGCGCACCGCCGCGAGGGCGCTTTCGAGGCAGCGGGCGTGCACCGAGTCGGCGTCGAGCGTGGCGAACCACTCGGGGATCGAGCCGCGGCCCGGCGCGCGTGAGCCGGCGGGGTAGCCGGCGTCTAGGTACCAGTACAGGTGCCAGAGATAGTCGCGCCAGCCGATCACCTGTCGGGCGAACCGCTCCACGCTGGCGAGCGGCGCGTGCCCGGCCCGAAACTCCTCCTCGGCCTGGCGCACGGCCGGCAGCGGCTCGAGCAGCCCCAGGTTGAACGACGTGGACAGTCCACTGTGGCCGAGCCAGGGGTCGCCGGCGAGCATCTCGTCGGCGCGGCCGAAGTGCGGCAGCCGGTGCACGAGGAAGTGCTGCTGCCGGTCGAGCGCCTCGGCCCGGCTGGCCGGAAACTGGCGCGGGCCGTCGCGCCCGATGAACTCGATGCCCTCCGCGGTCCACCGGTCGAGGTCGTCGCGGACCTCGGCGTCGATGTCGTCTTCCACCGGCGTGGGCGGGGGTGGCAGCCGGGGCGGGCGCTGCCCGTCGGAGACCCGGACCTGCCAGCGGCCGCCGGCCGGCTCGCCGCCGTCCATGAGCACGCCGTGCGCCTGCCGCGCGTGGCGGTAGAAGTCGTCGAGCCGGGCCGCGCCGCGCCGGCCGTCGGCCCACGCGGCGAAGTCTTCCTGGCTGGTGACGAAGCCGCGCGCCGGGAGCACCGTCACCTTTTCCTGGGCGCGGACGAAGTCGCGGGCCCGCCGGGAGGTCGGGTGGCAGACCTCGACCACCTCGCCGTACTGCCGGAGGCCCTCGCGGTAGGTCTCGGTCTTGAGGTGCAGGGCGCGCTCGCCCAGCTCAGCGGCGCGGTGCCGGATCGCGGAGAGGATGAGGTGGGCCTTCTGCCGATGGAAGGCGCGGCGACGGAAGACCGCCTTTGACTCGATCAACAACACCGGCTGGTGCGCCCCGTCGAGGAAGTGCGGCCCCAGCTGGTCAGCGAAGAGCCATCGCCGCATGTCCAGATTCTGCCTCGGACTGCCTGGTTGTCGCCATCCAGTACCTCGAGTTATTTCCTTCTGTGCGCGATCCGCTACTATCCGCGACTGACGATGGTTCCGCGGAGCCGCTCCAGGAGGGCGGCACTGTCGTCGACCGAGCGGCGGGTGAAGACGCCGGTGGCCAGGCTCCCGTGGTCGGCCCACCCGCACACGGCCACCGCGGCCTGGCCGTCCTTGCCCACGCCGCAGCGCAGGTACTCGCCGCGGGTGCCGGTGTCGATCGACTCCACCTGCCGCAGCGCGTACCGGCTGGAGAGCCGGTTGATCTCCTTCTCCAGGTCGGACTCGGGCGAGAAGCGAAACCCGGTGGTGCCGAAGAGCGTCACCCGCTTGCCGGCGCCGTCCGAGTACACCCCGGCGAACGTGTCCTCGGCGAGCACGTGGCTGCCGCGCAGGTCGGTCTCCATCTGCGTTACCACGCGCCGGCTGGCCGCGTCGTCGCGCAGGCTCAGGTCGGAGACCTCGGCCGGCAGCGAGGCCGAGGCGGGGTACTGCTCCCACATCGGCTTGCCGAAGTAGGCCGGGCAGCCGCAGCAGCAGGCCAGCGTCAGGAAGAGGAACACCCACGGCCACTTGCGCCGGCGCCGCCGCACCGGGACCGGCACGTACCCCTGTGGTGGCCGCCAGCCCGGCGGCGGTGCCTGTGGCGGCGGTGGCGGCGGACCCTTGCGCGACTTCTGCTTCTTGGGCGGCTTGCGCACGTCGGGCAGTGCCTGCCGGGCCGGGAGGTTTGCGGGCGGCGGAGGTGGGGGAGGCGGCGCCGCGGCCGGCCGCCGGGCCGGGGGTGGCGGCAGGGCCGGTGGCGGCGGTGGTGGTGCGGGCGGGAGCGCCGGTGGCGGCGCGTGCGGCACATCCAGCAGGGTCTGCGGGTACGGCTGGTCGAGCGGGTCGGCGTCGGCCCAGGGGTCCACCGGCGCGCCACTCTCGTACGCCCGGCGCTCCTCGTCCGGCAGCTGCATGGTCGGATCCCGCGGCGGCGGCGAGGGGGCCAGCCCGGGGGCTTCGAGGTCGTGGACGGTGGCGAGCCAGCGCTTGCGCTTCTTCTCCGGGGGCGGCGGCACGGCCGCGGAGCCGGACCAGCGCGGCGGCTCCTTCTTCGTGGGCTTGAGGCCGCTCACGCCGTCGTCGTCGGCGGGCGGGGTCACGGCCGTCGGCTCGTCCTCCCGGGGCTCCGGTCGGGTGGGGTCGGGATCCGGTCCCGGCATCTTCCCGTGCACTCCCTCCACAGCGCCTCGTGACTCCTCCGAGGCTAGTACCGCCGCACCAGCCCAGCGTCCGGGCGAACCCGCCGCGTATTCTGGGCGATTGGACACCACCCTGGAGGTTTCGTGAGCGTCCCGTCCGTCTTTCCGCAGCTGGAGCAGTTGCTGCCGCGCATCAGCAAGCCGATCCAGTACGTCGGCGGCGAGCTGGGCGCGGTCGTCAAAGACTGGGACTCGGCGACCGTGCGGTGGGCGCTGATGTACCCGGACGCGTACGAGGTGGGCCTGCCCAACCAGGGCGTCCAGATCCTGTACGAGGTGCTCAACGAGCTGCCCGACGTGCTGGCCGAGCGGACGTACGCGGTCTGGCCCGACCTCGAGCGGCTGATGCGCGAGCACGGCGTGCCGCAGTTCACGGTCGACGCGCACCGGCCGGTGGGGGCGTTCGACCTGCTCGGCGTCTCGTTCGCGACCGAGCTCGGCTACACCAACCTGCTCACCGCGCTCGACCTGGCCGGCATCCCGCTGGAGGCGCGGGACCGCACGACGGACCACCCGGTGGTCGTGGCGGGCGGGCACGCGGCGTTCAACCCGGAGCCGATCGCCGACTTCGTCGACGCGGCGGTGCTCGGTGACGGCGAGGAAGCCGTCCTGGAGATCACCGGGATCGTCCGGGCGTGGAAGGCCGAGGGCTCCCCCGGCGGCCGCGACGAGCTGCTGCTGCGGCTGGCCCGCACCGAGAGCGTGTACGTGCCGCGCTTCTACGACGTCGACTACCTGCCCGACGGCCGGATCCAGCGGGTCGTGCCCAACCGCGCTGACGTGCCGTTCCGGGTGCACAAGCGCACGACCATGAACCTCGACGAGTGGCCGTACCCGAAGCGGCCGCTGGTCCCGCTCGCCGAGACCGTGCACGAGCGGTACGCGGTGGAGATCTTCCGGGGCTGCACGCGCGGCTGCCGCTTCTGCCAGGCCGGCATGATCACCCGGCCGGTGCGGGAGCGGTCGATCACGACGGTGGGGCAGATGGTCAAGGAGGGGCTGGAGTTCTCCGGCTTTTCCGAGGTGGGGCTCCTCTCGCTCTCCTCGGCCGACCACTCCGAGATCGGCGACATCTGCTCCGGCCTCGCCGACCAGTACCAGGGCACGAACGTCTCGCTCTCGCTCCCCTCGACCCGGGTCGACGCGTTCAACATCACGCTGGCCCAGGAGCTGTCCCGCAACGGGCGGCGCACCGGCCTGACGTTCGCGCCGGAGGGTGGCTCGGAGCGGATCCGCAAGGTGATCAACAAGATGGTGTCGGAGGAAGACCTCATCCGCACCGTCGTCACGGCGTACAGCAACGGCTGGCGCCAGGTGAAGCTCTACTTCATGTGCGGCCTGCCCACCGAGACCGACGAGGACGTGCTGCAGATCGCCCGCCTCGCGCACGAGGTCATCCGGGCCGGGCGGGCGGCCACCGGCTCCAAGGACATCCGCTGCACGGTGTCGATCGGCGGGTTCGTGCCCAAGCCGCACACGCCGTTCCAGTGGGCCTCGATGTGCTCGCCCGAGGTGATCGACGACCGGCTGCGCAAGCTCAAGGCCGAGATCAACTCGGACCGGTCGCTGGGCCGGGCGATCGGCTTCCGGTACCACGACGGTGAGCCATCGCTGATCGAAGGGCTGCTCTCCCGGGGTGACCGCCGGGTCGGCGCGGTGATCCGCCGGGTCTGGGAGGAGGGCGGCCGCTTCGACGGGTGGAGTGAGCACTTCTCGTACCAGCGGTGGGTCGACGCGGCCGCCGCTGTGCTGCCGGGGTTCGGCGTCGACCTCGACTGGTACACGACCCGCGAGCGGGACGAGACCGAGGTGCTGCCCTGGGACCACCTCGACTCCGGCCTCGACAAGGACTGGCTCTGGCAGGACTGGCAGGACTCGCTCTCCGAGTACGAGCAGGACGACTGCCGCTGGACCCCGTGCTTCGACTGCGGCGTGTGCCCCGCGATGGACACCGAGATCCAGATCGGCCCCACCGGCCGCAAGCTGCTGCCACTGACGCCGGTCACCTCCGCGCGCTGACCCACGAGCAGCGCTGACCCGACGGGAGCCACACGATCAGCAGGAAACCACAGCCGGAAGGGGGTCAGGCACCGGTCGTGCAGCGGATCCGGATCCGGTACGCCAAGCGGGGCCCGCTCCGGTTCACCTCGCACCGCGACTTCGCCCGCGCCTTCGAGCGGGCGGTACGCCGGGCCGGAGTGCCGATCGCCTTCTCGCAGGGCTTCACCCCACACCCCAAGATCTCGTACGCCTCGGCGGCGCCCACGGGCGTGGCCAGCGAGGCGGAGTACCTGGAGATCGGCCTCCAGGCGACCGCCGACCCGGTGGCCGTCCGCGCCTCGCTCGACGCGGCCCTCTCGCCCGGGCTGGACGTCGTGGAGGCGGTCGAGGCGCGGCCCGGTACGAGCCTGGCCGACCGGATCGACGCGTCCGCGTGGCGGATCGAGCTTCCCGGAGTGAAACCCGACACGCTGGGGCAGGCGGTGGCCGCGTTCACGGCCGCCGGGGAGGTGCTCGTGGAGCGCCTCACGAAGCAGGGCCGGCGTACGTTCGACACGCGCGGCGCAGTGGCCGCCATCTCTGTGATCTCGGAGTCTGCGGCACCTAGCGAGGTCACGGGCATACCGTGTGCGATACTCGACCTAGTCGTACGGCAGGTCACCCCGTCCGTACGGCCCGATGACGTTCTTGCCGGCCTCCGCGTGGTGGCCGACCTGGAGCCGCCGGTGCCCCCTCGGGCGACCCGGCTGGCGCAGGGCACGCTGACCGCGCAGGGGGCGATCGTCGATCCGTTGGAGGCGGATCGCGACGAGACACCCATCGGTGAACGCTAGCCGGTCTCCGGCCAGCGCTCAGCAGGCAGACTTCGGTGGCTCGCCCGGGCGGGCTGGCCGCCGGAAACACTTTGCGGCGACCCTGCGTGGCAGCGCTCACCCGCGCCCGGGGCCGCCAGAACTGGAGAACGCCCATGCTCGACAACGAGCCAGAGGGCGGTGACCGGACCGGTTCCGAGCCGGCCGGCGATACCGCCGAAAGCAGCACCACCCCGGTCAAGCGCACCCGGACCACCCGGCGCAAGGCGGCCGAGCCCGCCGAGCCGGGTGCCGAGGCGACCACAACGACCCGGCGCCGGCGTAAAGTCGTCCCGCCGGACGAATCGGGCGCAGCACCGGAAATCACTACGGAAGCCGCGCCGGTCGTGGAAGAGGCCGTTCCGGTCAAGGCGACACGTACCCGGCGTAAGAAGGCGACCGCTGCGGCCGAGCCGCTGGCCGAGCCGGTCACCGAGGCCGTGGTGACCGAGCCCGCGGCGGTCGAGGAGCCGGCCGAGACGCAGGGCGGGAGCCGGCGCCGCCGGGCCGCGCTGTCCGCCCCGACCGTGCTCTTCATGGCGCCCGAGGCCGAGGACGAGCCGCCCACCAAGACCACCCGCAAGGCACGCGCCGAGAAGGCCGCGGAACCGGCGGCCGCGCCCGAGGCCGCCCCGGCGGCGGCCGCCACCGAGGAGGCCACGGAGACCGCCGAGCCTTCGCGCCGGCGGCGCCGCGGACGGCGTACCGGCGAGGCGGCTGCCACCGAGGCGGAGGCCGAGGTCATCGCGGAGAGCACCGCCGCGGAGGCCGAGGAAGAGGACGAGGAAGACGAAGACGACGAGGAAGGCGCCGGCCGCCGCCGGCGGCGCCGGGGCCGTCGCGGCCGGGGTCGCGGGCGCGGCCCGGCCGACGACGAGGCCGACGAGGCGGAGGCCGAGGCCGAGGCGGCCGACGACGAGGAAGACGAGGACGGCGAGCCGCTGACCCGCCGGCGCCGCCGGCGCCGCCGCAAGGGCTCCAGCGACGTCGAGTCCGGCGCCGACGACGGCGTGCCGACGGTCGTCAAGATCCGCGAGCCGCGGCGCGGCTCGGACGAGGTGCAGGGCGTCTCCGGCTCGACCCGCCTGGAGGCCAAGCGCCAGCGCCGCCGCGACGGTCGCGAGCAGCGCCGCACCCGCCCGCCGATCCTGAGCGAGTCGGAGTTCCTGGCCCGCCGCGAGGCGGTCGACCGGGTGATGGTCGTGCGCCAGCGCGGCGACCGCACCCAGATCGGGGTGCTCGAAGACGGCGTGCTGGTCGAGCACTACGTGACCCGCGCCTCGGCCGGCACGATGGCCGGCAACGTCTACCTCGGCAAGGTGCAAAACGTCCTGCCCAGCATGGAGGCGGCCTTCGTCGACGTGGGGCGCGGGCGCAACGCCGTGCTGTACGCGGGCGAGGTCAACTGGGACGCCACCGGCCTGGAGGGGCGGGCCCGCTCGATCGAGCAGGCCCTCAAGTCTGGCGACTCGGTGCTCGTGCAGGTCACAAAGGACCCGATCGGCCACAAGGGCGCGCGGCTGACCAGCCACATCGCCCTCTCCGGGCGGCACCTGGTGTACGTGCCGCACGGCAACGCCTCGGGCATCAGCCGCAAGCTCCCCGACAACGAGCGCAAGCGCCTGCGCGACGTGCTGAAGAAGCTCGTGCCGGACGGCGCCGGCGTGATCGTGCGTACCGCCGCCGAGGGGGCCAGCGAAGACGAGCTCGCCCGCGACGTGAAGCGGCTGCAGGCGCAGTGGGAGGACATCCAGGCGCGGGCCGCCGACGGTGGCGCCCCGGCGCTGCTCTACGAGGAGCCCGACCTGGTCATCCGGGTCGTCCGTGACCTGTTCAACGAAGACTTCCGCGAGCTCGTGGTGCAGGGCGACGGCGCGTACGACATGGTCGAGTCGTACCTGCAGCACGTCTCGCCCGACCTCGTGGCCCGGCTGCGGCGGCACACCGGCGCGGTCGACGTCTTCGCCGAGAAGCGGATCGACGAGCAGATCCTCAAGGGGCTCGACCGCAAGGTCTTCCTCCCCTCCGGCGGCCACCTGGTCATCGACCGCACCGAGGCGATGACGGTCATCGACGTCAACACCGGTAAGTACACCGGTGCGGGCGGCAACCTGGAGGAGACCGTCACCCGCAACAACCTCGAGGCGGCCGAGGAGATCGTGCGCCAGCTACGGCTGCGCGACCTGGGCGGCATCGTCGTGATCGACTTCATCGACATGGTGCTGGAGTCCAACCGCGAACTCGTGCTGCGCCGCCTCACCGAGTGCCTCGGGCGCGACCGCACCAAGCACCAGGTCACCGAGATCACCTCGCTCGGCCTGGTGCAGATGACCCGCAAGCGGATCGGTGCGGGGCTGCTGGAGGCGTTCAGCGAGACCTGCGAGGTCTGCAAGGGGCGCGGCCTGATCATCCACACCGAACCGGTGCCGGCCCGCGGGTCCGGCTCGGGTTCCGGCGCGGGTGACAAGGTCAAGGCCGTCGCCGCGGCCTCGGCGTCGAACGGGTCGTCCGGCACGGTCACCAGCGGCCGCCGCCGGGGTCGCAAGGCCGCCAGCGAAGCGCCGGCCGTCGCCGAGCCGGCGGCGCCGGCCTACGACGAAGACGACACCATGGGGTACGACCTGTCGCGTTACGAGAACGCGATGGAGGACGACCCGGTCGTGACCGACGCCGTGGAGCCGATGCGCCTGGCCGGCCCCGACGACCCGGACGGGCTCGACGAGGACGACGACGCCGAGGAGGCGGCCGCCGGTTCGGGTGGCCGGCGGCGGACCCGGCGCGGTGGTGCTCGGCGGCGCACCCGCCCGTAGGCTCTGCCCCATGAGCCGATCCCCTCTGCTGGCGGTCGTGGTCGCACTCGTGCTCGCGGGGGCGGGATGTTCGGCGGATCGTCCGGACGCCTCGCCCTCCGCGTCGGCCCCGGTGGCGCCCGACCCGACGTCAGCGGCGCCGGGCGGCGGCTCGCCGGGCGGCGCCTCGCCGGGTGGTGCCTCGCCGGGTGGTGCCTCGCCGGGTGTGACCGAGACCGGGCCGGCGGCGGGCAACGCCAAGCAGGTCTGCGCCGACGCGATGGCCGCCGGCGGCAAGGGGGTCACGACGTTCCTGGCCGAGCTGGGCAACATGCTCAACGCGGCTGGGAAGGGCGACGGCAAAGCCGAGTACGAGGCCCGGCAGAAGGCCGAGGCGGCGCTCGCCACCTGGTCCAACGCGATGAAGGAGCAGGCGGCCAAGGCCACCGACGGGCGGCTGCGCACGCTCCTGAACGAGATCGGCGTCGAGGTCGGCACGATGCGCGCCGACATCGACAGCGTGGACAGTGCCAAGCTGGACCAGCTCCAGCAACGCCTCGACACGTTGTGCTCCGAGTAGCGGCCCGCTGCCGATTTGGTGGCGCGCCGGGCGGTGGCGTATTCTTGCCTGTGGCGCACGTTCGGTGCGTCCGGATCTTTGTGCCTTCAAAGCTCTGTGTGCCCGTGATTCATCCGTTTAGCGACAGGGAGTCCGCGTCCGATGTACGCGATCGTCAAGACCGGCGGCAAGCAGTACAAGGTCGCCGAGGGCGACGTGATCGAGGTCGAGAAGCTCGTCGGCGAGCCCGGCGATGCGGTGACGCTCCCCGCGGTGCTCCTCGTCGACGGTGACGACCTGGTCACCGATGCGGCCACGCTGGCGAAGGTCTCGGTCTCCGCCGAGATCGCCGCCCACACCAAGGGCCCCAAGATCCGGATCCACAAGTTCAAGAACAAGACCGGTTACCACAAGCGCCAGGGCCACCGCCAGCCGCTGACCCAGGTCAAGGTGACCGGCATCTCGAGCGGGAAGTAAGGACGAGGCGAAATGGCTCACAAAAAGGGTGCTTCCAGCTCGCGCAACGGTCGCGACTCGCAGGCTAAGCGCCTCGGCGTGAAGCGGTTCGGTGGTCAGGTCGTCAGCGCGGGCGAGATCCTGATCCGCCAGCGCGGCACCAAGTTCCACCCCGGTGACCTGGTCGGCCGCGGCGGCGACGACACGCTCTTCGCGCTGGCGCCGGGCGCGGTCCAGTTCGGCACCAAGCGCGGGCGCAAGACCGTCAGCGTCGTGCCGGTGCAGCAGTAGCATCTCGGCTTTCCGAGCGGGCCGCGGACCTTCGGGTCCCGGCCCGTTTCGCTTGTATCGGTCGCCGGCCTTGATCGGTTCGTTCCGTCGCCGGCGCGTCCGGCGGCCCCTTTGACCGGTTCGGGCTCCGCCGGCCGCATGGCCGGCGGCCTTGATTGGTTCGGTTTTGCTGCCGGCGTGCCGGGCGGTGTTGATTGGTTCCTCGCCGGGCGTGTCCGGCGGGCTTGATGGTTCCTCGTCGGCGTGTCCGGCGGGGTTGATGGGTTTCCTCGCCGGGCGTGCCTGGCGGTGTTGATTGGTTCGGTTTCGCTGCCGGCGTGGCCGGCGGTGTTGATTGGTTTCCCCGCCGGGCGTGCCCGGCGGCCCTTTGATTGAGAGGATCGGGACGTGGCGACCTTTGTCGACCGGGTCGTGCTGCACCTTCAGGCGGGTGACGGCGGGCACGGGTGCGTCTCCATCCACCGGGAGAAGTTCAAGCCGTTCGGCGGCCCCGACGGTGGCAACGGTGGGCACGGCGGCAGCGTGTCGCTGACCGTCGACCCGCAGGTGCACACGCTGCTCGACTTCCACTTCCGGCCGCACGTCAAGGCGGAGAACGGCAAGGGTGGCCAGGGCTCCAACCGCGACGGCGCCAACGGTGCCGACCTGGTGCTGAAGGTGCCGGACGGCACGGTCGTGCAGACCACCGGCGGTGAGACGATCGCCGACCTGGTGGGCGCCGGCACCACGATCGAGATCGCGCGGGGCGGCCGGGGCGGCCGGGGCAACGCGGCGCTCGCCAGCTCCCGCCGCAAGGCGCCCGGCTTTGCCGAGCTGGGCGAGCCCGGCGACCGGCTCGACGTCGTGCTGGAGCTGAAGAGCGTTGCCGACGTGGGGCTGGTCGGCTTCCCGTCGGCCGGCAAGTCGTCGCTGATCTCCGTACTCTCCGCGGCCAAACCGAAGATCGCCGACTACCCGTTCACCACGCTGGTGCCCAACCTCGGCGTCGTACGGGTGGACGACAACACGTTCACCATCGCCGACGTGCCGGGGCTGATCCCGGGTGCGGCGACCGGCAAGGGGCTCGGGCTGGAGTTCCTGCGCCACATCGAGCGGTGCGCCGTACTCGTGCACGTGGTCGACGCCGCGACGCTGGAGCCGGGGCGCGACCCGCTCAGCGACATCGACGCGATCGAGGCGGAGCTTGCCGAGTACGGCGGGCTCGCCGACCGCCCCCGCCTCGTCGTGCTCAACAAGGTCGACGTCCCGGACGCCCGCGACCTGGCCGAGATCACCCGCCCCGACATCGAGGCGCGCGGGCTGCCGGTCTTCGAGGTGAGCACCGCGACCCGCGAGGGGCTCAAGGAGCTGACCTACGCGCTGGTCGAACACGTACGGCAGGCCCGCGAGCAGGCGCCCGCCCCCGAGCCGACGCGCATCGTGATCCGCCCGCCGGCGGTGGACGACGCCGGGTTCACGGTCACCGCGGAGGACGGGGCGTACGTGGTACGCGGCCCCCGGCCCGAGCGGTGGGTGCGGCAGACCAACTTCGACAACGACGAGGCGGTGGGCTTCCTCGCCGACCGGCTGGAACGGCTCGGCGTCGAAGAAGCGCTGGCCAAGGCGGGCGCCGAGCCGGGCGACCTGGTGCGGATCGGCGCCCGGGAGTTCGACTGGCACCCGACCGCGGGGGCGTACGCGGCCGGCCCGCGAGGCACCGACGCCCGGCTCGAGGAGCCCTCGGGGCGGGCCACCGCGGCCGAGCGCCTGGCCGCGCACCGAGCCCGCCAGCCGGAGCGCGACCCGAGGAGCGGCGCGGTCGTTTCGCCCGGCTCCGTGACCGGGAACGACGTTCTGGAGCCGGACTCCACGGACGAATAGTGTCCGTATTCGGGCCACATGCACGAAACCTGGCGGAAATCGCGTCCGGCTACTTTGGACCGGTGTTGATCGAAGCCCGCCCTGTCAACGACGCCGAGCTGGGCATGTTGATAACGGCGTTGCAGCGGGAGCTCCGCGAAGCCGGCGGCGGGCTGGACGTCAACTTCGAAGAGCACGCCCAGCACCTGGTGGGCGTGGTCGACGGGCGCGCCGTCGCCTGCGGCGCACTCCAGGCACTCGATCCGCAGGTCGGCGCCATCAAGCGCATGTACGTGCGCCCGGCCTTTCGCGGCCGGGGCATCGCACGCCAGATACTGGCCGCGCTGGAGGAGATGGCCCTCGACGCCGGCCACGTGGTGCTGCGGCTGGAGGCCGGTGTTTACCTTCCGGCCGCCTTGGCGCTGCTCCGCTCCGCCGGTTACGGCAGGACCCCGGCGCATGGCTTCGAAAAGCGCATCCTCGTCGCCGCCTGAGCTGGGTTCGCCTGCCTGAGCGTCCGCGCTGGTCCGGATCCGATGTCACTCACCGTGGTTTGAGGTCGGGCCTGCCGTGGGCTACCTCTGTGAGCAAGGAGGATCCGTGCCCGCCGAGGACGCGGCCGTTGCTGGTGGTCGGGGTGGTCTCGGTGAGCGTGCACGTGGGATGTCTTGTCCGCCGGTGACAGTGTCCTTGGCTGTCGGGCCGCGTGCGCCTTTCCTTTGATCGAGGCGGGGAAGGTGGGATGGCTACCCCGCCGGTCAAATCGCTCGTCCTTGATCGTTTATCGCCGGGGTGGCTCCGGTCATCGGCCTCGGGTGGACGGTGGGGTCGGGTGGACAAGCCTGTGAACGCGGACGGCTCAGCCCTATGGTGAGTGGCATTGGGTCCAGACCCGTTGCCCCCGCGGTCTCACCCCTCCGCGGTTGGCCCGCCCCGTAGGCGGCGCCTGCTCTCGTAGGTTGTGAATCTAGAACGCTTAGGGCGGATATAGAGCCCTAAACGTTCTAGATCGGCTTCGGATCTGCTCCCGCCGGAGGCAAGTGGAGCGGTGACCGCGACCAGACGCGGAGGGTGAGGCCGCGAGAGCAACAGTCCGGACCTAATGCGCTCGCACAGGGTAGGTTCCCCGACAGTGCCCACTGCCACGGGCCGGCCGGGCGCTTCGCTGTCCGCGCGGGCCCGGGTGTGAACCGCGGAGGGGTAGCTGCGGGAGCAACGGGGTCGCCAAGCTGTCCGTGGCGAATCGCTGCCCCAGGCGGGGCGGTTTTTCGCACGGACGTACCGCAACCCCACCAGCCCCGCGTCGACCAAGGAAAGGGCCCACTCCGAGACGGCGCCGACCGCCGAGAACGCCCGCATTCTCGGGCAGGCGCGGTAGCCCACCCCAAGATCACGGGCAGCGGCGAGGGCGCCGCACCCCCGACGCCGAGGGGTCTACCCGCGTCTTTCCCGGCGGTTTACGCGGAAAGCGGGCGGACGATCACCGCAACCCGGTGCGGCCGAACCCGACTCAAGGCGGTGGTCGCCTAGTGCGCTGGCCACTAACCTTTGCCGGCTTCGCCGGCCCGGGTGACCAGCGGCCGAAGGCCGCCGGTCACCCGGTGAACGTCAGTGGCCACCGCACTAGCTGCCGACCGCGGCGGGTGCGGTGTCGCGTTCGCGTTCGGGTGTGCGGGTGCGGCCGCGGATGAAGAGGCAGGAGAGGGCCGCCGCGGCGAGGACTGCCAGCGGGAGGATCAGCGTCAGGCGCATCGCGTGGGTGAAGCCCTCCCGGAACGCCCTCTCCGCCGCCCCCGCGATCACCTGCCTCACCTGCTCCGGCAGGCCGGGCGGCAGCGGCACCCCGGTCTGTCCCGCGCCCACGTGCAGGCTGCCGGTGCTCGCCTCGCTGAACCCGCTCACGAACTGCCCCCGGTACTGCTCGGGCAGCGCGCCGGCCTCGTCCTGCGCGGCCCGCGGCAGCTCGGTCGCCAGCCGGGCTTGCAGCAGCGCGCCGACCGCGGCCGAGCCGATCACGCCGCCGAGCTGGCGGCTTGTGTTGATCAGGCCGGAGGCGGCACCGGCCATGCGGGGCGCGATGTCGCGCATCGCGATCGTCTGCAGCGGCGCGAACGTCATGCCCAGGCCGGTGCCGGCGACCAGCAGGCCGGGGAGGAGGGTCCACTGGCCGGCGTCCGCGCGGGCCAGCCACACCACCAGCGCCATGCCGCCGGACCAGAGCGTGAGCCCGGTGAACAGGATCCACTTCCCGCCCATCCGGTCGGCGGCCCGTCCGGCGAACGGGGCGATGACCATGGAGAGCAGCGACATCGGGGCGACCGCGACACCGGCCTGCAGCGCGCTCAGCCCGATCACCGACTGCAGGTAGATGACCAGGGGCAGGAAGAGCCCGAGCATGCCGAACGCGATCGCGCCGACCACCCAGTTCATCAGCGAGAAGTTGCGGTCCGAGAAGATCGAGAACGGGACGAGCGGCTCCTTGGCGCGGGTCGCGTACTGGTGCAGGAAGAAGATCACCATCACCAGGACGCCGGCCCCGATCAGCTCCGGGATCGTGATCGGGCCCCACACGTCGCCCCAGTGGTGTGACTCACCCTCGATCAGCCCGTACGTGATGAGGAAGAGGCCGACCGTGGCGAGCAGCGTGCCGACCCAGTCCAGCCGGTGGCGGCGGTTGAGCTTCAGCTTGGGCATCACGACCGCGGCGAGGGCGACGGTGACCACGCCGACCGGTACGTTGACGAAGAAGATCCACTCCCAGCCCCAGTCGGTGACCAGGTAGCCGCCGAGCGTGGGCCCGGTGACCGTGGCCACGCCGGCAACGGCGCCCCAGATGCCGAACGCGGCGCCGCGCTTTTCCGGCGGGAAGATCACCGTGATCACCGAGAGTGTCTGCGGGGTGAGCAGCGCACCGCCCACGCCCTGGACGACCCGGGCGACCACGAGCTGGCCCGGGCTGGTGGCGAACCCGCAGGCGGCCGAGGCGAGCGTGAACACCACCAGGCCGATGATGAACAGCTGCTTGGGGCCGTACAGGTCACCGAGGCGGCCGGCGGTGATCAGGAGGACGGCGTAGACCAGCACGTATGAGTTGACGATCCACAGGATCTGGTCCAGTGACGCGTCGAGATCAGTGCTCATGTCCGGGATCGCGATATTGACGATCGTGGTGTCAAGCAAGATCATGAAGAAGCCGAGGCAGAGCGTCGCCAGCACCAGCCATGGGCTGTGCTCCTTACGGGCCGGTGTGCTCATGGGTTCCATGATTTCCCCCAGGTGGCGTCGGTGTCACATGATCAGGCCCAGTGCCCTCCGAGCCCGGTGCACGGTTTCGGCGGTTACGTCCCGAGCCTGCTCGGCGCCGTCGGCGAGCACCCTCCGCACGTACCCGGGATCGCGGGAAAGCTCGGCGAAGCGGACCTGGATGGGCCGGACGGTCGTGACCACCGCCTCGGCCACGGCCCGTTTGAGCGCGCCGTACGAGGTGAAGCCGGACGCGAGGGCGGCGGGTGACCCGCCCGCGCAGCCGGCGAGGATCTCCAGCAGGTTTGCCACCCCCGGCCTGGTCTCGGGCTCGTAACTGACCGTGTCACCCGAATCGGTGACCGCTCGCATCACCTTTCGCTCGATCGCCTCCGGCGGGTCGAGCAGGAAGATCGTGCCCGGCGCGCCGCTGGTCTTGCTCATCTTCGCGGTCGGGTCCGACAGATCCATGACCCGCGCGGCGACCTCGGGCTTCACCGCGCGCGGCACCACGAACGTCTGTCCATAGTGGGTGTTGAACCGGGTGGCCACGTCGCGCGCCAGCTCCACGTGCTGCCGCTGGTCCTCGCCGACCGGCACCTCGGCCGTGCCGTGCAGCAGGATGTCGGCGGCCATCAGCACCGGGTAGGTGAGCAGGCTCAGCCGGGCACCCCGCCTCGACGACCGCTCCTTGAACTGGATCATGCGGTGTGCCTCGCCGTACCGGGTCGCGCACTCCAGCAGGTAGTGCAGCTCGGCGTGCTCGGGCACCTGGGACTGCGCGTAGAAGAGGCTCCGGTCCGGGTCGACGCCGGCGGCGAGCAGCAGCTGCGCCACCTCAAGGGTGAGCTGGCGCAGCCCGGCCGGGTCGTGGGCCACGGTCATCGCATGCAGGTCGGCTACGAAGGTCACCGGCCGCGTCCGCCGCTGCGCGGCGACGACCGGCCGGATCGCGCCGAGCAGGTTGCCGAGCTGGAGGTGGCCGGTGGGCTTGAAACCGGTGAGGGTCGCGGTGGTCGTCATTTCAGGCTCCTTTTCTGGTACGGGAGCCGCCCTGCTCCGGGCACGCGAAACGGCCGCCCGGAGGGGGCGGCCGTCGTGTGTCTGGGTCTGCGCGAACGTGGGTGGGCCGCCCGTCAGGCGGTCCACCAGCCGAGGTGCCGGAGCGTAGTGCGCATGTGGTCCACGGTAGCAGGGGGCCAGGTGCTGGCCCCTGTGCTGGCTCCTCCGGTGGGGCCTGGGGGTGGGCTTCACTGGGGCCTGGTTCAAAGGGGCGTGGTCGGCCGGCGGCGGGCCCGGCGGGCAGCCCGGGCACCCAGCTCGACCCGCCCCGCGCGCTGGCCGTGGTGGCCGGAGTTCCGGAGGAGGGGGTCGTGGAGCTTCAGGAGTTCGTGCTCGTGGTGGCCGGGGTGCCGGGCAGCGCCGTCCTCCGGTCGTATGACGGTCTCGCCCCGGCTCCGGGGCCGCGCGACGGCATCGGCGCGGTGGTCGTGCGGCGGCACGCGCCCGACCTGGCCGAGGCGGTCACGGCGGCCGTGCGCGACGCCGAGTCGGCCGGGCTCCGCCCGGTGCGGGTGGCGACCGGCGACTGGGTCAGGCTCGCCGATGTCGCGGCCCGGATCGGGCGGTCCCGCGAGATCGTGCGGCTCTGGTCGGTCGGCCGGCAGGGGCCGGGCGGCTTCCCGCCACCGCTCAACCCCGGCTGCGACACGTCGTTCTACAGCTGGGCCGAGATCGCGCAGTGGCTGCGCCGCCGGCTCGGCTACGAGCTGCCCGACGAGGAGCCGGTGCTCGTGGCGATGAACCTCGCACTCCAGCTTCGCCGGCTCGCGCCGCGGATCGCCCGCATGGACGCCGTCCGCGAGCTGATGGACTGAGCGCCCGGTCAGTCGATGTCGAACTCGCCGTCCTGGGCACCGCCGACGAAGGCGTCCCACTCGTCCTTGGTGAAAACCAGCACCGGGCCCTCCGGCTCTCCGGAGTTGCGCAGGCCGATGAGGTCGTCGACGAAGGCGACCTCGACCGCGCTCTCCGACTCGTCGCCCTTGGCCCGCTGCCACACCGCGCGGCTCAGGTCGAAGTCACCCTTGGGGTGCTGGGCCATCGCTTGCTCCTTCACTTTCCACTCCCGGCTCTTGCTGCGCGAGCTGACTTCCCACTCCCGGTGCTCGCTGCGCGAGCTGACTTTCCCACTCTCGGCGCTCGCTGCGCGAGCTCGGCTCGCGAGGGGCGGTTCGCGACGAAGGCTATACCGCGGCGGATCGGGCAGGATGGGCGGATGCGTAGCCTCACCCGGGCCGAAGCGGCCGAACGCGCCGACCTGCTCACCGTCGAGTCGTACACAGTGGAGCTGGACGTGACCGGGGGTCCCGAGCGCTTCGGCTCGGCGGTGACGGTGCGGTTTCGCTCGGCCCGCCCGGGCGCCGCGACGTTCGCCGAGGTCAAGCCGGCCGAGCTGCGGTCGGCGAGGCTCAACGGCACACCGCTCGACGTGTCGACGTTCGATGGCAACCGCCTCCCGCTCTCCGGCCTCGCCGAGGTCAACGAGCTGGTGGTCGAGGCGGACATGGCGTACTCCAACACCGGTGAAGGGCTGCACCGCTTCGTCGACCCGGCCGACGGCGAGACCTACCTGTACGCGATGTCCTTCCTGGACCACGCGCCGCGGATCTTCGCCTGCTTCGACCAGCCCGACCTCAAGGCGCCGGTCACGCTGACCGTGCACGCGCCGGAGGGCTGGCTCGTCGCGGCCAACGGGGCAGCCGAGGGCGGCGGGCGGTTCGCGACCACGCCGCCGCTGGCCACGTACTTCGTGTCGCTGGTCGCCGGCCCGTTCCACGCCCGCTACGACGAGCACGACGGCATCCCGCTCGGCCTGCTGTGCCGGCGGTCGCTCGCGCCCCACCTCGACAAGGACGCCGACGAGGTCTTCGAGATCACCAAGGCGTGCTTCGACCGGTTCCACGAGCTTTTCGGGATCCGCTACCCGTTCGGCAAGTACGACCAGGCGTTCGTGCCGGAGTTCAACGCCGGCGCGATGGAGAACCCCGGCCTGGTGACGCTCCGCGACGACTACATCTTCCGCTCCGCCGTGACCGACGGCGACCGCGAGTGGCGGGCCGTGGTGATCGCGCACGAGATGGCACACCAGTGGTTCGGCGACCTGGTGACCATGCGGTGGTGGGACGACCTGTGGCTCAACGAGTCGTTCGCGGAGTACCTCGGCGTGCGGGTGACCGGCGAGTCGACCCGGTTCGACCGGTCGTGGACCACGTTCGGCCTGCGGCGCAAGGCCTCCGGGTACGTCGCCGACCAGCGCCCCTCCACCCATCCGGTGGCGCCGGAGGAGGTGGCCGACGCGGCGCACGCGCTGCTCAACTTCGACGGCATCTCGTACGCGAAAGGCGCCTCGGTGCTCCGCCAGCTCGTCGCCTCGCTCGGTGACGAGGCCTTCTTCGCCGGGCTGCGGGCACACTTCGCGGCGCACCGCTTCGGCAACGCGACCCTCGCCGACCTGCTCGCCGCGCTCTCCACGGCCAGCGGGCGCGACCTGAGCGGCTGGGCCGACCTGTGGCTGCGCCGCTCCGGCGTCGACACGCTGCGCGCCGAGGTGACCACTGTGGACGGCCGATACCAGAGTGTCCACATCGCACAGACCGGGGCGACCCGCCCGCACCGCGTGGCACTCGGCGTGTACGACGGGCCGGCGCTGCGCCAGCGCGTACCCGTCGACGTGGTGGGGGAGCGGACCGAGGTGGCCGAGCTGGCCGGCGAGCCCGCGGCCGACCTGCTGCTGGTCAACTCCGGCGACCTGACCTTCGCCAAGGTGCGCCTGGACCCCGCCTCGGCCGCGGCGGTACCCGGGATCCTGCCGGCGCTGGACGACTCGCTCGACCGCGCGGTGCTCTGGTCGACCACCATCGACTCGGTGCGCGACGGCGACGCATCGCCCGCCGACCTGGTCGCGCTCGTGATCACCGCACTGCCGCTGGAGACCGAGCCGCTCGTGGTCGAGGGGGTGCTGGGCATGACCCGCGACCTGCTCGACCGCTACCTCGATCCGGTGCCGCG
The DNA here is from genome assembly GCF_031085175.1 of Phytohabitans maris. Classification (GTDB taxonomy): domain Bacteria; phylum Actinomycetota; class Actinomycetes; order Mycobacteriales; family Micromonosporaceae; genus Phytohabitans; species Phytohabitans maris. Next base: position 27,642 of record NZ_JAVHUY010000001.1, read on the forward strand.
GGAGATCGCGCTACAGCCGGTGGCGATGGCCTGCGAACGGCTGCTGGCGACCGCGCCACCCGGCGGTTCGCTGCAGCTCGCGGCGGCCCGCGGGCTCATCGAGGTGAGCACCGACGCGCGCCGGCTCGCCGGCTGGCTCAAGCGCCAGGGGGTGCCTGAGGGGCTGCGAATCGACACCGACCTGCGCTGGGCGCTGTGCGAGCGGCTGGTGGTGCTCGGCGCGGCCGGCCCGGACCGGATCGAGGCGGAGCTGGCCAACGACCGGAGCGCGACCGGCGAGCAGTGTGCGGCCCGCTGCCGGGCGGCCCTGCCCGACCCGGCGGCCAAGGCGGAGGCGTGGCGGGTGGTCACCGAGGACACGACCCTCTCCAACCGCCTCGTCGAGGCGAACGCCGAAGGCTTCTGGCAGCCCGAGCAGACCGACCTCACCCGCTCCTATGTGGAGCGTTACTTCGCCGAGATGCCGGCCGCCGCGCGGCTGCGTACCCCCTGGGCGGCCGACCAGGTCGCGAAGAGTGCGTTTCCCCGCTACGCCGTGGCGGCGTCGACCCGAAAGGCGGCCGCGGCGCTGCTGGCCCGCGACGACCTGGAGCCCGGCCTGCGCCGGGTCGTGATCGACGCGGACGACGACCTGCGCCGGGCGCTTGCGGCCCGGGGCTGAGCGGTCGCGGCACGGTTCCGTTCAGTAACGATCTACGATTCGGCAATGGCGGACGATACGCGGCGGATCGGCATCATGGGTGGCACCTTCGACCCGATCCACCACGGGCACCTCGTGGCGGCGAGCGAGGTGGCCAACCGGTTCGCGCTCGACGAGGTGGTCTTCGTCCCCACCGGCGAGCCGTGGCAGAAGGCCGAGGTGGCGGTGAGCCCGGCCGAGGATCGCTACCTGATGACCGTGATCGCGACCGCCTCCAACCCGCAGTTTCACGTCAGCCGCGTCGACATCGACCGCGATGGCCCCACCTACACCGTCGACACGCTGCGTGACCTGCGCGCCGAGTACGGCCCGAAGGCCCAGCTCTTCTTCATCACCGGCGCCGACGCGCTGCAGAAGATGCTGTCCTGGAAAGACACGGACCAGATGTTCGAGATGGCGCATTTCATCGGGGTGACCCGGCCGGGGTTCGCGCTCTCCGACGACCATCTGCCCGCCGACACGGTCAGCCTTGTGCAGGTGCCGGCCATGGCCATCTCGTCGACCGACTGCCGGGCGCGGGTCGCGATGGGCAAGCCGGTCTGGTACCTCGTGCCGGACGGTGTGGTGCAGTACATCGCCAAGAGGCGCCTTTACAGGTGATTTGTCGCCTTTATCGCTGCGCGGCGCGTGAGCCGGTATGAGAGGCTAGTCGGGTGAGTGCATCCGAGCGCGCCCGTGAGATGGCGCTGAGCGCCGCCCAGGCCGCCGCCGACAAGAAGGCGCAGGACATCGTCATCATCGACGTGGCCGACCAGATGGTCATCACGGACGCCTTCGTGCTCGCCTCCGCGCCCAACGAGCGGCAGGTGCAGGCGATCGTCGACGCGATCGAGGACGCACTGGCCAGCCTCCCGGAAAAGGCGAAGCCAGTGCGGCGCGAGGGAGAGCGCGCCGGCCGCTGGGTGCTGCTCGACTACGTCGACATCGTGGTGCACGTGCAGCACACCGAGGAGCGTGAGTTCTACGCCCTCGACCGGCTGTGGAAGGACTGCCCGACGATCCCGTTCGTGGATCGGGCCCTGGTCGAGGCGGAATGACCCGTCTCATCGTCTGGCGGCACGGCAACACCGACTGGAATGCCACGGACCGCGTCCAAGGTCAGACCGACACCCCTCTCAACGATCTCGGCCGCGAGCAGGCGGCGGCCTCCGCGCCGCTGCTGGCCGCCTTCCACCCCGACGCCATCGTCGCCAGCGACCTGCGGCGGGCCGCCGACACCGCGGCCGCGCTGGCCGCGCTGACCGGGCTGCCGGTGCGCACCGACCCGCGGCTGCGCGAGCGTTCGTACGGGGAGTGGCAGGGCCTCACGATGGCCGAGGTGGCCGAGCGCTTCCCGACCGAGCACGCCCGCTGGCGGGCCGGCGAGCAGCCGCAGGGCTGTGACGTGGAGACCCTCGACGACCTGGGCAAACGCGTGGGGCAGGCGCTCCAGGAGGCGGCCGACCAGGCGCCCGGCGGCACCGTCGTGGTGGCCACCCATGGCGGCGCGGCGCGGCAGGGCTGCGGCTTCCTGCTCGGCTGGACGCCGGACATACTGCGCCGGGTGGGTCCGCTGCAAAACTGCCACTGGACCGATCTCGGCCACGACCCGGTCCGCGGGTGGTGGCTGCGCGCGCACAACACCGGGCCGTCCGCCCACCGCCCCACTCCGTCGCCCGTGTGAGGAACCGCGTGCGGTTGGGTAACGTCGCATCTGACATGGGTATTCGCCGCGCTCTTGTCGTCCTGGTGGCCGCCGTGCTGCTCGGCGGGTGTGCCGGCACCGACGATTCCTCCGGAGGTGATGCGGTGTCCCCGTCCCCGTCGTCCTCTCTCCCCGAGGATCTTCCTACCCCGACGCCGTCGGGCAAGCCCTCGGCCGGGGCGTCGATCGAGATCAGCGGCACGATCGTGCAGGGCGTCGAGCCGGGGTGCCGGCTGATCGACCAGTACCTGCTGATCTCCGGCCCCGGGGTCAGCCGCGACGACCTGCCGATCGGCGCCACGCTCACGGTCCGCGGGCGGGTGGAGCAGGGCATGATGACCACCTGCCAGCAGGGGACGCCGTTCGTGGTCACGGAGATCATGTCGCGTTGACAGCCTGATCCGCTACCGTGCCGGCATGCGTGTCGCGGTTGTTACGGACTCCACCGCGTACCTCCCTGCCGGTCACGACCTCACCGTCGTCCCGCTCACCGTTGTGATCAACGGCGTCGAGGGCCGGGAGGGCCTGGACGCCACCTCCGCCGAGGTGGCCCGGGCACTGAGCGCGCGGCGGGTCGCGGTGACGACCTCGCGGCCGTCGCCCGAGACTTTCGCCGCCACCTACCGGCGCCTGTTCGACGCGGGTGCGGCCGGGGTCGTGTCGGTGCACCTCTCCGCCGAGCTCTCCGGCACCGTCGAGTCCGCCACCCTCGCCGCGGCCGAGGTGGGGGAGCGCGTCGCGGTGGTCGACGCACGATCCACGGGCATGGGCCTCGGCTTCCCGGCGCTCGCGGCCGCCGCGGCCGCCGTCGAGGGTGCCGACCTGGAGGGGGTACGCCGAGCGGCTACCGAGGCCATTGACCGCACCACCACGCTGTTGTATGTGGACACGCTCGAGTTCATCCGCCGCGGTGGCCGCATAGGGCCGGCGTCTGCGCTGCTGGGGACCGCGCTGTCGGTGAAGCCGATCCTGCGCGTGTCCAACGGCGCGATCGTGCTGCGCGACAAGGTCCGCACCGCCAGCCGTGGCCTCGCCCGCCTCCTCGACCTGGCCGTGGAGACCGCCGCCGAGTCCGATGTGGACGCCGCCATACACCACCTGGGCGCCGAGGACCGGGCGGCGGCGGTGGCCGAGGCGCTGAGCGAGCGGCTGGGCAAGCGCCTACACGAGCGGTACGTGACAGAGGTGGGCGCGGTGGTCGCCGCCCACGTCGGCCCCGGCCTGCTGGGAATCGTGATCCACCGCCGCGCGTAGCTCTCTCGGGCTCGCTCCCCGGCTGCCTGTGATCGAAGCTCCTTTCAAGTCGCTAGAACGACTTGGAAGGAGCTTCGATCACAGCTCTCTGGCGTGGCCGATTGTTGCTGGGGTAGCAGATTGTTGCTTGATCAGGGCGTTTTCCACAGGCGTCCCGGTTATCCACAGCGAAGCCCGCCGGTCCAGCGCCGGCCTCGTGATCGGGCCTAGCGTCGCTGCGTGCACGGGGCATCGAGAGACGAGCAGCAGACCGCGGTGCGGCAACGCCTCCACCGCGTGACCGCGCGAGCGGATGCCGGTGGCAGCCTGCTCCCACCGGCCAGTGGCGCATCGGGCCGGGCGCCTGTTCCCCAGCCGGACATCCCACTACCACGTTCCGCCCTGCCACCGCGGGCCGGCGCTGACCCTTCCACCGTCACGGCCGCAGCTCCCACCGCCGGCGTTCCGGTCGCTGGCCCGGCCGCGTCAGGCGACGATGCCACCGATGTCGCGGCTTGGTCGGTCGGCGTTCCGGTCGCTGGTCCGGCCGCGTCGGGTGGCGCTGGTGTCGCTGCTTGGTCGGTCGCTGGTCCGGCCGCGTCAGGCGACGATGCCACCGATGTCGCGGCTTGGTCGGTCGGCGTTCCGGTCGCTGGTCCGACCGCGCCGGATGGCGACGGCGCTGCTGGTGTCGCGGCTTGGTCGGTCGCCGGTCTGGCTGTGCCGGGTGGCGGCGGTGCCACGGGTGTCGCGGCCTTGCCGAGGGGCGCCGCCGCTGCCGGCGCGGATCCGGCCGTCCCCACTGGGGATGGCGTTGTCGCCGCGGCCCGCGGTCCCGGCGTTGGTCCGGCCGCGTCAGACGGTGGTCGTGCTGCCGCTGTCGCTGCCATGCCGCACGCCGGCGGTGCTCCTGGCGCTGGTCCTGCCGCTCCGGGTTGGCCGCCGGCCCGTCCTGGGGAGCCGGCCCCTACGTCGCCGGTCGCACGCGGTGGCGCCGGTCCCGCCGTGGCCGACTCTTCATGGGGCGCGTGGGGTGCTGCCGGTGATGCCGTCTCCGGCGTCCTGCCCGACGATCCCCTGGCGTCCGACTTCATGTCAGCGACGTCCAGCGGGCACGGCGCGCTCTACGGCCCGCCCGGCTCGCCGCCAGCGGCTCCGCGCGTTGCTGGCCGTGCGGTCCCTCGCCCCCCACGGTCGGCATTGGACGGTGGCTCCGGCATCGGCTACCCCGTAGCTGGCCCTGCGGGCGGGATGGCGGCAGGTTCGTCGGGCGCGGCGGGTGGTCCGTCTCCTGGCCCTTCGGGCGGGGTGGCGGTTGGCTGGTCGGGCTCGGTGGGTGGCCCCTCTGCTGGCTCGGCGCGCGTGGTCGTGGCTGGTTCGGCGGACGCCGTGGCGGGTGGGGTGGTGAGTGGTCCTTCTGGTGGCCCTCCCGGCATGGCGGCGGCCGGCCCATCGGGTGCTGCCGAGCGGTTTGGCCGGGTGGGTGACCCAGCATCGGAGGGCTCGCGTCGTCTCGCTGCGGCGCGTCAGGCAGACGGGCGTGACGACGATCGGCCGAGCCGGGCCGGCGGTGGGTCGGCGTTCGATCCGGGGCGGCGCGGCGTGCGGGCACTCGCGGCCGTGGCGGCGGTCGTCGTGCTGGTCGCGGCGGCGATCGCCTGGTATTCACGGCCTCGCGCCGATCCCGTGACGGCCGAGCCCGTTCCCGCGGCCACCGGCGACACCCAGGCGGATCGGGCGACCGCGGCCGCCGGTGGTGAGGTCGTGGTGGCGGTGGCCGGCAAGGTCCGCAAGCCCGGCCTCGTGCGGCTCCCCGAGGGCTCGCGCGTGGCCGACGCGCTCACCGCGGCCGGCGGCGTGCTTCCCGGCACCGACATCGCCCTGCTCAACCTCGCCCGCAAGGTGATCGACGGCGAGTTCATCCTCGTCGGCGTGACCGCGCCACCCGGTGACCCGGCCGGTGGTGCACCGCCCGACGGCTCGACCGGCGGTGGCGCCGCGGGTGGCAAGGTCAACCTCAACACGGCCACCCTCGCCCAGCTCGACACGCTGCCCGGCGTCGGTCCGGTGCTCGCTCAGCGGATCCTCGACCACCGCGAAAAGAACGGCCCGTTTCGGACGGTAAGCGACCTGCGGCAGGTCGACGGGATCGGCGACACCCGCTACGAGCAGCTCAAAGAGCTGGTGACGGTATGAGCGCGCCGGATGCCGCCAGCCCGCGCCTGCCCGACCTGCGGTTGGCCGGCCTGGCGGTGGCGACCTGGCTTTCCGCCCTGGCCGCCCTTTATATCCCTGTGCGCGGCGTCGTCGTGGTCGCGGTGCTGGTCGCTCTGGCCGCGGGCGCTGTGGTCGTGGTCATGCGGCGGCGACCGCTACCGCATGGTTGGGTCGTCGCCAGCCTGCTGCTCGGCGCCGTGTGCGGTGGTGCGGCGACGGCCGCCCGGGTGGCCACACGCGACGCGGAGCCGATCGCCGCGCTGGTCCGCGAGCATGCCCGCGTCGACGTCGAACTGGTCGTCCGCGACGATCCGCGGCCGGTGCGTTCGCTGCCCGGGCGGCCGCAGACCTACCTGGTCGCCGCCCACCTGCGGGGCGTACGGCCGGCGGATGGCGCGATCGCGGTCCGGGCGCGGGTTCTCGTCCTCGCGAGCGATCCACAGTGGCGTGACCTCCTGCCGGGGCAGCGGCTGACGGCGACCGGGCGGCTGCTGCCAGCCGGTCGCGGCGACCTCAGCGCGGCGATGCTCTCGGCTACCGGTCCACCCGTGCGGCAGGGCGAGCCGTCCTGGGCGCAGCGGGCCGCCGGTACGCTCCGCGCCGGCCTCCAGCGTGCCTGCGCACCGCTGCCCGACGAGCCCGGCGGCCTGCTGCCCGGCCTCGTGGTCGGCGACACCAGCCGGCTCGATCCGGCCGTCGACGACGACTTCCGGGCGACCGGCATGACTCACCTCGTTGCCGTAAGCGGTGCCAACGTGGCGATCGTCATCGGCGCGGTACTGCTGGTGGCGCGCTGGGCACGCGCCGGCCCATGGCTCTCGGCGGCCCTGTGCGCCATAGCGCTCGCCGGCTTCGTGATCCTGGCCAGGCCGTCGCCCAGCGTGGTCCGGGCCGGCGCGATGGGCGCCATCGGACTGATCGCCCTCGCCAGCGGGCGTCCGCGTGCGGCCGTGCCGGCACTGGCCGCGGCGGTGACCGTGCTGGTCGTGTGGGATCCCGAGCTGGCCGGCGACGCCGGGTTCGCGCTCTCCGTCCTGGCCACCAGCGGCCTGCTGTTGCTGGCACCGCGCTGGCGCGACGGGCTGCGGCGTGCGGGGGTGCCGGCCGGGGCCGCGGAGGCACTGGCCGTGCCGGCCGCCGCGCAGTTCGCCTGCGGGCCGGTCGTGGCCGGGCTTTCCGGCGCGGTGAGCCTGGTGGCGGTACCGGCCAACATGCTCGCGGTTCCCGCGATCGCGCCCGCCACGCTCCTCGGCGTGGGTGCGGCGGTCGTGTCTCCGGTCTGGCCGGCGGGTGCCGCGTTCGCCGCGTGGCTGGGCGGGTGGCCGGCGTGGTGGCTGGTGCTGGTCGCAAGGTACGGAGCGCGCGTGCCCTCCGGCAACCTGCCGTGGCCCGACGGCGTCCTCGGCGCGCTGCTGCTTGGCGGGATCTCGGTGGCCTTCCTGGTCGCGGCGCGCCGCCGGGTCGTACGCCGTCTCGCGGCAGTGGTCGCCGTGGCGGTGGTGATCGGCGCGCTGCCGGTTCGGCTCGTGGCGTCGGGCTGGCCACCAGAGGGATGGTTTGTGGCGGTCTGCTCCGTGGGGCAGGGCGACACGGTGTTGGTGCCCGTCGGTCCGGGGCAGGCGGTGGTGGTCGACGCGGGTCCGGACGCGGCCGCGGCGGACCGGTGCCTGCGCCGCCACGGCGTGCGGGCGGTGCCTCTGCTTGCGGTCACCCATTTCCACGCCGACCACGTCGGCGGGCTCGACGGTGTCCTGCGTGGACGGTCGGTCGGCGCGGTGGTGACGACGGCGTGGCCGGAGCCGGCGTACGGGCGGGACCTCGTGATGCGGGCTGCCGCCAGCCGCCGGTTGCCGGTCGAGGCGGTGACCGTGGGTTGGTCCCGCGTGGTGGGGCAGGTGCGGGTCGAGGTGGTCGGGCCGCCGCACGAGATGCGCGGCACGCGCTCCGATCCCAACAACAACTCCCTGGTCATACGGGTCTCCGCCGGCGGGCTGAGCGTGCTGATGGCCGGTGACGCGGAAAGTGAGGAGCAGCGGGCGTTGCTCGACCGGATGGGCGCGGCAGGCGTGCGCGCGGACGTGTTGAAGGTCGCCCATCACGGGAGCGGCTACCAAGATCCTGAGTTCCTCGATGCGGTGGATCCCGCGCTCGCGCTGGTGTCGGTGGGAGTGGACAACGGGTACGGCCACCCGAGCGTGGCGGTGCTCTCCCGCCTGGCTCGTGGCGGGGCGCGGGTGCTGCGCACCGATGTGGACGGTGACGTCGCGGCGATGCGTACCAGGGGTGGTGAGCTGGCCGTCGCGGCCCGAGGACGCGATCCGCCGTGGTGGTTTGTCCGCTTTGGCACACAGTGATTCGTCGGCAACCCGATCGAGTGAGCGAACGTGATATTCCACGAACCAGCCATGCAAGTATGGGCTGCGTGACTTCAGGAGCCACCGACTCGATCGTGCTCGTCTCTGGTGACGAGGAACTTCTGGTCACGCGAGCCGTGGCCCACGCCGTCGAAACCGCACGAGCCGCCGACCCGGGGGCCGACGTTCGGGAGTACGAGGGTGGTGCGATCAGCCCCGGCGAGATCGCGGAGATGACGAGTCCCTCGCTCTTCGGCGGGCGCCGGGTCCTGGTGATCCGCAACGGCCAGGACGCCAAGAAGGACCTGACAGCGGCCCTGCTGGCGTACGCGAAGCACCCCGACCCCGACGTCACGCTGGTGGTGACTCATCCGGGCGCGGCGAAGGGCAAGGCGCTCGCCGACGGCCTGAAATCGGCCGGCGCGACCGTGGTCCAGGCGACGAAGCTCAAGGGCAACCGCGAGCGGGTCGCGTTCGTGCGGGACGAGTTCCGGCGGCTGGGCGGCCGGTGCACCGACGACGCCGCCGAAGCGCTGCTCGCCGCAGTCGGCAACGACCTGCGCGAGCTCGCGGCCGCCTGCTCGCAGCTCGTGTCCGACACCGACGGGCGGATCGGCGCCGACACCGTCGCCCGGTACTACCGGGGGCGTGCCGAGGTCAGCGGCTTCACCGTCGCGGACGCCGCGATGGTCGGCGACGTGCCGGGCGCGCTGGAGGCGCTGCGGTGGGCGCTGCACGTCGGCGTCGACCCGGTGCCGATCGCCGACGCGATCGCCGACGGTGTGCGTACGGTGGCGCGGGTCGCGTCGGCCGGGCGCGGCAACGCGTACCAGCTCGCGAGCAGCCTCGGCATGCCGGCGTGGAAGATCGAGCGTGCCCAGCGCCAGGGTCGCGGCTGGAGCCCCGAGGGCCTGGTCGACGCGATGCGGGCGGCCGCGGAGTGCAACGCGGAGGTGAAGGGCGGCTCCGACGATCGCGGGTACGCCCTGGAGCGCGCCATCTTCGCCGTGGCCGCGGCCCGCCAGGGTGCCTCCTCCGCGCGGTCGGGTGCCGGGGCGGCGGCCCCGCAAGGCGCGGCGGCCGGTGCCCCAGCGGGTGCCGCGAGGCAGGGTGCGCGGCGCGGGAGCGGTGGCCGGTGAGCGCGCGGACGTTGACGCGCCTGCCGGAGCCGGGCGTGGCGGAGGTGCGTTACCGGCCGCTGTACGCGCGGGCGCTGGGACTGCGGCACCTCCACCCCGGCGGCATGCTCTGCTTCGTCTACCTCGAAGGCGCGATCGCACTCAGCCTGCTGCTGGCGCTGGCCGAGCTCGTGACCTGGTGGGTCGTGCTGATCCTGCCGGTGTCGGTCGCGCTGATGGTGAAGGTCAACGACCTGGTGGCGGGTGCGGTGGCACGTTCGGCGGCGCGGACACCGGAGCGGGAGCGCGAGCGCCTGCGGCGCGAGGTCGTCGCCTTCATGCCAACGGTGGGCCGCGCCACGGTCGCTGCCCCGCGCAAGGACGCCGCCGCGCGGGCCACGGACACCGATGAGCACGCCGACCTGGCGACCGCGCACGCCGACCTGGCGACCGCGCACGCCGACCTGGCGACCGCGCACGCCGACCTGGCGACCGCGCACGCCGACCTGGCGACCGCGCACGCCGACCTGGCGACCGACGAGCACGCCGGGCTGACCGAGGCCATCGCCCAACAGACCAGCGCCGAGGCCGGGGAGGGCGCCGATCGGGCCGAGGCCACGGCTCGGCCCGCCGATCTGGTGGTCGACGGGAGGCTGGTGGCCGATGGGAGGCTGGTGGCCGGAGGGAGGGCGGTGCTGGCCGAGACCGCCACTCAAGGCGCCGACGTGGACAGTGGCGAGAGCGCCGCGCGGGCCAAGACCACTCAAGGGGACGGCCTGGAGAGGGCCGAGACCACTCAAGGTGCCGGCCTGCAGAGCGATGGCAGCGTGGCGCGGGTCGAGACCGCGGCTCAAGGTGCCAACGTGCGGCCCGGCGAGAGCGTCGTGCGCGGCGAGACCGCAGCTCAAGGTGCCGACCTGGGGAACGGTGAGGGCGTCGCGCGGGCCGAGACCACCGGCGAGGTGGTCGATGACCACGCCGGGGCGGTCGCCCAGCACACCGACCTGGAGACGAGAGAACACGCAGGGCTGCGAAATGCCGTCGCCCGCCACGCCGACGTGATGACCGCGGAGCACGTCGGGCTGGCGGAGGCCGTCGCCCGCCATGCCCGCGCGGAGACCGAAGAGGAGGTCCCGGCGGGGGCCGAAGCCACCGAGCGGACGGTCGGCGAGCCTGCCGGGGGCGTCGCGCACCAGGTCGGCCGGGAGGGCGTCGCGCGGGCCGAGCACGCCGGGACCATCGCACACGACGCCGGCCCTCAGGATGTCGCGCCGGCCGAGGCCACCGACCGGGCGGTCGGAGAGCCCGCCGAAGCGACGGATCAGCCCGGTGATCCGGTGGCCGGAGCGAACAGGGCGCGGGCCGAAACGGCGGCTCAGCCCGCTGATCTGGCAGCCGAAGGAATCCCGGCGCGGCCCGAGGCCGCAGACCAAGCGACCCGAGGGCGTGCAGGGCGGACCGAGGCCGCGGACCAGGCGACCGGAGGGTACGCCGGGCGGGACGAGGCCGCGGACCAGGCGACCGGAGGGTACGCCGGGCGGGACGAGGCCGCGGACCAGGCGACCGGAGGGTACGCCGGGCGGGACGAGGCTGCGGACCAGGCGACCGGAGGGTACGCCGGGCGGGACGAGGCTGCGGACCAGGCGACCGGAGGGTACGCCGGGCGGGACGAGGCCGCGGACCAGGCGACCGGAGGGCGCGCTGGGCCGATCGAGGCCGCCGACCAATCGCCCGCGGCGCCAGCCGGTGTCATAGGAGACGAGGTATCACGTGAGAGCGCCGCGCTGACCGAGGCCACCGTCCAGTTCGCCAGCCTGGCCACGGTGCCCGGCGCGCACGCGGGCACGGCCAACCCCGGCGACCACGTCGATCCGGCGGTCGGGCAGCGGGGGCACGCCCCGGCGGCGGCGAGCTTGACGGAGGCGACCGCGCAGTATGCCGTGCTGACCCAGCCGGACCAGGAGGCTGGCTCTGCGGCGGCGGGGCCGCGGTACGCGGCGGCTGGGCGGTACCTGGATGCGGCCTGGCGGCAGCACGCCTACACGATGGCCCACCACAGCGAGCGGGTCGACCCTACCGGGCAGCGCGAGCGCAGGTCAGCCAGCCGTCGCCGCTACGAATAGGGGCGTTAACAAGGGGCATAACGGGCAAAGCAACGGGCACCGCTCGGGGAGCGCTGTGGCTCCGGCGGTGCCCGAAGGTGGGTGCCCGAAAATGGTGCGCAGGCGGGTGCCCGAGGTGGTGCGAAGTCTCAGGCGGCCAGCGACTGCAGGCGCTTGGCAATCGCCGACTTGCGGTTGGCGGCCTGGTTTTTGTGGATCACGCCCTTGCTGACGGCCTTGTCCAGCTTGCGCGAGGCGTCACGCATGAGGGCGGTGGCGGTCTCGGTGTCGCCGGCCTGGCTCGCCTCGTTGAACTTACGGATGGCGGTCTTCAGCGACGACTTGACCGACTTGTTACGCAGCCGGCGCTTCTCGTTCTGCCGGTTGCGCTTGATCTGGGACTTGATGTTCGCCACGCGACAGCCTCGTCCTTGTCGTTCTTGGGTTTCGGGTTTCTGAGCGCACGAGACACCTACACATCACCATGCGCGACGCACCAGATTACCAGCCAGCCCCGCACACATCCAAAACGGGCAGCGCCGCCGACTCTACCCGCCGAGAGACGGGCCGGGCCGGAGACCAAAGCGGCGGGCCCCCTCAAGCCCACCCGCGCCGCGAAGCGAGCCAGGCCAGTGCCACCTCGCCGGTCCAGCGCTGGTGGGCCACCAGGTGTGGTGACGCGCCGGTCGGGCCGGCCTCGGCGCGGGTCAGCAGGTAACCACCCTGGGCTGCCAGCGCCGCGTCCAGCCCGTCCGGTGGGGCGTCGCGGGTGGTGGGGTGCGCGGCGAAGAGGGCATCCGCGTCGAGGCCGCTCGCGTACGCGGTGATGAGCAGCGAGGCGGTGTCCCACCAGGCGGGGCCGAAGCAGATCCAGGTCCAGTCGCACAGCAGGGCGGCGCCGGCCGGGTCGATGAGTACGTTGTCGAGGCGCAGGTCACAGTGGGTGGCGGCGTCGCCGTGCAGGTAGCCGGGGAGGGCCGCTTCCAGCGTGACGAGGTCATCCAGCTGCTTCTCCACCCAGGGTGGCACCGGCGGCATGGCCTCGCGCCCGGCGGCGATCTCCCGCCACCACGACAGGTCGCTGCGGACCAGGTCGGAGAGGGCCGGGAGCCCCACCGCCACCAGCTCGGCCGGCGGTTCGCGCAGCGCCTCGGCCGCCACGGCCCACGCCTCCAGCGCGGCGTCCAGCTCGGCCGGCTGCCAGGGTAGGGCGGGCATGTGTCCCTCGATGGCGTCCAGGCAGATCACGTAGTAGCCGGCGGCGGTCAGCGTCCACCGCGGGCGGGCGGACGGTATGGCGGTGGGCAGCGCGGCGGTGACCGCGACCTCCCGGGCGTACCAGTCGGTGAGGTGGCGCTGCGTGCTCAGCGACGCTGCCTTGACGAAGACGCGCTGCCCGTCGGCGGTGTCCAGCACCGCCGCGAACCCGCGGGTGAAGCCGCCACCGGCCGTGGTCGCCCAGGTCACCTGCGAGCCCAGCCGCGCGCTGATCGCCGTGCGGAGGTCGGCGGGGAGGTCGGCCCAGGAGGGGCGCACGGCGGTGGACGCGTACGGGACGGCCGGCATCGGCATCCTGGGCATGCACCAATATTGCCCTGGTGTCACACCTGTCTGGCACAGTCAGGCCCGAGCGACACAAAAAGTACGACCCAAAAGATCGACACAGAAGGCACGGCGAGATGAACACGAACGAGTTCTGGGCTCTGATCGGCGACGCGGCCCGCGACGGTGGCACCCCGGACACGGTGGCGGACCGGGCTGCCACCGCCCTGGCGACCCGTGACGCGGACGAGATCGCCGGCTTCGAGCGGCACCTGCGCCGGGTGCTCGACGCGTCGTACAAAGTGGATCTTTTTGGGGCTGCCTACCTGGTCAACGGCGGCTGTTCCGACGAAGGTTTCGACGCTTTCCGGGGTTGGTTGATGGCGCAGGGGCGGGAAGCGTTCGCGCGGGCGGTGGGCGAGCCCGACTCGCTGGCGGAGTTGCCGGCGGTGAAGCGGGCGGCGGTCACCGGCGAGGAGCTTGGCTCAGAGGGCATGCTGGCCGTGGCCGCCGAGGCTCACCGCCGGGCCACCGGCCTTGAGCTGCCCGAGGAGGCGGCGACAAAACGCCCCAACACGGACGATTTCTGGGACTTCGACGACGAAGACGAGGTGCGCCGGCGCTTCCCACGCCTGGCCGCGCTCTTCAACGAGGCGCCGGCTGAGTAGCCGAAAACAAAAGCGTGGGACCATAGAGAACGGCCGGCCACTCGCCGGCCGTTCCCGCAGGTTGAACGAGAACGGACGACTGTGCCACCGATGAGCGCGAACAGCCCGGGCGCGACCGACCCCGGCCGCATCCGTAACTTCTGCATCATCGCCCACATCGACCACGGCAAGTCGACCCTGGCCGACCGGATGTTGCAGCTCACCGGCGTGGTCGATGCCCGGCAGATGCGCGACCAGTACCTCGACCGCATGGACATCGAGCGCGAGCGTGGCATCACGATCAAGAGCCAGGCCGTGCGGATGCCCTGGACCGTGCGGGAGGGCGACCTCAAGGGCGAGGCGGCCGTGCTCAACATGATCGACACGCCCGGGCACGTCGACTTCACGTACGAGGTGTCCCGCAGCCTCGCCGCCTGCGAGGGTGCCGTGCTCCTAGTCGACGCCGCGCAGGGCATCGAGGCGCAGACGCTGGCCAACCTCTACCTGGCGCTGGAAAACGACCTGCACGTCATCCCGGTGCTCAACAAGATCGACCTGCCGGCCGCCCAGCCCGACAAGTACGCGGAGGAGCTGGCCCACCTCATCGGCGGCCGCCCCGAAGACTGCCTGCGCGTCTCCGGCAAGACCGGCGAGGGCGTGCCCCACCTGCTCGACGAGATCGTGCGGCAGTTCACCCCGCCGAAGGGCGAGGCGCAGGCACCGGCCCGCGCGATGATCTTCGACTCGGTCTACGACGTGTACCGCGGCGTGGTCACGTACGTCCGGGTGGTCGACGGGCGGATCGAGGCGCGCGACCGGATCAAGATGATGTCCACCGGAGCGGTGCACGAACTGCTGGAGCTCGGCGTCATCTCGCCCGAGATGCAAAAGGCGCAGGCCCTCGGCGTGGGCGAGGTGGGCTACCTCATCACCGGCGTAAAGGACGTGCGCCAGTCCCGGGTCGGTGACACGGTCACCATCAACTCGCGGCCCGCCAGCGAGGCCCTCGGCGGCTACAAGGACCCCAAGCCGATGGTCTACTCCGGGCTGTACCCGATCGACGGCTCCGACTACCCCGACCTGCGCGACGCGCTCGACAAGCTCAAGCTCAACGACGCCGCGCTCAGCTACGAGCCGGAGACCAGCGCCGCGCTCGGCTTCGGCTTTCGCTGCGGCTTCCTCGGCCTGCTCCACCTGGAGATCATCCGGGAACGGCTGGAGCGCGAGTTCGGCCTCGACCTGATCTCCACCGCGCCCAACGTGGTCTACCGGGTGCTGATGGAAGACGCCACCGAGCACGTCGTGACCAACCCGAGCGAGTACCCGACCGGCAAGGTCGCCGAGGTGTACGAGCCGGTGGTCCGGGCGACCGTGCTCACGCCCAACGACTACGTCGGCGCGGTGATGGAGCTCTGCCAGGGGCGGCGGGGCACGCTGCTCGGCATGGACTACCTCTCGGCCGACCGGGTCGAGCTGCGCTACACGCTCCCGCTCGCCGAGATCATCTTCGACTTCTTCGACCAGCTCAAGAGCCGCACGAAGGGGTACGCGAGCCTCGACTACGAGCCCAGCGGCGAGCAGAAGGCCGATCTGGTCAAGGTGGACATCCTGCTGCACGGCGAGGCGGTCGACGCGTTCAGCGCGATCGTCCACAAGGACAAGGCGTACAACTACGGCGTCACCATCGCCGCCAAGCTGCGCAACCTGATCCCGCGCCAGCAGTTCGAGGTGCCGATCCAGGCCGCGATCGGCAACCGCGTGATCGCGCGCGAGACGATCCGGGCGATCCGCAAGGATGTGCTCGCCAAGTGCTACGGCGGTGACATCACCCGTAAGCGCAAGCTGCTGGAAAAGCAGAAGGAAGGCAAGAAGCGGATGAAGATGGTGGGCCGCGTCGAGGTGCCTCAGGAGGCGTTCATCGCGGCGCTGTCCACTTCGGACGGCGGGGACAACAAGGCCAAGAAGTGACGGTCGAGGCGCGGTTTTGCCCCCGCTGCGGCGCGGGGCTCCGCGACAAGCCGCCCACCGCCTGCGTCGCCTGCGGCTACGAGCTCTACGTCAACGCCCGCCCCACCGCAAACCTCATCGTCCACGATGGACGCCGCTTCCTCGCGCTCAAGCGGGTGATGGAGCCGGGCGCCGGAGGCTGGGAGTTGCCGGGCGGGTTCTGCGACGGGTGGGAGGAGCCCGCGACCGCCGCCCTACGCGAGGCCCGCGAGGAGCTCGGCGTCGAGGTCGCCCTCGGTGACCTCGTCGGCATGTACATCGGAACGTACGACTACCAGGACGAACGGCTGCCGGTACTGGAGTGTTTCTACCTCGCCACGCTGGCCGACGGTGCGCGGCTGACGCTCGACCCGCGCGAGTCGTCCGAGCACGCCTGGTTCGACATCGACCGGCCGCCGCCGCTGGCGTTCGAATCGATGGACCGGGCCATAGCCGAGGCGGCCCGGCGTTTAGCCCCATGAGATGTCGGGCACCTCTTGCGGCAGGACGAACCCCCTGAAGGAGGACGACCGTGACCGCAACCGGCATCATCTCCGCGCTCATCATCGGGCTGATCATCGGTGCGCTGGGGCGGCTGGTGGTTCCCGGCCGCCAAAACATCCCCATCTGGCTGACCATGCTCATCGGCGTCGGCGCGGCCCTGCTCGGCACCGTGATCGCGCGGGCCGCGGGCGTGGCCGACACCGCCGGTCTGGACTGGACCGAGATCTTCATCCAGGTGGTACTCGCCGCGATCGGCGTTGCCCTGGTGGTGGGCGTGACCGGACGGCGCGGCATCAGTCGCTACTGACCCGCCCTTGTCGATCGAAGCTCCGCCCAGCGACTTGGGTGGAGCTTCGATCACGAAGAGGCTTCGGCGAAGACCTCCGCCACCACCTGCGGAGACTGGTCCGGTGCCGTGATCTTGGCCCAGGCGCCCTCGTCGGCCGTCCACTCCAGACCCGCGTACCGCACTCGCTTCACCCCGTGGTCGGTGGCGTGCGAGACCAGCCAGTGCGCGTACCGCCAGCCGGCCTGTGAGCTCGCCGCCGGCACGGTCAAGCCGGTGACCTGGGCGGACGCTTCGAGCCGGCCCCAGTCGAGGCGGAGCCCGTTGCCCAGCGCCTCGGCCGCCGCCGCACCGCGCATCGCCGGCTCACCGTCCACCGTGCACGCCACCGCACCGGTTGCGTTGCCGAGCAGCGCCTTGGTGAGCACCGACGACTCGTCGGCCCACTTCTGGTACGCCTCCGGGTAGGCCGAGCGCTGCACCCGCTGGGCCGCGTCGGTGACCCGCATCTTCTCCCAGCCGCGCACCTTCTTGAGCGCGGCGTAGAACTTGTTGGCCGCGTACCGCGGGTCGCTGATCTGCTCCGGCGTGCCCCACCCCTGGCTCGGGCGCTGCTGAAAGAGGCCGATCGAGTCGCGGTCGCCGCCGGCGAGGTTTTCCAGCTTGGACTCCTGCAGGGCGGTCGCCAGCGCCACCACCACCGCCCGCTCGGGCATCTTTCGCTGCGCCCCGATCGCGGCGATCGTGGCGGCGTGCGCCATCTGCTCGGGGTTGAGGGTGACCTCGCCGTCCGCCTGCACCGTGCAGGCTCGGCTGTGCGGGCGGGGGAGCTTGAGCTCGGGGGTCCAGTCGTGCTTGCCGACGACGAGCCCGATGATCGCGACGAGCATCAGGCCGACGGCTGCCACTACCCCTGCCCGAATACGCACCGTCACCCCTCAGTGAGTTGTCCGTCCAGGGTACGACGTGATCCTGCCGGCGACCGTACCCCTGGCCGGTTTGGCGCGGAAGGGGGAGTCAACTGGTACCCGACCCCTCGGGCACCCACGAGGCGTGGCGTTTCTCCCGAAAAGCCCGGACTCCCTCGCGCCCTTCCTCGGACTGGAAATAGCCCACAGAAAGGGCGGACAGCTCGGCGAGCTCTTCACGTACGGTAGCGGTCGGTCGGCGGTGCAGGATGCCTTTCGTACCGGCGAGTGCCTCCGGGCCGCCGAGCACGAGCGCGCCGCAGTAGGCCGCGACCGTGGTGTCCAGCGTCTCCGCGGTGGTGGCCTGGGTGACCAGCCCGATCCGTTCGGCGCGCTGCCCGTCGAAGGTGTCTCCGGTCAGGAAGAGCTCGGCCGCCGCGCGCGGGGTGAGGCGGGGGAGGACGGTCGCCGAGATGACCGCGGGCACCACGCCCAGCCGTACCTCGGAGAAGGCGAACGTCGCCTCCTCGGAGCAGATCGCGATGTCGGCGGCCGCCACCAGGCCGAGGCCGCCGGCCCGGGCCGGCCCGCCCACCCGGGCCACCACCGGCTTGGGGCACTCCCAGATCGCCGCGAGCACGTCGCCGAGCATCGCCACCGGGATGCGGCCACTGGAGATCGCGTCGGCGGTCTCCTTGAGGTCGGCGCCGGAGCAGAAGACCGGGCCGGTGTGCGAGATCACGATCACCCGTACCGACTCGTCGCCCTCCGCCGCCTCCAGCGCCGCCATCAGCTGCGTCATCAGGCGGGAGGAGAGGGCGTTGCGGTTGTGCGGGCTGTCCAGAGTGAGCGTCGCCACGCCCCGCCCGGTCTCGACCCGGACCAGCGACTCGTCGTCAGAAGCCATGCGGGCAGACTAGAACCCATGCCCGGAGCACTCCCAGAAGGCGAGGCCGTCCCCCGCGACGGCAGCCTGCCGCCCGGCACCGGCCCGGGCGGGCGCGGCTTCGGCGTGTACGTGCACGTGCCCTTCTGCGCCAGCCGGTGCGGCTACTGCGACTTCAACACGTACACCGCGGCTGAGCTGGGCGGCGGGGCGAGCCGCGAGGCGTACCCACAGACCGTGCTCGCCGAGCTTGCCCTCGCCGCCCGGGTCGTGGCGCCGGCGCGGGTGGACACCGTTTTCGTCGGCGGCGGTACCCCCACGCTGCTCGACCCGGACGACCTCGCCCGCATCCTGGAGGCGATCGACCGCACCTGGGGCCTGGCCGCGGACGCCGAGGTCACCACCGAGGCCAACCCGGAGTCGGTGAACCCGGCCTCGCTCCAGCGGCTGCGCAAGGCCGGCTTCACCCGGGTCTCGCTGGGGATGCAGTCGATCGCGCCAGGCGTACTCCAGGTGCTGGAACGCCGGCACACCGCGGGCCGTGCGCCGGCCGCGGCGGTCGAGGCGCGCGAGGCCGGCTTCGACCACGTCAACCTCGATCTGATCTACGGCACGCCGGGCGAGACGGCGGACGACTTCGCCGCCTCGCTGGCGGCCGCCGTGGGGGCGGGCGTCGACCACGTCAGCGCGTACTCGCTGATCGTCGAAGACGGCACCCGGCTCGCCGCCCGGATGCGCCGCGGCGACCTGCCGTACCCGGATGACGACGTCGCCGCGGACCGCTACCTGGCCGCGGACGCCGCCCTCGACGCGGCCGGCCTCACCTGGTACGAGGTCTCCAACTGGGCGGCCGGCCCGGCGGCGCGGTGCCGCCACAACCTCCTCTACTGGACCGGCGGCGACTGGTGGGGCCTCGGGCCGGGCGCGCACAGCCACGTGGGCGGCGTGCGGTGGTGGAACGTCAAGCACCCCTCGACCTACGCGGCCCGCCTGGCCGCCGGCGAGTCACCGGGGTACGCGCGCGAGGTGCTGGCGCCGGACGACCGGCACGTCGAGGACGTGATGCTGCGCCTGCGCCTCGCCTCCGGCCTGCCCCTCGACGTGCTCGACGCCCAGGGCCGCGCGGCGGCTGGGCGGGCGGCGGCCGACGGCCTGCTGGAGATCCGCGACGGGCACGCGCTCCTCACCCTGCGCGGCCGCCTCCTCGCCGACGCCGTCGTCCGCGACCTGCTGCCCTGAACGGGCAACTCCCACAAAGATCTGAGCTGCCGCGACGTCCGCGGTGGTCCAGACCGGCGGCCGGAGGGCGGGTGTCTTTCTCGGCGTTTCACGCGGAAAACGGGCGAACGATCACCGCCCACCCCCTGCGGTGCGGCCAGAACCCGGATTCAGTTGCAGATCGTGGTATTCCGGTGCCCCTATAGAGGCACCGAAATACCACGATCTGCCTGTCAGGCACGGCGGGCACGGCGGGCGGGGCTGGCCACACGGAGAGGGAGGCCGCGGGAAGGCGTGAGCCCCGGGGACCGCGCGGTCCCCGGGGCCTCCGTGCGCGTTACTTGATGATCGAGACGCTCATCGGGTAGTTGTACAGCTGGCCGTCGTTGGCCTTCACGCCGCCGATGATGCCGAAGACGATCGCGATGATCGTCGCGACCGGCGCGAGGATGAAGCCGATCAGCACGCAGACGAGGATCCAGCTGATCACCGTGATGATCGACCAGAGCAGCTGGAAGTTGAGCGCCGCGACCGCGTGCGCGCGCACGGTCGGCGACTGGTTGCCCTTTGCCAGGAGCGCGACGAGCGGGCCGACCCAGCCCAGCGTGCCGCCGCCGATGAACGCACCGGCCGCGCCGCCGAAGTGGGCGACGAGGGCCCAGGTCTTCTCGTCGTTGTTGGCGTAGCCCGACGGTGCGGGACCGGCCGCGTAGTAGCCGCCGGGCGGACCCTGCGGCGGGTAGCCGGGCGGTGGGTAGCCGGCGCCGGGCGGCGGATAGTCGGCCCCGCCCGCGGGTGGCGGGGGCGGTGGTGGTGCGTCACTCGGTGGGGGTGCGTAACCGGGAGAGGGTGCCTCGCCCGGCATCGAGTAGGACGCTGGGGGTGTTGGCGGAGAGGTCGGGTCCGGCGGCGTCGAGCCGGGGTCGCTCTCTCCGGGAGGGCGAGGTGGTTCTGTCATGGAGGTCACGGTAGGGGCACAGATCAACCCGCGCCACACAACACTCTTGCCAACTGTCGGACATTGTGCCCAAAGAGATCATCGCGGGGGCACGGGGATGCGACGTAGACTGGCACTCGCTACAGTCGAGTGCCAGTCCTCTCATCTGGGTGTGGCAGGGGGTGACAGTGAGTCTCGATGACCGCAAGCTCGACGTGCTCCGAGCGATCGTCGAGGATTACGTCGCCACCCAGGAGCCGGTCGGCAGCAAGGCTCTGGTCGAGCGACACCAGTTGGGGGTCTCGCCCGCCACCGTGCGTAACGACATGGCCGTCCTGGAGGAGGAGGGGTACATCCGGCAGCCGCACACCAGCGCCGGCCGGGTCCCGACCGACCGTGGCTACCGGCTCTTCGTCGACCGCCTCTCCCGGGTCAAGCCGCTGAGTCCCGCCGAGCGGCGGGCGATCGAGCGGTTCCTCGCCGGGGCGCTCGACCTCGACGACGTGGTGCACCGCACGGTGCGGCTCCTCGCTCAGCTCACCCGTCAGGTCGCCGTGGTGCAGTACCCGAGCCTGTCCCGCTCCTCCGTGCGCCATCTGGAGCTGGTGCCGATCTCCACCACCCGGGTGATGCTCGTCATGATCGCCGACACCGGCCGGGTGGAGCAGCGGCTGGTCGAGCTGCCCGCGCCCGTCCAGGTCGACGCCGTCACCGACCTGCGCCGCCTGGTCAACGAAAGGCTCGTCGGCAAGCGGCTCTCGGAGGCGCCGCCGCTGATCCAGGCGCTGGTCGAGGAGGCCACGCCGGACGACCGCAACACGATGGCCACCCTCGCCTCGGTGTTGCTCGAAACCCTCACCGAGCGGCACGATGAGCGCATAGCACTAGCCGGCCGGGCCAACCTGACCCGTGGCGGTCTCCTCGACTTCCAGGGCTCCCTCCGCCCGATCCTCGAGGCCCTCGAGGAGGAGGTCATCCTGCTCAAGCTCCTGGGCGAGGTCGACGCGGACACCCTCCGGGTCCGCATCGGCGACGAAAACGAGATCGACAACCTCCGGTCCACCTCAGTTGTCAGCACGGGCTACGGTCCAGGCGCCACAATCGTGGGTGGTCTCGGCGTCCTCGGGCCGACGAGGATGGATTACCCCGGCACCATCGCCACGGTGCGCGCCGTGGCACGCTACGTAGGCGACCTGTTGGGAAACAACTAGCCCGGGACAGCGCGAGAGCATGAGGACACGTAACCAAGTGGCCAAGGACTACTACGGGATTCTCGGTGTAAACCGGGACGCATCCGACGACGAGATCAAGCGTGCCTACCGGAAGCTGGCCCGCCAGTACCACCCGGACGTCAACCCGGACCCGGATGCGCACGAGAAGTTCAAGGACATCAACGCGGCGTACGAGGTGCTCTCGGACGACCAGAAGCGGCAGATCGTCGACCTCGGCGGCGACCCTCTCGCCCCGGGTGGCGGTGGGCCGGGCGCTGGCCCCGGCGCGGGACCATTCGTCGGGTTCCAGGACATCATGGACGCGTTCTTCGGCACGGCCGCCGGGGCGCGCGGGCCGCGCTCGCGCACCCGGCCGGGCGCCGACGCGATCCTGCGCCTGGAGCTCGACCTGACCGAGACCGCGTTCGGGGTCGAGGCACCGATCACGGTGGACACCGCTGTGCTCTGCACCACCTGTTCCGGCGCCGGCACCGCGGCCGGCACCCACCTCGCCACCTGCGAGGCGTGCGGCGGGCGCGGCGAGGTGCAGTCGGTGCAGCGCACGTTCCTGGGGCAGGTCGTCTCGTCCCGCCCGTGCACCGTCTGCCAGGGCTACGGCACCGTGATCCCGCACCCCTGCGCCACCTGCGGCGGCGACGGCCGGGTCCGCACCCGCCGCTCGCTGACCGTCAAGATCCCGGCCGGCGTCGAAGACGGTATGCGCATCCGCCTGGCCCAGCAGGGCGAGGTCGGCCCCGGCGGCGGCACCGCCGGCGACCTCTACGTCGAGATCCACGAGCGGCCGCACGACGTCTACTCCCGCAAGGGCGACGACCTGCACTGCCGCGTCACCGTCCCGATGACCGCCGCCGCGCTCGGCACCCGCCTGACGATCAAGACGCTCGACAGCGAGGAGCAGCTCGACGTCAAGGCCGGCACCCAGCCCGGCGCGACGCTCCGGCTGCGCGCCCGTGGCGTGCCGCACCTGCGCGGCACCGGTCGCGGTGACCTCTTCGTCCACCTCGACGTGCGCACACCCACCAAGCTCGACCCGGAGCAGGAGCGCATCCTGCGCGAGTTCGCCAAGACCCGGGGCGAGGAGGTCGCCGAGCTCACCAAGCAGGGCGGCTTCTTCTCCCGGATGCGGGACGCCTTCAACGGCCACGCGTGAGCCGCCCGCTCTTCCTGGTCGCCGCGCTGCCGCAGGGGGAGTCGTTCACCCTCGACGGCCCCGAAGGGCATCACGCGGCCACCGTCCAGCGGCTGCGGGTGGGTGAGGAGCTGCTGCTCGGCGACGGAAAGGGCGGCACCGCCACCGCCGTGGTCACCGCCGCCGGCCGCGGCACGCTCGATCTGCGGACCATCAGCATCGGGTACGCGGACACGCCCGACCCGCGACTGGTGGTGATCCAGGGCATCGCCAAGGGTGAGCGGGGCGAGCTGGCCGTGCAGGCGATGACCGAGGCCGGCGTCGACGAGATCGTGCCCTGGGCCGCCGCCCGCTCGGTGGTGCAGTGGCGCGGCGAGCGCGGCGACCGGGCCCGCGAACGCTGGGTCGCCACCGCCCGCGAGGCCGCGAAGCAGGCCCGCCGCCCCTGGCTGCCCGTGGTCGCACCCGCCGCGTCGACCCGCGAGGCGGCCGAGCGCGCCACGCTGGTGCTGCACGAGGCGGCCAAGGAGCGGCTGACCCGGGTCGACCTCCCGGCCACCGGCGACATCGCCCTTGTGGTGGGGCCGGAGGGCGGCATCGCACCGGAGGAGCTGGCCACCTTCGAAGCGGCCGGCGCCACACCCGTCCGGCTCGGTGACGAGGTCCTGCGCACGTCGACCGCCGGCGTGGCCGCCCTGTCCGTCCTCTCCACCCGCCTCGGCCGCTGGTAACCCATCCCGGCCCGCGGCGGAGAACGCCCCCACCAGCGCGCGCGGCCGTGGGAGGACTCGCTAGACGGTCAGCTCGGCGGTCAGTCGGCGGTCGGCGACGCTGTGGGCGGCCTCGACCAGGTAGCTGCCCGGCACCTTCCGCCAGCCGCCGTCCCACACCTGAAAAGCGCGCTCGGGCAGCGGCACCCGTACCGTGACCGCCTCGCCCGGCCCGGCCTCGGCCGCCGCGAAGCCGACCAGCCACCGACGCGGCCGGGACGGGTCTGGTGTAGACGGTCCGATGTAGACCTGGACCACCTCGCGGCCCGGGCGCGCGCCGGCGTTTCGCACCGTCACCGTCACCGTCACCGCTTCGCCGCCGTCCTCGATGGACAGTGACTCGTACGCCCAGTCGGTGTAGCCCAGCCCGTGGCCGAACGGGAAGAGCGGGTCGGCCGGGTCGGCCCGGTAGCCCAGGAAGACGCCCTCGTCGTACGGCAGTGCGCCGTCCGTGGGCGTGACCGGCAGCGCGTCGCGGTCGTGGCGGGGCCACGTCGTGGGCAGCCGGCCACCCGGCTCGGCCGCCCCGAGCAGCATGTCGGCCAGCGCGGCGCCCGCCTCCTGGCCGGGAAACCAGGTGAGCAGGATCGCGGCGACCTCGTCCGCCCAGGGCATCAGCACCGGCGAGCCGGCGTTCACGACGACGACGGTACGGGGGTTGGCGGTGGCGACCCGGGACACCAGCTCGTCCTGGCGGCCGGGCAGCGCGAGCGTGGTGCGGTCGAAGCCCTCCGACTCCACCTCCTCGGTCGTCCCCACGACCACGACGGCGACGTCCGCCGCGGCCGCGGCGCTGGCCGCCTCGTCGAGGAGCGCGTCGGGGCCGGGCGAGGGCGGCGCGTGACCGATGGCGAACGACACGAACCCCGGATTGCCGCCCCGCTGGGTGAGCACCACGTCGACCGGCTCGCCCGCGGCCAGGTCGAGCGGAAACCGTTGCTCCGCCGGGCCGCGGAAGACGGCCGACTCGTCCCGGTCGCGATACAGCGAGCCTTCGAAGAGCGTGCGCCCGCCGGCGGTGAGCGTGAAGTCCCCGAAGCCGACGATCGCCAGCTCGTGCGCGCCGCCCACGGACGGCGTGACGCGGGCGGAGAGGGCGAGTTCGGCGATCTCGTCCGGGGCGACGCCGGGCGGCGGGTCGCCCATCCAGCGCACGTACGCGGTGGGGAGCGACGCCCGGAAGAGCTCCCGCCCGTCCGCAGCGCGGAGCACACCCGTGATGCCGCTCCACTGTGGACCGCGGGCGACCGGCATCCGGCGGCGCGGGTCGGCACCGACGGAGTACGTGACGGTCGCGCCGCCCAGCGCCGCGCTCAGCCCGTCGAGCGGGGAGACCACCCGGGCCGGCTGGACCAGCGCGCTCCCACCGCCCTGCACGCGCGCGTCGGCGGCGAGCGCACCGGAGAGCGCCACCGTGCGCAGCCGCGCGGGGTCGAGCGGGAGGAGGCCGCCGGAGTTGCGGGCGAGCACGAAGGACCGGGCGGCGATCTCCCGCGCGACCGCCGCACCGTCGAGTGTGGAAGGAGCTCCGGCCGCCGGGGAGGCGCCGTCGAGGATCCCGACCCGGGCGGCGAGCCGCAGCACCCGGCGTACCTTGTCGTCGACGACCTCTTCGGGGACGGCGCCGGAGCGGACCGCGGCGACCAGCGCCTCGCCCCACGGGTCGCCGACCGCCGGCATGACCACGTCGAGCCCGCCGTTCGCCGCCGGTGCGGTGCTGCGGGCGGCCGTCCAGTCGGAGACGACGACGCCGTCGAAGCCCCACTCCCGTTTGAGCACCCCGATCTGCAGGTCGGCGTGCTCGGTCATGGTGCTGCCGTTGACCCCGTTGTACGCCGACATCACGCCCCACGCGCCGGCCCCGACGATCCGCTCGAACGGCGCCAGGTAGAGCTCGCGCAGTGCCCGCTCGTCGACCCGTACGTCCACAGTGAAGCGGTCGGTCTCCGAGTCGTTGGCCACGAAGTGCTTGACGGTCGTGCCCACGCCTTGGTCCTGCACGCCCGCCACGTACGCCGCGCCGATCTCGCCGGTCAGCAGCGGATCCTCGGAGTAGCACTCGAAGTGCCGGCCGCCGAACGGGCTGCGGTGCAGGTTGACGGTCGGCGCGAGCAGCACGTGCACACCCTTGCGGCGGGCCTCCTGCCCGAGCACGCGCCCGGCCGTGCGGGCCAGCTCCGGGTCCCAGGTCGCGGCGAGCGCGGTGGGGCTGGGCAGGGCCACGGACGGGTCGTCGGGGCGCCAGCCGATGCCGCGCAGCCCGATCGGGCCGTCGGACATCACCAGCGAGCGCAGCCCGATCTCGGGGATGGCCGGCAGCGTCCAGAAGTCCTGACCGGAGAGGAGCCGCACCTTGGTCTCGAGATCCAGAGCCGCCAGCGCTTCCTCGATGATCGACATCGCCCGATCCTAAATGGAAAGTGGGGCGCCCCGCACGGGGACGCCCCACCCGGCGCCCCGCACGCGGGCGCCCCCTGCGGCGGGCGGTGGGGGTCAGCCGCCCAGGCTCGCGGCCGCGGACTGGATCGCGGACGCGAACGTGCTCACCTCGGTGTAGACGCCGGGGAAATTGGGGCGCGCGCAGCCGTTGCCCCAGCTCGTGATGCCGACCTGGATCCACGCGTTGCCGGCGTCCCGGCGAAACATCGGGCCACCCGAGTCACCCTGGCAGGTGTCCACGCCGCCGGAGGTGTAGCCGGCGCAGATCTCCTCGGCCACGATGACGTCGCCGCCGTACATCGAGTCGCAGCTGGAGTCGCTGACGAACGGCACCGTCGCCTTCAGCAGGTACCGCTGCTGCGGCCCACCCTCGCGCGCGGCGCCCCAGCCGGCGATCGTGAACGTGCCGCTGTTGTACGCGGTGGTCGTCGCGATCGGCAGTGTGGCCAGGCCGCTGACCGGGCTGGCGAGCCGGATCAGCGCCCAGTCCCGGCCGTTGCCGTTGTAGCCGGGGGCCCGGTAGACGTAGTTCGAGCGCACCTGGACGCGGCTCGACGACTGCAGGTCGACGACGCCGAGCGTCGCTGTGATGCTGGTGTTGGTGCCGGTGCCGTTCACGCAGTGCGCGGCGGTCAGCACGAGGCGCGGGCTGTAGAGCGCGCCGCCACAGCCCATCGACAGCCGGACCATGAACGGGAACTCGCCCTGTGCGGCCCGGGTGCCGCCCACGACGAGCGGTGCCACGTCGGACGCGGCGGCGGGTGAAGCGGGTACGGTGACCGTGAACCCGGCCACCGCCAGCGCCGCGGCGACCGTCCCCACGACTTTGCGCCAGCGAACCATTGGATCCTCCCCACACGGATGGCGCACCTCGTGAGCGCGCGCATGTCACGGATGCGGGGAGCGTACGGATCTCGATTTACGGATGGCAATGAGTCAATGCCATCCCAGCTACGTCATACCGTCCGGGGTCGTGAGGTTTTTCCGGACCTCGTTCAGGTACCCGATGAAGCGTTCCCGGTCGGCCTGGTCCAATGTGCTCAGTGCCTTTTCGGAGAGCCGGACCACCTCGGCGGTCATCAGCTCCTGGAGCTCGTGCCCCCGCTCGGTGAGACGGAGCCGCACCAGCCGCGCGTCGGTGGGGTGCGGCTCGCGGCGCAGGATGCCGGCGGACTCCATGCGGGTGGCGGTGCGGGTGACGGTGGGCACGGCCAGGCCGAGGCGCCGGGCCAGCTCGCCGGGGGTGAGGCCGTCTTCGGCCCAGAGCTCGTACAGGAGGAACTGCTGGCCGGCACGGACGCCGTGCCGGCGGTACGCCTCCTCGGAGGCGGTGGCCATCGCCCGCTTGGCCGCCCAGAACGCGGCCTGGAATTCGCCACCCACCCTTGCCCCAAAATCGTTAGCCGGCTAACGTATACTCATTGCCTAGCTAATGATACCGACGGAGGGAGAGGGTCCGTGCGTACCCTCATCACGGGGCCCACCGGACGGGTGGGCAGCCGCTACGTGCGCCGCCAGCTCGACCTGCGCCGACCGGTGCGCGTCCTGGTGCGTTCCGAGGCTCAGGTCGCCCCTTGGTGGAACGGCGGTGCCGAGGTCACGGTCGGCGATCTGCGCGAGCCGGACACGGCCAAGCGGGCGCTCGAAGGGGTCGAGGCGGTGGTGCACATCGCGGCGGCGTTCCGCGGCGTGCCCGACGCCGAGGCGTACGCGGTCAACCGGGACGCCACCATCGCGCTCGCCCAGGCCGCTGTGGACGCTGGCGTGGCCCGGTTCGTATTCGTCAGTACCAACCTCGTCTACGGCCCCGGCCGTGGCCGCCCCGCCGGCGAGGGCGACGAGCCGCGCCCCGCGGGGGCGTACCCGGTGGGCAAGGCGGCGGCCGAGGTCGAGCTGCTGCGCCTGCACCGCGAGCGGGGGCTGCCGGTGCGGATCGCCCGGCTCGCGTTCGTCTACGGGGACGGCGACCCGCACCTGGCCGAGTCGGTGGCGTGGGCCCGCCGCTGGGCGCCGCACCGGCGGCTGCACCTCGTGCACCACGCCGACGTGGCCCAGGCGCTCGACCGCATCCTCGCGGCCGAGGGGGTCGACGGCCAGGTCTTCAACGTTGCCGACGACGCGCCGGTGACCGCGCTGGAGCTGCTCCGGGCCAACCAGGAGGAGCCCGATCCGGAGGCCGCCACCCGCCGGCTCGACGACCCGTGGGAGGGCATCGTCGACACCTGCCGGATCCGCACCCAGCTGGGCTACCGCCCGCTCTACCCGACGCTGTACACGGCCCAGGCCGCCGGCGCGCTCTAGGGCCGGGGTGGTGGGCTGTGATCGAAGCTCCCCTCAAGTCGTTCTAACGACTTGAGGGGAGCTTCGATCACAGCCGTGGGGAGGGCGGGGTCCACGACCTAGCATCAGCGGGTGACCACGACTGACTGTCTCTTCTGCAAGATCGTCGCTGGGGAGATCCCGGCGGCCAAGGTGTACGAGACCGAGACCACGCTCGCCTTTCGCGACATCGGGCCCAAGGCGGCGGTGCACGTGCTGGTGATCCCGAAGGAGCACCACGCCGACGTCGTCGCGCTCGCCGCCGCGGACCCGGCGCTCGCCGGCGAGGTGCTGGCCGCGTCCGCCGCCGTGGCCAAGGCCGAGGGGCTGCTCGACGGCGGCTTCCGGGTCATCTTCAACACCGGGCCGTACAGCGGCCAGGAGGTCTTCCACGTGCACGCGCATGTGCTCGGCGGCGAGCCACTGGGCCCGATGGTCGCCAAGTGATGTCGAAGAAACTGGCCAGGATGGCCCAGCGGGTGCAGGCAGAGGCCCGCGTACCGGCGCTCTCCGCCGCGCTGCACCGGGCGGACCGGCCGCTGTGGCAGGTACAGGTCGGCGCGGCGGGCGCGGAGAGCCGGTTCCGGATCGGGTCGGTGACCAAGACGTTCACCGCGGTGCTCGTGCTCCAAGCCCGCGACGAGGGACTGCTCGACTTGGACGACCCGATCGGCCGCCACCTCGACCTGCCCGCGCACGGCGACCTGCCGGTGCGCCGCCTGCTCTCGCACACCTCCGGCCTGCAACGCGAGCCGTACGGCGACGTGTGGGACACGCTGCTCGCCCCCGATGCCGACGGCCTGCTGGCCGAGCTCGACCGGGCCGAGCGGGTCCTGCCACCGGCCCGCCGTTACCACTACTCCAACCTCGGCATGTCGCTGCTCGGGCACGCGGTCGGCCGGCTGCGCGGCGGCACCTGGGCCGAGGTGCTCGAAGACCGGATCCTGCGCCCGCTCGGACTCGCGGACACGACGGTCCGGCCCGGCGAGCGCGCGGTGACCGGCTACCTCGTCGAGGCGTACAGCGACCACGCCAAGCCCGAGCCGCCGACCGACTTCGGCGGTGTGGGCCCGGCCGGGCAGCTGTGGAGCACCGCCGCCGACATGGCGCGGTGGGCCGCGTTCCTCGCCGACCCGGCCGCGCTCGACCCGGGCGCCGGCGTGCTCGCTCCGTCCACCCTGGACGAGATGAGCTGGCCGCTGACCACGACCGACCAGGCACTGTGGAGCGCCGGGTTCGGGCTCGGCCTGATCCTGGTGCCGCAGGGGGAGCGGGTCGTACACGTCGGGCACGACGGTGCGATGCCGGGCTTCCTCGCCGGCGTGTACGGCCGCCGCCCCGCCCCCGCCGGGCTCGGTGACGGTACGCCCCGGGCGATGGGCTGCGCGGTGCTCGGCTCCTCCGGCACGGCGATCGCCACCGTCGAGCTGCCGCACAAGCTGCTCGCCGCCGCCGTGCAGGACGACCCGGCGCAGGTCCCGGCCTGGACGCCCGGCGAGCCGGCCCCGGAGGCGTACCGGTCGGTGCTGGGCCGCTGGTGGGGCGAGGGCTTCGAGTACGTCTTCTTCTGGCGGGACGGCGTGCTGCGGGCCCGGGGCGTGGACGATCCGCCGACCCGCCCGCCGGCGGTATTCGCCCCCGTGCCGGACCGCCCGGACGTGCTGCGCGGCGTCTCCGGGCGGGAGGTGGGCGAGCTGCTGCGGCTCACCCGCGACGCCGAGGGCACCGTCGTGCGCATGCACTGGGCGACCTACCGCTTCACTCGGGACCAGCAGACCTTCGCCGGCGATTAGTGCCCTTCTGTCCGGTTCCCCGGAAGCGGAATTACCAGGTCCCCACGCGGAAATGGGCGCGGTGGTCAGGGCGTTGAGCCGATACGATGGAGCAGTTCCGCACGTCGCGCCACCGGGCGCGGCACTGAGACCGAGAGCAGGTGGCATTGGCCCGAGGGCCGATCTATGACCACGACATCCCCCACCGAGCAGACCCGCGTGCAGACCAAGATCACGGTTCCTAACTCGCAGATCATGGTGAACCTGCTCGGCGCCGGGGATGAGATTCTCCGGCTCATCGAGCGTTCGCTCGCGAGCGACGTGCACGTGCGGGGCAACGAGATCACCATCACCGGCGCGCCAGCCGACAACGCGCTGGCCGAGCGCCTCTTCACCGAGCTGCTCGAGCTGATCGAAAAGGGTGAGACACTGACCACCGATGCTGTCCGGCGCACCGTCGGCATGCTTGAGCAGGGCACCACCGAGCGGCCCGCCGAGGTCCTCACGCTCAACATCCTGTCCCGGCGCGGCCGCACCATCCGCCCCAAGACGCTGGGGCAAAAACGCTACGTCGACGCGATCGACGGCCACACCATCGTCTTCGGGATCGGCCCCGCCGGCACCGGTAAGACCTACCTGGCCATGGCCAAGGCGGTCCAGGCATTGCAGGCCAAGCAGGTCAACCGGATCATCCTGACCCGGCCGGCCGTCGAGGCGGGCGAGCGGCTCGGCTTCCTGCCCGGCACGCTCTACGAAAAGATCGACCCGTACCTGCGGCCGCTCTACGACGCGCTGCACGACATGCTCGACCCCGAGTCGATCCCGCGGCTGATGCAGGCCGGCACGATCGAGGTCGCCCCTTTGGCGTACATGCGGGGTCGCACGCTCAACGACGCGTTCATCATCCTGGACGAGGCGCAAAACACCACGCCCGAGCAGATGAAGATGTTCCTGACCCGGCTCGGCTTCGGTTCCAAGATCGTGGTCACCGGTGACGTCACGCAGGTCGACCTGCCCGGGGGCACCACGAGTGGCCTCAAGGTCGTGCGCGACATCCTCGAAGGTGTCGAGGATGTCCACTTCGCCCAGCTCGGCAGCGCCGACGTGGTGCGCCACAAGCTGGTCAGCGACATCGTCGACGCGTACGCCCGGTACGACGCGGAGCGCGAGACGCAAAATGGGCAGGGTGTGCACGCCGTACCCGGCCGCACCGCCCGCGCCGGCCGGCGCCGATAGTCCGTCTCCTGGGGGAAGAGCACGTTGTCCATAGAGATCGCCAACGAGTCCGGCGTCGACGTCGATACCGACGCCGTGATGGCGGTGGCCCGGCACGCGCTCGACGAGATGGGTGTCAACCCGCTCGCCGAGCTTTCGGTCCTGCTCGTCGACGTCGACTACATGACCGAGCTCAACCACCGCTGGATGGGCAGCGACGGCCCGACCGACGTGCTCGCGTTCCCGATGGACGAGGGGAGCGTCGACCACGGCCCGGGCGAGGCGGGCGCCGGTGAGCCGGCGCTGCTCGGCGACATCGTGCTGTGCCCGGAGGTGGCGGCCAAGCAGGCGGCCACCGCCGGCCACTCGGCGGCCGACGAGCTGCACCTGTTGACCGTCCACGGAGCCCTGCACCTGCTCGGTTACGACCACGCCGAGCCGGAGGAGGAGCGGGAGATGTTCGCGCTGCAGGCCCGGCTGCTGTCCAGCTGGCGGGCCTCCAGAGTCCAGTGAGGGAGCGAGTTGGCGCGGCGGCGTCTGGACGCCGCTCCGCCGACGTAGTCGGGGTTTCGGGGCGGCGGAGGAAGACGTCGCCTTCAGCGCCGCACGAGCGAGCGAACCAGGAGGCGCTGTGAACGCCGCAGCCGCCGCCACGGGCGGCGGGTTACCCGACCTGCAGCTGCTGATCTTCGCCGCCGGGCTGGTCGTCCTGGCCGGCATCGTGGCGATGACCGACGCGGCGCTCGCCGCCGTCTCGCCGGCGCGCGCCGCCGAGCTTGCCCGCGAGGGGGTACGGGGCGCCCGCGCCCTGCAGATCGTCGCCTCCGACGTGGTCCGCCACCTCAACCTGCTCCTGCTGCTGCGGCTGCTCTGCGAGCTGACCGCGACCACGCTCGTCGCCTTGGTGGCGGTCGACACGTTCAGCGCCGGGTGGACCGCCGCGCTGGTCACGGCGGGCGCGATGACCGTGGTCAGCTTCGTCGTCGTGGGCGTCGGCCCGCGCACGATCGGCCGCCAGCACGCGTACGCGGTGGGCCGCACCACCGCCCCGCTGGTGCGCTGGCTGGGCCGGGCGCTCGGGCCGCTCGCCTCGCTGCTGATCCTCATCGGCAACGCGGTGACGCCCGGCAAGGGCTTCCGGGAGGGGCCGTTCGCCTCCCAGATCGAGCTGCGCGAGCTGGTCGACCTGGCGGAGCAGCGGGGCGTGGTGGAGCACGGCGAGCGCCAGATGATCCACTCGGTCTTCGCGCTCGGCGACACGATCGCCCGCGAGGTGATGGTGCCGCGCACCGAGATGGTCTGGATCGAGTCGCACAAGTCGCTGCGGCAGGCGCTCGCGCTCTTCATGCGCTCCGGCTTCTCCCGCATCCCGGTGATCGGCGAGAGCGTCGACGACGTGCTCGGCGTTCTCTATCTCAAGGACGTCGTGCGGCGTACGCAGAGCGGCGGTCCGGGCGCCGACGCCACGGCGGTGGCCGAGCTGATGCGCGAGGCGCGGTTCGTGCCGGAGTCCAAGCCGGTCGACGACCTGCTCTCCGAGATGCAGGCGGCCCGCACCCACCTGGTGATCGTCGTCGACGAGTACGGCGGCACCGGCGGCCTGGTCACGATCGAAGACATCCTCGAGGAGATCGTCGGCGAGATCACCGACGAGTACGACGTCGAGCGCCCGCCGGTCGAGCGGCTCGACGACGGCGCGGTCCGGGTGACCGCCCGCCTGCCCGTGGAGGACCTCGGCGAGATCTTCGGCGTCGACCTCCCCGACGACGAGGTGGAGACCGTCGGCGGCCTGCTCGCCCAGGCGCTGGGGCGGGTACCGATCCCGGGGGCACAGGCTACGGTGAGCGGGCTGCACATGGTCGCCGAGGGCACCACCGGCCGCCGCAACCGGATCGATTCCGTCCTGGTTCGCCGCGAGGTGTCCAGCGGCGACGTGCCCGCCGAGACCCCCGAGCAAGAGAGGCAGACCGCCGATGCCTGAGTCGTCCAGGGCGACCGCGATTGGAGCGCCGGTCGGCGCGCCGGCCGAGCTGGACGCCGAAGACGCCAAGCTGGTGCTGCTCGCCCGCGGCGCACGGGCCCGGGTGACCGCGGTCGAGGGCGCGGCGGTGCGCGACCAGGACGGCCGTACCTACGCGGCGGCGAGCGTCTCACTCCCTTCGCTGACGGTCACCGCGCTCCAGCTCGCCGTGGCTTCGGCGGCGGCGGCCGGCGCGACCCGCCTGGAGGCCGCGGCGGTGGTGACCGAGGCGTCCACTCTGGACGGCGCCGGGTACGCCGCGGTCCGCGACCTCTCCACCGACGCCCCGGTGCACGTGGCCGGCCCGGACGGCAGGCTCATCGGCACGGTGACCGGGTGAGCCCCGTGGTCGAGGGTCAGCGCGAGGGGGCGGCGTGAGGGCGGGGTTCGCCTGCTTCGTGGGCCGGCCCAACGCCGGCAAGTCCACGCTGATGAACTCCATCGTCGGGCAGAAGATCGCCATCACCTCCAACAAGCCGCAGACCACCCGGCACGTGATCCGGGGCGTGCTGCACCGCGAAGACTCGCAGCTCGTACTCGTGGACACGCCCGGCCTGCACCGGCCCCGTACCCTCCTCGGCGAGCGCCTCAACGACCTGGTCCGGCAGACCTGGAGCGAGGTCGACGTGATCGGGCTCTGCGTGCCGGCCGACGAGGAGGTCGGGCGGGGCGACCGGTTCATCACCGGGGAGCTGGCCGAGCTGAAGGCCGCGGTGGTCGCCGTCGTGACCAAGGCCGACCTGGTCGACCGCAAGCGGCTGACCGAGCAGCTGGTCGCGGTCAGCCAGCTCGCCGACTTCGCCGAGGTGGTGCCGGTCAGCGCGGTCTCCGGATACCAGGTCGAGACGCTCGTCGACGTGATGACCAAGTACCTGCCCGAGTCGCCGCAGCTCTACCCGGACGACATGCTCACCGACGAGCCCGAGCAGGTGATGGTCGCCGAGCTGGTCCGTGAGGCGGCGCTGGAGGGCGTACGCGACGAGCTGCCGCACTCGATCGCGGTGGTGGTCGAGGAGATGATCCGCGAGGGCGGGCTGACGAAGATCTACGCCGATGTCTACGTGGAGCGGACCAGCCAGAAGGCCATCGTGATCGGGGCCCGGGGCAGCCGGCTCAAGGAGGTCGGCACCCGCGCCCGCGCCGAGATCGAGGCGCTGCTCGGCACGAAGGTCTACCTCGACCTGCACGTACGGGTGGCGAAGGACTGGCAGCGCGACCCGAAGCAGCTGCGCAAGCTCGGCTTCTGACGTCTTTGTGCGGTTCGTCACGCAGACGTTTCCGTTTGGACGGGTTCATCGGTTGGTCTGCGGGGTAGGGCGGTAGCTACCCCCGTTCCCCGCATCCCCCCGATTGGACCCATGCGAAACAGGTACGTGGATCTGCTGCGCGCACTGGCCGTCGTCCGAGTCGTCGTCTACCACACCACCCACTGGGCGTTTCTCACCATCGCCTTCCCCGCGATGTCGGTGATGTTCGCGCTCGCCGGCTCGCTGATGGCGGCCTCCCTGGACAGTCACGGCGTACGCGCGGTCTGGCGGCGGCTGCGCCGGCTGCTGCCCGCGCTGTGGGTGCTCGCCGCCGTGTTCGTACCGGCCATGCTGCTCACCGGGCTCCCGGTGGACTGGCGCCTGCTCTACTGGGGCCTGCCGCTGCTCGACCCGCCGGCCAACGCGTGGGGGGCGCTGGCGCTGAGCGCGATCTGGTACCTGCGCGACTACCTGTGGTTCGTCCTGCTCTCACCGCTGGCGTTGCCGCTGTTTCGGCGCTTCCCGATCCCGACGCTCGCCACGCCGTACCTGCTGCTGGCGCTCATCGAGTTCGGCGCCATGCCGGCGCACACCGTGCTCAAGGACGTGGGCCTGTACTTCGGCGCGTGGCTGCTCGGCTTCGCCCACCACGACGGCCTGCTGCGCCGCCTGTCGTGGCGGCTGCTCGTGCCGTGCATCGGGGTGCTGGCGGTGGCCGGCGCGGCGTGGTTTCTGACCCATCCGGGGCCGCGCGGCTTCGACCTCAACGACATCCGGCTCGGCAACGCGCTCTGGTCCGCCGCGTTCGTGCTCGCGCTGCTCGGCTTCGCCCCGGCCACGACCGCCTGGCTGGAACGGCGGGTCGGGCTGCTGCGCGCCGTCACGGTGCTCAACAGCCGGGCGCTCACCATCTACCTGTGGCACATGCCGATCGTCGTCGGGGTCGCCGCGGTACTCCCGTTCAGCCTCGCCGCGCGGCTAGCCGTCGTGGCGCTGCTGGTGGCCGTGTCGGTCGTGCTCTTCGGCTGGGTGGAGGACGTCTCCGCGCGGCGCCGCCCGGTGCTGCTGCCCGGTGGGCGGCGCCGCGTCCCCGCGGCTCAGACCTCCCGCAGGGTGATGTCGCCGCTCCCGGTCTCCAGGTCGAGCAGGTACCGCCCCGTCGGCGAGCTGGGCACGCCGAGCACCTTCTCGCCTGACCCGGTGCGCGCGTCGACCCGGTAGGAGCCCGCCGGTACAGCGAGGTCGACGTTGCCGCTGCCCGTGTGGGTACGCACGGCACCGCTCTTGGCCAGCGACAGCGTCACGTCGCCGGAGCCGGTGCGGGCGGTGTTCGTCGCGCCGGACAGGCCGCGCGCGTCGATGTTGCCCGAGCCGGTACGCGCCTCCAGGTCACCGCCGACATCGGCGATCACCATGTCGCCGGAGCCGGCCTGCACCCGCACCGAGCCGGTCGCGTCGGTGATGCCGACGTTGCCCGAGCCGGTCCTCAGGTCCACGGTAGACACACCGCTCAGGGAGAGGTCGCCGGAGCCGATCTCGCCCCGGATCGCCACACCCTTAGGGGCCACGATCTCCCAGTCGACGCTGCAGAAGTTGCCACACTCGCTGTCGATCTGCAGCACCGAGCCGTTGATCTGGTACGCGGTGTCCGGCTCGTCGCCCGTGTAGCGCACCACCCGGCGCACGTCGACCTGCTGCGTGTCGCTGGTGCTGATCGTCACGTTGCCCGAACCCGGCTCGATGACGATCTCGCTGATCGCCACCTTCTCGGTGTTGTCGTAGTCCAGGCGGGTCCGGGCGACGTCGTCGCAGGCGACCAGGCCGGCGACGGCGACCACGCCGGCCACGGCGAGCAGCTTTCGGGGATCCATGGTCTGCACGGTACGGGCGCGGAACCCCGGTACACATCCGGAGCGGTCACCGAGACGACCCTGAAATTGCACCCCAAGAAAACGCTCCGCTGCGCTCCACCTTTCCCCGGGGACCCCGCACGGGGTAGGGGACAATGAGCCGGTGCCCGGATTTCGCCGCCCGCTGTACCGCGACGACGCGGTGGTGCTGCGCGTGCAAAAGCTGGGCGAATCCGACCGGATCATCACGCTGCTGACCCGGCGGCACGGGCGGGTGCGGGCGGTGGCCCGCGGGGTTCGCCGCACCACGTCGCGGTTCGGCGCCCGGCTGGAGCCGTTCGGGCACATCGATCTCCAGCTCGCCGAGGGCGCGTCGCTGCACACGGTGAGCCAGGTCGAGGGGATCGAGCTGTACGGCAAGCGGTTCCTCGACGACTACCCGCGCTACACGGCCGCCAGCGCGATCGTGGAGACCGCCGAGCGGCTCACCCCGGTGGAGCTCGAGCCCTCGCTGCGGCTCTTCCTGCTCACGCTCGGCGCCCTGCGCGCGCTGGCCGAGGGGGCGCACGCCAGCACGCTGGTCCTCGACGCGTACCTGCTGCGCAGCATGGGCGTCGCCGGGTGGGCGCCGGCGCTGGTCGAGTGCGCGGTCTGCGGCACACCGGGGCGGCACGGCGCGTTCTCGGTACCCGCTGGGGGTTGTGTCTGCCCGGACTGCCGCCCGCCGGGATCGGCGCATCCGGCGCCGGCCACAATCGACCTGATGTCCGCTCTCACGTCGGGTGACTGGCGGGTGGCGGACGGCGCGGAGGCGGCCAGCCGCCGTGAGTGCAGCGGGCTGGTGGCGGCGCATTTGCAGTGGCACCTCGAGCGCGCGTTACGCTCGCTGCCGCTGGTGGATAGGGGATAGCTGTGGTTGTGAAGATCCGACGTCGGGAGCCGATGGCGCCGACGCCGCATCCGTCCGGTGCGCGCCCGCCCGCGCTGCCCAAGGAGAGCCTGCCGCGGCACATCGCGATCGTGATGGACGGCAACGGGCGCTGGGCCAAGGAGCGCGGCCTGCCCCGGACAAAGGGGCATGAGCAGGGCGAATACTCCCTGTTCGACGCGATCGAGGGTGCGATCGAGCTGGGCATCCCGTACCTGTCGTCGTACGCGTTCTCGACGGAGAACTGGCGGCGCTCGCCGGAGGAGATCCGGTTTCTGATGGGCTTCAACCGGGACGTGATCCGGCGCCGCCGGGACCAGCTCGTCGACCTGGGCGTACGGGTGGTGTGGTCCGGGCGGACCGGCCGGCTCTGGAAGAGCGTGATCTCCGAGCTGGTCACCGCCGAGGAGATGTCGCGCGGCAATTCGACGTTGACGCTCCAGTTCTGCGTCAACTACGGCGGCCAGGCCGAGATCGCCGACGCGGCCGCCGCGATCGCCCGCGACGTCGCGGCGGGCCGGGTCTCACCCGACAAGGTCAACGAGAAGATGATCTCGCGGTACCTCTACCACCCCGAGGTGCCCGAGGTCGATCTTTTCCTGCGCCCCTCCGGTGAGCAGCGCACCTCCAACTTCCTGCTGTGGCAGTCGGCGTACGCGGAGATGGTCTTCCTGGACACCCTCTGGCCCGACTTCGACCGGCGCCACCTCTGGTACGCCTGCGAGCTGTACGCCCAGCGCGACCGCCGCTTCGGTGGCGCACTGCCCAACCCGGTGGCGCCCAGC
This sequence comes from Phytohabitans maris, assembly GCF_031085175.1. GTDB lineage: Bacteria > Actinomycetota > Actinomycetes > Mycobacteriales > Micromonosporaceae > Phytohabitans > Phytohabitans maris. The sequence goes on from NZ_JAVHUY010000001.1 coordinate 65,670, forward strand.
TGATCACGCCGGGAGGCCGGCGGCGGGATCCGCCCAGCTGAGCCGTCCGGCGGCGGCGAGGACGGCGAGCGCGTCCGCGGTGACCCACTCGTTCGTCCGGTGGGCCCCGGTGCCGCCCCAGTCGAGCGGGTCGCCGGCCCTCGTCTGGTACGCCTTCTCGGCCGGCCAGCCGCCGTCCGGCAGCCGCTTCGCCGCCAGCAGGTCGAGCGCCTCGCCGCAGCGGGGGTCGCCGATCGTGCCCACCTCGACCATGCCGACGAGCCCGCCGAGCACGTCGTAGTGCCAGTACAGCGGGTGGTGCAGCCGGGCGAAGTCGGGGTGGATCAGCGCGCCGGTGGAGCGCCGCCAGGCCAGCCGGCGGGTGAGGAAGACCTCGGTGGCCCGCTCGGCCGCCGTGGCGTCGTGCCCGACCAGGCCGCGCATCGGCAGCAGCGTCTCCATGAACGACGAGGTCTGCGCCGTCGGGTTGCGGTCACAGTTCCACCCGCCGTCCGGCCACTGCCACTTGACCAGCCGCTCGGCGAGCGTACGCGCGTCGCCGCCGTCGAGGATGCCGAGCAGGGTCAGGTAGCGCAGCGCGTTGCCCTGCTGGGAGGCGCAGCGCCGGTACCGCCCCTGGACCAGCGGCACGTCGACGTCCCGCAGCCAGCGCCGCAGCACCTGGTCGCGGAGCGGGATCAGCGACTCGTCGCCGGGTGGGTAGCCGAGGTCGGCGAGGGCGGCCAGCACCCAATGGGCGCCCCGCCACTTGGCGTACACCTGCTTGGGGTTGGTGATCCGCCCGTCCGCGTCCCGGGCGGAGAGCAGCCGCCGCACCCGCGGCGACTGGCGGATCTGCTCGCGCAGGCTCCGCGCGGCCTTGCCGTCCGTGGGCTCGCCGAGCACCCGCGTGCGGACCTTCCACCGGATGGACGGCTCCTCGGAACGCAGCAGGGCGTCGACGATCCTCACGATCTTCTATCGCCCTCCTCGGGGCGGGCGTGCGAGAAGAGGACCGGCGCGACCGGCCGGGCCGGCGGCCTTTCGGAGGGCGGCGGTGGTGGCGGTGGGGGCGGGGCCGGCGGCGGTGCGGCCGGCTGGTGCTCACCGGTCAGGACCAGCAGCTGGTACGCCCGCTCGACCGGGATCCGCTCGGTGCTGATCGCGATCCGCAGCGGCACCGGGGCGGCGGCGCCGGGAAACGCGTCCACCGGCAGGTCCAGCACCCGCGGCTCGACCCCACGCTCGGCCAGGTAGGCGGCGGCCGCCGGCGGCAGGTCCTGCCAGGCCCGCACGGTCTCCGCGGTGAAGCCGTGCGCGAGCCACTCCTCCGCCCGCTCCATGACCCGGTCCGCCACGTGCCCCGGCACCACGTCCCGGCCGCCGAGGTCGTCGCTGAGCAACGCGCGGGCCATCGGGGAGAGCTCCGTCACGGGCACCCACCGGTCACGCGCCCCACGACGACGAGCCGGCAGGTCACGGCGGTCGGGGTTGGGCATAACCCCATCCAAACATGATCGACACTCAAGACCTGCGAGTGGGTACCGCGTGGCGGGCGTTTGACACACGCTCAGCGACGAGATTTGGGCTACCGCGATCTCCAGCCGGAGTTGGGCTTGGGCCGCACGACAGGCGGGTGCGCCCGGCCCCACGCCGGGCGCACCCGCGCCTCTGTGGCGGGCCGCCGCTCACTGCCCGCGGCTCGCCGGGTCCACCCGGGCCCAGCGGAGCAGGTCGGTCATCTTGAACGTGCCGGGAGTGGCCGACGGCAGCGTGGGCGTCCAGGTGGGTTGGGTGCGCACCCAGCTGCCGGGGTCGAGCTGGAGCAGGCCGACGAAGACCTCGGCGACGATGCGGCCGCCGCACGGGCCGAGGGTCACGCCGTTGGTCAGGCGCTCGGCTTCGGCCAGCACGTAGTACCAGAGCGGGGTGTGGTTTTCCAGGGCCACGCCGTAGCCGGCCAGTTCCTGGAGCATGAGCTGGGGGTAGCCCATGCGCTGGGCGATCAGTTGGCCGGCCGGCACGCCCCAGGTCATGGTGCGCAGGAGGTTGCGGGTCGCCAGTGAGGTGGGCGGGTCGGAGCTCGGGATGGTCTGTAGTGGCAGGTTGAACAGCGGCGTGGAGATGTGGGTGTCGATGCGCTTGTTGGGGCGGACGTTGGTGGTCTGGTCGCCGCCGAAGTCGAAGAACGTCTGCCAGCCCACGAAGCGCCGCGGCGCCCGCGCGCCGCCGCGCAGGTCGACCGGGTCGGCCTGGCCCTCGCCGGCCGGGTCGAAGATGAAGCCGAAGAACGGGGTGCCGTCCGGGTTGCCGGCGAGGTTGAGGCGGTACGAGGGGCGGACCATGCTGTGCCCGAAGCGGTACGCGATCTGGAACTCCACCGGGATGAAGGCGGGTGAGGGATCCGGCCGGTACCAGCGGCGGCCGCCGCTCAGCACGGTGTTGACCATCGACTGGCCGACGACGTTCGGCAGGAACTCCTTGAGGATGATCCAGTGGTAGTGCCAGGTGAGGATCCGCCGGGCCTGGGCGAACTGCTGGTCCGCCGGCACGCCCTGGGTGCGTAGCTGGTCGACGATGCGGTTGTGGGCGAGGATGAACGCGCTCTGGAAGCCGGAGATCATCGTGTTCTCGTCGTTGCGCGGGTCGGCGATGATCGCGGTGCCGTCGGACTGGCGGGGTACGTCCTCGAAGAGACCACCCGACTCGATCCGCAGCTTGATCCGGTCCGGCTCGTAGAAGGCGGGGCTGGCGACCGGGCCGCCGCCGTAGACGGTGTCGAGGTCGAACGAGGGGGTACGGATGTTCGGCGACGCCTCGGGCGTGGTGGGGATGCCCAGCGGCGAGGTCGTGTCGAACGTCATGTCGTGGTCGAGGAACTGCCCGAAGAACGTCACACCCGCGGTCATGTGGATGGTGGTGCCGTCCTGGCTGTCGCGGTTGTTCGGGCTGAGCTCGGGGTTGGTGATCAGACGGATCGGACCCTCCTGGAGCGGGTCCTTGGCGTCCATGATCCCGCCCGGGCGCCCGATGTCCATGAGCGCGGCCCGGCGGCGGTCGTCGGCGGGTACGAAGGGGCCGAGGTCGGTGAACATGCGCCCGAAGCGGTCGGGTGGGGTCGCCGCGTAGGCCGCGTGCGTGCCGGCGAGCGAGGGCGCCGCGCCGATCGCCACGGCACCGGCGGCCGCACCGCCGACCCGCGCGATGAACCCCCGCCTGCTGACAGAGGGAGTGGAAGGCATGCGCTGCCGCCTTTCCAGAGCGTCGTGGGAGCGGGCTAAATTAGCCAACCTGGATTCCTTCTAGAGTCTGGAACCGCTCCCACCAGCAGCGCAGGCCCCCCAAGGGGTTTTAGCGATCAGCGCCGCCCGGCGTCAGTGCGCCCCACCGCAGCAGGGCGTGGGGTTGGGAAACTCGAACGGCGCCAGCCGACCGCGCGGCGCCGCCGTGGCCGTCAGGGTCAGCTCGCCGTCCATCCACTCCGGACGGACGAAGTCGCGGGTGACGATCTCCGTCCCGGGGTCCGGTGCCGCCCCGCCGAGCACCTTGACCCGCGAGATCGCGCTGCCGGCGAGCAGTTCGGCGACGGTGACCGTACCCACGAGGCGCTCCACCCCCGCGAAGAGCACCGCGCGCCCGCCCCGCTGGGCACCGTGCACCGCCGCGGCCTCCTCGGCCGGCGCGCGCAGCTCCGGCGGTACCTCCGGCAGCTCCACCTCCACGGCGGGAGGGAGCGCGAGGCTCACCGCGACGTGGGGGTACGGCACGCGCGCCAGGTGCGTGCACGCCTCGACACCGGCCGGGAGGCCGAGCGTGTGCAGCCAGTGCTCGGCCTCCCGGTTGGCCCCGTGTCCGAGGCTCAGACCTACGTATCTCAACGGGGCAGGACCCAGATCGGGTTGCCGTAGAACCACAGGTCCAGCCACGGGTCGGCGTCGCCGAGCACGTCCATGGCGGGTCCGGCCGGGTCGACGGCGGCACCCATGAGGCCGGGGGCGCTGCGCTTGCCGTCGGTGCCCCGGACGCGCACGTAGAACGGCTCGTCGACGCGGCCGAACGTGTACCGGAACGAGGCCTTGCCCGTGCCCTTGTCGACCTCGAACGACTTGACCACCTTGGTGTTCGGGGCGGTGAACGCGTCCCGGTCGGCGACCGGGCCGGTCACCGATCCGGCGATCACGTCGACCCGGGCCAGCACCGGCACGAACTGCGCCCAGTTCGGCCCGTTCGCCAGGTCGATGTCGATGGTGAGGTCGACCCTGGTGCCCCGCTTGACCTTGAGCACGCCGCCGAGCGGGGTGCCGCCGTCCGGCCCCGAGTCGCCGGCCGCGCGGACGCGGACGTCCAGGCCGCTGATGAGGCCGCCGTGGTCGACCCAGACCCGGCCGGCGCGGAGGCCGTTCATGACCGCGCGGTACCCGAACGCGGTCGTACCCACGTGCGTGCGGCTGTACTGGCCGGGCCAGTAGTCGCCGGCCTCGGCGAGCAGCGTGCCGTACACCGGGTCGTTGTACTTGCCGTTGAGGTCGAAGTTGCTGTCCGGGCCCCGGGTCGCCACGTCGAGGTAGTTGACGTGCGAGTCCGAGTTGGCGCTGATCCACCACGCCTTGCCCTCGGCGAGCAGGCTGTCCCAGAGGCCGCCGACCGTGGAGGTCATCCAGTCGAAGCCGCCCCAGGTGCGGTAGCTCTCCAGCGGGTACGCGGGGAACGAGGCGGAGGAGGGGCTGCCCTCGTAGAAGCCGCGACCGCCCGCGTTGCCGCCGGGCAGGCCGGCCGCCTGGTGGCCGGGCGCACCCTCGAAGCCCACGGCCACGGTCGGGTCGGCGTCCCGCCAGGCCCGGATCTCGTGCGGCGAGTCGACGCCCCGGCGGGCCGGGTGGTTGGCGAGGAAGAGCGCGCCCTCGACCCGGCGGGCACGCACGGCCTCGCCGAGGAACTTGATGCCGGCGACGGCCAGCGCCTCGTTTTCCGGCGTCGGGGTGCCGGCGTTCTTGACCGTGCCGTCGTACGCGTTTTCGAACTCCTTCAGCACCGCCACCTCGTTCGGTCCGGGGTGGACGAAGACGGTGCCGTGCTCGGCGGCCGGGATGTTCCACTCCAGGCCCTGGAAGACCAGCAGGTCCTTCAGCTCCTTGCGGGTGGCGACGATGTCCGGGTTCACCTTCTCCACGCCGATCTTGGCGTGGGCCACGCTGCCGTGGTCGGTGATGACCATCCAGTCCAGGCCGTACGCCCGCGCGTGGCGGGCCTGGTCCACCACCCGGTACATGGCATCCGAGCTGTACTGGGTGTGGATGTGGTGGTCGCCGGCGAGCCAGAGGAAGCCGCCCTTCTCGTTGTGGTCGCCGCCGGGGCCGTGATCGTGGTCGTCGCTGTGCGCGTGCGCCGCGCCCGGTGTCGCGAGGACGCTCGCCGCCGCGCCGGCGCCGAGAAGGCCGGCGCCGCGCAGGAAACCGCGCCGCGAGACGTCCGCGGGCGAAAGCTCACCGTCCGGGATGGACAGGTCGAGAGCCTCGGGTACGTCGGCGGGCTGCCCGCCGAGATCGTGATGGTGGTGGCCGTGGCCCATGCGATTACTCCTCGTGTTACGCGATGATCCAGGGCTCAATCTCGTCCCCATCGGCGAACAGGAGGTGGCGTGGTGGCTGCTGTCATGCGAACATGCGCAGCCCGGCATGGTTGGCGCTCAGGTGGCGAAACCGGTCCAAAGGGCGGCCACGGAAAGTACCACCGCGCCGGCCACGAGCGCCGCGTCGGCGGTTCCGAAGCGCTGTGTGCGCGCCCGGCTGCGCGGACCGCCCCGGTCGAAGCCGCGCGCGTCCATCGCCACCGCCAGCCGGGTACCTCGCCGGATCGCGCCGACGAGCAGGCCGAAGGCGGTCGAGACGAAGATCCGCGCGGCGGCGAACGGGTTGCGCCCAGCGTCCACGCCACGGGCCCGCCGGGCGAGGCGGAGCAGCTGCCACTCCTGGCCGAGCAGTGGCACCAGCCGAAACGCGGCGAGCGCGCCGATCGCGAACCGGTACGGCGCCCGCACGTTCTGCACGAGCGCGTCGGCGAGGTCGGTCGGGTCGGTGGAGGCGAAGACGAGTACCCCGGGCAGCGCGATCGCGATCACCCGCAGCGCCAGCCCGAGCGCGCCGTTCAGCACGCTCGTCGTGACCTCGACCGGCCCGGCCTGGAAGACGGTGTCGCCGGTGCGCTCGGCGGCGAAGAGCACCATGGTCACCGCGACACCGGCGGCGCTGACCAGCAGCGGCCAGGCGCGGCGGGCGAGCGTGCGGTAGCCGACGCCGAAGAGCGGCACCAGCGCCAGCTCGATCGCGATGGCCACGGCCGGCGGCACCGGGTCGAGCGTGGTGACCAGCGCGACGGTGAAGACCAGCGCGGCGGCCACCTTGGCGACCGGGTTGCGGCGCGCGAGCACGGCCCTCACAGCGTCTCCTGGTTTGCGCGCAGGTGCACCGTCCGGTCGGCCAGCGCGGCCACGAAGTCGGGGTCGTGCGTGACCGTGACGATGCCGCGCCCCTCGTCGCGCAGGCCGGCGAGGAGATCGACCAGCTCGACCCAGGTGCGCCGGTCCTGCCCGAACGTCGGCTCGTCCAGGACCAGCAGCGCCGGTGCTGCGGCCAGCGCCGTCGCCACGCTCAGCCTGCGCGCCTCGCCACCGGAGAGGGTGTACGGGTTGGCGGCGGCGAGCCGGTCCAGCCGCAGCCGGGACAGCAGCCCGTCTACTGTGGACCTGACCGCACCGTCGGGCATCCCGGTGCGGCGCGGGCCGAGCGCCAGCTCGTCGTACACCGTGGACGTCACGAACTGGTGCTCCGGGTCCTGGAAGACCGAGCCGATCCGGCGGGCCAGTGCCGGCGCCCGCCACCGGTGCGGGGGAGTGGCCGCGTCGGGACCGGCGAGTGCGGCGGTGGCGGCGATCCGACCACCGTCCGGCTTGAGGAGCCCGCCGAGCAGCAGCGCCAGGGTGGACTTGCCCGAGCCGTTCGGGCCGAGGATGGCCAGGGACTCGCCCTCGCGTACCAGAAGATCGACGGCGGCCAGCCGATCCCGGATGGTGGCCTTTTCGGCGGTGAGCAGCGCCTCGCCCGGCGGCGCGCAAGCGTGCCGGGGCTCCACCGGACGGCCCGGCACCCACACGCCTTCGGCGACCAGGCGGTCACCCTGCGTGGCGAAGATTTCGTCCGGCGGGCCGTCGGCCCGGACGCCGCCCCCAGGCTCCAGGACGACCACCCGGTCGACCAGGGGGAGTGCCTCGGCGACCCGGTGTTCGACCAGGACGGTGGTGGTGCCGGGGTCGAGGGCCTCGCGGAGCGCACCGCGGACGAGACCGGCGCCGGCCGGGTCGAGGTTGGCGGTGGGCTCGTCGAGCAGCAGCACGTCGGGGCGGAGGGCGAGCGCGCCGGCCAGCGCGAGCCGCTGCTGCTCGCCGCCGGAGAGGGCGGCGGTGGAGCGGTCCCGGCCGTAGGGGAAGCCGACCCGGGCCAGCGCGCCGTCCACTCTGGACCAGATCGCGGCGGGCGGCACGGCGTGGTTTTCCAGCCCGAACGCCACGTCGTCGCCGGCCCGGGCCATCACGATCTGCGTCTCCGGGTCCTGGAACACGATGCCGACCCGCCCGTCGACCTCGACCGTGCCCTCCCGCTCGCCGGAGTCGGCGGCGAGCAAGCCGGCGAGCGCGGCCAGCAGCGTGCTCTTGCCGGCGCCGGACGCGCCCAGCAGCAGCACCCGCTCGCCGCGCTCCACCCGCAGGTCGAGCCCCCGGACCGCCCAGGCCTTGCGTCCGGCGTGCCGCCAGCCGAAGCCTTTGGCCCGGATCACACCGGAACGCGTTCGCGGCCCGCGGGGAAGCGGTCGAGCACGCCGGTCTGGGCCAGCGCCCGGGTCAGCAGCCAGCCGCCGACGCCGGCGATGACCGCGGAGCTGAGCACCAGCAGGGCGGCGTACGCCCACTTCCAGGCGGCGCTCGTGTCGGGGTAGTAGTTGATCACGTCGAGCAGGGTGGCCGCGCCGCCGGCCAGCGCCCCGCCCACGATCGCGGTCGGCAGGCGCCAGCTCCGGTAGCCGGTCGCGGCGAACGCGAACTCGCCCGCGACGCCCTGGAACAGCCCGTACAGCAGGGTCACCAGGCCCCACGGCGAGCCGAAGAACGTCGACACGGTCGCCGCCACGAACTCGGTGAAGATGCCCGCGCCGGGCTTGCGGATCACCAGCGGGCCGAGCACGGCCGGAACCAGCCAGATGCCGTAGATGAGCGCCCGGCCGGGCAGCGGGATCGCGTTTGCCGGGCCGTCCCAGAGCAGGCCCCAGGCCCAGAAGATGACGCCGAACGCCACGCCCAGCACGGCCGCGACCACGACGTCGACCGTGCGCCAGCGGTTGTTGTTCATATGAAAACCTCCCAGTCCTCGCGAACCAGGAGAAGACGCACGCCGGATGCCGGCGAGCCTGAGATTCGACTCCCTGCGCTGGCATTACCCAGATCAGGTTCGAGGGTCTGCGGCCGCCTCGCGGCACCCGCACTCTCAGCGCTGTGCGCTCCCCTGTCGGTTGTTTCCCGTCACGTTAACACCGGCTACCCTTGGTCGGCCTGCGTCAGTGAAGGGAATTACCTGCTGTGACGACCGCAGAGCGCGCGACCGATCAACGGGCGGAGACTGCGCCATCGCCTCCCGAGGATCCGCCCCGCCGCCGGCTTTTGGGTGACCGGGTGGGTTCGGTCGAGATCCTGGCGGTGCTGCTCGTCCTGCTCGTGCTCTTCCGGGGGCCCGTCGCCGACGCCATCTCCGACCCGCGCCTGCAGACCTGGACCACCGTCTTCGTGTCGGTGATGGTGCAGGCGGTGCCGTTCCTGGTCTTCGGCGTCGTGCTTTCGGCCATCATCGCCGTGTACGTGCCCCGCTCGTTCTGGGCCCGGGCGCTGCCCCGCCACCCCGCCCTCGCCGTACCGGTGGCGAGCTGCGCCGGCGTGGTGCTGCCCGGCTGCGAGTGCGGCGCCGTACCGATCGCCGGCTCGCTGATCCGCCGCGGCGTGACACCCGCCGCCGCCCTCGCCTTCCTGCTCGCCGCCCCGGCGATCAACCCGATCGTGCTGGCCGCCACGGCCGTCGCGTTTCCCAACAACCCGGAGATGGTGGTCGCCCGCGGCGTGGCCAGCCTGGTCGTCGCCATGATCATGGGTTGGCTCTGGCTCCGCCTCGGCAAGGCCGAGTGGATCCGGCTGCCGCACCGGCCCGACCTCGACGGCATGCCAAAGGGGCGGGCCTTCTGGGCCTCGGTACGGCACGACGTCGTGCACGCCGGCGGCTTCCTCGTGCTGGGCGCGATGGCCGCCGCCACCATCAACGTGGTGGTGCCCGAGCGCTGGCTGCAGACCCTCGCCGACAACCCGGTGCTCTCGGTGATCGCGCTCGCCGTCCTCGCCGTGCTGCTGTCGATCTGTTCGGAGGCAGACGCGTTCGTGGCCGCCTCGCTCTCCCAGTTCTCGCTCACGTCGCGGCTGGTCTTCCTGGTCGTCGGCCCGATGGTCGACCTCAAGCTCATCTCGATGCAGGCCGGCGTCTTCGGCCGCCGGTTCGCGTTCCGATTCGCCCCGGCGACGTTCGCGATCTGCGTCCTCGCCGGCGTAGCCGTAGGGGCGGTGATTCTGTGAGGGAGCGAGTTGGCGCGGCGGCGTCTGGACGGAGCTGCCCCGCCGACGTAGTCGGGGTTTCGGGGTGGCGGACGTCGCCTTCAGCGCCGCACGAGCGAGCGAACCAGGAGGCTCTGTGAACCGGCAGGCGCAGGCCGTGGTGATGCTGCTGTTCGGGGGAGCGATCGTCCGGGCGAGCGTGACCGACATGTACCTGCGGTACGTGAAGGAGTCGCTCCGGCCGTTCCTGATCGCGGCCGGGCTGGTGCTGATCGCGGCCGCGGTGATGACGCTCGTGCACGAGGTGCTCCGCCCGCGTGCCCGCGCCGGCGGCGACGACGCCGAGCCCGCCGACCACGGCCACGACCACGGTGACGGCAAGCCGCACCGCGAGCCCTGGGTGGCCTGGCTGCTCATCCTGCCGGTGCTGGGGCTGCTGCTGGTCGCCCCGCCGGCCCTCGGGTCGTACGCGGCGGGCCAGGCCGGCACCGCCCTCTCCAGCCAGCAGGCTTCCGACTACCCGCCGCTCCCGCCCGGCGACCCCGCGAAGATCAGCGTGCTCGACTACGCCTCCCGGGCGGTCTTCGACAAGGGCGTCTCGCTCGGCGACCGCACCGTGCAGCTGACCGGCTTCATCGCGCAGGGGCCCAACGGCGAGCCGATCCTGGCCCGGATCATCCTGAGCTGCTGCGCGGCCGACGGGCGCCCGATCAAGCTCGGCATGTCCGGCAACGCGCCGGCCGGGCTGGCCAGCGACACCTGGGTCGAGGTGGTCGGCAAGTACACCGACCGGACCGTCACCGACCCGGTCAACGAGGAGACCATCCCGTACATCGAGGTCGAGACCTGGACCCAGATCGACCCGCCCAAGCAGCAGTATGAGTGAACTGAGCGCGGACGGCTTCCTGCGCGTCGTCACCGGCACCGTCGAGCGCGTCTCGGCGAGCCAGCGGGAGGGGGTCCTGCGCGCCGCCGACCTGGTCGTCGCGGCGCTGCGGGCCGGCGGGGTGGTGCAGGCGTTCGGCAGCGGGCACTCCGAGGCGTTCGCGATGGAGGTCGCGGGGCGGGCCGGCGGGCTCGTGCCCACCAACCGCATCGCGCTGCGCGACCTGGTGCTCTTCGGCGGCGAGCCGGCGAGCGTGCTCGGGCCGATGCTGGAACGCGACCCGTCGGTGGCCCACCGGCTCTACGCGCTGGCCCCGATCCAGCCCGCCGACGTCTTCGTCATGTCGTCCAACTCCGGCGTCAACGGGTCCATCGTGGAGTTCGCCACGCTGGTCAAGGGGCGCGGGCACGGGTTGATCGCGGTCACCTCGCTGGCCCACTCGGCCGGCGTCGACTCGCGGCACCCGTCCGGGCGCAAACTCTCCGACATCGCCGACGTGGTGCTGGACAACGGCGCCCCGTACGGCGACGCCACCCTGGCGCTACCCGGCGGCGGCGCGGTCGGCGCGATCTCCTCGATCACCGCCGCGCTGCTCGCCCAGCAGGTGACGGTCGAGGTCGTACGCCGCATGGTCGAGGCGGGTGAGGCGCCCCCGGTCTACCTCTCCGCCAACGTCCCCGGCGGCGACGAGCACAACCACGAGCTCGAAGCCCGGTACGCCGGCCGCCTCCGCCGCGGCGCCTGATCCCGAAATCAGGGCTCACCACGTGAACATGCCAAGCTCCATCGCACGGACCAGCGCCCGACAGCGCTCCAGGGAACTGGGCCAGTCGCGCGCCTGTGACACCTTCAACCGCTGGTACAGCAGATCCTTCGCGATTCGGCCCAACGCGCGGCAAGCTCGGACATGCGAGTGCGGCCTGCGATGTCGGCTATGTCCGCACCGAGAAGGCGGATCTTCGGCCGGGCCGAACGGCATGAGATCGACATCCCCGCTCACCACCCGGTACCGGATCCCGGTGTCCCCAGCCAAGGGGAGGGTTTCGGTCAGCTCCTCGCACGCCCGCCAGTTCGCGACCGCCAACCCGAGGTCGATGTCGGTCGTGGCCCGGAGCGGGAATTCGTGTCCCAGCGCGCTCTGCAGGACGTCACGGCAACGCGCGCCGACGACCATCACGTCGTCCGCGCCCGGTCGCGTCGACTTCGCCAACAGTTCGGTGACCACGACGTCGACCAAGTCAAGCTGAGCGGGATCACATTTCGTCGGGTCGAGCATGATGTGCCCTCCAAGCCCGGCCGACCTCGCTGAGACGGGCGTCTCCGCTGGCCATGAGGTCGGCGTAGACGAGTGGCCACGGGGCGTTGCGCCCCTTTGTCGAGGGTCCTTCCTCGTCGCGAAGCGGCGAGACCCAGAACGCGCGATATCGGCCCCCTTGGCGGACTCGCTGCTGAGATAGACGGGCTGGTCGGGGTCCGGTCTACTGACGGGCCTGGACGGGTCGCCGGAATAGGTGGCGATCTCAAGCCGCCGCCCCAGCCCGGTCAGGTATGCGGCGGCCCAGTAATCGAGAAGCTCGTCGGTCCGATCCAACCTCTTCGACGCCGGGTCGAGGAAGCCGGACTGCTGGAGCTGCGCCAAGGCGTCGTGCGCCTGACCCACGGATACGCCGGCGGCGTGGGCGACCTCGCGGACCTTGCCAGCCGCGAGTGAGGCTGCGCTTCGCGAGGTCACCCGGCCACCGATGACCAGGAGAGGATGGGGGGCCTGGGCGCCGCAACGCGCACCACGGAAGTGAGGGTCAGCTCTTTCACGAGCACCGCGTAACGCGCGCTGGCACCCGCTCGCGACAGCGTGGCGATCGCGTCGACGTGCTGGGCCCGACGTTTCGGAGACTCGATTTCGAGATCGATGCCGAACTCGCGCAGGCGCTCCCGCGCGACCTCGATCAGATGATCTGCGGCGATGCTCATGACGTGACTCCACCTGTGTTCAGGTTTGGACTCCGTTCATGAGAACTGAACGTCTCCAAAAATTGAACAGCGCCTGAGCCGCCGGGGTTTGATCTTGGGGCGAGCGGGGCACTGACGGCGGCGTGCCGGAGACCGACAAGGAACGATACGAGCGGAACTTCGCCGATCTGCTGCAGGAGCTTCGGGTCGCGCAGACCGGCGTGCAGATCCTGTTCGCGTTCCTGCTGACGCTCCCGTTCAGCGCCGGCTTCGACGAGGTGAGCCAGTTTCAGAAGGACGTCTACGTCGTGGCGCTGCTCGCCTCGGCGGGCGCGGCCGCCGCGCTGATCGCGCCCGTGGCGTACCACCGGGTGCTCTTCCAGCGCGGCCGCAAGCCGGAACTGGTCCGTTCGGCGCACCGGATGGCGTCCGTCGGGCTCGTGTTCATGCTGGTCGCGATGGTGAGCGCGGTGCTGCTGATCACCGACTTCATCCTCGATCGCTGGGTGGCCTGGCTGCTGAGCGGTGTCACGGCCGCCTGGTTCGTGCTGCTGTGGCTCATCCTCCCCCTGCTGCGCCGCGAGGACCGCGACGAGGTAGCGGCCCCGAGCCGCGAGGACCGCGACGAGTCCGCGTCTCCGTCCGGCGAGTCCGCGTCTCCGCCGGGCGAGTCCGCGTCTCCGCCGGGCGAGTCCGCGGCTCCGCGTGGCGAGGGCCGCGGCGGGTCCGTCACCCCGTAGCGCGGCGACGGAGCCGAGACCGCCGCACGGCGGACAGCGACGAGATCGCCGCGCGGTAGCGACAAGACCGCGCGAAGACAGGACGGCACGACGATCGAGGCGAGAAACCTACCGCTGAGTAGTACCTGCGGGTAGCGTGGCAACAAGCCGATCCTCGTCAAGGGGGTGTGCCGTGACCGCGACCGTTTCGGAACAGCAGGCCAGGCAGGTCGCCGAGGCCGCGCGCGAGTCGGAGTGGCGTAAGCCCAGCTTCGGCAAGGAGCTCTTCCTGGGGCGTTTCCGGCTCGACCTGATCGACCCCTGGCCGACCCCGTCGCCGGAGTCCGTGGCCGACGCGGAGGAGTATCTGGCCAAGCTGGACGCGTACGTCCGGTCTGATGTAGACGGAGCGCGGATCGAGCGCGAGGCGCGGATCCCGGACGAGGTCTTCCACGGGCTGGCCGCGCTCGGCGCGTTCGGCATGAAGATCGACAAGAAGTACGGCGGGCTCGGGCTCTCCAATTTGCACTACTGCAAGGCGCTTACCCTCGCCGGCTCGGTAAACCCCTCGATCGGCGCGCTCCTCTCGGCGCACCAGTCGATCGGCGTACCGCAGCCGCTCAAGCTCTTCGGCACCGACGAGCAGAAGCGCACGTACCTGCCCCGGCTCGCCGGCGGCGAGGTCTCCGCGTTCCTGCTCACCGAGCCGGACGTCGGCTCCGACCCGGCGCGCCTCGGCACCACCGCCGAGCCGGTCGAGGGCGGGTACAGGCTCAACGGCGTCAAGCTCTGGGCCACCAACGGCACCGTCGCCACGCTGCTGGTCGTGATGGCGCGTGTGCCCGACAAGGGCATCACCGCGTTCGTGGTGGAGGGTGACAGCGAGGGGATCACGATCGAGCGGCGCAACGCCTTCCTCGGCCTGCGCGGCCTGGAAAACAGCTTGACCCGCTTCCACGACGTCTTCGTACCCGCCGAGAACGTCATCGGCGGCCTCGGTAAGGGCCTCAAGATCGCGCTGACCACCCTGAACACCGGCCGGCTCTCGCTCCCCGCCATGTGCGTCGGCGCCGGCAAGTGGTCGCTCAACGTGGCCCGGCAGTGGTCCGCGGAGCGGGTGCAGTGGGGGCGGCCGGTCGGCCAGCACGAGGCGGTCGCCAAGAAGATCGCGTTCATCGCCGCCACCACGTACGCGATGGAGTCCATGCTGGACCTCTCCTGCCTCATCGCCGACGACGACCGCAACGACATCCGGATCGAGGCCGCGCTGGTCAAGCTCTTCGCCAGCGAGATGGCGTGGCAGGTGGCCGACGAGCTGATCCAGATCCGCGGCGGCCGCGGGTACGAGACGGCCGACTCGCTGGCCGCCCGCGGCGAGCGCGCGGTCGAGGTCGAGCAGATCCTCCGCGACCTGCGGATCAACCGGATCTTCGAGGGATCCACCGAGATCATGCACCTGCTGATCGCCCGCGAGGCGGTCGACGCCCACCTCGCCGTCGCCGGCGACATCATCGACCCGGAGGCAAGCCTCGGGCGCAAGGCCCGCGCGGGCGCCAAGGCCGGCGCCTTCTACGCCAAGTGGCTGCCGACGCTCGCCGTCGGGCGAGGGCAGGTGCCCAACGGGTACGGCGAGTTCGGTCCGCTCGCCGCCCACCTGCGGTACGTGGAGCGCGCCTCCCGCAAGCTGGCCCGCTCGACGTTCTACGCGATGTCCCGCTGGCAGGGAAAGCTGGAGCGCAAGCAGGGCTTCCTCGGCCGGATCGTCGACATCGGCGCCGAGCTCTTCGCCATGTCGGCCGTCTGCGTGCGGGCCCGCGCCGAGCGCTCCACCCGGCCGGAAGGCGTCGAGCTGGCCGACCTCTTCTGCCGCCAGGCGCGGCTGCGGGCGGAGGCGCTCTTCGCCGCCCTGTGGGACAACACCGACTCCCTCGACACCAAGGTCGCCCGCCGCGTGCTGGAAGGACGCTACGAGTTCCTCGAAGACGGCATCGTGCCCCCACCGTCGGACGCCGCCTGGGTCGCGACCTGGGAGCCCGGCCCGTCCGCGGCCGAAGACGTCCGCCGCCGCATCCCACCCCCATGACCCAGAGACTTTGAGCTACCGCGACGTCCGCCGTGGTCCAGACCGTTGTGCGGGGTCCCCGGGGAACGTGGAGCGCAGCGGAGCGTTTTCTTGGGGTGCGTTCCCGCGGCCGCACCCTCCGCCGTTGGTCGGCCCGGGCTGATCGTGGTATCCCGGTGCCCCGCTGGGGGCACCTGAGTACCACGATCTCAACGACCGCCCGGCGCTCGTCGGGAAGGCCGGACCGTCCCAGCAGATCGTGGTACGGATCCGCCCGCCCGAGGGCACCTGCGTACCACGATCTCGACCACCCCGCCCAGTAGTGATCGCCGCCTGGGCCGGGCGGCGGGCTGACGCTCCCGAGCGCGCCAGGCTCACAGCCTTGATCGACTAGCGTGAGTGGCATTGTCCAGACCGTTGTGCGGGGTCCCCGGGGAAACGTGGAGCGCAGCGGAGCGTTTTCTTGGGGGTGCGTTCCCGCGGCCTTACCCTCCGCGTTGGCTGCGGTTACCCCACTACACCGCCGCGTGGTTGCCGGGGTGCCCCGTCTGTGCGGGCAGCTCCAGAGCTCCGCGCGCACACGCCTGTGCCGCTGCCGATGCCCTCCACGTTCCCCGGGGACCCCGCGCATGCGGTCCGCAGCTGAGGCGGACCGGGGTAAGTCAGGCGCGTAGACCCAGGCCTTTGAGCTCCAGGGCGGCGAGTGCCCGCAGGGTGTCCTCGTCGCCGCGGCGCCAGGCCTGGGCGACGTCGGGGTCGATTTTCGTCAGCTTGCGGAGCGGCTGGGTGGCCAGGGCGCGCAGGGCCAGGAGGTCGCGGCCGGCGGGGGCCGAGCGGAGGGTGGCCGCGGCGCCGGCGCGGCGGATCCAGCGTACGCGCAACGGGAGCCACACGAAGAGCACCAGCCCGAGCGGAAACACCAGCAGGCCGAGGGAGAGGGCGAGCGCCAGGTCGTTGACCACGTCCTGTTGCTGCTGCCCGGCGCCGGCCAGGGAGCGGGCGGCGTCGGCGGCGCCGTTGAAGGGCGCGGTCAGCTCGTCGCCCACGATCGGTACCCGGTTGATTTTGCCGCCCACATCGGACAGACCGTCGGCGAGCCCGGTGCCGGCACCCTCCAGCCGCTGCCCCGGTACGGCGAGCTTCTGCACCAGGTCGTGCAGCCACATCGCGGCCCGGACGGCGGCGTACACCCAGGCGACGACGAGCAGATCGGTGACCAGTTGGCGGGCGGCGGCGGGGGCGCGATCGGCGTAAATCTTCACGGGATCAGCGTCTCGCACCGCCTGCAAGATCACCCGGTGCGGGTGGCGCACTCCGGGCAGGTGCCGAAGATCTCCAGGGTGTGGCTCACGCCGACGAAACCGTGCTGCGCCGCCACCCGCTCGGCCCAGCTCTCCACCGCCGGGCCCTCGACCTCGACCGTGCGGCCGCACGAGCGGCAGACCAGGTGGTGGTGATGGCCTTCGCTGCACCGGCGGTACAGGTGCTCGCCGCCCGGTGGCCGCATCACGTCGACCTCGCCGGAGTCGGCCAGGCCCTGCAGCGTGCGGTAGACCGTGGTCAGGCCGACCCGCTCACCCCGCTCGCGGAGCATCGCGTGCAGCTCCTGCGCGCTGTGGAAGCCCTCCACCTCGCCCAGCAGCGAGCTGACGGCGGTGCGCTGGCGGGTGTTGCGGACCGCCGCCCCGGTCCCCTCGTCGATGCTCACCGTATCTCCTTGATCGCTCGCTCACCGCCGTCGTGAGCCGACGCCGCCGGGCTCTGCCGGCGGGCTCGCTCTGCTCGCTTCGGCCCTGGCTGCCGGCTCAATCCGGGCTGGTCGCTCCGCGCCCGGCTCCGGGTTGAGCCAGCCGCGGGCCAGGCTCCCTCACGTGTACCTCCCGTGCGTGGCTGACGGCGTCGGCCACGATGTGCGCGATGTGCTCGTCGACCAGCGTGTACGCGATCTCGCGGCCGCGCCGGGAGCCCCGCACCACGCCGGCGCCCCGCAGGACGCGCAGGTGCTGGGAGACCAGCGGCTGCGGAGCGCCGAGCTTGTCGACCAGCTCGTGCACGCACCGCTCACCGCCGGCGAGCTCGGTGACGATCGCCACCCGGATAGGCGCGGACAGAGCGCGGAGCAACTCGCCCGCACCCTCGTACGCCTCGTATCCGGCCGTCGTGGTCACCCCGCAACCGTAGTCCAAACGAGGGCGGTCAGCGTTCGAGGACCACGTCCGGGGGCTCCACGTCGGCGGTTTGGGGGAACGCCTGGACCCGGCGGCGCAGCAGCCGCCAGGCCGCCGCCCCGGCGGCGATCGCGACGAAGCCGCCGATGGCCAGCACCACGATCGTCGCGCCGGCCGCGGTGTCCGCCTCGCCGGCCAGCCACACGCCGACGCCGGCGGAGAGCACA
Organism: Phytohabitans maris; assembly: GCF_031085175.1. Taxonomy (GTDB): domain Bacteria; phylum Actinomycetota; class Actinomycetes; order Mycobacteriales; family Micromonosporaceae; genus Phytohabitans; species Phytohabitans maris. The sequence continues at coordinate 83,301 of NZ_JAVHUY010000001.1, forward strand.
CCCAGCCCCATCGCGAGCGCCATCGTGCCCCGGAAGCCCCGCGTCACCTGCTGCGCCGCCGCCACCGGTACCACCATCAGCGCGCTGACCAGCAGCAGCCCGACGGTACGCATGGCGATCGTGACGGTGACCGCGGCGGTGACCGCGATCAGCACGTTGAGCGTGCGGACCGGCAGGCCGGAGACGCGCGCGTACTCCTCGTCGTGGCAGATCGCGAACAGCGCCGGGCGCAGCAGCAGCATCGCGGCGAGCACCGCCGCGCCCAGCACGACGATCACGACCAGGTCGTCGCGGGAGGTGGTGGTGAGCGAGCCGAAGAGGTACGCCATGAGGTTGGCGTTGCTACGGTTGCTGGAGAGGCCGACGAGCATCACGCCGCCCGCGATGCCGCCGTAGAAGAGCAGCGCGAGGGCCTGGTCGCCGGAGGTGCGGCCGCGCTCGCGGAGCAGCTCGATCGCGACGGCGCCGACCGTGGAGACGATCACGGCGGTGAGCACGGGGGAACGGTCGAGCAGCAGCCCCACCCCGACCCCGGTGAGCGCCACGTGGCCGATGCCGTCGCCGATCAGGGACATCCGCCGCTGCACCAGGTAGATGCCGAGCGCGGGCGCGGACAGCCCGATCACGAGCGCGCCGATCAGCGCCCGGACCATGAAGTCGTACTGGAACATGCTCACGGCTGAAACACCCCGTGCGGCGCCGGATGCTCGTGCGGGTGGACGTGGTCGTGGCCGGGCAGGGCGTGGTGGCCCGCCGGGGGAGGGCACGCGCCGTCGTGCGCGATCCGTCCATCGTGTACGACCACGGCGCGCCCCACCAGCGGCTGCAGCGGCCCGAGCTCGTGCGCGACCAGCAGCACCGTCCCGCCGCCGGCCACGAACCCGCGCAGCGCCTCCGCGAACGCCTCCTGGCTGGCCGCGTCGACCCCGGCCGTGGGCTCGTCGAGCACCAGCAGCTCGGGCTCGCCGGCGAGCGCGCGGGCGATCAGCGTGCGCTGCTGCTGCCCACCGGAGAGGGTGGCGACCGGGTCGGCGGCCCGCCCGGCGAGGCCCACGGCGTCGAGCGCGGCGGCCACGGCGGCCCGGTCGGCGGCGCCGGGCGGGCGGAGCACACCGCGGCGGGCCAAGCGGCCGGAGGCGACGACCTCGCGCACCGTGGCGGGCACGCCGCTGCCAGCGCCGATCCGCTGCGGCACGTACCCGATCCGGTGCCACTGCCGGAAGCGGCGCAGCGGCGTGCCGAAGAGCGAGACGGTGCCGGCCCGGAGCGGGATCAGCCCGAGGACCGCGCGGATCAGGGTGGACTTGCCCGAACCGTTCGCACCCAGGATCGCCACCACCTCGCCGGCGGTGACGCGGAGCGAGACGTCACGCAGGACGGGGCGGTCGCCGTAAGCGACCACCCCGTGCGAGACGTCCACGACGTTCGTATCGCTCACGTGCTACAGCCCAGCGCCGGCTCGAGGGTCGCGAGGTTTTTCCGCATCACCGAAAAGTAGTCGTCCGAGCTGCCCGGCTGCAGCCCCTCGATCGGATCGAGCACCGCGGTCTTCGCCCCGACCTCGTTCGCGATGGTCTCGGCCACCTTCGGGCTCACCAGCGTCTCGAAGAAGATCGTGGTCGCCTTGTGCTCACGCGCCTCGGTGGCCACCTCGGCCAGCCGCTGCGGGGAGGGCTCGTCCTCGGGGGTGAGGCCGGTGATGCCGATCTGCTCCAGGTCGTACCGGTCGGCCAGGTACCCGAACGCGGAGTGGCTGGTCACGATCTCCCGCCGCTGGCAGGTCTTCAGCCCCGCCGCGTACTCCTTGTCCAGCGTGTCCAGGTCGGTCCGCAAGGTCGCCGCGCGGGCCGTGTAGTCGGCGGCGTGGTCGGGGTCGGCCTGGCCGAGCCGCTCGGCGACCTTCTCGCCGATGGTGGCCAGGCGGGTGGGGTCGAGCCAGACGTGCGGGTCCTTGCCGCCCGCCGCCTCCTCGTGCTCTTCCTCCTCGGCGCCGGCCTCCTCGCCCTCGTGCTCGTGGCCCGCCGTGGCGTCCAGCAGCGGCACGGCGGTCGACACGTCGAACGCCCGGTCGCCGCCCTGCTGCTCCACCGCCTCGTCGACGGCCGGCTGGAAGCCCTTGAGGTAGACGACCACCTTTGCGTCGGCGATCTGGGCGACCTGGTCGGCGTTGAGCTCCAGGTCGTGCGGCTCGGCGCCGGGCTTGGCGAGGTTGGTCACGCTCACGGCGTCGCCGCCGACCCGCTCGGCGACGAACTGCAGCGGGTAGAAGGCGGCCACGACGTCGAGCTTGCCGGCGACGGCACCGGTGTCCGAAGAGGCGTCGTCACCGCAGGCGGTCAGCGCGCCGAGCGCGAGGGCGGCGGCAGCGGCAGTGGCGAGGAAGGCCCGAGGGGTGGGGCGGTTACGCATAACCCCTACTCTCCGCCGAGATGACAATGATTGTCAAAAGCGCATGGGTCGATGCCCGTTGTTGCCTTTCCTGTGATCGAAGCTCCCGCCATGTCGCTAGAACGACGTGAAGGGAGCTTCGATCACAGGATCTTGAACAGTGCCGCCACGAGTAGCAGGCCCAGCATGATCACCCGGATCGACCGGGTCCGCGGCGCGGTCACCGGCCAGGTGCGGCTCATCAGGTAGACCATCCCGGCGGCCAGCGCGAGCAGCACCACCCCGCCGAACGCCCCGGGCGCGAAGAGGCCGACGAGCACCACGACCAGCGCACCGAGGAACGCGGCGGTCGGGTTGATCCGGGCCAGCCGGGCGTCACGCGTACCCTTCATGGATTCAACTCTAAGGAGGCGCGCGTGCTGGTCATGAACCGGTTCGTGGTCGAGGAGGACGCGGCCGGGTCGTTCACCGAGCGGGCCCACGCCGCGCTGGCCGCCCTCGCCGCACGCCCCGGCTACCTGCGCGGGCGGCTCACCCGCTCGCTCGACGAGCCGTCGTACTGGTGCCTGGTCACCGAGTGGGAGTCGGTCGGCACGTACCGGCGGGCGCTCGGCGCGTTCGACGTGAAGGTGTACGCGACACCCCTGCTCGCCGAGTCGCTCGACGAGCCCTCGGCGTACGAGGCGCTGGCCGAGGCCACGCCCGGCGGCGAGGTGAGCACCGCCCGCAGCGACCGGGCGGCCGATCCGGGCCGGTGATGAGGCGGGCGCGCACTACGCTTGCCGTCATGACGCTGGCAGCCGGCGCACCCTCGCCCACCGACGCGCCACCGCCACCGCCCGGCCCGGGCGTGACGCCGCCGTTCGCGGCACCGCCCACCGAGGGGCGCAACGCCCGCATGTGGCTCTCCCTCGGCATCGCCGGCCTGGCCGCGGTGCTCTGCTGCGGCGCCGGCGGCACGGCACTGGTCGGGCTCGTCATCACCCAGGCGGAGTCGCTCAACGAGCAGGCCGACACGATCGTCGGCGACTACTTCGACGCGCTCGCCGAGGGGAAGTACGAGGACGCGTACGAGCTGCTCTGCGACGACCTGCAGCGCGACGAGACGCCGGCCCAGTTCACCGCGCGGGTGACGCGCGAGCCGCGGGTCACGTCGTACCAGGTGGGCGACGTCAACCTGACCGACCTGACCGTGCCGACCGACGTGACGTACGCGACCGGCGGGCGAGACCGGCTGGAGATCACGCTGGCCCAGGACTCGGGCACCGGCCAGTTCGAGGTGTGCGGCATCGCGGGGTAATCTGCTGGGGTTTGGGCCGCCGGTAACCGTACGGTGGCGGTAGCCGTTGTAAGTCCCGTCCGTAACCTCTTCTCACTGGTCCCCGCCGACCGCCAGCCGGCGCAGGAGGAAATCACATGCCAGCCGACCGCATCGACGCCGTTGTCAGCCTCGCCAAGCGCCGGGGCTTCGTCTTCCCCTCCAGCGAGATCTACGGGGGCACCCGGTCGGCCTGGGACTACGGCCCGCTCGGCGTGGAGTTGAAGGAAAACGTCCGCCGCCAGTGGTGGCGCACGATGGTCCAGCAGCGCGACGACATCGTGGGCATCGACTCCGCCGTGATCCTGGCCACGGACGTGTGGGCCGCGTCGGGCCACCTCGAAGCGTTCGTCGACCCGCTGACCGAGTGCGTCTCCTGCCACAAGCGCTTCCGGGCCGACCACCTGGAGGAGGCGTTCGAGGCCAAGCACGGCCGCCCGCCGGCCGGCCTGTCCGAGATCAACTGCCCCAACTGCGGCAACAAGGGCACCTTCACCGAGCCGCGCATGTTCAACGGCCTGATGAAGACCTACCTCGGCCCGGTCGAGAGCGAGGAGGGCCTGCACTACCTGCGGCCCGAGACCGCCCAGGGCATCTTCGTCAACTACCGCAACGTGGAGACCTCCGCGCGCAAGAAGCCGCCGTTCGGCATCGCGCAGGTCGGCAAGTCGTTCCGCAACGAGATCACCCCGGGCAACTTCATCTTCCGCACCCGCGAGTTCGAGCAGATGGAGATGGAGTTCTTCGTCGAGCCCGGCACCGACGAGCAGTGGCACGAGTACTGGTTGCAGGAGCGCTGGAACTGGTACATCGACCTCGGCCTCTCCCCGGACAACCTGCGCTTCTACGAGCACCCGAAGGAGAAGCTGTCGCACTACTCGAAGCGGACGGTCGACATCGAGTACCGCTTCCAGTTCGGCGGCACGGACTTCTCCGAGCTGGAGGGCATCGCCAACCGCACCGACTTCGACCTCACCACGCACAGCAAGCACTCCGGCGTCGACCTGTCCTACTTCGACCAGGAAAAGCAGGAGCGCTGGGTGCCGTACGTGATCGAGCCGGCCGCCGGCCTCACCCGCGCGGTGCTCGCCTTCCTCCTCGAGGCGTACGACGAGGACGAGGCGCCCAACACCAAGGGTGGCGTCGACAAGCGCACGGTGCTCCGTTTCGACCCGCGGCTGGCGCCCATCAAGGTCGCGGTGCTCCCGCTCTCGCGCAACCCCGAGCTCTCGCCCAAGGCCCGCGAGCTGGCCGCCACGCTGCGCAAGCGGTGGATCGTGGAGTTCGACGACTCGCAGGCGATCGGCCGCCGCTACCGCCGCCAGGACGAGATTGGCACCCCGTTCTGCGTCACCGTCGACTTCGACACGCTGCAGGACGACGCCGTGACGGTCCGCGACCGCGACACCATGCGGCAGGAGCGGGTGCCGCTGGACCAGGTGGAGCGCTACCTGATCGACCGCCTCCCCGGCTGCTGACCCCCAAGATCGATTCTCCGGACCGGACTACCGCGACACCCGCCTCGCCCTCCGCGGTCCCACAAGCAGATCTTGGAGAGTTAGGGCGGCTATAGGTGCCCCAACTCTCCAAGATCTGCGCGATGGCGGGCGGGCGTGCGCGGCGGAGGGTGAGGCCGCGGGAACGCACCCCAAGAAACGCTCCGCTGCGCTCCACGTTTCCCCCGGGGCCCCCGCGCAACGGTCTGGACCACCGCGGACGTCGCGGTAGCTCGAACGTGGTCGAGGCGGGGTCAGAAGGTGAAGCCGCCGGGGCGGCGGTTGCGGTCTGCGATCAGGCCGGCGAGCGTGGCCAGGGCGATCTCGGCCGGGGTCTTGGAGCCGATGTTGAGGCCGATCGGGCGGTGGATCCGGGCGATGGCCTCGTCGTCGACGCCGAGGCTCCGGAGCGCCTCGACGTGCGGCGCGGTGTGGCGCTTGGCGCCCATGACGCCGATCCAGCGCGCCTTGCTGTCGAGCGCGTCGCGCAGCATGGTGCCCAGCTCCGGGCGGTCGTGGTCGGTGACGACCACGTCGGTGTGCTCGTCGAGGCCGGCCGCGCTCACGCTGGCCACCGTCTGGTCGCCGTGTGGCTTGGGGGTGCCGGCCAGCAGCCGCGGCTGGGGCTCCACGAGCACCGTGCGGTAGCCCAGGTCGGCGGCGAAGCGGATCAGGTGCTCGGCGACGGGCGACTCGAAGACGGCGACGAGCGTGCGCGGCCCATGATCGGGCGGAAGGTCGCCCTGTGCAGTGGCGCACGCCGGATCGGGTGTGGTCACCAACCCAAACTACCCTGGTTGCCGTGACTGGAACGTTGACGTTGGGTCGGCACGTGATCGACCCGCCCGTGGTGCTGGCGCCGATGGCCGGCATCACCAACGTGGCGTTCCGCCAGCTCTGCCGGGAGTACGGCGCGGGCCTCTACGTCTGCGAGATGATCACGACGGTGGCCCTGCATCACCGCAATCCGAAGACGGAACGGCTGATCCAGTTCGGGGCCGGCGAGCACCCGCGCAGCATGCAGCTCTACGGCGTCGACCCGGAGATCACGGCGAAGGCCGTGCGCCGGGTGGTGGACGAGGGGTTGGCCGACCACATCGACCTCAACTTCGGGTGCAGCGTCAAGAAGATCACCAGCAAGGGCGGCGGCTCGGCGATCCCGTGGAAGCGGCGGCTCTTCGGCGCGATCGTGCGCGCGGCGGTCGACAACGCCGCCGGGCTGCCGGTCACCGTCAAGATGCGCAAGGGCATTGACGACGATCACCTGACCTACGTCGAGGCGGGGCTGACCGCGCAGGACGCCGGTGTCGCCTGGGTCGCTCTCCACGCGCGTACCGCCGCGCAGCGCTACTCCGGCGCCGCCGACTGGGCGGCGATCGCCACGCTCAAGCAGGCGCTCGACGTGCCGGTGCTGGGCAACGGTGACATCTGGGAGGCCGACGACGCCCTGCGCATGGTGGCCGAGACCGGCTGTGACGGTGTCGTGGTCGGGCGGGGCTGCCTGGGCCGCCCATGGCTCTTCGCCGACCTGGCCGCCGGGTTCGCCGGCCGCTCCGAGCGCGTACTGCCGACGCTGGGCGAGGTCGCCCGGATCATGCGTCGCCACGCCGAGCTGCTGGTCGACTGGTGGGGCGCCGAGCGGGAGGCGGTCACCGACTTTCGCAAGCACGTCGCCTGGTACCTGAAGGGCTTTCCGGTCGGCGCCGAGCTGCGCCGCTCGATGGCGATGGCCTCGTCCTTGGCCGAGCTCGACGACCTGCTGGGCAAGGTCGACGCGGGCGAGCCGTTTCCGACGGACGTCCTGGGCCAGCCGCGCGGCCGCACCAACGCGCCGGCCCGGGTCGTCCTGCCGTACGGGTGGCTCGACGACCGCGACTCCGAGGCCGTCCCGGACGACGCCGAACACGACGACTCCGGCGGCTGACGCGCGAAACTGCGCATGGGATCGTTCCCAGAAACGGGCGTGAACGTCACACCCCTGGCAGGTGTGCGCATGGTCACCGAACCCTCCCGAGACGTGGCGTATCTCGCTTAACCTTCGCCCACCATTGGGTACTAAACCCTCTTGGGATTAGACCGTTCGTTCAACGGTGAACGCGGTGGCAGGAGGCTCTGGTGGCAGCGAAATCGGCAGCGAACGACGTCTACGTGTACGACTTCGCCGAAGGCAACAAGGACATGGCGGACCTCCTCGGCGGCAAGGGGGCCAACCTCGCCGAGATGACCAACCTCGGGCTGCCCGTGCCGCCGGGCTTCACCATCACCACAGAGGCGTGCCGGGCGTACCTGACCACCGGTCGCGAGCCGGACGGGCTGCGCGAGCAGGTCGACCGGCACCTGGCCGACCTGGAGGAGGCGCGCGGCAAGCGCCTCGGCGACGCGGCCGACCCGCTGCTGGTCTCGGTCCGCTCGGGCGCCCGCTTTTCGATGCCGGGCATGATGGAGACCGTCCTCAACGTCGGGCTCAACGACGCGAGCGTGTCCGGCCTCGCCGCGCAGGCCGGTGGCGACGAGCGGTTCGCGTGGGACTCGTACCGGCGGCTGATCCAGATGTTCGGCAAGACGGTGTGCGAGGTGCCGGGCGAGGAGTTCGAGCACGCGCTCGACGAGGCCAAGCGGGCCCGCGGCACCGACAACGACCTCGACCTGGACGACGGCGACCTGCGGGCGCTGGTCGACGCGTACAAGAAGATCTTCGCCAAGCACACCGGGCGCGAGTTTCCCCAGGACGCCCGGGAGCAGATGGACCTGGCGATCCGCGCTGTCTTCGAGTCGTGGAACGCCGAGCGGGCCGTGCTCTACCGCCGCCAGGAGCGGATCCCGGCCGACCTCGGTACCGCCGTGAACGTGGTGGCGATGGTCTTCGGCAACCTCGGCCCGGACTCGGGTACCGGCGTCGCCTTCACCCGCGACCCGGCCTCCGGCACCCAGGGCATCTACGGCGACTACCTGGCCAACGCGCAGGGCGAGGACGTGGTGGCCGGCATCCGCAACACGATCCCGCTGCAGGAGCTGGAGCGGCTGGACAAGAGGTCGTACGACGACCTGCTCGGCATCATGGCCACATTGGAGGGTCACTACAAGGACCTGTGCGACATCGAGTTCACCATCGAGCAGGGCAAGCTGTGGATGCTGCAGACCCGGGTGGGCAAGCGCACCGCGGCGGCCGCGTTCATCATCGCCGGCCAGCTCGTCGACGAAGGGCTCATCGACCTGGACGAGGCGGCGCGGCGGGTCAACGGCGCCCAGCTCGGCCAGCTGATGTTCCCCCGCTTCGACCTCACCGACGAGCCCAAGCCGCTCGCCAAGGGCGTGGGCGCGTCCCCGGGCGCGGCGGTCGGCAAGGCGGTCTTCGACGCGCCCCGCGCGGTCGAGCTGGCCAAGGAGGGCGAGGCGGTCATCCTGGTCCGCCGGGAGACCAACCCGGACGACCTCGCCGGCATGATCGCGGCACAGGGCATCCTCACCTCGCGCGGCGGCAAGACGAGCCACGCGGCCGTCGTGGCGCGTGGGATGGGCAAGACGTGCGTCAGCGGCGCCGACGCGCTCGATGTGGACACCCGCAAGAAGAAGTTCACAGTGGACGGTACGACGATCGTCGAGGGGGACGTCATCTCCATCGACGGCACGACCGGCCGGGTGTACGTCGGCGAGGTGCCGGTGCGACCGTCCGAAGTGGTCCGCTACTTCGAGGGCGAGCTGTCACCGGAGGAGGACGAGGTCGACCCGCTCGTGTCGGCCGTACACCGGATCATGTCGCACGCCGACGCGGCGCGGCGGCTGCGGGTCCGGACGAACGCCGACACCGGGCATGACGCGGCGCGGGCGCGGCGCTTCGGGGCCGAGGGGATCGGCCTGTGCCGCACCGAGCACATGTTCCTCGGCGACCGGCGCGAACTGGTCGAGCGGCTCATCCTCGCCCGCACCGAGGGCGAGCGGCAGGAGGCGCTGGACGCGCTGCTTCCCTTGCAGCGGGCCGACTTCCTGGAGATCTTCGAGGCGATGGACGGGCTTCCGGTCACCGTACGGCTGATCGACCCGCCGTTGCACGAGTTCCTGCCGTCGCTGGAGGAGCTGGCCGTGAGCGTGGCGGTCGCGCACGAGCGGGGCGAGAACGCGGGCAAGGCCGAGGCGCTGCTCGCCGCCGTACGCCGGATGCACGAGCAGAACCCGATGCTGGGCCTGCGCGGCGTACGGCTGGGGCTGGTCATCCCGGGCCTGTTCGCGATGCAGGTACGGGCCATCGCCGAAGCCGCCGCCGAGTGTGCGCGCCGCGGCGGCAACCCGTGTCCGGAGATCATGGTGCCGCTCGTCGGCGCGGTGCAGGAGCTGGAGACGGTACGCGCCGAAGCCGAGCGGATCATCGCCGAGGCGGGCGCCGACGACGTGTCGATCGGCACGATGATCGAGGTGCCGCGGGCGGCGCTGACCTCGGGGCAGATCGCCGAGGCGGCCGAGTTCTTCTCGTTCGGCACCAACGACCTCACCCAGATGGCCTGGGGCTTCTCCCGGGACGACGTCGAGGGCGCGTTCTTCTGGCGCTACCTGGAGCTGGGCATCTTCGGCATCTCGCCGTTCGAGTCGATCGACCGGGACGGCGTCGGGCGGCTGGTGCGGATCGCGGTGGACGAGGGGCGCGCGGCCCGGCCGGACCTCAAGATCGGCGTCTGCGGCGAGCACGGCGGCGACCCGGAGTCGGTGCACTTCTTCCACGAGGTGGGGCTGGACTACGTCTCCTGCTCGCCGTTCCGGGTGCCGATCGCGCGGCTGGAGGCCGGCCGCGCGGCGATCGAGACCGCGGTGGGCTCGGACAGCCGCTGAACCGCCCGGTGCCCGCCGGCCGGGGAGGGCGTGCTCCCCGGCCGGCGAACGGATCGGGCGCTCAGACGTCGAGGTTTTCCTCGATCTGGCGCAGCTGGTGGCGGGCCATGGCGAGGTTGGCGCGCCCCTTGAGCAGGGCCACGTAGAGGAACAGCCCCTTGCCCGCGCGACCGGTGAGCGGCCGGATCAGGTGGTACTGGGTGTCCAAAGTGATCAGGATGTCTTCGATCGCTTCCTTGATGTTGAGCATCTCCATGGCGCGCAGCTTGGCCCGCACCACGTCGGTGTTGCCGGCGGCCGCGACGGCCAGGTCGAGGTCCTTGGTGCCGCCGATCGTGCCGAGCGCCATACCGCTGGTGTAGTCGGCCAGCGCGGCGCCGATGGCACCGTCGATCTGCATGATTTCCTTGAGGCTCGCGTCCATGTCAGCCATGGGGTGGTGCACTCCTGTCCTGTGTGGATTGTCTTCTGTGGATGCTCGTGGGCCTGCTATCGGCTGATCGTGGCCATGGGTGTGCGGCGGGCGAGGCGGTGCCGGTCCGGGGCGTTCGCCGCCGGGGCGGGCGTCGGCGGCTGGGTTATCCCGCGACCGTCGACGATCCGGCCGAGGCGGGCCGCGACCTGGCGGGCCTCGTGGTGCAAGCGGGCGAGGTTGGCGTGCGGGCGGGTGAGCACGGTCAGCAGGCCGCCGCGGCCCGCCGCGTACACGACGACGGAGCCGCCGTCCGCCTGGATCACCGTCTCGCGCAGGTGACCCTGCTGGACGGTGGCGGCGAACCGCTGCCCCAGCCCGAGGCTGGCGGCGGAGAGCGCGGCTACGGTTTCCGCCTCCACGCCACCGGGCTCCCGTTCCCTACCGGTGCCCATGTCGCTGGCGATGAGCATGCCGTCGGGGGGGGGGGGGGCCGCCCCGGGGCGGGGGGGCGGGCGCGGCCGCCGCGCCCCCCCGGGGCCCATGTCGCGGGCGCTGAGCATCCCGGGGGGGCCCCCCCCCCCCGCGCCGGCGATGTCGGGCAGCCGCTGCCGCAGCGCCCGTAACTCGGCGATCCCGTCCAAGGATCATCCCCCCTTCGGTGATGGTGTTCCGTTGCGTCACAGGGCTTCCAGGCCCGACCGGATGCGGGTGAGCAGGGCCTCGTCCAGCTCGTCCCGGAACGCGGGCGGTGGATCCGGGCCGGACGGCTGCTGTCCGGGTGTGCGGCGCGGCAGCCGGGCCTCGGTCTGGTTGGTGCGGCCACCACCGCCGGCCGCCACCGCGCGGCGCGAGTTGGTCGCCCGCCGGGGGACCGGCGGCGATGGCTTCGCGGTGGGGCCGGGTGTGGCGCCGGCCTTCGGCTCCGCGGGCTTCTCTGTGCCGGCCGCGGTGCCAGCCTTCGGCTCCGGCGGCTTTCCTGTTCCGGGCGGCGCGGCCGCCTGCGGCTCGTCCGGCGGCGCGGCCGTGACCAGGCCGGCGGCCGCGAGGCGGCGCAGCTCCAGCAGGGTCGTGTATCCGGCCCGCCCGACCAGCCGCGCGAGGTCGGTCGCGCTCCGCTGGCCGTCACAGTGGACGATCAGCTCCCACTGCGCCCCGCTGAGCACCAGCCGCGGCACCGGCGCGCGCGGGACCGCCACCAGCGGCCCGGTGTCCACATCGGAGGACGGGTGGGCGTCGTCGAGCAGCCTGCGGCGGCGGGTCAGCTCGCGGCCGAGTACCCCGGCGTCGACCTGGCAGACCGGGCCGAGCGGGTGCCGCTCGCCGGCCCCGAACCGGACCCGGACGGGTGCCGGCGACAGCACGAAGAACGCCGCGTCGTAGATCGCCCCGAGCGTGCAGAGCTCGAGCTCGCCCTGGGTGAGGTGGCCCTGCGCGACCAGCAGCGGGCCGACCTCGTCGCCGCTGGCGGCGGCCGCTTCCCACACCTGCCCGGGCAGGCGGCCGGAGGTGGTGAGCAGTTCGCCAACACCCGGCGAGGCCGGGGACTCGACGTAGCTGACCCAGCCGTCGGTCAGGTACACGATGCCGCCGGGCTCGCCCTCGACGTGCAGCGCTCCGGTCTCACCGGCGCCGGCGAGCTGGGTCAGGGTACGGCGTGGGAGCACGGCCTTGCCCGTGCGCGCGGTCTTCACCGCCCTACCGGCCGGCGCTGGGGACCGGAGCGGCGGCCGCGCCCGAGCCGGCCGGGACACCGGCCAGCCCGTCGGCGAGCTGCCGCAACTGCCTGCGGGCCATCGCCAGGTTGCCCTGGGCCCGGTCCAGCCACAGATAAAGCACGAGCCGGCTGTCGAAGACCGTGTGCACCTGCTGGATCAGGTGGTAGCCGTCGAGCGTGGTGATGATGATGTCTTCGACGCGGTCGCCCGGCCGCGCCGACGCGAACGGGGCACCGGTGGCCGCCACGTTGACGATCTCGGCGGTGCCGGCCCAGGTGGCGTCGGGGTCGTCGGTGGGGGCCCGCCCAACCGCGCCGACGGCGAAGCCGGTCGTGTGGTCGATGATGCTGGCGCCGATGGCGCCATTGATCGCCATCGCCTGCGCGAGGCAGTCGTCAATGCCGGACACTGCAATAGCTCCTCGGCCCGGAGGAGCGCTCGCTACCCAGTCCGGCCAGGTGGGTGTCGAGCTCCGGGCGTAGTTATGTCGACCAGCAGCCGCCACGCCGGTCCGGTCGTTGTCGCGCCAGCACGTTACCGCGCGCGGCCGCCCGAGTACGGCCGGCGATCGGCCAGCGAATCTCGGATGATCGGCGGTTGCCACTCGGCCCCTCCCGGGGTCACGCGTACCGGCGGCACCGGGGATGATGATCCTGGGCGTAACGTGGTCGTCACTTTGGCGTCGTCTGGCGATAAGGCGTCGCCGGACGACAACTGGGTACAAATCGGGAGGCATACCTATGGGCAGCCGCTGGGAGAACCTGGTCGTCGATGCGCTGGATCCGGCGCGCCTCGCGCGCTGGTGGGCCGAGGCGCTCGGCTACCAGATCACCTACGAGCGGCCCGACGAGGTGGAGATCCGCCGTACGCCCGAGGAACTGCCCGGTTTGATCTTCGTGCCCGTCCCGGACGCCAAGGCCGGCAAGAACCGCCTGCACGTCGACCTCCGCCCCGCCGACCAGGAGGCCGAGGTCGAGCGCCTGGTCAACATGGGCGCCCGCCACGTCGACGTGGGCCAGGGCAACGCCGCCTGGGTGGTCCTGGCCGACCCCGAGGGCAACGAGTTCTGCGTCCTGAAGCAGCGCGGGTAGGACCCCGCCGCTCGCTCCGCTCGGCGAGGGCCCGGCGGCGATAGAGTCAGGGCGTGATCGAGGCCGAGCGGTTCGTGCCCGAGCCGCGCAAGGACACGGGACACGGGCGCAGCCCGTTCGAGCGGGATCGGGCGCGGGTGCTCCACTCGGCGGCGTTCCGCCGGCTGGCCGCCAAGACCCAGGTGCACACCGCCGGCTCCGACGACTTCCTGCGCACCCGGCTGACCCACTCGCTGGAGGTCGCGCAGATCGCCCGGGAGATGGGTGCCCGGCTGGGCTGCGACCCGGACGTGGTCGACGTGGCCGGGCTCGCCCACGACCTCGGGCATCCACCGTTCGGCCACAACGGCGAAGACGCGCTCGACGCCGTCGCGCGGGAGTGCGGCGGCTTCGAGGGCAACGCGCAGACGCTGCGCGTACTCACGCGGCTGGAGGCCAAGGTCGACGGCGCCGGCCTCAATCTCACCCGGGCCTCGCTCGACGCGACCTGTAAATATCCCTGGCCGCGCCGCCCGGGGCGGCGCAAGTTCGGCGTGTACGCCGACGACGCGGAGATCTTCGCCTGGGTGCGCGCGGGGGTGGCGGGGGAGGAGCGGTGCCTGGAGGCCCAGGTCATGGACTGGGCCGACGACGTCGCCTACTCGGTGCACGACGTCGAAGACGGCGTGCACGGCGGCTACATCGCGCTCGGCCGGCTGCTGGTCGACGCCGACGAGCGCGCGGCGCTCTGCGCGGACGTGTCGGCCGCCTACTCCGCCGAGACCCCCGGCGACCTGGCCGAGGTGCTCACCGGCCTGCTCGCCGACCCCGCGCTCGCGCCGCTGGCCGGATACGACGGCAGCTACCGTGCCCAGGCCGCGCTCAAGGGCGCGACGAGCGTGCAGATCGGGCGCTTCGTGGCTTCCGCGGTCGAGGCCACCAAGGAGGCCTCGGGGGACGGGCCGCTGCGCCGGTACGACGCGGACCTGGTCGTACCGCGCCTGATCCGGGCCCAGTGCGCGCTCCTCAAGGGGATGGCCCTGCGCTACGTGATGCGCCGTGAGGGCGCCGAGATGTGGTACGAGCGGCAGCGGGAGATCCTCGCCGACCTGGTCCGGGCGCTGGCGGCGCGGGCGCCGGACGGGTTGGACCCGATCTTCGCGCCATTGTGGAAGGCCGCGCCGGACGACCCGAGTCGGCTTAGAGTGGTGATCGACCAGGTGGCCTCCCTGACCGACCCCGCCGCCGTCGCCTGGCACCAGCGACTGACCGGAGGCTGAGCTGCATGTATCTGATCATCGGCGCTTCCCTGGCCGGCGCGAAGGCCGCCCAGACGCTGCGCGAGGAGGGCTACGCCGGGCGGTTGGTCCTGGTCGGCGAGGAGACCGACCGGCCGTACGAGCGGCCCCCGCTCTCCAAGGGCTACCTGGCCGGCAAGGAGCCGCAGGAGAAGGCGTTCGTGCACGACGCGGGCTGGTACGCGGAGCACGACGTCGAGCTGGTCCTCGGCCGCCGCGCCACCCACCTCGACGTCGCCGCGCACACGGTCACCCTCGACGGGGTCGAGGAGCTGCGCTACGACAAGCTGCTGCTGGCCACCGGCTCGCGCGTCCGCACGCTCGACGTGCCCGGCTCCGACGCCCACGGCATCCGCTACCTGCGCACGATGGACGAGGCCGAGGCGCTGCTCGACCGCCTGCGCACCGGGGGCGACGTGGTGGTGGTCGGCGCCGGCTGGATCGGGCTCGAGGTCGCCGCGGCCGCCCGCGAGCACGGCTGCGCGGTCACCGTCGTGGAGGCGGCGCCCCTCCCGCTGTACAACGTGCTCGGCCAAGAGGTCGCCACGCTCTTCCGCGACCTGCACGAGGCGTGCGGCGTGCGGTTCCACTTCGAGGCCGGTGTGCGCGAGTTCGGCGGCGTCAGCGGCCAGGTGTCCGATGTGGTGCTCGATGACAACACGGAGATCCCCGCCGACCTGGTGGTCGTCGGCGTCGGCATCCGCCCGGCGACCGAGCTGGCCGAGACGGCCGGCCTCGCGGTCGACGACGGCGTGGTCACCGACGCGGCGCTGCGCACCGCCGACCCCGACGTGTACGCGTGCGGCGACGTGGCCCGCTTCCACAGCCCGCTGGTCGGCGCGCGGATCCGCGTCGAGCACTGGTCCAACGCGCTCAACGGTGGCCCGGCCGCGGCCCGCTCGATGCTCGGCCAGCCCGTGTCGTACGACCGCGTGCCGTACTTCTTCACCGACCAGTACGACCTCGGCATGGAGTACGCGGGCTGGGTGCCGCCCCGCGGCTACGACCGCGTCGTCTTCCGCGGCGAGCCGTCCATCGTGGACGGCAAGACCCCGGAGCTGGTGGTCTTCTGGACCAAGGGCGGCCGGGTGCTCGCCGGCATGAACGTCAACGTGTGGGACGTGCAGGACCAGATCCAGGCCCTGGTCCGCGCCGGCTACGCCGGGACCGCCGTCGACCTCGACCGCCTCGCCGACCCGTCGGTGCCGCTGGAGTCACTGGTCGGCTGAGCATCGGCCTCGTGCGGCGCGGCTAGGATCGACGGGTGCCCGTACAGCCCAAGCTCCTGGCGATCAGCGACCTGCACGTGGCGTACGCGGATAACCGCGAGCTCGTGGAGGGGTACCGTCCCGAGACCGACGACGACTGGCTGCTGGTCGCCGGCGACGTCGGCGAGATGGCGGCTGACATCGAGTGGACCCTGCGGCTGCTGGCCGGCCGCTTTCGCAAGGTGGTGTGGGCGCCGGGCAACCACGAGCTGTGGACGCCCAAGGACGACAGCGTCCAGCTGCGGGGCGAGGCGCGCTACCAGCACCTCGTCGAGCTGTGTCGCGGCCTCGGCGTGGTGACCCCGGAAGACCCGTACCCGATCTGGGAGGGTGAGGGCGGTCCCGTCACTGTCGTGCCGCTTTTCCTGTTGTACGACTACACGTTCCGGATGCCGGGCTTCGACACCAAAGAGGCGTCCCTCGCGAACGCGTACGACGCGGGCGTGGTCTGCACCGACGAGTTCTTCCTGCACCCCGACCCCTACCCGACCCGCGAAGCCTGGTGCGCCGCCCGGCTGGAGCTGACGCTGCGCCGGCTGGCCGAGCGCGAGCGCCCCGAGCTGCCGACCGTCTTCGTCAACCACTTCCCGCTCGTGCGCGCGGTGACCGACATCCTGTACCACCCCGAGTTCGCCCAGTGGTGCGGCACCGTGCACACCGCCGACTGGCACGTGCGCTTCAACTCCGCGGCCGTCGTCTACGGCCACCTGCACATCCCGCGGGTCAACTGGTTCGACGGCGTACGGTTCGAGGAGGTCTCGCTCGGCTACCCGCGTGAGTGGCGGGCGCGCGCAGCGCCGCCGCGGGGACCCCGCCAGATTCTGCCCACTGTGGACGGTGCCCGTGTTGGCTGAGCTTCTCCCGGCGGCCGTGGTGGCCGTCGAGGCGTACGACGACGCCACGCCGGTCCAGCTCTTCCCCGAGGAGGAGGCCATCGTCGCCCGCGCCGTCGACAAGCGGCGGCGGGAGTTCACCACCGTGCGCGGCTGCGCCCGGCAGGCGCTGGCCCGGCTGGGTCACCGGCCGGTGCCGATCCTGCCCGGCCAGCGCGGCGCGCCCCAGTGGCCGGCCGGCGTGGTCGGCACGATGACCCACTGCGAGGGATACCGGGCCTGCGCGCTCGCGCTCGACAGCGACGTGCGCACGCTCGGCGTCGACGCGGAGCCCGCCGGGCCGCTTCCCGAGGGCGTGCTCGACGCGATCGCGCTCGCCGAGGAGCTGGCGATGCTCCGCGACCTCGACGCGCGGGCCCCCGGCATGCACTGGGACCGGCTGCTCTTCAGCGCCAAGGAAACGGTGTACAAGGCGTGGTTTCCGCTCACCGGCGAGTGGCTCGACTTCAGCGAGGCGCGGATCGCGATCGACCCCGACGCGGGCACGTTCGAGGCGGCGCTGCTCGTGCCCGGACCGGAGACACCCGAGGGGCGGCTGACCGGCTTCTCCGGCCGGTGGCTGAGCCGGCGTGGCCTCCTGCTGACGTCCATTGTGGTCACCGTGCCGGCGGCTCCGTCGACCGCGGTGCCGAGCAGCAGGACCCCGCACGTGATCAAAGCTCCTCCCAAGTCGTTCTAGCGACTTCAGAGGAGCTTTGATCACGGGTGGAGCACTAGTTGACGTTGATGGTGAACGTTGTCGTCGTGTTCCGGATGTTCTGGACGTTGTTGCTGAACCGCAGGTTGTTGAAGGTCACCGAGCCGCGCACCGGACCCTCGCCGGGCTCGGGCAACTCGTTGGCCCAGATGCCGAAGCCGGACTTGGCGTCGTACGCGTCACCGCTGCGCTGCGCCCCCGAGATGGAGACGTTGGTGAAGACGGTGTCCGCCACCGGGAACAGCGGCTGACCGTTCACGTAGTCGGTCTGGAACATGATGCCGTGGTACGTCGGGTCGACGATGTCGACGTTGCTGACCCGGATCCCCTGGAACACCTTCGTTGCCGAGTAGACCCAGATGCCGGGGAAGGTCTGCGCGCCCCAGAAGTGACCACCGGACCGGACGATCGACAGCCCGTCGAACACGGTCGGCGGGTCGGCGCCGAAGCCGTCCATCGGGATGCCGAAGTCGAGCGAGCTGATGGTGACACCGGAGTACACCAGCGTATCCGCCACGTGGATGTTGCGGAACGTGTTGCCCAGCCCGCCGTAGACCGCGACACCGGCGGCCCGCCAGGTCAGGATCGACGTGAGGTTTTCGAACACGTTGTCCCGCTGGGCCCCGCCGCCGCCGTCCGTGGCCGCGAAGAGCGCGAAGCTGTCGTCGCCGGACGCCCGGGACTCGTTGTTGCTGACCAGGTTGCCCGTGCTGCCGTTGGTCATGTTGATGGCGTCCGCGAACCCGTTCCGGATCCGGTTGTTGCGGATGGTCATGTTGTCGGTGTTGAGTCCCCAGTAGAGGCACATCTGGTGCTCGGCCCAGATCCCGTCGATGGTGATTCCGGAGACGTTCTGCAGGTCGAAGACCTTGCCCGGCCCGTCGTTGCGGGCGGTGTAGTTGCCGAAGTACGAGAAGCCGGTGAAGACCGAGCCCGCCGCCGCGTTCTCCACGCGGAAGCCGACATCGGTGTTCTCCTGGTTCTGCGGCGCGACGAACCGGCTGTACCAGGCGCCGGCGCCGACCACACGCACGGCCTTGCCGTACACCTGGAACTTGCTCGACGTCGGGTAGTCGCCGGCGGGTAGGTAGACGCCGACCAGGTTGCCGGTGGTGTCCATCCGTACCCGGTCGAGCGCGTTCTGCACGTCCTGGTGGGTGAAGCCGGTCGGTGTGGTGTACCGCGCCGGGTCCGGGTTGCCCACCTGCGAGACCTGCTCCGTGCTGACGAAGTCGATGGCGAACGTCCCGCTGTTCGCCGCGTCCTTCTGCAGCTTGATCCGGCTGCCGGCGGGCACGGTCGAGTTGAGGAAGATGTTCGCCTCGTCGTAGATGTGCCGCGGGCTCCCCGCGCCCGGCGAGTTGCCGGGGCCGGCCTCCGCGCCGTACAGCCACGCGTACTTCGAGGTCAGCGGGATCGCCTTGTGGAACACGTCGTTGACGTACACGTTGAGCGTGCTGGTCGTGCCGCCACCGCCGGCGGAGTCCGGGATGGAGAAGCGGGTGACCAGCGTGTTGGTGTCGCCGCGGGTGGTGAACTGCACGTACGCGCCGTTCTGGTTGAGCGTGACCGCCCGGCGGCCGGAGGCCTCACCGGCGAGGTCGCCGATCGTCCGGTTTGGACCGATGACCGCCGCACCGCCGCCGACCGTACCCTCCTCCGCCTCCAGGATGTCGAACGGCATGTTGGCGCCGCGACCCACGAAGAGCGGCCGCTCGCTGGTGTTGTTGGCCTGCTTGACCGGCAGCTCGTTGGCGTCGCCCGCGAGCACGACCCGGACCGTGTACCGGCCGTTGCCGGCGGTCCACGTGCCGAGGTTGAGCACCGGTGTGGTGGCGCCAGCCGCGATCGCGCCGCTGTACGAGCCGGTGAGCGTCCGCACCGCCGTACCGGAGTCGCCCAGTACGGTCAGCGTGACGCCGTGCGCGCCGGCCGCCGAGGCGATGTTGCCCTGGTTGCGGATCGACGCGGTGAACGTGACGGTGTTGCCGTTCGACGGGTTGTTCGGCGTCCAGCCCACCGCCGCGGCCACCAGGTCCGAACTGGACACCGGAGTGACCACAAGGGACGTGGGGCTGGTGAAGGAGTTGTTGGCGTCGTTCTGCTCGATGACGTCGCCGTCCTCGTCCACCTTGGCGGTCACCTGGTAGGTGCCGGCGTCGCGTGGACCGATGTTCGCCGAGACCGTGGCCGAGGCGCCGGCCGCGAGCCCACCGACGGCGGCGGTGCCGGCGAGCGTCGTACCCAGGTAGAAGTTGACGTCCGTGGCCCCGGAGGCCGCGCTGCCCGCGTTGCGCACGGTGGCGGAGAGGGTGATGGCACTGGTCTCCACCGGCGCGGCCGGGCTGGACGTGATGCCGGTGACGGTGAGGTCGGGGTTGGGTGCCGGCGTGCCGATCACCTGGAACTCCGCCACCTGCCCGCCCGGTGCCCCGGAGTTGGCGGTGAAGCGCAGTTGCACGTCCGCGACGGTCGCGGTGACCGGGATCGTCACGGTGTTGCTGGCGGCCGGGTTGAACGTGTACGTCTGCGCCGACACCAGGTTGCCGAAGCCGGACGCGCTCTGCTCCCGGCCGAGCACCTGCACCGTCTGCGTACGGGTCCCCCAGATCGGGTCCGGGTTGAGCCGCAGCACGACCGAGCTGATGCTCGCGTTCGCGCCGAGCTGCACGGTCAGCGTGCCGGGGAAGCCGTTGGACTCCCAGTACGTGCCGACGTTGTCGTCGTTGGCGTTGGTCGGGACGTACGTGTGCACGTGGCCGGACTCGGTGATCGGCTTGCCGACCGCGAGGTTGGTGCCGCCGGTCGGTCCGCCCGGCCGGGTGACGGTGTTGCTGTTGGCGGACTGGTTGCCGGCGGCGTCCCGGGCCCGCACGTGGTACGAGACCGTGGTGCCGTCCGGCTGGTTGTCGGTGAACGTGGTGACGTTTCCGGCCACGCTCGTGCGGAGCTCGTTGTTGGCGTAGACGTCGTATGCCGTGACGCCGACGTTGTCGGTCGAGGCGCTCCAGGTGAGCCGGATCTGCCCGGTGGCCGGCTGGGTGTAGGCGAGGTTGCCGGGCACGCTCGGCGGCTGGGTGTCACCGGTCGCCGGGCCGTAGACCTCCAGCTCAGAGACCTGCCCGGCCGGCCAGCCGGTGTTGGCGGTGATGTTCAGCCGCAGGTACCGGGTCGTGGTCGCGGTGAAGTCGATGGTCACGGTGTTGCCGCTCGCCGGGTTGAAGACGTACCCGGCGGAGGCGACCAGCGTGCCGAACGACGATCCGTTGCCGCTCGACTGCACGGTCAGTGTCTGGGTGCGGGTCTCCCAGCCGGCCGGCAGCTTGAGCACGAGCTGGTTGACGCTCACCGACGAGCCGAGGTCCACCTGGATCCACTGTGGAAACGCGTTGTTGGCGCTCTCCCAGTACGAGCCCTGGTTGGCGTCGTTGGCGTTGCCGCCGGGGAAGCCGCCCTGGGTGCTGCTGACCTGGATCGCCTTGCCGGCCGCGAGGTTGGGCCCGGCGGCCGCGACGGCGAAGACGTCGAGCGCGGAGAGCTGTGCCGCTGGCGCGCCCGTGTTGGCGGTGACGTCGACCCGCACGTACCGGGCGGTGGTGGCGGCGAAGTCGATCGTCACGGTGTTGCCGTTGCCCGGCGCGAACGTGTACGCCGCCGAGGAGACGATCGTGGCGAACGTGCTGCCGTTCGGGCTCCCCTGCACGGAGAGCGTCTGGGTGCGCTGGCTCCAGCCGGCCGGAAGCCGGAGCCGCACCTGGTCGATGGAGCGGCTGGCGCCCAGGTCGACCTGCGCCCACTGGGGGAAGGCGCCGGAGCCCTGCCAGTAGGTGGCCTGGTCGCCGTCGGTGAGGTTGGCGATGGGGAACGAGGCGGCGGTGGCGCTGGCCGACGCGGTGCGTCCGGCGGCGAGGCTGGGGCCGGCGGCGGCCTCGGCGGGCGTCGCGACCGCGACCCCCGCCACCAGCATTACGGCGGCGACGAGTGCTCTTGCGGATCTTCGGGACATGGCGGTGCGGCACCTACTTCCGTGGGCGACAGAGGGGGCCAGACCGGTGAGTCGCCACGCCCGGGCGCGTGGGGCGCACCTGTGTTACGTGGCGATGACGATACAAATTCAGACTGATCAACGCAAGAAGCTGATCCATATCCGCAAGAACTGAACTCCGCGAGCGGCACTCGGACCAGGCTGGTCTTGACAGGCAATACCTAACAGTTAAGCTCTAGCCGTTAGGTATTGGAGGAGCGTCGATGAAGTACGTCGTACTCGGCCTGCTGGCGGCCGGCCCGGCACACGGCTACGAGGTGCGCCGGCGATACGACGAGCTCTTCGCCGGCGCCGGTGTGGAGGTCAACGTCGGCCAGATCTACGTCACCCTCGGCCGGCTGGAAAAGGACGGCCTGGTCGCCCAGACACCCGCGCCGGGCGGTGACAAGCGGGACCGCAAGGTCTACCGGCTCACCGACACCGGCACCAAGGCGCTGCGCGAGTGGTTCGCCGAGCGCCCCGACACCCCGATCGTCAAGCCGGACGTGCTGCTGCGGCTGGTCACGGCCCGGCTCGCCGCGGACGTGATCCCGGGCATCGACGCCCGCGCGATCATCACCGACCACCGCCAGCGGTGCTTCGAGGCGCTGCGCGACCTCGACCGCCAGGCCGGGCAGACCCCGCCGGGCAGCGTGAGCGGCCTGCTGCTCCAGGCCGCCGCGTTGCACCTGCAGGCCGAGCTGCGCTGGCTGGAGGCGTGCGAGCAGCAGCTCACCCAGATCCAGCCCCTGTCCCCACCCAAGCCGGACGGAGACCAGCCATGACCGACCCGTTGCTGCGCGCCAGCGCGCTCGTGCGGACCTACCGCGGCGGAGCCCGGGAGTACGCCGCCCTGCGAGACGTATCCCTGACCGTGGCCGCCGGCGACTGGGTGGCCATCACCGGCCCGAGCGGGTGCGGCAAGTCCACGCTGCTGCACCTGCTCGGTGGCCTGGACAGACCGGACAGCGGCGAGGTGTGGCTGGCCGGCACCCGGCTGGACGACCGCGGCGAGAGCGGTCGGGCGCTGCTGCGCCGGCGGCACGTGGGGTTCGTGTTCCAGTTCCTCAACCTGGTGCCGACGATGACCGTGATCGGCAACGTCGAGCTGCCCCTGGTCCTGCAGGGGGTCGGGCGGCGAGAGGCGCGCGCCCGTTCGCTGGAGATCCTCGAAGAGCTCGGCGTGGGCGACGCCGCCGACGCCGCGCCGGCCGAGCTCTCCGGCGGGCAGCAGCAGCGGGTGGCGCTGGCCCGTGCGGTCGTGCACCGCCCCGACGTGCTGCTCGCCGACGAGCCGACCGGCGCGCTCGACTCCGCCTCCGCCGAGGTGGTGCTCGACCTGCTGCGCCGCCGCCACGCCGCTGGCCAGAGCATCGTGCTGGTCACCCACGACCACAGGGTGGCGGCCGCGGCAGACCGGGTCGTGACCATGCTCGACGGCCAGATCGTCGACGAGCGTGACCTGACCGGTGCCAAGGAGCGCCCCACGTACGCCAACCTGATCAACCTGGAGGGCTGAGCCATGTCCGCCACCCTTCGGCTGGCGCTGTCCGGGCTGCGCGGGCGGAGCAAGGTCGCCGCCGGTGCCACCGCGCTGGTGGCCGCCCTCGCCGCGGCCGCCGTGGTCGCCGGCCTCTCGGTGCAGAGCCAGGGCGGCCCGCAGGTCGACGAGATCTACCGCGACTCCGGCCGTCCCGACCTGGTGGTCTACGGCGAGCCGGCCGCGCTGGCGGGGCTGCGGGGCGACGCCGCGTTCGCCGCGACCGGGCCGGTCACCCCGTTCACCACCGGCGACGTCGAGATCGGCGACGGGTCGGTGGAGGCGCGCGTCGCCACGCTCCCGCCGGCGTCCGCGGTGGGCGCGCCCCAGCTGCGCACCGGACGGTGGCCGGTGGCAGCGGGCGAGGTCGTGTTCGACCGGGCCACCGCCGTCGAGGCCGGCGTCCGCGACGGCGATCTGGTACGTGTCGACGTGGCTGGCCGCCCCTCGACCCTCACCGTGGTCGGCACCGCCGTCGACCTCACGGACTGCTTCTATCCCGACTGCGACCCGATCCGGCTCTTCGTGTCTCCGGCCGGGCTCGACGCGCTCGCGCCCAGCGGGGTCGAGCGGGGCGCGCTGCTGATCGGCCGGCTCACCGACCCGGACGCCGCCGACGCGGCCGCCGCCCGCCTCGGCACCCTCCCCGGTGTCGACGGGGTGCAGCCGTGGCCGGACACCCGCGACGACATCCTCGTCCGGGAGCTCATCTTCGGCGCCTCGCTCGCCGGGTTCGGCGTGTTCGTGCTGCTGGCGGCCGCCTTCGTGGTGGCCGGCGCGGCCGCGGCGCGGCTGCTGGCCCGGCGCCGCGAGATCGCGATGCTCCAGGCCGTCGGCTACACCAACCGGCAGGTCGTCGGCGGCCTGCTCGGCGAGACGCTGCTCCTCGGCGTGACCGGCGCGGTCCTCGGCTGGGTGGTCGGCACGCTCGTCGCGCCGCTCCTGCAGGTCGGGCTCGCCGCGGCGATGGGCCGCACCGGGCTGCGGGTGAGCGTGGTGTCGCTGCTGATCGCGGTCGCGTTCGTCGGGGTGATCCTGGCCGCGGCCACGGTGATCCCGGCGCGGCGGGCCGCCCGCCAGCCGGTCACCGACGTGCTCCGCGACGCCCCGCCCCGCTCGGCCGCCCCGGCCCGCGTCGCGCGGCTGCTGGAGCGGCTGCGGCTCGCCCCGGCCGCCCGCTTTGGCCTCGGCACCGTGCTGGCCCGGCCGGCCCGTTCGGCGCTGACCGCCGCCGCGCTGGCGATCGCCGTGGCCGCGGTCGTGGTCGCCGCCGGTTTCATGTCCACGATGGACAGGATCGTGAGCGAACCGGCCCGGGCCGGCGACCCGTACGACGTGATGGTGGCCGGCGACGGCACCGGCGGCGCGGGCACGGCGGCGGCGCTCTCCGCGATGCCCGAGGTCGCCGGCTGGTACACCCAGACCGACCGGCGGGCCACGCTCGGCGAGGAGACGTTTCTGGCTCGGGCGATCGGCGGCGACCCGGCGCAGGCGGGCTTCCTGCTGCGCGAGGGCGAACCGCTGCGCGCGGCGGGCGAGGCGGTCGCCGGATACGGGTTCCTGCGGCGGTTCGGCCTGGCGGTGGGAGACACAGTGGACATCCGGGCCGGTGAGGCAGCGCTCTCGCTGCGGATCGTCGGCTGGTACAGCGAGACCGAAGACACCGGCGAGGTGCTCATGTACCGGGCCGAGATGCTTCCCGGCGCCACGCCCGACGCGTTCCTGGTGAGCGGCCGGGGTGGGTCGCCGGAGGCGCTGGCGACCGCGCTGCGCGACCGGCTCGGCCCCGCCGCGACGGTACGGGCCCGCGAGGCAGACCCCGACGAGCTTGGCGTCTTCACGGTCGCGCTGCAGGTGATGGCCGGGCTCGTACTCGTCGTCAGCCTCGCCAACCTGGCCGCCGCGCTGCTGAGCGGCGCCCGGGAGCGGGCCCGGGTACTGGGAGTGCTGCGCACGGTCGGCTTCACGGTGCGGCAGACACTCGCCCAGTCGGCGACCGGCGGGGCGGCGCTCGGGCTCGCCGCCGGCATCGTGGGCCTGCCGGTCGGGCTGGTCGTACTCCGGGTGCTCGCCGACCAGGTGACCACCGGGATCGGCGCCGGCCCGGGGCTCTCCCAGTACCCGTCGGGGCTCCTGCTCGCCGCGACCGTCCCGGCCGCCGCCCTCGCCGGTGCGCTCGCCGGCGCGGCGGCCACCCGCCGCCTAGCCGGCACTTCCGCCGCAACGCTGGTCCGCTGGGAGTAACCCTCCACCCGCCCGTGACCCTCCGCCCGGTTGATCAGGGAGTTGGTGGGCGTGTCGCGCCGCGTGTCACTCCATCAAGTCCCTGATCAACCGCGGCGGGAGCGGAGTCCGGCCGGATGCTAGGGTGCCGCAGGTGACCGACGCTGACGTGCACCTCGTCGCCCAGCCGCGCATCGACACAGTCGTGACGGAGTTTCACACCGAGAGCCGGCGGCTGCGCAGTGACTTCGCCGGGATGGCCTGGATCGGCGACGAGCCGGCGGGCGAGACCGGCATGATGGGCCCCAACTACCGCCGCCGCGCGGTCGACTCGCGGCTCTTCCTGCCCGACACCCACTGGTACGACGCGGACGCCCTCGATGACGTCGAGGTGCAGGTCGTGGTCGGCCTCCTGCAGGTGCCCGCCACCGACCGGGGCACGCAGGGCCTGGTCGGCGCGCTGGCCGAGCCCGAGGTCGACTTCTTCGAGCACCCCGCCGGGCTCGACGGGGTCGGCCTCTGCCTCGGCCTGCGCGGCGAGATCTGGTCCAACGTCGGCCTGTCCTACAAGGTCACCGTGCTCTGCCGCCCCGAGGCGCTGGTGCGCAAGGGCGACACCCCACAGCCCGCCGACGAAGACGAGTCCTGAGAGAGCCTGGTCGCGCGTCCCGGGCGTTCTTCAGACCGGATTTGCCCCGGTCCGCGCCAGCTGTAGACCGCTTGCGCGGGGTACCCGCGCAACGGTCCGGACCACCGCGGACGTCGCGGCAGCCCAGATCCTGGACGGCACCGCTACCAGGCCCGCACCGCCGAGTGGGTGACCGCCGTGGCCGGCTGGGTGGCCGTCACGTCGTCGATGGCGCCGGCGAGGAGGCCGCGCAGGGTCTCGTCGGCGTCGGGGATGCAGGCCCTGGCGATGCCCTGCACCGCGAACTCCACCGTGCGTGGCGCGCCGTGCCGCTGGTACATCCTCCGGGAGACGGACACGTCGTAGGTGAACCGGTGTGCCCAGCGGGCCGCGAGTGGCGCGCGCAGCAGGGCGCCCCGGCTGGACGGGCGGAGCGTGTCCGGTGGGCGCCCGTCGAGGCCGGCCAGCAGGCGGTTGCCGCTGAGCACCGAGACGGCCATCGCGTTTTGCATCTCGGCGGAGACGACCGGCAGGGCGGTCTCCGCGGCGCGCAGCGCGATCAACGCGTCCCAGCGGACGTCGTCGCTGGTCAGGCCGATGACCGAGGGGATCAGCTCGGCGAGGCGCTGGCGGCCGGTGTCACTGGTGTGGTCGTTGACCAGGCGGGCGAGTGAGGCGAGCAGCGGGTGTGTGCAGCCCGGATGGTCGCTCCACCGCTCCCCGGCGAGGTAGGACGCCATCTCCATGAAGCAGGCGCCCTTGCGCGGGTTGCGGTGACGGCCGCGGGACAGCACCGGCATCGAGTCGGGCAGGTGGACATCGGTCGTCATGGGCACCTCCAGGCAACAGGTGCGGTTCAGACTCCTCTCAGTTTCCCCCAGCGGGCCGCTCTAGTCACGAGCATTACCGACCGGTGCGGATCTCCCGTCGCTAGACTCTCCCCGCCGGGGGCCGTGACGTGGATCTCACGGGCGATGTCGAGGACCAGCGTGCCGCTCCGACCTACCGGTGCGAGGGGCCCGACCAGGGCACCGAGACCACGAGGGGTTTACGCCGTGAAGTACATGATGTTGATCTATCAGAACACCGCCGCGGCGGCCGCCATGTCCGAGGAGGAGATGGGCGGCCTGCAGAACGAGGCCGGCGACATCTGGCAGGAGCTGGTCAAGACCGGCGAGTGGGTCAGCGGTGCCGGGCTCGCCGGTCCGGCCCAGGCCAAGGCGATCCGGGTCCGCGACGGGGTCGCGGCGGTCACGGACGGGCCGTTCACCGAGGCCAAGGAGCAGCTGGCCGGCCTCTGCATCTTCGAGGTCGAGTCGCTGGAGCGGGCCGTCGAGATCGCCCAGCGCTGGCCGGACGCGCGTTACTGGGGCGTCGAGCTCCGCGAGGTCGTCGGCGTCGCAGAAGCCTGACCCGCCCGTGATCGAAGCTCCCGTCACGTCGTTCTAGCGACGTGAGGGGAGCTTCGATCACAGCGGGTCTGAGCAGGGCGTCCCCGGAAACGGGGGCGCCCTGACGTCGTTTCCGGCCCCGAAAAACGACGCACGCCGTGTGCGACCGGGCGCGGCGGGCCCGTTGTCTGATCCCCGGGGTTGATCGTCCCGGCGAACCTGGCCGCTCCCAAAGACGGTCGACCGCGAGTACCGGGCCTGGGGAGGCAGTAAGCGGTTAGGGGAGAGAGACGATGCCACAGGAGACGTCCGCAACGCGGCTGCGCGCACTGGCGGCCGAGGTGTTCGACGTACCGGCGGAGGAGATCACCGACGGCGCGGCCTTCTACGAGGACCTCGGCGTCGACTCGTTGCAGAAGGTGGACTTCGTCGTACGGATGGAGCGGCAGCTCGGGCTGAAGCTCACCGACGACGAGGCGGCCGGCATGCGGGACCTCGGCGGGGCGATCACCGTACTGAGAAGCCGGGGACTGAGCGTTGGACCGTGACGGCGTCGCGGTGTCCGGCGTGGGCGCGGTCTCACCCGCCGGACTGGGCGTGCACGCGCTGTGGCGCGCCATCGAGGACCGCCGGGTGCTCACCGGGCCGGTGACGCGGTACGACCTGTCCGGGTACCCGACCCGGCAGGCCGCCGAGGTGCCGCCCGGCGCGGTCGCGGCGCTCGACTCGCTGGTACCCCCGCACGAGTCGCTGGCCGCCCGCTACCTGGCCGCCGCGACGCTGGAGGCGCTCGGCGACGCCGGGCTGCCGGCACACCGGCGGCGCGGGCGGCTGGGACTGTTCGTGGGCACGGTCATGGGTACCCGGCCGCTGCTCGACCGGGCGATCGGGCGCGGACCGCTCGGCGTGGCCGACCGGGCCTGGGCCCGCCCCGACGAGCTGCTCGCCGCCGTACGCCAGGTGGTCACAGTGGACGGTCCGGCGGTGCTGCTGGCGCCGGGCTGCTCGGCCGGCAACGAGGCGATCGCCGCCGGCGCCGCGGCGGTGGCCTCCGGCGAGGTGGACGTGGCGGTCTGCGGCGGGGCGGACGAGCTTTCGCTGGAGGTGTTCGCGTTCTTCACGTCGATGCGGGCGCTCGCCGCCGACGCGATCCGGCCGTTCGACGCGGGGCGCCGGGGCACGATGCCGGGCGAGGGGGCGGCGGTGCTCGTGCTGGAGCGGGCCGAGCGGGTCGCCGCCCGCGGCCGTAAGCCACTGGCCCGGGTGCTGGCTACCGCGTCCGCCGCCGACGCGCACAACCTGACCCAGCCGCACCCGGACGGCGCCGGCCTGATCGCCACGATCCAGACCTGCCTCGACCGCGCCCGGGTCGAGCCGGACGACGTCGACTGGGTCTGCGCGCACGGCACCGGAACGCCGGCCAACGACGCCGTCGAGGCCCGCGCGGTCGCCAAGGCGCTCGGCGGCCGGCGGCGCCCGGTGCTCTCCTCCGTGAAGGGACAGCTGGGCCACGCGGAGGGCGCGGCCGCCGCGCTGGAGGCCGTCATCGGGGTACGCGCGCTCGCGTACGACCTCGTGCCCGGCAACGTGACGCTCGTCGAGCCGGACCCGGAGTGTGCCGGCGTCGACCTGGTCGAGCCGGCCGGCCGGCGGGGGCCGGTGCGCCGGGTGCTGAGCCAGGCGTACGGCTTCGGCGGCGCGGTCTGCACCGTGCTCCTGGGGAAGGGGAACCCCGATGCCCGCTAGCGTCACCGTCTGCGGCGCCGGCCTACGCCTGTCCGAAGTGGACGACCTGGCGTCGCTCGCCCGCCGCCTCCGCTCCGCGCCGGCACCCGCGGAGGTACGCCGGTTCGCCGCGCCGGACACCGTGCTCGCCCCGGTGGAGCGGGAGGTCTACGGCCCGGTCGAGCCCCGGGTCCCGGCCCGCGCCGGCACTCGCGGCCTGCGCAGCCTCCCACACGAGTCACTGCTGGCCCTGGGCGCCGCCGCCAGCACCCCGGGCAAGCAGGGCCCCGACGACACGACGGCGGTGGTCTGGGCGAGCTCCACGGCCGGGCTGCCGGAGTACGCCACAGTCTGCGCCGAGGCGTCCACATTGGAGCCAGGGTTCGTCGCGCCGGCCCTCGGGCCCGCCTCGGCACACAACGGGCCGGCCGCGACCGTCTCGATCCGGCTCGGCCTCGCCGGCCCCAACCTCACCCTCACCGGCGGGGCCACGGCCGGCATCTCGGCGATCGCCGAGGCGATGCGGCTCATCGCGGCCGGCGACGCGAGAGCCGCGCTGGTCGGCGCCTCCGCCACCGTGACGCGGTGGAGCCTCACCGCCGCCCAGGACCACCTCACGCCCGCCGAGGGCGCCGCCTGCCTCGTGCTGGACCCGGCCGGCGGCTCCGGCATCCAGCTGGGCGAGTGCCACCGCACCGACCTCGTCCGCGCGACCGCCCGGGTGATCCAGGCCGCCGCGCGGCCGCAGACCCGCCCGGACGGCCTCGTGGTGTCCACATCGGACTTCGGCCTCGTGGACGCGCTCGCGTCCGGGCAACCGTTTCCGGTCTGGCACGTCGAGCGGGCGCTCGGCGACCTCGGCGCGGCGGGCGGCTTTCTCGCGGTGGTGGGTGCCGCCGCGCTCTGCGCCGCCACCGGCCCGCTCGCGGCGCCCCGGCCGCTCCCGGATGCCGGGCTGCTCGCGGGGCCCGGGCTGCTCCCGGATGCCGGGCTGCTCGCGGGGCCCGGGCTGCTCCCGGATGCCGGGCTGCTCGCGGGGGCCGGGCTGCTCGCGGCGCCCGGTGAGCGAAGCGAGCCCAACCCGATCAGGCCCACGAAAATCCTCGCCCTCGCGGTCGAGCCGTGCGGGAGCACGGCCAGCTTGGAGGTTTCGTCATCGTGAACAACAACATCGTCGAGCACCTGCTCTCCGCTGGTAAGCCCGACGCGACCGCGTACGTGGACGCCGGTGGTCAGGTCACGTACGCCGAGCTGGCCCGGGCGGTGCACGCCTACGCGGCGCGGCTGGACGGCTCCGCGTTCCGCCCGGGGAGCAACGCGCTGATCGTCGCCGACGACTCGATCGCGACGGTCGTGGCGATCCTGGGCGTGTGGTGGGCCGGTGGCGTACCGGTGCCGGTCAGCCCGATGCTCACCCCGGCCGAGATCGAGTTCATCGCGGGCGACTGCTCGGCCACGTACCTGCACGTGGACGAGCGGGCCGAGGAGCGGTTCCCCGCCAAGGGTGCCCTCGACCTGCCCCGCGGGCGGGCCGACCGGATGGCCCCGTACGACGGTGAGATCCCGCCCCCCGCGCACCAGGGCGACGGCGACGTGGTGCTGATCCAGTACACGTCGGGGAGCACCGGCCAGCCCAAGGGCGTGCTGCACACCCGGGCCGGCATCGACGGCGTGCTGAGCGGCTTCGGCCGGATCCTCGCGCTCTCCCCGGCCGACACCGTGCTCTCCACGGCCAAGCTCTCCTTCGGGTACGGCTTCGGCAACTCGCTGCTCTTCCCGCTCGCCGCCGGCGCCCGTACCGTCCTCAGCGCCGGCCCGCCGGACGTCTTCCGGGTCGCCGCCACGCTCGCCGCCCACCGCCCGACCGTGCTCTGCTCGGTGCCCCGGGTGTACGCGGCGCTGCTGGAGCGGATCCGCCACGGCGAGGCGCTCGCGCTCGGCTCGCTGCGGCTGGCCGTCTCGGCCGGCGAGCACCTGCCCGCGCCGATGTGCGGCGAGTTCGCCAGGGTGTGCAGCGCCCCGCTGGTCAACGGGCTCGGCGCGACCGAGGTGCTGCACATCGTGGTGGCCACCAACGGCAGCCGGCCCGGCTCGACCGGCATCCCGGTACCCGGTGTGCGGATCACCGTCCGCGACGACCAGGGACAGGTCGTGCCGGACGGTGTCGAGGGGCGGCTGCACGTGGCCGGCGGCTCGGTCGCGGCCGGCTACCTGGACCGGGCCGACGCCACCGCCCGCACGTTCGCCGACGGCGGGGCGTACACCGGTGACATCGTGCGCCGCGCGGTGGACGGCGACCTGGAGTACGTCTGCCGCCGCGACGACCTGATCAACGTGGGCGGCTTCAAGGTGTCGCCGTTCGAGGTGGAGGCCGCCGCCCGCGAGGTGGACGGCCTCTCCCAGGTCGCGGTCGTGGGCGCCCGGGACACCAGCGGGCTGGAGCAGGCGGTCGCCTACCTGGTACCGGAGAACGGGGTGGACCGCGCGGTGCTGCGCACGGCGGCGCGGCAGGCGTTCCGGGACCGGCTGCCGGTCTTCAAGCGGCCGGCCGTCATCGAGGTCGTCGACCAGCTCCCGGTCACCTCGACCGGCAAGCTGGCCCGCTTCAAGCTGCGTACCGGCGAGGTCAACGTGACGCTGCGGGTGCTGCGCGAGGGGCGGGGAGGTAGGTACAGGCGCACGCTGATCTGCCTGCCGTACGCGGGCGGTTCGGCCGGCTCGTACACCCGGCTGGCCAAGCACCTGCCGGAGTCGTGGCGGGTGGTGGCCGGCGAGGCGAGCCTGCGTGGCCCGGTCACCGTGGCCGATGTCGCCGACGCGTGGTGGAAGGCGGTCACCCCGTACCTCTCCGCCGGTACCGTCCTCTTTGGACACAGCCTGGGCGCGCTCGTCGCCGCCGAGGTCGCCAACCGTGCCGGCGCCGGGCTGGAGCCGGCGCACGTGGTGCTCTCCGCCCCGCCGCTGTCCGGCGCGGCCGCCCGGGCGATCCGCTCGCAGGACGACGCGCAACTCGTCGCCGACCTCACCCGCAGCGGGCTGATGCCACCCACCACGCTCACCGCGGACGAGGTCGGGCGGCTGCTGCTGCCCCGCTTCCGGCGCGACCTGTCGCTGGTGCCGGAGGAGTGGACGCCAACGCTGGAGACCCCGGTGCACGTGCTGGTCGGCGCGGAGGACACCCTCTGCACGCTGCCCGGCGTCGCCGCCCGCCTCCGCCCGTCGATGGTCGCGAGTACGCACGTGGTGGACGGCGGTCATTACTTTGTGGTGACCAACCCGGTGCAGACCGCTGCCGTGCTGGCTGGCCTCTACCCGTAGGCGACGGGACGGGGAGAGGCCCCCCGCCCGTCCGTCGTTGCCGCGGCGGGCGGGCGGGATCCGGGCTCAGCTGGTGGGTCTCGTGGGTGCGAGGCGAAGCAGCCACAAGACCCACCAGGTGGGCCCTGAGCCGTGAATGGCACGGCCAGATGCCCGGCTTGGGGACCGTGGGCGAGGGCCCGTGGCGTGGTCTCGCCCACGGTCGCCGCCGGCCGCTCCCGACGGCAAGCCGCTTACGCAGCGACTGGCTCCTCGAACATCGCATCCTGACACCCGGAATGCCTCGTGCGAACGGACGACCTGTTATAGCTGCGGATCAGCTATGGACCCTATGGGCACGAGGTGTCGAGACCTAGCCGTTGAGGTACGCGAGGACCGCGAGCACCCGGCGGTTGTCGTCGTCGGACGGGGGCAGGCCGAGCTTCGTGAAGATGTTGTTGATGTGCTTGCCCACCGCCTTGTCGGTGACGAAGAGGCGGCTGGCGATCGCGTTGTTGGAGCGCCCCTCGGCCATCAGCCCCAGCACCTCGCGCTCGCGCGGGGTGAGCGCCTTCAGCGGCTCCTCGGCCGAGCGGCGCGCCAGGAGCTGGCCGACCACCTCCGGGTCGAGCGCGGTGCCGCCGGCCGCCACCCGCTTGACCGCGTCGACGAACTGGCTCACGTGCGAGACGCGGTCCTTCAGCAGGTAGCCGACGCCGCCGGTGCGGTCGGAGAGCAGCTCGCGGGCGTACAGCTGTTCGACGTGCTGGGACAGCACCAGCACCGGCAGGCCGGGCACCTGCTCGCGGGCGGCGATCGCGGCCTGGAGCCCTTCGTCGGTGAACGTGGGCGGCAGGCGGACGTCGACCACGGCCACGTCCGGCCGGTGCCGCAGGAGCGCGGGGAGCAGCGACGGCCCGTTGTCGACCGCCTCGACCACCTCGAAGTCGTACGCGTCGAGCAGCCGGATCAGCCCGTCCCGGAGGAGGGCAAGGTCTTCGGCGATGACAACTCGCACGGCAGCTCCATGGTCACGACGGTCGGGCCGCCGGGCGGGCTGCTCACGACGACCGTTCCATCGAATGCTGCCAGGCGCCGCTCCATCCCGCGCAGGCCGGTGCCGCCCGCGGGGTCGGCGCCGCCGACCCCGTCGTCGCTGACCGTCATGCCCAGGCCGCGCCCGTCGTGCCGGACCAGCACCCAGGCGCGGGTGGCGTGGCTGTGCTTGACCACGTTGGCCAGGGCCTCGGCGATCGCGAAGTAGGCGGCCGACTCGACCGGGGCCTGCGGCCGCCCGCCGAGCTCGACGTCGACCTCGACCGGGATCGGCAGCGTGAGCGCGAGCGCGCGCACGGCGCCGTCGAGCCCGCGCTCGGCCAGCACCGGCGGGTGGATGCCGCGCACCAGGTCGCGCAGCTCGGACAGGGCCCGCTCGCTGGCGTCGCGGGCCTCGGCGAGCAGCTTTTGCGCGGCGATCGGGTCGCGGGTGACCAGGTCTTCGGCCAGGCCCAGGCTCATGCCCAGCGCGACCAGCCGGGCCTGCGCGCCGTCGTGCAGGTCGCGCTCGATGCGGCGCAGCTCGGCCGCCTGCGCGTCGACGGTCTCCGCCCGGGTACGGGTCAGCACCCGCACCCGCTGGTCGAGCGCTGCCTGGCGGGTGGGGCCGAGCAGCTGCTTGGTGAACCGGTCGTGCAGCCGCAGCAGCGCCGGCGCGATGGCCAGGCCGAGCGCGAGCACGAGCATGCCCTGGGGGATCGCCGCGATCCCCTCGAGCGGGATGTCGATCAGCCAGCCGGGGCCGTAGTGGTAGCCGTCGACGAACTGCAGCACGGTCGGCATGACCAGGATGCCCTCGATCCCGTACCCGACCACGGCCGCGGGCAGGATGCCGAGCGCCAGCGTCAGCGGGGAGCAGAGCAGCCACAGCAGGTCGCGCCAGGTGGCCGGGTCGCCGAGCAGCCAGCGGCAGCGCTGCCAGGCCCCCACCAGGCCGAACGGCGCCATTGGCGGGCGCGGCTTGTACGGCGCGGGGATCTCGACGCCGGACCACTGGCCGGCCAGCTTGCGCCGCTCGTTGGCGAGCGCGCGGACCGGGACCATGATCAGCGGCACGAGGAAGAGGCCGGCGCCGAAGAGCGCCAGGAACGAGATCGAGATGATCGACAGGACCAGCAGCACGACGCCGCAGACGTAGAAGAGCACGCCGATCCAGAACCCCCGCACGCTCGCGGTCAGGCCCTGGCGGATCCAGGCGGTCAGCTCCCCGTTCACCCGATCCATTCTGGCCGACCCGGCGGCCGCTGCCGGTAGGGCTAGCCCCACCCGCCTCGGGGTGCTGTGACCAGTGTCCGGATCCCACGCCCGCCGAAGGATCGAAGGCGACAGTCTCCGAGGGAGGAACCCAAGATGTCGTGGCACTGGATCACGAGACTGCCGTCCGGCAGGCGCACCAAGTTCCTGGCCATCGCGCTGTGGCTCGTCGTCGCGTCCGCGGTCGGCCCGCTCGCCGTCAAGCTCGCCGACGTGGTCACCGACGACGCGGTGGCGTGGCTGCCCCGTACCGCCGAGGCCACCCAGGCGTTCGAGCGGGCGGAGGCGGCCTTCCCCGGCTCCGACCGGCTCGTCGCGGTCGCGGTCTACGCCCGGGACACCGGCCTCACCGGCGCCGACCGGGCCAAGGCCGAGGCGGACCGGGCGGCGTTCGCGCGGTACGCCGCGGGCGGCCAGGTGCCGCCGGCCATCGAGAGCGAGGACGGCCAGGCGCTGCTGATCTCGTTTCCGCTCGCCGGGGACGAGGACCAGCAGACCGAGTCGACCGGGGAGGTCCGGGACCAGCTGGCGAACGCGCCACCGGCCGGCCTGCGCACCGGGCTGACCGGCTCGGCGGGCGCCACCGACGACCTGTTCGACGCGTTCGGCGGCATGGACATCACGCTCGTACTGGTCACCGCCGGCGTGGTCGCGTTGCTGCTGCTGTTCACGTACCGCAGCCCGGTGCTGTGGCTGATCCCGCTGATCTGCGTCGGCGTGGCCAGCCAGGTGGCGAGCGCCGTGGTGTACCTGCTGGCCAAGCACGCCGGGCTGACCATCGACTTCCAGGGGCAGAGCGTGCTCACGGTCCTGGTCTTCGGCGTCGGCGTGGACTACGCGCTGCTGCTGATCGCCCGGTACCGCGAGGAGCTGCGCCGGCACCGCGACCGGCACGACGCGATGCGGGTGGCGCTGCGCCGCTCGTTCCCGGCGATCCTGGCCTCGGCGGCGACGGTCGCGCTCAGCCTGCTCACCCTGCTCGCCGCCGACCTCAACTCCACCCGTAGCCTCGGCCCGGTCGGCGCGATCGGCATCGCCACCGCGTTCCTGGCGATGACGCTGCTGCTGCCGGCCGTGCTTGTCCTCTTCGGACGGTGGCTGTTCTGGCCGTTCGTACCCCGCTACAGCCCCGACGCGCTCGCGCACGACGTGGCGGAGGACCACCGCGTGTGGGGCCGGGTGGCGGCGTTCGTCGGGCGGCGACCGCGCGGCGTCTGGGTCGGCACGGTGGTCGTGCTGGGCCTGCTGAGCCTCGGCATCGGCAACCTGAGCGTGGGGCTGCCGAGCGGGGAGACGTTTACCAAGGAGGTCGGCTCGGTCACCGGCCAGCGCATCATCGCCGCGCACTTCCCGGAGGGCTCCGCGATGCCGGCCGAGGTCACGGCCCGTACCGGAGCGGCGGACGCGGTGGCCGCCGCGCTGCGCGGAGTCGACGGCGTCGCGACGGTGGCCGGCCCGGAGGCGTCGCCGGACGGGCAGTGGGTGCTGATCCGCACCGTGCTCGCCGCGGAACCGGACAGCGCGGCCGCAAAGGACACAGTGGACCGGATGCGGGATGCGGTGCACGCGGTACCGGGCGCGGACGCGCTCGTCGGCGGCCAGACGGCGATCGACCTCGACACCGACCGCGCGTCCAGCCGGGACGAGCGGGTGGTCATCCCGCTGATCCTGGCGGTGGTGTTCCTGATCCTGGTGGTGCTGCTGCGGGCGCTGGTGGCTCCGCTGCTGCTGATCGCCAGCGTGGTGCTGTCGTTCGCGGCCGCGCTGGGAGTCGCCGGGCTGGTGCTGGGCGCGATGGGCTACACCAAGCTCTTCTTCGGCGCTCCGCTGCAGACGTTCCTGTTCCTGGTGGCGCTCGGCGTCGACTACACGATCTTCCTGATGACCCGCGCGCGCGAAGAGGCCGGGCAACTGGGCCACCAGCGCGGCATGCTGCACGCACTGACCGTCACCGGCGGCGTGATCACGAGCGCCGGCTTGGTGCTCGCCGCGACGTTCTCGGCACTGGGCATCCTGCCGCTCGTACCCTCCGTGCAGATCGGCGTGATCGTCGCGGCCGGCGTGCTCCTCGACACGTTCGTGGTCCGCAGCCTGCTGATCCCGGCGCTCGCGGTGCACGTGGGCCGGAAGGTCTGGTGGCCGGGCCGCCCGGTGCGCGAGCCGGCTCGCGCGGCGCCCGACGTGGTGCTAACCCGGGTCTGAGACGCTGTGATCGAAGCTCCCCTCAAGTCGTTCTAGCGACATGAGGGGAGCTTCGATCACGGGAGCGTGTGCGCGCAGTCAGCGGGTGTCTTCGGGGGAGAGGCGGCCGGTGGGGCGGTAGCGGACGCACATCACCGTGCGGTCGCCGTCGGCCCAGGTTTCCCGCGTGGGGAGCACCGGGTACAGGGCGACGCCCGGGTCGCCGGCCGGCCAGCGGCGGGCCTGGGCGCGGCGGCAGCCGTCCCACGCGTACGCGCGCAGGCTCGGCTCGTCCCAGTCGCCGTCGGGTGCCCGGATGAAGCCGTACGACTGGTTTTGCGCGCCCTCGACGCAGGGGCGGTAGAGCACGATCACGCCGTCGAACGCGACGTCGTACTCGGGATCGTCGAAGCACTCGCCGGCCTCGATGTTGAGGACGCCGGGCGTCTCCGCGTCGAGGAAGGTGTCGTCCTTGACCACCGCCTCCGGCCGGGAGGCGCCGGTGACGAGCCCGCCCAGCAGCGCCGCGGAGAGCAGGATGCCCGCGGCCCGCGCGAGCCGCCGCGCGCCCAGTGAAGTGACCATCGCGAACGGCATCGTAGAAATTGATCTTCAAACCTGGCATCACGGCCCGACGGCGCGCTGGCCGCCACGAGATGAACAGTGCCGAAGAGACGGACGAACAACGCAAACGTACCGGCGTATTCGATCATGAGTTAACCGCTCGTCAAGCCTCCTGTCGCGGGGGCGTTGGGCGCCGCTGGCTGAATGGCCCGTCGAGCCACCGCTTGCCGGCGGTGGCGGCTGTCCTCCATACCCCGAGGGGTGAACCAGCTTTGTCTGACCTGAGAAGACCGTGGTCGACCGGGCCGCGGCGGGCGCTGCTCGCTGGCATCGGCGCCGCCGCGCTGCTCGCCGGCGGCTTCGCCGTCGGCCCGTCGGCGTTCGGCGACGCCGCGCCGGGCAAGCACCCGGCCGCGGAGATCCACAAGCCGTCGCCGGTGCCGGACCGCATCGTCCTCACGCCGACCGATACGCCGGCGACCTCACAGCGGGTCACCTGGCGCGCCGAGGCCACCGCCGAGTGGGCCCAGGCGGAGATCCTCGAGGCGCCGAAGGCGCTCGGCCAGGTGGCGCCCCCGACCGGGGCGGTGACCAACGTCAAGGCGATGGCCACGACGCCGGTCAACACCTCGCTCGGGTACGCCTCGACGTACCACACCGCCGAGTTCACCAACCTGAAGCCCAACACCCGGTACACGTACCGGGTCGGCGACGGCACCAACTGGAGCGAGTGGATCGACTTCACCACCGCCGCCACCGGCTTCCAGCCGTTCTCGTTCATCTACTACGGCGACGCGCAGAACTACATCGACACCGCGGTGCCGCGCGTCTTCCGCCAGGCGTTCGCCGACCGCCCGCAGGCCAAGGCGATCGTGAACGCGGGTGACCTCATCGACTCCGCCAACAGCGAGGAGCAGTGGGGTCAGTGGTTCAAGGCCGGTAGCTTCATCGACGCCCAGATCAACAACATCTCGATCCCGGGCAACCACGAGTACAGCGGTGGCCTGTCGACGTTCTGGCGGCCCCAGTTCCCGTACCCGGACAACGGGCCGGGTAACCCGGAGCTCAAGCAGACCGTCTACTACGTGGACTACCAGGGCGTGCGCTTCATCGGCCTGGACTCCAACCTGCAGAGCAACGCCACGCTGATGGCCGCGCAGACCGCGTGGCTCGAGGGCCTCCTGGCGAACAACCCCAACAAGTGGACGGTCGTCACGTTCCACCACCCGGTGTACTCGACGGCCTCCGGGCGCAACAACCCGATCGTCCGGGCGCAATGGGGCCCGCTGTTCGAGAAGTACGGCGTGGACCTGGTGCTCCAGGGGCACGACCACACGTACGGCCGGGGCGGCACGGTGGCGTCGCGTAAGTCGGTGACGGTGCATGACAGCACCGTGTACGCGGTCTCCGTGTCCGGCGGCAAGATGTACGACGTCAGCGGCGACAACTGGACCGGCAACGGCGCCGACATCATGAGCAGCAGCCAGGACACCCAGCTGTACCAGCTCATCGACGTCACCGGCGACACCATCCGGTACGAGGCCCGGTACGCCAACGGCCAGCACCACGACGGCGTGCTCATCCGCAAGAACGACGCGGGCGAGCGCACGGTCAACGAGATCCGCACGCCGGAGAACACCGTCGGCGAGCAGGTCACGGTCAACAAGACCGCCGTCGAGGAGAAGGGGCGGATCAAGGTCAACGCCTACGGGTACGACCCGGGCGAGGAGGTGACCGTCTACCTGCGCAGCACCAAGGCCGGCGAGGGTAAGAAGGGCGTCTTCATCGGCTACCAGGAGGCCGACGAGTTGGGCCGCGTGGAGTTCAGCTTCCAGGTGCCGCCGAGCGCCAAGCGGGGTGGCACGCACGTACTCCGCCTGGACAGCGCCAACCAGCACATCACCAGCCCGATCATCACCATCACGAAGTGACGCGTCGTGGGGGGGCGGCCCCCCCCCCCCCGGGGCCCCCCGGCGGGCCAGGTCGGGGGGGGGGGGGGCCCCCCCCCACCCCCCGCCCGGTGGGGGCCCCCCCCCCCCCCCCCGGCGGCCCCACCCGTGTCCATCTTGGACGGAGGTACGGTGAGGCCAGTCCTGGTCGTCGCCGCCGCGCTCGCGGCGGCGTTCCTGCTCCCCGCCACCCCCGCGGCGGCGCACCCGTTCGGCCCACCGTCGACCGCGCGGGTCAGCGCCGACGGCTCGCGGGTCGCCGTATCGTGGCAGGCCGCCGAGGACGACTGGGTCGCGCTCGGCCGCCACGTGGGCGCGTTCGACACCGCGAGCCCGGACGTGACCGGCGCCGAGCTGCTCCGCCGCTCACCGGGCGTCCGGGACTACCTGCTCGGACGGATCGCGGTCAGCCAGGGCGGGCGCCCGTGCGCCGCAGACCTGGCCGAGCTGGAGGATGTCCTCGCCCAGGGGGCAAGGCTCACGTTCGACTGCCCGGGTCAGGTCGCCGAGGTCGACCTGACGGTGACCGCGCTGACCGACGTCAACGAGGCGTACCGGACGGTGCTCCGCGCCGACACTCCCGCGACGCCGGACCAGGCGCTCTTCACCGCCGCCGTGCCGACGCAGCACATCACGTTCGCGGCGTCCGGCGGCAGCGGCGTACGCCGGTCGGTCGTCAGGGTCGCGATCGCCACGGCCGCCGTACTCGTGCTGGGTCTCGGGTTTTTCCTCGCCCGCCGCCAGCGGGCCCGCAGCGACCGGCGGCCGGCCGGAGCGCGGTCGTGACGGGCTTCGACAACCGGCTGGTCGCGCTCTTCGACGGGCAGGCGGTCTTCTGGCTGGCGCTGGTCACCGCTGTCGCGGTCGGTGCCGCCCACGCGGTCGCGCCCGGCCACGGCAAGAGCATCACCGCCGCGTACCTGGTGGGCACCCGCGGCCGCTACCGGGACGCCGTGCGGCTCGGCCTGATCGTGGCGCTGATGCACACGTTCTCGGTGCTGGTCCTCGCGCTGGTCTGGGTGGGTGTGTCCGGTATGGCCAGCTTGGGCACGGAGACGGTCACCGCGTGGATGCAGGTGGCCGCGGGCCTGGTGGTGATCGGCGTCGGTGCCCATCTGCTGTGGCGCCACGTCCGTAAGCGCCGCCACGCGCACTCGCACGCCCATGCCCACGCGCACGCCCATGCGCACTCCCACGGTCACGACCACGACCACGAGCACCCGCACGACCACCACCATGAGGTACCCGAGGACCCGTGGTCCCGGCGCGGGTTGGTGGCCCTGGGGCTCTCCGGTGGCCTGCTGCCGTCGCCGTCCGCGTTCGTGGTGCTGGTCAGCGGCCTGCTGACCGGCCGGGCGCTGGGCGCGGTGGTGCTGGTGGTCGCGTTCGGCGTGGGGATGGCCGCCACGCTGACCGCCGTGGGCGTGCTCAGCCTGCGCGGCTGGGCGCTGCTGTCCGGCCGTACCCGCCGGTGGTCGACGGCCTGGGTGCCGGCGCTGGCCGGGGCCGGCGTCTGCCTCGGCGGCACCCTCTACCTGGCCGCCGCCGTCTCCGTCCTGGCCGCCTGACCCGGCCTTTCCCGCTGGGCGGCGCGGCCCGGCCCGGCTGCGCGGCCGGCCTGGCGTGCCCGGGCGGAAATCGGGGCTGGGCGTGGTAGTGGGGAGCGTCGATAATGGGGCGATGACGGCCGACCCCGAACAGGCGCGCGTGTCCCACCGCGAGCGGCTGCGGGCTGTCCGCGCGCTGCGGGAGAGCGCCCGCGAGGGGCGGATGTCGGACGTCACGTTCCTCCACCGGCTCCGCGTGGTGATCGACGCCCGGAGGCGCCGTGACCTGGACGCGGCCGTGGGTGACCTGCCGCCGGCCGGCCTCTGGGCGCGGGCCGAGGCGGCAGTGCAGGGCTGGTGGGACCGCACGTTCGGGCAGCGGCAGGCGGCCCTGCTCGACCTGCGGCTGCCGCCCGCCCCGGGGCGCTACCTGATCGGCCGCGACTACGAGTGTGACCTGCGGCTGACCCACGACTCGGTGTCCCGCCGGCACGCCATGCTCACCTCGGTCGACGGGCAGTGGATGGTGGTCGACCTCGGCTCGACCAACGGCACCCGGATCAACGGCTGGCGGCTGCAGGTGCAGACCCCGCTGCGCCCCGGCGACATGCTCGACCTGGGTTTGCAGCGCCTCCGCGTCGTCGCCTAGCGCCCGCGCTGCCGCCGCACCCGGACGAGATCCGGGCGTCCAGGCCCGCGACCGCGGGGTCGACCGGCAGAGACGCATGCATGCGTGCGTGGAGCTCTCGAGCTGCACGCACAAACGGGGCACAGCCCGGCCCCACGGCGGCGGCGCCGCGGTGGGGCGCGCCGCCCAGGGCGCGGCGATTCGCCGCGCGGTCGATGCGGGGTGATCGTGGTATTCCAGTGCCCCTCTGGGGGCACCTATGTACCACGGTCTCGATGGCCGCCCTGGACGAGCGGCCATGGAGGGTAGAAAGGGCGCCGGGAATGGGAACGGCCCCGGCGTGGGACGCGCCGGGGCCGTCCATCGTGGACCTACCGGAGGCCGGGTACGTCGAGGACGATCATCTCGGTGTCGTCGGCGCGGCCCGGGATCCGGCCGTCGTTGCCGGGAAAGTTGTTGTCGTTGGCGACCAGGACGCGG
The DNA here is from genome assembly GCF_031085175.1 of Phytohabitans maris. Taxonomy (GTDB): domain Bacteria; phylum Actinomycetota; class Actinomycetes; order Mycobacteriales; family Micromonosporaceae; genus Phytohabitans; species Phytohabitans maris. The sequence goes on from NZ_JAVHUY010000001.1 coordinate 125,167, forward strand.
TCACCGCCGAGCGGCAGCACCGACTCGACCGACTGGAGCGGAAACGAGAAGAGCTTGCCCACGCCGTACTCGTTGGGGCGGGCCGGGGTGGAGACGCCACGCGGGTCCGCCACGCGCATCAGGTCGACCGCGGTACGCCGGCCGAGGTAGCCGTCGGCGCCCACCTCGTCCAGGTCGGTGACCACGAGGCGCTTGACCACCGACTGCGGGCCCATCGCGTTGTCCCGCTCGATGAGCACGAGGCGCCGGCCGTCGAGTACGCCCGCGTCACCGACCACAAGGGACGGATCGGCGGCCCGGAACCACCAGGTACGGCCGGTGTAGCGGTTGGCGCGCACGTCGAACTCGTACACGATGCGGCGCCGCTGGTCCGCGTCGTCGGTCTTGGCGCCCTCCAGGATCGGGTACAGCCACTTGCCGTCCTGGCTCACCGCCATCGCCTCGAAGCCGCGGCTGGCCGGTACGGTCGGCGTCTCGCCCGGGGCGAGGTCGGGCGACTGCGGCGACTTGGCCCCGTCGGGAAGCGGGATCGGAGCCTGGAGCACCTTGCCGGTCTTGTCGGTGCGGACCAGGTACGGCCCGAACTCGTCGCCCAGCCACAGGTCGCCCCGGTAGTCCCGGGCCAGCGACTCGATGTCGAAGTCGGCGCCGGTCAGCAGCCGCTCGCGGGTCGCGCCGTTGACGATCGGGAACGGCACCTTGTGCCCCGGGTCGCGGAAGCTGATGAAGCCCTTGACGTCCACCTCGTGACCGCGCCAGTCAGGCTCCACAGTGTACGCCCGCAGCAGGAAGTCGGCCGAGTTGTCCTTCGCGCCGAAACCGTTGTCCGGCATGGCGAGCAGGCGGTTGCCGGGGCCCTGGATCACCGCGGAGAAGCCCGGGATCGGCTGGCCCGGGAACGGTGGCGTGACGCCGTTGACCGGGGTCGGCGGGAGCTGGGTGCCGGAGACCGGACCCGGCTGGTACGCCGTCGCGGAGAGCAGCGCGCGGCTCCGGAGCGAGGGCGCGGGGCGCAGCTCGACCGAGAGCGCGTACACCCGGGTGATCTGCGTGGCGCCGCCGTTGTCGTCGGAGAGCAGCCAGAGCAGCCGGCGGCCGTCGGGCAGCGCCTCGCCGAGCGCCATCGCCTCGATGTTGTCCAGCAGCGGGTTGGGCTGCGGCTGCTTGGCCACCGCGCCGGAGGGTGGGCAGTCGGCGATGTCGACGAGCAGTTCCTTGCCCAGCCACGCGCGCTGGTCGGTGAGCGTGGCGAGCGACGCGACGCCGGTGACGTCGGGCGCGCCGGTCGCGGTGACCCGGTACACCCGTACGGTGTTGCCGACGCCCGCCGTGAAGCCCCGCTCCAGCGCGAGCAGCTGGTCGTCGCCGAGCGCCACGAGCTCGACCAGGCCGAGGTTGGGGTCGGTCCGGTAGGCGAGCTGCGAGACCGGCGTGTACGAGGTGCCGTTCCAGCTTCCGTACTCGAGGATCCGCTGCAGGCCGCGTCCCTCGGCGTCGCGGCCGTCGCCGGAGAGCGGCCCCTCCATCCCGGCGTAGAGGGTGCGGTGGTCCGGGGTGGCGGTGAGCGACTCGAAGGTCTGGTTGACCGCGGCCTCGCCGGCCGGGGTGACCTGGAAGCGGGCCGGCACCGGCAGGCTGGCGAGCTCGCGCCCGTCGGAGAGGCGGAACCGCCGGATCGACGGCTCCCGCTCCGAGCTGGCCAGGACCGTCTTGCCGCCGCGCTCGGCGACCAGGCCCTCGCCGTCGAAGTCGCCGCCGTTGTACGGCGTGCCGTCCGGCCGGGTGAGCACGGTGACGCCGCGCACCTTGGCGGAGACGCCGCGCTTGCCGGCGTCCAGGGCCAGGTCGTAGACCCGGGCCGGCGTGGTGCCGATGTTGTCGACCAGCGCGAGCCCGCGCGACGACTGGGTCAGTGCGAGGGCGGAGAGGCCGGACACCGGGGTGCCGGCGAAGGTGGTCTTGTCGAGCGCGTCGGAGAAGCCCAGCAGCGACGCGTCCGGGGAACAGCGCGAGCTGGGCCGCTCAGCCGACGCCGAGGACGCCGGGAGCGCCGGGAAGGTCGCGGCCGTGGCCACCGCCAGAGCGGCGGCCCGGACGCGTTTCGATGAGGTCATCACGGGCTGATGCAAACCCCTGCCGGGCGCCGAGGTGGAACACCCGCCGGAACGTCGCGTGAACTTTACTGGTACCCGCGGATCTGCTTGAAGACACCGGCGAGCGAGCCGCCGCGGGCGTCGAACGTGCGTCCGCCGCTGATCCGGGCCAGCTCGGTCATCTCGGTGACGTTCCCCTCGCCGAAGAGGAGCGTGAAGATCGGCACCGTCTTGATCTTCGCGGGGAGCTTGGCGTGGTACGTCTTGAACGCCGGCAGCTTCGGCCCGACCGTGCGCTCGCCGTCGGTGAGCAGCACGATCGAGGTGAACCGGTTGGGGTCGGCGGCGTCGAGCTGCTTGGCCAGCTCGATCGCGCGGGTGAGCGCGTCGTAGATGGCGGTGTCACCGTTGGCGGCCAGCCCGCGCACGTACCCGCGGATCTGGTCGGTGACCGGCTGCCGGTTGTCGGCCGGCAGGTCGAAGCGGCGCGGGGTCTTCGGCGTGGTGCTGAACGGCAGCATGACGACCTGCTCGCGCCCGTTGAAGCGGGTCAGCTCGCCGGAGAGCGAACTGTCCGCGCCGGAGAGGCCGAGCAGCGCGGTCTGCAGGCCCTTGATGCGGGCGCCCTTCATCGAGCCCGAGACGTCGAGCACGTAGATGGTGCGGGCCGGCTTGCGCAGGCTGTCGCCGAAGCCGGTGACGAGCGCGGTCGCGTCGTCGTAGCGGGCCGGGAACGGCAGCTCGACGAGGCCGCCGCCGGCCGGGCCGAACGACTTGGCGAGCTCGACGCCGGGCACGGCCGGGCGCCGGAACGTGGTCTCCATGATCTTGCGCTGGGTGGAGGGGCGGCGCAGGTAGTCGGCGACCGCCGCGTAGTTGGTGCGGGCCTGCTCGGCGGCGCCGGACAGCAGCGTGAGCGGGTAGTCGGCGGTGACGACGCCGTCCGCCGGGTAGACGACGGTGAGCGGCTCCTTGAGCTTGCCGCCGGCGTTCAGCGACAGCAGCACCGACTCGTAGTTGACCAGACCGTCGACGGGCACACCGCCGGCCTGCCGCCGCACGTACTCGTCGGCGAGCCAGCCGGACGACCCGGCGGTGAGCGACTGCCCGGCGAAGAACGACTGGAGTCGCGGCGTGAGCGAGGTGATCTCGGCGCTGGTCAGCGCCCGCCCGGTGCCGGCCAGCGCGGCGGCGACGCCGACCAGCGCGGAGTAGCCGGAGTTGGAGGCGGCGGGGTTCGTCATGCCGTACGTGAACCTGCCCGCGCCGGCCGCCTCGGCGATCTCGCTCCACGTTGGACGGTGCTGGTCCCAGCCGAGCTCCTTGGCCTTGCTGTCGCGGAGCGCGAGCACGACGGGGGAGTTGGCCACCTTGGTGCTGACGTCGATCCGGCCGGAGGCCTCGGGGTGGAGCTCCAGATAGCGGTTGTTGGAGAACCAGATCGCGTCGTGGTCGCGTACGGCGGTGCCGGCGGCCACCTTTTCGATCCCGTCGAGGGTGCCGATCTCGGTGAGCTCGACGGTCACTCCGGTGGCGGCTTTGACGTCGTCGAGGATCGGCGCGAGGTCGTGCAGCTCGCTGCCGGCGAGCACGCGCAGGGTGCCGGAGCCCTTCTTGAACGGGCCTTCGGAGGCTTGTGGCGCCGCCGGGGTGTCACAGGCGGCGACCAGCGACAGAGCGGCGAGGGAAAGGGCCAGGATGCGTCGCACGGAAATCCTTGTCATGGTCGGAGGCGCTGGTCGAGCGTCGTGAGGAGGGAGTCGACGACCTCGGGCGCGGGCGCCGGGACGATGTCGGCGAGCTTGGTCGGGAGCGCGGCGCCGCCGGCCGGCACCTGGGCCAGTACGGACGCGGTGGCGGCCTCGTCAGCGGTGCGGAAGCCGTGCTCGGCGGCGAGCCGCAGCAGCTCGGGGTCGTTGGCGATCAGGCGCCCGACCTCGTCGCCGGCGCCGTCGAAGGCGACCACCGTGTGCGCGCTGGGCGTGGTGGGCGACAGGTAGAGCAGCGTCGCGTTGGCGGGTAGCGTGCCGGCCCGTCCGGCGTCGACGTACTGGGCCTCGTAGACGAGCACGAGCGGCGTGTAGTTGAGGCCCTGGGCGAGGTACTTTTCGAACGGGTCCTCTGTGGAGCGTTCCAGCCCGCCCTGGTCGGTGAAGAGTTTGACCACCTCGTCGAGGGCGTTGGCGCCGCCGCCGAGCTGCTGCAGGGCCAGCCAGGCGTACACGCCGGCGGAGTTGGAGTCACCGGGGTGGGTGGTGGTGACCAGCACGTCGCGGCGGGCCGGGTAGGCCACGTTGCCCTTCAGCTGGTCCCAGCGCACATCCCGCTTGGCCAGGTCGAGGTACTTGCCGAGGTCGAGCACCCAGTGCCCCTCGGGCGCCCGGCGGGCCACCCCCTCGGCGGCGAGCAGGTCGGCGACCGGCGTGAACGTGGCGACGGCGAGCGGCGACCAGAACGGCGTGAACCTGCCGGTCGCCGCGCGGGCCTGCGCCACCCGCTGCGCGGCCTGCGCGCTACCGGGAAACGCGAAGTCATACCGGTCGAGCGGGACCGTCGTGGCCATTTCCCGCGAACCGCGCGAGTCGGTCTCGACCCGCAGCCCGTGGCTGGCGAACGCGTCTTTCACCCGCTGGTCGGCGAAGAAGGGCGCCTTCTCGGAACCGACCACCCCGCGCACCGTCTCCAGCCGGTCGACGCCGAGGTACCAGCCGATGCCGGCGCCGAGGGCGGCCAGCACGACCACGGTCGTGACGATGATCCAAAGGCGTTTCACGGCCCGATGGTGGTCGGGGCGGGAAGCCCGCACGGTTGATGGACGGTGAATTCCCGGTGAATGGATGGGCGGGATACGCCGCGGGGACGGTGTTCGGCGCCGGTCCCGTTCACCTGTTGTGCGTCTGGCGCGCGTCTGGCATTGACATGGCCTTCGCGCGGGCTGAATAGACCGTCCGTGTGATTCGAGTCCGAGCCACCCTCGCCACCTTGTCCGCCGTCGCCGTCACCGCCCTCACCGCGGTCGCGTTTCCGGCACCCGCCGCGGCGGCGCCGCTCGGCACCGTGCGGCTCTCGGCGGCCAAAGGCACCGTCGACCAGTCGCCGATCTTCGCCACCGCGTCCGCCTCGAAGCCCTGCCCGGACGGGTACGGCAGCGACGCGCAGGTGCGGATCGGACCGCCCGGCGGCCCGTACCAGAACGTCGCCACGCCGCTGCGCGATGGCGGGTACGACAAGAAGGCGGTCTCGGTCAAGCCCAACCGCTCCTTCAGCCGGGCCATCGGCGGCGCGCCGGCCGACGGCGAGTGGTGGGTCGTGGTGGAGTGCTACAGCCTGACGCGGGGCCAGCACCCCGACCGGTTCATCACCCCGCTCACCGTCGCCGGGCGGGAGTGGAAGGTGGGCCAGCCGGCCGGCGGCGCCTCCCTGGACTCACCGCCCCCGCCGGAGCCGACCGTACCGATCAACGCTCCCTCCGGCCCGGCCACGCCCACCGCCGGCGCGCCGGAGGCCGGTACGCCGGACCCGGCGACCACCGCGCCGGCGGTCCCCGACCCCGAGCTCGCGAGCAACGACCGGTCCGGCTCCGCCTCGCCGCTGGCGAGCGCGATGTGGGTCGGCGGGGTGGTAGTGGTGCTCGGAATCGTCGGCGCGGTCGCTTTGTTGACCCGTCGGCGCCGCGCGAACTGACCGTTCGGACGGGGCCCGGCGACGAACGTCTACAAATATATAAGCGTCAATGAAAGAAATCGTCGAAATCATGACGAAGCAGTTCCTGGCCATGCATTCGTCCGGCCGCCCTATCCGAACGGTGGATACGCCCTTACCCGCTGTTCACCTCTTGCATGTCCGGCGTGAGTCTACGGCTGCGCGCGCGGACATCGTCCGTCACGAGGCTGATCCCACTGATCGAGCGCGTTGGGGAGCGCGGTCAGCCATGCGCACCAAAGTGCGCATTGCGGAAGGGACAATGGTGCAGCATTCACGGTTCGTGTTTCTCGCCGCGCCGATGCCCGAGTCGAAGGACGGCGACGGGGCCGAAGGCATTCTCTGGATGCTGGTTTCGCCGAACAACCGCCCGCTTGGTCGCGGCACCACCTACCACGAGACGTACGGCTCCTGCCGCCAGGCGGTCCTGGACCTCCAGGCCAACTGCGAGCGGGTCAAGCCGGTCGAGACGACGGTCGAACTGACCGGCCAGTGGTCGTGGCGGATCGAGCTGGACGGAGAGCCGGTGGCGGTGTCCAGCCGGTCGTACCTGCGGGCCCGGGAGTGTTCGTACAACCTCGAGCGCTTTCTGGAGGCGGTGCCGAAGGCCGAGGTCGTCGCCGGCACCCGGAGCGTCCGGCGCGGGCGGCGGCGGGCGGGCGTCGTCGACCCACCACCGCGACCCAACCGAGAGCTTCGGAACGCGGGCTGATGACCGTAACGTCGACCGACCCACCAGCCACGAACGTACCGTCCACACCGGAGGGTCCACCGGACCGCCCACGCCGGATCCGCGAGCGCCGGGCGCTGTCGGACCTGCTGTTCCGGGGCGTCGCGCGCGCCGGCGGTACGGCGGTCCTCGCGATCATGCTGCTGGTCGGGATCTTCCTGACCCGGGACGCGTTGCCCGCGTGGCGGGAGGCCGGCCTCGGCTTCCTCACCACCCAGGCGTGGGACCCGCAGGGCGGCGACTTCGGCGTCGCGGGCGTCCTCGTCGGTACGGTGCTCATCGGCATGGTGGCGATCAGCGTCGCGGTCCCGCTCGCCTTCGGCGCCTCGCTCTACATCTCGGAGTACGCCCCGAACCGGCTCAAGCCGCTGCTCGTCAACCTGGTCGACCTGATGGCGGCGGTGCCGAGCGTGGTGTACGGCATCTGGGGCCTGTTCCTGCTCCAGCCGAAGATCCTCGTCGTGGGCGAGCAGGGCGACGGCCTGCCCCGGTGGCTGGCCACCTACTTCGGCTGGATCCCGCTCTTCCAGGTGGACGACTACGACCCGCGCGACCCGCTGGCGAGCCCGACGTCGCTGACCGCGTCGACGTTCGTCGCCGGCCTCGTCGTGGCGATGATGGTGACCCCGATCATCGCGTCGATCATGCGGGAGGTCTTCTCGCAGGCCCCGCTCGGCGAGCGCGAGGGGGCGTACGCGCTCGGCGCCACCAAGTGGGGGATGATCCGCTCGGTCGTGCTGCCGTTCGGCCGGGGCGGCATGGTCGGCGGGACGATGCTCGGGCTGGGCCGGGCGCTCGGCGAGACGATCGGGGTCTACCTGGTCGTCTCCGTGGTCTTCGTGATCCAGCCACACATCCTGCAGAACGGCGGCGGCTCGATCTCCGCGCTGATCGCGCTCCGGTACGCGGAGGACCTCGGCGTCGGCTTCGCCGCGCTGATGGCCGCCGGCCTCGTGCTCTTCGGCGTCACGCTGATCGTCAACTTCGGCGCCGGCATCATCATCAACCGCAGCCGCTCGGGCGCGGCGAGCGAGGTGTAGGCGATGACGACCGAGGTGCGGCCCGCGGTGACCACCGAGCCGGCCGAGACCACGCTGCCCCGGGCCACCGTCGAGCCGGCGGCCCCGGAGGCGCGGCGTACGACGGGCACCACCCGCCGGACCGACGTGTTCGCGCTCCTCGGCGCGGCGGCGTCCGCGGTCAGCCTGGCCGCGGTGCTCTTCACCCAGCTCACGCCCTTCGACGGCGTACTCGGCTTCGTCGTCGTGTCGTACGTGCTGTTTCTCGCCTTCTACGCGCTGCTGGTCTCGCTCGACGAGTCCGGGCCGGCGGTGCGCGACCGGCTGGCCGGGGTCGTGATCCACAGCCTCGCGTTCCTGATGCTGCTCGCCCTCGTGGTGGTCCTGGTCTTCACCTTCGTACGGGGGCGGGAGGCGCTGTCCCACCCCAACTTCTACTACGAAGACATGCAGGCCGCCGGGCCGTTGCAGCCCCTCGACGTCGGGGGCGTGCGGCACGCGATGATCGGCACGCTGGAGCAGATCGGCATCGCCTTGGCGATCACCCTGCCGCTCGGCGTGATCGGCGCGGTCTTCCTCAGCGAGCTTCCCGGGCCGTACAGCCGGTTTGTGCGGACGATCGTGGAGGCGATGACCGCGCTGCCGTCCATTGTGGCCGGTCTCTTCGTGTACGGCACGATCATCCTCGCCCTCGGCGTCCCCCTCTCCGGCCTGGCCGGCTCGATCGCGCTGAGCGTGATGATGCTGCCGATCATCATCCGCGCCGCGGACGTCGTGATCAGGCTGGTGCCGGGGTCGCTCCGCGAGGCGTCGCTGGCCCTCGGCGCCTCGCAGTGGCGCACGATCTGGCACGTCGTGCTGCCGACCGCGCGCTCCGGCATCACCACCGCGGTCATCCTGGGCACCGCGCGAGGCATCGGTGAGACCTCGCCCGTGCTGCTGACCGTCGGCGCCACCGCGGTCACCAACCTCAACCCGATCGACAACCCGCAGATGTCGTTGCCGCTGGTGACGTTCCAGCTGGTGCGCACGCCGTCCGACACGATGATCGCCCGCGGCTTCGGCGCGGCGGCCGTGCTGATGATCCTCGTGCTCTTCCTGTTCGTACTGGCCCGTCTCATCGGCGGTCGGATCCCGGGGCAGCTCAGCCGCGGCCAGCGGCGCCGCCGGGCACACGCCTCCCGCCGGGACGCGCGGCGGTTCGCCGCCCGCGAGCGCGCCCGCCGGGCGTTGGCGACCCAGACCGATGGCATCGCAACGACCGACAGTAGGGAACTGAGCTGATGACCAGAGAGTGGACCGGCGTGACCCACCGCCTGGCCCGCGCCGTCGCCGCTGTCCTCGCGGCGATGCTGGTGTTCCTCGCCGGGCCGCCCGCGCCGGCGTCAGCGGCGCCGAGAAAGGTACCGATCAACGGCGCGGGTTCGACCTGGAGTTCCAACGCGATCGAAAACTGGCGGCGCAACGTCGGGCGGAGCATCACGGTCAACTACAACGCGAGCGGCTCGACCGACGGCCGTAACCGCTACAAGCAGGGGACCGTCGACTTCGGTGTGTCCGAGATCCCGTACGGCATGACGGACCGATTCGCCGGCACCGACCCGCCCCCCACGCGCACGTACGCGTACATGCCGATCGTGGCCGGCGGCACGGCCTTCATGTACAACCTGCGGATCGGCGGGCGCCGCGTCACCAACCTCCGGCTCTCCGGCGAGGTGGTCGCGAAGATCTTCACCGGCGTCATCAAGCGATGGAACGACCCGGCGATCGTGGCGGACAACCCGGGGCTCACCATGCCGGCGCGCGCCATCGTGCCGGTCGTGCGCCAGGACGGCTCCGGCACCAGCGCGCAGTTCACGCTCTGGATGAGCAAGGAGCACGGGTCGATCTGGGACGCGTACTGCCGGAAGTTCAACAAACCCGCGCCGTGCGGCCTCACCTCGCAGTACCCGTACCGGCCGAACGAGGGCTTCATCGGCCAGACCGGCTCCAACGGCGTCTCCGGCTACGTCTCGCAGAGCAACGCCGAGGGCGCCATCACCTACGTCGAGTACTCGTACGCGCGGAACTCGCGCTTTCCGGTGGCGAAGGTGCTGAACCGGGCCGGGTACTACACCGAGCCGACCGCCTCCAACGTGGCGGTCGCGCTGACCAAGGCCCGGATCAACACCAACCAGCGCAGTGCGGGCTACCTGACCCAGATCCTCGACGACGTGTACCGCTTCGACGACCCGCGGACGTACCCGCTGTCGTCGTACTCGTACATGATCATCCCGGTCGACCGGGTCGACGTGGGCAGCATGACCCTCGACAAGGGATACACGCTGGGCCTGTTCGCCTACTACTTCCTCTGCGAGGGGCAGCAGCAGGCCGACGTCCTGGGCTACTCGCCACTGCCGAAGAACCTCGTGGAAGCCGGGTTGAACCAGGTGCGCCGGATCCCCGGCGCCGAGCAGCGAGACATCAACGTCGCGGGCTGCAACAACCCGACGTTCCGGGGTGGTCGCAACGTCCTGCTCGAAAACGCCGCGCGCCCGCCGGCCTGCGACAAGAAGGGGTCGACGCAAAACCCGAAGGCCACCGGCGGCGCTCCCGAGGACACCCCGGTCAAGGCCTCGGCCAGGTGTGCGTCGAGCGGCGGCGGCAACAACACCGCCGACAACGGCGGGGCAAACACCAGCGGGCCCAGCGGCTCGCCCACGACCGGCCCGCCGGCCAGCGCCGCGCCGGTCGACCCGGACACCGGCCTGCCCGCGGGTGACGAGGGCGCGGGTGCCGGCGACGGCGAGCAGGTCGCGGCCGTACCCGTGTCGCTCGACGGCGAAGGCGGCTGGCGCTTGCGGCACACGATCATGGTGATCGCCGCGCTGCTCTTCCTCGGCCTGATCCTCGGTCCGCCGCTGCTCGCCAACGCGCTGCGCGGCCGCCGCGACCCCGGGGGGCAGGGATGAGCCGCCGGACGGTCGCCGGGTTCCTGGTGGCGCTCACCGCCGCCAGCCTGCTCTTCGTCGTGGACCCGGGCGCCGATCCCGCGCGCGGTGCCGCCGAGGACGGCGGCGGGGGTGGCGGCAACGGCGGCTCGTCGGTGACCGTGCACGGCACCAAGCAGGGGTTCGAGGACTTCACGGGGCTCGCGGTCACCGTGTCGAAGACGAGGAACCTGACGAACGAAGCGATCACCGTGACCTGGACGGGAGCCCGGCCCTCGCCGCTCGGTTACCCCGGCACGGACTTCCTCTCGCTCATGCAGTGCTGGGGAAGCCCGGAGGCGAAGGACTTCCGCGAGACCTGCGCGTACGGGATGGATCTCGACGTGCCCGAGCGTCCCGGCGGCGCGGTGGCCATCGACGCCGGGCGGCGCCGCGTGGCCGACACGCCTTACGCGGCGGGCTACCCGGCTCCCGACCCGGACGAGAGCCCGGAGAAGACCGGGCTGGCGGCGGGCGCCAAGATGGTGCCGTTCAAGACGGTGACGGGCGAGCGCTCCCGGGACGGCAGCCCCGGCCAACCGTTCGGCACGAAGCCGAACCCGTCGGGCGGTCCTGACCTCGAAGAGACAGATGTCGACGTCATGACCCGGTATCTGGCCAAGGAGACCACCAACGAGTACCCGTACGCGTTGACCGCGGCCGACGGCACCGGCCGGGTCACCTTCGAGGTACAGAACGACCGGCTCGCCCCGCACCTCGGCTGTGGGGCGCCGTACCAGGCTCCGGACGGCCAGCAGAAGCCACGCCCGTGCTACCTGGTGATCGTCCCGAGGGGATACCACCACCCGTACACCGGCGTGGATGTCACCAACGACTCCAACCCGGCCGTGAGCGGCTCCCCGTTCAAGCCGGTCGTCTGGCAGCACCGGATGGTCGTACCGCTGGAGTTCGCGCCCGTGGAGGGGGGCTGCTCGCTCGACAAGGCGGAGCGGCGTACCGCGGGCGCCGAGGCCGTGGCCGAGGCGGTGACCTCCTGGCAGCCCGTGCTCTGCGCCAACGACGGCCCGATCTACGGCTACTCCGCGATCAGTGACTTCGAGGCGGCCCAGCAGGTCGTCAGCGCTTCGGAAAGCGCGCCCGGCCTGGTCTACAGCGCGGATCCGGTGGTCTCCAGCAACCCGCCGGTCGTGCACGCGCCGGTCACGCTGAGCAGCACCGTGATCGCCGTCAACATCGACTACAACATCATCCTCCCGAACCACGTCAGCGGCCCGCCGACTCCGCCGGAGATCGAGCGGCTGCGCGGGCTGGCCCTGACCGATCTGAAGCTGACGCCGCGGCTGCTGGCCAAGGTGCTCACCCAGAGCTACACCCGCGACGACATCACCGACAAGGAGCGCGACCAGACCGCCGGCAACCCGGAGAGCATCCGCTACGACGAGGAGTTCCTGACCCTCAACCCGGTCTTCCGGCACTGGCCCCGGGAGCGGGCCGTGACGCTGGACGGCCTGATGGTCTCGGTCGGCAGTTCGGTGGCCGCACGTGAGGTCTGGCAGTGGATCCTGGGCGACGCCGAGGCGAGGACGTGGATCCAGGGCAAGAACCCCGACGAGAACGGCATGTGGGTCAACCCCGTCTACAAAGACATGTTCAGCACCGCGCCGGACACGTTTCCGAAGGCCGATCCGGACTGCCACGAGGAGGAGCGCTTCGAACCCATCCAGGGGGCGAACGTCACGTTTCCCCTTTGCACGCTCGACAAATGGCCGTACATGGGCTCGATGAACGAGGCGGCGCTACAGACCCTACGGGCCCAGACGAAGGGCAAGGACCTGCCGCTTCGCCCGGTACCGAACACCACCGACAACACCCCGTGCTGCCGCTACTCCGACCTGCCCCGGAAGTTTCCGGGCTCCCGGTTCGTCATGTCGGTCACCGACTCGGCGTCGGCCGCCCGGTACGGGCTCTTCACCGCCCAGCTCTGCAAGCCCAAACGCGACTCGCTCGGCAAGCTGGTGATGCCGGACGACTGCCGGACGCCGACCGACGAGGCGGTGAACGCCGCCGCCGCGACCGCGGTCGGCAGCCAGGTGGAAGGCGTGAAGGTCGTCGATCCGGTCAAGGCGTGGGCGACGCAAGGGGCGTACCCGTTGACGACCGTGTCGTACGCGATCGCCGACACCAGCGAGCCGGTCGAGGCCCGGCGCGAGTACGCGAAGCTGCTGCGGTACGCCGCCGGCTCGGGCCAGGACCCGGGTGAGGCGTGGGGCCAGCTGCCGGAGGGCTACGTCCCGCTGCCGGCCGCGCTGCGGGAGCAGACGATGATCGCCGCCAGCCAGCTGGAAAACTGGGTGACGCCCACATCGCCACCGGCGGACAACTCCGGCGGACCCGACCCCGGTGCGGCGCCGGCGCCCACCGACGGAGTACCCAGCGGCGGTGCCACCCCGTCGGCCGGTACCCCGGCGCCCGGCCCCCCGCCGTCGGCCGCTCCCGCCGCGCAGTCGCAGTCGACGCTCGGCAGTCCACTAGGGATCATCCGGTTCATTCTGATCGCCGCCTTGGTCATGGGATTGCTCGGCGGCATCGCCGGTCCGATCATGCAGCGATTCGCGATCCGGTCCGGCAGAAAATGACCATCGCAGCGGAAGGGTCATTTCGCCAGACCCTGTTCATCCGGCCTACGTGTTGGCGAGAGACACACGCGCGAAACGTTTGTCTGGCATCGGTTTCGGCGGTCAATCCGGCGACGCGACGATTGCTCCGGCTCGTCTGGCATGGAGGCGAGTCGGAGCGTCTTGCCCGGAGGGCCTGGGTCGAATGGCTCAGCCCGCGAGCCAGGCCTCTGAGTCCCGCAGAAAGGGAGCACGCATGAAGGTCAAGACCATCGGCAGAGCGGCGGTGATGGGCATCGGCACCATCGTCGCGCTGGCTGTGGCGGCCACCCCGGCCGTCGCAGACCCGGACCCGGCCACCGAGTTCCGCCAGCTGGCCGGTGTCGGCTCGGACACCACCCAGGACCTCGGCAACGGTCTCGGCGAAGCGCTCGGCGCCGGTGACGTCGTCGCCTCGTGGGACGCCCGTCCGCCGGCCGGCGCGACCACCACCATCAAGACGAAGGCGAGCGGCTGCTCGTTCCAGCGGCCCAACGGCTCCGGCCAGGGTCGCCAGGCGCTGCGCGCGTCCGAGGGCGAGGACCTCGACGGTGCCGGCCCCGGCACCGCCGGCCAGTTCCCGGCCGCCACCGGTGTGAACATCCAGGGCTGCGTCGACTTCGCCCGCTCGTCGAGCTACGGCGGCGGCAGCACCCCGTCGGCCAGCGGCCCGTACACCTACATCCCGGCGGGCGTGGACGCGGTGACGCTGGCCGTCCACGAGAACGGCGACCTGCCGTTCCAGTGGTCGTTCGCGCAGATCCAGCGGGTCTACAAGTGCTTCGACACCGCGGTCGCGGGCAACGCGGTCGTGCCGCGGATGATCCAGACCGGCTCGGGCACCTGGGAGTTCTGGATCCAGCCGGCTCGCATGGCGATCACCGAGAACGAGATCAACGCGGGCGACTACCCCTGCCTGGCGGTGGACAACGACAACAACATCACCACCCCCGCCATCCCGGTGCACGCCCGGGTGCAGGAGCACGACGGTACGGTCCTGAACGGCAACCCGACCCACGTCATCCCGTTCTCGGCCGGGCAGTACGTCGCCCAGAGCAACCACGAGGTGATCGAGGACGTGCTGGCGCCGGTGACCGTCGCCGACCGTCGCGGCTTCGCCCACCCGGTCGCGGTCAGCACCACCACCGTTCCCAACACGGAGCCGGTCGTCGGCGGCGTGCTGAACGTCAACTTCCCGGCTCCCTTCCGCCGGGACGTCTACAACGTGGTGCCCACGGCTGACCTGTCGAACCCGACCATCGCCAGCACGTTCGTCGGTACCGGCTCCGCGGTGTGCAGCGACACGGTGACGGTCAACGGCCAGCAGCGGCGGGTCATCGAGCTGTTCGGCTTCGGCTACCGCGGCACGTTCTCCAGCCCGCTGGAGGCGAACTGCGGCTACACCAGCCTCCGGTTCACCAGCTGAGCACGTACCCGATTTGAGGTCCGGGCGGCCCACCAGGCCGTCCGGACCGTACGGCGTCCCGGCCCCCACCCCTGGAAGACGACCCGACCGGAGGAAGTGAGCGATGAGTAGGCAACGGCGTCGCAGCTGGTTCGCGCTGGCGTTGGCGGCTCTGCTGTCCAGCGGTGTGTTGGCGACCGGTGTCGTCCTGGCGTTCGCCGCTCCGGCACAGGCGGCCTCGCTCGGCGCTGTCACGATCACGCCGACCAACGGCACGGTCGACGCCAGCCCGATGTTTACGTCGGCGACGTCGTCGGCGGCGTGCCCGAGTACGTTCGGGGAGAACGCGGGTCTGCGGGTGGGTCCGGTTGGTGGTCCGTATCAGAACTTGGGCCGTCCGTTGGGCGGGGGCGGGTATGACCAGGCTCCGGTGACGATTGCGCCGAACCGGTCGTTGGCGCAGGCGTTGGGTGTTACGACGGTTACGCCGGGCAGCTACCTGATCATCATCGAGTGTTTCAGCCTGACCGCGGGCCGGCACGCCGACGAGTTCCAGCTCCCCATCGTGGTCTGCGACGGCGCGACCTGGACGACGGAAGCGGCCTGTGGGGGCGCCGCGGCGACGACCACGACCCTCACCGCCGATCCCTCCGACGATGTGCCGGTGGGCACGCCCGTCACCTTGACCGCCACCGTCAGCCCGGCGTCGGCCGCCGGCACCGTCCAGTTCCGGCGGAAGGTCAAGGACACGACGGATTCGGTGAACATCGGCGAGCCGGTGACCGTGGACGCCAACGGCAAGGCGACGCTGCCGGACGCCGATCTCCCCCTGCCCAGCGGCAACAAGGTGCAGTACCTGGTCTCCGCCGCCTTCGCTCCCACCGACGCGAACGCGTTCCTGGCTTCGACATCCGGCGAGGTTGAGGTCACCATCTTCCGCGGGGGCACACCAACGGAGACCGAACTGACCGTCACGCCGGAGAGCCCGGCGCCGTCCGGCGCCAAAATCGTGCTGTCCGCCGCGGTGCTCAGCAACACCGAGGAGCAGCTCGCCGGCTCGGTGAAGTTCGCCTGGCGCCCGGAGACCGCGGGCTCGGCCGAGACGGCCATCGGTACGGTGCCACTCACCGCGGGGTCGGCGCAGGCCGAGGTCTCCGGACTCGCCGACGGCCGGTACATATTCACGGCCAGCTTCGTCCCGACGGACCCGGTCGCGATCGCTGGATCGGACGACCTCACCGAGGTGTACGTGATCGGCGAGGCACCGGCCGGGGCGGCCGACACGACGACGACGCTGGTGCCGAACCCGACCTCGCCGCAGGCGCAAGGTACGGACGTGACGCTGACCGCCACGGTCGCTCCGAACACCGCCGCCGGCACCGTGCGGTTCATGGACGGTGCCACGCAGATCGGCACCGACCAGGCGGTCGCGAACGGCGTCGCCAGCGTGAGCACGAGCGCCCTGTCGGTCGGCAGCCATACGCTGACCGCCGTCTTCACACCGACCGACGCCAACGCCTTCAAGGCGTCGACCTCCACCGCCCTGACGTACCAGATCACCGGTGACGGTGATGGAGATGGTGACGGGGATGGTGACGGGGATGGCGACGGGGACGGCGATGGAGATGGCGACGGCGACGGAGATGGTGACGGGGACGGCGGCGGTGGGGGATCGCTGGCCAGCACCGGTACGCCGCTCATCGCGATCGGCGCCTCGGGCCTCGCGCTGATCGGCGTGGGCACGGGCGCGATGCTCCTGACCCGCCGCCGGCGCCCCGAGCCGCAGCCGGTGAGCTGGCCGGACGAGACCGAATGACCGTCACGATGGACCAGCCGCCGGCCGCGAGCCCGCCTCGCGAGCCGGCGGCGCCGGTCCCGCCGCCTTCCGCGCCCGCCCCGTCACCCCAGCCGGCGCCGGCGCCACCACCGCGGCCCGGGTCCGCCCCGATCCGGTTGGCGCTCCAGGTGCCGGGCATCGCGCTGAGCATCCTCGCCGCGGTGGCACTCGGCTTCGTCGTGCACCTGACGCTGCTGTCCCAGGTGCAGTACGAGCGCAACCAGCAGACCGCGTACGCGGACTTCCGGGCCGAGCTCGCCCGGGGCACGGCGCCGGTGGGGCAGACCCGGGTGGAGTTCGCGGACGGCGCCGAGGAGGGCACCGAGCGCCTCGTCGAGCCCGGGTCGGCCGTGGCCGTGCTCCGGATCCCGGCGATCGGCCTGCGCACCGTCGTCTTCGAAGGGACCAGCGGCGAGGTGCTCCAGCAGGGCCCGGGGCACCGCCGGGACAGCGTGCTGCCCGGGCAGGCCGGCACCGCCGTCGTGATGGGGCGGCGGGCGTCGTACGGCGGGCCGTTTCGCGACCTGGACCTGCTGCTGCCCGGCGACCGGATCACCGTGACGACCGGCCAGGGCGAGCACGAGTACCGGGTGCTCGGGCTCCGCTACCCCGGCGAGCCCGCCCCGGCACCGCTGGCCGAGGGGAAGGGGCGGATGACGCTGGTCACCGCCGACGGCGATCCGTTCGTGCCACGGGACATCCTGCGCGTCGACGCCGAGCTGACCAGCCCGACGCAGCTGGCACCGGCGCGCAAGTTCACCGCCGCGTCGCTGCCGCCCGCCGAGGCCGCGCTGGCCACCGACCCGGCCGCCTGGACGCCGCTCATGCTCTGGAGCCAGGGGTTGCTGCTCGCCACGCTCGCGATCACCTACCTGCGGGCCCGCTGGGGCGGCTGGCAGGCGTGGATCGTCGGCGCGCCGGTCCTGCTCGCTTTCGGGCTGGCCATCGCCGACCAGGCCGCGCGGCTGCTGCCCAACCTCCTATAGGGATAGTCCAGAAAGGATAGTGCCGTGACCAAGCTCGACGACGCGACCATGGTCGACCTCGGCCCGCCGGTCGCCGGTACGGCGCCGGTGCCCCGGCCCGCGGCCCACGGCCTGGCCAGCCTGGATGCGCGGTCGATCTCCGCTTGGTTCGGCGACCACAAGGTGCTCGACCGGGTCTCGCTGACCATGCCGGCGGGCAAGGTGACCGCGCTGATCGGACCCTCCGGCTGTGGCAAGTCGACGTTCCTGCGGATCCTCAACCGGATGCACGAGCTCGTACCCAGCGCGTCGCTCGCCGGTGAGGTACTGCTCGACGGGCGCGACCTCTACTCGGCCGAGCGGCGCATCACGGACGCCCGCCGCCAGGTCGGCATGGTGTTTCAGAAGCCGAACCCGTTTCCGGCGATGTCCATCTACGACAACGTCGTGGCCGGGCTCAAGCTCACCGGTGTCAAGGTGTCCCGGAGCGGGCGGGACGACCTGGTGGAGGAGACGCTGACCAAGGCCGGGCTCTGGAAAGAGGTCCGGGATCGGCTGCGCCAGCCCGGCGGCGCGCTCTCCGGCGGGCAGCAGCAGCGGCTCTGCATCGCGCGCTCGCTCGCGGTACGCCCCCGCGTGCTGCTGATGGACGAGCCGTGTTCGGCGCTCGACCCGACCTCCACGCGGCGCATCGAAGAGACCATCGCCGAGCTTGTCCACGAGGTCACCATCGTCATCGTCACGCACAACATGCAGCAGGCCGCCCGCGTCTCGCACCTGTGCGCGTTCTTCCTCGCCTCGCAGGGAACGCCCGGCGTGATCGTGGAGCACGGCGCGACCTCGGCGATGTTCGACCATCCACAAGACCCTCGCACTGCCGACTATGTCCATGGCCGGTTCGGCTGAGAAGACCCGCCTGTGATCAAAGCTCCCCTCACGTCGCTAGAACGACCTGAGGGGAGCTTTGATCACCCTGACGCCGTAAAGCCGGCCGCCTTCGGCCCATGCGCGGCCATCCGAATGGTCTTTTGCTCACGCCCTTCACCTGATGAAGGCGCACCGAGAATTCGCCTTCCGCACGTTCGGCGGTGACGTTGGCCTGCCTACCGGGTCACGGCTGCTGGAGAGCCTGATTGCCGGTCGGGTCACCAGGACCTGGCCTGGGCATCATCCTCAGCGAGAGGAAGTGATTCATGAGCAAGCGCATGTTCGCTCGTGCGGGCGCGCTGCTTGGTGCCGCCGTCATGTCGGCGGGCGTACTCGTGGCGGTCGCGTCGCCCGCGCAGGCGGCGTCGCTGGGCGGGATCGACATCACGCCGGCGAACGGCACCGTGGACGCCAGCCCGATGTTCACGTCGGCGACGTCGTCGGCCCCGTGCCCGAGCACGTTCGGGGAGAACGCGGGTCTGCGGGTCGGTCCGGTCGGTGGTCCGTACCAGAACCTGGGCCGTCCGCTGGGCGGGGGCGGGTACGACCAGGCTCCGGTGACGATTGCGCCGAACCGGTCGTTGGCGCAGGCGTTGGGTGTTACGACGGTTACGCCGGGCAGCTACTTGATCATCATCGAGTGTTTCAGCCTGACCGCGGGCCGGCACGCCGACGAGTTCCAGCTCCCGATCGTCGTCGAGGGCACCAACTGGCGGGTCGACAGCGGGCCGGTGGCCGAGGACACCACCACCACGCTCGCCGTCTCCCCGGCGACCGTCGAGTCGGGCGCCGAGGTCACGCTGACCGCGACCGTCGCTCCGTCCACCGCTGAGGGCACCGTGCAGTTCCGCCGGGGCGCCAGCACCGTGATCGGCACCGCGCCGGTCGCCAGCGGTACCGCCACGCTGACCACCACGTCGCTGCCGATCGGGACCCACTCGATCACGGCGGTCTTCACGCCGGCCAACGCGTCGGCGTTCAACCCCTCCACCTCCTCGCCGCAGTCCGTCACGGTCGAGCTCGGCGACGGCCCGGCGGCGGCGCAGGAGATCGTCGCGGACATCACGCCGGGCGCGTTCAGCCTGGCGGTGGCCGGCAACAGCGCCGTCCTCGAGGGCGGCACCGTCGGTGGCACCGCGACCGGTGACCTGCAGACGGCCACGGTGACCGACCTGCGCGGCAGCAACGCGGGCTGGGACCTGACCGGCCAGCTGGAGGACTTCAACACCACCCCGGCCACGACCGCGATCGGGGCCGCCAACCTGACCTGGGCGCCGACCGCGAGCAAGACCAGCGGTTCGGGTTCGGTCACGGCGGGTGCCGGTGCCGACCTCGGCGCCACCCGCACCCTCTGCACGGCCGCCGAGTCGAGCAGCGCCGGTGTGTTCGACTGCGGCGCCGGCCTGACGCTGTCGGTGCCGGACACCGCCGCGCCGGGCGGGTACGCCGCCACCCTGACCCTGACGCTGGCCTGATCACCTCGATCGAGCCCAGCCACGGGTTGACCTAGGCGGAGGTGTCGTGGGCGATAGCCCGCGGCACCTCCGCCGCATGCCTGTTTCCGGACCCCACGAGGAGCCCGAGCCATGACACCCGCCCGACCCGTCCGATCCCGGCTCGCCGCGCGCGCCGGGCTTCTGTTCGCTCTGCTGGCCGTGCTCCTCGCGGCGCAGCCGCCCGCCGCCGCGAGCGCCGCCCCCGCTGCTCCGGCGAAGGCGCCGACCGCGCCGGCCAAGGCGCCCGGGGACGACTTCAAGTGGAGCGTCGTACCGTCCAGCCCGACCGGCCCGACGGTGCGCAGCCGGTTCGAGTACGGGCTCAAACCGGGCGAGGAGGTGTCCGACTGGGTCGCCGTGAGCAACCTCGGCAAGAAGCCGCTGAAGGTGTCGGTGTACGGCACGGACGCGTTCAACGCCCCGGACGGTGGCTTCGCCCTGCTCCCCGCGAGCGAGCAGCCGAAGGACGTCGGGTCGTGGATCACGCTGCCCCGCAAGGACTACACGGTGCCGGTGGGCAAGCGGGTGGACATCCCGTTCAAGGTGAAGCTCCCCGCCAACGCCGAACCCGGCGACCACATCGGCGGCCTGATCGCGTCGGCCACCGAGAGCACCACCAACGAGCAGGGTCAGCAGGTGAACGTCGAGCGCCGGATCGCGGCCCGCGTCTACCTCCGGGTCGACGGACCGGTCCAGCCGGCCGCGGAGATCACCCGAGTCGACGTCCAGTACGACAACCCGGCGGTCCCGTTCGGCGGCGGTGACATGACCGTCACGTACCAGGTCGCGAACACCGGCAACGTGCGTTTCGGCGGCAAGGCGCGGATCGAGGTACGCGGACCGCTCGGCATCCGGGTCGCCAACAGCGAGGTGATCGACATCCCGGAGCTGCTGCCCGACTCGGAGATCCGGATCACCCGCAAGCTGGCGGGGGTCTTCCCGGCCGGGTGGCTCGACGCCCAGGTCACCGTCAACCCGCAGGTCGAAAACACGGCGCTCTCGCTGACCGAGTCCCGCTCGATGTGGGCGGTACCGTGGCTCCTCGTCGCGGTGCTCCTGCTCGTCGTGGGGCTGCTGCTGTTCTGGCTGCTCTGGCGGCGGCGTGCCCGGCGGTTGGCCGCGGCGGCCGGGCTGGACGGCTCCGCCGAGGCGGTGACGTTGGCCACGACGCCGCGCAGCCGTGCCGTGCTTCTGGTCGCGGCGGCGTTCGCGCTGCTCGGCGCGCCGGGCGCCGCGCCGGCCGGGGCGCCGGAAGGCATCGAACCCACCGCGAACGTGGAGATCGAGGTGTCGATCGCGCCAGCCTCCCCGACGGCCTCGCCGTCCCCGACGGCCTCGCCAAGCGCGTCGCCGACCGCGTCGCCGACCGCCTCGCCGAGCGAATCACCGAGCGAGTCGTCCAGCCCGTCGCCGAGCCCGACCGACGGGCCCAGCGGCGGCGGCGACGGCCTGGCCCGCACCGGGCTGGCGATCGGCGCGTTCGTCGCCGCCGGTGCCGCGCTCGTCGGCGGCGGAGCGGGCCTGCGCGTCCTCGGCCGGCGCCGGGGCGCCCCGAACGACCGGTGACCCCAGGGAGGTGCCGCGGCGCCCGTGACGGGTGAGGCAGGATGTAGGTCATGGCTGGCCGCATCCGAGACGAGGACATCGCGCTGGTCCGTGATCGGACGGCGATCGCCGACGTGATCTCCGAGCACGTCACGCTCAAGGCGGCCGGTGGCGGCAACCTCAAGGGGCTCTGTCCCTTCCACGACGAGAAGACCGCCTCGTTCACCGTCGCCCCGGGCCGAAACGTGTACTTCTGCCACGGGTGCGGGGTCGGCGGCGACGCCATCAAGTTCCTCATGGACATCGACCACCTCTCGTTCGTCGAGGCGGTCGAGCGGCTGGCCGGGCGGGCCGGCATCCAGCTGCGCTACGTCGAGGCCGGGCCGGCGCCGGTGCGCCAGGGCCAGGGGCAGCGGCAGCGCCTGGTCGCCGCGCACGCGGCCGCCGCCGAGTTCTACGCCGACCAGCTCGGCACGGCACCCGCGCACAAGGCCCGCGAGTTCCTCGCCGAGCGCGGCTTCGACCGCGACACCGCCCAGCGGTACGGCTGCGGCTTCGCCCCGGACGCCTGGGACCACCTCGCCAAGCACCTGCGGCAAAAGGGGTACACGCCACAGGAGCTGATCACCGCTGGGCTGGCCCGGGAGGCGCGCTCGGGCTCGCTGATCGACCGCTTCCGGGCCCGGCTGCTCTGGCCGATCCGCGACCTCACCGGCGACGTGATCGGCTTCGGCGCGCGCAAGCTCTTCGACCAGGACGACGGCCCCAAGTACCTCAACACTCCCGAGACGCCCATCTACAAGAAGTCACACGTGCTCTACGGCGTCGACCGGGCCAAGCGGGAGATCGCCAAGCAGGGGCGGGTGGTGATCGTCGAGGGGTACACCGACGTGATGGCCTGCCACCTCGCCGACGTGCCCACGGCGGTGGCGACCTGCGGCACGTCGTTCGGCAGCGACCACATCGGCGTGCTGCGGCGGCTGCTGATGGACACCGACGGCTTCACCGGCGAGATCATCTTCACTTTCGACGGCGACGCGGCCGGGCAGAAGGCGGCGCTGCGCGCGTTCGAGGAAGACCAGAAGTTCGTCGGCCGCACGTTCATCGCGGTCTCCCCGGACAGCATGGACCCGTGCGAGCTGCGGCTGGCCAAGGGCGACATGGCCGTCCGCGACCTGATCGCCCGCCGCGAGCCGCTGGTCGACTTCGCGCTGCGGCAGGTGCTCTCCCGCCACGACCTGGACACCGTCGAGGGCCGGGTCGACGCGATGCGCCGGGCCGCGCCGCTGGTCGCGAAGATCAAAGACCGGGAAAAGCGGCCGGAGTACGTCCGGAAACTCGCCGGCGACCTCGGCATGGAGATCGAGCCGGTGCAGCGTGCCGTGGCCGCCGCCGCGGGCCGCGCCGAGCCGGCACCGGGCCGCCCCGCGCCGGTGGAGTCCGCTGTGGACAGTCCACTGGCGATGGTGGAGCGCGAGTGCCTCAAGCTGGCGCTGCAGATGCCGGCGCTGGCCGGGCCGATGTTCGACGCGCTGGGCGCCGACGTCTACCGCCACCCGGTACACGTGGCGGTCCGGGAAGCCATCGCCGCCGCGGGCGGTGCGGCCTCCGCGGCGGCCGGGGCCGTCTGGATCGAGGGGGTACGCGACGCGGGCGCCGACCTGGCCGCGAAGGCCCTCGTGGGCGAGCTCGCCGTCGAGCCGCTGCGCCTGGACACCGAGCCCGACCCCCGCTACGTCTCGGTGACGCTGGCCCGCCTCCAGCTCGGCTCGGTGGCGGCCCGGATCCGCGAGCTGAAGTCGAAGGTGCAGCGCGTCAACCCGGTGACCAGCAAAGACGAGTACCTGGCGCTCGCCGGGGAACTCTTCTCCCTGGAGCAGCACGCGCGGGCACTGCGCGAGCAGGCGGTCGGGGGTCTGTAGGCGGATGGCGTTGTTCAGGCGCAAGCCCAAGCTGCCGGCCGACCAGCGCCCGGCCCTGGAGCCGGACGAGCGCATCCTCGCCTGGGCTCCCACGAGCGACGCCGGCGTGGTGGTCGCGACCAACCGCGGCCTGTGGCTGCCCGGCCTGCACCGCATGGGCTGGCACGAGGTCCACAAGGCCGTCTGGTCGGGGCGCGAGCTGGTGGTGACCCCCGCGGCGGTGGTCGGCGAGGGCGCCGGCTACACCGTGGTCGCCGACCAGCCGATCCTCTCCACGCTCCTGCTGGACCCCGGCGACGTACCCGACCAGGTGCGCGCCCGGGTGACCCGCTCGGTCGCGTACACGGAGCACCACCCCCTTCCCGAGGGCGGCGGCGTCCGCGTGGTGGCACGGCGGGTGAGCGGCGTGGACGGCCTGACCTGGACGGTCCGCTACGACCCCGGCACCCCCAAGGACGAGGCCACGGTCGACGACCTGGTAGCCGCCGCCCGCGCCACCACCACCCCCGCGTGACGCCGGAGCGCTGGTACCATATTCGGTACGAGTCGTGAGGAGAGATCATGACGGCGGCAATCAGCGCGAGCGAGGCTCGCAAGACCCTTTTCCCACTCATCGAGCGGGTCAACGAAGACCACACCCCCATCGAGATCGTCTCCAAGCGGGGCAATGCCGTGCTGGTCAGCAAGGAAGACTGGGACTCGATCATGGAGACCAACTACCTGCTCAGGTCTCCCGCCAACGCGCGGCGTCTGATGGAGAGTGTCGAGCAGTGGCGTGCCGGGCGTGCGACTGAGCGCGAGCCGGATGCCGGCGAGTGAAGCTGAGCTGGACCGATCACGCCTGGGACGACTACCTCTACTGGCAGACCCAGGACCGTAAGACCCTCAAGCGAATCAATACGCTGATCTCCGATATCAGACGAGACCCGGACGGGCCGGGCATCGGTAAACCCGAGATCCTCCGTAACAATCTCGCCGGCCTGCGCTCACGTCGCATCGACGATGAGCACCGTCTGGTTTACGCGGTCGGGCCGGATGAAATCACGATCATCTCCTGCCGGTACCACTACGAGTGACTCTCAGGCCGGGCGGGCCGCGTGGCTGGCGCCCTGGTCGTGGCAGATGTGGTCGCTGATCATGCGGGCGGCGCCGACCAGCCCGGCCTCGTCGCCCATCTCGGACAGGGCGATCGGCATGTCGCCGGTGGCCAGCGGCAGTGACGAGCGGTAGACGACCGAGCGGATCTCCGCGAGCAGCGCGTGGCCGATACCGGCGACGCCGCCGCCGATCACGATCAGGCCCGGGTTGAAGAAGCTGACCAGGCCGGCGAGCACCTGCCCGACCCGGCGGGCGCCGTCGCGGACCATGCCCATCGCGAACGGGTCGCCGTCGGCGGCCGCCACCGAGACGTCGACCGGGGTGACGGCGCCGGTCTCACGCAGCCGGTCGGCGAGGTGGGGGGAGCGGCCGGAGCGGGCGGCGGCCAGCGCGTCGCGGGTCAGGGCGGCACCACCGAAGAACGCCTCCAGGCAGCCGCTGTTGCCGCAGACGCAGACCGGCCCGTGCGGGTCCACCGACGTGTGGCCGATGTCGCCGGCGCTGCCGGTGGCGCCCCGGTAGACCTCGCCGGCGGCCACGATGCCGCAGCCGATGCCGGCACCGATCTTCACGAACAGGAAGTCCTCGAACGAGCGGGCGATCCCGGAGTGCATCTCGCCGAGCGCCATGATGTTGACGTCGTTGTCCACGAGCACCGGGCAGCTCAGCTCGGCGGCCAGCGTCTCCCGTACCGGAAACCGGTGCCACCCCGGCATGAACGGCGGCGACACCGGCATCCCCTCGCGAAAGCTCACCGGGCCGGGGATGCCCACGCCGGCGCCGGTGAACCGCGTCGTGGCGGTCTCCACGCGCAGCTTGTTGACCATCTCGAGCGCCTGGCCGATCACCGCGGTCGGGCCTTTGCGCAGGTCGGTGCGCTCGGTGACCCGGCCGAGGATGCGCATCTCGCCGTCCGTGACCGCCAGGTCGAGCGTGGTGGCGCCGATGTCGATACCCAGGAAGCGGGTGGACGCCGCGATCCGGACCACCGACGAACGCCGGCCGCCCCGAGAGGCGGCCGGTCCGGCGGTGTCGACGAGACCTCGGTCGATGAGGCGGTCGATCTCGACCGCGAGCTTCGACCGGGACAGTCCCACCGCGTCGACGAGCTCGGCGCGGGAGCGGGGCCCGCCGTCGCGCAGGAGGCGGAGGACCGCCGCCTGGTGCCGATTGTCGGGCCACACTCCAACCATTCGGCCAAGATAGCGCAAAGTTTGGTCGATACGGAGGGAACTTTCTCCAGAGACATCAAAAGTCCTCGAAAAGTGGCTGGGACCTTGTCGTACCGCGGGGCTAGTGTGCCCGGGTGGCCAACACCCAACCACTCATCCAAGCGCGGGGGCTGGTGAAGCGGTTCGGCGACTTCACGGCCGTCGATGGCATCGACGTCGACGTGCGGCCGGGGGAGGCGTTCGGCTTTCTGGGTCCCAACGGCGCGGGCAAGAGCTCGACCATGCGCATGATCGGCTGCGTCTCCCCGCCCACCGGCGGCACGCTGCGGATCCTCGGCAAGGACCCGACCCGTGACGGCCCCGCCATCCGCGCCCGCCTCGGCGTCTGTCCCCAGCTCGACAACCTCGACCCCGAGCTGACCGTCCAGGAAAACCTGACGACGTACGCGCGGTATTTCGGCATCCCGCGCCGGGTCGCTCGCGAGCGGGCGGCCGAGCTGCTCGACTTCGTGCAGCTCGCCGAGCGGGCCGGCAGCAAGGTCGAGCCCCTCTCCGGCGGCATGAAGCGGCGGCTCACGATCGCCCGCGCCCTGGTCAACGAGCCCGACATCGTGCTGCTCGACGAGCCCACCACGGGCCTCGACCCGCAGGCCCGCCACCTGGTGTGGGAGCGGCTGTTCCGGCTCAAGCAGCAGGGCGTGACGCTGGTGCTGACCACCCATTACATGGACGAGGCCGAGCAGCTCTGCGACCGGCTGGTGGTGATGGACGGCGGCCGCATCGTCGCCGAAGGCTCACCCCGTGAGCTGATCGAGCGCCACTCCACCCGCGAGGTGGTCGAGCTGCGCTTCGTCGCCGAGTCGCAGGAAGACTTCGCCGGCAAGCTGGGCGGCCTCGGCGAGCGGCTGGAGGTGCTGCCCGACCGCATCCTGCTGTACGTCGGCGCCGGCGACACCGCGGTCGCCGACGTGCACGCCCGCGGGCTCGCACCGGCCAGCGTGCTCGTGCGCCGCAGCTCCCTGGAGGACGTCTTCCTCCACCTGACCGGCCGGACGCTGGTGGACTGACATGACGGCCGTATTCGAGTTCTGGCTGGTCACGTACAAGCGAGTGTGGCGGGGCAGCGCGCTCTCCACGTTCGTGCTGCCGCTGCTCACCGTGCTCGGCTTCGGGCTCGGCGTGGGAGACTACGTCGACGGCGGCGTGGGCGGTGTGCCGTACCTCGACTGGATCGTCCCGGGCCTGATCGCCTCGACGGTCATGCAGGTGGCCATGTTCGAGTCGACCTGGCCGGTGCTGAGCAATTTCAACTGGGTCCGCACCTACGAGGGGCAGGCCGCGACGCCGGTACGCCTCGACGACATCCTCGGCGGCAACCTGGCCTACGTGGTCTTTCGGGCGCTCACCGGCGCCGTGGCGTTCCTGCTGGTGGCGCTGCCGTTCGGGGCGCTGCACTCGTGGTGGGCGCTGACCGTGCTGCCGGTGTCGCTGCTGCTCGCGTTCGCCTTCGCGGCGCCCGTGTTCGCCTACAGTTCGTCGGTCACCAGCGACAGCTACCTCGCGCTGCTGTTCCGGTTCGCGGTGATCCCGATGTCGCTGTTCGCCGGCGTCTTCTTCCCGGTCGAGTCGCTGCCGGTCGGCCTGCGCTGGCTGGCGTACGCGTCGCCGCTGTGGCACGGCGTCGACCTGTCCCGCGCCGCCACGCTCGGCGCCCCGCCCGAGTGGTCGATCCCCGGGCACCTGCTCTACCTGGCCCTCTGGGCGGCCGGCGGCTACGCGATCGCCCGCGTCCGGTTCAAGAAGCGGTTGGTGATCTAGTGGTCGCGCTGGTCCTTCCCCGGCTGGTCAGCTTCGAGGGCGCCGGGCGCCGCTCGGCCTCGGTCGCCGAGCGCAACGTCGCCGCGCTCAAGTCGGCGTACTGGATCGTCCTGATCTCCGGCTTCTTCGAGCCGCTGCTCTACCTGCTGTCGATCGGCGTCGGGGTGGGCGGCCTGGTCGGCGATCTCACGCTCCCCAGTGGACAGGTCGTCGAGTACGCGGCGTTCGTCGCACCCGCGAT
Source organism: Phytohabitans maris (assembly GCF_031085175.1). Classification (GTDB taxonomy): domain Bacteria; phylum Actinomycetota; class Actinomycetes; order Mycobacteriales; family Micromonosporaceae; genus Phytohabitans; species Phytohabitans maris. The sequence continues at coordinate 152,721 of NZ_JAVHUY010000001.1, forward strand.
GCTCGCCTCGGCCGCGATGTCCGGCGCGCTGTCGGAGACCACCTTCAACTTCTTCGGGAAGATGAAGTTCATGAAGCTGTACGACGGGGTGCTCGCCACTCCCGTGCAGCCGTTCGAGATCGCGCTCGGCGAGCTCGCCTGGGCGATGGTGCGCGGCTCGCTCTATTCGGCCGCGTTCCTCGTGGTCATGTTCGCGCTCGACCTCACCACCGGTCCGCGGGCACTGGTCGCGTTTCCGGCGGCGGTGCTGGTCGGTTTCGCGTTCGGCGCGCTGGGCATGGCGCTTTCCACGTTCATGCGCGGCTGGCAGGACTTCGACCTGGTCGGTTCGGCGCAGTTCGCGCTGTTTCTCTTCTCCGGCACATTCGTCCCGGCCGAGTCGTACCCGTCGGTGCTGCGCTGGGTCATCGAGGTGACCCCGCTCTACCGCGCGGTCGACCTGTTGCGCGGCATCAGCACCGGCACGCTCGGCGCGTCCGGCTGGCTCGACGTGGCGTACCTGCTGGCGGCGGTGGCGATCGGCCTCATGATCGCTTCGCGGCGGATGGCGAAGTTGTTGTGCAAGTGATGAGCTAGAGAGCGCTTTCTCCCGCCACAGGCAAATCTTTCGTCCGTACAGGCAAAAGTTTGTTGGTTCGGGCACTATCTTTCGGCGACCTTGGGGGCTAGCGTCTCCACAGACGTAACACGTGAGACACAAACGGTTCCCAGTCCCCCTATTCACGCAGGTCCGGCGCGTCGGCGGCGCTGGGCTGGGTCGTCCGCACCCGCTCTCCGTTCACACGTCCCACCACACCTCTGCTCTCGTCGTCGACGGCGGTCCCGGCCGCCGAAGAAAGGTGGAGAAGCTACATGTCCGAGCCACAGTCCAAGAAAGCGCTGACCCGCCGCCGCCTGCTCCAGGCCTCGGCTGGCACGGCCGCGGCGATCGGCGCCGCCGGCCTGCCGGTGCTCCAGACCAGCACTCCGGCCCTCGGTGACAAGAAGATCACCGTGGAGCCGCTGATCCCCAGCCAGAACCGCGGCATCATCCTCTACAGCGTGCGCGACCGGATCACCGCGGCACCGGACGACAGTGGAGTCCCGTACGGCTTCGAGCGGGTCCTCGCCCGCCTCGCCGAGATCGGATACAAAGAGGTCGAGTTCGCCGGGTACACCCAGAACACCTCGATCCTGGGCCGCCAGATCACGCCGACCGAGATCCGCAAGATCCTCGATGACAACGGCCTGGTCGCCAACGGCACGCACACCTCCATCAACGCGGCGACCTTCCAGCAGCAGCTGGACATCGCCGAGGAGCTGGGCATGGCGCACATCGGCACCGGCTCCGACCCGACCAACAGCTCGTACCAGTCGGACTGGGACGCCGCCGCGGACCTCTGGAACGAGCTCGGCCGGCAGGCCAAGGAGCGCAAGATGAAGCTGTACACGCACAACCACGACGTGGCGTACAGCTTCCTGCTCGACTCCGGCCCGCTGGACGCCAACGGCCGCCCCACGCGCTCGTCGGGCGTGCGCCGCCTGGAGTACTTCTTCGCCAAGACCGACCCGAAGTACGTCTTCTTCGAGTTCGACATCTACTGGGGCTACGTGGCCCGGTTCAAGCACCAGACCTACACGAACTCGCGTGGACAGGTCAGGACGGACATCTTCGACCCGATCATCAACGTGGCGAACCGGACCAAGCGCTTCCCGCTCTTCCACGCGAAGGACGGCGACAAGGCGCCGGAGCAGACCAACGGGTACGTGATGACACCGCTGGGCGAGGGCGACATCAACTTCCAGCAGTTCTTCGAGGTCATCGGCGAGCAGGACATCCACCACGCCAACTGGGAGCAGGACACCGCTCCCGGCGGCACGGCCAACCCCGGCCAGTCCCTCTCGTTCGCCGACATCAGCTACAAGAACATGTCGGACTTGACCATCTACAAGCGGTAATGAGGCGGTGATCAGGGCGCTCCAACGGGGCGCCCCGATCACAACTTCTGCTGACTTTGAAAAAAGTTGTGTCTCAGTACGAGTAAAGGTCTGGACATCGGGAGCGGAAGGCTCCTAGTGTGTCGGACACGACACGCCGACGTTGCGTCGATGTGAACCACTTCCGAGGGAGGGTTCCGTGCGTATGGCCGAACCACTGCACCTGCGGCTTCTCCGCCTGTTGCGTGACCACGGCACGATCTCCCGCGCCGAGCTCGCCGACCGGCTCGAAATCCCGCGCCCGCGGCTGCTGGGCGAGCTGGACCGGCTGGTCGCGCTCGGCTACGTGGCCGAGGCCGGCATGGCCGCCTCCCGCGGCGGTCGGCGGTCCACTCTGGTCGAGCTCAACCCGGGGCTGCGCTTCGCCGCCGTCGACCTCGGCGCCAGCTCGGTCGACGTCGAGGTGACCAACGGCCGGCTCGAGCCGATCGCCGCTTACAACGAAAGCGCCGACATCCGCTCCGGCCCCAAGGTGATCCTGCAGCGGGTCAACGAGCTGCTCGCCAAGGCCAAAGTGGACGGTGCGTACGAGAAGCTGGACGCCGTTGGCATCGGGGTCCCCGGGCCGGTGAGCTTCCGCGACGGCGTGCCGGTCTCCCCGCCGATCATGCCGGGCTGGGACCGCTTCCCCGTGCGCGAGCTGCTCACCCGCGAGCACGGCTGCCCGGCCGTGGTGGACAACGACGTCAACATCATGGCGATCGGCGAGCGGCACGGCGGCGTGGCCCACTCGGTCGACGACTTCCTCTTCGTCAAGATCGGCACCGGTATCGGCTGCGGCATCTACCTCGGCGGCGACGTCTACCGCGGCACCGATGGGTGCGCCGGCGACATCGGCCACATCCAGGTCGACTCGCACGGTCCCATGTGTACCTGTGGGAACGTCGGTTGCCTGGAGGCGCTCTTCAGCGGCGCCGCGCTCGCCAAGGACGCCACGCTCGCCGCGCGCAACGGCACGTCGCCCGCGCTCGCCGACCGGCTCGCCGCCAACGGCACGGTCACTGCCCGCGACGTCGCCGAGGCCGCCAGCGAAGGCGACGTCACCTGCATCCGCCTCATCCGTGACGGGGGGAGGCGGGTCGGCGGCGTGCTGGCCGGGCTGGTGAGCTTCGCCAACCCCTCGATGATCGTGATCGGCGGCGGCCTCGCCCACCTCGGGCACATCCTCCTCGCCGAGATCCGCAGCGTCGTCTACCGCCGCTCGCTCCCGCTGGCGACCGGCAACCTTCCTGTCGTCCTCTCCGAGCTGGGACCCCGGGCCGGCGTCACCGGCGCCGGCGTGCTCGCCAGCGACGTGGCATTCGAGCAGGCGTCATGACCGAGACCACCGAAGACCAGAGCGCCGAGGTCGTCCTCCGCCTCACCGACGTCGTCAAGACGTTCCCGGGCGTGCGTGCCCTCGACGGCGTGCAACTCGAGGTGCGCGCCGGCGAGGTGCACTGCCTGCTGGGGCAGAACGGCGCCGGCAAGTCCACCCTCATCAAGGTGCTCGCCGGCGTGCACCGCCCCGACGAGGGGCAGATCGAGTGGCTCGGCCAGGAGTTCGCGCCGGCCAACCCGCAGGCCGCGATGCGGGCCGGCATCGCCACCATCTACCAGGAGCTCGACCTCGTCGAAGACCTCTCCGTCGCGGAAAACGCGTTTCTCGGCCACGAGCCGCGGGTCTTCGGCTTCGTGCGGCGCGGCTACATGGCCCGCCACACCCGCGAGATCCTGGGCAAGCTGGGGCACGCCGAGATCCCGCCGCGTCGCCTGGTGCGCTCGCTGCCGGCGGCCGGCAAGCAGGTGGTCAGCATGGCCCGGGCGCTCTCCCACGACGCCCGCCTGATCATCATGGACGAGCCGAGCGCCGTGCTCGCCCACGACGAGGTGGCCAACCTCTTCCGGATCATCCGGGGGCTCACCGCGCACGGCATCGCGGTCATCTACATCTCGCACCGGCTGGAGGAGATTCGCGAGATCGGCGACCGGGTGACGGTGCTCAAGGACGGCCGCACCACCGCGGCCAACCTGCCGGCCCGCACCACGCCGACCCGCGACCTGGTCAGCCGGATGACCGGCCGCACCATCGAGTACGTCTTCCCGGAGCCCGCGCCCGAGGTCAGCGGCGCCGAGGAGCTGCTGCGGGTGGAGGGGCTGACCCGCTCCGGCGAGTTCGCCGACATCTCCCTCACCGTCCACAGCGGTGAGATCGTGGGCATCGCCGGCCTGGTCGGCTCCGGCCGCTCCGAGCTGCTGGAGACCATCTTCGGCGCCCGCCGGTCCGAGGCGGGCTCGGTGCGGATGGCCGGCAAGCACCTGCGGCCGGGCAGCGTGAGCGCGGCGGTCCGGGCCGGGCTGGGCATGGCCCCCGAAGAGCGCAAGAGCCAGGCGCTGCTGCTCGGCGAGCCGATCTACCGAAACGTGACACTCTCCACGTTCAGCGAGTACTCGCGGGTCGGCTTCACCAACGTCGGGCGCGAGGTCCAGGAGGCCAACCGCATCGCCGACCGCCTCGATCTGCGCCCGCGCGACGTGCGGCGGGCCGTGCGCACGCTCTCCGGCGGCAACCAGCAGAAGGTGGTCGTGGGCCGCTGGCTGCTCGGCGACACCAAGCTGCTGCTGCTCGACGAGCCGACCCGCGGCGTCGACGTGGGCGCCCGGGCCGAGCTCTACCGCGTGATCCGTGACCTCGCCGCCCAGGGCGTGGGCGTCCTCCTGGTCTCCAGCGAGGTGCCCGAGGTGTTGGGCCTGGCCGACCGCGTGCTCGTCATGCGGGAAGGCCGGGTCGTCCGCGAGGCGCCGGCCGGCGAGCTCGACGAAGAGACCGTGCTTGACCTCGTGATGGCGGGTTCGTTGCAAGTTGAGGAGGTCACCATATGACAGCGCAGACCGCGGCCGCGCCGGTGAAGAAAGACCCGGAGAAGCCGGCTGCCGGGGAACGGCGCTGGTGGCAGCTCGACTCAACCGAGGGGCTCTGGCGCAACCTCGCCCTCGTCGCCGTGCTCGCCATCCTGATCATCACGGGCATCATCACCAAGCCCGAACTCTACAGTGACGGCACCTGGGTGCGCAACAACATCTTCACGATCCTGGAGCTGGCCTCCGTCATCGGCGTGGTCACGGTCGGCATGACCTTCGTGATCATCGGCGGCGGCATCGACCTCTCGGTCGGCGCGATCATCGCCCTCGCCGGCGTGTGGAGCACCACGCTCGCCACCCAGGACTACGGCGCCGGCGGCATGATCTTCTGCGCGCTCGCGGTCGGCATCGGGGTCGGCGTCGTCAACGGCATCCTCATCTCGTACGGGCGGCTGGTCGCCTTCATCGCCACCCTCGCCATGCTCGTCGCGGCCCGCGGCCTGGCGGCACAGATCTCCGGCAAGCAGACCCAGGTGTCGACCAGCGACTTCATCAACGGCATCGCCGCCAATGACTTCCTCGGCGTACCGGTGCTGGTCTACATCCTCGCCGCGGTCGTCGCCGCCGGCTGGGTCCTGCTCAACCGCACCACCTTCGGGCGGCGCACGGTCGCGGTCGGCGGCAACGTGGAGGCGGCCCGGCTGGCCGGCATCAACGTCAAGCGGCACACCCTGCTGCTGTACGCGCTGTCCGGCCTCTGCTGCGGCATCGCCGCCGTAATGCTCACCTCGCAGGCCAACTCCGCCCAGGCGGCCATGGCCAACCTGTACGAACTCGACGCGATCGCCGCGGCGATCATCGGCGGCACCCTGCTCAGCGGCGGCCGCGGCACGATCATCGGCTCGCTCCTGGGCGTGCTGGTGTTCTCCACCATCACCAACCTGTTCGCGATCAACAACCTCTCCACCGAGGTCCAGAACATGGTCAAGGGCGGCATCATCGTCCTCGCCGTTCTGATCCAGCAGATCCAGTTCAAGGCAGTCACGCAGTTCTTCGCCAAGAACAGCAAGATCACCACCAGCTAGTTACCCATACCCCTTGGTGACCGTCCGATCCCGGGACGGCCGCCGGATCCCTTGCACCCCAATACCGGAGGTCGTCATGAAACACGCGTCCGACCTGTCCCGTCGCCGGCTGCTGCTCGGTGGGGCCGCGCTCGGCGCGGGAGCCCTGCTCACCGCGTGCACCAGCAACGAGGAGGACGAGCCGAGCGGTGGCGCGCAGACGGCCGCCGCCGGCAACAACCAGAACGCCGCGCCCGGCGAGAAGGTGACCATCGGCTTCTCCGCGCCGGCGGCCGACCACGGCTGGATCGCCGCGATTACCAACAACGCCAAGGCGCAGGCCGCCGCGTACTCGGACGTCGAATTCAAGACGGTCGAGGCCGGTGCCGACGCCGCCGCCCAGCGCGCCGCGCTCCAGACGCTCGTCGCGCAGAAGCCGAGCATCATCGTGCTGCTGCCGCACGACGGCAAGGAGCTCAACGCGTTCGGCCTGGAGGCGATGAAGGCCGGCATCCCGGTGGTCAACCTCGACCGCGCCTTCCCCGACCCGCTCGCCTACCGCCTGCAGATCAAGGGCGACAACTACGGCATGGGCGTCTCCGCCGCGCACTACATCATCGACCAGATGAAGGCGAAGAACGTCGCCAGCCCGGTGATCGGCGAGATCGCCGGCATCGACTCGCTGGAGCTGACCCAGGAGCGGTCGAAGGGCTTCGCCGACACGCTGGCCCAGGCCGGCTTCAAGGTGGGCAACCGCCGGGCGGCCGAGTTCACCGCCGACTCCGGCCAGCGCGAGGCGGCCAGCCTGCTCCAGGCACTGCCCAAGATGGACGCTCTGTGGAACCACGACGACGACCAGGGCATCGGCGTCCTGGCCGCGATCCAGCAGGCCAACCGCAGCGAGTTCCTCATGGTCGGCGGCGCCGGCTCCAAGGCCGCGATCGAAGCGATCCAGGCCGACAACAGCGTCCTCAAGGCAACGGTCACGTACAGCCCCTCGATGGCCTCGTCGGCGATCTCGCTCGCCCGGCTCATCGCCCAGAACAAGGGCATGTCCGACCTGGTCGAGCTGCAGGTCCCGAAGGAGATCATCCTCGCCTCCGAGACCATCACCAAGGAGAACGCGAGCAACTACCTCAAGCTCGGGTTCTGACGTAACGGGGGGAGACCCACCTTGTCCACCATGGATAAAGAGCTGCGGGTCGGCATGGTCGGCTACGCGTTCATGGGCGCCGCGCACTCGCAGGCGTGGCGCACCGTGAACCGCGTGTACGACCTTCCGGCACGCGCCCGCATGTCCGTCATCTGCGGCCGTGACGAGTCGAAGGTGGCCGAGGCCGCCACGCGACTCGGCTGGGAGGCGTATACGACCGACTGGCGTGAGCTGATCACCCGCGACGACATCGACGTGGTCGACGTCTGCACGCCGGGCGACAGCCATGCCGAGATCGCGATCGCCGCGCTGGAGGCGGGCAAGCACGTCCTGTGCGAGAAACCACTCGCCAACTCCGTCGAGGAGGCACGGGCCATGGTCGCCGCGGCGGTCCAGGCCCAGGCGGCCGGCGTACGGTCCATGTGCGGGTTCAACTACCGCCGCGTACCGGCCGTGGCCATCATGCGCCACCTCGTCGAGAGTGGACGGTTGGGTGTCGTACGGCACGTCCGCGCGGCGTACCTGCAGGACTGGATCGTGGATCCGCAGTTTCCGCTCGTCTGGCGGTTGCAGCGGGACAAGGCGGGCTCCGGTGCCCTCGGCGACATCGGCGCGCACATCATCGACCTGACCCAGTTCGTGACCGGGCAGCGGATCACCGGCGTCAGCGGGCTCAGCGAGACCTTCGTCAAGGAGCGCCCGCTGCCGTCGGCGGCCGCCGGCCTCGCTCCTTTGGGCGGAGCCCAAGCAGATGGCTCTGTGGCGGACGGGTCGGCGACCGGTGAGGTCACAGTGGACGACGCCGCGCTCTTCCTGGCCCGGCTGGACGGCGGTGCGGTGGGCACGTACGAGGCCACCCGCTTCGCCACCGGCCGCAAGAACGCCCTGCGCGTGGAGATCAACGGCTCGCTCGGCTCGGTCGCGTTCGACTTCGAGCGGATGAACGAGCTGGAGTTCTACGACGCCACCGCGCCCGGCACGGAGCAGGGCTTCACCCGGATCCTGGTGACCGAGTCCGACCACCCGTACCTGTCGGCCTGGTGGCCGCCGGGGCACATCATCGGGTACGAGCACACGTTCACCCACGAGATGCGCGACTTCCTGGAGGCTGTCGGCACCGGAGCGGACCCCACACCCTCCTTTGTCGACGCTCTCCAGGTTCAGCTCGTGATGGACGCCGTGATCCGCTCGGCGGAGCAGGGTTCGGCGTGGACCGAGGTGGCGCCGGCACTCGCCGGAGTCGCCGCCTGACCTCACCCAACGTGGGCGCGGTGGCGCGTGCCCACCTCGACACCTCGGGCCCGCCCGCGAGGGTCCGGACGCGGTTGCGCCCCGCGTCCGGATGGACGGGCTCCGGGGCGGCCGTACGGCGCGGTTGAACCCAGACTCAGCCGCGCCGTACGACCAGCACCAAACGCGCGCTCGCACGACCTTGGCGGGCAATGGCACCGCGCCAGGGGTAGGGAACCCACACCCAGACCCCGGAGGGTTACATGGTTTCACCCGCAAGAGCACCCCACGAAAACGTGGAGCTACGAAGAACGTTTTCGCGGGGGCCCCGCTCACGGTGGCTGTCCGTGGCCGCCGCTACCGCGCTGTCCATCCCGCTGATGGCCGCCGCCCCAGCGACCGCCGCACCGACACCTACACCTGAGCCGCTCATCGCGCAAGAGAACGGTCCCGAGGCCCTGCGCTCCGACGCCCGCGCCCCCGAGTCCTACAAGGTGCTCGTCTTCACCAAGACCGACGGCGCCCGCCGCGCGTCCATCCAGGACGGTGTGCGGGTGATCCGGGCGCTGGGTGCGGACAACGGCTTCACCGTCACCGTCACCCAGGACGGTGGCGCCTTCACCGCGGAAAACCTGGCCAACTACCGCGCGGTGGTCTTCCTCAACACCACCGGCAACGTGCTCAACCCCACTCAGGAAGCCGCGTTCGAGGCGTACTTCCGGGCCGGCGGCGGCTACGTCGGCGTACACGCGGCGGCCGAGACCGAGCAGGACTGGACATTCTACCGCAACGTGCTCGGCACCGGCGTCTCCGGCGCGTCCGGAGTGGACGGTGCGACCGTGAAGGTCGCCGACCGGGCGCACCCGTCCACCGAGACGGTGCCGCGGGAGCTGTCGCTGAACGAGGAGTGGTACAACTACACCACCAACGTCCGCGGCGTGTCGCACGTGCTGGCCACTGTGGACGAAAAGGGCTACAGCGGCGGCACGATGGGCTACGACCACCCGGTCGCCTGGTGCAAGGACTACCAGGGCGGCCGCTCGTGGTACACCGGGCTCGGCCACTCCATCGAGACCTACCGCAACGGCAGCTTCAAGAAGCACCTGCTGGGCGGCATCCAGTGGTCGGCCGGCGTGGTCGAGGGCGACTGCGGCGCGACCGTGCTCGCCAACTACGAGAAGGTCACGCTCAACGACGAGCCGGGTGAGCCGATGTCGCTGTCGGTGCTCCCCGACGGCCGGGTGCTGCACAACACCCGGGGCGGCGAGATCCGGCTGTACGACCCGGAGACCGGCGCCAGCCCGGTCATCAACACCATCCCGGTCTACAGCCACGACGAGGACGGCCTGCAGACGGTCACGATCGACCCCGACTTCGCCAGCAACAAGTGGGTCTACGTCTACTACGCGCCGCGGCTCGACACCCCGATGGACGACCCGGCCACGCCCAGCGTCAACGAGGGCGACGCGCCGGCGACGAGCAACGACCCCACGGTCTGGGACAAGTTCAAGGGGTACAACCAGCTGTCCCGGTTCAAGTTCGTGGAGTCACCGACCCCGCACCTCGACCTCTCCAGCGAGCAGCAGATCATCCGGGTGAACACCGACCGCGGCATCTGCTGCCACGTCGCCGGCAAGGTGAAGTTCGACGGCAAGGGCAACCTCTTCCTCATCACCGGTGACGACACCAACGCCGGCGGTTCGGACAGCTTCACGCCGATCAACGAGTCGCCCACCCAGGGCCCCGGCTACGACGCGCAGCGCTCCGCCGGCAACACCAACGACCTGCGCGGCAAGGTGCTCCGGATCAAGGTGAAGGCGAACGGGACGTACACCGTGCCGAACGGCAACCTCTTCCCGGAGACCCAGGACTACGACAACAAGACCCGTCCGGAGATCTTCCTGATGGGCCTGCGCAACCCGTTCCGCTTCGACGTCGACGCCAGCGGCATGGTGTACGTCGGTGACTACTCGCCGGACTCGCGGGTGCCGAGCGCGACCCGTGGCCCGGAGGGCGTCGGTCGCTGGTTCGCCACGAAGACGGCGGGCAACTACGGCTGGCCGTACTGCTTCTCGCCAAGCCTGCCGTACATCGACTTCGACTTCGTGACCCGCACCTCGGGCCAGCCGTTCAACTGCGGCGCACCGGTCAACAACTCGCCGCGCAACACCGGCCGGACCGTGCTGCCAGCCGTGCAGCAGCCGCAGTTCTGGTACACGTACAACGCCCTCACCCCGTGCGCGGGCGCCTACCTGTCCACCCCGCCGACCGCGTGCGACTTCAAGTGGCCGGTGATCGGCACCGGTGGCGTCGGCCCGCACGGCGGCCCGATCTACAAGTACGACGCCAACCTGGACTCGGAGACGAAGCTGCCGGAGTACTACAACAACGCGGTCTTCTTCGGTGAGTTCACCCGGGACAAGATGTTCGTGATGCAGACCGACGGCAAGGGCAACCTGACCGGCGTCGAGCAGTTCCTGCCCGGCTTCGTCTTCGACAACCTGATGGAGATGGAGATCGGTCCGGAGGGCAACATCTACTTCCTGGAGTACGGCGACGGCTTCTTCCGGGCCAACCCGGACGCGCAGCTCGCCATGATCCGGTACGTGAAGGGCACCCGCGCCCCGGTGGCCAAGCTGGCCGCCACCCCCACCTCCGGGCAGACCCCGCTGACCGTCTCGTTCAGCAGTGAGGGCACGTACGACCCGGACCCGGGCGAGTCCATCTCGTACGCCTGGGACTTCACCAGCGACGGCACGGTCGACTCGGCCGACCCGAACCCGTCGTTCACCTACACCACCAACGGCGTCTTCAACGCCAAGCTGACCGTGACCGACTCCACCGGCAAGACGGCTGTGCTCACCCGTGAGATCGTCGTCGGCAACACGGCACCGACGGTGACGGTGACCGCTCCGGTTTCCGGCACGTTCTTCAACTGGGGCGACACGATCCCGTACACGGTGACCGTCACCGACCCCGAAGACGGCACCATCGACTGCAGCCGGGTACGGGTGTCGTTCGTCCTCGGACACGACACGCACGGCCACGAGATGACCGCCACCACCGGGTGCACGGGCACGCTGCCCAGCCCGCCCGACGGCGCCGACCACGCGGGCGGCTACCTGTACGGCGGGATCAGCGCCTCCTACACCGACCTGGGCGGCAACGGCCAGCCGGCGCTGACCACGGTCGGCCAGGCGGTCATCCAGGTGCGCCAGCAGCAGGCCGAGTTCGCCCAGGTGCAGCAGGGCGTGACGCTGGCCAACACGAACGACACGGGCGGCGGCCAGCACGTGACCGGCATCGACGCGGGTGACCACATCGCGTTCGACCCGGTCAACCTGGGTGGCGTCAGCTCGGTCACCTTCCGCTACGCCAGCGGTGGTACCGCCACCGCCGGCACGCCGCGGGCAACGGTCGAGCTGCGGGCGGGTTCGCCCACCGGCCCGGTCGTCGCCACGGCCACGCTCAACGCGACCAGCGGCACCAACTCCTGGGCGAGCCAGAGCGTCCCGGTCAGCTACGCGGCCGGCACGCAACGGCTCTACCTGGTATTCGGTGCGGTGTCGGGCGGCCCGACCACCGGGCTGGTCAACCTCAACTGGGTCGAGTTCTCCAGTACCTCCGGGGCCGCATAGCGCCGGAGCCTAGACGTGGAGGGCGGGAACGGACGCCGACCGGTCCCGCTCACCACAGCCCCGTCCGCCCTGCCCGCCGGGCCGGGACAGCGTCGTTGCCGCCGACTCCGGCGCCGTTTCGGTGGTGCCATCCGGCAGGCGGGTGGGCGGGGCCCAACCAGCGATCGAAACATCGTTGGTATCTAATCGAGGTGGGAGGTCACCATGGCGACAGGTGTATGGCTCGCTGGCGGGCGCGGTTCAGTCGCCGTGACCAGCATTGTCGGTGCGACCGCGATCCGGGCCGGGCTGGCCGACCCCACCGGCTGCGTCACCGAGCTGGAGCAGTTACGCAGCCCCGCGCTGCCGGCCCTCGGCGACCTGGTCTTCGGCGGCCACGACCCGGCGTCCACCCGGTTGTGCAAGAAGGCCGAGGCCCTCGCCGCGGCCGGCGTGGTGCCGGCCCGCCTGGTCGCCGCGCTCACCGAGGAGCTGGCCACCGTCGAGGCGGAGATCCGGCCAGTGCCGGCGGCCGCCACGCAGCTCGAGACCGCCGCGCTCATCGCCGAAGACATCGCCGCGTTCCGCTTCCGGCACAGCCTGGAACGCGTGGTCGTGGTCAACGTCTCCTCCACCGAGCCGGCTCCCGCCCCGCATCCCGCGCACGGCGACGCGGACGCGCTGCGGCAGGCGCTCGGCGTGCCCGGCGCGGTGCTGCCGCCCAGCTCGCTCTACGCGTACGCGGCGTTCACCGCCGGTTGCTCCTATGTGGACTTCACGCCGTCGACCGGCGCCCGGCTGCCCGCCCTCGACGCGCTCGCGCACCGGCACGCCGTGCCGTACGCGGGGCACGACGGCAAGACCGGCGAGACGCTGGTCAAGTCGGTGCTGGCGCCGATGTTCGCGATGCGCCACCTGCGCGTGCGCACCTGGTCCGGCACCAACCTGCTGGGCGGCGGCGACGGCGCCAACCTGGCCGACCCGGGGGCCAACGCGGCCAAGGCGACCAGCAAGCAGCGCGTGCTCGGCGAGACGCTCGGCTACGAGCCGCAGGGCAACACCCGCATCGAGTACGTGGACGACATCGGCGACTTCAAGACCGCCTGGGACCTCATCACGTTCAGCGGCTTCCTCGGCACCTCGATGCGGATGGAGTTCACCTGGCACGGCTGCGACTCCGCACTGGCCGCGCCGCTCGTGCTCGACCTGGCCCGGCTCACCGCCGCCGCGCACAAGTCCGGCCGCAGCGGGCCGCTGACCGAGCTCGCCTTCTTCTTCAAGGATCCACTGGGGACGGTGCCGCACGCGCTCGCCGAGCAGTGGGCGCTGCTCGCGTCGTTCGTCCGCGGGTTCGCCGATGCCTAGCCTGCGCGCCCTGGTCGAGCTGGTCCGGGCGCCCGCCGCACTCTCCGTACCCGGGGATGTCGTCGCCGGCGCGGCCGCGGGTGGCGCGTTCCGGCCGCGCACGGCGGGCCTCGCCGCCGCGTCGGTCTGCCTCTACTGGTCCGGCATGGCCGCCAACGACTGGGCCGACCGTGAGCTCGACGCGGTGGAGCGCCCCGAACGCCCCATCCCGTCCGGCCGCGTCACACCGTCGCAGGCCCTCGGCGTGGCGGCCGGCCTGACCGTCGCGGGCGTCGCGCTCGCCGCGCTGGCCGGCGGCCGCCGCGCGCTGGCCGTGGCGCTCCCGCTCGCCGGGACCGTGTGGGCGTACGACCTGCGGGCCAAGAACACCCCCGCCGGTCCCGCCGTCATGGCCGCCTGCCGCGGGCTGGACGTGCTGCTCGGCGCCGCACCCGGCCGGGTGGTCCGGGCGCTGCCGGCGGCGCTGACGGTCGCCGCGCACACGTACACGGTGACCGCCCTGTCCCGCCGCGAGGTCTCCGGCGCCGACCGCGCGCTGCCCGCCGCGACGCTGGCCGGCACGGCCGCCGTCGCCCTCTCCGCCGGCCTGCCCGCGGCCCGCAACGGCCGCGGGGCGGCCGCGGTGCCGGGTGCGCTCGCCGCGTGGTACGCGGCCGGCTACGGCGCGGCACAGGCCCGGGTCGCCGCCGACCCCTCCGCGGCCCGGGTGCGGGCCGCCGTGGGCGCCGGCATCACCGGCCTCCCGCCGCTGCAGGGCGCGCTCGCCGCCAGCGCCGGCGCGCCCGCCACGGGCGTCGTGGTCGCGGCCTTCGCGCCGCTCGCCCGCCGGCTCGCCCGGAAGGTCTCACCGACATGACGATCCGGTTCGGGTACGGGACCAACGGTTTCGCCAACCACCGCCTCACCGATGCGCTGGCCGTCATCGCCGACCTCGGGTACGACGGCGTGGCGCTCACGCTCGACCACGACCACCTCGACCCGTTCGCGCCCGATCTGGCCCGCCGCACGGACGCGGTGGCGTCCACACTGGACCGGCTCGGCCTGTCGGTGGTCATCGAGACCGGCGCCCGGTACCTGCTCGACCCGTGGCACAAGCACGCGCCGACGCTGCTGCACGACGACCCGGCCAAGCGCTTGGAGTTCCTGCGCCGCGCCGTGCGGATCGGCGCCGACCTGGGCGCCGAGGCGGTCTCGTTCTGGTCCGGCGTCACCCCGGCCGGCGTTGCCGACCCGTGGGACCGCCTGGTCCGCGGCTGCGCCGAGATCGTCGAGTTCGCGGCGGCGGTGCGGGTGACGCTCGGCTTCGAGCCCGAGCCCGGCATGCTGGTGGACGACATCGCCGCCTGGCGCCGGCTCCACGCCGACCTGGGCGCCCCGCCCGGCTTCGGCATCACCCTCGACATCGGACACTGCCGCTGCCTGGAGCCGCTGCCCGTACCGGAGTGCGTGCTCGCGGTCGCCGACCACCTGGTCAACGTCCAGATCGACGACATGCGCCGCGGCGTGCACGAGCATCTGGAGTTCGGCACCGGCGAGATCGACTTCCCGCCGGTGCTCCGCGCGCTGTCGGACGCCGGCTACACCGGCCTGGTCGCCGTCGAGCTGCCCCGCCACTCGCACGCCGCCCCGACGGTCGCCGCCCAGTCCGTCGAGTTCCTCCGCAAGGCCGAGCGGGATGGGGAGGCTGTGTATGACAACGTTGAATGAGCTGCGGGCGGCCGTACCCGCGCAGGGGTGGCTGGGCGAGGCGCTGGAGCGCGTCGCGGGCGATCCGGGCGCGATCGGGCGGCTCTTCCCAGCGGCCGGGCGGCGGGTCGGGCGGGACGCGCTCGCGGACGTACCGGGCTGGAGTGCCGACGAGGCGGCGCGGGTGCAGTTGCTCGCGGCGCTGCCGGCGGACCGGGTCGCGGCCGAGGCGGAAGGGCTCTACCGGTACGGCGACGCGGCCGAGAAGCGGGCCGTGCTCAAGGCCCTGCCGCTGCTGCCGATCGCGGACGAGGGCGTGCCGCTGCTGCAGGACGCGATCCGCACCAACGACACCCGGCTGGTGGCCGCCGCCCTCGGGCCGTACGCCCGGCACCTGGACGACGCGGCCTGGCGGCAGGCGGTGCTCAAGTGCGTCTTCATGGGGCTGCCGCTCTCCAGTGTGGACAGTCTCGACGAGCGGGCCGACGCCGAGCTCGCCACCATGCTCCGCGGGCTGGTCGAGGAGCGCCAGGCGGCCGGCCGCGACATGGCCCCCGACGCGCTCGCCCTGCTCGACCGGTTGAAGGGACTCTGATGCGCATCTTCGAC
The DNA here is from genome assembly GCF_031085175.1 of Phytohabitans maris. Classification (GTDB taxonomy): domain Bacteria; phylum Actinomycetota; class Actinomycetes; order Mycobacteriales; family Micromonosporaceae; genus Phytohabitans; species Phytohabitans maris. Next base: position 168,263 of record NZ_JAVHUY010000001.1, read on the forward strand.
CCGCACATCCACATGACCTCCCGGACCACCGACGACTACGAGCGGATGGCCGCCGCCGGCATCACCGCCATCGTGGAACCGGCGTTCTGGCTGGGGCAGCCGCGTACGAGCGTCGGCTCGTTCACCGACTACTTCGACTCGCTCGTCGGGTGGGAGCCGTTCCGGGCCAGCCAGTTCGGCGTACGGCACCACGCCACGATCGCGCTCAACCCCAAGGAGGCCAACGACCCCCGCTGCCGCGAGGTGCTCGACCTGCTCCCGCGCTACCTGGAGAAGGACGGTGTGGTCGCGGTCGGCGAGGTCGGGTACGACTCGATGACCCCCGAAGAGGACGAGGTCTTCGCCGCCCAGCTCGCCCTCGCGGTGGAGCACGAGCTGCCCGCGCTGGTCCACACGCCGCACCGGGACAAGGCCCGCGGCACCGAGCGGACCCTCGCGGTCGTCGCCGAGTCGGGCATCGAGCCGGGGCACGTCGTCGTCGACCACCTCAACGAGGTGACCGTCGGGCTGGTCCGCGACTCCGGCTGCTGGCTCGCCTTCTCCATCTACCCGGACACCAAGATGTCGCCGCCGCGCATGGTGAATATCCTGCGGGAGTACGGGCTGGAGCGGATGCTCGTCAACTCGGCCGCCGACTGGGGACGCTCGGATCCGCTGCTGACCCGTACGACGGCCGACGCGATGCTGGCGGCCGGTTTCAGCGAAGACGACGTCGACCGCGTGCTGTGGCGCAACCCGGTGGACTTCTACGGGCAGTCCGGCCGCCTCGATCTGTCCGATGTGGAGAAGGAAGCCACCTTCGCCGGCAACTCGATCCTGCGCGGGGGCAGCTGATGCACCTGAGCTACTGCACCAACGTGCACCCGGCCGAAGACTTCGACGGGATCGTGCGGCAGTTCGACACGTACGCCGTGGCGATCCGCCGGCACCTCGACGCCGACGTGCTCGGGCTGGGGCTGTGGCTGGCCGCCCCGCTCGCCGCCGAGCTGGCCGCCGATGCCGCGCTGCGCCAGCGGCTCCGCCGCGAGCTGGACGCGCGCGGGCTGGAGGTGGTGACCCTCAACGGCTTTCCGTACGAGGCGTTTCAGGCCCCGGTGGTGAAGCTCGGCGTCTACCACCCGGACTGGACCGACCGGCGCCGCCTGGACTACACATTGGACCTCGCCCGCGTCCTGGTCGACCTGCTGCCCGACCACGCGGCCCGCGGCTCCATCTCCACGCTGCCGCTGGCCTGGCGCGAGCCGTGGGACGCCGGCCGGGCGGGCGCCGCCGCGCGGATGCTGGACGAGCTGGCCGCCGGGCTGGCCGGGATCGCCGAGCGCGCGGGCCGGCCGGTGCGGGTGGCGTTCGAGCCGGAGCCGGGCTGCGTCGTGGAGACCACCGCCCAAGCCGTCACCGCGCTGTCCGGTGTGGACACCGAGTGGCTCGGTGTCTGCCTCGACCTGGCCCACCTCGCCTGCGCCTGGGAGGAGCCGGCCGAGGCGCTGGCCCGCCTCCGGGCGGCCGGCCTGCCGGTGGTCAAGGTGCAGGTCTCCGCCGCGCTGGAGGCCGCCGACCCGGTCGCCGCGGCCGAGGTGCTCCAGGGGTACGTCGAGCCGCGCTTCCTGCACCAGACCCGCTCGGCGTACGGGGACGCCGCCGACGACCTGGACGAGGCGCTGGAACGGGAGCTGAAAGGCCCGTGGCGGGTGCATTACCACGTGCCGCTGCACGCCGAGCCGGCCGCGCCGCTCGCCTCCACCGTGCCGGTGCTCCGCGCCGCCATGCGCGAGCTGCTGGCCACTCCCGAGCCGGCGTGCGACCACTTCGACGTGGAGACGTACACGTGGGGTGTGCTCCCGCAGGAGCAGCGCCCCCGCACTGACGCCGAGGTGGCCGCGGGGATCGCGGCCGAGCTCGCCTTTGCCCGTGCCCTGATGAGCGAGGAGGCAACAGCATGACGCCGCTGGTCGTCATCGACGTGGTCGGGTTGACGCCCCGGCTGCTGGCGCACATGCCGCGGCTGAGGGCCGTGGCCGACGCCGGCTTCCACGCCTCGCTCGGCACCGTGCTGCCGGCGGTCACCTGCACCGTGCAGTCGACGTTCCTGACCGGGGAGACACCCGCCGGGCACGGGATCGTGGGCAACGGCTGGTACTTCCGGGACGTCGGCGACGTGCTGCTGTGGCGCCAGCACAACGCGCTCGTCGGCGGCGAGAAGCTGTGGCACGCGGCCCGCAAGGCCCAGCCCGGCTACACGGTGGCCAACGTCTGCTGGTGGTACGCGATGGGCGCCGACGTCAACTGGACGGTCACGCCGCGCCCCATCTACTACGCGGACGGGCGCAAGGAACCGGACTGCTACACCGATCCGCCGGAGCTGCACGACGACCTCGTCGGCGCGCTGGGCGGCTTCCCGCTCTTCACGTACTGGGGTCCGGGCGCCGCAATGCCCTCCTCGGCCTGGATCTGCAAGGCGGCCGAGAAGATCATGGCAGACCACAACCCCGACCTCACCCTCGTGTACGTGCCCCACCTCGACTACGACCTGCAACGCTTCGGCCCCTCCTCGCCGCAGGCGGTCGCCGCCGCGACGGCGCTCGACCGGGTGCTCGGCCCGCTGCTCGACGCGGCCAAGGCACGGGAGGCGACGGTGGTGGCGCTCTCCGAGTACGGCATCACCGACGCGAGCCGCCCGGTCGACGTCAACCGGATGCTGCGCCGCGAGGGCCTGCTCCGGGTGTACACACAGGACGGTATGGAGTACCTGGATCCGTGGACGTCCCGGGCGTTCGCGGTCGCCGACCACCAGATCGCCCACGTGTACGTGAAGGATCCGGCCGACATCCCCGCGGTCGCCAAGCTCTGCTCCACTCTGGACGGCGTCGCCGAGGTGCTGGACGAGGCGGGCAAGGCGGCGCACGGCCTGGACCACGAGCGCTCCGGCGAGCTGGTGCTGGTGGCCGAGCCGGACGCCTGGTTCACGTACTACTACTGGCTCGACGACGCCCGCGCCCCCGACTTCGCCCGGCTCGTCGAGATCCACCGCAAGCCCGGGTACGACCCGGCCGAGCTCTTCTTCGATCCGGCCGCGCCGGCGGCGGCGAAGCGGCGGGCGGCCACCGCGCTGGCCCGCAAGAAGCTCGGCATGCGCTACATGATGAGCGTCGTCGGCCTGGACGCCGGCGCGAAAGCGGTGCGCGGCAGCCACGGCCGGCTCCCGGCGCACCCCAACGACGCCCCCGTGCTCATCTGCTCGGACCGCTCGGCGGCCCGCCCGCACCTCGCCGCGACGGAGGTCAAGCGCTTCCTGCTCAGCCTGGCCGGGCTGACGTCATGACCGCTGTCGTCGCCCAGGGGTCCGAACTGGACGACCTGCGCGGACGCTTCGACGCCGAGCTCGCGGCGTTCATCGACCGGCAGGACCCGGACTGGCCGGACGGCGCGCCGCGGGGCGTGCTGGCGACGCTGCGCCGCTTCGTGCTCGCGGGCGGCAAGCGGCTGCGGCCGATGTTCTGCTACTGGGGCTGGCGTGGCGCCGGCGGCCTGGACCGCCAGGAGGTGGTCGTCGCGGCCGCCGCGCTGGAGCTGTTCCACGCGTTCGCGCTCATCCACGACGACATCATGGACGGCAGTGACCGGCGCCGCGGCGAGCCGTCGGTGCACAAGGTCTTCGCCGAGCTGCACACCAAGTCGATGTGGCGCGGCGACCCGGCCTCGTTCGGGCGCAACACCGCGCTGCTCTGCGGCGACCTCTGCGCGGCCTGGGCCGACCAGATGTTTCACGAGTGCGGGCTGCCGCCCGGGCAGATCCACCGCGGGTACGGCGTCTTCGCGCACATGCGCACCGAGGTCATCGCCGGCCAGTACCTCGACCTGGTCTCCGGCGTCGGCGACGGCTCGGTGGCGAGCGCGCTCACGGTGATCCGGATGAAGGCGGCCCGCTACACGGTGACCCGGCCGCTGCAGATCGGCGCCGGGCTGGCCGGGGGAGGGGCGGAGCTGCACTCCGCGTACGCCGCGTTCGGCGACCCGCTCGGCGACGCGTTCCAGCTCCGCGACGACGTGCTCGGCGTCTTCGGCGACCCCGCGCTCACCGGAAAGTCCATCCTGGACGATCTGCGCGAGGGGAAGCCGACCGTGATGATGGCGCTGGCCCGCAGCGGCGCCGACCGGGCACAGGCCGCCCGGCTGCGGGACCTGTTCGGAAACCCGGACCTCGACGCCGGCGGCGCCGAGGAGCTGCGCGCGATCATCGTCGACACCGGCGCGCTCGACCGCATCGAGCAGATGATCCGGGTACGCGCGGACGCGGCCGTCGCCGCCCTCGCCGGTGCCCCGATCTCCGCCGACGCGCGCGACGCGCTGGTGGCCCTGGCCGGCTCGGCGATCGACCGGCAGCGCTGAGGCGGGCCCGCCGGCGGGGGGCGGTAAAGGTGAACCGCCCTCGCGAAGTGGCGGCACGCGGTTGTGGCAGACTCTGAGCCGTCCGTGACGGGACCGCTCGGGAGGTGACCATGGCGCTACGGGTGGTAGCGGCGTGGCCGGCGTCATGAACCGCCGTCCCGCGGTCGACACGGTGCGCCGGGCCGTGCGCAGCACCCGCGCCTGGGCTCGCGCGGTGGCTCCGGGCGCGCTGCCCGACTTCCTCGTGATCGGCGGCCAGCGGTGCGGCACCACCTCGCTGCACCGGTACCTCGCCGAGCACCCGCAGGTGCGCGCCGCGGCCGGCAAGGAGATCCAGTTCTTCAGCATCCACTATGGACGCGGGGAGCGCTGGTACCGGGGGCACTTCCCGGCGCCGATGGCCGGGCGGTTGAGCTTCGAGGCGAGCCCGTACTACCTGTTTCACCCGCGCGCTGCCGAGCGGGCGGCGGCGACGCTGCCGAACGGGCGCTTCATCGCGCTGCTGCGCGACCCGGTCGAGCGGGCCTACTCGCACTACCTGCAAACCCGGTCGTACGGCGTGGAGCCGCTCACCTTCGCCGAGGCGATCGCCGCCGAGCACGACCGGCTCGCCTGGGCGCTGCGCGCCGGGCCGGACAGCCGGGCCGCCCACGCGGTGCTACGCCGGTACTCGTACGCGGCCCGCGGGCGGTACGCGGAGCAGCTGGAGCGGTGGCTCCGGCACGTGCCGCGCGAGCGCCTCATGGTCGTGCGGAGCGAGGACTTCTACGCCGACCCCGCCTCGACGTACGCGGAGCTGCTGGAGTTTCTCGACCTGGAGCCGTTTCTGCCGCCCCGGTTTGCCCAGCACACCCGGCGGGTGGAGCGGGGTGGGCCGCCGGCGGAGGTGGCCCGGTCGCTGCGCGACTACTTCGTGCCGTACAACGCGCGGCTCGCGGAGCTGCTGCGCTGGCGCGACCCCTGGCCCGGCTCCGACTGACCCGGGTAGGCCCGGCGGGTCTCCGTGGGTCCGCCGACATCCACCGAGACCCGCCGGAAGCTCCCTATCCGTCGAGCAGGTCGGCGCAGTCCTTCTCGTCCGGCAGCAGCGGGCGGACGATGACCGTCCACTTGCGACCCTCGGAGGTCCACGGCGTCGCCGCGTTGGCCTTGTCCGCGGCGGACAGCACCTTGCCCGTGTCAGCGCCGGTGACCGTCACGCATCCGGTGTCCAGCCCGTTGCCGATCGACGTGCCGGGCAGCGCCGGACCCGGCCAGGCGACCTCGGGCTGCTTCAAACCGGCGGCGGGCTCGGGCGTCACGTACGGCGAGGCGATGGCGGCCAGCGTGACCGCCTGGTACGGCTGCTCCGACCCGGACGCGACGCCGAGCGTGCCGTGCAGGTCGCTGACCGCAGTGACCAGGTCGCGCAGCTTGGCGCGGGCCGCGACCTGGTCGGCGGTGAGGCCGGTGCCGGTGTCGGCGGTCTCGTTCAGCGCGTACACCTCCGTGGTCGCCGGCCCGCCCGTGGTGTCGACCGTGAACCGCGTCGACGGTGCGTCGGCGACCGGCGGCCGCCCCAGGTCTCCGGCGGTGCCGACGCCGGCGTCGGTGGCCCGCTCGACGAGCTTGTCGACGTCCGCGCTGGAGATCTTGATCACCTGGAGGTTGGGCAGCGCCGGGCCCGGGTAGATCGCCGGCTGCGGGCCCTGGACGATGGCGCGTCCGTCGCCGTAGATCGTCACGATCGGTAACCGGGCCACGCTGTCGCCGGGGGTGGTGAAGCCGCCGGTGTAGGCGATCCGCAACGCCACGGCGTCCGCGTCGCGCGGGACCGGCGTGTCGCCCGATGGCGCGCTGTCACCGCCATCTTGCGCGCACGCGACCAGCAGAAACAGGGAGGCGGCAGCGGCCGCGCGAAAGCCGGGTGCGATCGTCATCTCGTTTTGACGGCGCTCGGGCGTGTCCGGTTCCCGACTGCGATAACGTATATGGATGTCCGTCGCCGCGCCTGCCCGCCGCGAGCGGGGTCGCCTGCGCGGACGTCTTGTCGTCGGCCTCGCCTTCCTGGCCGTGCTGGCCGCCCCCGGGTCCGCCCACGCGGCGCCCCCACCCGAGGTCACGACGCCGGTGAGCGTCTGTGTCGAGGCGGGAGTCTCCACAGAGATCGACGCGGCGGCCGTGGCCGAGGCCCCCGCCGCGCCCGTGCCCGGGGCCGTCGAGCCGCGGGCCGCCCAGGCGCCGGTGCCCGCCGAGCGGGTCACCGTCGAAAGCGCCGACCGGTCGGCGACGGGCGAGCGCGCTCCGCCCCGGCCGGCTCGCTGATCCCGGCACAACCTCCCTCCCGTACCCCTCGATTCCGTGGGTGAGGTGTATCCCGTGAAGATCGATTTCCATGGTTTCCTGCTGGACGTCCGCGGCGCCGCCATGATCTGGCTGGCGCTCGTCGCCGTGGGCGCGGCACCGTTCGTGGCGATGGCCATCTCCGCCCAGCGCCGCTGGCGCCGGAGCCGGCCGCGGCCTGAGCGACGGGTCAGGTCGCGGCGCGAGTCGCCCGCCGCCCGCCAGGCCGAGCTGCGCCGGTACGCGGAGGAGGTGGCGGTGGCGGCGAGCCATGCCGCGGTCACGGCGGAGCGGCGGCGCGCCGAGTGGGCCGCGGTTTCCCGCACCCAGCAGGCGGCCTGGCGCGCCTACGACGAGGCGGCCGAGGCGGCATTGCGGACCATCCAGGCGGAGGCTTTCGGCACCCCGAAAACACCATCTACAGTGGATGATGTATCTGCGCGCCGCCGCTATCTGGAGCGGGCGGCGGCCGCCGCGTACCGCCGCGGAGACCTTACCGCCGACCAGTTCGGTGACGTGATTTCCGGCCGAAACGGCTGGGATCCACGCCGCCATCCGTTCGAGCAGGAGACCCGGCTGCGCGTCGCCCGCCGCGACCGCCTGCGCCGCGCGTGCGAAACACTGTCCGAAGTGGAACGCGCGGCGTGGCAGGCGGCCGAGGTGGCGGTGGCCGCCAAGCGGAGCCTCGACACCGAGGCGATCTCGGCCGCGCTCCGCGTGCGCCAGGCGGCCAGCCGCACCCGCCCGGCCCGCCGCCCGGTCCGCAGCACCCGCCCGATGCCGTCCTGGAACGCCGACACGGCTCCCATCCCGCGCGTCGTCCTCACCTGAAAGGCACCACCGCCGCCAGCGGTGCTGTGGCAGGCTGGGTGGGTCCGGGCTTCTTGACCGCCGAGGAGGTCACGGTGGGCGAGCGGATCGACTTCGACGCGGTCTACCAGGAGACCGCCGGCCTGGGCGGGCCACCCTGGGAGATCGGCGGTCCGCAGCCGGCGCTCGCGGCCGTGCTGGACCAGGGCGTGAAAGGGCCGAAGGTGCTCGACGCCGGGTGCGGCACGGGCGACCTCGCGCTCGCCCTCGCCCGTCGCGGCTACGACGTGACCGCGGTCGACATCTCACCCGTCGCGATCGAGATGGCCCGGGCCAAGGCCGCCGCCGAGGGGCTCGCGGTGCGCTTCGAGGTCCAGGACGCGACCCGCCTGTCGCTGCCGCCGGCGCCGTTCGACTCGGTGTTCGACTCCGGACTGCTGCACAGCCTCCAGCGGCGCGGCGACGACGAGGCGGATGCGTACCTCGCGCTGCTGCCTGGCCTCGCCGCGCCGGGCGCCACCGTCTTCGTGCTGGCGGTGTCGCTGCGAGCGGGGGAGGGCTGGGGGCTGACCGAGGAGTACCTGCGGTCGCCCTTCGCCGCGCCCGCGTGGGTCGGCACCGAGGTCGAGGAGATCGGCGTGGCCGCCGACTGGGACGGCCGCGACCTCACCCTGAGCGGCTTCCTGCTCCGCACGATTCGGGCCCCCGAAACCTGACCGGCCGCCGGGTGCGCCGGCCGGCGGGCGCAGATCGTGGTACGCAACCGCCCCTCGGGAGCCGTTCGCGCAATTGGCGGTGCGCTCTTCGTCAACTCCGCCGGCTCGGTCGTTGCGACCGGACCAAGTAGATCTAGAACATCTAGGGATGATATAGCGCCCTAAGTGTTCTAGATCCACATTCATACCAAATACCACGATTTACTCAGAGCCATCCGGCGTCGACGTCCCGGCCCCGGCGCGGGCCGCGCACGCGGCCGGCGGTAGAAGGGGTGACCGCGACCAGGCGCGAAGGGCGAGGCCGCGGGAGCGACGGTCTGGACCACCGCGGACGTCGCGGCAGCTCACATCTCTTTCATGAGTGTCGGCCGCCTGGTCGTGGCCGTTCACCCGGGCGGGTGCGGCGGCTTGTCGGGCCCGCTCGGTAGGGTGGGCGGCGCGATGGAGGAGAAGCGGGCAAGCCGGACCGCGTTCGGGCTCGACGTCTTCGGGCTCGACGATCGGATGCGGCTGTTCGGATACGTGACGGCCGACAACCGGCTGGCGTACCTGTGGGTGCTGCGCGCCTTCGACGCGGCCCGTGCCAATTACCACGTGCTCCTGCACACCTCCGACGTCGCGGCGGCGCTCGCCGGCCTGCACGGCGCGCACGAGGACTGCCCGGACCCGGACGACCTGGAGCTGCCCCGGCTGCTCGACGCGCTGGTCGATTGGGGCGTGCTCGACCGCGGCCAGGACGGCACCCGCGCCACCACGCTCGCGGAGTACCGCAACCGGCACTCGGTGTACCAGTTCACCGAGGCCGGCTTCCGGGCGCACCGGGCGGTCGAGAGCGTGCTCACCGCGACGATGGACGACACGACACTGTCCCGCCTGGTCTTCGCCGACCTGCTGGCCGACCTCGCGGCGCTCGCCTCGGCCAACGCGGCGGGCGACGCGGAGGAGGTCTACCGCAAGCTCAACCGGCTCGACCGGGCGCTGGCCGACATCGCCGAGCGGGCCGCGCGGTTCTACCACATGCTCGGTGACCTGAGCCGCACCAACGACGCCCGTCCGGAGACGTTCCTGGCGCACAAGGACGCCCTGCTGGCCCATTTGCGCGACTTCCACGACGAGCTCCAGCGATACACGCCCCGGCTGCGCGAAGCCGTGTACGCGGTCGAGGAGACCGGGCTGGAGCGCATGATCGAGGCGGCGGCCGAGGTGGACGAGCGGATCTTCCGCACCCCGGCGGAGCGCCTGGCCGACTGGCGGCGCCGCTGGGACGGGCTGCGGTCCTGGCTGGCGCCGCCCGGCAGCGACCAGCTCAGCGAGGCAGACCGGCTTGCCGACGCGACTATCTCCGCCATCGGCGACGTGCTGGCGCTGCTGCGCCGGGTGACCGAGGCGCGCCGGGGCGGCGTGAGCCGGGAGTCGCAGCTGCGGCACCTGGCCGCCTGGTTCACCGCGGCGGGCAGCCAGGAGGCGGCGCACGCGCTCTTCGACGCGGCGTTCGGGCTGGGCGGTCCGCGGCACGTCGGCGTGGCGCACAGCGATCCGGAGGCGATCCCGACCCGCCACTCGTGGTGGGAGGCGCCCGCGGTGGAGCTGTCCCGCACGCTTGTCGAGGCTGGCCGCGCGCCCGGCCAGGGCAACGGCCGCCCGGCGCGGGTGGAGCGGGCACCCGAGTCGCGGGCCCGGCTGCGCGAGGCACAGCTCGCGCAGGAGCGGCGTTCGGCGCAGGCGGCCGCCGGGCTGGTGGAGCTGGCGCTGGGCGCGGAGCCGCTCGATGAGCCGCAGACCGCGGTGCTGCTCAGGATGCTCGACATCGCCCTGGCGGCGCGAGTCCCCGGGCGCGCCGGGGTCGCGCTGGCCGCCGCCGCGTACGGCATCCGGCTCACCCTCACCCCGGCCGCCGGCCGGTATACCGCGGTGCCGACCGCCGGCGGGACGCTGTACCTCGACGGCTTCACCCTCTCGGTCGACCCCGCCGGCCACACCGCCGCCCGGCAGCGGGAGCTGGTCGCGGTATGAGCGAGGGCCGGTTCGCCCGGGACATCTCCGACCTGGAGCTCGGCGACTACCAGCGCGCCGTGCGCCTCGTCCTGCGCCACCCGCTGATCACCGCGACCTGGCCCGACGAGAAGGCCCTTTCCCGGGTACGCCGGTTCGGCGCCACGCTCCGGCAGGACCTCGCCGACGCGTTCGGGTACCGGCTGGAGCTGCACGGCTCGACGGCCCGGCTGGTGCGCGCCAAGGACCAGCTCGACGCCACCCAGCCCGCGGTCTCCCGCACCGACCGCCCGTTCGACCGCCAGCGGTACGCCTATCTCGCGCTCTGCCTGGCCGTGCTCGGCCGGGCCGGCGTGCAGATCGCGCTGAGCGAGCTGGCCGAGTCGGTCGCCGCCGACGCCGGCCGGATCGCCGGGCTGGGCCTGGACCCGGACCGGGGCGCTGACCGGCGAGCGTTCGTCGACGCGGTCGGCTGGCTGGAGGACCGGGGCGCGCTCCGCCTCGCCGACGGCTCCACCGCCGCGTGGGCCAGCGATCCGGGAGCCGGCGAGGCGTTGTACGACGTTTCGCGGGACGTGGTGTTCGCGCTCTTCCGGCCGAGCCGCGTGCTGCAGCACCTCGACTCGGTCTCCGCGCTGCTGTCCCGCTCGATCGCCAACAGCGGAAACGCCGAGCGCCGCGCCGCCGCGCAGGCCGCCCGCCGCGCCGTGGTGGAGCGCCCCGTCGTCTATTACTCCGATGTGGACGATGCGGCCGCCAACCACCTGCGCGGCTCGGTGCTCGCCGCCGACCTGCAGCGCCTGACCGGGCTCAGGGTGGAGCGGCGCGCCGAGGGGGTACTGCTCGTCGACACCGCCAACCTCTCCACCGAGCGGTTTCCCGGCACCGGCTCGGTGGCCCAGGCGGCCGTGCTGCTCGCGACCGAGATGGCCGACCGGGTGGCCGACCCGGACGGCCGCCGGGTCAAGCGGATGACCCCGCCGGACCCGCGCGACCGGCACCAGGCGGTGATCGCCGAGATCGACGCGGGACTGCCGACCGCCACGCTCGTCGCGATCGAAGAGAGCCGGCCGCCGGCCGTGGCGGAGCCGGACGAGGGCGACGGCGACCCGGTCAAGCTGCCGTTCGTCACCGACAGCTTCCTGCGTACCGCCGTCGAGGAGCTCCTGCGCCGGTACGCCTCCGCGTTCGGTGCGCAGTGGCACGCCGACCCGGAGCGGCTGCGCGTCGAGGCGGTCGCGCTGCTGGCCCGCTTCGGCGCGGTGATCGTGGTGCCGGGTGGCGTCCTGGTCCGCCCCCTGGTCGGGCGTTACCGCAACACCGTGGCGACGGTTCGAAAACGGACGCTCGTTTGACTGAGGAGCCCATGCCTGACGGACGCTTCGCGCCCACCCGCGCCGGCATCATCAACCTCTGGGACTACCGCGACGAGGAGTTCCTCTTCGCCGGCGGCTGGCTGGTGCTGCGCGGGCCGAACGGCTCCGGAAAGACCAAGGCGCTGGAAGTCCTGTTCCCGTTCCTGCTCGACGGGCGGATCGAGCCGCGCCGGCTCAACCCGTTCGCCAGCGAAGACCGCACGATGAAGTCCAACCTGCTCTACCGCGGCCAGGACGTCGCCCACTCGTACGTCTGGATGGAGTTCGGCCGTGCCGGCCAGTACGTCACGATCGGCATCGGCCTGCGCGCGCACCGGCACGTCGACCGGGTCACCCGCTGGCACTTCGTCACCGAGGGGCGGGTCGGCGAAGACTTCTCCCTGCTCGACGCGGACGACCGGCCGCTGAGCCGGCGAGACCTGATCGCCCAGCTCGGCGCCGACGCGGTGCGCGACTCGCCCGAGGAGTACCGCCACCTGGTCGACGCCCGGCTCTTCGGACTCGGGCCGGCCCGGTACGAGCAGATGCTCGACCTCGTGCTGACGCTGCGCAAACCCCAGCTCGCCAAGGACCTCAACCCGGTCGAGCTCTCCCGTACGCTGCAGCGCGGCCTCCGGCCGGTCGACGACCACCTGCTGGTGGAGGCGGCCGCCTCCTTCGACGACATGGAGGCGGTGGCGCGCACCCTGGAAGGGCTCGTCGCCGCCGACGCCGCGACCGCCGCGTTCCTCGCGGTCTACTCGACGTACCTGCGGACGCACGCGCGAGCGGCCGCGGACGCGCTGAGCACGAGGCGCGCCACGGCGGACGAGCGCCGCGCGGCCTTGGCAGCCGCCCGGGAGGCGCTCGCCGGAGCCACCACCGCCGAGGAGGCGGCCACCAACCGGCTCCACTTCGTCGACGGTGCGCCCGGCCGGCTCCGCGCCCACCTGGACAGCCTGAAGAGCTCGGCCGCGTACCGGTCGCACGAGCAGCTCGCCGACCTCGAGCGGCACGTCCACGACCTCTCCGCCGCAGTGGAGCGTTCGACCGCGGTCACGCGGACCGAGCGGACCGCGGTCGCACGGCGGCGCGACGAGTGGGACCGCGCCGCGGCGGCCGCCCGCGACGCCCGGGCGGCGGTCGAACGGCTCGCCGCCGACCTGCTGCTGGACGCCGAGGCGGCCGGCATTCCCTGGTCCGCCGAAGACGCTCGCGGCGACGGCCTCGCCACCCGGATCAGCGCCCGGGTCACCGCCCGGCGCGACGACGTACGGGCGGTGCGCGAGCACGCGGCCCGGCTCGCCCAGGCCGAGCGCGAGCACGTGCGCGCCGCCCAGGACGCGGCCGCCGCCGCGGCCGCGGCCGAGGAGGCCGAGCGGGCCGAGCGGCGTGCCGAAGCCGCCGCCGGCGAGGCCCGCCGCCAGGTCGGCGCCGATCTGGACCGGTGGGAACGGCGGCACGCCGACCTGCTGGCCGCGATCGCCCTGCCCGAGCTGGCGCCGGCGTTGCGCGCCGCCGTCGACCAGGCCGGCGAGGCCGGTGCCCAGACCCTCAAGGAGGGGTACGCCGAGGCGACCACGCCGGCCGTCGCCACCCGGCGCGACACGCTCGCCACGCTGCGGTCGCGCCGCTCGTCGCTGCGGGATCGGCGGGCCGAGGTCGCGGCGGAACGCGCCCGGATCGCCGCCGAGCACGACGACGCCCCGCCCGCCGCGCTCACCCGGCCGGCGTCGCGTGACGGCCGGGCCGGGGCCCCGCTGTGGCGGCTGGTCCGGTTCGCCGAGGAGGTGAACGACCCGGAGGCGGCCGCGATCGAGGCGGCGTTGCAGGCCGCCGGGCTGCTGGACGCCTGGGTACACCCCACGACGCCGGCCACCGCGACCGCCCTGGCCGCCGGCGAGCAGGACGGCTACCTCGTCGCGCTGCCGGAGAGCCGCCGACCCGCGGGGCCGATCCTCGCCGACGTGCTGCTGCCCGAGGAGCAGGACGGGGTACCGGCCGGACAGATCCGCGCGGTGCTGGCATCGATCGCGCTGGCCGACACGGTCACACCGGACGCGCCGGCACCCACGACGATCGGCCGCTCCGGCCAGTACGCCCAGGACGTCACGCTCGGCGCGTACGGCAAGGCGGCACCGGAGTACATCGGCGCGACCGCGCGGGCCGCCCGCCGCGCCGTCCGGATCGCCGAGTGCGACCGCACACTGTCCACACTCGACGCCGAAATCGCCGGAGTGGAGCGGGAGCGCGCGGCGATCGAAGAGGTGCTGGCCGCGGTCGAGGCAGCCGCCGCTGACCTGCCGTCTCTGGCCCCGATCCACACCGCGCTGCGCGAGCTGGACCGGGCCGCCGTGACCCTGCGCACCCACCAGCAGGCCGCGGCCGCCGCCGCCCAACGCCTCGACCAGGCGCTCGCCGAGCAGGCCGCCGCCGGCGCCGCGCTGCGTCGGGTCACCGCCGACCGCTCGCTCCCGGCCGACCGGGTCGACGAGGTCGCCGACGCCACGGCCCGGTTTGAAAACCAGGGCGTACGCCTCGACACCGCCGGTCCGGCCGCGACCCGGGCCGCGGACGCCGCGCGGGAGGCGGAGGGGCGGCACGCCGAGGCGCACGACCGGCTGGTCGAGGCGCAGGCCGCACAGCACGAGGCGACCCTCCGGTACGAGGAGAAGGACCAGGCGTACCAGACGTTGCGCGCCGCCATCGGGGCCGAGGCCGAGCAGGTCCTGGCCGACGTGGCACGGGTGGAGGGGGAGGTTACCGCGGCCGAGACGGCGCTGGCCGACGCGCGCGAGGAGGTAGCCGCCGCCCGGGAGCGGTGCGCCGGCGCCCGTGCCCGGGTCGAGCTGAGCGAGCAGTCGCTGGCCGACGCCGGGAAGGAGGCGCACCACGAGGCGCTGCGGCTGCGCCCGTTCTCCCACGCCGACCTGCTGGGCCTGCTGCGCTGCCCGACCGACCTGCGCTGGCCGGGGCACGGCGACGCGACCGACGCCGCCCTCGACCCGCAGGTGGTGGCGCTGCACGACGCGATCCTCGCCGCCACCCGGGAGCTGAGCCCGACGGAGACCTCGCTCAAGCAGAGCGCGACCCGGCTGACCTCCGCGCTCACCGAGCTACAGGCGCAGCTGCCCGCGTCCGGCCTCGACCACCGGCCGGAGTGGGACACCGACGACGGCGTGATCGTCGTACGGGTCGCCGACGAGCAAGGGCTCAGTCCGGTCGCCCGGTTTGCCGAGCGGATCGCTCGCGAGCGGGCCGACCAGGAACAGCTGCTCACCGACGCCGAGCAGCGGATCCTCGAGGACGCGCTGCTGGGCCAGCTCGCCCGGCAGATCCACCGCCGTACCATCGAGGCCCGCGACCTGGTCGAGAGCATGGACGCGCAGATGCGGGCCCGGCGCATGTCGTCCGGAATGACGGTCGGCGTGGGCTGGCGGCTCTCCGACGACCTCGACCCGGAGCAGCGCGAGGTCTGCAAGCTGCTGGAGCGCGATCCGGCCCGCCTGGGGCCCGCCCAGCTCACCACCCTCCGCCGGCACTTCGCCACCCGGATCAAGGCGGCCCGCGCGACCGCGCCCGAGCAGCCGTACCGGGACCTGCTGGCCGACGTCCTCGACTACCGGCGGTGGCGGGTATTCGCGTTCACGCTGCACCGCCCCGGCGGCGGCACCGAGGCACTCACCCGCGCCCGGCACAGCCAGCTCTCCGGCGGCGAGCAGTCGGTCTCCCTGCACCTGCCGCTCTTCGCGGCCGCGAACGCCCTGTTCGGCTCCGCCCGCCCGGACGCGCCCCGGCTGCTCGGGCTGGACGAGGCGTTCGCCGGCGTCGACGACAACGGGCGCGGCGAGCTGATGTCGCTGGCCAGGCAGTTCGACCTGGACCTGTTCATGACCGGGTACGACCTCTGGGCCGCCCACCCGGCGGTGCGCGCTGCCGCCCACTACGACCTGTCACACTCCGCGGTCGAGCACACGGTCTCCACCGTCCTGCTGGTCTGGGACGGCTCCGCGAACGTGGCCGACTTCGACGGAAGCCTCGCCCGCGCCCTCGGCTCGCCCGAGACCCGTCGCGCACCCGCCGTTTCCGTCGTTTCCGGACCCGGGGCCGTTGATGGGGGCGCGCCCGCACAGCTTGCCCTCGACGGCATGGACGAATGAGCGGGCCGCCTGAGGACCCCGGGTGGGTGCGGCTGCTCGCGGCGGCCCGGCGCAGCCTGGAACGCAGCGGCGGCTCGCTCGACGGCAGCATCTCCGTGACCGCGCCCACCGAAGCCGAGCGCCTGGTGGTCATCGGTGTCACCGGCGCGCACCGGTCGGCGACCGCGCAGCGGCTGACCGTCTCTTTGGCGGAGCTCGACGCCTTCCTCCGGGCCGCACACGGCGCCAGCCTCGCCGACGTCCTCTCCGTGACCAAGCCCTTGCGCAACCGGCCGGGCGAGCTCAAACAGGAGGCCGTCGCCCGGGACGCGCTGCTCTCCATCGCCCGCGAGGGGCGCCACGGCACCGCCGGCTGGTACGAGGAGTGGCTGGAGGGGATGCGCCGCGACGGCACGCTGACCCGCGTGATCCGCACCGGACTCCCGTTCACGGAGGTCGTCAGGGTCTTGGACGCGCTGCCGGCGGCCGACGAGCCGATGCCCGTCTTCGCCGAACGGGTCCTCGACGACACGAAGGCCCTTGCCGACGGCGCGGTGCGCGGCCTCGTACTGCGCGCGCTGGCCGCCTGGCAGGAGGTCGCCGCGCCGGCCAACACCGAACAGGAGCGGGCGCTCTGGGAGTCGGTGGGCGTGGTGCCGGACGACCTCGCCAGCCAGGTCCTCGTGCTCAACCTGCCCGCCTCGGGTGGCCTGGTGGGCAGCTGGCTCGGCCAGGCAAGGCAGGCCGGCGTACCCATGCGCCTCACCCTCCACCAGCTCCGCCTCGGGCCCCTGCGGCTGGAGTGCGACGAGATCTTCGTCTGCGAAAACCCGGCGGTGCTGCGCGCCGCCGCCGCGCGGTTCGGCCCGGGGGCGAGGCCGCTGGCCTGCACCGAGGGCACGCCTTCGGCCGCCGCGCACCAGCTCCTGCGGTATGCGGCGGACGCGACGATCAGGTGGCGCAACGACTTCGACTGGGTCGGCCTCCGCCTGACCGCCGCCGCGCTGGCCCGCTACCCGAACGCCGTGCCGTGGCGCATGACCGGCGACGACTACCTGCGGGCCGCCGGATCTGGGCCGGCGTTGCTCGGCACCCGGGCGGAGAGCCCATGGGACCCGACGCTCGCGGACGCGCTGAGCCGCGTTGGGCGCGCCGTGATGGAGGAACGCCTGCTCGACGACCTCCTGAGCGATCTCGCACGCCCCCGCCCGTAAAGCCGTGCCCCCATCCGTCATGTGTCGGTCGCACAGACTCACCGCCAGGACATGCTGGACCGGCAGCTGCTACGCGACCTGCTCCGCCGTACGTCCGCGGTCCCGACGCTCGCCGGCGACGGCGTGCTGCCCGCACCGGAGCTGGCCGCCGGGGACCAGTCCGTCGAACCTCGGGTTCGTCCGCGGGCCCCGTCGCGACCGGCTGAGCGCCGCACCGGGTAGCCTGCCGGCGATGCAGCCCCGCTTCGAAGCTGGAGCGTCGGGTGGTGACCGCCGCCGAGCAGGCGCTGACGCGCCAGCGTTACGTGAGTTGGCCGAGCAGATCGGCCGGCTGCTCCCGGGCCGCCCACCGCAGCGGGCGGCGGCGATCAGCCGACACACCGGTACCCGCGGCAGCGGCCGGGTGGGGCGCAGCGCCGCCGGTCGGGCGCTCGACCCAGACGCCGTGACCCCGGGCTGTGATCGCCTCGGTGCGGCATGAGGACCGCGTTGCCGATGGCCGGCGTGCCGCGGGAGCGGGCCCGGGAGCGGGCCCGCAACGACATCGACCGGATCCTCGAACGGTGGCGGCGGCCGCTGCTCACCTGATCGCGACGCCCTGCTCGCCGATGACGATCCAGCGTGAGCAGCCGCCGGCGAGCTCGCTGGCGGCTGGTGCGGTGGCCACTAACCTTTGACGGCCCGGGTGACCATGGGGCCGAAGGTCGCCGGTCACCCCGGTGAACGTTAGTGGCCATCGCACCAGGTAGAGGAGTAGGCGCGGCTCGATAGGAAATCGTGGCCCCCGCCCGAACCCGAACGCGCGTCTTGGCCGCGCCCGCGAGGCGCAGGTTACGCTGTGGCAGGCGTCGTCCACGCCACCGCGCCGGTCACTTCGGGAGGCTTCGATGCCGGACAATACGACGCCTATGGGCGAGCCCGACGAGACGTCGGATGATCGATCTGCGCCCGCTGACGACGCCGCACCGGACGTTCCCGTCTTCGCCAATCGAGCCGAGCGGCGCGCCAAGGGTAAGGGCAAGTCGTCGGCACAGTCGCAGCCGCACGGCAAGGGCCAGTACCCGGGCGGTCGTGGCCCGGTCCAGAGCCAGCGCCAATGGAGCAACCGCCGCACCGGCTGATGCCCGTTCGCAGGTCGGTCCCGCCCCGGCTGTCGCCGCAGCCTGGACCGCCCGGAGACAGCGCCAGGCCCGTGTCGATGGCGGGCCGGCCCGCACTCGGGCGCGCCTGGCACGCGTCGGGTGGACCTCTTGGAGTCTTACTCGAACCTGCCCGACCTCCGGCGAGAGCTGGAACATGTCCGTCTGGCACTAGGTCTTGACGGCTCGGAGGGTACGGGTCTCGACGGCCAGGTCACCAAGCTGCCCCCGGCATGAACGGCGTTCAGGCGGAGTTGTCCCTCAGGGCAGCTCCGCCTCGCCATACCCGGCTACGGCCAGCACCTAAGCAAGGAACAAGTACATATGGAACAGATCAACCAACCGAGAGGAGCCGCGAGGGACATCACCACGCATGACGAGCCGGTCATCTACGAGCGCGAAGCCGAGACACCTGTGCCCCTGACCTGCGCCGAGGCCGAGCAGCACAACCCGTACACGCTGCTGACCGAACTGCGCGACCACGCGTTGACCGTTACTACCGACGGCGAGCGACCCCAAGATTCCAGCCACCACCTGGCCGAGCTGGCGCTGTCCTCGGCCGTTGTCGCCTGGTGGTCTCGCTGGCAGCCGCTCTCCATGCACCGGGCCTTCGCAGCCGGTGCATCTCTCGCCGAGGTAGCTGCTGCCGCAGGCACTACTGAAGCCGAGGCGTACGACCGTTGGGAGCGTTGGGCCGAAAGGCAATCCAAGGTACGGATTGGCGGCAGGCTCAGCGTCGAGCCATCGGAGGTGGCGGCGATTCGGCGACGGCTGGCCTTCCCGCACCGTTAAGGCACCGGTTCGGCCTGCTTATCAGCGTCCGGTGACAGCTCGGCAATCACGAGCAGGTAATCCATCAGGAGATACGAGCCAGACTTGATGCCCTCATAGTCTACTTCTTTGCCGTCCCACTCCGCGCTTGTGTCCACCTCAATCGAACCCCAAAAGACACCGAGCTTCCGGACGATTTCCACGGCTGCGACCAACAAATCGGCACGCACGTCGAACGTGGGATCTATCAGAAGCTTCGGCAGTTCGTGGGCTATCTCCTGCCGGTGCTCCTGTATCTGCTCAAGCGTGGCCACCTGCTCCGCGGTGAGCGCACCCATCTCGACCAGCCAGGCACACGACGCACGGTACTTGCTCTTTGGACTGCGGAACAGCACGGTCTGCCGGTACCGCTCCTCGTCGTACACATGCTGCCCATCCTGGAAGCCTCGCCAGAAGAACTGATGCACCTTCTCGACAACTTCGGACTTAATCAACTCGTAGGCGGACAGGAAGCATCCGGCGCGCGTCAGCGTCAGCGTGACCGCCTCCGGGGATAGTTTGGCACGCAGCAGATCTTCAAACTCCTTTTCCACGCGCTCACTGTGACACAGGCAGCCAAACGTGTCCAGCCAGTATTCATTTCACCCAAAGAGAAAAGGTGCCTCCATGTGCCAATAAGGCCCATTGGAAACACCTCTCAAGACTCCACCTCGGAGCCTTCATCTATTCAATCACAACTAAATAGGAGAACCAAATGAATGGAACAACACAAGTCACACATCGGAGACTTATTACCGATGCGGGCCACCGCTCGCCCCGGCGAGCCGCAGTTCGTTCTCGTGCCACGACCGGCGGGAAGCCTGGCCTGCGGCGACCTGGCGCGGGAACCCGTGCTTGGTCCGGCCCGGATTACGGACGTCGGCCGAGCGGGACCGTACGTCCACCTCGCTTGGGCCGACGAGCGTGGTCCCAGCACAGCATCCGCACGCTATCCCGCCGACCAAGAGTTCGCGGTGCGCGCACCCCACCCGGTGGATCGGCTCAAGATCGAGCGGGCTATTGAACGCGCGACCTGGGCGAAGCGTGCTGTCCGGGGTGACGCGGCTCGACTCATCGCCGCGCACCTGAACCGCGGTCCGGGCACGGCGCTCGGCGGGTTCACTATGGATGGAGCCGTAACTGTCGCGCTGTATGACGAGCTGGAGCAGGTCGACGCCGAGCAACCCATTTACCGCCCTTGGGTGCAGGCTCTCGTGCGCTACTGCCTGGACCGGGACTACCAGGGTCCGCTCTCTGGCTGGGGACCGGCCATGCCCAGCGAGCAACCGCCAGCCGCTCAACGGCTCGCGCCAGCGCCACAACGCCGACGACGGACCGCCGTGGATCTCATGGCCAAGAAACTCATGCCCACGGAAACCGCCCGGCAGCTCATCGACGCGGCGTTCACGATGGGGCTCACGGCCAGCCGCAACGAGCTTGTCGCCGCCAAGGCCAGGTGGATCATTCGGCACTGCATCACAGGCGAGCCGTAATAAGGAGCTGCCCATCCCGTCTGCCGTCGGCACACCCACCGGGAAGACGGGTTCTTCCCCTCGGACAAGGGTGGGCCGTAGGCCCATCGCGTAGCGACGCCGAAGGCGCCCTTGGCTGAGGGGAAGGTTCCGTCTTGGCTTGCCTGGGCCGATGGCATGGGCGCAGCCATCCCGGAGCCGGAGGTTCCCGCCGGAGGCATGCTCTTGCAAACGCGGACCTGGCAGGAAGGGCCGCCAAGGCCCGACCGTTGCGCGCGGGAGCGTGCGGCCCGCACCACAGCGGACGCGCGTATATCTCGGACTCTTGCTCCCACCGAAGCGCTATATCGAACCGGAGTGCAGCAGCAAACGTAAACAGGAATCTATATATGCAAGGAGAAACATCACGACACGCGCAGGAAGCTCCAGGTGGTCATCCGCCGCTGGAGGGCGACGAGCGGGCCATTCAGCTCGGCATCGACGCCGCACGAGCGGAGGACCGTGAAGTAACCGACGCGGTTGCCCGCGCCATCGCCGTCCAACTACACGATGGGCAAGGATCGGCCCTTTACAGCCTCGCCAGTACCGGCGACCTCGAACACAAGCATCTGGACGCCGAGCTGCATGAGCTGTACCAGAGCCGCGATCCCCGCGTTCTGGAGTGGGCGAGCGTGCTCGGCACCTACGCCCTGCACCGGGAGCACAAGGGACCGGTAGAGGGCTGGTATCAGCTCTGGCCTGACCAGGTTCATACAGCGACGCACGCCGACGAGGACGGCGGCACCGAGATCGACGCGTACCCCTGGCGGGACGCTGCGCGCTGGCAGCCAGGCGGCGGGCCTGACGAGCTGGCCGACGAGGAAGGTGTGAGCAGCGCTGTCCTCAGCGAGCTGTTCGCCCGTGAACCAGATGCCACGCTCGGCGCAGCCGACGACATGGGCTGGTTCGGCCTCGTCCGCTACGGCAGCTCGCCAGGCGGCGCGGTCATCCAGATCAACCCGTACGGCAGGCGCTCGGCTTGGGTAACAGATTCAGACGACGAGCTGCTGGTTCGCTGGCACGACCTCCAGGAGGAACACGGGGCGTACCTGTACGCCCGGCAGGCTCGAAGCACGGAGCACCGCGGCGGTGCGACCTCGCCGCACATCTGGGTCGGCAGCCTGGCTGACTACGCGGCCGGGTACCTGCACGGCGCGTGGCTGGATGCCGCGCTCGATCCCGACGACCTGGCCAAGGCGGTGCAGTTCGTGCTGCGGAACTCGCACGAGCGCGACGGCGAGGAGTTCGGCATCTTCGACTACGAGGGCTTCGGCAGCGAGGTAACGAGCCTGCTCGGTGAGTACCCGAGCCTCAAGACCGTCTCGAAGATCGCCCAAGGCATCGCCGAGCACGGGCAAGCGTTCGCGGCTTGGGCGGCGTACGTCGGGCCGGAGCAGACTGAACAACTCGATCGCTTCGAGGATCACTACCTTGGCGAGTGGGACTCCATGCATGCATACGCCGAGCATCTGCTTGAGGAGTGCGAAGGCTACCGCGTCGTGGACGATGCGCCAGAGTGGTTACGGCCGTACCTCAAGGTTGATGTCGAAGGCTACTCACGAGACCTCGGCTACGACCTCCACGTGGTCGAGAGGCCGGAGGGCGGCGTGTGGGTGTTTGATCCACGGTGCTGAGAAGAGCACCTTGCTGCCGCACACCTACACGCAGTTTTCCTGATACCAATCGTCCATACCTTTGTTTATAACGTCTCCGTGCCACGCTTGTCGGTTTGCATTCCACGACAGAAGGGCCTTATTGTCGTCCTTCAGGTTGCCGTAGAACACATCTGAAACCATAATCGGACGGTCGTTCCACATTTCGCTCCCGTGAGCCGCAAGCTTTGCGGCCTGGTTCACGACGTCACCCATGTAGACGACCTCATTAATGCCGCTCCCTGAGAATCCAGCCTTGATGACCAAGGCGCGGCCGTACGACAGCCCGATGCCTACCGATATCGGCTCGTAGTCGTGCTTCTTCAGCTGATAGTTGAGCATCTTGATAGCTGAGTTCGCTGAATAGGCAGCTCTGAAGGTGGTGTCGATATCGGGCTTGTACGGCGTGTCGAACACTCCCCAGACGCCGTCACCCACGATATTGACTTCCTGGCATTTTGGGTTGCCATCCATGACAGCTACGATCTCCGAAATGTACGCTCGGTAGAGCTTCGCGAGCCGCGGTCGCTTGTACTTTTCGGGCAACTTCGACGACTTGCGGATGTCTACGAACATTGCTGAGCAGTTTGCATAGTAGCCGTTCTTGAAGGTCAGTCTGTCACGCGACGGCAGCGAGTCGACTTCCTCGTAGTTGACGTCGGCACCGTCAAGAATTTCCTTGATGCGGCCGTAGCTCGCAACGTGGTCGTAGTCAGTCCCCGTGCTCTTCACCAGTTCCACAACCTCTCAACAACAACCGCCGTGCCTGAGCTAAGCATCGCCAGACCGAGCAGCCGTATGGCGTACGAAACTCGCCGGAACTTCCTCCGCGCTACCAAACTGTTGGCCCAGATCTGATCTGCCAGGTGTCGTGGAAGTCCAGTCTCGTCAGCAAGTGAGAGCGGCCCAGTTGTCCACGAAGGCGTTGCGGTCATTGCCGTAGCGCCGGGCAACGTGATCGAAGTATATGAGCGAGCGGGCCTCGCCGGTTCTGAGCCGCGGAGCCAGTATCTGAAGCGTCAGTAGCGAACTAACACCGATGCAAACGATGGCAAGGGCCAGCAATACAGCACGAGTCGTATGAATCTTGAAATCTTCGAGTCGAGGGATCGCGTTGACGAGGAGGGCGCCAAGAACACCGCTCGCGGCCAGCACCGCGCCTGCCTTGGCGTCGGCGAACCGAATCCACTCGTTCACCTGCTGTAGCGACTTCCAACTCTCCTCGGCGCTCACGGCCGCCCACCGTACACCTGTACCAGTCTGCCGGATCGGACGCCACGTCACCTGTTCGGGTGTACTCGCCCGGTCGTACGGCGTAGCTTTACCGATTTAATCGATTCACAGATGCTGCCCAGCCTGCACGGAGAGGGTTATGTCGTACCAACGGTCTACCGTTGCCCGATCCTGATCTGGAGGAAGCGTGACCGATGTAGACCTGACCGCGTTGCTTGAGGACATCGACGGCGACGTGGCGACCGAGCTATCCAGTAAGCCTGACGTGATCGACAAGGGGCACGACCTCGACCTCGATGCGTTGCCCATCGCGGCCAGGAAGTGGCACAAGCTTCGGGACGCCGTGGCGGTGGTCGCAGACCTGAAGAGTTCCACCCAGCTCGGCCTCAACAAGCATGCGGCGTCGACCGCGAGCATCTACGAGGCGTCCACTGGCGGCGTCGTGCAGATATTTGACGAGTTCGACGCGGACTTCGTGGCCATCCAGGGCGACGGTGCGTTCGGGCTGTTCTGGGGTGACAAGCGGCGCGAGCGCGCGATCTGCGCGGGTATCACGATCAAGACCTTCAGCTCCAAACACCTCGTTCCCCGCCTGGAGAAGAAGTGGCCGGACCTTCCTGAGACTGGTTTCAAGGTGGGGATCGCCAACAGTCCGCTGCTCGTCAAGCGGGTCGGCGTACCGCGGACGGACCACCAGGAGCCGGTGTGGGCGGGCCGGGCCGTCAACTACGCGGCCAAGGCAGCACAACAGGCTGACCGCCACGAAATGATCGTGACGGGCGCCATCTGGGACTGGGCATCGGACAACGACTACCTTGCAGTCTCGTGCTCCTGCGCAGAGCCGAGTCCGACGATCTGGAAGGACGCCACGATCGACAAGATCCCCGACGACGACGGTGATCGCGAAGGAAAGCTGCTCGTCGTCGCATGGTGCAACGTCCACGGACCGGAGTACTGCACCGCGATTCTGGACGGAAAGAAGCGACGCTCCGACGTGACCAACCAGCGAACCGAGGCGCTCCAGGCCGAGATGAAGCGCTACATACGGCTCAAAGCCTCAAACACGCGACGTGATCGCTTGGCGCGGCTTCGAGGGCTGTAGGTACTACCCTGACGAGCCGACGATTACAGTCGGACGGAAGATTGCACCGATGGTTCCGGGCGAGACGTAGGCTTTGGCTACACCTAGCAGAGAGCTTGATAACTAGCTCGACCTTCGATCTCGGCCCTGAATAATGGCCTGGTCCGCCTACGGCAAATCTATGGCCAACGGCGTCACATTGGCAGGATCGCTGATAGCAGGATAGCCGGTGCGCGTTGTGTTGTGGTGAAGACCAAAGCCGGGGGTGCCATACCACAACGAGAGTTCAGTCTGGCCGGAGATGTGATTGCTCCGCACGAAACCAAGCTCGTCAACCTTGTCGCCGTTGATGTCGATGGCGATCGGTGTCACGTTTTCCGGGTCAGAGATTGCAGGATAACCAGTACGCGATGTCGCAAGCTCGGTTGTGTAGTGAGGAGCACCATGCCAGATAGATATCTCCGTTTGGCCTGAGCTGTGATTTGTGCGGACGAAGGCTAACTCGTCTTTCCCGTCACCGTTTACGTCCATGGCTAACGGTGTGACGTTCTGTGGGTCGCTAATCGCCGGATAACCGGTCCTGTCAGTGGAGTGATGAAGGTCGTAGTTCGGTGCTCCGTACCATAGGGAGATTTCGGTTCTACCGGACGGGTGATTCGTGCGAATGAAGGCTAACTCATCGACGTTATCTCCGTTGATGTCGATGGCCAATGGCGTAACGTTCTCCGGGTCCGTGATGGCTGGATAACCAGTTTGGGGTGCGGCCTTTAGCGTGGTGAAGTGAGGAGAGCCATCCCAGATCACCGCTTCCGTTCTGCCCGACCAGTGGTTGGTGCGGATGAAGGCAAGTTCGTCGATTCCGTCTCCATTGGTATCCAGAGCCAGAGGAGTTACGTTCTCGGGGTCGGATATGGCCGGGTAGCCCGTTTGAGGCGCAGCCCGTAGTGTCGTGTAGTCCGGAGCACCGTCCCAGATGACGGCTTCCGTCCGGCCTGACCAGTGGTTGGTGCGGATGAAGGCAAGTTCGTCAATTCTGGCAGGTGAGGCCCCGCCGTTGCCACCACCGCCGGAAGCACCAACGCCGGGAAGCTTGAGACTAAAATCCGATGGGTTTGTGCCGTTGACATCGATGAAGCTGCTGATCTCGCCGACTGGCTTCCACCTATCGCTTCTGAACTTGCCGTCAAGCCCTTGGTTGTACTCTGCTAGACGGACCTTTCCTGCGTTCGCTCCGGCCCCTATCTCCTCAACGAAAGCGACAT
This sequence comes from Phytohabitans maris, assembly GCF_031085175.1. Lineage (GTDB taxonomy): Bacteria > Actinomycetota > Actinomycetes > Mycobacteriales > Micromonosporaceae > Phytohabitans > Phytohabitans maris. The sequence goes on from NZ_JAVHUY010000001.1 coordinate 193,885, forward strand.
GGCCGGGGGCTTTCCAGGGTTCTTTATCGTTACCTTCGAAGTGGGCGACGTCTCCTATCTCGGGCGTCTGGTCTACGGCCCAGCCCTTGCCGGGAGCGTTGTTATTCCATGTCGTGGCATTACCAAGGCCGTTTGGATTGACGCCAAATTCATAGTTGAGACGCCAAGCAGCATACGATGTACAGTTTCGAAAGTAGTAGTTCCAGGCATCATATTCGCCATATGTCTTGCTGTCCTTGACATATTTTTTGGTCATGCATCCCGATGCGTTGCTCGGACAAGTTTCGTAGCCGTAGTCGGACGTGCTTGCCTTAAGCTCGGTTGCATCATGCCAGGGATAATCGCCGGTGTTTGCATCGTAGGCGGCTGCCGGTGCCGGATCTACGGCCTCCGCTGTGGTGTACACGGCTGTAGCACCCGTAAGCGTAAGTAGTCCTGCTGCTGCGGCTCGTCCGAGTTTAGTGCGGAGCGCTGTAGCTCCATCTCGGACACGATCTAGCAGGGTGAGGTCCTGGGGTTGCTCCATAGTTGCTGCCTGGGTGAATTCCTTACTCATGTACTCCTTTCCGAGTCGCCTCCCAACCAGACGTACATTGCATATTGTGATTTACTGTACTTGCTGCAAGCTTTCAGCGGCTTTTGCGAGTTTCTCGATCTCACCAGCCAGACGGCTGAACTCCTCTTGGTCGGCCGAGAAGCAGGCGTCACGCATAGAAAAGACGTAGTACCACTGGTCTCCAATATGAGTCTCTGAGCTATAGCCTACAGCTAGTTCCTGGGAGATCTCGGTAGGTGGTTTCTGGGTTCGCTGCATGGAGACTACGCCGCCATACTTACCAGACTCACCTGGATCCGTCGTCTCCTGCAACTGGCAGTTGCTTCCGGGAAGCCTATCGATCTCACCGATTGCGAAGTTGGCGCTTTGCTCACCAGATGCAGACGTAAAGATCCCGTACTTTACATCACCTTTCAACTCCTCCGGCAACTCAAACCGTACGCCCCACTCGCTAATGACAAGATACTGGCCGCCTTCGGATGGGTCGGCTTGCTCCTCGCCCTGGCTACCTTGGTTGGTGTTCGTTGCCGAGTTGTTTGCGGGTTTGTCGTCCTTGTTCTTGTCCCAGACGTACCAGCCACCAAAGGCGACTGCCGCCACAACCACTACAATTGCAATGATGAGGCCCAAGTGAGCAAAGCCTCGTGAGGGGTTTGTTTTTTGCATGGATCGTTCCTGTGTTACTTGTTACGACAAATTATCCCGGAATGTCGAGCGATATTGCAAGTCTTTTGTCATTGCTAAAGATATAGCCACGCCCGCTTCTGTGGATTTCGAGCGCGAAAGTTCAGGATTACTTAATGATTCACGCGTCGTCCGGCAATCCGACTTGCACCGGACTGCGGCCTAGGTACGGTAGGCTGGCGGTCACACATTGGTGCCTTCCTTCCGCAAACGGATGGCGCAGCGGCTCCTCTCCGGGAGGGAGAGGAGCCGCGTTGTTCTCGCCGACCGTGACCGGCCACTAGGCTTTCCTGCCGTGGAAGCTACTGCGATCATCGCTGTCGCCGGTCTCGTGACGACTACGGCTTGCGCGCTGGGCGTTCCCTTCATCCAGGGCCGCCTCGCAGCGCAACGCGAGCGGGCGATGAGGCTCCGCGACGAGCGCCTGGTCGTCTATACCGATGCGATGTTCTACATGCGCGCCATACAGGGCCGCTTGGACGAGACCGTCGAAGATCCCGACCTCCAGCGGTCGTACACGTGGCCGGAGACTCCTCACCAGGATCTGACAACAGCGCGACTCCACCTCATCGCGCCCGAAGAGGTGATGCGGCGCTGGGACGAGCTGATACACGCCTGGGAAGTCATGACGTGGAACATGGAACAGGACGGTCCGGTCAACGAACGGGGCCAGTACCACGCCAGCGAAGACCAGGCGGACGTAAAGCGCGTTCGGCGGGCCATCGAAGGGCTAACCGTCGCACTACGTGAGGCCGCAGGTGCGGAAGCACGCGCCAGCCAGCCCTTACGGTGACTGGTTAGCGCCGCCATTTCGCACATCCGGTGATGCCCCCGACCACCAATTTGCCCTTGTCCACTTTGGGCGATTCGTACATAATCTGGGCTTGGAACGCTACGTGGCAACGGAGGAACGGCTTGTGCCGCTTACACTGAGTTGCCGCCCGGCAGTAGGAAGGCGCACGTCGCCGCGCGTTCCGCATGGCAGGAGTACCAACCCGATGAACCCACCCCGAACGATCAAGAGAATCGACCCCAACGCCTACAACGCCCTGGCGGACGCGTTGGCGGTGATCTTTTGGAACAAGCGCCCGCAGGAGCGCTACCTCCGCGGCCTGCTACGCGACTACCCGGAGCTGCTGGCCCGCCTCGACTTCAACGGCGAAACCAAGCGCGAGACCGCAGGGCGGCTTGTCGAGCTGCTCATGGCCAACGAAGCCAAGTACCAGGGCGTCGCTATCGCCCTCATGCTGTCAGTCGCCAAGATGGACAGCTTCCCGAACTTGGAGCAGCAGGAGGATAGCGAACAGATGCTGGCGGTGGCCCGAGCCGCCGTCGCCGAGCTGCGCAAGTGGACGAGCCGACACCAAGCCGTCGTCGAGGAGCACGAGAAGTACGCCACCGAGCTGGCCGCAGCCGCAGAGAAAGCCAACCGCAGCCGAGCACTGTCGGCCTCGCTCGCCGACCTCAAGGCGCTGTTCTTTGCCATGCACAGCCGCACCGACGCCCAGGCGCGCGGCAAGGAGTTCGAGGGGTTCATCAACCGGCTGTTCGGCCTCTACGACCTCAACCCGCGCGCCGCGTACAGCCTGGAGCGTGAGCAGATCGACGGCGCGTTCAGCTTCGAGACGGACGACTACATCCTGGAGGCCCGCTGGTGGAAGACGTCCATCGGGCGCGAGCACCTGGACGTGTTCAAGGCGAAGATCGCTCGCAAGGGCAAGAACGCGCTCGGCCTTTTCATCAGCGTCAACGGCTTCACGAAGGACGCGCTCGACGAGTACAGCGCGGCGACGCCCTTCATCACGATGGACGGCATGGACTTCACGGCCGTGCTTGAGGAGCGCGTGCGCCTCGATGACTTGCTGCGCCGGAAGAAGCGACACGCTAACGAGACGGGCAACTGCTACTTCCCGGCGTTTCAAATGTTCTGAGGAGTCACGAAACGTATGTCGGTGGTTGTCGAACCAGTCCTAACCATAGAAAAGCTCCGCGAAGTGCTGGCGGAAGGTCACGAGCAACAGGCGCTCGACTTCAAGCGGACGCTAGATCTAAACGAGCGCCGCGACATTGTAGAGCTTGTTAAGGACGTGGCGGCGATGCAGGCCGAAGCGTCAGGCGGTTACATCGTCGTGGGAGCAGATGACCACGGCAAGATAGTACCCGACCTCACGCCGACGCTCGCCGCGCTCTTTGACGAGGCAACCCTGCGCGCCAAGCTGAAGAAGTACGTCGCCGAGCCGTTCGACGTCCGCGCCGCAACGCACGACATCGGCGGCCAGATGGTCGTACTACTCTACATCGGCCCCAACCCGGAGGGCTGGTGCATCTTCACAGCGGACGGCGCCTACGAGAAACAGCCCGGCGCAAAGCCGACCACCGTGTTCCGTGTGGGCGAGGTCTTCGTACGCCGCGGTACAGCCAGTGTGCGGTGGGAAGACGCGGACCGGAAGCGGCTCGTGCAGCAAGTCGTGGCGCGTCAGAAGGAAGCATGGCGGGCCGAGTTCCGGACGAATCTTGCCGCTGTAGACGTAAACCTCAGTGCTCAACGACTCGAACAGTTGCCGTCGTCCGCTGTGACGTGGAAACTCGATGCAGCGGGATTCGATGAACTCGTGACTGAACTGATGCGGCGGAACGACGACATCCCATTGATTCGCATGTTGTCGCAGGCCCAAACAGACGCAGCCGAACTGGTTGGCGGCGATCTTGATGAGCTGAAAACGCTCCTTGATCGTGTGGCGGGTTTCTCCGCTATCGCGCTTGCGTACGAACGCCTCCGCTTCTTCGAGCGGGGCGTCGACACGTTCGTGAAGATATACGAACTTGGGGTAGACGATCATGGAATGCGGAGAGGTAACATCGACGCTCCACGTCTCTGGCTAGAAATTGCCGCGCGGATCTACGGGCTTGGCGGACTGGCGGTACGCAACCGAAACTGGCGGGCGGTGCGGTTCCTGGCAAATCGGAAACCGAGAGGGCATGACTTTGGCCACTATTCGAACTGGCTACGGCACGCTCAGGTAATGGCCTCGCGGGCAGAAATTCTTGACGATAAAGACAACCCAGGACTGATCGCTCGCACCCGCAATGTTGTGAGATCGCTCGCCGCCCTCCGCCCGGATGCGGTGCCGGACAGCGACGAAATCCTCGATAGCCTCTGCCAGTTTGACGCTCTAGCTGGCATTGTTGTGATCGGCGAACGCGGACGCATCAGTAGTGGAAGCTACTACACGAACTTCGCGCGGTACTTTTCGCGTCGCACGGAGCCAGCATTCTTGCTGCTCGTAAGTAACGCGGATGCACGTAAGACTCTGTTCGTCGGAGACGATCAGCTACTAGCGGACGCTATCCGGGAGATGAGTTACCGGGCAAACCGTGAAGGCTTCAACTATAACGGCTGGGACGGACTTGAGGACGAAACCGTTATTCGTTTCCTAGCTGATCACCCGACGACACAAGACGAAGAGCAGTGATTAGCGTCCCCGACGATCGGTTGTCCGCAAACAGAAAGAGTAATGCAGCTCCCGTGGCAATGCCTGGGAGCTGCATTCTTTTGCTTGGGCCTCAGGCGCTGGCTCCCTCGCAGTCGAGCGCCAACGCCTTCCCGCTGAGCGTGCGGAGGCATAGCTTCCCCGAGCGCTCCAGCTGTTCAAGGTGCCGGTGTGGGTGGTTGCGTACCTCCTCGTCGACGCCTGCCATCGCCTCCTCGATCACGAAGGCATCTACGAGAAACGGCGAGGCGAGCGCGAGGCCCGCCTCAACGACGGCGTACGGCACGGCTTCGCCGCTACCGCTCCACGTCGCTCGGATGTGGTTCGCGACAACGGTGGCCGCAGTCATGCGTAGGTCCCGTACGTAGGGAACTGTCTTGGACATGGACCGACCCTCTCGGAGAAGCAGCGTTGGTCCAAGACCACCAGCGCAACTTTCTCGCCCGCCCCAGAGGACCGTATCGGTCAGGCAGTCAGCGAAGCCCGGCCGGTTGGAGGTGGAGGTCGAGCAGGGCGCTCAGAACCTCGCCATCGCGTACCCGCGGTGCCAGACGCCGAGCCTGTAATAGCAGGTTCGCAACGACCAGATCAGGTTCGTGGAGCGGCACGTCGAGGACGGTGTGCCTGCGTATCCAGGCCGAGACCTCAGTCCACGAATAGAACTTCGTCTCGCGACCGGGGTTCAGCGGCGGAGGGAACCCGCCCGGCCCCTGCTTGCCTATCGCCCAGAGCCGGACGGCTTCCCTGGAGCGGCCGACCCTCTCCCCGATGTGGGCGAGTGTGACCCAATCGCCGTCGTACACCCGGATCGGCGGGAGGTCGGCTGCCTCCAGGTCGCGGATAGCGGAGGCGACTGCCTCAGCGAGCGTGCCTGCCTCCCGCTGCACCGTGACCTCACGCTGGTCCGGGTTGAGGTAGATGTCCTGGTGTTCGGCGACCAGGGCCGCGGCTCGCCGCTTGTCGGGTAGGCGCTCCAGGAGCAACGCGAAGTGATGCAGGCCCATGACACTCCTCCTTCGCTCAGGCGAGCGCTTCGTCGGCGATCAGCTTCAACGAGTCCTCGGTGTCGAGCGCAATCCCGCTGATGTGCTCGAACGCCTCCCGATAGTTCTCCGCCGCGTGTGCTTCGAGGGCAAGCCGTCCGCCGAGGTGTTCCAGGAGTACGACGGGCGGATAGGGGCGCTCCATCTCGCAGAGCGTGAAGGTGCCGTACATGCCCGCGTGCCAGTTCGCCGGCGGGACCAGCCGCACCTTGACGTGCGGGCGCTCGACGACACGGACCAAGTGCTCCAACTGCTGCCGCAGCACGGCACGCCCCCCGATGGGCTTGCGGAGTACGTGTTCCTCCATGAAGACCGTCAGCCGCTTCTCCGGCTTGTCGTCCAGCACACGCTGCCGGTCAAGACATTGCTGCACCAGGCTGTCCACCTTGGACGGATGTGCCTGTGGACCGCTCGTTGCCCGGATGACTGCCTCGGCGTAATCTCGCGTCCACAGCAAGGGCGGGATGAACATCGCAGCGTAGACACGCAGCTCGACAGCGCGCTCTTGGAGCCACCAGTGGTTCACCACCGTCAGGCTCGCTGCTCCGGTATGTCCGTCCTGCTCCCACTGGTCGATGCGCCAGGCATCCTGCGCCAGGGTCAGGAGCTTCTGCCGCTCGGATTCGTCAAAGACGCCGTACACATCAAGCAGCGCCATGACGTGATCGCGCCGGAACGGCCACTCTGCACGCTCGTACCGCGCGAGCGTCGAGAACTCGACGCCCAGGTATGCAGCGACGTACTTCAGCGTCAAACCGCGTTCGTCGCGCAACTCGCGCATCCCCGTGCCCAGCAGCCGAGCACGCATCGTCTGGACGAACTGCTCCCGTTTGGTTGGCACCGTTTACTCCTCTCGTTTGGGTGAACGCTCGGCGGCCTCGGCGATTACGGCAGCGGATGCTGCCGAGTCCAGTGCCGCCTGCGACAACTGCTCGAAGGCTTGGCCGTACTGTGCGGCACACCGCTCCTCGTGGATGGTCGGATCGGTCAGGCCGTGGACCGTGGCCACAGAGCCGCGAGGCTGCCCCAGATCGAAGACGGCGAAGGAGGTATCCATCCCCGGCAGATACGACGCGCTTGCGGGCAGCACCTGGAGCGAGATGTGCGGCCACGTGGAACGCTCGGCCAGGAGATGAAGCTGCCGACGAAGAACTCCGGCAACACGACCTGGTGGCCGGTGGAGCGCTGCTTCTGCGACCACAGCGCGAATCGTGGCCTGCGGTGAACCGCTCAGCACCCGCTGCCGCTCCTCGCATGCCCACCCCCACCAGGCCGCCTCACGTGGGAAGGCCGTGGGGCCGATGCGCTGCTGGGCAACAGCCTCGGCGTAGTCGGGGAGCTGCAACAGATCCGGAACCAGCGTGGCGCTGTAGCACCGGATGAATCTGGCCTGCGACTCCAACCAGAGGAAATCGAGCATGGCGGGCGTTAGCAGCGGCGCGTCGACGTGGTTCTCCCAGCGGTGCAAGTGCCGCACGTCGCGCGCCAGCTCCAGGAGCAAGTCGCGTTCTTCCTTGTCACAGACGCCGTACAGCTCCAGCACCGCAGCGACCTGGCTCACCTGGAGCAGATGGGCTCCTTGTTCCGCAGCCTTGATCTCGGCATAGGGCACGCCGAGTGTGCGCTCGACGTACCGCAGCGTAAACCCGTGATCTTCGCGTGACGCCCGCAAGTGGCGGCCCAGCCAGCGTGAGCGAAGCGACGGTTCAGCAGTTCGCAGCGTGGTCACATGTCTCCCTACGTGGACGCCCAGCCGGACGGAGGCTCGTGTCACGTCCGGCCGGGGTCTTCCCGGTGCGCCAAGGGGCCGGGTCATCGCTGTTGGGGGACGGCGGACACGTACCCTGGCGGCTCCAACCATCGGGGAGAGCAGACGCGATTGGGAACGAAGTTGCTCTAGATTTCTTCTAGATCATTTAAAGCTGCCTCGATCAGCGACCGGGCACCTTCGCCGCGTTCCGCCAGATGCAAGAGACGGTCGAAAGCCGAGGCATAGGTTGCGATCTCGTGGTGCTGGTTCAGCGTGAGTTCCGCTGTGTAGGTCGCTACGGTGACAAACCGGTTGTCGTACAAGGTGAAGGCGTTGTTCCGCGGCACGGTGTACGGCGCGGCAAGCGGCACGACGCCGAGCGTCACCCGTGGCATCCGGGAGACTTCTAGCAGGCGTTGGAGCTGGTCGCGCATAACACCTGCGTCCGTCACGAACGTATAGAGAGCCGCCTGCCCAAGGAGTAGCAGGAAGCGTCGGTCGCCGTGCGTCAGCACGCGCTGGGCGTCGATCCTCGCTCGTACGCCATCCTCAACGTCATCCGGAACCCCATGGAAATCAACGACCGTGCGAAGGATGCCGCGGGCGTAGTCCGGTGTCTGTGCCAGGCCGGGAACGACGGCTGGTTCCCATATGCGAAAGAGGGTCGTCTTCTCGTAGGCGTCGACGGCTGCCTGCTGCCGGAGCTTCGTGCCGGATCTCAGCGATCGTCGCCAGTCGACCATCTGCGCGTCGACCGTCCGAAGCGCGGCGATCAGGTCCGAGATCTCGCTTGGGAATCCGCAGGCGATGCACCAGTCCCGGACATCAGACTCTGAAGGCGTCTGCCTGCCGTACTCGATTTTGGTGACCTTGGACGGAGGCCAGCTACAGGCGGAAGCGAGCTGGCGGCCCGTCAAGCCAGCATCGCGGCGCAGGTCTCGCAGCCGGACACCGAGCGCCTCGACGGCCAGACGTCCAAGCCCTCCAGCACTCACGAGTACGCTGCGGCGAAGTCTTCGAGCGGGATCGCTTGCTGCCAGGCCAGATCGCGCCACATGAGGTGCTGGTCGACCACGCCCTGGTCCTCGACGACCTCGGCCTCTCGGAAGGTGTCGTCGTCGTAGAAGTGCAGATGTACGAGTACGCGGGAGTCGAACAGCCAAGCGTCCAGGGGCGCGAGGCTCAGCGCCCTGGCAGCCTCCCGCGTCAGGTATCGAATTTCCTCGCCCGCCCGGACGCTGAGGCGGCCAATGCCGATGCTGTACCGGTTGTAGTCGCTGAGCGGGACCGACACGATGCGGACACGACGCCACGTCTTCCCAACGGCTACGTCGCGCGACAGCATCTCCATCCAGCCGCGGTGCCAGGCATGGTCGTCTGGCTCACCGGCGAGGTATTTCTGGAACGGCGTCTTCCCGACCGTACTGATGTAGCGGTCGCGAGTCTCGAACCGGAAGGCGCTCGCTGAGAAGCTGCCGAAGAACTTGCCCAGGTCGGCCTCAGTCAACAACGCCAAGATCAGTCCTCACGGGGGAAGAACCGCAGCAGCTCTCGCGGGATCTCGATGATCACTTCGTCCGAGCCGAGGTTGACGCTATCGCCAAGGGCTTCGTCGTCAGTGACAAGTTTGCCTTGCACGGCGAGCGTGCCGTGATCCGTCTCGTAGACCGCCGGACAGGTGCCCTGCTCGCTGCTCGTCCCCAGGAACCGCAATCGCATGATCGCTCCCCACGTCACGTTGCTCCAGATTTCTCGTCATCGTCCCGGCTGGGGTCTACTCCCGTCAAGAGCGCCTCAGGAAGGCGTAGACGATCCTGCTGGCCGCGAACTCCGAGATTGTGACCAGCTCCCGCCCGAACGCGCGTTCGGGCGGATCGGCGCGTCACGAAGGTCGCTCGCGTCCGCAGTGGCAGACTCCCCGGCGTGAAGCGACCTACCCCCGGCTGGCACTGGCTTCGGTGGGGCATCGAGGGCCTCCTGACGGTTGGTGCCTTCTGGCTGGCATACGTTCCTCTCGAAGGCCGTCCGGAGCAGTTGTCGTTGGCTCTGACCGCCATGGCAGCCGTCAGCTACACCGCCCTGAACTTCGAGACGATGTTGCAGGGACGCCGCCAGGTGCATGGGCTCGCGGAGCAGATCGCCATACAGCGAGACGAGCTGGAACACAGCAGGACTGCGCTGGAACAGCAGGCCGAGGAGACTGTGAAACAGAGGCATCTGGCCGAGGAAGCGCGCGAGGCAGCCCACCGTACGTTCTTGGAGACCGTCTACACCCGCTATGACGCCTCGGCACCAAACGTCTCGGTGTCGATTCCGGAACGGTACCTCTACCGCCATCTTGAAACCGCCGACGGCAAGATGATATCCGACGAACCGACCTTTATCGAGCGTGACGACCTCGAAGACATCAGGCTGAGCATCATCGTGACAATCAACTTCGACAACTTCGGCCCAAATGCTGTCCTTGTAACAAACCTCAAAAAGACGAGCGGCTGGTTCGTTGATAGTAGCGGCGACCCTTTGCCGGATGTCTGGTTACTCAGGCCATCCTACGATTCGCAGCGCCCGAACTTCCGGTGGCGCTACGAGGGGACAATTGGACACTTGCTCGCCGTCATGGGCCAAGCACCACCGTTTGGCGTTCAGTGTGTCTTTGAAGTCCGCGATCTCGTCGGCAATGTGACTGACACCCACACCCTCGATTTCAGTTTCACGGCGGTTGAGAAAGACGGTTCACGAGCCAAGCTCCCACCACACCCGGCACCGATCCTCTTGAAGGATCTGGGACTCCGCGACACGGGTGGCGTCGCCAAGGTAGAAAGGAAGTACCGCGATCCGATGACGTAGGCGGATCGCGGTACTAAAATGGCGGCGGATCATCGAAGGATGGAGCTGGAGCGGGCCATTGCCAGGCTGCGCTCGGTAGAGGCAGGTTCGTAACGACGAACAGATTAAGAATGTCGTTGCGATCCATGAAGAGAATCTGGCTGCGCTTGGACGCATCGAGCTTGTTGCCGAGCCAGTTCCGGGCGGCCTTCGTGATCTCCCCGCCCGCGACAATGAAGGCGTGGTCAACCAGGACTCTCTTGCCAATCTCAGGGTCGAAGATTTCATGGCCGAGCATCATGAGCACTTGGTTGTGAATCTCGGCAACGTTGGCGTTTCCGCCCTTCGTGACGCCTGACGAGTCGAGCTTGCCCTTCTTGGCTTGTATCCCGAAGTACAGCACGTGCTGCGTCGGCAGCGTGTACCGCATCCAGACGTCCTTGCCGTACTCCAGCGCTTTGTCCTTGTGACCGGCCGCGGTGATCCGGTGGAAGCCGAGCTGCCGGAACAGTGGCAGTAGGACTTCCTCGATCAGCTCGTCTTCTGAGCAGGTTTCCAGGTACGCCACCAGTTGGTCGCGTCGCTCCAGCTCGGCGGCAGAGAAGGGCCGATGCGGGTTCGGCGTCGGAGCAGCGACCGTGTTCGTGGCGATGTGCCGGAGGTAGCACTTCTTGTCAGTCGCGTAGAAGGCTTCGAAGCCTTCGCGGGCAAGGACGGTGTTGAGTTGGCCTAGCGCGCCTTGACGCCGCTCGTCTTCGTTGAGCGCGTCCGTTGGGTCCATGAGCCGCACGATGACACGCGCGAACGTGTCGGATGGAGTAGTCGGATTCGACCAAGGCTCGTCCAGGATCTTTTCGAGCGTGTCCGCCACCCAGTGTTGACGCGTAGAGCCGTCATGTTGGTAGTCGGTCTCGATCTCCCAGAAAAACTCCGTCAGATACTTGCTGCTCCGGTATACGAAGAAGCTCTCGTCCGTCGGGGCGTTACCGCAGATTAGATCGGCGAGCTGCATCACGGTGCGTCTCTTGAACCTCATCTAGTCACCTCCCAAGAGACCCCGGTATCGCCGAAAGTCCTCATCGCCGCGCAGCAGCTCTATGAGCCGTCCAATGTACATCAAGCCAGCAGCACCCATGTCGATGGTCTCACCTGAGACGTTCTCAACAAAATACCGCATCTTAGCCGGACTGGCAGACCGCATAGCGTCGCCAAGCACGTCCACGGCGGCAATCTGTCGCTTGGTTTCCAGTTCGGCCCAAACGAGCGCCCCCTGTGCAGCGACAGCCTCAGGGCTGTCCTTGCCGAACTCTTTGGCCGCCTCCGCAGCTTTCTGCTCCAACGCCTTCTGCGCCTCGACTGACCTGTCAAGCCGTTCTCGCATATGGTTGGTTAGAATGCGAATAGACGTGAGGTTGGCGGCAGCCAACTGGCTGGGATGGGTATGTTCCAAGACGCCGCGCATCCAAGCGTCAATTTCGCTGTTGGATATTAGATTTGCGCCATGCCCGACGATCTGGCCATCCCGGTTACGTCGAACGCTTGCGCCGGTAGCCTGCTGGAGACCCGGTATGACGTTGCCTTCCTCATCTATGACCCGGCCTTGAAGGGTGTTGTCTTCGCCTATCAGTACTCGCCGCATCCTGTCCACCGACAGAGCGATCTGTTCAGTCATGAGGTTCGGGTCATGGCCGGATATGTCCGGCCGTAGAACATTGCTTCGTAAGATGGACACAACCTCGTTAACCGACATCTCTCCTGAACAGACCGCCTCCGTCGCCTCCTGCGTTAGCTGGCGATACATATTGCGCGCGCCGTCTTCCGTGTCGATGTCAAAGTCGCTGTAGGCGGTCGGTGAAGACCAACGAGCACGCCGAGCAGCATTACGCATTTTCGCCGTGCCCATCCGTGCATCAGCCATCCGCTTCAAGTCCGCCAAGGCGCTGCGGGCTCGGTGGCTGATCTGCTTGGGCGTACGACCCGCACTTACTCCTACGTGCGCTGTGTATTCCAGGATGAACTTCACCTTGTGCATGCCCCGACGCATCGCAAGCGAGACCGCGAGATCATCGACGGTAGGGACAAACACTGGCACTTCGGCCTGGCGTATTGGAGCCGAGTAGGCCCTCAGTTCGTCAACAGTGACGTCGGGACTTGTGGGAGGCAGGTCCGCGGGTGACGCGTCCGGTTCGGAAGGGGCGTCGGCCGCAGGTGCGGACTCCGGTTCCGTGGCACCTAGCTGGGACGAGGTCAAGTTGTTGGTAGGCAGGTCACCGTCTTCGGACCTAATCGGCTTGTAGTCGCCATGTGTTAGCATCTCTGCAATCTGAGAGATGGCATCGTCAAAGTCGCGTTGGCTTGTTCTGACAGCGACCTTCAGAGGTCCGCGTTTCGGGTCGGCCAGCCATTCGCGGCGCTGGGTCAGGCTCATGTCTTGCAGCCCAAGGTCATCGCGAAGTGCGTTGAAGTACGCAAGGACGACTCTTTGATACTGCACGGCTCGCTGCTCAAGTGCTAGGGGCTGCTTGCTTTGTCGCGGGACCAGTTGCGCAACGAGGGCATAAATACTTGCCCGAATAGTTTGACGGGCAGCTTCCGCCCCGCGATCAGGATTGATGCTCCACAACAACTTCAGGTCAGCCAGGTGGCCGTTCAGAAACTCTAATAAGTTTGGTCGGCAGATGCCCTGATCTCGCGATAACAGTTGCAGGCATTGCCGAAGCTTCGACTGTTCATGCGCAACCTGTTGTTCTGTCATTTCACCTGCCCGCAAGGAAGCCGATATGTCCGTGCCGGGCATCATACGACAGTCGGATGATCTTGACCTATATGTACAAAAATGTTATAAGTAGTACGATTAACTAGGTACATCCAATGAGTGAAGATTTCCCCGGTAACAACGAGCCGTTTACACCAGATCCTGCTGATGTATGGCTCAATGAAATATTGACCAACGAGGACGCCCTTACGGCGGAGCTGAACGAGATGGTTCTGGGCCGGGAGGGACTGAGATTGATCCGCGAGGCAGAAGCACAAGGTGCAGCAGAACTCGCTGAGGATGCACAGGGGGAGACGCAGCCTCCCGGGGGTGGACCTGAGCAAGCAGGATAGCCCGGATCGTCCGACGTAGCCGCCTAGGTGGCTGACCGGTCCCTCCCGTTAGTACTGGCCACATCCGCCCTGACCTGCACGGTTGGCCTGGCCACTGGCCAAATTTGGGTATCTGGATGTCCAATCCCTCACGCTGCTCTCATCGGCGAAGTCCAGTCCAATCCCTTCCACAGATGGGAGAGCTGCATCAATGCACGAACCTCAAGCCGTCGCCCGTTCCAGCGGCGTCGTCTACCGCTCAGGCAGCCCGCCGTCTGTTCGGCGAACTGAACGCGATGTCGAGCGGGCTGTTCACCATGAACATGGCCGCGCTGTCGTGGCGGCGGCACGCGTTAATGCTGCTGGCTACGTCACCCGTACTGCACTCCTCAATGCGGCTCTGCTCAGCCGCGAGGAGGAGCAGCTCATCCAGCTTGCGCCGCAAGGAGAATTCAGATACCGAGCGATCTTGGAGGCGTACACCATGGTCGCCGTCAACATCGTGGGTGGGATGTAGATGGACATCCTCGCCTTCCTGCTGGTGACGGCACTGGTCTTCGGCGGCGGCGTGGTCTTCGGCTTGGCTGTCGCCGAGGAGTCCGGCGGAGTCGGTGAGCACCTGACGGTTCGGGATGCCACGGTGCGCGCCGACATGGACGCGCTCGCGCAGCTGCAACAGCTCAACACGGCCTTCGTCGCTGCTCGTGACGCAATGTGGGAAGAAGCAGCTCGGCACTCCAGCCCGGAAGTCCGGTGACGACATGCAGCCGATGAATTGGCGGCAGCGTGCTCTCGGCGGGCTAGTGCTGCTGTTGGCTATCGCGCTGGGTGCGCGAGTTGCTGCCGAACTGCTCGCACCATTGGTACCCGGACTGGTCGCGCTGATCCTGCTGGGTGCTATCGCGTGGTTCATTCTGCGGGGCCGTCGCTAGTTGCGGTCGAGCCTTCTCAATCAACAACAGAAAGGAGCGGACGGTGCCTCCATGCCTCGAAGAGGCCGCAAGAATGGCGACCGGGAACGCGCAGATTTTGAGTCGCGTCAGCGGGACGAGGAGTACCGCGCACTCGCCCGTGAACTGCACCGGGAGTGGTGTGAGCGGTTGGACGACGATGGCGAGTTGATCGAAGACCTCGACCTCTCCGATCTCCCGGATGAGTAGTCCGAAGCGTGACGTGTTCGTGGCCGCTGGCATGGCAGTGTCGGCGGCCTCGGCCGCAGTGTCGTCCTTCGAGGGGCTGCGATCACTGGCCGTACTCGCAGGCTGGAGCGTTTACATGGCTCCGCTGCTTCCGCTCACCATCGACGCGTACGCCATGAGCGCCACGCGGGTATGGCTGTCTGAGTCCACGGCTTCCAGCCGGGCACGACGGTTCGCACGGCGCAATGCGGTGGGGGCCATCCTTGCCTCACTCCTCGGCAACGCCATGTACCACGTCATCGCAGCCGGGTTGCTCGGGATGAGCTGGGTGGTCGTGGTGGTCGTCGGCGGCATACCACCGGTCGTCCTTGGCCTTGTCTCCCACCTCGCGGTGCTCCGTAGGCAGTCCGACCTGCCCGTACCCCAGGCCGTACCGGGGACGAACCATACTGCACCCGGTGCCGTACCCCGTCCCGAGGACGAAGCCAGCAAGCGCCAGCCCCGTACTGAGGACGAACTACTGGTGGCCGCCCGTACCGCTGACGTTCGGCACCGCGCCGAGCATGGGAAGCCCATCACGAGGGATGCGCTGCGGAGAGAGCTGCGGGTCGGTGGGGGACGCGCGACGGCGCTTCTGCGGCGTCTCAAGGAGACCGAAGGTGGGTCCACAGCCTCGTTGTCTATTCCACACCAAAATAGATCTTGACTGTTCCGCTCGCGGAACGCATAAGAACAAATAGGACTGCACATGACCGTGCAGCAAAACGTAAGCGGGAGGCAAGCATGTATGGCGAGAGAGAACAAGCGTCACCGCATCCGCGTGCGCGGGCACCAGCGCGACGACATCGACCTTGACCTCCTGGTGCAGGCGCTCATCCAGATCGGCGAGGAGCGGGCACGGGCGCGCCAAGAAGCTGAAGCAGACGATGAGGCGTCGCCTGACAGCGGGACGGCGAACGCGGCATGACTACAGCCGTTCTCCTGCTCGTCGTCGGCCTGGGCCTGGTCAGCATCGTGCTGGCGGCCCGCTGGATGGATGCGGCGAGTTGGCGGCAGACGTTAGTGGCCGTCGAGCTACACCTTCCGTACGGTCTGACGCCAGACGATGTTGGCCGCTGGCTCAACACCGTAGCGGCGGCTACCCATCCGCATCGCTGGAGCTTGCTGAGCTATCCGCCACTCGTCCTGGAGGCCGTTGCCGACCATGACGGCATTCGTCATCTACTTCTCGCGCCGAAGCGCTTGCGGGAGACGGTACTTAGCGGCCTTCGCGCGGCATTGCCCGGCGTGCGCCTGACCGACGTCCCCGGCTACCTCGATACGCGGCCAGCGTTAACCGTGGCGGCAGAGGCAGCGCAGACCAACCAACGGCGGCAGATGGCCGTCGACCGCGCTGAAGCTACGGCAACTGCCGTCCTGGCCACCCTGCAACCCGTCGACCCCGGCGAGACCATCGTCGTGCAGTGGATCATCACCGGGGCAGGCACGCCGCCTCCGATCCCGTCCCTCGCTCGTCAGCAACACGACCTACCTGAGTGGCTGGCAGCCGAGGAGCTGACGGACGGCGACGCAATCCGTTCCGCCCGCTTGAAGGACAAGGACGCCGCGCTGTACGCCTGTCTCCGGGTCGGCGTCCGGGCCGACCAGTTGGCGCGCGCCTACGCCATCCTGGGGCGCGTCTGGGGCCAGCATCGGGGCGAGAACGCTCCCGGCGTCCTAATCCTCCGGCGCTGGTGGCTGCCGATGCGGTGGGGAGTCTCGCGTCTCTCCCGTCTGGCGGTGCCGGTCATTGGCTGGCCGCTGCTCGTCAGTACGCGGGAAGCAGCGGGCCTGCTGCCCATCCCGGTCGGCGAGGTCGCATTGCCGGGTATCGCGCTCGGACTTGCCCGGCAACTGCCGCCCCCACCGGGGATGCCAACGCTAGGCATCCAGTTAGGAGTATCGAACTACCCCGACTTGCGCGTGCCGCTACGGCTGACAGATGCCGACCGGTTGGCGCATCTCCACGTCCTGGGACCAACCGGTACCGGCAAGTCCACGCTGCTGGCGAACATCATCCTCCAGGACATCGCGGCTGGGCATGGCGTGGTGGTCATCGACCCCAAGAGCGACCTCGTAGCGTCCATATTGGACCGGGTGCCCGAAGACCGGGCAAACGACATCATCGTGGCGGACGCAGCCTCCACGGTGCGGCCAGTCGGCTTCAACATCTTGCGGAGCGCGCACGACGAGCAGGGCCGCGAACTGGTCGTGGACAACGTCATCCACATCTGGCACGAGATTTACAAGGACTTCTGGGGGCCGCGAAGCGAAGACGTGCTGCGCGGTGCCCTGCTGTCGCTCATCAACACTAAGGGAGCCAACGGCGAGCCGTTCACCTTGATCGAAACCCCGGAGCTGTTGACCGCTAACCCCTTCCGCAAGTTCGTGACGGAACAGGACGGCGTACCGGCTGGCCTGGCCTCGTTCTGGAGCTGGTACCGGGGAATGATTCCAGCAGAACGAATTAAGGTAATAGGCCCGATTTTGAATAAATTGCGGGCCGCGACCCTCCGCACCCCGATTCGCCTCATGCTCGGCCAGGCCGAGGGCATTGATCTCGACCGGGTACTTGCCCAACGCCGGGTGCTCCTCGTGCCGCTCAGCGGGGGCACACTCGGCGCAGAGACAGCCGGACTCCTCGGCACGATGCTGCTGGCGGCGCTCTGGCAAGCAGTGCTCGGCAGAGTGGCGCTGCCGGCATCCGAACGTCACACAATGCTGGTGCACGTCGACGAGGCGCAGTCCGTCCTTAAGCTGCCCGTCGACCTGGCCGACATGCTCGCTCAAGCACGCGGCCTCGGCGTCGGTTTCACCCTGGCTCATCAGCATTTGGGGCAGATCGAGGACAAGCAAGTGAAGTCCGCACTGCTCGGCACCGTGCGAAGTCAGATCGTCTTCCAGGCCATGCGTGACGACGCAGCCACGCTCGCACCGAGCTATGCGCCACGGCTGACCGCCGACGACCTCATGGGTTTGAGCCGCTATGAGTTCGCCATGCGCCCGCTGGTCGACGGACAGACGCTCGCACCGCTCACCGGGACGACGCTGCCGTTGCCGCCCAGCATCCGCGATGGTGCTGCCCTGGCCGAGGCGAGCAGGCAGCGGCACGGCCGACCGCGCGCCGAGATCGAAGCGGCCCTCAAAGCCCGCGGCCGTGCGCCAGAAGATCCCGAGCCGAAGACAGCCGCAGACGGTGGCAAGGCCAAGCCCGCGAAGGGGCAGCCGTTCGGCCGACGACGCAAGCCCGGCAAGCCCGAAGGAGGTGAATCATGACCGCCCGATCGCTACCCCGATCGCTCACCCGGTCGCGTCGAGCACGCTTCCGCTACACCCCTGGTCAAGCCCGCCAGATCGGCCGCTACTGCCACCGAAATATGACTGCTGACCGAGGCAGCAGTCATGGGTGAGCGGCGGCGGATGACCGGGGCGGCGGTACGACGGATCGCGGCGGAGCTGTCCGAGCGGGACCGAGCCATCCTGGCGGACGTGGCGCGCGTCCGGGTGCTAACCGGCAAGCAGGTCGACCGGCTGCACTTCGCCGGACTGCAAGGAGTGCACCGCGACCGCACCCGACGGGCGGTACTCGAACGGCTCGTTGGCCTGCAACTGCTCACCCCCTTGGAGCGACGCATCGGCGGGACCCGAGCCGGTTCGTCCGGGCTGGTGTTCGCGCTGGGACCTGCCGGACAGCGGCTCCACGCCATCGAAGAAGACGCTGCCAGGGGACGCATTCGCCAACCGGGTACACCCACGCCGCGCTTCATGATCCACAACTTGGCCGTCGCGGAACTATACGTGAGCCTCGTAGAGGCATCGAGGACCGGCGCCTGCACTCTCGTCGACTACTGCGCCGTACCGATGAGCTACTGGCGCACGAGTGAGGGCGGCTGGATTAAGCCGGACGCTTACGCGGTCGTGGGAACTGGCGACGTCGAAGACTCGTGGGCCATCGAGGTGGACAACGCCACTGAGAGCTTGCCGACCCTGCGACGCAAGCTCCTCGTGTACGTCGGCCTAGCCAAGAACGAGGAGTGTGGGCCGGATGGCGGGCCGCTGCCGCGGGTCCTCGTCACGGTTCCGGACGAACGTAGGTACACGGCCGTCCAGTCGCTGCTACGCACGCTGCCCGATCCAGCAGAAGCCCTGTTCGCGCTGACCATGCATGACCGCGCTGTTCCCTTGATCGTGCGGGTTCTCAGAGAATGAAAGCAGATTGTTGTCAATTCTACTGTTCCGCTGGCGGAACAAAGAACGTATACTTATGTACGTAAACAGGAGGGAAGATGACCAGCACTAAACGTGGGCCGGATCAAACGCTCGGCCAGTACCTTGAATCGGCCCGTCAAGAAGCGGGCTACAGTTTGCGGCAACTGGCAGGCATAAGCGGTTTGGCGATGTCCAGCGTGAATCGGCTGCTCAAGGATGAAGTTGAGCAACCGTCACCTGAACACTTGACCGCGCTGGCGCGAGCCTTAGAACTGAACGCCACAGACCTTTTCCTGCTCGCCGGGCTACCGATACCGGAGCAAGCAGCAAGCCTGGACATCATGCTACGGAAAGGCTATGGCGTCAGTGATGACGAGCTTCCGGCGCTAAAGCGTGAGATAGAAGCGCTGATTGCCAAGCACACAGACAGGCCAGATCGACATCATACTCGTAAGAAAGGGGGGAATAATGAATAAGACCACTAGCACTGGACTACGTCACATCATTAAGGCACTGCGGGGCTTGGTGCCACATCGTCATCTAACGCGCGGCGAGAGCTTTGCCCTTGCCGAACGGCAGGCGAACTATGCCCTGCAACTCACCGGTCAGACTCGGCCGGACGTCCACCTCGACTGGATTCTTGACCTGCCCAAGGTTGAAGTACAGCTCGCGCCACGGTACAAGATGGACGGACTGGCGGGCTTCACGACGTTCACGCACGGCCGTTATTTCATCATGGTCAACAAGAACGACAACCACACCGATCGCAGGCTGACGCTGGCGCACGAGTTCAAGCACCTTTTGGACTACACCGCAGCGTCCGTCATCCATCGCGCGCTCGGCTACGGGGATGCCGCCCGGCAAGCGCAGTACATCGAGGACATCTGCGACCACTTCGCGGCCTGCCTCCTCATGCCGCGCATCTGGCTCAAGCGCGCCTGGATTGCCGGGATACAGGACATATCCGCGCTCGCAGGGTTGTTCACCGTGTCCGAAGAAGACATGGAGAAGCGCCTGCGGTTCCTAGGCTTCCTTGACGACGGGCCACGGCCACTCAAGTCGTACTTCCGGCGCGAGAAGTTCGCGCTCGCAGCATAACGAAGAGAAAGGAGGGTAACGATGGTGAGGTCAACACGCGACAGCGGCCGGACGGTGAAGCGGGCGATAGCCCTACTTCGCGTATCGACTAAGGGCCAGATGCAGACGGACTACAACCCCGAAGGCATCTCCCTGCCCGCCCAACGGCAGACCATCAAGGGCAAGGCCAAGGAACTTGGCGCGGTCATAGTTGACGAATACCTGGAACCGGGCAACACCGGTACGACGATGGCCAAGCGTCCGGTCTTCCGCCAGATGATGGAGCGCATCCGGCGCGAGCGGGACGTGGACTACATCATCACCTATGCCTCCAGCCGCATGCACCGCAACTGGAAAGAGAACGGCGCGGTGCTCCTGGAGCTGCAACAGCTCGGTGTCCGCTTCGTCTCGGCCACGGAGAACATCAACGACGACACGGCCGAAGGTGAGCTGCTGGAGGGCATCTATGCCGTCATCAACGGCTTCCGCTCCCGCCAGGACGGTGAGGATATCCGGCGCAAAATGAGCTACAAGCACGAGCAAGGCGGCACCCTGCACCGTGCCCCGATCGGCTACCTCAACGTCACCGAGAGCGTGGACGATCGCCAGGTCCGTACGGTCGTCATCGACCCCAAGCGGGGACCACTCGTTCGGCTCGCATTCGAGTTGTACGCCACGGGCAGCTATACCCTCCGCAGCTTGCGGGACAAGCTTGTAGAGGCCGGATTAGCCACCAAGCCGCACGGCAAGCGTGGTGCTGGCCCTATCTCGATCCACCTCCTCGGCAACATGCTCCGCGAGCGCTACTACCTCGGCTATGTGGAGTGGGGCGGCGTCGAGCACAAGGGCCGTCACGAGCCGCTGATCTCTCAAGACCTGTTTGACCGGGTGCAACGTGTACTCTACGGCGACCGGCGCGCGGGCAAACGGGAACGCACCCACGATCACTACCTCCGCGGTGTGATCTGGTGTGGGCGCTGCCAAGCCCGTCTCATGATCATGACCGGCCGGAGCAGGCTCGGAGTCCAGTACCACTACTACGTCTGCCGGGGACGGCAGGAACGGGTCTGCGACCTGCCCTATCTGAAGATTGAGGACGTCGAACGCGCCGTGCTCGCCAACTATGCGACCGTCCGCCTGCCGGACGACTTCCGCGACCAGGCGGCGCGTGTCATGAGCCAGGCAGCCGCCGAGAGCGGTACCACCCGTGCCGCCCTTCGGAAGCAGCTCGAACGGCAACTCGCCGACATCGAGGCCAAGGAGGATCACTACCTTGACTTGGTGGGCGACCCGTCGTGGCCCAAAGAGAAGCTGAACCAGCGGATCATCGCTCTGCGCGAAGATCGCACCCGCATCGAGGCGCAGCTCTTGAGCGGTCCCAGCGACGTGCAGACCGGCCTGGACCTCTTCCTTGCCACCCTTGACCTGCTGGACAACCCGCAAGCCCTGTACGCAGAGGCGTCGGTGTCGGTCAAGAAGGTGATCAACAAGGCGATCTTCACGAAGCTCTACGTCGATGTGGATGCGGAGGTCAAGGTGGTGGACGACGACCTGAACGAGCCGTTTGCCACGGCCATCTACGCCCGGAGGGCTGACGCGGGGGTGGCCACCCAGAGCGAGCTTCGCCGAGTCGTAGACGAGACCCTGAAGACCGCCAAGAAGCGGCCTGTGCCCCGCAGGGGCCAGACAAACAGAAGGAGCGGCATTGCTGCCGCTCCAAGGTTCACCGCTGCCGCGTCGCTCCTCTGCGCCCTGCGGGTGCAGGGTTCGAGTAACGCGGATTTGGTGGGGCGGGCGGGACTCGAACCCGCGACCGAGGGATTATGAGTCCCCTGCTCTAACCTGCTGAGCTACCGCCCCCTGCTGGCGCGGGGATCGTATCCTGCGCCCGGTGTCGGCGGCCACTGACCCGCCGCGCGGGGGAGAAGTGGATCGATGGGAGGCAAAGCTCCCCCATTTGGACTCGAACCAAAAACCTGCCGGTTAACAGCCGGCTGCTCTGCCAATTGAGCTATGGGGGATCGGGCTGGCCCCGGATCGCTCCGGTGCTGCGCGACTGCACAAGAGTACAGGACGTTGGGGGCTGCGCGGCTACCGGGTTACCGGGGACACGCCAGCGCCAATTCGGGACATTCTGCCGCTCGGCGCCCAAGAGTGCATGAGGGCGAGGCAGGATGGGTACGTACCGGTGTACAGACCTCTGGGAAGGAGCCGCTATGCGCGGAAAGCTGTGGTTCATCGGCGGGCTGGCTGCGGGCTTCGTCCTGGGTGCCCGCGCCGGCCGGGAGAGGTACGAGGAGCTGGTCCGCAACGCCCGCAAGGTGTGGGACCACCCGACGGTGCAGGAGGCGGCCGGCGTCGCGCAGGCGCAGGCGAACCGCCTCTACGCGGAGGGCAAGGACCGCCTGGCCCACACCCGGGTCGGCGAGAAGCTCACCGGCGGCACGGACGACGCGGTGGCCGCGTCGACCGGGCCCAGCAGCTCACAGCGCAACAACAGCACAGTCTAGAACCTGTCCACGAGCAACGGGCCCGGCCAGTCGAAGGCCGGGCCCGCATTGCCCGTCGGCCAAGGCTCAGCACCGAACGGCTGAGCCCCCTCGACGGACCAGGCCCGGCCGAGAGGGCCAAAGCCAGCCCCGAGCCAGCCCCCGAGAGGCCAAGCCAAGCCCGAGGGGCGGAAGCCAAGCCAAGTCGGGCCGAAACCTCAGTCCTTGCTCGCGAACGCCGCGTCGAACGCGGCCTCGGGCGCGTCAAAAGCCAACCGCCGCACGAACTGGAGTGCCTCGGGCGCGCCCACGAGCCGGTCCATGCCCGCATCCTCCCACTCGATCGAGATGGGGCCGTCGTACCCGATCGCGTTGAGTGCCCGGAAGCAGTCCTCCCACGGCACGTCGCCGTGGCCGGTGGAGACGAAGTCCCAGCCGCGGCGCAGGTCGGCCCAGGCCAGGTGGGAGGCGAGGCGACCGCGGCGGCCGTCGCCGGTGCGGACCTTCGCGTCCTTGCAGTCGACATGGTAGATCCGGTCGGCGAAGTCGAGGATGAAGTTGACCGGGTCGAGCTCCTGCCACACGAAGTGCGACGGGTCCCAGTTCAGCCCGAACGCGGGCCGCCGCCCCACGGCGTCCAGCGCCCTGACCGTGGTCCAGTAGTCGTACGCGATCTCGCTGGGGTGCACCTCGTGCGCGAACCGGACACCCTCCTCGTCGAAGACGTCGAGGATGGGGTTCCAGCGGTTGGCGAAGTCCTCGTACCCCTTTTCGATCATCGAAGGTGGCACCGGCGGAAACATGGCCAGTGTGTGCCAGATGGACGATCCGGTGAAGCCGACGACGGTGCGGACGCCGAGCTTCGCCGCAGCGCGGGCCGTGTCTTTGATCTCCTCAGCCGCCCGCTGCCGTACCCCCTCCGGTGAGCCGTCACCCCAGATGCGGGCCGGCAGGATGCCCTGGTGGCGCTCGTCGATGGGGTGGTCGCAGACCGCTTGGCCGACGAGGTGGTTGGAGATCGCGAAGACCTGGAGGTTGTACTTCGCGAGCGTCTCCCGCTTGCGCTCGACGTATCCGTCCTCGTTGACCGCCTTGTCGACCTCGAAGTGGTCGCCCCAGCAGGCGATCTCCAGGCCGTCGTAGCCCCACTCGGAGGCGAGCCGGCAGATCTCCTCGAACGGCAGGTCGGCCCACTGGCCAGTGAACAGCGTGATCGGTCGGGCCATGTCCCTCTCCTGTAAAGAGCGGTGGACGGCGCGAGGAGACCGGTCCGGTGCATGCGGCGGCGCGGCCGGGGCGGCGGGTGGCAAGCGACGCCGAGCGGGTTGCGCCTCCCGCCCGGACACACACCCACGCCCAGACAACGCCAGCCCAACTCTAGACGAAAGCAGATGTCACACTCCACCGTCGCTCGCGCCGGTTCCGCGGGGCCCGGGTCGCCGACGCACGCCGGCTCGCGACCAGATCGCCGTGCCGCTTCCGGCCCGTCCGGGTCGGGCTTTACAAGCAGAGGGGGTACGCGCGGCGGGGCGACCGGATGTCCAGCGAGTCACCCCATTCGGGGTGCGCCTGACTGAACCCCGGACATCGGCCGAACGGCTGATCTGAGCGGTTGAATCGCACGGGCATAAATCGCCGTTAAGGAAAAGCCGTTTAGCTTTAAATCATCATTTGCAGCTTGGCGCTGCCTCAACGCCGACTCATAAAGTGACTGCACCCGCCGAAACGAGAGCCGCATTCGGCTTCGAGGAAAAGGTGCACCATGTACAGGTCGGTACGACGGCGCAAGGGTCTCCTGTCCACGCGGCGCAACCGGGTCATCGCGATCATCGGTACGCTCGCCGTCTTCGGCGGCGGCATCACGGTGACGCAGGTGTCCTCGGCGCACACCAACCGGCGCCCCACCGCCAACCGCCCGCCGGCCTGCGCGCCGGCGCCGGGCGGCACGGCACCGGCCGGTCAGGGCGTCACCACCACCCGGCAGAACGGCCGCACGGTCCGTAACTACTGGGGTGACGGCCAGGACTGCGGCACCCAGGCGGCCGCCCAGACGGTCTCCTGCCCCGACGTCGAGCAGCGGCTCCCGGAGATCCCGGCGCGGGCCCGCGACGAGGTGGCCCGCAACCTCGACCTGCTCCAGCAGCAGATCGCCGAGGCCAACCGGCGGCTCGCCACGAGCCAGGGCCAGGGCGGCGCGAACTTCGTGCAGAACGTCATCCTCGGCCCGCTCGCCGACAAGCGCCGCGCCACGCTCGACCGCATCACCATCGCGATCGACCGGGCCGGCCCGCGCCCGCAGGGCCTGCGCGAGCTCGCCACGTGCACGGTGACCAGCACTGGCGGCGGCAACAGCACCGGCGCGCCCAACCAGCCGGCCACCGGCGCACCGACCACCGCACCGCCGCCGCTGGACTTCGGTCCGGACGAGTGCTCCGAGGGCAACGGCCTGGACATCCACGACGGCTTCCAGAACGGCAACCGCTGCGTCGACACCGAGATGGGCGAGGTAGCCAACGCCGACCAGAACCCGACGCTGCTCATCGTCAGCGCGCCGCAGTCGGTACGGGTCAACCAGCCGTTCACGATCCGGGTCAGCACCCGCAACCTGATCCGCGACCGCTTCCTCCCGGCCGGCCAGGGCGGCTACTACGTGGACATGTCCATCCTCAACGACCAGAACCTGGTCCGCGGACACTTCCACAGCGCCTGCCGCCAGCTCGACAGCACGCGCGTCGCACCCGACCCCGCGCCAGTGCCGGCATTCTTCGTGGCCACCGAGGACAACGGCGGCGGCGCCGCGCCGGACGTCATCGAGATCCGAGTGCCGGGTTTGGCCAACCGGGGCATCTTCCAGTGCGCCTCCTGGGCCGGCGACGCCTCACACCGCATCCCGATGATGCAGCGCGCCAACCAGATCCCCGCCTTCGACGCGGTCCGAGTCATCGTCCGATAGCGACAGTCAGCAGCGCCCACCGGCACACCTCCCTGTGCCCGGTGGGCGCTGCCTTCCCGGAATCAGCCGCCCGACCGTCGGCGTCGCACCCGCGAGGCGGCAACCAACCCTGGCCTGACAGGGACTGACATTGATCGCCCTCGCTGGACGACACTCCGGAGCATGACCTATCGAAACCGCCCGCGGTGCGCAAGCCGCCGGCGGCGCCGAAGACCACCAAGCCGCCGGCGCCACCGCCCGAGGACGAGCCCGACGACGTGTACTACGCCAGCTGCGCGGAGGCGAAGCGCGACGGAGCCGCACCCCTGTACCGGGGTGACCCTGGCTACCGCAGCGGACTCGACCGCGACGGCGACGGTGTGGCCTGCGAATCCTGATGGCGCGGCGCGCTCCCGAGAGCGGCAGCCTCGGTGCGGCGCCGCGCGTTTAGGGTGGGACGTGTGCTGATCTACAAGATCCTGCTGCCCGCCGAGTGGGCTGAGTGGGAGGCGGCCGGGCGGTTCGAGGGTTCGCCGTTCGACCATGAGTCCGGGTTCATCCACTGTTCCTCGCGCGCCCAGGTGGGCGCCACCGCCCTGGGGGTGTTTCCGGACGAGCCCACGCTCGTAATCGCCGCCATCGACGGGGACGCGCTGGGGGAGAGCGTCCGCTGGGAGGAGTCCTCCGACGGTGGCGTGTTCCCGCACGTGTACGCGCCGGTGCCGCGGGACGCCGTCACCGCCGTCTACCAGGTCGCCGGCGCGGCCGAGGTCGACAAGGCGCTGCCCGCCTAAGCTGTCGATGTGTCGATACGTGAGCGGCTGGACGAGGTGATCGGGGCCGGTCAGGCCGGCGGGCTGCACTCGGTCATCGTGATCCACAGTGGACATACTGTGCTGGAGCACTACGGCAGCGGCGAGGACTTCACCTGGGGTACCCCGCTCGGCACCGTCGACTTCGGCCCGCACACCCCGCACGACGTGCGGTCGGTGACCAAGAGCGCGGTGGCCCTGCTGTACGGGATCGCGCTCGGTGACGGCCTCGTGCCCGAGCCGGCCGCGCCGCTGCTGGCCGGCTTCCCGGAGTACCCCGACCTGGGCGCCGATCCCGCCCGGGCTCAGCTCACCGTCGAGCACGCGCTGACCATGTCGCTCGGGCTGGAGTGGAGGGAGGAGATCCCGTACGACAGCCCGGCCAACGCGGAGATCGCCATGGAGCTGGCCCCGGACCGCTACCGGTTCGTGCTGGAGCGGCCGGTCGTCGAGGCGCCCGGCGTGCGGTACTCGTACAGCGGTGGCGCCACCGCCCTGCTCGGCGGGCTGATCGCGGGGGGCACCGGCCGGCCGCTCGCGGACTACGCCCGCGAGGTGCTCTTCACACCGCTGGGCATCGGCTCGTTCGAGTGGATGGCCGGCTCGGACGGCGTGGCCTCGGCCGCGTCCGGGCTGCGCCTGGCCACCCCGGACCTGGCCCGCATCGGCGAGCTCGTGCTGGCCGGCGGGGCGTGGGACGGCCGCCAGGTGGTGCCCGCCGGCTGGCTCGCCGAGATGCTCCGGCCGCGGCTGCCGACCGAGTGGGGCGGCAGGTACGGCTACCACTGGTACAGCGGTGAGATGGGCGGCCACCGCTGGGTCGGCGCGATGGGCAACGGCGGGCAGCGCCTGACGATCCTGCCCGACCTGGGCGTGGTCGTGGCCATCGCGGCCGGCAACTACGACGATCCCGAGCAGTGGCGCACGCCGAACGCGGTCCTGGAGCGGGTCGTGCTCCCGAGCCTCGCCTGATGCTGGCCCGCGCCCTGCCTCGCCGCGCTCACGGCACTGGCTCTCGCGGCGTGCGCCGCGGAGCAGACCCCGGCGCCGCCACCGCCGTCCACCCCGGCGGCCACGAGCGCCACACCCGAGCACGAGCCCGACTTCGAACGGCTCGAGCCGCGCTGGTCGCGGCCCTTGCCATCGAGGGGCCGCGCCCCCGGTAGACGGCTTGCGGCCGGACGCGGTCGGCAGCCGCTTCGCGAACCGAAACGAGCGCTCGGTACCCTTCGCCCGTGACCGCACGGGTGAGCCGGCTGGTGCTGGTCCGGCAGGCGATGCCGGAGCGGCGGCCGGCCGCGCGCCGGACGGGCCCGGCGGCATGAGCGGGGTCGGGCCGCGGTTGGTCAGCCGGCTGATCGCCAAGCAGTTTCCACAGTGGGCTGACCTGCCCGTCCGCGAGGTCCGCACGGCCGGCACCGACAACCTCATCTACCGGCTCGGCGACGAGCTTGTGGTCCGCCTGCCCGCCCTGCCCAGGGCGGCGCCGATGGTGGGCCGGGAGTGGGAGTGGCTGCCCCGGCTGGCGCCCCGCCTCCCGCTGGACGTGCCGGTGCCGCTCGGCGCCGGCGTGCCGGACGCCGACTTCCCGTACCCGTGGTCGGTGTACCGGTGGCTCGACGGTGAGACGCTCGCCGCCCGGCCCGAGGTCGACCTGCGCGACGCGGCCGTACGGCTGGGGCGGTTCGTGGCGGCGTTGCAGCGGATCGACACCGCCGGGGCGCCGCGCTCGCCCCGGGCCCTACCGGTCGGTCCCGGCGACGCCGACGTCCACGAGTCGATCGGACGCCTGGCCGCCGTGGGCCTGGTCGACGCCGAGCGGGCGACCGCGGTGTGGGAGGACGCCCTCGCCGCGCCGCCGTGGCACCGGCCGCCGGTCTGGCTGCACGGCGACCTGCTGCCGGCCAACCTCGTCGCGCGCGGCGGCCGCCTCGCCGCGGTCATCGACTTCGGCCTGGCCGGCACCGGCGACCCGGCCACCGACCTGCTGCCCGCCTGGGCGTTGCTGACCGCCCGGACCCGCGACGTCTTCCGCGCGGTGGTGGGCGTGGACGAGGCGACCTGGCGGCGGGGGCGCGGCTGGGCGCTACGGGCCGGGCTCGGCGCGGTGCGCGTCTACCGGTACACGAACCCGGCCCTGGCCGCCGCCGGACGCCACTCTCTGGCGGAGGTCCTCGCTGACTTCCGGGTCAGCACCTGACGCCAGGCCATCAGGCCTTCACGCCGATCACCAGGCCCGACGCCCAGGCCAGGGAAATCAAGGGCTTCGCGGCAACGGTGCTTTGGCGCGGTGGCCGGGTTCCTCGCGTTCGATGCGCAGCTCCCGTTCGAGCTCGGCGACGAGCGTTCTCAGGTCGTCCAGCCGCTGACTGATGGCGATGCGGTCGATCTCGTCGGGCACCCCGTCGCCGTCCTCGTCGGCCGCCATCCGCTCGGTCATCTCCAGCCGGCGGGCCTCCTCCATCGAGTTGACGATGACCGCGATGAGGATGTTGAGCAGCAGGTTGGCGGTGATGAGCACGTAGCTGACGTAGTACACGAGGGTCCAGGGCGACAGCGCCATGCCCTGCTCGATGAGGTCGGGCAGGTTTTCCAGCGACAGCAGCACGAAGAGGGTGAGCACGGCCCGCCCGATCGTGCCGTACTCGTCGGGGGCGTGTTCGGCGAAGATGAGCCAGCCGGCCATGCCGTACACGTAGAGGGTCACCATCGCCAGCGCCAGGAAGCCGCCCACGCCGGGCAGGCTGCGCAGCAGCGCCGCCACGATCGTGCGCAGGCCGGGGGAGAAGCGCACCAACCGCACCACCCGGGCGATGCGGATGACTCGCAGGGCGGGCGAGTCGCCGTGCAGGCCGGGGATGAAGGCGGCGGCGATGACCACGAAGTCGAAGACGTTCCAGCCGTGGCGGAAGAAGTCCTGCGGGCGGCGGCCGTGCGCGAGGATCCGGATGACTATCTCGGTGACGAAGAAGGCCCGGAAGAACCACTCGAGCAGGTGCAGCGGCGGGCCGACGATCCCGAGGTGCGGGTATGTCTCCAGGCCCAGTACGGCCGCGTTCGCGCCGATGAGCACGACGATGACCACCTCGAACGCGCGCGACCGGACGATCCGGCCGCAACGGTCAGCCAGGCGCGATGGCGGCACAGCGGACTCCTCCCCAGACTGTCGCGTGCGGTTCGTTCTTGCCAGCATGTGGCAACAAGGTATGGTTGCCGGCATGGAACCTGGCGGTGACGAGCCGCCGGGCTCCGCTGCGATGATCCCGGGCGTCCGGGCACTCGTCGAGTCCGTGCTGCTGAGCGCACGGGGCGGACGGCTCTGCTTCCGCACCGTGTCCCGGCCGCTCGGGCCCGGCGAGCACCCGGACGCCTGCGCGCGGAGCCTGGCCGGCCACGGTGTGGGGCTGCTGCACTCGACCTCGTGGCGGCACACCGCCGGCGGCATCGTGCTCACCTACGTGGCGCTGCCCGACCCGGATCCGGCCGCGCCGGCCGAGCCCGTGCTCGACCTGCCGGACGCGCGCGGCCCCGACCCGCTGACCCCGAGCCCGCCGGTGGTGCGCCCGGTCGACGTGGCCGCGCACGCCTGCCGGCACCTGGCGTTCCTGCGCCACACCGACCCGCAGGTGGCCGGCGCCGCGCCTGGCGCGCGCGAGCTGTGGGACCTCGTCGACGTCTTCACCCCCGCCGTCGCCGGCCTGCTCCCGGCGGTGACCGGAGCGCGGTAGGCGCCTTTCCCTTCAATAGATTCGGGCTACCGCGACGTCCGTCGTGGTCCAGACCGTCGCTCCCGCGGCCTCACCCTCCGCGGTTGGTCGCGGTCACACCACTCTCACCTCCGGTGAGAGCCGGACCGTCAGGGCATGACGACGCCGCGGGCGGCCTTCGAGATGCGTGCGCGGAGTCGCAAGTGGACGGGGCGTAGCGGCCTCGGTGCCCGCTCCGGTCCGGTGACAGCGCGGGGAAACCCGCGGACCTGGCAGCGGAGGCCGGGGATTTCGGCGAGCGCAAGCGAGCCGCCGGCCGGAGCGGTGCCCGCGGGAGCAAACGGTCCGCAGCCGGCGCGGACCGGGGTAAATCTATTTGTGTCGCTTCAGCACGGTGATGGTCACATCGCGGCGGAGGCTGAAGCCGATCGACTTGTAGAGGCGCAGGGCCGTGGTGTTGTCGGCGGCCGCGTGCATGAACGGGGTCTCGCCGCGCGCCCTGATGCCGGCGGCGACCGCCCGCACGATGCGGGTGGCGAGGCCCTGGCCGCGGTGGGTCGGGTCGGTGCAGACCGCGCTGATCTCGGTCCAGCCGGGCGGGTGGAAGCGCTCGCCGCCCATCGCGACGAGCCGCCCTTCCCGCCGGATCCCCAGGTATGCGCCGAGCTCGACGGTGCGCCGCCGGAACGGGCCGGGCTCGGTGCGGGAGACGAGGTCGAGCATCTCGTCGACGTCGGCCGGCCCCAGCGGCACCGCCTCGGGATCCGGCGCGGCGCGCAGTGCCGTGTCGACCAGTTGTACGCCGGCGAACACCTCCAGCACCGCCCAGTCCGGCGATGGGGTCACGGCGCCGCCGACCGTGGCGACGACCCCGCCCGGGCCGGTGATGGCGGCGAGGTCGGCCCACGCCCGCCCGCCGGCGTCGGGGCGTAGGGCGGCGAACGGCGCCACGTCCGAGGGGTACCGGGCGGCGTCGCCGGCGCGGCGGCCGAGGTGCTCGTGCGCGCCGGTCAGGGCGGCCCACACGGGGTGGTCCAGCACGTCTGTCACGGACAGATCATCGCGCGCCGGCCGGTGGAGGGCGCTATGGGACAATTGCTATGCGGTGCGGGTCACGCCGGCCGGCGGCCCAGATCTGGAACAGCAGCGTGACCAACGTCCGCCTGCAGGCCGGCTCCCCGGCGACCGTCACCATCTACGTCGACAGTGGATGGCCGCGGGCGTACGTGACCGGGCTCGGCTCCGGCCGCATCTACATGGGCTGGCAGGCGGTCGACCAGGGCTACAACCGCACCCGTATCGCCACCCACGAGTGGGGACACATCCTCGGCCTGCCGGACAACCGTACCGGCCGCTGCTCGGACCTCATGTCGGGCAGCAGCGCGCCGGTCTCCTGCGCCAACGCCACGCCCAGTGCGGCCGAGGCATCCCGGGTCAACTCGCTCTTCGCCGGCAGCGCCGTGCCGGTACCGGCGAAGGCCTACGTCTGGGGCAGCTGACCGACCGCGGGCCGTACCAGCTCTCCCGCCGCCATCCACCGGACCAGCTCCCCGCCGGGCATCGGGCGCGCGGCGATCCAACCCTGGATCAGCGTGCACCCGGTCTCGGCGAGGAGCCGGCGGGTGTACTCGTTCTCCACGCCCTCGGCGACGGTGCGGATGCCGAGGGTCCGGGCCATCTCCACAATGGAGCGTACGATCGCGGCGTCGTCCCGGTTGCCGGCCATCCCGCTGACGAACGAGCGGTCGATCTTGATCTCGCTGATCGGCAGGCGGCGCAGGTGTTGCAGCGACGAGTAGCCGGTGCCGAAGTCGTCGAGCGACACCGCCACGCCCAACCCGGCGATCCGGTTGACCGTCGCCTGCACCCGGCTGGGGTCGGCGAGCAGCGAGCTCTCGGTGATCTCCACCTGGATCCGCTCCGGCGGCACGCCCCGCTCGTCCAGCCGCCGGGCCAGGTGCGTGGCCAGGTCGTCGCTGTAGAGGTCGCGGACGCTGACGTTGAGCGAGGCGCGGATGTCCAGCCCGGCCGCCGGCCAGCCGGCCGCCTGCGCGGTCACGTCGTCGATGACCCGCATGGTGAGCTGCCGCATGACCGAGCTGTGCTCGGCGACGCTGAGCAGCTCGCGGGTGGATACCAGGCCGTGCGTCGGGTGGTGCCAGCGCAGCAGCGCCTCCACACCCTCCACCTCACCGGTGGCGAGCGACACCTGCGGCTGGTAGTGCATCGTGACCTGGTCGGCTCGCGGGGAGCTGAGCGCGTCCCGGAAGTCGGTGAGGAGCTTGAGCCGCTCCGGGCTGTTCTGGTCGGCCCGGGCCGCGTACGTGGCGACCGCGTCGCCGCGCTGCTTCGCCTCGTACATCGCCACGTCCGCGTGGCGCAGCAGGGTGGCGAAGTCCTCGCCGTCCGAATAGGACGCGATGCCGAGCGAGGCGGTGACGTCGATCTGCAGGCGGTCCAGCCGCACCGGCTCGACGAGCGCGTGGACCACCGAACACGCCACGCGTTCGGCCTCCTCGGGGGTGTGCGTGGCGAGCAGGATCGCGAACTCGTCGCCGCCCAGCCGCGCCACGATGGCGTCCCGGGGCTGTACCGAGGCGATCCGGTGGGCCACCCCGACCAGCAGCCGGTCGCCGACGTCGTGGCCGAGCGAGTCGTTGACGTGCTTGAACCGGTCGAGGTCGAGCATCAGCAAGGACAGCGCGCGGGGTGCCGGCACCCCGTCCGGCGCCACCCGGTCGCGGGCGGCCATCAGGTCGCAGAAGCCGGCGCGCAGGCCGGTGCGATTGGCCAGGCCGGTGAGCGGGTCCATGCGGGCGGCCCGGTCCCGCTCGGCCGACAGGCGGGCCATCCGCTGCACGGCGAAGAGCGGCAGGAAGATCAGCGGTACGAAGCCGACGTTGATGTGCGCGGCCACCGCCAGCACCGGGCTCAGCAGCAGCAGGGAGGCCTTGAACAGCAACTGGTTGCCGATCGCCCGGCCCAGCCCGCGCGGGTGTGCCGACGCCCCGCGCAGCACCGAGTGGCCGAACTCCAGGACCGCGTACACGACGAGCCAGGCGGCGACCGCGCCGACGACGGCGACCGCGTCGGTGACGATGTTCGTCGGCCCGGCGCGCTCGAACGGATCCGGCTGGCCCAGCCACAGCACGCCCGCGGCGGCGGCGAAGGCGAGGGTGTACTGCCCCCACGCCTTGACTCCCTCGCTCATCGGGGCGCGCAGCTTCCAGCGCACCATCAGCACCGCGACCGCCTGCGCCACGATCGCCGGGCCGAGGCCCCAGCAGAGCAGGATCGCGAACGTGAAGCAGATCGTCGGGCACACGATCAGCGGCGACCGGCCCGGCGCCGGCGTGTCGATGAAGGCGAGGGCTCCGGCCAGCACGGCGAGCGCGGTCATCAGCCACATCGCCGGGTGCCGGGTCGCGGCGTCCACCACCTGGCCCGCGGATAGCGCTGTGACGAGCACCCCGGCGCCGCCCATCGCCACCGTGTAGAGCCGGAGAAGGTGCTGCCTGCCCCACCGGCCTTCCGCCGCGATCACCGCCGCCACGCAGCACCCCCTCAGCCGCCCGTCATGCCCCCTGACCGGCCAAAAGAGTAACCCGAAGGATCTTCACGGCCAACCGCATATGAGAGGTTTATGCAGCAATAGCCGGATTTCTACTCCATAACCATCCAGGCCGCGGTGTCCGCCGGGAGCCGGTCGCCGTCGAGCGGACCACTGGTCAGCGCGACCCGCCCGGCGACCGGCAGCGCGACCGGTTCGCCGGAGAGGTTGACCACGCAGGCGAACGTCGCGTCGCGGCCCCGGCTGAAGACCAGCACCCGGTCGGGCCCGGGCAGCCACGCGAACGGGCCGTCGCCGAGCTCCGGCTGGCCCCGCCGCTGCCCCAGCGCCCGCCGGTACAGCTCCAGCATCGAGTCGGGGTCGCCGGACTCCGCCTCGACGGTCCGGTCGCGCCAGGCGGCCGGCTGGGGGAGCCACGGCTCCGCGGTCGCGCCCGGCGGGCTGAAGCCGAACGGCGGGGCGGTGCCGGACCACGGGATCGGTACGCGGCAGCCGTCGCGGCCCAGGTTTGCCCCGGCGGTGCGGAAGAACATCGGGTCCTGCCGCAGGGCGTCCGGGATGTCCTCGACCTCTTCGAGGCCGAGCTCCTCACCCTGGTACAGGTAGACCGAGCCGGGCAGGGCGAGGTTGAGCAGGAGTGCGGCGCGGGCCCGGCGCAGCCCGAGCGCCCGGTCGGTTGGGGCGCCGAGCTGGCGATAGTCCAATGTGAACGACGTGTCCGCGCGCCCGTACCGGGTCACGTGCCGGGGAACGTCGTGATTGGACAGTACCCAGGTCGCGGCCGCCTTCACCGGGGCGTGCACGGCGAGCGTCTCGTCGATGGTGGCGCGCAGCGCGGCCGCGTCCCAGGGGCAGCCGAGGAACGCGAAGTTGAACGCGGTGTGGATCTCGTCCTCGCGCATGTACGCCACGAACCGCTCCGCGTCCGGCAGCCACACCTCGCCGATCAGCGCCCGCGGCTCCGGATAGCTGTCGGCGATCGCCCGCCACGCCCGGTACACGTCGTGCACCTCGTCGCGGTCCTGGAACGGGTGCGGGAACGGCGGGTCGGCCGGGTCGAAGTCGGCGAGCCCGCCATCCTTCACCAGCAGCGCGGCCGAGTCGATCCGGATCCCGTCCGCGCCCCGGTCCAGCCAGAACCGCAGCACGTCTTCGAACTCCTCGCGCACCTTCGGGTTGTCCCAGTTGAGGTCCGGCTGCTCGGGCGCGAACAGGTGCAGGTACCACTCGCCGGGCGTGCCGTCCGGATTGGTGGTACGGGTCCAGGCCGGGCCGCCGAAGATGGACTGCCAGTCGTTCGGCGGCAGCTCACCGGACTCACCCCGGCCGGGGCGAAACCAGAACAGGTCACGCGCGGTCGAGCCGGGGCCGCTCTGAAGCGCTTCGACGAACCACGGGTGCTTGTCCGAGCAGTGGTTCGGTACGACGTCCACGATGATCCGGATGCCCAGCGCGTGCGCCTCCCGGATCAGCTCCTCGGCCTCGGCCAGGGTGCCGAAGACCGGGTCGATCGCGCGGTAGTCGGCGACGTCGTAGCCGGCGTCCGCCTGCGGCGAGGCGTACCACGGGTTGAACCACACCGCGTCGACACTGAGGCCGGCCAGGTGGTCGAGGTGGGCACGGACGCCGCCCAGGTCGCCGATGCCGTCGCCGTCACTGTCGGCGAAGCTGCGCGGATAGATCTGGTAGATGACGGCCGACCGCCACCACTGGTTGTCACCCAACGAAAGAACCTATCCCTTCAGGCTGCCCGCGGTGAGGCCGGACATGATGCTCTTCTGGAAGATCAGGAAGAAGACGATGGTCGGGATCGCGGCGATGACGGCGGCCGCGACCACCACGTTCATCGGGGTGCCGCCGGAGAACGCGTAGATGCCGACGCTGACGGTCCGGGTCTCCGGCGACGGCATGACCAGCTTCGGCCAGAGGAAGTCCTTCCACACCGCGGTCACCGCGAAGATGGAGACCACGCCGAGGATCGGCCGGGACATCGGCAGGATGATCGACCACAGTGTACGGAGCGGCGTCGCACCGTCCATGATGGCCGCTGACATGATCTCCTCGGGGATCGAGTCGAAGAAGCGCTTGAGCAGGAAGATGTTGAATGCGTTCGCCACCGCGGGCAGCCACAGCGCCAGCGGCGAGTCGAGCAGGTTGACGTGCAGGATCGGCAGGTCGATGACCGTCACGTACTGCGGGATGATGAGCACCATCGCCGGGATCATCAGGGTGGCGAGCATCAGCGCCAGGATCACGTTGCCGAACGCGGGGCGCAGCTTCGACAGGGCGTACGCCGCCGCGGTGTCCAGCACGAGCTGGAAGACGAGCGCGCCGGCCGCGTAGTAGAACGTGTTGAAGAGCAGCTTCGCCAGGTCGAGCTGGTGCCAGGCGTCCGTGTAGTTGGTCAGCCGGGGATCCTCGGGCCACAGCGTCGGCGGGGTCTGGGCGATCTCCTGCCCGGACTTGAGCGCACCGGTGACCATCCAGTACAGCGGCCCGACGAAGACCAGCGTGAAGACGACGATGACGACGGTGAGCAGGGTCCAGTACATGTACTTGCCCCGCCCGCGCCGCATCTGGGCGGAGGAGATCAGGGTCCGGGTCATGTCTCGTCCTGTCGCGAGGTGAGGCGCACGTACACGAAGGAGAAGCCGCCCAGCACGACGAGCATGATCACGCCGAGCGCGGCCGCTCCGTTGAGGTCGTTCTGGAAGAAGCCGTGCTGGTAGATGAGGTACGCGACCGAGGTCGCCGAGTCCTGCGTACCGGCGCCGTTGGCGAGGATCAGCGGCTCGATGAACAGCTGCATCGTCGCCACGATCTGCAGCATCGCCATCAGCGACAGGATCAGCTTGGTCTGCGGGATCGTCACGTTCCAGATCCGGCGCCAGATCCCGGCGCCGTCGACCTCCGCCGCCTCGTAGAGCTCGCCCGGGATGTTCTGCAAGGCGGCGAGGTAGATGAGGACGGCGGCGCCCATGTTCATCCACGTGGACGCGATGACCATCGCCGGCATCGTCATCGTCGTGGACTGCATCCACTCCGAGGTGGGCAGGTGCAGGAACTTGAGGATCGCGTTGAACAGGCCGGCGTCGCTCGGGTCGTACGCGTAGTACTTGAACAGGAAGAGCGCGGACGCCGGCGGCAGCATCACCGGCAGGTACACCAGGATGCGCAGGTAGCCCTTGGCGTGGCGGAACTCGTTGAGCAGGATCGCCACGAGGAACGGCACCGCGTAGCCGAGGATCAGCGCCAGCGCGGTGAAGTAGAACGTGTTCTTCCAGGCGGTCCAGAAGCTCGGGTCGTTGACGATCCGCTCGTAGTTGTCCCAGCCGACCCACGTGGTCTCACCGCGCCGCGTCCGCTGAAAGCTCATGACGATTCCGCGGATCATCGGGTACCAGGAGAAGACGGCGAAGCACACGACGGCGCCGAGGAGGAACGCGTACCCGGTGAGGTTGCTCTGGATCCGGCGGGTGCGGCGGCCGCGCCGCCGCGCTGGCGGCCGAGGGGGTCCGGAGACCTTGGCGGGCTTGCCCTGTGCCGTGATCGTCGCCATGAAGACTCCAGTGTGGACGGTGCGGGGGCCGTCGGCGTCGGCCCCCGCACGCTGGGTTTTCAGCTACCTGTGCCGCCCGTGGCGAGGACCTGGTTCACCTTGTCCTCGGCCGTCTTCAACAGCTGGTCGACGTTGGCTTTCGGGTCGGTCAGCACCGCGGACATCGCCGCGTCGAGCACCGCGTAGATCGCCTGCGCGTTCGGCGGCTCCACCTTGACCGGCACCGGGTTGTTTTCGAAGACCGCGAAGTCCTCGACGGTGATGTTCGCGTTCGCCTTGCGCTGCTCGAGCTCCTGCCCGTACGCGGCGCTGCCGACGGTGAACAGCTGCGGCTGCGGCAGGCCGACCGGGTAGTTCTGCGGCTTGGCCCGCACGTAGTCGAACTGTCCCTTGCCCGGGGTGAGCTTCTGGTACGCCAGCCACTTCAGGCCGGCCTCGACCTGCTCCTTGCTCAGCCCCTTCTTGAAGAAGTAGCCCTCACCGCCGCCGAGCGTCGCCTTCGCCGCGCCGTCCTGGCCGGGCATCGGTCCCATCGCCCAGTCCTGGTACTTGCCCTGGAACTGGGTGACGATCGCCTGGGTCGCGTCCGGCGCGCCGATGAACATGCCGACCTTGCCGGCGCCCGCGTTGGTGAGCAGGTCCGGCCACTGCAGCAGCTGCTTCTCACCCACGCTGTTGTCGGTGAACCGCATGTCCTTCAGGGTCTGCAGCACCTGCTTGCCCATCGGGTTGTTGAAGTCGGCCTTCTTGCCGTCTTCGGTGACCATCTGCCCGCCCAGCGAGTAGAGCTCGGCGGTGAAGTGCCAACCGCCGGTGTTGCCCGCGCTGTACTCCGAGTACCCGGCGATCCCGTTGCCGAGCGCGGAAATCTTCTTCGCGGCCTCGCGGACCTCGGCCCAGGTCTTCGGCGGGTTCTTGACGTCGAGCCCGGCCTGCTGGAAGAGGTTCTTGTTGTAGACGAGCCCCATCGAGTAGTTCTTCGTCGGGATGCCGTAGACCTTGCCGCCGTCGGTGAAGGCGGCCTTCGCACCCGCGTCAACACTGTCCCATGTGGACACCGTCGAAGCGCTTACGTACTCGGTGATGTCCATGACCTGTCCGGAGTCGAGCACCTGCTGCAGGTCCGTCATGTATCCGTAGAAGACGTCCGTCGTCGTGCCGCCCTGGAGTCGGGCGGTGAAGTCCGGCGGGTTGTTGCACTGGGTGCCGACCGATACGCTCTTGATCTCGATGTTCGGGTTTTCCTTCTGGAACGCATCGACATCCGCGTTCCAGTTGGCCAGAAGCTCCTTTTGCGACGCGACCGGCTGGCAGTCGACGGTGATGGAGACCTTGCCGCCAGCCGACGACGACCCGTCGTCGTCACCCTTCGTGGAACAGGCCGCGAGGCTCAGCCCCGCGACACCGGCCGCGGCCGCTACGGCGACGACCCTTCGAAACAGCGGTGCGGACATTGTCCTTCCCTTCGGGAACTCCGGTTGCGTCATCGGTGCCCTGCGGTGACGCGTCACCGCGGTGCGTCCTTCTACTCGGCGGTGCGGATTACTTGCTGATGTCGATCGATGGCTGGCGCACCGGATCTCGTGCACAAGCGCAAGTGGAGTCACCGTAGCTAACGCGACATATTTCTGCAAGGTTTCGATCGAACTCTGCAAAGTCGAGACTCAACCGTGTTTGATCGTTGACGGACACGCGTGTTCCGTACCTAATGGGGGTTTAAATAGCAAAAGGGCGGTTGCGTGACCGCAACCGCCCTGAAATCAGCCCGTCACCGCGGCAGGACGCGCGTCCAGATGTTGGTCGCCAGCGGGCCGTGGGTCAGGCTGATCCGCTCCAGCGGCACGTTGTCGCCGCCCGGCCGCTCGAACAGCCGCGTGCCGTCGCCCAGCAGCACCGGCGCGACGCTGACCAGGACCTCGTCGAGCAGGCCCGCGTCCAGGCAGGCCCGCGCGGTGCTGGCGCCCAGGATGCTGACGTACTTGTCGCCGGCCGCCGCCTTCGCCGCGGCCACCGTGCTCTCCAGGTCGTCCATGAACGTCACGCCGGGCACCGGATCGGCCGGCACGTGGTGGGTGAGCACGAACGTCGGCCCGTCCCACGCACCGCCGAACGCCCCCTCGTGCTCGGTGCCCCTGTTGGGGTCGTCGCCCTCGAACGTGCGCCGGCCGACCAGCAGCGCGCCGACCCGGTGGACCAGGCTGTCCATCTCCGGATCGGGCCCGAAGTACGGCTTCAGCCAGGACATGTCGCCGCCGTGTCCGGCGATGAACCCGTCCAGCGACATCGTCGCCCCGTACAGCATCTTTGCCATGAGCTGCCTCTTTCCCGTCAGGTGTGGGGTACACCCGTTGAGACGCCGCCCGGCGCGAAAGTCATCGGTAGCTCGAACGCGGCGAAGAGGCTCGTGTCGTGGAAGGCGCTCAGCTCGGCGATCCGGTCGCCCTCCACCCGGATGACCCCGATCGCGAACGCCCGGTACGTGTCGTCGCCGGGCGGGCACACGTACGCGGCGACGGCGGGCATGCCGTTGGCCGCGGTCGGCACCATGCGGAACCTGCCCACGTAATACGGTCCCGCCGGGTCCCAGCTCACCCTGAGGGTGGCCAGCACCGCCTCCCGGCCGGCGAACCACATCGGCCACGGCGGCATCACCGCGCGGATGTCGGCGGCGAGCAGGCCGGCCAGCGCGTCGAGGTCGGCCCGCTCGACCGCATCCACGTACCGCCGGACGACGGCCAGCTCCTCGTCGGTCGGGCCGAGCGGGTGCGCCCAGTCGAGCCGGTGCTCCGGCAGGTGCTCGCGGAGCGTGGCGCGGGCCCGCTGCAGGGCACTGTTGGTCGAGGCGACGCTGGCCTCCAGCGCCGACGCCGCCTCCTTCGCCGGCCAGCCGAGCACGTCGCGCAGGATCAACACGGCCCGCTGCCGCGGCGGCAGGTGCTGGATCGCGGCCAGGAACGCCAGCTCCATCGTCTCCCGCGTGACCGCGACCGAGTCCGGCTCGCTCTCCACCGGTGCCGCCGCGTCGGGAAAGGGTTGCAGCCACGGGATGTCCGTGCGCGGCGGCAGGTCGGCGGTCGGGTCGGACGCTGGCGCGAGATGCTGCGGGAGCACCCGGCGGGCCCGGCCGCGCAGCGTGTCGAGGCAGGCGTTGGTGGCGATCCGGTACAGCCAGGCCCGCGGTGACGAGCGCCCGGCGAAGCCGTCCCAGCCCTTCCAGGCCCGCAGGAACGTCTCCTGCACCAGGTCTTCCGCCTCGTCGTACGAGCCGACCATGCGGTAGCAGTGCACCCGCAGCTCCCGCCGGTGCCGCTCCACCAACCCCGCGAACGCGGACTCTTCCCCCATAACCGGGAACGCTACCGTGGCGAACCCTGGACCATCGGACAGACTTCGCCGATCTCTCTTGCGTACACGCCACCCCGCACGGGTATCGTGCGCACGCTTTTCCACATGTCGATCGTCTAACGGGGGGTCCCGGTGCGTTTTGCTCGATTGTGGACGGTGGCGGTCGCCGTCCTGGCTGCGGTGCCGTCCTTGGTGGCGGCGCCGGCCGCCGCCGCGGCATCCCACCGGCCGCGCGATGCCCGCCCGGGCGCGCCAACCAACCTTCAAGTCTCCGGAGTCGCCTGCACCGAAGCGGGGATCCTGATCGGTACGGTGACACCGAGGTTCTCCGCGGTCTTCCCGGACGCCGACGCGCACGAGTCCCTCACCGGCACCTGGGAGTGGCTGGAGGTGCCCGCCTCCGGCACCTGGGGCCCATCGACACCGCGCCTGCCCGCGCCCCCGCAGACCACGGTCTCGGCCAACACCCGGGCCACGTCCGCCGAGGTCTCCGGGCTCTCCCATGAAAAGCGGTACGCCTTCCGGGCCAGGGGCACCGACCCGGCGCCGCAGAGCCAGACCAGCCCGTGGTCGCGGTGGTGCGTGTTCACCGTCGACATAGAGGCTCCGCCGGTGACGGTGACGACCGTGACGCCGCCGGTCGGGGTGGGCCAGCCGGGCACGTTCCGCTTCGACTCGCCCGCCTCGGACGTGGTGAAGTTCCGCTACGGCTGGGGCGAACCGGGCACGTCGGAAGTGCCCGCGACGGCTGGCGGGACAGGGAAGACCGCGACGGTGACGCTGGTCCCGCCGGGCATCGGTCTCAACCTCCTCTTCGCACGGGCCATCGACGCCACCGGCCTCCGTGGTCCGGCCAGCTCGGTCGATGTCGTCGTGTCGCCTCCGTCGGTGGCGGTGGCCGTGTGGCTGCTTGAGGCATATCCGGGCATCACCGAGGAGGACGCCCTCGCCGACCAGGGCGAGAGGTCCGGCTTCACCCCGCTCACGCCGTACGGCCTCACCTGGGCGCCCGACGTGCGGCTGATCGGCGCGCGCACCGCCGGGTTCGGTGGTGCCGCCACCTCGTTCGCGTCGGCCGGCGCGCCCGTCGTCAGCACCTCGCAAACCTTCTCCGTCACGGCGTGGGCGCGCACCCCTTCGCTGCCGTGCACCGGGAGGCAGACCGTGGCCTCCATCGACGGTACGTATACCAGTGCCTTCGCGCTGACGTTCGACTGCGCCACCGCGAAGTGGGGCATGCGGCTGGCCGACGCCGATCGGGCCGGCGCGGCCACCGTGGACGCCTGGGCGCCCACGCCCGCGAAGGCGGGGCTCTGGCAACACCTGATCGGGAGCTGGGACGCGACCGCTCGTGAGGTGCTGCTCTACGTCGACGGTGTCCGGGTAGCCGCAGCGACACCGGCCGGCGGGTGGCTGGACACGTACGGCGACGGCTGGGACGCGACCGGACCGTTCGTGCTGGGGCGCGACCGGCTCGACGGCGCCGACGGCGGTGGCTTTGCCGGCCAGATCGCGAACGTGCGCGTTTACGACCGCCTGCTCCTCGCCGGAGACCTGTTCGGCGACCCGGCCACGTCCACGGTGGGCGTGGTCCTGCCGACCCCTGTGGGCAGGTACACGTTCGAGACCGGCGGCGGCACCTGCTACGACGACACGATCGATCCCACGTACTGCATGGAGCTG
The DNA here is from genome assembly GCF_031085175.1 of Phytohabitans maris. GTDB lineage: Bacteria > Actinomycetota > Actinomycetes > Mycobacteriales > Micromonosporaceae > Phytohabitans > Phytohabitans maris. The sequence goes on from NZ_JAVHUY010000001.1 coordinate 235,884, forward strand.
GCGCTGGACCTCTGGGCCCGCAACCTGTTCCTCACCCGCGGCACGTGGGTGGAGTCGGAGTCGGGGGCCAGCGTCCTGGAGCTGGACGGCACGCACTGGGCCGAGGAGGGCGACCCGCTGCACGGCGTCGCGACGGTGGAGTACGGCGTGACGAAGCGAAACGTGGCCGAGCTTGGCGAGCCCGAGCAGTGGGTGGACGCGCCGGTGCTCCGCACCGACCAGTCGTACACCGTCTCGGCATGGGTGCGCCCCGACCGGGTGGCCGGTGACGACATGACCGTGCTGGCGCAGCGGGGCAGTGACCGGTCCGCGTTCCACCTGGGCGTCCGCAACCGCACGGAAGGCGGCGTGACGCGGCAGCACTGGACGTTCACCACCGCGCCGGCCGACGGGCCGAGCGCCGAGCCGGCCGCTACCGCGGTGGCGCCGCAGCCGTTGACCGTGGACGACACCACGACCTGGACCCACCTGGTCGGGGTCTACGACGCCACCCGCGGCCAGATCCGGCTCTACGTGAACGGCGTGCTGGCGGCCACCGCCGACCAGTCGTACGCCTGGCAGGCCAGCGGGCCACTCGTCGTAGGCGCCGCCGGATCGGGCGCGGCCGCCGGTGAGCTCTGGTTCGGCGGCGTCGACGACGTGTACGCGTTCCGAGGCGCGATGACCGACGCCCAGGTGGCGGAGCTGCACGACCAGCAGGACTGACCACCGCTGGCGTGGTTGTATCGGGGGCGTGGCTGGGACTGAGGTCAAGCGGACGATCGAGGCGGTCTGGCGGATCGAGGCGGCGCGGCTGATCGCCGGCCTGGCGCGGATGACGCACGATGTCGGGCTCGCCGAGGAGCTCGCGCAGGACGCCCTCGTCGCGGCGCTGGAGCAATGGCCTGAGTCGGGTGTACCGGATAATCCCGGCGCCTGGCTCATGGCCATCTCCAAGCGCCGCGCGATCGACCACTTCCGGCGGCGGGAGCGGTTCGAGCGCAAGGTGGAGCAGCTCGGTCGCGACCTGGAGACCGAGCACACGCCCGACTTCGACGCGGCCGTCGAGGATATCGAGGACGACCTGCTGCGCCTCGTCTTCACGGCCTGCCATCCGGTGCTTTCCACGGAGGCCCGGGTCGCGCTCACGCTGCGGGTGCTCGGCGGCCTGACGACGGACGAGATCGCCCGGGCCTACCTGGTCTCGGAGTCGACCGTCGCGCAGCGCATCGTGCGGGCCAAGCGGACCCTCGCCGACAAGGGGATCCCGTTCGAGGTGCCCTCGGGTGCCGAGTTGCCCGAACGGCTTTCGTCCGTACTCGAAGTCATCTACCTGATTTTCAACGAGGGCTATACGGCCACGGCAGGCGACGACTGGATGCGGCCGGCGCTGTGCGAGGAGGCATTGCGCCTCGGGCGCATCGTCGCCGAACTGATCCCGAACGAGCCGGAGGTGCACGGGCTCGTCGCGCTCATGGAGATCCAGGCATCGCGTTCCGCGGCTCGCACGGGACCCGCGGGTGAGCCGGTGCTTCTGCTCGACCAGAATCGGGCCCGCTGGGATCAGCTGCTCATCCGTCGCGGCCTCGCCGCGCTCGACCGCGCGGAAAAGCTCGGCGGCGCGGGCGGACCATATGCGCTCCAGGCCGCGATCGCGGCCTGCCACGCGCGGGCCCGGACCGCCGAGGAGACAGACTGGGTACGGATGACCGCGCTCTACGAGGCACTGGCGATGACCGCGCCGTCGCCGGTGGTGGAGCTAAACCGGGCGGTGGCGGTGGCCATGGCCTTCGGGCCGGAAGAGGGTCTCAAGCTTGTGGACGATCTGGCCGCCATGTCCGCCCTGAAGGACTACCACCTGCTGCCGAGCGTGCGCGGCGATCTGCTCGCCAAGCTGGGCCGCGCTGACGAGGCGCGCGTCGAGTTTCTGCGGGCGGCGGAGCTTACGCGCAATGTCCGGGAACGAGACCTGCTGCTCGAGCGCGCCCGGGCCAGTCAGCCTGGCACCGCACCGGAATCCTGATCCACCGTGCGGCGGTGGCGGCCGCGATCGGCTGGCCTGCCGATGCACTCCTCCGGTAACAGGAGCCTCGGCCGCTCTGGCGCCGCATTGAGGCTAGCGGCAAGTCTGGCGCGGCCCCCTGCGGAAACAGCGCTCCAGTATCGTGATCGCCGCTGACATCAGTCGGCCGACGAGCCGTCGCAGGCTGCCGCGCGTGCCAAACAGCTTCAAAGGGAAGGAAAACCGTAGATGTCGGTCGGCTACGCACAGCGGCAGCGCGACACCGTTACCGTGCCGAAGACGGCGGGTTTCCGCCCGGACGTGCAGGGCCTGCGTGCCGTCGCGGTGCTGGCCGTCGTCGCTGACCACCTATTGGAGTATCCCGATGGTGGGTTTGTCGGAGTTGACGTCTTCTTCGTCATCTCGGGCTTTCTCATCACGTCCCTGCTGCTGCGCGAGCACGACCGTACCGGCACGATCTCGTTCAAAGGCTTCTACGTCCGCCGGGTGAAGCGGATCCTGCCGGCGTCCCTGCTGGTCCTCCTCACCACCGGTGTCTCGTCGTATTTCCTGCTGGGTGGCGACCGGTTCACGCTGACGGCGAAGGACATCCTCGCGTCGGTTCTCTTCGCCGCCAACTGGCGATTCGCCATCCAGGGCACCGACTACTTCCAGGAGGGGCAGCCCCCCTCGCCGGTGCAGCACTTCTGGTCGCTCGCGGTCGAGGAGCAGTACTACCTTTTCTGGCCGTGGCTGATGCTCGGCCTGCTGGCGCTCGGCGTGCGCTATCTGGCCTGGAACGGGCGCCAGCGCAGGGTCGCCGTGGGCGTCGCCATCGGCGCTGTCACCGTCGTCTCGTTCCTCTGGGCGTTTCGTGAGACCGCGTCGGAGCCGACGGTGGCGTACTTTTCGACGCTGTCCCGGACCTGGGAGCTCGGCGTTGGCGCACTGCTCGCCGTTCTCGGCAACGCCGTCGCGATCCGGTCGGCCGCCGTCCGGGCGGTGCTGGGCTGGATCGGCCTGGCCGGCATTCTCGTCTCCCTTTTCGTGGTGCCGCCGTCGCCCGGCTTTCCGGCGCCGTGGGGTGCCCTTCCCGTGCTCGCGACCGCGCTGGTCATCGCGGCCGGCCAGGGTGGCGAGCAGCGCTACCTGTGGCCACTGACCAACCGGGTGAGCCGCTATGTCGGCGATGTCTCGTACTCGTTGTATTTGTGGCACTTTCCGGTCGTGATCCTGCTGGCGGCCGTGCTGCCGACCGACTCGGCCAGGTACTACGTGGTGGCCCTTGTCCTGATGGCCGTCCTGTCGGTGAGCTCGTACCACCTGGTGGAGGATCCGATCCGGCGCTCGTCGTGGCTGACGAGCCGGCCGCTGGTCCCGGGCGCCCGCCTCGGGCTGCGCCCCGGCTTGGCCGCCGCCATGATCGTGACGTCGGTGACCGCCACGGTGGTGGTGCACGGCTGGTCGACCGAGTCGCCGGCGGCGGGCCCGACCGCGGCGGAGCAGCGCTGCCTCGGTGCGGCCGCGATGGATCCGGCGCTCGGCTGCGGTCCGGTGGCGGGCAACTTCGTCCTCCCGGCGCCGGCCGCCATGGCCAAGGACACGGCTGGCGCGTTCGACTGCTGGATCGACGAGGGTGCGCCGATGAAGGTGTGCTCCGACGGCCAGCCGGGAGCCGCCCGGTCCGTCGCGCTGCTCGGCGACAGCCACGCCGCGATGCTGCTCCCCGGACTCCGGGCGCAACTGGACGCGTACGGCTGGCGGCTCGACAGCTACACCGGGTGGGGCTGCCAGTGGATGCGGACCGGCACCGGCAGCACCTGCGACGCGGCGATGAAGGACATCCAGGAACGCCTCGTGAACGGACCGAAGTACGACATCGCGATCGTGACCGGGGCGCGCCACAAGACCGCGAAGGACAAGGACTGGGTCTCCCGCATGTACGCGGAGGCGTGGCGGCCGGTCGCGGCCCGTGGCACGAAGATCGTCGTGATCGCCGACAACCCTGGCGTGCCGCCGTCGGCGCTGCAGTGCGTGCAGCGGGTCGGGTTCTCGGTACGAGAGAACGACTGCGTCATCCCGGTCGAGGACGCGTACGCCGAAGTCGACGCGCTTGTCGCCGCCGCCGCGATGGTGGACGGGGTCGGCCTCGTCGACCTGCGGCCGTTCTACTGCGACGACACCTCATGCCCGGTGGTGATCGGAAACGTCATCGCCTATCGCGACACCGTCGGCCACATCACGGGGACGTTCAGCAAGACGCTCGGGCCGTACCTGGTGAAGGCGATCGACACTGCGGCGGCCGGCTGAGCGGGCCGAGGGCCAGCTTCGACCGGATCCGGGACTGAGCCGGCAGCGCCTGATGGGATAGAGCGGCGTCTGACTAGTATCCCGAGGGAGGCAACGCGGGGAGGTTGGGATGCAGCCAGGCAGTCCGTTCCATCTGATCGAGACGCTGGGCTCGTGTCAGGTGGGCAATGTCTGGTCGGCCGTGGACGCCCAGGGCAGGTCACTGACGGTGGCGGTGCTCGACGCGTCGGTAGCCGCGGACCAGCGCTGGCGCGAGGCGTTCGCGGAGGCGGCCAACCTGCTCAGCCGGGAGGGCAGGCCGCCCTTCCTCTACGCCGACTTTTCCGCTTCGGCGCCCTTTGTGGCTTATGCGGTTGACGGCTTCATGGGGGCGGAGCAGGTCTTCCAGGCACTGGGGATGGAGTACCAGCTGGTCCCGCCCGACGTGGAGTACGCGCTGCCGCCGGTGAACGAGACGCCCGCGGCCGCGGAGCCGTACGCGGACCTGCTGCAGCAGCCCGGAGCGGCCGTGCCGGATCCGCCGACGGCTCCCGTCGCCGACAACGCGCCGGCGCCGGCACCGGGCGCGGACCACGCGCCGGCGGACCTGGAAGCGACGCAGCCCACGGCGCCGTCCTCGGCGCCGCCGGGCCCCTGGACCGTGGAGAGTCCGGCAGCCCTGCCTCCACAGCCCGTGTCCCCGCCGCAGTCGCAGTACCCGCCCATCCAGCCGGTGTCGGCATCTCCCATGCCGGTGTCGGGGTCTCCGATTCCGGTGTCGGCCACGCCGCACTCGCCGATGCCGTTCTCGCCGGCGCCGCATTCGCCCAGTTCAGGGCCGATCCCTCCGGCTGGGCCCGCGCCGTACGACCCGTACTATCCGGGTCCTGCCGCCAGCCCGAAGCGGCGCACCGGGCTGATCGTTGGCGCCGTCGCGCTGGTCGTGATCGTGCTGCTTGGCGGTGGCGGCTTCGTCGCGTGGCAGGCGCTCGGAAACGAGAAGGAGGAACCGCGCACGCTCCCGACCGCGACGTCGGCGGCACCGCTGCCGACCGTCTCGCCCCTGCAACCGGGCCTGGAGCCGCCGCGGGTCGGAGACTGGCCGGTGTGGCCGGTCTATGCCAAAGGTGCCCAGGTGGCCACGCACGACCTCGACGGCCTAGGCTTCAAGCTCACCCTGCCGGCCAACTGGGAATGTACCCCGGGCGGCCAGGCGGAAGGGTTCGTCAAGTACAACTGCGGTGCCAAGCCGAGCGTCGGAGTGGAGATCGGCGGCGAACTGATCGTCCGCGACTGCCCGCAGCCGTGCGACGACCAGCGGCAGGTCGACATGCGCAAGGCCGAGGAGGCGTGGGGGCTGCAATGGCGTTTCGCCGGCGAGTACGCCGTGCTGGCCGAGACGGTCAAGCTCGACGGCGGCACGCGTTATGGCCTTGTGATTGTCGCCTTCTGGCGCAGCACACCCGAGGGTGCGATCGACCGCCAGCTCGTGTTTCGCATGACCAGCCCGTCCGATTGGCTCAACGACCTGCGTCGCGTCGCGAACGGCGTCCGGGACCAGACGAAGTTCTGATCCGATCTATGATGTGCGCGCGAGCGACCGACCACCCCAGCTCGGTACATGCAATCTCGCACGCGGCAGCGGGTCGCGTTTACTTCGGTGAAACACACGGAGATCGGCATGTTTACCGGCACAGCAGGCGGTCCCCCCGTGGCCGAGCGCTCCAGCGACGGTGAGCGGGATCCTTCACTGCTGATGAAGGGTCGATCACTCGCGGCCGAACTGCTCGACCGGCGGCAGCGGGTGCCGCTTGCCGTGGGTGTTGTGATCGCCGCGCTGGCGCTCGTTCCGGTGGCAATCCTTCCGTCCGAAAGCGCCATCTATGCCGGGATAGCAAATCCGTCACCAACCCTTCATACGTACACGGCGGCGATCGTCGTTGCGGGTGTGGTGGTGGCAATCCGCGCTACTCGCGGCTTTCTGACCGGATTGTTATTGTGGGCGCCTTTCCTCGTCTGGCTGATCATATTCATGATTTCGGCCTGGGACCCGTCGGCGCGCACCGTCTCGGGCCTGCTCCAGCTCGCCCTCGGCGCGATCACATTCGCCATCGGAGTCGCGGGGGAGGCGCAGGACCGTGCGAGGTCGTTCCTGGTGTGGGCCTTCGCCATCGCGGCGTGGATCCAGCTCGCGGCGATCCTCCTGGCGAGCATCGGCCTGCCACTGCGCCGGATCGGCGGCCAGCAGGCGCTCGACGTGCTCGGCCGGGCCACGGGCCTGACCAGCCATCCGGGCGAGCTGGCAAAGCTGCTCTTCTTCTGCGGGCTCTGCGCGCTCATGCTGCCGCAGCGCACCACCTGGGAGCGATGGGCCGCCTGGCTGACGCTCGGCGCTGTCCTCGTCGGGGTTTCGCTGGCCCAGAGCCGGTCCGTGCTCGTCGCCATCATCTCGATGATCGTCATCTTCGTGCTGCTGGAGCTCACGGCGGGCCGGTGGCAGCGCCGGCACTTCGTCGTCATCGGCATCACGCTCGCGCTCGGTGCGGCGTCGCTGCCGTGGCTGATCGCGCGCTTCTCGGCCGATCCGAGCGGCGGCGCCCGAGGGCACGTCGCGAAGGTCGCGTTCCACGCGATCGAGGCCCACCCGTGGGCGGGAGTCGGGCCCAACGGGTACGTCGCCGTGGTCGGTGCCACGGACCCGCTCACCGCGGGCGGCGTGCCGGTGCACAACGTCTTCCTGCTGAGCGCGGCGGAGGTCGGCGTAGCCGGCGCGTTCTACCTGTGGCTGCCGTTCCTCGTCGTGGCCGCGCGGGCGATCTACTACACGTGGCGCACCCGTGGTTCGGACCTGGCGGCCCGGGTCGTGGTCAGCGCCCTGCCCGGCATCGGCCTGATCGCCATGACCGGTTGGGGCCTGATGCAGGGTCCGTACTTCCTCATCTTCTCGCTCGTGCTGGGCTACTTCGGCGCGCGGGCGGGCACCGGCTCAGGGCAGGTGGGCGATGGTCTCAACTGACGTCAACGCGCCGGAGCGCAAGCGTTCCTCGCTGACCGTCTCCTCCGGGCTGCTCGGGCTCTCCACGATCCTGGCCCGGCTGACCACCCTCGTCGTCATGGCGCTGCTCGCCCGTGGCGCCGGCGCGGAGGCGGTCGGCTATTACGGCCTCGCCACGCTCGCCGCCTCGTTCACCGCCGCGGCCCTCTCCATCGGCCTGCCCACGTACCTCACGCGTGACGTGGCGGCCGGGCTGGTGTCGCCGCCGGAGGTCGGCCGCATCCACTGTGGACGGCTCGCGGTCCTGCTGCTCGCCGCGGGGGTGGCCTATCCCGTGTCGCTGCTGGCCCTTCCGGCGCCGATCCGGCTCGGCTTCTTCCTGTTCTTCCTGGCGAGCGTCCTCGAGCAGTGGAACGAGACCGCGTGGGTGCTGGTCCGGGGCACCCACCGGGCGTGGGTGGAGCCGTTCACCAATACCTCCGTGGGTCTGGCGCTCGTCGCCGTGTGTGCGGCCGACGCCTGGCTCGGCGACGGGCTGGCCTTCGGCGACGCCGCGGCGTACGTCGTGGTGGCCGCGATCGTCCGGTCCGGCGCCGCTTTCCTGCTCGTCGGCATCTGGCGGGCGGTGCGCGCGCCGGGCCGGCTCGACATCGTACGGCACGCGCGACGGTCGCTGCCGTACTTCGCGACCGACCTGCTCGGGCTCGTCTACTTCCGCGGCGACGTCGCCGTGCTCGCGCTCTTCGTCACCGCCACCCAGGTTGGCGAGTACGTCTCGGCCGCCGCCATCATCGGCCCCGCGGTCCAGGTCGCGGCCTCGATGGGGGTGGGCGCGCTCGCGTACGCGGCGCCGCGTATCGGTGCCGGCGCCCCGTCGACGGACGACCCGCTCACCATCTTCACCTTCTTCCGGATCGCGGGGCAGGCGGCGGCCGGGCTGATCGGCATCGGCCTGCCGATCGCCGTGGCGATCCTCTTCGGCGGCGAGGGCCGTACGACGCTGGTCCTGGCGTCGATCCTCACGCTCTTCCTGGCGCTGCGGTTCGCCAACTTCGGCCTGTCGGCGATCCTTCTCGCCCACGGGAGGGCGTCCAGCCGGCTGGTCGTGCTGGTGCTGAGCATCTGCGCGAGCGTCGGGCTCAACCTGCTGCTCGACCGGAGGTTCGAGGCGTACGGGGCGGCCAGCGCGGCGGCCCTCACCGAACTGGTCGTGGCGGGTTCGCTGCTCTGGTTCGTGCGGATCGGGGCGCTCGTACGGCCCGTTCTCGCCTCGGTGGGATACGTCGCCGTCGCGGCGATCCTGCTGTCCGTACTGTCCGCGCTGGCGTCGCCCACCGCGGTCGCCGTCATCACCGGCGGCTACTTCGTGGCGACAGCCGCGCTCAGTTTCCTTTACCAGAGACGGGCTTCGCGCCGCGTTCCGCAGACCATCGGGGAGAGCGCATGAGGGTCGGCATTGTCGGCTGGTTCGGTTCTGACAACCTGGGTGACGAAATCCTTCTGCACACGCTGATGTCGTGCGTGCGGTCCGTCGTGGAGGACGCGTCGTTCGTCGTCTTCACACCTACGCCCGAGCGGGTCGCGGCCCTGCACCCCGTCGACGCGCTGCACATGCCGACCATCCGGGCGCGCGGGGCGGGTGAACGGCAGGCCGCGGCGCAGCGGGCGATCCGCGACTGCGACGTGCTGCTCCTCGGCCCCGGCACGGTGTTTCAGGAGCGATCGCCAAACCTGCCCTGGCCGGGCACACTTGTGCTCTTCTCCAGGATCGTCGGCATGGCGAAGGTGGCCGGCACGCCGGTGGTGGTCGCCGGTGCGGGCGTACGGGAAGGGGCCACGCCGTTCGGTCGCCGGCTGTTGCGGGTGCTCGGCGCGGCGTGTGCCGCCGTCGGCGTACGGGACCAGCGCAGCGCCGCGCACTTCGGCGGCAAGGCCCAGGTGATCGGCGACATGGCGTACGCCCTCAAGCTCCCCGACGTGCCACCGGCCGGGCCGGGCCGGCGCTTCGCGCTGTCGATGCGCCCGCTCGCCCCGGAGACCGAGCGCACGCTCCTGGCGAGCTTGACCGGCTGCGTGGACCGGCTGCGTTCCGAGGGGTGGACCGGCGCGTTCCTGCCGATGGCGTTCGGCCGGGGCGCGCAGGGCGAGGACGACCGCGACATCTACGACCGGGCGTTCCAGGACGTGCTGGAGCTGGCGCCCAACCCGCTGGACGGCACGGGCCGGCTCGCCGATGCGCTCGACGAGTGGCTGGGCGGGCTGGCCACGCACCAGCTCGTCATCGGTACGCGGCTGCACGCCGCGGTCATGGCGGTGGCGCTCGGCGTGCCCACGGTCGCCGTCGCGTACGAGCGAAAGGTGCTCGACGCGTTCGTAGACCTGAAGCTGGAGCGGTTCGTCGTGCCAGCGGACGTCGACGCCGCGACCCTGCACCGCACCGCGATGCTGGCGGCGCAGTCCACTGAGGAGTTTCGCGCGGCGGCGGCCCGGGTCGCGGGCCAGGGGCGGATCGCACACGACTTCGTCGGGTCGGCGATGAAGGGGCTGCGCTGATGCGGGTCCTGCTCCTCACGCCGTTCGCGCCGAACGTCAAGCACCTCCACGCGGCAGCCGACACGATCGTGCGGCTGACACCGCGACTTGCCGAAAAAACCGACCTGTTCGTCTACTCGCCGCAGCATCGCTCGGCCGAGGCCGACCAGGCGGGCCTGAGCTATTCGCTGTTGGGGCCGACGGCGCCGCCGCGAAGTAGCCCGCTGGACCGGCTCGGGCCCAAGCCGGCGTGGCTGCGGCAGGCATGGCCCCGGCAGTCGACCGCGGACGTCGTCGAGCTGATCGATCGGCTCAAGCCGGACGTCGTGCACGGGGAGTACCTGCAGTGCGCGGAGGTGCTCGGCGGATACCGCAATACGGTGCTCGGCCTGCACGACATCACCGAAAACGTCATGGCCGAGTCGTACCGGGCCTCTTCCGGGCTGGAACGCCCGTACCGGCTCGCCGAACTGGTGCGGACGCGCCGCTTCGAGCGGGCCGCGATCCGCCGCGCGGCCGCCGTGCTGACGCTCTCCGACGCCGACTACGCGGTCGCGTCGTCGTACAACCCGAATACGCTCGTCGCCCGCCCGGGCATAGAGATCGCCGACGTGCCCTGGCAGCCACCCGCCGGTGCCGAGCGGCCCCGGCTGGTCTTCGCCGGAGCCATGTGGCGCCGCGCGAACGCGCTGGTGGCGCACTATCTGGCCAGCGACGTGATGCCGGCCGTCTGGCGTGTGCTGCCCACCGCCGAGCTGCGGATCGTGGGCGCGGAACCGCCGGCGGACATCCTCGCCCTCGGCGCGGCGGACGGCCGGATCGTGGTGACCGGTGCGGTGCCGGAGATCCGCGACGAGATGATGGCCGCGCACGCCGTCGTCGTACCGTCCATCGTGGGCGGTGGCGTGTTGATGAAGGTGGTCCACGCGATGGCGCTGGGCTGCCCGGTCATCACGTCGCCCGGCCCGGCCGAGTCGGTTCGCGGTGACGCCTCGACGCTTTTCGTGGCCGACACGGCCGAGGAGATCGCCGCCGCGGTCCGGGTCGCGGTGGAGTCACCGGACGAGGCGGCCCGGCGCGGGCACCGGGCGCGCGCACACGTCGGCGAGATGTTCCAGTGGGACAACACTGTCCGCGCCTACCTCGACGCCTACACGATTGCGAGTGGACAGTGAGAGTCGCTGCCGTCGTCGTCTCGTACAACTCCTCGCGCGACCTGCCGATGAGCCTGGGCTCGTTGCACGCGTTGCCGCTCGACCGCATCGTGGTGGTCGACAACTCGTCCACTGACGACAGCGTGCGGATCGCGCGGTCGTACACGCCGCACGTGTTGACGCTGCCGAACGTCGGCTTCGGAGCGGCCATCAACGCCGCCGTCGAGAGCGTCCCGGATGTCGACGCGTACCTGCTCTTCAACCCCGACTGCCACATCGCCGACAAGGACTACGCGGTGCTTGTCGAGGCTTTGCGAAGCGACGCGCGGTTCGGTGCGGTGGCGCCGCTGATGCGGTATCCCGACGGCACGTACGGGATCTCGTCAGGCCCCGAGCCGAGCATGGCCAAGGAGTGGCTCGCCGCGCTGCGTGTCGACCACCTGGTGCCCCGGCGGGTCAAGAGCTGGCTGCCACGGCTGCCGTTCCTCCGGTCGCGGCTGCGGATGCTGGAGTATCTCGACGTCGGGCCCTCCGGCGAGACCCGCGCGGCGTCGTGGGTCTCGGGATTCTGCATGCTCGTACGCGCGCGGGCGTTTCACGACGTCGGCGGCTTCGATCCCGGATACTTCCTGTACTTCGAGGACGTCGACATCTGCCGGCGGCTGCGCGACCGCGGCTGGGGTGTCGCCTCGGTCGGCTCGAGCGTGGCCGACCACAAGGAGAGCACGAGCACGGCCGCGGTCGGCAAGCGCCGGCTGTACCGGTCGGGCATGTCTGTCTACTTTTCCAAACACGGCACGCGCGGCCAGCGTGTTCTCGCGGGTGCCTTGAGGAGGTTACCGATTTGAAGATCCTCTTTGTGACGCCGTGGGTGCCGGCCCCGGTCCGCCCGCGCAGTCACGTGTTCCTGCAGATGCTCGCCAAGGAGCACGACGTCCACTTCCTGAGTCTGGTGAAGCACGACGCGGAGGCCCGCCTCGCGGACGAGCTTCCGGTGGGGGAGCGGACGCTCGTGCCCAATACCCGCGCGGGCTCGATGACCCGCAGCCTCGGCGCGCTGCTCACCGGCGTCTCGTTGCAGCAGGGGTACGCGAGCCCGAAGGCGCTGACCACCGCCCTGCGGAGGAAGCTCGACGAGTGGCGGCCGGATGTGGTGCACCTCAACGTGTTTCGCACCGTCCACCTCGTCGAGGAGTGCGGGAGCACGCCGGTGATCGTCGACCTGGACGAGTTCCGCAGCGAGTACTACGAACAGCTCGCGGCCACCAGCTCGAGCCCTGCCTGGCGTGCGCTCGGCCGGGTGGAGGCGGCCCGGATGCGGGCGCGCGAGGACGAGCTGGTCGCCAAGCGGGTCCCCCTCATGCTGTCGGCGCCGTCGCTGACCGGTGTGGAGCGGCCCAGCACGTACGTCGTCCGGAGCCCCTGCGACTTTCCGATCCAGCGGGACCCCGGCCCGGTCGAGCCGGTGGTGCTCTTCGTCGGCCGGCTCTCGTACGAGGCGAATGTGAGCGGCCTGCTCTGGTTCGTGCGCGAGTGCTGGGACGGCATCCGCGCCCTGGTGCCCGACGCGCGGCTCCGGATCGTCGGCTCGGATCCGCCCCGGTCGGTGCAGGCGCTGGCCGAGGCGGGAAACGGGATCGAGCTCTACCCGAACGCGCCGAGTGTCGAGCCGCACTACGGGCAGTCCGCGGTGGCCATCGCTCCCATCTTCCGCGGCACCGGCGTGCAGATGAAGCTCATCCAGTCGCTGTCGGCGGGCGTGCCGACCGTGACGACCACCACCGTGGCCGCCCGTGCGGGGGTACAGGACCGCGTACACGTGCGGGTGGCGGACGATGGCACCGGCTGGGTCTCGGCCGTCAGTGACCTGCTCAGCCAGCCGGCGCAGGCCGAGCGGCTCGCCCACAGCGGTCGCGAGTGGGCAGTGGCCAACCACAGCTCGGCAGCGGTGGCCCGGCAGCTGAACGTGGCGTATGCCGCCGCCGTGGGCAGCGCGGCCGTCGATGTTTGAGAAATAGATCATGGGGGCCTGGGCGCGCGAGCGAACACGGTCCCCTACATTGATTGACATGGCCGACGACGTCGCATTGCTGCTGCGGCGAGCCGGCTACGGTCCGATCTCCACAGAGCTGGCCGCCGCCAGAGCCGCCGGTTACGAGGCGACCGTGGCCTCGCTGACCGCGCCCACCGGACCGGACGTGGGTGCCTCCAGCACGCCCATCCCGAGCCTGGGACCGGATCCGTTCTCCATGCTGCCGAAGAATGCCACCACCGCGCAGCGGGCCGTGGCGGCCGACAAGCGCTGGCGGCAGACGCAGACGCTGACCCAGTGGTGGCTGGACCGCCTCACCATGGCCGACCACCAGGCACGCGAAAAGTTCGTGTTCTTCTGGCACGGGCACTGGGCGACGTCGGTGCGCAAGGTGATCCGTCCAAAGTTGATGCTGCGGCAGCACCGCACGCTGCGCAGCACGTTCGACTTCTCGGCGATGGCGCACCGCATGGTTCGCGATCCCGCGCTGATCTACTGGCTCGACGGGCAGCTCAACACCCGGTCGGCGCCGAACGAAAACCTCGGTCGCGAGCTGATGGAGCTCTTCATGCTCGGCATCGGCACGTACACCGAGCGTGACGTCAAGGAGGCTGGCCGGGCGCTGACCGGCTGGCGGCTGGACTACGACGCCGCGACGTCGTTCCTCCATCCCGCATCCGCCGATCGCGGCAGGAAGACCATCCTCGGCACGACGCGCGACTTCGACACCGACGGTCTGGTCGACTTCCTGCTGACGCAGGAGGCGTGCCCGCGTTTCCTCGCCTCCCGGCTGTGGTTCCGGTACGCGTCGGCGACCGAACCGATACCGGAGGCCACCCGGGAGCGGATGGTCGCCGCGTTCCCCGACACGATGGCGATGCTGCGCGTGCTCCTCGTCGACGAGGCGTTCCTGGCGACCGGCGGCAAGCTGGTCAAGCAGCCGGTGGAGTGGCTCGTCGGGGCGATGCGCCAGCTCGGGCTGCGGCCGGGCAGCCTCCCCCCGGACACGTTGCTGCTCGTGATCGACGGCCTCGAACGGCTGGGACAGCTGCCGTTCGCGCCGCCCAGCGTCGGCGGTTGGCCGGCGGGCACGGCGTGGCTGACCGCCGGGGCGGCGCAGGTGCGGCTCGGCCTGGCCAACCGATTCGCCAAGCAGGCGGTCACCGACCGGCTGACGCCCGAGTCGCTCGCCAACCTGCTCGCCGTCGATACCTGGACCAACCGAACGTATGCCGCGATGAAGGGTGTGTCCGATACGCCAACCCTGCTGGTCCTCGGGCTCGCCAGCCCGGAATACCTGGTGACGTGAGATGGACGCGTTGACCCGTCGCAAGTTTCTGCTCGCCTCCGGAGTCGTCGGTGGCGGTGCCATCGTGGCCGGCGCGGCCGGCTTGGGCATCGCCGAGCTGCTGGACACGGCGGCGAAGGCGCCCAAGGAGGAGACCGCGAAGACCGGCAAGCTCGTCATCGTCACGCTGTACGGCGGCAACGACGGCCTCAACACGGTCATCCCGTACGGCGACCAGAGGTACTACGCCGCTCGGCCCGAGCTGGCGTACCAGCCGGAGAAGGTGTTGCGGCTCGACGGCGCCCTCGGGCTCAACCCGATGATGCCCGGGCTGAAGCGGCTGTGGGACGAGAAGCGGCTCGCCATCGCCCTGGGCGTCGGCTATCCCAAGCCGGATCGCAGCCACTTCCGGTCGATGGACATCTGGCAGAGCGCATCGCCGAGCGGACCCGTCGAGACGGGCTGGGTTGGCCGCTGGCTGGACGGCACGAACGCCGCCCCGGAGGCGGCGGTGAGCTTCGAGTCGGTGCTCCCACCGCTGCTCGCCGGCGAGACGCGCACCGGCGCGTGTGTGAGCACCGGTGGCCTCCGGCTGCCCGACGGCCTGACCACCGACATGCTCGCCCAGCTCGGGCGGAGCCAGCCGGAGGAATCGCCGGCCCAGGCGCGCGCCGCGGCGGCGTACGCCGACCTGATCAAGGTGGACCAGCTGGTCAAGCACGCCGAGCAGACAGCCAGTACGCCCGGCCTCGAAGACGTCATGGAGCTGCCGGCCACCGGCACCGGTGGCTCCAGCACGCTGGCGGCGGAGCTGTCCCTGATCGCCAAATGCATCGAGGTGGGCGTCCCCACCCAGGTGTACTCGGTGAGCCTCGGCGGGTTCGACACGCACGCGGAGGAGCGGGCCGGACACGAGCGCCTGCTGCGGCAGCTCGATCAGGCACTCTCCGGCTTCGCTACCCGGATGGCGCGGACGGAGGCCGGCCAGCGGGTGATGGTGGTGGTCTACAGCGAGTTCGGCCGGCGGGTACGGGCGAACGCCTCGGACGGCACCGACCACGGCACCGCCGGACCGGTCTTCGTGCTGGGCCCGAGCGTCGCCGGTGGCTTCTACGGCGAGCAGCCGTCACTGTCCGATCTGGACGATGGCGACCTGAAGGCCACGATGGACTTCCGTGACATCTTCGGCACCGCTCTCGCGGCCGTGCTTGACGCCGAGCCGGCGCGTTACCTGCACGGGTACGAGGCGGAGATACTGCCGCTGATCCCGCCGAGTTAGGCCCTGTTTCAGAGACAGGGCCTAACGCCCGCCGCCCCGGAAGACCTCCGCGATCGTGCGGAGCAGCACCTTCGCGTCCAGCCAGAGTGACCAGTTTTCGATGTAGTAATTGTCGAACCGGGCCCGATCCGAGATGGGCGTGTCGCCGCGCAGGCCGCTGACCTGTGCGAGTCCGGTCAGCCCGACCGGCACCCGGTGGCGCATCGCGTAGTCGGGGTGCTCGGCCGAAAACTTCTCGACGAAGAACGGGCGTTCCGGGCGCGGTCCGACGACGGTCATGTCGCCGCGCAGGATGTTCCACAGCTGGGGCAGTTCGTCCAGCGAGGTGCGGCGCATGAACCGGCCGATCGCGCTGACCCGCTGGTCGTCGGCGATCGACCAGTTTGTCTGCGACTCGTGGTCGTCGCGCGGCCGCATCGAGCGGAACTTGATGACCTGGAACGGCTTGCCGTAGCGACCGATCCGCTCCTGCTTGAAGAAGATCCCGCGACCTCCGTCGAGGAAGGTGGCGATGGCGCACAGCAGAAAGACCGGGCTGAGCACGGTCAGTGCGATCGACGCGAACACGATGTCCGACGCCCGCTTCGCCCCCCAGCGCGGGCCGGACAGCGACATGTGGCGGGCCTGGACCACCGGGATCGCGCCGATGTGATCGGGCAGCCGGCCCTGGGCGTGCGAACCCCACAGCCGCGGCACCACCCACAGGTCGCAGGTGGCGCAGCCGGGTCGCCGCAGAATCTCCATCAGCGTCGACTCGGCGCACTCGGTGTCGGCGACGATGAGGACGTCGCCCTCGACCATCGTGATCGTCTTTTCGAGGTCGTCCAGGGTGCCGATCAGGGGTGGCGCCTCGGGATCGTCGCGGGTGCCGGTGTCGACCCAGCCGGCGAAGCGCAGACCGTACTGCGGGTAGCGGCGCAGCAGCCGGGCCAGCTCGACGCCGACGGGACCGGAACCGATCACGATGGCGTTGTGCTCGACCCAGCGCCGCTTGCGCGCCAGGACGGTGAAGCTCCTGGTGAGGGCACGGCCCACGATCACCAGCCCGGCGGACAGGGCGACGCCGCGCATGAAACCGGCCACGTACTCCACGGACTCGTGACGCAGCGCCGCGATGATCGCGACGATGGCGGCCGAGGCCAGCAGCCGCCCGCAGAGGCTGGGAAGCTCGTCCAGGATGCTCACGTGCCGCCGCGCATGGTAGAGGCGGCCCGCGGCGAAAATGAGGATCGTCAACCCGGCCGCGAAGAGCGTGCCCCGCCAGTACTGGTTGGTCAGCAGCAGCGGCGCCAGGAGCGCGGCCAGGTCGACCGGTGCGGTGATCATCCAGGCCCGTAGTGGCCGGGTGCGCTTGGACGCGTCGGACCCCACGTACGGCAGGACGGCGGTCGCGGCCGGACGCGAGCGGATCGTCTCAGCCGGCGGCCGCTCCCCGGACGCGGGGCGCTGGCGCGGGACCACGGCCAGACTGCTGTCGTCTTCGTCGCCCTCGGCCGGGTCGTCGGCCGTCACCGCCGGTGCGCGGTGACGCGGTCCGACGATCGGTAACTCCACCGTGGCCTCGTGACCAACGGCAGAAACACTCGAACTGCTCATGACGTCCCCCGATGAAGCCTGGCAGCAGACTGCGAACCGCGAGCGGCCGTCAGCAGGATACGGCCGGACATGTTGGTACGCCATGGCCAAGAGGACACCCTCGGCTCCTATTTTGCGTTGCTGAGGATTTCAGCACCCGCGTCGCGGCGCACCGCGTCGTAGAAGACCTTGGCCTTTTCCTTGTCTGGAAAGACAACGCTCTCCGAACCGACCCGACCCGTGCCCTTTGTCGGGCTAGTGATGAATGTGAGATTTTCGCTGCGTAGATGGCGAAGGTTGGTCGCAGTGTCGAAGATGTTGAGCGTCTTGTCGACAGATACGGCGTTGGCTGTCGCTTTTAGGAATGAGTTGAGCTTTGCCGGATTTGTGAGCAGGCCGCCGGATGTGGCCTTGTCCAGGATGGCCTTGATCACCTGCTGCTGGTGCCGGATCCGCGCGAAGTCACCATCGGCGAACTGCTTGCGCTGGCGGGCGTAGTCCAGCGCGGTCGCGCCGTCCATGTGGTGCTGGCCCGTGGTGAACTTCCGGTACGGCTCGTGGATGGAGGTGAAGTTTTGATCCACCTCGATGTCGATTCCGCCCAGGGCGTCGACGATCTCCTGGAAGCCGGCGAAGTCAATGATCACCAAATGGTCGATTCGTACGCCGGTGAAGCTTTCCACCGTTTGCACCATCAGTGGAAAGCCACCCCAGGCGAACGCCGCGTTGATCTTCGCGTCGCGGTTGCCGCGCTGGCCGTCCTTTGTGGCGGGAACATGCACCCAGGTGTCGCGCGGTATCGAGATCATTTGGGCACTCGTCCGGCCCTTGGACAGGTGGGCCAGGATGATCGTGTCGCTACGGGAACCAGAGGTGTTTTCCGGGTCACGTGAATCACTACCCAGGATCAGGAGGTTTTCGGCGTCCTCGGCCACCTTCTGCGGACGTGATTCCTCAGGCACGTCGCTGAACGCCTCGACGCGCTCGATGCTGCCTTCGACCGACCGCAGGTAAAGGCCGGTCCCCAACAGGCCGCCACCGGCGAGCAGAGCCAGCACCAGCAGCGTGATGAGCGCGATGCGCTTTGTGCGGCGGCGCTTGGTCGACGTTTTCTTCGTCGGGGCGCCCTCCGTAGGAATATCCAGGGACCGGGTCGAGTCGATTTCCGCGAGGGGTGGGCGGCGAGGCATGGGCCTGATGGTACTGACACATCCCACTCGGCGTTTGCCCCGCATGTTAAACCGCTGCTACGACCGTCGATGATCAGTGAGCGTCGACTCCGCATGGCGACCGGTGGCACGCCTGCCAGCCGGAGGTCAGCCGGCGGGCAGCGCGGACAGGTGCTCGGCGAGGCTGGTCGCGGGGTGGCCGGTCAATGTGGCGACCGCGGTGGTGACGCCGTCGAGCTCGCCGGCGGCGATCGCCGTGTACGTGCTGACCCAGGCGTCCACCTGCCAGGCCGGCGCGCCGTACGCCGCGCGTGACGCGTACGCCTCGTTGAGCGACTCGTCCTGGTAGCTGACCTGGCGCCCGGTGACCTCGGTGATCGTGGCGGCCACCTCGCGCAGCGTCAGCGCGGCCGGGCCGGTGAGGTCGTACCGGGCGTTCACGTGCTCCGCCGGCTCGCGCAGTACGGCCACCGCGGCGTCGGCGATGTCGTCCTGGGTGACCGCGGCGACCCGCCCCTCGCCGGCCGGCCCGCGCAGCACGCCGTCGTCGCCGACCATCAGCGGGAAGAAGTCGATGTACAGGTTGTCGCGCAGGATCGTGGCGTCGAGCCCGCTGGCGGCGATGTGCTGCTCGGTGGCCCAGTGGTCGCGGGCCAGCGTAAACGTGGCGTCCGGGGCGGCGCCGAAGAACGACGTGTACACCACGTGCCGGACGCCGGCCGCGACCGCCGCGTCGACGAACGTGCGGTGCGTCTCGACCCGGCCCGGCTCCTCGGCGCCGGAGACCATGAAGAGCGTGGTCACTCCCGCGAGGGCCCGCTGGGCGGCCGCGCCGTCGGCGTACTCGGCGCGGACCACCTCGGCCCCGGGCAGGCTCGGCGCCCGCTCGGGATCGCGGACCACCAGGCGCTGGGGCGTCCCCGAGGCGGACAGCCGCTCGGCGACGCGGCGGCCCAGGCGACCGGTGGCACCGGTGACGGCGAGTGTCACGGCTGCATCGTCCTTCCCACGATCAGCAACACGCCCGCGAAACCACCACGGGCGGCGTCAAACCTGGCACGCTGTACCCTGCCGCGAAACCCCCGTCCCAGAAACACGGGGTTGCATATCTCACCCTTCCCACCGAGCCGGAGCGCCCCACTTGACCCCGCCGACCCCCGCCGCATCTACCAGCGCCGGCGCCGAGTTGCGCCGGGTGGTCGCGGCGTCCCTGGTGGGGACCGCCCTGGAATGGTACGACTTTTTCATCTACGGCCTTGCCGCGGCACTTGTCCTCGGTGACCTGTTTTTCCCCACCGCCTCCGACCCGGTGCAGGTGCTGGCGTCGTTCGCGACGTTCGGGGTGGCCTTCATCTTCCGGCCGCTCGGCGGGTTCTTCTTCGGCCGCCTCGGCGACCGGATCGGCCGCCGCTCCACGCTGGTGATGACGACGCTGCTGATGGGCTTCGCGACCGGCATCGTGGGGCTGCTGCCGACGTACGAGACGGCTGGCGTCGCCGCCCCGATCCTGCTGGTCCTCGCCCGCGTCTGCCAGGGACTGGGCGCCGGCGCGGAGTTCGGCGGGGCTTCCACGCTGCTGGCCGAGCACGCCCCGCGCGGGCGGCGGGCGTACTACGCCTCGTTCGTGCAGACCGGCGTGCAGCTCGGCCTGCTCACCGGCACGGTGGCGTTCCTGCTGGTGCAGCTGCTCGGCACCGAGGCGGTACGGGAGTGGGGCTGGCGGCTGCCGTTCCTGGCCAGCTTCGTGCTCATCTTCGTCTCGCTGTACGTGCGGCTGCGGGTCGCCGAGTCGCCGGTCTTCCTGGCCATGGAGCGCAACCGCACGACCGTGGCCGCGCCGGTGCAGACCACGCTGCGGCGCTACCCGCGCAGCTTCCTCGTCGGGGTGGGCGCGCATGTCTGCGACACAGCCGTCGTGTACGTCTACGGCACCTTCATGATCACCTACCTGGTCGACGAGGAGCACCAGAGCCGGGCCGTCGCGCTGACCGGCGTGATCCTCTTCAGCCTGGTCGTGATCGCCCTCCAGCCGGTGTACGGCGCGCTCGCCGACCGGATCGGCCGCCGCCCGCTCAACCTCTTCAGCGTGGTGTTCACCGCCGCGTTCGCGGTGCCGCTCTTCCTGCTGGTGGGCACCGGCCAGCCGGTGGTGATCTGGCTGGCGATGGTCACCGCGATGGCGCT
This sequence comes from Phytohabitans maris, assembly GCF_031085175.1. Classification (GTDB taxonomy): domain Bacteria; phylum Actinomycetota; class Actinomycetes; order Mycobacteriales; family Micromonosporaceae; genus Phytohabitans; species Phytohabitans maris. The sequence goes on from NZ_JAVHUY010000001.1 coordinate 256,362, forward strand.
CGGCTTCGCCCCGATGATCGCGGTGCAGCCCATCTTCTACGCGGAGCTCTTCGGCGCCGGCGTCCGGTACACCGGCTTCGCCGCCTCCCGCGAGATCGGCGCCGTCGTGTCGGGCTTCTCGCCGCTGGTCGCGGCGGCGCTGCTGCGGGCCGGCGGCGGCGCGCCCTGGCTGGTGGCCGGCTGGATCATCCTGACCGCGCTGATCTCGCTGGTCGCGTTCCTCTTCTCGCGCGAGACCCGCGACATCGACATCGCCGCCCCGACGATCACCGCGCCCCGCGCCGCCCGGCGCCCCGGCCCCCCGACCCCGGCCGGCATCCCACACGAGGCCCGCGCCCACTGACCCCGCCGCCCGCGGGCGCCCCGGAAGACCAACGCCAAGAGCCATATCCGAGCTACCGCGATGCCCGTCGTGGTCCAGACCGTTGCGCAGGGTCCCCGGGAAACGTGGAGCGCAGCGGAGCGTTTCTTGGGGTGCGTTCCTGCGGCCCCACCCTCCGCGCTTCACAACCCCGCCAGCGCAAGGCCCCAGCCAGCCCGCCCTACCCCGCACGCCGATTACACCTCGCAGAACCATGTCCGCGCTTGCGGCGGCTCCCGCCGCGACCAGACACCGTCGCGATGGGCCGCGTCCGAGACATCGTGAATGTCGCCGCGGCATTCCTGCGGCCGGTGGCCGTCGAGATCGTGGTACGCAACCGCCCCTACGCGGGCGGATTCGTACCACGATCTCCGTGCTTGGGCTGATCTCGGACCGCCGATCCTGGGATAGGGGGCCCGTGTCTCACCCTGAACGTCGCGATCCGCGCGGGGTCGGCCCGAGTGTGTGTCACCCCCGCTGTCGATCCAGGAGGCCACCGTCCCAGGTGGGTTGGGGTGTGGGACGCGGAGGGTGAGGCCGCGGGAGCAACGGTCTGGACCGCCGCGGGCGTCGCGGTAGCTCGAATCTTTCTCTTTGAACCGGTCTTTCAGGTGAGGGAGGCGCGCATGGCGACCGGGGCGGAGAGGTAGTCGAGCACGTCTTCCGGCGGGCACGGCCGGGCGAAGTGGAAGCCCTGCCCCAGCGGGCAGCCCAGCTCGCGCAGCAGCGCGGCTTGGCGCGGCGTCTCGACGCCCTCGGCCACCGTCGGCACGCCGAGGCTCGCACCGAGGCCGAGGATCGCGCCGACGAACCGCACGTCGCGCTCGCCGGGCGACTCCAGCGACGCGGTGAACGTGTGGTCGATCTTCAGGATGTCGATGGGGAGGCGCTGCAGGTAGGCCAGGGACGAGTAGCCGGTGCCGAAGTCGTCGACGGCGATCCGCACGCCGTGCTCGCGGAGCGCGGTGAGCGTCCGCTGGGTCAGCTCGCCGGCCGCCCCGGCCGCCTCCACCAGTACCGTCTCGGTGATCTCGACGATCAGTGCGGCCGGCGGCAGCCTGCGCTCAGCGAGGACCGTGAGCACGTCGCTCGCGAACGTCGGGGAGGCCAGCTGCCGCGCCGACACGTTTACGCTGACCGCCACGTCGTACCGGGCGTGCCAGAGGCTGGCCTGCGCGGTGGCGTCGCGCAGCACCTTCGAGCCGACGTCGACGACGAGGCCGATCTCCTCGGCCACCGCGATGAACCTGCTGGGCGGCACGTCGCGGCCGTCCGCGGTCCGCCACCGCAGCAGCGCCTCCAGCGCGACCGGCTGGCCCGAGGTGAGGTCGACGATCGGCTGGTACAGCACGGTGAGCGCGTCGTCGGCCAGGGCGGCCCGCAGGCTCGCGGCCAGCTCGGCGTGGCGCAGGCGAGACTCGCGCATCCGCGGCGTGAACTCGACGACCTGGTTTTTGCCGGCCTCCTTCGCGGCGTAGAGCGCGAGGTCGGCGTCGCGCAGTGCCTCGGCGGGCTCGGCGCGCGCCGGGTCGAGGATGAGCAGGCCGGCGCTGGCGGCGAGCAGGACCTGCCGCTCGGCCAGCGGGTAGGCCTCGCGGACCGCCTCGATGACCCGCCCGGCGAGAAGCCGGCAGCGCTCGGCGCCGGTCTCGGTGAGCAGCACCGCGAACTCGTCGCCGCCCAGCCGGGCCACCGTGTCGGCGCCCGCGGCGGCCACCCGCAACCGGTCCGCCACCCGGATGAGCAGCTCGTCGCCGGCCGGGTGGCCGAGCGTGTCGTTGACGTCCTTGAAGCCGTCGAGGTCGACCAGCAACAGCCCGCCCGGCCCGCGACCGGAGTCGAGCAGCACCAGCTCCAGCCGCTCGGCCAGCACGGCGCGGTTGGCCAGCCCGGTCAGCGGGTCGTGCAGCGCGCGGTGGGCCAGCTCCTTTTGCAGCGCCTCCTGGTCGTTGAGCGCCTGCTGCAGCGCGGTCGCCTGCACCATCAGCGCGGCGGACTGCACGTTCATCGCGGCGGCCCGGCGCACGGCCAGCCGGGCGAAGTTTCCCAGCCGCACCACGAGCAGCACCAGCAGCACGCAGGTGAGGGCGGCGGCGCCGACCAGGGCGGGCACCGACTCGCGGCGGACCAGGCCGGAGGCGACCAGACCGATCACCGGTACGACGGGTGCGAGCAGCGCGACGAAGACGAACGTGACGAACCGGGCCCGGGGGAGCACGTCGTCGGTGCCGCCGTCGGGCCGGCGGTAGCCGTGCCGGTACGACGGGTGCAGTGCGGCCGCCGCGACCAGTACCCCGCAGAGCTGCCAGGCGGTGAAGACCAGCCCGCCGGGCTGGAAGCCGTCCAGCGCGTGCGTGCCCACGCGGGGGATCGAGGCCAGGTCGGCGGCGAGCACCACGCCCGCGGCGGCGGCGAGCATCAGCATCGTCGGCGTACGCGACGTGGGGGTGGTGAGGATCCGCAGGGAGAGGGCGAGCAGCAGCAGGTCGAGCGCGCCGAAGCAGGCCACCACCCCGATGAACCGGGCGTCCGGCGGGTCGACGCTGAGCCACGGCTCGACCAGGAACGCCCACGCGACGATCGCCAGGCCGGCCGCGACGATCGCGGCGTCGAGGAAGTTTTGGTCGGCGGGCTGGGCACGGCGCACGCCGAGCAGCAGCGTCAGGCCGAGCACGAAGAGGGCCGAACGGGCGGCGAGCGCGACCGGCCACGCCGTGTCGGAGATCTCGCCGGCCGGCACCACGTGCAGCGCGGCGCTCGCCAGGCCGAGGCCGCAGCTGGCCAGCAGCACCCACCAGCCGGAGCGGTGCAGTGCCTCGCGGCTCGTCAGCGCGTACGTCGCGACGGCCACCGTGACCAGCTGCGTGAGGATCCAGATCGGGGCGGCGACCGCGGGCGGCAGGGGCCAGGCCACGAGGACCAGCGTCAGACCCCCGGCCAGAACGACAAGCCAGGCGCGGCGCGGCGCACCGATCACGGAACCCCCTGGGGGCGGCCAAGAGTGGCTGGGCAGCGCCTGAGTCTACTGCCCTCTCGCGTTCCGTACCTACGGACTAATCGGTATTTTCCGCTTCCGCCCGGCTGGGTGCCGTGTGGCCGGTCCACTCCCGCCCGGCGGCGCCACGCGGCCTCCGCCGGCGCATGCTGGCGGTGCCGGTCGGTGGCAACCTACGATCCTGGGAAAAGTCCCGCTGTACGAGGTTTCCCACGATGTCGAGAGCCCCGACGACGCCGGCGATCGGGCTGCCGCAGGAGCGCATCCACCGGCACAACCTCGGCACCCTGCTGCGCCACGTGCACCTGGCCGGCTCGGTGTCGCGGGCCACGCTGGCCGAGCGCATGGGGCTCAACCGCAGCACCATCATGGCGCTCACCGCGGAGCTGAGCACCGCCGGCCTCGTACGCGAGGAGCCGCCCACCGGCGCCTTCGCCGGCGCTGGTGCCGCGGGCCCGCGGCGTGAGGACCAGCGCGGCCGTGCCGGCCGCCCGTCACTGGTGGTGCGCGTGCGCCCCGACTGGGCGTACGTGCTGGCTTTCGACGTCGCCGTGGACCGGCTGGTCGCCGCCCGGGTCGGGCTCGGCGGCGCGGTGCTCGACCGGCGCGAGGCGGTACGCCAGCGGGCCGGCGCCGACCTCGACCGCGTGGTGGACGTGCTCGCCCGGTTCGGCCGCCAGCTTTACGAGGCGGCGCCGGCGGAGTCGGTGTGCGTGGGGATCGGTGCGTCGTACTGCGGGATGATCCGGCCGGGCGACGGCATGGTGCGGTTCGGGCCGGACATGGGCTGGGTCGACCAGGCATTCGGCGCCGAGCTGGGCCGCCGGCTGGGGCTCGGCATCCCCGTTCCGGTCGGCAACGAGGCGCACCTGGGCGCGCTCGCCGAGCAGCAGCGGGGCGCCGGCATCGGCTTCCAGAACCTGCTCTACCTGCACGGCGACGTCGGCGTGGGCGGCGGCATCATCGTCGGCGGCAAGCTGCTCGACGGCGACGGCGGGTACGGCTGCGAGCTCGGGCACATGGTGGTCAACCCGTACGACGGGCGGCCCTGCGGGTGTGGCTCGCACGGCTGCCTGGAGGCGGAGGTGGGGGAGCGGGCGCTGCTCGACGCCGCCGGCCGCCCCGCCGACCTCTGGGGCCGCGACGCGCTGCGCGCCGTGGTCGACGACGCCGACCGGGGCGACGAGGTGGCGCGCGAGGCCCTGCGCCGCATCGGCGACTGGCTCGGCATCGGGGTCGCCAACCTCATCAACCTCTTCAACCCCGGCATGGTCATCTTCGGCGGCATGCTCCGCGACGTGTACCCGGGCGCCGCGCCCCAGGTGCGCCACCGCATCGCGACCAACGTGCTGCCGGTCGCCCGCGAGCGGGTGCGGCTGCGCACCTCGGCCCTCGGCGACGACTCCACTTTGGTCGGTGCGGCCGAGCTCGGCTTCGCCGACCTGATGGCCGACCCGCTGGCCACGCTCGCCCGCACCCGGACGCCCGCCTAAAGGATCTATTTCAAGGGATGGCCTGCCGCGCTGTCCGTCGTGGTCCAGACCGTTGCGCGGGGTCCCCGGGGAAACGTGGAGCGCAGCGGAGCGTTTTCTTGGGGTGCGTTCCCGCGGCCTCACCCTCCGCGGTCGGCGAACTCACCCCAGCCCCTGCGAGGAGCCGGCGGCCGTCTGGGGTCTGCGCGTCCATGACACCTCAGCACCTCGACGCCGGACGGACGGATGTGTGTGTGGGCAGCTCTCGAGCTGCCCCGTCTGTGCGTTCGGCCCCGGCAGCCAGCCGGCGAGCGCCGCGGTGGGCTTGTGGCGCGGACCCGGCAGCGGAGGCCGGGGATTTCGGCGAGCGCCAGCTCGCCGCCGGCCGTAGCGCCGCTTCCCGTCGCTGGCGGCGGCGCTCGCGGAGCCAGACGGCGGCGCCGGACGCGGCGAGTACCAGCGCGAGCGCGACCTTGAACCCGCCCTTGCCCAGCACCAGAGAGCCGCCGATATGACTGAGCACCCCCAGCCACCAGCGCGGATCGGCGATCCGGGGTCCGTCGCTCAGGGGTACCCAGCCGTGCAGCCAGAAGCCGAGCACGATCAGTGCCACCGCGGTGACGCCCGCGATCACCGCCGCCGTCGCCAGGATGCCGGTGCTTCGCACGCTTCGATCAACCATGAGCTGACGGTACGAACAGACGAGACGCGAATCGTCATGCCGGACAAGGAGATCGCCCTGTATCGCTGGGTAGAGGTCGGGTATACCGCCTAGCCCGCGGCCGGCGGGGCGGCACCGCGCGGCCGCACGAGCCCGATGTCGTACGCGAGGATGGTGGCCTGCACGCGGTCGCGCACGCCCAGCTTGGTGAGGAGCGCGTTGACGTGTGTCTTGACCGTGCCGGTCGCCACGCCCAGGCGTGCCCCGATCTCCGCATTGGACAGTCCACTCGCGACAAGCGCGAGCACCTCGCGCTCGCGCGGGGTCAGGCCGGGCGGCGGCGCGCTCTCGGCCGGCGGGGCGACCACACCACCGGCGAACGCGGCGATCAGCCGCCGGGTGACGGCCGGCGCGAGCATGCCGTCGCCGGCCGCGACCACCCGGATCGCGGCGAGCAGGTCGTCGGGGTGGGCGTCCTTGAGCAGGAACCCGGAGGCGCCGGCGCGCAGCGCCTCGAAGACGTACGCGTCGAGGTCGAACGTGGTCAGCACCAGCACCCGCGGCGGGTCCGGCGCACCGGTGAGCAGCCGGGTGGCGGTCAACCCGTCCATGCCCGGCATGCGGATGTCCATCACGACGACGTCGGGGCGGAGGCTGCCGGAGAGCTCCACCGCGGCCGCGCCGTCGGCGGCCATGCCCACCACGGAGAGGTCGGGCTCGGCGTCGAGGATCGCGGCGAACCCGGCGCGGACGACCGGCTGGTCGTCGACGACGAGCACGCGGGTCAGGTCCGGGAGGGCAGCCATACGTCCATCGTCCCGGTTGGATCAACCGTCATGCGCCCCCCGATCGCCGCGACCCGCGCGTGCAGGCCGGCCGCGACCGGTCCGGCGGTCGCCGAGGGGACGCCGGTCACCGTGATGCGCAGGTCGGCCGGGCCATAGCCGAGGGTCACCCGGGCCGGGCCGTCGTCGCCCGCGCCGAGCGCGGTCTCCACCACGCGGTACGCGGACACGTCGACCGCCGGCGGCAGCACGGGTGCCGGCGCGGGCGAGTGCAGCTCCACCCGCCGTCCGGCGGCGCGCAGGTCACGGCAGAGCGCGTCGATCGCGGCGGTGGTCGGCTGCGGTGCGCGCTCGGGGTCGACCCGCAGGTCGCCGAGGAGCTCGCGCATCGCGGCCAGCGCCGCCCGGGCGGACTCCAGGACGGCGTCGAGCCGCCCCGCCTCGGCCGCCTCGGTGACCAGCGCGGCGTGCCGCAGGACCGCGGCGCGCAGGCCGGCGGCGATCCGCAGCCGCTCGGCGTACGCGAGCTCGACCGCGCCCGCCGTTGAGGCCGCCACCGCCCGCCGCTCCCGCGACACCACGCCCTCGCGCCCCACCCGGGTCAGAAACCCGGCTGTCCACACCGGAGCGACGAGCAGCAGGTACGGCGCGGCGGTCGGAGCGAGCAGGACGACCATCGGCGCGGGCGCGATCGGCTGGTCCAGCAGCCGCCCGTCGAGCGCGAACGTCAGCAGTGTGACCGCGCCGTGCACACCGGCGGCGAGCGGCATCGAGAGCCAGGTGAGGTGGCGGGGGCGGCCGTACGCGGCGACCGCGTACACGGCGACGAGGTCGGCGCAGACACCCGCGAAGAGCGCGGCCAGCGCGCCCGCCGGCAGCAGGTGGAAGCCGGCCACGACCGGCCAGAGCGCGGTGGTGGCCAGCACCGCCCCGAGTACCGCCCACGGCGCCCGCCGGCGCCACAGCAGCGGGAGCGCGTGCGCGGCCGTCAGCATGGTCGCGAGGGCCGCGGCGGCCGCGTCCACTTCGGGCATCGTCGGGTCGGGGACGAGCATCAGCGCGACCGGCAGCGCGGCGGCGGCGAGGGCGATCGCGACGTCGGCCAGCCGTGGTCCACGTACCCGGCGCAGTGGACGCGCCATCGTGGACGCCGCGGAACCGGGCAGCAGGGCCCGCACCCGCCAGCCGCCGTCCGGCTCGGGGCCCGCCTCGAGCGTGCCCCCGGTGGCAGTGGCGCGCTCCCGCATGCCCTCGACGCCCCGCCCGGAGCCCAGCCCGCTCGCGGCGCCGGGCGCGGTGGCGGCGGCGTTGGTCACCAGTACCTCGACCGTGCCGCTCCGCTGGCTCAGCGCGATCTCCACCGGGCCCCCGGGCGCGTGCCGCAGCGCGTTGGTGAGCGCCTCGCGCACGATGCCGTACGCCGCGTCGCAGACCGGGCCGGCCACCGAGTCGACGCTCAGCCGCGTGGTGACCGGCTGGCCGAGCGCGGCGAAACCGGCGGCCAGCTCCTCGATCCGGTGTCCCAGCCCGGTACCGCCCTCCAGCTCGACCCCGCGCATCACGGCCACCAGCCGGTGCAGAGCGAACTGGGTCTCCCGGCCGGTACGCGCCGCGAACTCCAGCGCCTCGCCGGCGAGCTCCGGCCGCCGGGCGGCGAGCCGCTGCGCGGCGGTCACGGTGACCACGATGGACGTCAGGTGGTGCGCGCTCACGTCGTGCAGCTCGCGGGCTAACCGCTGGCGCTCCTGCACCGACGCCTGCCGCCGGTCGGCCTCGGCCCGCGCCAGCCGGTCGGCGGCCCGCGCACGTGCCGCCCGCCACCGCCGCCGGCTCCGCCCGAGCCCGGCCGCGAGCAGGTACACGATGACCGCGATCACCACGTTGCCGAGGTAGTCGCGCAGGTCCGGGTAGAGGAGCACGCCGACGCCGGCCTGCCAGGCGATCAGCCCGACGGTGACCGCGAACGTGACCCGGCCCGGCCGCCGCGCGCCCACCGAGTAGAGCGCGATGACGTCGGCGAAGGTCAGCAGGATGAGGGAGTCGCGCGGGGTGGCGGCCAGTCCCAGGGTCAGCGCCGGCACGATCACGGCGAGCGCGCCGACCGGCGCCCGCAGCCGCCACCCGAGCGCGGTGGCGGCCAGCGCCGTCGCGGCCAGCGCCGCGGCCACCTCCACCCGGTCGACCGGCCGGTCGAGCAGCACCGGAAGGCCCGGCCACAGCGCCGCCTGGCCGGCGGCCAGCAGCGCGGGCAGCAGCCAGCTTCGCAGGACCCCCATGACGGGTACGACGATAGGGCTCGGCGGCCGCCGCGGGCATCCGACGGAGGGCGTAGGCCACCTATACCTCTGGAGGTAGAAGTTTGGCTGTTGTTAACGGCTGCGCATTGTGGACAGGGTCCGCGTGTATCGGCTCGACCGAGTGACTCTGCGTGCTTAGGTTCGCACCGGATGTGTTTCCGCTGCCCGGTCGGCTCGCCAGCCCGCGACTCGACCGGCTCTGGCATGGCTCGAGTGGGGGATTCGGTCATGATCGATGAGGTCGAGGTGCGGCGCGAGCTCAACCTCGCGGCACACGCGCTGGACCAGGCGGTGGCGTTCCTGGCCGGCTACGACGAGGCACACGCGGCGCAGCTCGGCATGGCGCCCGGCTGGGAGTCGCCGCTCGCGCTGACGCTCCGGGACGGCCGCCAGGCCATCGACCGGGTCGCCGCGTACGTGCGGGCGCTCGCTGGAGAGCCGGCGGCGGGTGAGTCGCTCAACGGCGTACCGGTGCGGCGGATGGCGCTGCTGCGCCACGGCGACCCGGGAGAGTAGCCCCGGGCCTGCCCGGACCGCGCGGGGTGCGGCCCGGGCGTGGCTATCCGGCTGGGCGGTCGTGCAGGGTGTCGGCCGGCGCCCGGCCGTACTCGGCGCGGTAGGCCGCGGCGAACCGGCCGAGGTGTGCGAAGCCCCACCGGTGCGCGACGCTGGCCACCGTCTCCCGGCCGGGCTCGGCGACCTGCAGGTCGGCGTGCGCCCGGGTCAGCCGTAACCGGCGCAGGTAGGCCATCGGCGGCATGCCCACGTGCTGCCGGAAACCCTCCTGCAGCGTGCGCACGCTGGTGCCGGCGGCCGCGGCGAGCGAGGTGGCGGTGAAGGCCCGGTCCGGCTCGGCCTCCATCGCGTCGATCGCCCGCTTGACGGCCCGCGGCCGGCTGGCCGGCTCCCGCCGGGCGCGGTCCTCGCGGAGCCGGTCGGCGGTCGCGGCCAGCAGCCCGCTGAGCACCGCCTGCCAGAGCTGCCCGGCGAGGACCGGCTGGTAGACGAGGCCGTCGGGGTCGTCCATCTCCGCGCGGACGAGGGCGGCCAGCCGGGCCAGGCTCCGCTCGCCGCCGGTGCTGAGGTCGGCCACCGCCGGGAGTGGCGCCGCCGGGGGCGGCTCTGCCGGGGGCGGGTCCGAGCGGGCGACCTGCCGTGGCAACGGGAGCACGGGGCCGAAGTGGACGGCCGGCAGGCGGGGGGCGGGCGCTGCCGCTGCCACGCAAGGCGCCACAGGCGGTGCGCAATATGTAATCTCCCGCATACCGGGAGTATTTTCCTGCCTCATCGGCCGGTCAACAGAAACCTGCAACTTTCATCAATGGCAGTACCTTATCCTGCGCGTTGCACGTGCAGATGGTGATCAGCGCAACCCCGATCTTGGCACGAACCGGGTTTACGGCCTCAAGCTGCGACGATCAACTCAATTCGCGACACTCGACCGGCGATTCCAGTGGCGCGCACCGGTACCCTGGTGGGTAGTTTGCGTGCGTGGGGCCGTGGGTAAGAATGATACTGACTGTCCGGGTTGGCCGCTTTTGTCCCGGGAGACCGGAAACATTGCCGGCACCGGGGTCTGGCGGCTGGCCGGGCGGAGGAATACGCTCGGTCGCGGCCCGCGTACTGACGAGGCGCCTGGGTTCCGGGCGGGTGGAGGTGTTCGCGTGAGCCTGTCGATCGTGACGTCGGTTTCCCCCGACGGTGTTGTGGAGATTGCTCCGCGCGGAGAGATCGATGTCGACACGGCGCACGAGGTGCGTGAGGCGGTGGCGGCGGTGCTCACAAAGAGCCGGCCGGGCCGCATCGAGCTCAACATGAGACTTGTCACCTTCATCGACTCGGTGGGCATCAGCGCGATGGTCGCCGGGTTCCAGACGGCCGAGGTGAGCGGTGTCAAGCTGCTGGTGACCGAGCCGAGCCGGTTCGTGCACCGCCAGCTCTGGGTCACCGGGTTGCTCGGCCTCTTCGGCGCGCCCGAGCCCTATTTCGCGGGCAGTGCGCAGGCTCCCGAGGTGCCCTCTCCCGGCGTCTGATCCGGCCCTCCGTCGCCCGGCGCGTGACCGGCTAATCGCGCAGCGTGCGAGACGTTCGTCGATGTCGTGTGACACGCAACTGGGCCTTGTAATTGATCCAGCATGTACGGAATAGTCCGGTGGCGTGACGCTGCTGCGGATGGGCACCGCCATCGTCGGGCGATACATCGTCTTGCGGCCGATCGGGCGCGGGGGCGTGTCGGTCGTGTACGAGGCAGTGGACGCGGTGTCGCCGCGCCCGCTCGCCGTAAAGGTGCTGTCGCCGGCGCTGGCCGATGACGCCCGCGCGCAGGACAGCGTGCGGCGCGAGGCGCTCATCACGCAGCGCCTGCGGCATCCGAGCGTGCCGCGGATCTACGACTTCGGCGACATGCGGCTGCCCGATGGCGGTTCCGCGCCGTACATGGTGATGGAGCTGCTCAGCGGCGTCTCGCTGGCCGACCGGCTCGCCGACGGCCCGATGCCGTGGGAGGAGGCGTTGCGGGTCGCCGCGACGGTCGCCGACGTGCTGGCGGTGGCGCACCGGCGGGGCTTCGTGCACCGCGACCTCACGATCGAAAACATCATGCTCACCCGCGACGGCGTGAAGATCATCGACTTCGGGCTGGCGACCACTGTGGACCGCCCGCGAAACGACCGCCCGCGGGTGACCCGCACCACCGTGCCGCGCCGGCCGGCCGTGCCCGCGCACCCGGTCACGAGCGCTGCCCAGCCGGCCGACGACGTGTACTCGCTGGGCGTGCTCCTCTACCAGATGCTGACCGGCCGCTCGCCGTACCCGGGGTCGCTGGAGTCGCCGCACGTGCGCCGCCTGGCGCCGACGCCCGTGCTGGCGATCGCCGGCCTGCCCCGCGAGGTCGCCGACATGTGCCGCTCGTGCATGGCCAAGCGCCCCGCCGACCGGCCGAGCAGCCGCGACCTCGCGTTCGCGCTCTGGGCGATGCTGCCCGCCCCGTCCATCCCCACCCGTGATCAAAGCTCCCTCGAAGTCGCTAGAACGACGTCAAGGGAGCTTTGATCACGGGCCGTCGGGCAGGTCGACGTCGACCTCGCTTACCGCGCGTACTGCCGTGAGCGTGGCGTACCCCTCGGCCAGCAGCGCCAGGTCGGTACCCTCCTCCAGCCGCGCGCTGGACTCCTCGAGCGCCGTCCGCACGTACCCCCGGCCGGTCTCCGCCACCGCCATCTGCACCTGGCCGAAGCGGGCCAGCCGGGCCCGGCGTACCCCCTTGACGTGGTCGCGGGGGAGGTCCGGGACGTTGAGGTTGAGGACGGTGCCCTCCGGGAGGTCTTTGACCGTGGGGAGCAGGTCGGCGGCGATGGCCGCCGCGGTCTCCCAGTGCCGCCCCGCGTCGGTGTGCCCCGGCCGCAGCCCGGCCGCGCCGCCGCTCGCCGCGGAGGCCGCGCTGGCGGTGAGCACGTCCAGCGAGACGGCGAGCGCCCGCGAGCCGTTGTCGGCGGCGGTGAACGCGGCGCCGACCGTACCCGAGTGGAGCACCGCGAGGCCGGCGTTGGCGCCCCGGTTGATGCCGGAGTAGACCAGGTCGGGCGCCGGGCCGAAGGCGCCCCGGCTGGCGATCAGCACGATGAACGCGGGCGAGCCGGCCACCCCGTACGCCTCGACGCCGTCGAGACCGTCGATCGTGTGGGTCACCACCACGATCCGCCCGTCCTCCTCCACGGCCGTCATCGCCGCGCTCATGCCGCTCGCCTCCTGGCTGGGCGCGGCGACCACCACGTCGTGCCCCGCGCTCGCCAGCGCCCGTGCCAGGACCCGGATGCCCGGCGCCTGGATCCCGTCGTCGTTCGTGACAAGTATCCTCATGCGTCAAGTCTCTTCAGGTTTACCCGCTCGACAAGGCTCCGCACCGCGTCGGCCCGGCCGCTGCCGAGCCCGTGGCGGGTGACGTTGAGGGCGCCCGCCGCCGCGCCGGTGCGCACCGCGGTGCCCGCGTCGCCGCCCTGGGCCAGCACGGCCGCCACCCCGGCGGTCATCGAGTCGCCGGCCCCGCGCGCGTCGGCCACCTCCAGGCGGGGCGACTCCACCCGGTACGCCTCGCCGTCCAGCAGCGCCAGCGCCCCCTCGCCGGCCCGGCTGACGAGCACCGTGGTGGCGCCGTCGGCGTGCAGCCCGTGCAGCGCGCCGATCAGCTCGGCCTCGCTGTCGTCCTTGGCCCGCCCGTCGGTGATCAGCTCCTCGTGGCTGGCCTTGACCAGATACGGCTGCCCTTGGAGCACCGCCGACAGGTAGTCGCCGGAGAGGTCGGCCACCACCTTGACACCGTTGCGGCCGAGGTCCGCGGCGAGCCGCCGGTACGTGTCGGCGGGCAGCATCGACGGCTCCGCCGGCCCGCTGAGCACCGCGACCTGCGCCCGCATGGCGGCAGCGAGCGTGAGGCTGTAGAGCTCGTCCAGCTCGTGGCGGTTCAGCGGCTCGCCAGGCACGTCGGCGATCTCGGTGCGGGTGCCGCCGCGCCGGTCGTGCACGTACCCTCCGCTGGTCGCCTCGCGGGTGACCGCCCGCAGCTCGATCCCTTCGGCGGAGAGCAGCGCCTGGAGCACCTGGCCGATCTCGCCGCCGACCGCCGCGCACATGACGACCGGCGGGCCCAGCTCGATGATCATGCGGGCCTGCCACACGCCCTGGCCGCCTGGGTGTACGTGGATCTCCACCGCCTCGGCCGGCTGCTCGACGGTCACGGTGAGCTGCGGCGCCGGCGCGAACACCAGGACGTGGTTGGCCATACCCCCTAGTTCCCCGCCCGGGCGGTTGATACGCGCGCCCGCCCGCCGGTGCGGCGGGTCCTGCCCCACGGCTTGTAGGCGGAAATGGCGGTTAGCGCGGTCAGCGCCACGAACGACACGCGTTCGCGGGAAGGGTCGGCGCCGCCGTCGGTCCGGCAGCGGCGATCCGGGTACGCCCGGGAGGCACACGAAAGCCATTGACGTTTATGATTAACGAACATCATCAATGGAAGGGTTGCTTCATGAGAGTGCGTGCACGGGTCGCCGTCGCCGGGGCGGCCGCGCTGCTGGTCAGCGCCGCGGTCGCGGTGAGCCCGACCCTGGTACCAGCGGCCGGGGCGGCCGCCGGCTGCCTCGTCGACTACCGGGTCAACCAGTGGGCCGGCGGGTTCACCGCGACGGTACGGGTGACCGCGGGCGACGCCGCCGCCAACGGCTGGACGGTCACCTGGACGTACGGCGGCGACCAGCGCATCACGAACGGCTGGAGCGCCACCGTGACCCAGTCCGGTGCCGCGGTCACCGCGACCAACGCGGCGTGGAACGGCTCGCTGCCGGCCGGTGGCTGGACCGAGTTCGGCGTGCAGGGCACGTACGCGGCGAGCAACGCCGCGCCGTCGGGCTTCACGCTGAACGGCGAGGCCTGCAACGGTGCGGCCCCCACCTCGCCTCCCGCCACCTCCGCTCCGCCGACCTCCGCTCCGCCCACGTCGCCGCCTCCGCCCACCGGGTGCGGGACGGCCGCCTTCTGCGACGGCTTCGAGAGCCAGGCGGGCGGTGCCCCGTCCGGCGCGTGGAGCGTGTCCTATCCGGACTGCCAGGGCACCGGGACGGCCACAGTGGACACCGGGGTCGCGCACAGCAGCGCCAAGTCGGTACGCGTGAACGGCGCCACCGGCTACTGCAACCACGTCTTCGTGGGTACGACGAGCGGAGTGAGCGGCCTGGGCGCCGTGCGGTACGCCCGCTTCTGGGTACGCCACACGACCGCGCTTCCGGCCCAGCACGTCACGTTCCTGGCCATGCGCGACGCCGCCGACGGCAACCGCGACCTGCGCATGGGCGGCCAGAACGGTGCCCTGCAATGGAACCGTGCCTCCGACGACGCCACGCTGCCCGAGCAGAGCCCGGCCGGGGTCGCGCTGAGCCTGCCGCTGGCGACGAACCGGTGGACCTGCGTCGAGTTCACTGTGGACGGCACACAGGGCCACCTGCGTACCTGGGTGGACGGCGGTGAGGTGGCCGGCCTGGTCGCCGACGGCACCCCCACGCCGGACGTCGACCGCCAGTGGTCGTCCCGCGCCAACTGGCGCCCCAACCTCACGGACCTGCGGCTGGGCTGGGAGAGCTACGGCGAGGGCGCCGACACCCTCTGGTTCGACGACGTAGCCCTGAGCACCACCCGCATCGGCTGCTAGCACAAGCGATCCGGGAGGGAGCGACCCCGCTCCCTCCCGGACGGTGGCGGGCGCAACCTGCTCAGCCGGCCTGGGCGGTGCAGGACGATCGCGGGAGGCCGGTGACCGGGACGGGGGAGCGGCCCTTCGCCGGGGTCTTGCCGGCCAGTACGGCGGCCAGGGCGGCCATCGACGGCTGGCTGGACGAGTACGTGGCGAGCAGCACCGGCGAGTCGGACTTGGCCAGCAGGTACGGGGTGTCCATCGCGACCGTGACGGCCGCGCCCTTGCGGAGGTCGCCCTGCCCGTCGCCGTACCCGACCAGGTGGACCACCGTACCGCCGCTCGTGACGACCTGGACGCCGGCGGCGCGCAGGGCTTCGACGAGCCAGCCGCGCGCGGTGTCGCGGCCGCCCGCGGCGGTGACCTGGACCGGGCCGCGCAGTGCGGTGCCGCAGGCGCCGCGGAGCTGGGTGACCGCGGCGGCGGCGAGCTTGGCGGCGGCCTCGCGGTGGGCGGCGCTGCCCACAGTGGACATCTCCGGCGCGGCGCCGCCGGCCAGCTCGAACCTCAGCGTCAGCACCCGGGTGACCGCCTCGACCAGGCGGGCGCGGCTCAGGTCGCCGACCCGCAGGCCGGACAGCAGGCCGTTGTACGCCTCGGGCAGCTTGTCGGGCATCAGCAGGAGGTCGTTGCCGGCGTTGAGGGCGCGCACCGCCGCCTCGCCGGCGGGCCAGCGCTTGGCCGGGGCCATGTTCATGCCGTCGGTGACGACCACGCCCTGGAAGCCGAGCTGGCCGCGGAGCAGGTCGGTGAGGACCTTGCGGGAGAACGTCGCGGGCGTGCCCGGGTCGATCGCCTTCACGTCGAGGTGGCCGGACATCACGAGCTTGGCACCGGCGCCGATGCCCGCCACGAACGGGGGCAGGTCGCCGCGGTCGAGGCTGGCCCGGCTCTGCCCGAGACCGGGCAGCGCGTCGTGCGAGTCGCCGGCGGTGTGGCCGTGGCCCGGAAAGTGCTTGAGCGTGGCCGCGACGCCGCTCGCCTGCAGGCCGCGTACGGCGCCGGCGACCTGCGCGGAGACCTGGGTCGGGTCGGCGCCGAACGAGCGGGAGCCGATCACCGAGCTGCCCGCGTTGCCGAGCACGTCGGCGACCGGGGCGAAGTCGACGTTGACGCCCAGCGCGGCGAGCTCGTCGCCGGCCGCGCGCCAGGCGGCCTCGGTGAGGCGGGGATCACCGGCCGCGCCGGCACCCATCGCGCTCGGCAGCGCGGTCACGCCGGTCTTGATCCGGGTGACCACGCCGTACTCCTGGTCGGTGCCGATGAGCAGCGGCGCGGAGCCGGCGGCGAGCTTGGCGCTGGCGGCCTGCAGCCCAGTGGTGAGCCCGCGCACCTGCTGGGGGCTGTCCACATTGGTCGTGCCCTGGTTTTGCGAGGTGGGGTCGTCCGCGGAGAAGCCGACCAGGATCAGGCCGCCGAGGCGGTACCGGGCGACCATCTCGGCCGGGGTGTCGACGCCGGCCAGCTGCTGGTTGCCCGCCTTGTTGCCGGGCGTGACGTCGGTGGCCGAGGAGCCGTACGCGTACGGCATCAGCACCTGCCCCACGAGGTCTTCGTCGGAGAGCGTGCCGGCGAGGGCGGCGGCCCGCTGCGCCGGGCTTGAGCCGGCCGGCGGCGTCGGTCTGGCGGACGCGGGTGCGGACGTGGTGGGGGCCGGCGCCGGAGGGGAAGACTGGCAGCCGGCCGCGAGCAGGAGCACGGCCAGGAGCGCGCGGGTTCGCAGACGCACGCCAGCTATCAGAACAGCCTGGGCGAGCCGGGGCAAATGGACGACCGTCAGCCGACCCGGGTGAGCAGCGTGACGGGGGCGCCGTCGCCGGCGTACCGGTAGGGCTCGAGCTCGGCGTCCCAGGCCGTCCCGAGGGCCCGCTCGAGGGCGTGGGCGAGGGCCTCCGGCGCGCGGGCGCTCTCCATGATGCTGCGCAGCCGGTCCTCGCCGAGCTGGATGTCACCGGCCGCGCCGGCGGTGGCGCGGAAGAGGCCGCGGCCGGGCACGTACATGAAGCGCTCGCCGTCGGCGCCTGGGCTGGGCTCCTCGGTGACCTCGAAACGGATCATCGGCCACTGCCGGAGGGCAGCAGCCAGCTCCGCGCCGGTCCCCGGGCGTCCGGTCCAACTGCACTCGGCCCGGCGAGCGCCGGATTCGACCGGCTGGCTGGTCCAGTGCAGGTTGACCGGCGCGGTGAGGACGCGCGCGATCGCCCACTCGACGTGCGCACACACGGCGAGCGGGGTCGAGTGGACGTATACGACGCCACGCGTTGGCACTGTGACCTCCCGGAGAGCGAGGTGCGTCTTCCCCTACGACCTCGATCAACGGGCGGTTGAATCACATGATGACTGGTGTGACGGATGGTGCGCCAGAGAATCGGAAAACTCGGCCGAGAATTCCCCTTGGTCGTAACGCATTTCCGCCGGCGTTGTGACGGAGAGCGCTGGCCACCGCACGAGCGGTGCGGCCGGTGCATCGGGTAAAGTTCTCTGGTCTGTTTACTCTGTCCTCCCTGCAAGGAGTGCCTCCGTGGCGAGCAACACCTCCAAGACCGCGCGCGCATCCGTCCGCGCCGGCCAGGGCGCGGGTGGCGCCCTGAGCGTGCTCGGCGAGTACAAGTACCTGATCCCTCTCAACAAGGGCAAGCACGCCTACGTGCGCAACCTGACCAACGGCAAGACCGTCCACCTGCGCACCGACTCCGACGCGTTCGTGGAGGAGATCCGGTCGCTGGCGGGTGCCGGCCACGGCGCCAAGATCCGTGCGGAGATCGTCGCCCTCGCCGCCGCGTCTCCCGGCGATGGCTGGGACGCGACCGAAAAGCGCCTGGTCGACGCCGGCGTCTTCGAGGCCTGAGCCCAACATCTGACAGAGGCCCCGCCCATTTGGGCGGGGCCTCTGGGCTCTGTATCAGATTCCTTTGCCGGGCCGCGCCGCGCCCAGACGCCGCCATGCGCAAGCCCGCATACAGACCCCAACTGTTCGCCGGGGCGTTTCCGAGGCATGATTGTTACCCGTGGGTACTTACGGAGGCGCCCATGACAACAGTCGAGCAGGCCGAGATCCGGCTTTCGGACGGCCCCCGACTGCACCTGCGCACCGCCGGCCCGCCCGGCGCCCCGGTCACCGTGGTGCTGCTGCACGGCTGGGTGCTCGACGGTCGCACGTGGCATCGCCAGGTGCTGCCGCTGGCCGAGGAGGCCCGCGTCGTCACGTACGACGCGCGCGGCCACGGCCGCTCCAGCAGCGTCGAGCGGGGTTCGGCCACGCTCGACCAGCTCGGTGACGACCTGGCCGAGGTGCTGCGCGCGGTCGCGCCCAGCGGGCCGGTCGTGCTCGCCGGCCACTCGCTCGGCGGCATGACGATCATGGAGTACGCCCACCGGCACCCCGCGGACTTCGCCGCCCGGGTCGGCGGCCTCTTCTTCCTCAGCACCACCGCCGAGGGACACACCCATACCGTGTACGGGCTGCCGCCGCGGGTCGCCCATCTGATCCGGGCGGCCGAGATGACCGGCGCCCAGCTGCTCGCCCGGCTCGGTGGCTGGCGGCCGCACCGGGCGCTCACGCTGGCGCTCCGCCCGAGCCTGCGGTGGCTGCTCTTCGGGCACCCGTGCGACCCGGCCGACGTACACCTCACGACGAAGGCGGTCGCCCGCGCCTCACTCGGTTCGATCGGCGGCTTCCGCCCCTCGGTGGGCGCCCAGGCCCGCCTGGAGACGCTCGCCGCGCTGCCGACCGTGCCGGCCGCCGTCCTGGTCGGGGAGCGCGACCGGCTCACCCCGCCGGTCTGCGCGGTGTCGATCGCCCAGGCACTGCCCGGGGCCGCGCTCACGATCTGCCCGGGCGCCGGGCACATGCTCATGCTGGAACGCCCGGACGTGGTCACCGCCGCGCTGCTGGGCGTCGTCCGGGCCGCCGCCGATCGGCACCGGAGGGCATGACGAGCGCCGGACGCGTACCCTTGTCTGGCCTTGTCACACAGGCGCCGCACCTTCTCCTGGGAGCCCCGAAAACTTGACCGACGCCGCCACCACCCTTCAGCAGGAGATCGCCGCCGAACAGCGTCACGTCGACCGGGTCTACGCCCGGCTGGCGGTGCTGCGGCAGGCTGCGGCCCGGGCGGAGAAGGAGGGGTACCGCCTCGCCCGGGTGGGCAACTTCGGCGCGCTGGTCGAGCGGGATGCGATGGTCTTCCACGCGGCGCGGCGCCGGCACGCCCTGGACGCCGAGCACGAGGGCCTGGTCTTCGGCCGCCTCGACCTGCGCGAGGGCCAGGTGCTGCACGTGGGGCGGCTGGGGGTGCGCGGCGAGGACGCCGAGCCGCTGGTGGTCGACTGGCGGGCGCCCGCCGCGGCGGCGTTCTACCAGGCCACGGCCGCCGACCCGCGGGGCGTCGTGCGCCGCCGCATGATCCAGTCGAGCGGCGAAAAGGTCACCAACATCGAGGACGACCTGCTCGACCCGGCCGCCGCGCCCGAGGGCATGCGGGTGGTCGGCGACGGCGCGCTGCTGGCCACGCTCGCCCGCGCCACCGGCCGGGGGATGCGCGACATCGTCGCCACCATCCAGCGCGAGCAGGACCAGGCGATCCGCTCACCCGCCTCGGGCGTCACGATCGTCTCGGGCGGCCCGGGCACCGGCAAGACCGCGGTGGCGCTGCACCGCGCGGCCTACCTGCTCTACTCCGACCGCTCCCGGTTCGCCGGCGGCGGCATCCTGGTGGCCGGCCCCTCGTCGGTCTTCGTCGACTACATCGCCTCGGTGCTTCCCTCGCTCGGCGAGGAGGCGGCCACCCTGCAGTCGCTCGGCTCGATCGTGGAGGGCGTGAGCGCCACCCGTACCGACCCGACCGCGGTCGCCGCGATCAAGGGTTCGCTGCGCATGCGCCGGGTGCTGGAGCGGGCGGTCCGCGACGCGGTGCCGGGCGGCCCGACCGAGCTGCGCCTGCTCTACCACGGCGACCTGCTCCGCCTCACCCGCCCCGAGCTCGACGCGATCCGGGCCCGCGCGCTGCCCCGCGGCGCCCGCCGCAACGAGGTGCGCCGGGCCGGCATCGACGGGCTCTTCGACGCGCTCTGGGCGCAGGCCCGGCGCAACCGCGTACGCGGGCTGCCGGAGCAGGTCGACTTCGAGGACGAGCTGGCCGAGCACCCCGACTTCCGCGAGTTCCTCAAGGCGTGGTGGCCCCGGCTGGCGCCCCGGCACGTGCTGGCCTGGCTGGCCGACCCGGGGCGGCTGCGGTCGTACACCGGTGGGATCCTCAGCGGCGCGGAGACCGCGCTGCTCCGCGGCGCCTTCACCCCCGGCGACCCGACCGTCGCGGACGTGGCGCTGCTGGACGAGTTGGACGAGATGCTCGGCCGCCCGCCGCAGCCGGCCAAGCGCCAGCGCGACCCGTTCCACGTGGTCGACGGCGTGCGCGAGGTGAGCACGTACGCGGACCGGCAGCGGGCCGCCCGCGCCGCCGCGGTGCGCCGCCCCGACGACTACCGCGAGTACGCGCACGTGGTGGTCGACGAGTCGCAGGACGTCTCGCCGATGCAGTGGCGGATGCTCGGCCGGCGCGGGCGGCTCGCCTCGTGGACCGTGGTCGGCGACCCGGCGCAGAGCGCCTGGACCGGCGACCCGGCCGAGCTGGCCCGGGCCCGCGACAAGGCGCTGGGCGGCCGGCGCCGGCACGAGTTCACGCTCACCACCAACTACCGCAACTCGGCGGAGATCTTCGCGGTGGCGGCCAAGGTGATCCGGGAGGTCTCGCCGGACATCGCGCTGCCGCGCGCGGTGCGCTCGACCGGGGTGCCGCCGGAGGAGCTCACCGTCGCCGCGGCGGCCCTGCCGGACGCGACCCGCGAGGCCGCGGAGCGCCTGCTCGCGGACGTCGAGGGCACGGTCGGCGTGATCACGCCGGTGCCCCGCCGCGACGAGGTCGCCGGGTGGGTGGCCGGCCTGCCCACCGACCGCCTCCAGGTGGTGACGAGCCTGCAGGCCAAGGGCATGGAGTACGACGGCGTGGTCCTCATCTCGCCCGAGGAGATAAGGACCGACGCCGGCGCACGGACGCTCTACGTGGCCCTGTCGCGGGCCACCCAGCGCCTGGTGACTCTCAGCGCTTGACGGAGTTCGCGCTGTACGTGGTCTCCGGGGTGACCGTGATGCCGAAGCGGGCGTTCGGCAGGTAGAGGCGGTCGCCGAAGGCGGCCACGGTGGTGGGCACGTCGAAGTTGGGGTTGGTCCGGGTGCCGGTGAGGCGCCCGCTCAGGCCCCGCTTGTCGAGCGCGAAGACGGACACCAGGTTGCTGCGGTTCTGCACCACGTACAGCGTGCGGCCGATGGTCAGCAGCCCGTCGCCGTTGGTCAGCGGGTACCCGCCGAGGTCGACCGCCTTGGTGACGCCGGTGTCCGGGTCCACCCGGAAGAGGCTCGCGGTGTTGGACTGCACGACCAGCAGGCCGCGGCCGTCCGGCGTACGGGCGATGCCGTTGACGTTGAAGCCGGTGCCGTAGACGAGGTCGCCGGTGAGCGGGAGCGCGACCGGTTCGCCGCGCAGGCTCAGCGGCACCTTGTAGAGGAACGGCTGGTTGGAGTCGGTGAAGAACGCGCCCTTGGGGGTGAGCACCACGTCGTTGACGAACGTGGGAGCGCTTGCGAACGTCCACGACTTCAGGATCCGGCCGCTGTGCGTGTCGACCACCCGGCCGTTTCCGGCGGCCCCGCCGGCGACGAAGAGCCGGCCGTGGTCGTCGATCTTCAGGCCCACCGACGGGGTGCCGGGGCCCGTGGAGATGATCTCGCCCCGGCCGGTAGCGAGGCTGGCGCGGTAGATGTCGCCGTTGGCGAGGGAGCCGAAGTACGCGAACGCGCGGCCGATCGCGATCCCCTCGGGCTGGAACGCGTTCGGCAGCGGGATCGTGTCGGGGAAGCGTCGATGGCGGGAGCCGTGGGCGCCGGCGGCGCCCGGGACGGTCAGCGTGGCCGCGGTGAGGGCCGCGGCGGCGGATGAGGTGATCAGGGCTCGTCTGGTCAGCACGATGGGTACTCCCTGTGATCGGTCCACATCAGAATCCACGCACATCTTTCCCGACCGGTTCGACTTCGCGCGGGTGCGGCCGACGAGGGTGCCGGCGGCGGGTCGGCCGTCACGAGCGCGCGGGCCAGGCGACATTGAATGCCAGTCTCAGGTTTGCATACATAGCAATGTCAGCATGTATCCTGGGCCGATGGGTGCGGAACACGATCACGGCGCCACCGCTGTGCGCGCGGGGGAGCGCCACCGCGCGCGGCTGTGGGGCGCGTTCGTCCTGCTCGCCGTCTTCATGCTGGTCGAGGCCGTGGCCGCGCTGCTCACCGGCTCGCTGGCGCTGCTCTCCGACGCCGGCCACATGTTCACCGACGTGCTCGGCATCGGGATGGCGCTCGCCGCGATCTACGCCGCCTCCCGGGCGGCCAGTGACCCGCAGCGCACCTTCGGGCTGTACCGGCTGGAGGTCCTCGCCGCCCTCGCCAACGCGGTCCTGCTCTTCGGCGTGACGATCTACGTGCTGGTCGAGGCCGTCCGCCGGTTTGGCGACCCGCCCGACGTGCCCGCCGGCCCGATGCTGGTGGTCGCCGTCGCCGGCCTGGTCGCCAACCTCGTCGCGTTCGGGCTGCTCCGCTCCGGCGCGCGGGAGAGCCTCAACGTGCGCGGCGCCTACCTGGAGGTCCTCGGCGACCTGCTCGGCTCGGTCGGCGTGATCGTCGCCGCGGCCGTGATCGGGCTGACCGGCTGGGCGTACGCGGATCCGATCATCGCGGTCGCGGTCGGCCTGTTCATCCTGCCGCGCACCTGGCGGCTGGCCCGCGCTGCCGTGCGCATCCTGGTCCAGGCCGCGCCCGAGCACCTCGACGTGACCGCGGTGCAGCGGCGGCTGGCGGCCGTTCCCGGCGTCTGCGACGTGCACGACCTGCACGTGTGGACGCTGACCTCGGGCATGGAGGTCGCCTCGGCACACCTCACGCTGGACGAGTCCGCACAGGTGGGGCCGGTGCTGGTGGCCGCCCGCGAGGCGCTGCACGACGACTTCGACATCGGGCACGCGACCCTCCAGGTGGAGCCGCGGGCCGGCGACTGCCATCCCGCCGGCTGGTGAAAGTGGCCCTGAGCAGGGCGTACTTGATTCGTCACGATCAGTGCAACAGTGGGCACATCGATGGAAAGCCGCTATTCTCGGCTCCGGTCGACGCCCGGTGGCGCCCCCCGGCGCCGGTGTTGACCGCCGCCGAGTCGCCCTCGGGCGAGCCGGGGAACCACCGATCCACTGGGGTGAATCCGCGACAGCGGTAGGGGTACTTCCGTCCCGAACCCGTCAGCTAACTCGGTAGGCGGCTGACTGGAAGGATGGTTGATGGCTCATGCCCGCAGCCGGGTCAGCCTTGTCGTGGTGCTGCTCGCCGCGGCGTTCGCGCTGATCGGCTTACCCGCGGAGCCGGCGGCCGCCGCACCCACCGACGACGAGGGCGGCACCGCCACCCTGCGCAAACAGCTCGACGCGGCCACCAAGGGCTTTCTCGCGGCGCAAAACACGCTGAACGCGTCCAAGAAGCGCCAGCAGGAGCTGACCAGCCAGCTGGCCCAGTTGGAGCGCGACCTGGTGGTCAAGACCGCGGTGATCGGCGAGGTGGCCAACGTCGCGTACCAGCGCGGCCGGCTCGGCCCGGTCTCCGCGCTGCTCAACAGCTCCTCCCCGGAGGGCTTCGTCGACCGGGCCGCGGCACTCGACGCGGTGGCGGCCACCGAAGACAAGAAGCTCCGTGACCTGCTCGACACCAAGGACCAGGCGACCCGCGCCAAGCTCGCGATCGACAACGAGATCCGCGAGCAGCAGAAGCAGGTGCAGGTCATGGCGGCCCGCAAGAAGCAGGCGGAGACCGCGCTGAAGGAGGCCGGCGGCGGCGAGAACGCGAGCGGCCCGCCCGTCGGCAGCGGCGCCACCGCGGTGGCGGCACGCTTCAGCGGAGGCTCCGGCTGCACGATCCGCCCCGACCCGACGTCGGGCAACGGGTGTATCACGCCACGTACGTCCCACGCGTACAAGCAGGCCAAGGCGGCGGGCTTCGGCATCTTCGTCTCCTGCTACCGCGACGGCTCGTCCGGTGAGCATCCGGAAGGCAAGGCCTGCGACTTCGCCGTCGACAAGGACGACATCTTCGGCAGTACGGCCAGCGGTGCGGCGAAGACGTATGGCAACAACCTGGCCAGGTTCTTCGTCAACAACGCGAGCCGGCTGGGCGTGCTGTACGTGATCTGGTTCCGCCAGATCTGGCTGCCGAGCAGCGGCTGGAAGTCGTACAGCGGCTGCTGCGGACCCAGCGAGCTACACACGAACCACGTACACCTTTCGGTCATCGACTGAGGCGTTGCCGGGGCTCGATCATGGGGTGACACCGTCACCCCATGGTCTGAGCCGTCGATGGCTACCGACCGCGCACAGGTCATCCTGATAGCGTGCGGGCGTGGTCGCCTCCGAGCCGGCATTGTCAGTCGTCGTGCCGATATACAACGAGCAGTCGGTGTTACCGCTGCTCGTGGCCCGGTTGCGCGGGGTCCTCGACGCGCTCGGCGAGCCGTACGAAGTGGTGGCCGTCGATGACGGCAGCACCGACAACACCCCGGCCGCGCTGCTCGCCGCCCGCCGGGAGTGGCCGCAGCTGCGGGTGATCCGGCTGCGCCGCAACAGCGGCCACCAGCCGGCCCTGCTGGCCGGGCTCATGCGCGCCCGCGGCGACTACGTGGTCAGCATCGACGCCGACCTGCAAGACCCGCCCGAGACCATCGCCGCCATGTTGCGGCTCGCCCAGGACCAAAACCTGGACATCGTGTACGGGGTCCGGGCCGACCGCAGCACTGACACCGCGTTCAAGCGCTGGACCGCCAGCGTCTACTACCGGCTGATGCGGCGCATCGTCGGCAACCACGTGCCCGCCCATGCCGGCGACTTTCGCCTGCTCAGCCGCGCCGCCGTCGAAGCCCTCCGCGAACTGCCCGAGCGCACCCCGGTGCTCCGGCTCGTGGTGCCCTGGCTCGGCTTTCCCAGCGGCGAGGTGACCTTCGAGCGGGAAAAGCGGGCGGCCGGGCACACCAAATACCCCCTGTCCCGGATGGTGGCGCTCGCCGCCGACAGCATCACCAGCTTCTCCGCCGCGCCGCTGCGCGTGGCCACCTGGCTCGGGCTGGCCGGGGTCGCGGTCTGCGGGCTGCTCGTCGCGGTCACCATCGTCGCGTACCTGCTCGGTGCCACCGTCTCCGGCTGGCCCTCCCTCTACCTGGCGATCCTCTTCCTCGGCGCCGTCCAGCTGCTCTGCCTCGGCCTCCTCGGCGAGTACGTCGCCCGCATCTACACGGCCGTGCAAGCGCGACCGGCCTATTACATCGCCGACGACACCCGGGCCACCGCACCGGCGCCGGCACAGGTGTCCATGGTGGACAGCCTCGAGTGACCGCTACGGCGAGCCGCTCGGCGGGGAGCGCCGAAGAGGCGGGACGGCCGGCGCGGGTACCAGAGATGGCGCGGAGATGGAGCCCGGCGGCGGTGGCCCTCGCGGTGGTGGCCGCCGCCCTGCTCTCGACCGGGACGCCGGTCCTGGACGTGGCGCGCTACGCCGCGTATGCGGCGCTGGCGGTGGTGCTGCCCGGCACGCTGGTCTACCGGGCGCTGCGCCGCGGGCCGCACACGCTGGTCGAAGAGCTGGCGATGGGCGCGGCGGTCGGGCTGGTCCTGGAGCTGGCGGCCTGGTTCGTCTTCGTGTCGGCCGGCGCCGAACGGTGGCTGTGGGTGTGGCCGGCCGCGGTGGTCGTGCCCTTCCTCGCGGTGCCGGCGCTGCGGCGGCACTGGATGGTGCGCGGCCACACGCCGGTGCCGGCGGGCTGGGCGTGGGCGGTGACCGGCGTGATCGCCGGCTTCACGGCCTACCTGTGGGACTCCTTCCTGCGCCGTAACCCGATCCTGCCCACCACCGAGGGGCAGGCGCAGTACCTCGACCTGTCGTTCCAGATGTCGATCGCCGGCGCGGCCAAGCACCAGGCGCCGCTCGACGTGCCGCAGGTGGCCGGGGAGCCGCTGCACTACCACTGGTTCGGGTTCGCGCACATGGGGGCGGCGTCGCTGGTCAGCGGCGTCGACCTGCCGACCGTCTTCCTCCGCCTCGCGGTGCCCGCGCTCTGCGCGCTCGCGATCGTGCTGGTCGCCGTGGTGGGGCGGCGGGTCAGCCGCCGGCCGTACGTGGGTGTGGGCGCCGCGGTGCTGATGTTTACGATCGGCGAGTTCGGCTACGAGAACGGGATCCGGCAGCTCTTCGGCACGCAGGCGACGTTCATCGTGTGGGGCAGCCCGTCGATGACGTACAGCTGGGTGCTACTCCTGCCGCTGATCGGCGTGCTCGCCTCGATCGTCCGGGGCGAGGCCTCGCGCGGCACGTGGGTGCTCGCCGGGCTCCTGCTCGCCGGCTCGACCGGGGCGAAGGCGAGCTCGATCCCGGTGGCCGCCGGCGCGCTCGGGATCACCGCGCTGGTACTGCTCGTGAGCCGGCGGCGGCTGCCCTGGGCGGTGCTCGGCGCGCTGGGGCTGGCGGTGGCGGCGCAGGTGTTCGCGACCGCGGTCCTGTTCGCGTTCGAGAGCCACGGCGTGACCGTGCGCCCGTTCTCCGGCCTCGCACCGTACGTCTCGTCCGCGCCCACCTGGATCCTCGCCGTGGTCGCGTTCCTGCTCAACATGCAGCTCCGGCTCGCCGGGATCGTCGCGCTGCTGTGGCGGCAGCGGCTTCGGCTGCTGCCGGAGCAGGTCTTCCTGCTCGCCGGGGCGGCCGTGGGGCCCGTGCTCTACCTGGCGACCGCGCACCCGGGCAGCAGCAACCAGTACTTCCTGCGGGCCTCGTTCGCGTTCGGGGTGATCCTCTCCGCGTGGGGCTGGGCGGTCGTTTCCTTTCCGGAGCGGGTGGTCTCGTCGCGCTCGCGCGACGAGACCGCCCGCGACAGGAGGGCTGTCGGCGTGCGGGTCGGCTTCGCGATCGGGTTCGGGGGGGCGGGGGGGGGGGGGGGGGGGGGGGGGGGGGGGGGGGCGCCGGCCCCCCCCCCCCCCCCCCCCCCCCCCCCCCCCCCCCCGCGACAGGAGGGCTGTCGGCGTGCGGGTCGGCTTCGCGATCGGGTTCGGGGCGCTGCTCTGCGCGGTGCAGCTGATCGGCGGCCCGGCCCAGGTCACCTGGCAGCCGCTGTACGAGCCGCTGCTCCCGCTGCTGTTCTGGGCGCTCGGGCTGGCGCTGGGGCTCGCGATCCTCGGGCTGCTGTGGCGCGGGCGGTTCGCTCCGGTGCTGCTGACGGCCGTACTCGTCGCCGGCGCACCGGGGCTGGTCATGGACGCCGAGGCCGCACACCGCTACCCGAACGGCGGCGCGTACGCGGTGACCGCCCTGCCCGCCTCGCGGATCGAGGCCGCCCGCTGGGTGCACGACCACAGCCACCCGGACGACGTGGTCGCCACCAACGCGCACTGCCTCCTCCCCGAGAAGGCCGGGCTGTGTGACGCGCGGTCGTTCTGGCTGAGCGCGTACACCGAGCGGTCGGTGCTGGTCGAGGGCTGGGCGTTCGCGCCGCGGGTGGTCGGGCAGCCGCAGGGGCCATGGGTACCGTTCTGGGAGCCGGCGCTGCTGGCCGCCAACGACGCGGCGTTCTACGAGCCGACCCCCGACGTGCTGCGAGCTCTGCGCGCGCGGGGCGTCCGCTGGCTGGTGGTCGACCGCGACGTGCGGCTGGAGTCGCCC
Source organism: Phytohabitans maris (assembly GCF_031085175.1). GTDB lineage: Bacteria > Actinomycetota > Actinomycetes > Mycobacteriales > Micromonosporaceae > Phytohabitans > Phytohabitans maris. The sequence continues at coordinate 283,955 of NZ_JAVHUY010000001.1, forward strand.
GACCTGGCCGCCCTGGCACCGCTGCGCTTCGAAAACTCCCGGATGGCCGTGTACTCGTTGCCCGCGCCATGAGGCTGTGGGGCCCGTGCCCGGTGGGCGGTGATCAGGTCGCATGCCGGCACCACCTAGGGTGTACGGGGTGGAGGCGACCGAGATCCGCAAGCTGGCCGCGCTCGAGGACACCCACTGGTGGTACCGGGAGCGCCGCGTGCTGCTCGACCGGGCGTTGCGCCGCCTCCCTCGTCCGGTCGCTCCGGTCGCCCGTGTCGCTGCCCCTTCCGGCGGCGGTTTCGGCGCTCGTGGTGTCTTTGGGGCGCCTGGTGCAGGCGGTGGCCGCTGGGCTCTGGACATCGGGGCGGCCGGCGGCGGCAACACGCGGGTGCTCAAGCGCCGAGGATGGTCGCCGGTCGCGCTGGAGTACGGCCCGGAGGGGGCCGAGGTGGCCGCCGAGCGGGGGCTCGACGTGATCCGGGCCGACGCCCGCGCGCTGCCGCTGCCGAACGCGAGCCTGGACCTGGTCGTCGCGTTCGACGTGCTGGAGCACATCGACGAGGACCACGCCGCGGCCGGCGAGATCCACCGCACCCTGCGGCCGGGTGGCAGCGCGCTGATCGCCGTACCCTGCGACATGCGGCTCTGGTCCGCCCACGACGTCGCGGTCGGCCACGTGCGGCGGTACACCCGGGAGTCGCTGGCCGCCGTCGTGGAGAAGGCCGGGCTGGTCATCGACGAGATGTGGAGCTGGAACGTCCTGCTCCGCCCGATCGCAGCCTGGCGCCGCCGCAAGTCCACCGGCAGCGACCTCGACGACCTGCCGGCCGTGGTCAACCTCGGGCTGACCGCGATCATCGCCGCCGAGCGGTACCTGCCGGTCAAGTCGCTCCCCGGCGTCTCCCTGATGCTCCGCGCCCACCGCCGTACCGAGTCGGGGTGATGGGCTGTGATCAAAGCTCCCCTCAAGTCGTTCTAACGACTTGAGGGGAGCTTTGATCACAGCCGTGGGGAGTGCGGCGCTAGAGGGGGATGTTGCCGTGGGCGCCGCGGGCGGCGGGTGCGCCGGCGAGCGCCTCGGCGATGCGGCGTCGCGTCTCGTCCGGCTTGATGACGTCATCGACCACGCCGATCTCCAGCGCTCGCCCGACGCCGCCGGCCACGCGGGTCTGCTCCTCGACGAGCTGGGTGCGCAGCGCCTCGCGCTCCTCGATCGGGGCGGCGGCGAGCTTCTTGCGGTGCAGGATGTTGACCGCCGCGGAGGCGCCCATGACCGCGAGCTCCGCGTTGGGCCAGGCGAAGACCGCGGTCGCCCCGAGGGAGCGGGAGTTCATCGCGATGTACGCGCCGCCGTAGGCCTTGCGGGTCACCAGCGTCACCCGCGGCACCACCGCCTCGGCGAAGGCGTGCAGCAGCTTGGCGCCGCGCCGCACCACGCCGTCCCACTCCTGGCCCAGGCCGGGCAGGTAGCCGGGCACGTCGACCAGCACGACCAGCGGTACCCCGAGCGCGTCGCACATCCGCACGAAGCGGGCCGCCTTCTCGGCGCTGGCCGAGTCGAGGCAGCCGCCCAGGCGCAGCGGGTTGTTGGCGATGACCCCGACGGTACGGCCGGCGAAGCGGCCCAGCGTCGTCACGATGTTGGGCGCCCAGCGGGCGTGCAGCTCCACCGCCTCGCCGTCGAGCAGCGCCTTGACCACCGGCTTGACGTCGTACGCGCGGTTTGCCTCGGCCGGCATCGCGGCGGCCATGTCGTGCCCGTCGACGTCGCCGACCGGCACGTCCGCCGGGCTGAGGCGGCCCTGGCGACCCAGCAGGTGGGCCAGCTTGCGCGCCTCGGCCAGCGCCGACTCGTCGTCCTTGGTGGTCACGTGCACCACGCCGGAACGCCGGCCGTGCGGCTCGGGGCCGCCCAGCCGCTCCATGTCGACCTGCTCGCCGGTGACCGAGCGGACCACCTCCGGGCCGGTGACGAAGATCCGGCCGGCGCCGGCCATCACGACGATGTCGGTGAGCGCCGGGCCGTACGCCGCGCCGCCCGCCGCCGGACCGAGCACCACGGAGATCTGCGGCACCCGCCCGGAGGCCCGCACCATCGCGGCGAAGACCTGGCCGACCGCGTCGAGCGCGACCACGCCCTCGGCGAGCCGGGCGCCGCCGGAGTGCCACAGGCCGAGTACCGGCACCCGCTCGCGGACGGCCTCGTCGATCGCGTCGACGATGTGGCGGCAGCCCTCGGCGCCCATCGCGCCACCCATCCTGGTGCCGTCGCTGGCGTACGCGATGGCGGGTGTGCCCTCGATCTCGCCGCGGGCCCACAGGACGCCGGAGTCGTCGCGCGACATCATCAGCCGCAGCGAGCCGGCGTCGAAGAGGGCACGCAGCCGTACCTCGGGGTCGCGATGGTCCACAGTGGACGAATCGGCGACGGCGGACGTGGTGGTGGTCACGACGGGCCTCCCTTTAAGGGCGGGTGAACAGCAGCGCGACGTTGTGCCCGCCGAAGCCGAACGAGTTGTTCAGCGCGACCGGCACGTCGACGTGCCGGGCCTTGTGCGCGGCCACGTCGAGCAGGCCGTCTTCGGGGTCGTCGAGGTTGACCGTGGGCGGGATGACCCCGTCGCGGATGGCCAGGATCGTGGCGATCGTCTCCACCGCGCCGGCCGCGCCCAGCAGGTGGCCGGTCATCGACTTGGTGGAGGTCAGCACCACGTGGTCGCCGATCGCGGCGCGCAGGCCGGCGACCTCGACCATGTCACCGGTGGGCGTCGAGGTGGCGTGCGCGTTGACGTGTACCACGTCCGAGCCGGCCAGGTCGGCCTCGGCGAGCGCCTTGCGGACGGCCCGGACGAAGCCGCGGCCCTCCGGGTCGGGCTGCACGATGTCGAACCCGTCCGAGGTGATGCCGGTGCCGGCGAGGCGCGCGTACACCCGGGCGCCGCGAGCCTTGGCGTGCTCGGCCCGCTCCAGGACGACGACGCCGGCGCCCTCGCCGAGGACGAAGCCGTCGCGCCCCTTGTCCCACGGGCGGGAGGCCCGCTCGGGCTCGTCGTTGCGCACCGACATAGCGCGCATGGAGGCGAACCCGGCGATCGGCAGCGGGTGTACGACCGCCTCGGTGCCGCCGGCCACGACCACGTCGGCGCGGCCGGAGCGGATGATGTCGAGCCCCTGCGCGATCGCCTCGGCGCCGGTGGCGCAGGCGCTGGCGACCGAGTGCACCCCGGCCTTTGCGCCGAGCTCCAGGCCGACCCAGGCGGCCGGGCCGTTGGGCATCAGCATCGGCACGGTGTGCGGCGACACCTTGCGCGGGCCGGAGGCCTCCAGGATGTCGTCCTGGGCGAGCAGCGTCATCGCACCGCCGATACCGGTGCCGACGCTGACCGCGAGCCGCTCGGTATCCAGCCCGGAGTCGGCGAGGCCGGCGTCGGCCCACGCCTCGTGCGCGGCGATCAGGGCGACCGCCTCGGACCGGTCGAGCCGGCGCAGCTTGACCCGCTCGATCTTCTCGGACGGCTCGACGGCGAGCTGCGCCGCGATCCGTACCGGGAGGTTTTGCGCCCACTCCTGGGTGAGCGGACCCACCCCGGAGCGGCCGGCGAGCATTGCGTCCCAGGTGGACGCGACGTCCCCGCCCAACGGGGTGGTCGCGCCGAGCCCGGTGACGACGACGTCTGTGTGTGGCATGGTCAGGCGTTGCTCTCGATGTAGGAGACCGCGTCACCCACGGTCTTCAGGTTCTGTACCTCGTTGTCGGGGATCTTGACCCCGAACTTCTCCTCGGCCGCGACCACGACCTCGACCATCGAGAGCGAGTCCACGTCGAGCTCGTCGGTGAACGACTTCTCCTCGGCCACGTCGTCCGGGTTCACCCCGGCCACCTCTTCGAGGATCTCGGCGAGGCCGGCGATGATCTCGTCACGGGTCATGGGGATTGTTTCCTCTCGTGCAATGGGATCGTCTGGATGCAATCGGATCGTCTGGAACTGTGGCGCCTTGCCGCCGCCGCTTCGCTCGCGCCGCTTGGCGGGGTCCGCGGGCGGCGGCGCGCTCACGGGCAGCGGATGACCTGCCCGGCGTAGGTGAGGCCGCCGCCGAAGCCGAAGAGCAGCACCGGGGCGCCCGAAGGCACCTCGCGCCGCTCGACCAGCTTGGAGAGGGCCAGCGGCACACTGGCCGCCGAGGTGTTGCCGGACTCGACGATGTCCTTCGCGATCACGGCGTTGGGGATGCCGAGGCGCTTGACGATACCGTCGATGATCCGGGCGTTGGCCTGGTGCGGCACGAAGGCCGCCAGGTCTTCCAGCGCGACGCCGGCCCGCTCGCAGGCCTGGCGCGCGAGCGGCGCGAGCATCGTGGTGGCCCAGCGAAAGACCGTCTGGCCCTCCTGCTGGATGTACGGCTGCCAGCCCTCGATCTTGAGCACGTCGCCCTTTTCCGGCGCCGAGCCCCACACGACCGGCCCGATGCCCGGCTCCTCGCCGTCGGGCGCCGCCGTCACCACGGCCGCGCCGGCCGCGTCGCCGAAGAGCACGCAGGTGGAACGGTCGCTCCAGTCGGTGATGTCGGAGAGCTTCTCCGCGCCGATCACGATCGCGTTGTGCGCGGCACCGGCCCGGATCGCGTGGTCGGCGGTGCTGAGCGCGTACGAGAAGCCGGAGCAGGCGGTGTTGACGTCCATGGCCGCGGGGGCGGCGATGCCGAGCTTGCTGGCGACCCGGCTGGCTACGTTGGGGCAGCGGTCGATCGAGGAGCAGGTGGCCACCACGACCATGTCGATGTCGGCGGCGGTGAGCCCGGACGCGGCCAGCGCCTTACCCGCGGCGGACGCGGCCATGTCGGCGACCGTCTCGCCCTCCGCGATCCGGCGGGTCACGATGCCCACCCGGTCCCGGATCCACTCGTCGTTGGTGTCGACGATGGCGGCGAGGTCGTCGTTGGTGACGAGGCGGGAAGGCTGGTAGTGACCCATCGAAAGGATGCGCGAACCGGCCATTAGAGATGTCCTCCGATGCGGGCGAGGGGCTGGCCCGGGGCGACCGGGTCGTCGTGGTGCGCGAGCCACTCCGTCAGTACGCCACCGTCGTGGGCGGCGACCTCGACCGGACCCTGGCGGGTGGCGACGTGGCCGATCACCTGGCCGGCGGAGATGTCGTCGCCCTCGGCGAGGCCGGCGGCGGGCTCGAAGGTGCCGGCGTTCGCCGCGACCACGACCCGAAACTGGGGGGTCGGCTCGTGGTCGGGCGCGGCGCCGTGGCGGGCGATCAGGTCGCGCGCCTTGGGCAGGTCGTCGGGGGTGTTGAGGGTGACGATCTCGGGTACGCCGGTGGCGGCGAGCTCCCGCTTGACCAGCCCGGCGAGCGTGCCGGCCGGGGCGAGCTCGATCACCGCGGTGACGCCGAGGTCGGCGAGAGTACGCATGCACAGGTCCCACCGCACCGGTGCGGTGACCTGGCGGACCAGCCGCTGCAGCAGCTCGCGGCCGTGGTTGACGGCGGCACCGTCCAGGTTGGACAGTACGATCTTGCTCGGGTCGGCGGGCGTGATGCCGGCGGCCACGGTGGCGAGCGCCTTCTCGGCCGGCGCCATGTAGGGCGTGTGGAACGCCCCGGCCACCTGCAGCGTCCGGACCCGGGCCCCGCCCGGGCGGTCGGCGGCCAGCTTTTCCAGCTTGTCGACCGCGCCGGCGGCGACGATCTGACCGGCGCCGTTGCGGTTGGCCGGGTACAGCCCGTACGCCTCGATCGCGGCGACGACCTCCTCGGCCTCCCCGCCGAGCAGGGCGGCCATGCTGGTCGGCTCCAGCGCGCAGGCGGCGGCCATCTCGCGCCCGCGCACGCCGGCCAGCGTGATCGCCGCCTCCGGCGAGAGCACCCCGCCCAGCGCGGCCGCGCCCAGCTCGCCGACGCTGTGGCCGGCGACCACGGCCACGTCGTACATCGGGAGCTGCTCGGCCGTGAGGAGGGCGGCGGCGACCAGGAGCGGCTGGGTGCGCGCGGTGTCCCTGATCGCGTCGGCGTCGGCGTCGGTGCCCAGGTGCACGAGATCGACGCCCGCGAGCGCGGACCACCACCGCAGGCGCGCCTCGGCGCCGGGCAGCTCCAGCCATGGGGTCAGGAATCCGGGCTTCTGGGAGCCCTGTCCGGGCGAGAGTACGGCGAGCACGACTAAGACTTTCCTTGATACTGGCGGGTCAGGTGGGTGCTGGCATGCACCAAACCGCACTACAGACTTTGTGGAGACCCTACAAAGATCGCAGGTTACACCCAAAGGTTCGTTCAGGTTATGGCCGGTGTCACAGGCGCTTGCGGGTCGAGCCGCCCGATCGTGAGCGCCACACGCAGCGCGAACGCGTCCCGCGGGGTCAACGGCGACAGGCCGGTGACGTCGGCGACCCGGCGGAGCCGGTAACGCACGGTGTTCGGGTGGACGAAGAGTGCCCGGGCCGCGCCCTCCAAAACCCCGCCCGCCGCGAAGAAGGCGTCGAGGGTCTCCAGCAGCTCGCCGCTGGCCCGCACCAGGCCGCCGTACACGTCCTGCCGCAGCCGCCGCCGGGCCTCGACGTCGCCGGCCAGGGCGCGCTCGGGGAGCAGGTCGCGCGCGGCGACGGGGCGCGGGGCGTCCGGCCACCCGGGCGCCGCGCGGAAGCCGGCCAGCGCGGCCCGGGCCGACTCGGTCGCCTCGTCGAGCGTGGCCACGACCGGTCCGACCACGACCGGGCCGGCGCCGAAGCCGGCCAGCAACTTGGCGGTGGCGTCCAGCGGATCGCTCGCCCCGCCGAGCACGAGCACCAGCCGGTCGCCGTGCACGCCGCCGATGATCTCCACACCGATCCGCCGCGCCGCCCGGTACACCGTGTGCAGCACCGCGGCCGCCTCACCCCCCGGCGAGCGCCCGACCGCGACCGCCACCGGCGGGGCGTCCGCCCAGCCCAGCGCCGCCGCCCGGCTGGCCAGCACGTCCGAGGAGTCGCCGCGCAGCAGCGCGTCGACCAGCAGGGCCTGCAGCCGCGCGTCCCAGGCGCCGCGCGACTCCGCCGCCCGGGCGTAGACCCGCGCGGCCGAAAACGCCACCTCGCGCGAGAAGCGCAGCACGGCTTCGCGGAGGGCGGCCTCTTCACCGGGTACGGCGAGGTGCGGCACCTGCTCCTCGGCCACGTCGATGGTCACCTTGACCAGGGCCACCGTCTGCTGCAACGAGATCGAGCGGGCCAGTGCGGTGGGCGCCGCGTCGAAGATCTCGTCGGCCAGATCCTGCCCGGGCCGGCGCCCGTCCCGGCGCAGCCACTCGACCAGGGAGCGCACGCCCGCCTGGGCGACCAGCATGACCCAGGCCCGCTGGTCGGCCGGAAGCTCGCGGAACCAGGGGAGCGTCTCGTCCATCCGGGACACGCTCGCGGTCGCCAGGGCGCCGGCCGATCGCTCGATCCGCCGTACGGTCTCGCTCAGCGCTGCGCCGTCATCGCTGCCCGGTGGCACGACACCAGCCTGTCATGCCCGGGTCCATGCCACTATGGCCGGGATGATCGCCCGCCCTCCGCTGGTCGTGCCGCTCGTGGCGCTGGCCGCGTTTCTCGCGCTGATGGCCGTCGTGGTCGGCGACTGGTCCCCGGTCGAGCGGCTGGACACGGCGCTGAGCGAAGACCTGCGGGAGTACGGCGTGGACCACCCGGACCTGGTCGACGTGCTCCGCGTCGCCACCGACGTCGCCGCGACGCTCTCCTACGTGGCCGCCGGCGTGGTCGCGATGGCTGCTTTCCTGCTGCGCCGCCACCGCCGCGAGGCGTACCTGTGCGCCTGGGTCACCGTGCTCGTGCCGGCGCTGTGGGGCCTCATGCACTGGGCACTGCACCGGCCGCGCCCGCCAGACGGCTTCGTCTTCGTGGACAGCAACGGCTTTCCCAGCGGCCACACCTCGCACGCCGCCGCGGCCGCGCTGGTCGCCGTGCTGCTCCTGTGGCCACGCCTGGCCCGACGGGGTCGGACGCTGGTGGTGGCGGGAGCGGCGGCGGTCGCCCTTTTCATCGGCGCGACGCGGGTGCTGCTGCTGGCCCACTGGCCGACGGACGTGCTGGGCGGGTGGCTGCTCGCCCTGACGGTGGTCCCGCTGGCCGCGAGAGCCGCCACCGCCCGTCATGGCCGCGAATAGTCGGTCGTGTCGCAAACCTCGTCGTAATTCTTCTGGTCGAGCCAATGACACCAGAGCCGCACATCATCAATGGAGAGCCGTTTGCTGTGCCGGCGATGGCCACTCCAAGCGGCGACCTCTACCCGTTTGTCGGTGAACTTTGCCACGGTCTCAAGGGCGGGCTTGAGGTCCGTGTCTGTCGACATCAGCACGCCGACGTCATATTGGTCCTCTAATGCCAGCCGCACGAAGTCGACCGCCAACGCGACGTCTACGCCTTTCTCCTGCGGTTTTTCGCCAGGTTGGGCTCGGTCTGGCCATCCTCGTGGGTAGCGGAGCGGTCGGGTGATCACAGCGACTCGCGGATCAGCGGACCAGTCCTCGATCTGCCGGGTGCAAGCGGCGTTTCCCCGGCTGTCACGGGTGGCGTCAGGCAGGCCACGGTAGATCCGAACGCCGGAGAGCTCTCGGGCGAACGCGTCTCTCTCGACGATGTGCTCGCCGATCAGAACAGGCGTGATCTGTCCGGCGACGTTGGGGACGCCTGTTTCAGGATGGAAGCAGTCTCGCGCGCCTCGGTAGACGTTTTGGTAATCCACGAAGAGCATCAGGCGATCCGTCACGGGACCGCTCCGTCGGCAAAGAACAATCCCCGCCAATCCAGGCCGAGGCCAAGATGGCGGGGAACATTGAGTCCTTTATAGCGTGCACACGGGCGGCTGTCAACTCGGGTCTCCCCGGGGAATGTCTGCATGCCGGGAAGATTTCAGTTCAGTCCATTGGGGGACATGGGCCGATCATCCATCAAATCCCTTGATCGATAGGTTTAGGTCCTGGGCGAGAATGGCGGCCTGGACTCGGCTGCGAAGCCCCAGTTTGGTGAGAATGCGGCTGACGTGTGTCTTGGTGGTCGACTCGGCCATCTCCAGGCGGCCGGCGATCTCCAGGTTGGACAGGCCCTGTCCCAGGCAGGCGAGCACATCCCGTTCGCGCGGTGTCAGGCCCTCCACGGCCGCGCGCAGGGCGGCCGGGGCGCCGGGCGCGGTGGCGGCGAACGCGGCGATCAGCCGCCGGGTCACGGCCGGGGCGATGATGCCGTCGCCGCGGGCGACCGTGCGCACGGCGGCGACCAGGCCGTCCGCGTCGGTGTCCTTGAGCAGGAAGCCGGCGGCGCCGGCGCGGAGGGCACCGAAGACGTACTCGTCGAGGTCGAACGTGGTCAGCACCAGCACGTCCGCCAGCCCCTCGGCGACGATCTCGCGGGTGGCGGAGATGCCGTCCAGGCGGGGCATGCGCACGTCGAGCACGGCCACGTCCGGGTGGAGGCGGCGGCAGAGGGCGAGCGCCTCGGCGCCGTCGGCGGCCTGGCCGACCACCTCGACGTCCGGCGCGCCGTTCAGGATCATGGCCAGGCCGGCGCGGACCGCGTCCTGGTCGTCGGCGATGACGACGCGCACGCTCATGTCGGCAGCTCCGCGTGCACCCGCCAGCGGGTGCCGTCGCCGCCCGCGTCGAAGCGGCCGTGCAGCAGCGCCGCCCGTTCGCGCATGCCGATCAGTCCGGCACCCGCACCGGGTACGGCCGCCGCGCCGTTGATCGGGTTTTCGACGGTGAGCGAGACGATCCCGGCGCCGTACGCGACCGCCACGTCCGCCCGGCCGGTCCCGTGCTTGAGCGCGTTGGTCAGCGACTCCTGCACGATCCGGTACGCCGCGAGATCCACCCCGACCGGCAGCGGGCGCGGCTCGCCGCTGGTCTCCAGCCGTACCGTGAGCCCGGCGCCGCGCGCCTGCGCGACGAGCTGGTCGAGCTCGGCCAGCCGTACCCGGGTGGGCTCGTCGTCGCCGGCGTCTTCGCGGAGCAGCTCGATCATCTGGCGCATCTCGGCCAGCCCCTGCACGCTGTTCTCCCGGATCACCTTCAGCGCCTGCTCGACGGCGTCCGGGTCGCGCTCGCGCACGGACAGGGCGGCGGTCGCGTGGATGGCCGCCGCGCTGAGGTGGTTGGCGATCACGTCGTGCAGTTCGCGGGCCATCCGGGTGCGCTCGGCGGTGACGGCCTGCCGGCGGTCGAGCTCGACGAGGCGGGCGGTCTGCTCGGCGCGGGCCCGCTCGGCGGCGGCCTGGTCCCGGTACTGCCGCACGCTGATCGCGGTCACCACCGGCAGGACCAGGATCAGTACCGCGGGGATGGCCAGCTGCAGGCCGCGCCACGAACCGGCGAGGATCGGCCCGGCGATCGCGCAGGCCGCGCTCACCCCGATGCCGACCCGCAGCAGGATCCGCCACATCCGGGCCGAGCCGTACAGGCAGGTGTCGTAGAGGATCTGCGTGTAGACCAGCAGGGTGCCGAGCGAGGCGCCCATCGCGAGGTCGGGGACGAGCGCGACCGTGCCGAGGGCGAGGCCGGCGCGGGTGGCGACGCGGCGCAGGGCGAGCGCGACGCAGGCGAGCACGAGCGGCGGTACGAAGAACGCGATCGGCAGCCGCGACGGCCACGGCTGGATCGTGTGCGCGACGCCGAGCGCGAGCATGGCGAGGCCACCGGCGAGCGAGAGGCCCGCCAGGGTCAGGTCCCGCCGCAGTGCCCTGGACACGTTTCGATCACATCACACGTATCGGTGCCGGGCCTCCGACCGGACGACGAGCCGGCGGGGGCGCGGGATCCGTCGAAGGATGTATCCGGATCCCCTCACCGCCGCCGAGGCCCGGAGCCGGCCGCGCGGCGAGGCTGAAGGCATGGTTCTCGCGGTCATCGCCGCGTGCGAGATCGGGTTCTGGGTGATCCTGGGCGCCGGCCTCGTCGCGCGGTACCTGCTGCGGATGCGCCGCCTCGGTGGCGTACTCCTGCTTTGTGTGCCCCTCGTCGACGTGGTGCTGCTGGTCGCGACGATGATCGACCTGCGGCGTGGCGCGGAGGCGAACTTCACCCACGGCCTCGCCGCCGCGTACATCGGATTCTCCATCGCGTTCGGACACTCTATGGTGCGGTGGGCGGACCAACGGTTCGCCCACCGCTTCGCCGGCGGACCGCCGCCGTGGAAGCCGCCGAAAGGCGGATGGGAGCGCGCCCGGTACGAGTGGCGGGAGTGGTTCAAGGGCCTGGCCGGCTGGTCGGTCGCGTGTGGCCTGCTGGCGGGTGGCATCCTCCTGGTCGGCGACTCGAGTCGGACCGAAGAGTTGTTTGCGTGGATTGGTCGGCTCACCGGGGCACTCGTCATCTGGTTGATCGCTTTTCCATTGTGGGCCACGTTATTTCCCGCACGGGCCAAGGAGTGATGTAGTAGGCACCGGGGGTGCCTGGTACAGGGCGGTTGTCCCGCCGGTGAGGAGAACGAAATATGGCGCACGGGGAGGCCGAGCACGGCAGCGCCGAGAGCGAGCAGCACTACCTGCTGGGCGAGCACGGCGTGCCCAGCAGGCACCTTCGGTGGGTCTGCGGGGCCGGTCCGCAGCCTGTCGAGGAGGCGGTGCCGCAGGTCGCTCCCGGTGCGGCAGGCGTTGCGTCTGGCGCCCCGATGGAGGCGTCAGACGCTCCGGTTGGCGAGCTGTCGCCGGACGAGGGGCGGACGCTCGTACCCGAGCGGCGCGGCCCGGCGGTGTGCCGGTCCAGCCATCCCGGGTGGGCGGGCGCCCATCGGCATGGCGCGGTCCGGCCGCGGGCCCGCGCGACCCGCCGCGAACGTCCACCGGACCGGTGGTGCTGAGGGGCTTCACTAGGCTGTAAGAGTGCGGGCAAAACAGCAGATTCTGGACGAAGCGCTAGCCCTGGCCGACGAGCACGGCCTCGGGGCGATCTCGATGCGCGCTGTCGCCCGGCGGATGGGGCTGACCTCGATGGCGCTGTACCCGTACGTCGGCACGAAGGACGACCTGCTCGACGGCCTGGTGGGCCGGCTGCTGGCCGACCTGCTCCCGGCCCAGGACACCGCCACCGCCGGCTGGCGCGAGCGGCTGCGGGCCGTCGCCCGAGCCGCCCGGGCCCTGGCTAGCGCCCACCCCGGGGCGTACCCCCTGCTGATGGCCCGCCCCTCCGCCGCGCCGGACGCCTTACGCGTGGTCGACCTGATCTACGCCGCGCTGCTCGACGCCGGCGTGCCCGAGCCGGAGGTGCCCCGCCTGGAGCGGATGCTCTCCACGTTCGTGCTCGGCTACGCGACGTCCGAGGTCAACGGTCGCTTCGCGGCCGGCCGGAGCGGTGCCGAGGCCGCCCCCGCGCCGCACGCGCTGCCCGCGCACGACCGCCTGTCCCGGTGGCTGGGCGGCGAGGTCGACTGGGACGCCGAGTTCGAGGCCGACCTGCGCGACCTGATCCACCTCGTCGAGTCGGCCGCGAAAGACCGATCGCATGCGCGGGGTCCCCGGGGAAACGTGTAGCGCAGCGCCGGGTCCGCCGGGTGCGGCGTGTGCGCGGAGCGGTCGGGCTGCACGCACAAACGGGGCAGCTCGAGAGCTTCCCGCGCGCGCATCCAGCGGCGCCGCGCGGGGTCCGCGTCGGGCGGGCCCCTGGCTCCGGCGCGATCCCGATGGTCTGGAGCGCCCCTGCCGGCGGGGTGGCCGCGACCAGGCGCGGAGGGTGAGGCCGCGGGAGCAACGGTCCGGACCGCGACGGACATCGCGGTAGCTCGATGCCTCTTTGTCTCTGGGGTTTGGCCGCCGCGTCAGCGGGTGCGGCGGCGCACCAGCAGTGAGATGCCGGCGAGTCCCAGCGTGATGACGACGACCACCGCGCCGTTGAGCAGCAGCACCTCGCGCAGGTCGGCCAGCAGCTTGTCGAGGTCGCGGCCGGGGTTGAGCGTGTTTTCGTCGAAGACGCGCTCGCCGCCGCCGATGCCGCCGTGCAGCGTCTCCGGCTTTTCCGGCAGCGGCACGCCGGCCGCGCGCAGGGTCTCGGACATGTTGAGCCGCCCGTAGAACCACGCGTTGGTGGTCTTGCGCTTGTCGGGCTGCTTGGCCGGCCGGTAGGCGCGGGGGCCGCCGGCGGCGAGCGGGTAGAGGTCGTAGGTCTGCTTGGCCTGCTCGCCGACGTGCACGACGACCGTGAACTTGGGGCCGAGGTTTTCCGCCTTGGGCGAGCTGGTCTGGCCCTTGGTGCTGGCCAACCAGTTGACCTGGCTCAGCACCGCCTCGAAGAGCTCCGGGCTGCTCTTGGCGTGGACCGTGATGGCTTTTGCCAGCTCGGCGCCGTCGATCGTGATCGTGTCAGGCTTGGCCGGCGCGGCGAGGGCGGGCGACGGGGCGAGCAGCGGAGCGGCGACGGCGACCAACACGGCGCCGCTCATGAACCATCGGCGGCTCACCCCTGCGACCATGACCGACCTCCCGCCCCGATGGATGGTCCCGCCCCGTGGCGCGGCCGACGATCCGCTTTAAACCAAAGACTCCGCCATGCCACGCCCGGTTGCATGCGCAGCCCAGGTTTTTCGAACTATCTGCGATCGTCGCCGCCGATGACAACATGCCCAATCGTTCGGCCGCCGAATCGTAACCGGCCGCCGCCGATCGTGGTGTCCGGGGCTCGACACGATCGCACCCTTCCGGCGCCCCGCCGCCGGGAGCCGGCTCAGCCGCGAGTACCCGTCGACGGCGGTCGTGGAGGTCCGCCGTCCTTGTCCGCGTCGAGCGCCCGATCCCGCTCTTGTGGGCCGGGACTTTCTTGTCCCGGGGTCAGATCCCGCTCTTGTGGGCCGGGACTTTCTTGTCCCGGGGTCAGATCAGGCGGGCGCGGGCGGCCTCGATCCGGGCCAGTGTGCGCTCCTTGCCCAGCACCACCAGCGACTCGAAGAGTGGCAGCCCCACGCTGCGGCCGGTGACCGCCACCCGCACCGGGGCCTGGGCCTTGCCGAGCTTCAGGTCGCGGGCGGCGCCCACCGCCTCCAGCGCCCCCTTCAGCGACTCGGCGTCCCACGACGGCAGGGCGCCGAAGGCGGCGGCGGCCGCGTCCAGGAGGTCGGCGGCGCCGTCCTTCATCGCCTTCGACCAGGATGCCTCGTCGATCTCGGGGGAGGGTACGAACAGGAAGTCGACGTTCGGCACGATCTCGCTCAGTACCGCGATCCGAGTCTGGGCCAGCGGCGCCACCGCGGCGAAGGCGGCCGGGTCGAAGTCTTCCGGGCGCCACGGCGGCGGCGGGATCGTCTCGGTGCCGGTGAGCCAGGGCTGGCAGGCGGCCGAAAAGGCGGCGGCGTCAAGCGCCCGGATGTACTCGCCGTTGAAGGCGCGCAGCTTCTTCTCGTCGAAGAACGCGGGCGACGGGTTGACCTCCTCGAGGCGAAACTCCTCCTCGATCACCGACCACGGCACGATCTCCCGGTTGCCGCTGGGGGCCCAGCCGAGCAGCATCAGGTAGTTGCGCATGGTGTCGGCGAGGTAGCCCTCGTCGCGGTACGCCTCCAGCGCCACCTTGTCGCGCCGCTTGGAGAGCTTCTGCCGCTTTTCGTTGACGACCACCGGCACGTGCGCCCAGATCGGCGGCTTCACGCCCAGCGCGTCCCAGAGCAGCTGCTGCTTCGGCGTGTTGGGCAGGTGCTCCTCGGCGCGGATCACGTGCGTGATGCCCTGGGTCATGTCGTCGACGACGTTGGCCAGCAGGAACACCGGCGAACCGTCACCGCGGGCGATCACGAAGTCTTCCAGCAGCTTGTTTTCCCAGGTGGGCTCGCCGCGGATGAGGTCGACCACGACGGTCAGACCCTCGTCCGGGGTGCGGAAGCGCAGCGCCCGGCCGGGGCCGGCGGTCAGGCCGCGGTCGCGGCAGAAGCCGTCATATCCCTGGTACTGCGAGCCGGTGCGGGCCTGCACGTCCTCGCGGGTGCAGTCGCAGTAGTACGCCCGGCCGGCCGCGTACAGCTTTTCGGCGGCGGCGCGGTGCTCACCCGCGTTGGCGGACTGGAAGTACGGACCCTCGTAGGTGCCGCGTGCGATGCCGATCCAGTCGAGCGCGTTGAGGATGCCCTCGGTCCACTCCGGCCGGTTGCGGGCGGCGTCGGTGTCTTCGATCCGCAGGACGAAGGCGCCGCTGTGCTGCTTCGCGTAGATCCAGTTTTGCAGCGCCGAACGGGCACCGCCGACGTGGAACATACCGGTGGGAGACGGGGCGAAGCGCACGCGTACGGTCACGGCACCGAGCGTATCCGCACCACGAAGACGCTGCCGAGGAGGGTGACGACGGCGGTGAGCGCGTACAGGGTGGGGTAGCCGCCCAGGTGCACCACGATCGGCGCGGACATGGCCGGGCCGAGCACCTGCGGCGCCGAGTTGGCGATGTTGATGACGCCCAGGTCCTTGCCCCGGTCGGTGGCCCGGGGGAGCACCTGCGTGATCAGCGCCGCGTCGACGGCCAGGTAGACGCCGTAGCCGGCGCCGAGCAGCACCGCCGCCACGATGGCCATCGCCCACAGCGGCCAGACCGCGAGCAGGACCGCGGCCACCGCCATGATCACGCCGGACCAGATCACGAAGACCTTGCGCCGGCCGGAACGGTCGGAGAGCCGGCCGGCCACGACCGCGGTGGCCATCATGCCCGCCGTGTAGATCAGGATCAGCACGAGCAGGCCGCCCTCGGGATCGGGGTAGTTCACCCCGTCCTGCAGGAAGTAGAGCAGGTAGAGCGTGCCGAGCGCGTTGCCGACCTGTACCAGGAAGCGGGTGCCCCAGGCCCACGCGAAGTCCGGGTGCCGGCGCGGGTCGATCCAGATGCCGGAGAGCAGCGGCACGCGCGGCCGGTGCGCGCGGGGGAGCGGGTCGTCCGGGGTGAGCAGGGCGAACGGCAGCGCCAGGATCAGCACGGCCACCGCCACCGCGTAGTACCCCGCCTTGTTCTCGGTGAAGATCGCGGTCACCAGCACCGCGCCCAGGACCAGGCCGAGCGACTGCGGGATGCCCACCCAGCCGGAGACGCCGCCGCGCTGCGCCACCGGTACCCGGTCGGGGATGGCCGCGGTGAGCGTCGCGAGCGCGGCGTTGAAGCAGACCTGGGCGGCCACCCAGCAGACCGCGACGCCGGCGATCGAGCGCTGCTGGCCGAGGAGCGCCAGCGACGCGGCGCCGAGGAGCGCACTGGAGAGTGTCCAGACGTGCCGCCGGCCGTACTCCCGGGTGCCGATCCGCGGCGACGTACGGTCCGAGAGCGCGCCGGCGAGCGGGTTGGCGATCACCGCCGCGAGCGCGCCGAGCGCGGTCACCCAGCCAAACATGGCCTCCTTGTTGGCCGGGTCGATCAGCTCCACCTGGTTGGGCAGGAGCACCTGGATCGGCGTGAAGAACGCCATCCACACGCCGAGGTTGGCGCTGAAGATGAGCGCGATCCAGCCGCGCCGCACCGGTACGGTCGGCTCGGCGAGCGCGGCGGGCAGCGGCGCGACCCCGGCGGTCATCGGGAGGCTCTGACGAGGTCCCGGTACCAGGCGTACGACGTCTTCGGCGTGCGCACCTGCGTGTCGTAGTCGACGTGCACCAGGCCGAAGCGCTTCGTGTACCCCTCGGCCCACTCGAAGTTGTCCAGAAGGGACCAGACGAAGTAGCCGCGTACGTCCACACCGGACGCCATGGCGGCGCGCATCGCTCCGATGTGGCCGTCCAGATAGGACACCCGCTCCGGGTCGTCGATCCCGTCGTACGCGCAGCCGCTCTCGGTGATGTGGATCGGCGGGAGCGCCTCGCCGTACTCCTCCTTGAGCCACACGAGGAGCTGGCGCAGCCCGTCCGGGACCACCGGCCAGCCGAACGCCGTCGTCGGGTAGCCCTCGACGGGCGCGAACTCGAACGGCAGCGGGCTGTCCGGAGTGGACGGTGCCCGGATCCCGGTCGGGTTGTAGTAGTTGACGCCGAGCGCGTCGAGCGGAGCGGCGATCGTGTCGAGGTCGCCGTCGTGCACGACCGCCGGGTCCAGGCCCAGCTCCGGATAGCCCCGCCCGAAGAGCGGGTCGGTGAAGAGGCGGTTGTGCAAGGCGTGGTAGGCCGCTGCCGCCTCCGCGTCCCCCTCGCCTGCGGGCCAGACGGGGGAGTAGTTGTTGGTGATGGCCACCGCGCCGGCGCCCTGGGCGCGCAGCGCCGCCACCGCGAGACCGTGCCCGAGCAGCTGGTGGTGGGCCACCGGCAGCGCGCCGAAGAGGAGGGTCTGGCCGGGCGCGTGCTCACCGGTCGCGTACCCGAGTGTCATGTGGATGAACGGCTCGTTGAGCGTGATCCAGAGCCGTACCCGGTCGCCGAGCGCCCCGGCGACCAGCCCGGCGTAGTCGGCGAAGCGGAATGCCGTGTCGCGGCTCAGCCAGCCACCTTTGTCTTCCAGCGCCTGCGGGAGGTCCCAGTGGAAGAGCGTGACCACGGGGTCGATCCCCTTGGCCAGCAAGGCGTCGACGAGGCGGTCGTAGAAGTCGACCCCGGCCGGATTGGCCGGGCCGGTGCCGTCCGGCTGGATCCGCGGCCAGGCCACCGAGAAGCGGTACGCGTCGATGCCGAGCCCGGCCATCAGGTCGACGTCCTCGGGGTACCGGTGGAAGTGGTCGCAGGCGACGTCGCCGGTGCCGCCGTCGGCGATCCGCCCGGGCTCGTGGCTGAACGTGTCCCAAATGGACAGCCCGCGCCCACCCTCGCTGGCGGCACCCTCGATCTGGTACGCCGCCGTCGACACACCCCAGGTGAAGGCCATCCGCCGCCCCCTAAATGCGAAAGATCCTCGCACTCTAGTCCGCGACGCTGACCTCCGGGAACCCCTTGGCCAAGGCGGAACGGACCGACCTGCCCAACGGTACGAACGGGGTCACGGTCCCGCTGTCCCAAACGCCGTCGATCCGCCCGTCGACCACCAGCACGGGCGAGATCCACCCTTGCGGGCGGGACACCTTGGCCTTGTGCGGACCGCTCACCACCCGGTCGAGCTGGCGCAGGCTGCCCACCGTGTACGGGTCGAACGCGGGCAGCAGGTGCACGGTGGTGGGCCGTTCGCGCGCCACCTCGCCGGCCAGCTCGGCCGGCAGCGCGCCGCCCTCCACCTCGACCAGCTGGCCGGCGAGCCGGGCGAACGACCGCTTCGCCAGCGCCGGCTTCAGGTCGAACCACCGGCTGAACTCGTCCGCCGTCGACGGCCCGTACGTGCCCAGGTAGGCCAGAGCGAGCGTGTCGATGGCCGGCTCGGTCGCCACCTCGACCCACCCCTCAAGCCAGCGGCGCGGCGCGACGAACGTGACGTTTCGCCCGCGCGGCGGCCCCGAGCAGAGCAGCCCGCGGAACGCGAGCGGCTTGAGCACCGCCCCGAAGCCCTGCGTGAGCGGCTCGCGCAGATCCTCGTGCCCGGTCGCCTCGATGATCGCGCCGGCGAGCTCCTCACGGGTGAGCGGCTCGGCGCCGAGCACGTCGGGTACGGCCGCGATGATGTCGGCCATCTGCTCGGCGGTCACCCCGTGGTAGCGCAGCCAGGAGCCGGTCGTCTCGCGGCCGCGCGTGGACATCGCGGCGACCCAGGTCGGCAGGTCGGCGGCGGGCAACAGGTGCAGCGTGCCCCGGGCGGCCCAGGTCTTCACCAGCCGCCGCCTTCGCCAAAGCTCCTCGTCGACGCTCTCCGCGCTGGTGCCGCCGGCCACCCGCAGGTCGAGCGCGGTCACCGCCGACGCGGCGAGCTGGGCGTGGACTCCGCTCAGCCGCCGGGCCGCCGCGACCGCGTCGGGAGCCCGCTCGGCGCCGAGGAACTGCCGCTCGATCCGCCAGCGAAGAATCTGGTCCCACGTCACGATTCATCCCCAATGGGCCCGAAATACTGTCCGATCCACCGCCGCCCGCCAGCCGGAGTCGCCGGCGTCGGTCCGCAGCGCGGTGAGCGCGGCGATCGCGCCCTTGACAAGATCGGCCCAGTCGTACGGGGCGCCCGCCACGCCCTTCTGCATGAGGAATGCGAGACCGGCCGAGTTGCTGATCGCCCAGCCGCCGCGGCGGGGCGCGCGCCGCGCGGCGTCGCCGCCCTGGTCGCTGACCAACCGCACATGGAACGGGTAGCCGACCTCGCCACCCGGCTTGGTGACCGCGATGTGGGCGCTGGCCGGCTCGGCGCCGAAGACGTCGCGCAGGAACGAGGGCGCCGGCGCCTCGACGACGACCTCGACGCCGTCGCCGTACTCCCCGGGGTCACCGGCGGTGGCGACCCCGCGGATGAGCTCGACCACGACCGACGGATCCCGCCGGTCGAAGATCACCCAGTCCACGCCGACACCCTGCCACGACGAGGGCGCCCGCGTGGGGCGCCCTCGCCAGCGGGGATCAGCTGTCGCCGCCGGTCTCGCCGACCGGAGCGGCGTTGACGTCGTCGATCGCGTACTTCTTGGCCGCCTCGGCCGGCACCGCGGCCGGGATCTCGCCGCGGACCGCGAGCTGGCGCAGCGCCGCCACGGCGACCGACTCGGCGTCGACGTGGAAGTGCCGGCGCAGCGCGTGCCGGGTGTCGGAGAGGCCGAAGCCGTCCGTACCGAGCGAGGTGTAGTCGCTCGGCACCCAGCGGGCGATCAGGTCCGGCACCGCCCGCATCCAGTCGCTGACCGCCACCACCGGGCCGGGCGCCTCGGCCAGCTTGGCCTTGACGTACGGCGTGCGCGCCGGGCTGCCCGGGTGCAGCAGGTTGTACTCCTCGGCCTGCACGGCGTCGCGGCGCAGCTCGGTCCAGGAGGTCACCGACCACACGTCGGCCGCCACGCCCCAGTCCTGGGCGAGCAGCTGCTGGGCCTTGAGCGCCCACTGCATGCCGGTGCCGGAGGCGAGGATCTGCGCCTTCGGGCCGTCGACCTTGGGCGCCGGCGAGTACCGGTAGATCCCCCGCTTGACGCCCTCGACGTCGAGGTCGTCCGGCTCGGCCGGCTGCAGGATCGGCTCGTTGTAGACGGTCAGGTAGTAGAAGACCGGCTCGGACTGCTCGCCGTACATGCGGTGCAGGCCGTCCTCGACGATGTGCGCGATCTCGAACGCGAACGCCGGGTCGTACGCCACCACGGCCGGGTTGGTCGCCGCGATCAGGTGCGAGTGGCCGTCTTCGTGCTGCAGGCCCTCGCCGTTGAGCGTGGTGCGGCCGGCCGTGGCGCCGAGCACGAAGCCGCGCGCCATCTGGTCGGCGGCCGCCCAGAACCCGTCGCCGGTGCGCTGGAAGCCGAACATCGAGTAGAAGATGTACAGCGGGATCATCGGCTCGCCGTGCGTCGCGTACGCGGTGCCGGCGGCGGTGAACGAGGCGACCGAGCCGGCCTCGTTGATGCCCTCGTGCAGGATCTGCCCGGCCGTCGCCTCCTTGTACGACAGGAAGAGCTCCCGGTCGACGGACGTGTACTTCTGCCCGTGCGGCGAGTAGATCTTCTGCGTCGGGAAGAGCGAGTCCATGCCGAACGTGCGCGCCTCGTCCGGGATGATCGGCACCCACCGCCGGCCGAAGTCCTTGTCCTTCATCAGGTCTTTGAGCAGCCGGACGAAGGCCATGGTGGTGGCCACCTTCTGCTTGCCCGAGCCGCGCTTGACGTCGGCGAAGCGCTCGGTGCCCGGGATCTGCAGCGGGATCGTGGTGGTGCGCCGGGTCGGCAGGTAGCCGCCGAGGTGCTCGCGCCGCTCGCGCAGGTACTGCATCTCGTCCGACTTCTCACCGGGGTGGAAGTACGGGGGCAGGTAGGGGTTGGACTCCAGCGCGGAGTCGGGGATGTCGAGGTAGAGCCGGTCGCGGAACGACTTGAGGTCGTCGAGCGTCAGCTTCTTCATCTGGTGGGTCGCGTTGCGCCCCTCGAAGTGCGAGCCGAGCGTCCAGCCCTTGATCGTCTTGGCGAGGATCACGGTCGGCTGGCCGGTGTGCTCGACCGCCGCCTTGTACGCCGCGTAGAGCTTGCGGTAGTCGTGGCCGCCGCGCTTGAGGTTCCAGATCTCCTCGTCGCTCATGTGCTCGACCATCTTGCGGGTGCGCGGGTCGCGCCCGAAGAAGTGCTCGCGGACGAAGGCGCCGGACTCGGCCTTGTAGGTCTGGTAGTCGCCGTCGGGCGTGGTGTTCATGAGGTTGACCAGCGCGCCATCGGTGTCGGCGGCGAGCAGCGGGTCCCACTCGCGGCCCCAGATCACCTTGATCACGTTCCACCCGGCGCCGCGGAAGAACGCCTCCAGCTCCTGGATGATCTTGCCGTTGCCGCGTACCGGGCCGTCGAGGCGCTGCAGGTTGCAGTTGATCACGAAGGTGAGGTTGTCGAGCTCCTCGCGGGCGGCCAGCCCGATCGCGCCGAGCGACTCGACCTCGTCCATCTCACCGTCGCCGAGGAACGCCCATACGTGCTGGTCGGACGTGTCCTTGATGCCCCGGTGGTGCAGGTACCGGTTGAATCGGGCCTGGTAGATCGCGTTGAGCGGGCCGAGACCCATCGAGACGGTCGGAAACTCCCAGAAGTCCGGCATCAGCCGGGGGTGCGGGTAGCTGGGCAGCCCGCGGCCCGGTCCGGCGTGCGAGAGCTCCTGGCGGAACCCGTCGAGCCGGTCCTCGGTCAGCCGCCCCTCCAGGAATGCCCGCGCGTACATGCCGGGGGAGGCGTGGCCCTGGAAGAAGATGTGGTCGCCGCCACCCGGGTGGCTCTTGCCGCGGAAGAAGTGGTTCATGCCGACCTCGTAGAGGGAGGCGGCACTCGCGTACGTCGATATGTGCCCGCCGACGCCGATCTCGGGGCGCTGGGCGCGGTGCACGAGCATCGCCGCGTTCCACCGGATGTACGCCCGGATGCGCCGCTCGACGAACTCGTCGCCGGGGAACCAGGGCTCCTGCTCGGGCGGGATGGTGTTGATGTAGTCGGTCGTGGTCAGGGGCGGGACCCCGACCTGGCGCTCGCGGGCCCGTTCGAGCAGGCTCAGCATGACGTAGCGGGCGCGTTTGGCGCCACGCTCGTCGATGACCGCGTCGAGCGACTCGATCCACTCGCGGGTCTCCTCGGGATCGATGTCGAGAAGCTGGCTCGGCAGGCCATCGCTGATCACCGGGCGCTTGCGTTCGGTAGCCACCAGCGCTCCCTCTGCTTTGTGTGATGGGTCTCTGTAGCCTCCATCCTGCCTTGTGCTCCGGCCTCCGTCACGCCTGGTCGACCCGTACGCGACGCTCGACACATGTACCAGTTGGTAACAAAGCGTCAACCTGGACCGTCAGCCGGGGAGGAAGGAAAAGCGGACCTCTCGGGTGGGGTTGTCGCCGTTCGTGTCGACCAGGCAGATCGACTGCCAGGTGCCGAGCGCGACCCGCCCGTCGACCACCGGGAGCGACGCGTACGGCGCGACGAAGGCGGGCACCACGTGGTCCCGCCCGTGCCCCCGGGCGCCGTGCCGGTGCCGCCAGCGGTCGTCGGCCGGCAGCACGGCGTCGAGCGCGGTCAGCAGGTCGTCGTCCGAGCCGGCGCCGGTCTCGATGATCGCCACGCCGGCGGTCGCGTGCGGCACGAAGACGTGCAGCAGCCCGTCGCCCTGGCCGTCGACGAACGCGGCCGCCTCGCTCGTGATGTCGTGTACGGTGGCCCGCCCGCCGGTCCGCACCGTGATCACCTTTGTGTGCATCCCGCCAGTATGGTTTGACCCGTGGAATCCGTGAGGGAGCGGGGCGGTGCGGACGCCGCCCACGGCGGCGGTGAGGGACCGACCAGTGCGGGCGCGGTGCGGGAGCCGGGCGGCCCGGACGCCGTCCACGGCGGCGGTGAGCGACCGGCCAGCGCCGGCCCGGTCGTGCTCGACGCCCCCATCGTGGCGGTCACGGTCTATCCGGACCGGGCCCGGGTGACCCGCCGCGGCAAGCTGCGGCCGCCTGCCGGCCTGAGCACGGTCCACATCGGACCCCTGCCGCTCGGGCTGCACCGCGACTCGGTGCGGGTCGGCGGCCACGGCCCGGCCACCGTGCTCGGCGTCGACGTGGTCGTCCGCCACCATCCCCGCCCCACCGACGAGACCGTCGCGCGGGTCGAGGAGGCCCGCCGGGCGGTCACCGCCGAGCTGGCCGAGCTCGCCGACGACGAGGCGGTCGAGGCGCAGCGGGCCGAGTTCCTCGCCACGCTCGCCCAGCGGGCCGGCTCGACGTACGCGCGGGCGGTGGCGGCCGGCGAGGCCGACCCGGCGGCCGTGGCCACGTTCGCCGACTCGATCGCCGACCAGCTCGCCGCCGGCAAGGCCCGCCAGCGCGACCTCGCCCGCCGCGCGGAGGAAGCCCGCGACCGCAAGGACGCGCTCGACCGCCGGCTCAAGGAGGTCTCCGGCAAGCGCGGGCCGGACCAGCTGGCCGCCGCGGTCAGCCTCCAGGTGACCGCCGCCGAGGGGGTCGAGCTGGAGCTGTCGTACGTGGTGGAGGGCGCCGGCTGGGAGTCCACGTACGACGTGCGCCTCGCCGACGACCGGCTGGCCGTCACCTGGTTCGGGCTGGTCACCCAGCACACCGGCGAAGACTGGCCGGAGTGCGAGCTCGTGCTCTCGACCGCCCGCCCGGCGACTACCACGACCGTTCCCGACCTCGACCCGTGGTACCTCGACCGCATCCGCCCGCTCCCGGTCGCGCGGGCCGTGGCGGCGTCCCGGAGCAGGGAGATGCTGCGCGCCGGCGGCCCGCCGGTCCCGCCGCCCGCGGCCATGCCGGCCGGGTTCGGTGGCGACGCGTTCGCGGGCGACGCCGAGGTGGCGATGCTGGCCGAGAGCACGGGCGTGGTCGAGCAGGGCGTCGCCGCCGCGACGTACCGGCCGGAGCACCCCGTGGCCGTGCCCGCCGACGGCACCGCCCACCGGGCCACCGTCGCCGTGCTCGACCTCGGCGCCGAGCTCGACTACGTGACCGCGCCGGCCCAGTCGCCCGACGCCCACCTGCGGGCCACCGCGGTCAACACGTCGGCGCACACGCTGCTGCCCGGACCGGCCTCGGTCTTCCACGACGCCGACTTCGTCGGCACCACGCGGCTGGAGACCTGGGCGCCGGGCGAGGAGGTGGAGCTCGCCCTCGGCCTCGACGACCGGATCCGGGTGGAGCGCAAGCTGACCCGGCGTACGGCGACTAAGGCGGCGCTCGGCTCGACCCGGCGCCGCGAGGTGGAGTACCGGACCACGGTCGCCAACCACACGCCCCGCCCGGCCAAGGTCACCGTGCTGGACCAGATCCCGGTCTCCCGGGACGAGGGGATCACGGTGCGGGCGTTCAAGGTCGATCCCAACCCGGTCGACCGCACCGACCTGGGCGTGCTGAGCTGGAAGCTGGAGCTGGCCCCGGGCGAGACCAAGGAGGTCAACATGGGCCTGCGCGTGGAACTCGCGAGGGGCGTGGAGATGTCCGGCTGGCGGGAGTAGCCCGTGATCAAAGCTCCCTTCAAGTCGTTAGAACGACTTGAAGGGAGCTTTGATCACGATCGGCCGAGCGGAGTGATCAGCCGAGCGGCCGCAGGTACGTCTGGTGCAGGCCCGGCACCCGGTCCTCGATCGTGTACGACGCGCGCGTGTACACCGGCGCGCCGGGCGTGGTCACGTACGGCACGACCTTGAAGTCCGCGTCCAGGCGGTCCGCCCTGATCTTGGTGGAGACGTACCCGCGCTGGTTGTTGTAGAAGCGCAGGTGCGGGTTGATCGCCAGGAACGGGTGGGTGGCCGGGTCGGAGTCGACCCCGTCACCGGTCGAGGTGATCGAGCTGCAGACCAGCTCGGCGCCGACCGTGCGCGAGGTCGGGTCGGCGTAGTCGAGCTTGAGGTCGCCGGCCCAGTGCGCGTGCACGTCGCCGGTGAGCACCACCGGGTTGCGCACGCCGGCGGCAAGCCACCCGCGGGTGATGCGGTCGCGCGAGGCCACGTACCCGTCCCAGGCGTCCTGGCTGGTCACCGTCGTGGGGCCGGCGTTGTTGTCCCGCTGGGCGAAGAAGACCTGCTGGCCGAGGACGTCCCAGCGGGCCGACGAGCGGCGGAACCCGTCCAGCAGCCACGCCTCCTGCTCCGCACCGGTGATCGAGCGGGCCGGGTCGTACGCGGCCGGGCAGTCCTTGTAACCGTCGCCGCAGCCCTGGTCGCTGCGGTACTGGCGGGTGTCGAGCATGTGGAACGTCGCCAGCCGGCCCCAGTGGATCCGCCGGTACAGCTGCATGTCGATGCCGCGCGGGATCGATGTGCGGCGCAGCGGCATGTTCTCCCAGTACGCCTGGAACGCCGCCGCGCGCCGGGCGAGGAAGTCCGGCTGCTCGTTCTCCGGCACCTCGTCGGCCCAGTTGTTGTCGATCTCGTGGTCGTCCCACACCACCAGCCACGGTGCCGCCGCGTGCGCGGCCTGCAGGTCGGCGTCCGCCTTGTACTGCGCGTGGCGCTGCCGGTAGTTGGCCAGCGTCTCGGTCTCCGGGCCCTCGTGGTCGCGCGGGTTGCCGCCCGGGATCGTGTACGTGTCCTTTGTGTACTCGTACTGGTAGTCGCCCAGGTGCAGCACCAGGTCCGGCTCCTCCTCGGCGAGCCGGCGGTACGCGGTGAAGTAGCCGTGCTCGAACTGCGAGCAGGAGACGAACGCCATCGCCAGCGCGCCGCCCAGCGCCCACGGCGCCGGCGCGGTGCGGGTGCGGCCGACCGGTGAGAGGTAGCGGTCGGCCTTGAAGCGGTAGAAGAACTCGCGGCCGGGCGGCAGCCCGTCCAGCTCGACGTGGACACTGTGCGCGGTCTGCGGGCGGGCCAGTGCGACGCCGCGCCGCACCACATGCCGGAAGCGCTCGTCGGCGGCGAGTTCCCAGTGCACCGCGACCGGGTGGTCGGGCATGCCGCCGAGGCCATCCTCGGCCAGCGGCCGCGGGGCGAGGCGGGTCCAGAGCACGACGCCGTCGTGGTCCGGGTCGCCGGAGGCCACCCCGAGCGTGAACGGGTCCGTCCGGAGCGGCGCGCCAGAAGCCGAAGCGGCGGCGCCGGGCAGCGTCGCGGCGGCCGCACCGGCCGCGACACCCCCGATGATCAAGGTACGCCGGGATACGGGCATCGTTTCCTCCCCAGGGATCGATGGATGCCGACTCCCGCAGCCTTGCTGTTGATGTTGAACCGGCCGCGAACAGGGCGTGTATTCGACTCACCCGGATCTGGGTAGAAGTCGTTCATGCGCCGATGGATCTGGTTCAACGCCTTGGCTCTGGTGATGTTTGGCGCTTTCCTCCTGTTCATCCTGTTACAGAGCATCTTCGGCTGGCAGGTACGCAACGAGGAGCTGGCCCAGTACGGCCACCCCGCCGACAGCTACTGGACGTACCTCGGCACCGGCCACTTCGTCGAAGCCGTGTTTGAGAACTGGGAGTCCGAGTTCCTGCAGATGGGCTCGTACGTGCTGCTTACCGCGTACCTCGTGCAGCGCGGCTCGCCGGAGTCCAAGCCGCTGAACCAGGTGGACCGCGCCGAGGACTACCGGGAGAAGGCCGGACCCGACGCGCCCGGGCCGGTGAAGAGCGGCGGGCTGGCGCTGCTGCTGTACCGCAACAGCCTGTCGATCGCCCTGCTCGGGCTTTTCGTGATCTCGTTCGTCATCCACCTGCTCGGCGGCACCGCGGAGTACAACGAGCAGCAGGCGGTGCAGAGCGGCGCGCCCCCGATCAGCGCGGCGAAGTTCCTCGCGACCAGCGACTTCTGGTTTCAGTCGATGCAGAACTGGCAGAGCGAGTTCCTCGCCGTCGGCAGCCTGATCGTGCTGAGCATCGTCCTGCGCCAGCACGGGTCGCCGCAGTCGAAGCCGGTGGTCAAGCCACACGCGCACACCGGCGAGTAGCCGCGCCGGTCTCGTAGCCTGCGGGTGGCGGTGTCCGGTACCGGGCGGTGGCTCCGACGTCTCCGGTGAGGGCGCCACCGGGGCGCCGGAATCGAGAGGAGCGCGTCGTGAAGTACATGATCATGATCATGGGGTCGCAGCGGGACTACGACATGATCACCGGCAAGCCGGTCGATGACAGCCCGGCCTGGACGCCCGACGAGATCGCCACGATGCACGAGTTCATGGCCAAGTGGAACAACGACCTGGTCGCGTCGGGTGAGCTGGTCGACGCCCGGGGCCTCACCGCGCCCGTGCACGCGCGCCGGGTGCGGCTGCGGGACGGCGTGCCGGTGGTGACCGACGGGCCGTACGCGGAGACGCAGGAGGTCCTGGCCGGCTACACGATCGTCGAGTGCGAGAGCTTCGACCGGGCCACCGAGATCGCGGCCAAGCTCGCGCACACGCCGCACCCGGAGCACGCCCAGCTCAGCAACGACTGGTACGTCGACATCCGCCCGGTCGTAGACGGCCGCGACGAGCTGGAGCTCTGAGCGGCGCCGTGCCGGACGCCGAGGTCGAGGGCCTGCTGCGCACGCTGGCGCCGCAGGTCCTCGGCGCGGTCGTGCGGCGGTACGGGCACTTCGACACCGCCGAGGACGCCGTGCAGGAGGCGCTGCTAGCGGCCGCGTTGCGGTGGCCCAAGGAGGGGGTGCCGGACAGCCCGCGCGGCTGGCTGGTCACCGTCGCCGCGCGGCGCCTGACCGACCTGCTCCGCAGCGAGCAGGCCCGCCGGCGGCGCGAAGACGAGGTCGCCCAGTGGGTGCTGCCCGAGCAGTGGCTGGCGCCCGCGGCGGACCGGCCCGCGTCCGACTCCGACGACACGCTGATCCTGCTCTTCATGTGCTGCCACCCGGCGCTCACCCCGGCCGGCCAGATCGCGCTTACGCTGCGCGCGGTCGGCGGCCTGACGACCGCCGAGATCGCGCGGGCGTTCCTGGTGCCGGAAGGCACGATGACCCGGCGGATCACCCGCGCCAAGCAGAGCATCCAGCACAGCGGCATCCCCTTCGGGATGCCGAAACCCGAGGACCGCGCCGCCCGCTCGGCCGCCGTCCTCCACACCCTCTATTTGATTTTCAACGAGGGGTACGCGAGCACGTCCGGCCCGGCACTTCACCGTGGGGAGCTCGCCACCGAGGCGATCCGGCTGACCCGCATGGTGCACCGGCTGCTGCCGGACGACACCGAGGTGGCCGGCCTCCTCGCGTTGATGCTGCTCACCGACGCGCGACGCCCGGCGCGCACCGGCCCGGACGGCGAGCTGATCCCGATGGCCGAGCAGGACCGCACCCGGTGGAACGCGGCGTACATCGTCGAGGGAGTGGCCCTGATCAGCGCCACGCTGCCGAAAGGCTCACCGGGTCCGTACCAGATCCAGGCGGCGATCGCCGCGGTCCACGACGAGGCCCCGAGCGCGGAGGCCACGGACTGGCCGCAGATCCTCGCCCTGTACGGCGTCCTGATGGGGATGTCGGACAACCCGGTCGTGGCGCTCAACCACGCGGTCGCGGTGGCGATGGTCCGCGGCGCGCGGGCCGGCCTCGACCTGCTCGGCGACCTGGCGGCCGACGACCGGATCGCCCGCGACCACCGGTTGCACGCGGTCCGCGCGCACCTGCTGGAGATGGCCGGCGAACGAGCCGCGGCCCGCTCCGCGTACGAGCTGGCGGCCGGGCGCACCACGAGCCTGCCCCAGCAGCGCTACCTCAACGCCCGCGCCGCCCGCCTCACGGACTAATCAGTCCAAACCAGACCGTCCCCGGGCCGGTACCCCAACGGCGCTTTAACGTGGGCAAAAGCGTGCCGTGCCGGAAGGAGCGGTCAGATGTCCACGGACGAGATCAGGGAGCAGAAACGGACCGACGTCGCCAAGGCCCTGCTGGGGCACTCCACCTACCGGAGCCTCGGCGAGCAGCGGCTCTCGTCGAGTGAGGAACGCTTCGAGCGGGCCCGGCGCACGATCGGCCTCTGGCTGGCGCCGCTCGTGGCGATCGCGTTCCTCGCGCTTCCCCTCGACATGCCCGCCAAGCAGCAGACGCTCGCCGGCATCCTGCTCGGGGTGATCGTGCTGTGGATCACCGAGCCGGTACCCATCCCGGTCGGCGGCCTGATCGGCGTCGGCTGCGTGGTGCTGCTCGGCGTCGCCAGCGCGGACGACGCGCTCGCCGCCTTCGGCTCGTCGACGATCTTCACGTTCATCGGCGCGTTCATCATCGCCCAGGCCATGCTCAAGGTCGGGCTCGCCCGGCGGTTCGCCTTCCGGATCCTGTCGCTGCCCGGCGTGGGCGGCTCGACCGCCCGGCTGATCGTCGCGTTCGGCGTGATCACCTGCCTACTGTCGGCGTTCGTGTCGAACACCGCGACCGTCGCGATGCTGCTCCCCACCGCGCTCGGCCTGCTCACCGTCATCGCCAAGATGCTGCAGGACCGCGGCCTGGTACGGCCGGACTTCGACCCGCTGCGGCTGCGGGTGGGTGCGGCGCTGGTGCTGATGCTCGCGTACGGGGCGAGCGTCGGTGGCCTCCTCACCCCCGTCGGCAGCCCGCCAAACCTGATCGGTCGCGGGCTCATCGAGGAGGCCACCGGCGAGCGGATCTCCTTCGCGGAGTGGATGGCGACCGCGCTGCCCGTCTGCGCCCTGATGTTCGTCGTCCTCGCGGTCGTCCTGCTGCTGCTCAACAAGCCGGAGATCCGGCGGATCGAGGGCGTGGAGGAGTACGTGCGGGAGGAGCGCGCCAAGCTCGGCACGCTGAGCCGCGCGGAGATCAACACGCTGATCGCCTTCTGCGTCACCGTGACGCTGTGGATCCTCCCCGGCGTCGTCGCGGTGGTCGCCGGCACGGAGTCCACCCTGTACGAACGGGTGAGCGACCGCCTCGACGAGGGCATCGTCGCCGTGCTCGGTGCCTCGCTGCTCTTCCTGCTGCCGACCGACTGGCGCCGGCGGGAGTACACATTGAACTGGAGCGACGCCGCCCGGATCGACTGGGGCACGATCCTGCTCTTCGGCACCGGCATCATCTTCGGCGCGCTGCTGCGCGACACCGGGCTGGCCGAGCGGATCGGTACATCCACATCGGATGCCCTCGGGCTCGGTGGGCTGGTGGCCATCACGGCGTTCGCGGTGCTGCTCGCGATCCTCGTCTCGGAGACCACCAGCAACACCGCCTCCGCCGCCGTCGTCGTGCCGATCGTCATCCCGGTCGCGGTCGCGGCGGGCGTCAACCCGTTCGTGCCGGCGCTCGCCGCCACGTTCGCCGCGTCGTTCGGCTTCATGCTCCCGGTGTCCACGCCGCAGAACGCGATCGCGTACGGCTCCGGCGTCGTGCCGATCACCACGATGATCCGTTCCGGGCTCAGCTTCGACATCGTCGGCGCCCTCCTGATCCTCGTGGGCGTACCCCTGATGGTGGCCGTGACCGGCGCCGGCGGGTGACGCCGTCCCACGGCCTTGACGGATCTCGCGGAGAAGAGGTAACGCGGCGGCATGAGACGTCCGTCACGGGGAATCGCGCAGCCATGACCACCACCCTCTACATGCTGGAGACTCACCCGCGGCGGGCGGACGTCGACCGCACCCGCCTCGCCGCGGTGATCGACTCGCTGAACGCCTGCGCGGAGACCTGTACCGCATGCGCCGACGCGTGCCTCAGCGAAGACGCGGTCGCGGACCTGACACGCTGCATCGCTCTCAACCTCATCTGCGCCGACATCTGCCTCGCCACGGCCCGCATGCTCTCCCGGCACGCCGGCGAGGACGGCGCGCTCAGTCGCTCGATGCTGGAAGCCTGCGCGACCGCCTGCCGCACCTGCGCCGACGAGTGCGCGAAGCACGCCGAACGGCAGCAGCACTGCCGGGTCTGCGCCGAGGCGTGCCGTTCCTGCGAGCGGGTCTGCCTGGACCTGGTGGTGGCACTGCGGTGAACGCCGGCACGGCCGTTTGCCGGCGGCGCGGACGGGTAGCCCTCCCGGTATGAGCGACGAGACCGACGGCGTCTGGCGGGACGAGGAGAAGCTGCCGCTGTCCGAGCTGAGCCGCGCGATGGCGATGTCGCCGGGCGACGGGCAGGTAGACGACGAGTCCGGCAACGACGCGGGGATGGTGCAAGCCGAGGAGGAGGTCCAGCGGGAGGTCGACGGCGCCGAGGGTGACCCCGACCCGCACAGCACCGCCGGCCGCGCCCTACGCCCCGACTTCACCGGCCGCAGCGGCCCGCACTGAGCGGCGGGTAGACGGCGAGCGGCATCGGTGGGGTCATGAACGACCGTCCGGGACGAGTAGCGCGGAATAACTACGTTCCGAAGCGGGCGCGGCCTTGGCGCTGGCGGTCGAGCCAGCGCTGGGGCGCCGGACGCACGGCGCCACTGCTGCGTGCGAAAGGTCGATGCCCGGGCAACAGTGGGATCTTGATGTGCGAATCTCCGCGGCGTGACTGCGGGTCGGTGTCGCGGTAGCCGCCGGGCACGGCGCGCCCCGGGGCGCGCAGGCTGCGGACACCGGCGTTGCGGTGGTGTCCGTGCACGCGGACGCCGCACACCCGCCGCCCGTTATTTATGTATCCACTGGTAACAGCTCGCGGGCCGCATCGCTCGGTTGATCAAATCTGTCTGCGACACCTCGCCTTGGCGTCCGATAACGCACGCGTTATCATCTAACGGTGGACTGGTCCGTCGTTCGACACCCGCGGGTCGATGATGACCTGGTCAACCTGCCACCCGACGAGGTCGCGGCGATCATCAACGCGATGAAGAAGCTCGAAGCCATCGGGCCGACACTGGGCTACCCGCACTCCAGCCAGGTGAAGGCCGCCGACGAGTGATGAAGCTATCCGACCTGAAGACCGTTGATCAGCTCATCGAGGAACGGCGGGAGAAGGACGCTGAGTTCCGCGAGATCTGGGACTCCACCGCGTTCGCCCGCCAGGTCGCGATTATCGTTGTTCGCTACCGCACCGAGCGCGGCCTGTCACAGCGCGAGCTGGCACGGCTGACCGGCCTTCAGCAGCCGGCGATCGCCCGTTTGGAGAACGGCGAGACCGAGCCACGACTCCAGACGTTGGCGAAGCTGACAGCCGCAACGGGGCTGTCGTTCCATCTCGATGTGGTGCGCGGCGGCGTGGAGCTTGTGCCGGCATGACGAGCCCGACAACATCAGGGCTGGTCTAGGTCAATCACCTCAAGCGAGACCACCGATAGCCCTCGAGGGCTGCCGACGACATCGTCATCGACAGCCCTGAACGGCCAGACCGGCCAATCGCCGCGTCACCCCAGAGGCGGGGCTGATGCTCGCGCGGCGGCGGCTGACGGTTAGCTAGGTTGCGGCCGGAGCCCAACGACGGCTCCCGAAGTGCCCGCTACCGCCCACTTGAAGCTTGGAGCGAACCGCTCCCAAAAGCCGTATGACCAGCACCTTACCGCCTTCGCGGTCGGCGTCTGGGTAGGCATTTCGGGTGGGCGCGGCAGGGTTCGAACCTGCGACCCCTCGGTTGTAAGCCGAGTGCTCTTCCGCTGAGCTACGCGCCCCGACGCCGGGTGTGGTGCCAGGCGGCGGCAAGCTTACCTTGCCGGGGCCGCTGGCTCGGCGCAAGTTGACGGGTCAGGCCTGCGCCTCGGCGAGCGCTTTTCGCCAGCCGGCCTGGTCGCGGGCCTCGCCGGGCATGTTCATCTCGGCGAACCGGATGACGCCCGCCTTGTCGATCACGAAGGTGCCCCGGTTGGCGTAGCCGCGGTCGGCATTGAACACGTCGTACGCCTGGGCGACGGCGCCGTGCGGCCAAAAATCCGCCAAAAGGGGGAAATCGTACCCCTCGCGGTCGGCCCACACCTTGTGGCTGTAGACCGAGTCGACGCTGACGGTCAGGACCTGGACCTCCGCGTTCGCGTACACGTCGAGGTTTTCCGCCACCTCGCAGAGCTCACCCTGACAGGTGCCGGTGAACGCCAGCGGGTAGAACACCAGTAGCACGCTCTTCCTGCCGCGAAAGTCGGAGAGCCGTACCTCCTGGTTGTTTTGGTCGCGCAGGAGGAAGTCGGGCGCCTCCACGCCCACCGCGATCGGCATCGTGGGACCCCTTCTCGTGTGCGCACGGCGACGGGCCGGCGGTCGCTGGTGTGACCCCGCCGGTCGCGCGCGGATGGGTTACTTCTTGCGAGCCGCGCGTGGCGTCACGAGCCGTGCGGCACTCCAGTCCTTACCCGCGTTGACCGTCGAGGTCTGCTGCAGCCCGGCGGTCGGTGCCACCTCGCTGATCTCGCTCGGCTCGACGTGCCCCGGCCGGCCAGCCTTGGGCGTCAGCAGCCACACCACGCCGCTGTCGGCCAGCGGTGTGAGGGTCTGGACGAGCAGGTCGAACAAGTCACCGTCGCCGTCGCGATACCAGACCAGCACCGCGTCCACGACCTCGTCCGTATCTTCGTCGACCAGCTCCCCGCAGCGGTCAATAAGGGCGTCGCGGAGATCCTCGTCGACGTCGTCGTCGTACCCCATCTCCATGACCACCATCCCCGGCTCGATGCCGAACCGGTCCGCCAGGCTGCGTACGCCGTCGGCGGCATGACCAGCGGTCGCGCTCACTGTCGCGTGCCTCCTCATCTCAACACTCCCGGCGTCAACCGCCGATAGCGCGTAGTCCACACAAGTGCGTCGCCGCGCGCAAGTGGCGCACCGAGTGGAAGGGAATTTACCGCGCCAAGAGCCCTCGGGCACCCTGTGTGATGGCATCTTCGGTCACGAGCACGTGACGGGCAGCCGGACCTAGCGGGATGAACGAGTCAACTGACGCGATTCGCCGCGCCGCACCCACGTACCCTCCGTCGACGAGCGCGGCGAGCACACCCTCTCCGACCCCGCCCGAACGGCGTGTCTCGTCCACGATGAGTACCCGCCCGGTAGCGGCGGACTCGCGGATGATGTCGGCCACCGGGAGCGGTGCCAACCAGCGAAGATCGACGACCCGGGAGCCTACGCCGTCGCTTGCCAGGCGGGCCGCGGCGCGCAGCGACATGCGTACCCCGTTGCCGAACGTGATGATCGTGAGGTCCTCGGCCGAGCCCACGCCGTACACGCGGGCGCGCCCGATCGGCACGTGCGCCGCCGACCAGGCGTCCGGCGGCAGGTACGGGGCGAGCCACTCACCGTCACCCTCCGCGTACAGGTCGCGGGTGTGGTAGAGGGCGATCGGCTCCAGGAACACGCAGACGCTGCCGTCCACGACCGCGCTGGCCAGGCAGGTGCGGAGCATCGGGGCGGCGTCGTCCGGGCGGGCCGGCACCGCGACCACGATGCCCGGAATGTCGCGGAGGACCGCCACCGAGTTGTCGTTGTGGAAATGCCCGCCGAACCCCTCCTGGTAGGCGAGGCCGGCGACCCGCACCACCATCGGGTTGCGGTAGGCGCCGCGGGAGAAGAACTGCATGGTGGCGGCCTCGCCGCGGAGCTGGTCCTCGGCGTTGTGCAGGTACGCGAGGTACTGGATCTCCGGCACCGGCAGCATGCCGCTCAGCCCCGCGCCCAGCCCCAGGCCGAGAATCGAGGTCTCGTCCAGCAGCGTGTCGAAGACCCGGGAGGCGCCGAAGCGGTCGCGCAGGCCCTTCGTGACCCCGTACACGCCGCCCTTGACCGCCACGTCCTCGCCGAAGATGGCCATGCCCGGGTTGGCGACCATCCCGTCGGCGAGGGCCGCGTTGACCGTCTGGGCGAGCGTGAGCGGGCCGGCCTCCTCCGGCAGCCGCCCGGAGAACCCGGCGTCCCGCGCGGCCCCGGACGGGCCGTCCGCCCGGGTGGCGGCCTCGGTGACCGCCTTGGCCACCCGCACCGGCCGGCGCGGCGCCAGCGGGGCGGCGACATCGGCCGGACCCTCCAGCTTCGGCTCGGCGAGCACCTCCTCGGCGACCTTGCGGACCTGCCAGCCAACCTCGTCGTACCGGGAGACGATCTCGTCCGGCCGGGCCAGGCCGGCGGCCACCAGCAGCCGGGCGGTGGCCACGAGCGGGTCGCGGGCCACGTCGTCGGCGATGTCGCCGGCCGCCCGGTACGCGGTCTCGGCATCCGCGCCCGCGTGCCCCATGAGCCGCACGGTGGTGAGGTGGAGGATGGCGGGCCGCCGGTGCCGGCGTACCCAGGCTGCTGCCTCCGTCGCGGCGTCGAAGGTGGCCGCGACGTCGCACCCGTCTGCGGCGAAGTACCTGATGCCCGGCCGCGCGCGCAGCGCGGCCGCCACCCAGCCGGACGGCGAGCGGACGCTGATGCCCAGGCCGTTGTCCTCGCAGACGAAGAGCACGGGCAGGCGCAGGCCGGCATGATCGCACCAGCCGGCGGTGTTGAAGGCGGCCGCCGCGCTCGCGTGGTTGACCGAGGCGTCGCCGAAAGAGCAGACCGCGATCGCGTCCGCCGGCCACGGCGACCGCGCGTCAAGCTGCGGGCGGGCCGAGCGCGGCGTCCGGGCCGCGGGGCTCAGCCGCCGCAACCGTTCGATCGCGAACGCGATGCCCACCGCACGCGGCAGGTGGGAGGCCACAGTGGAGGTGGTGGGGATGACGTGCAGGTCGGCGTTGCCGAAGACCTTGTGCCGCCCGCCGGCGATCGGCTCCTGACTCGAGGCCACCATGCCGCGCAGCACGTCACGGGCGGCGGCGCTGACCGCGTCGTCGCCGTCCAGCCCCGCGGCTTGCTCCGCCGCTCTGGCCTGCTCCGCCGTGTCCTCAGCGCTGGCCTGCCCTGCTCTGGCGTGTCGCTCGCTTGTGGTGCCGCTGGCTTGCTGCTCCGCCGTGGCGCCTCTGGCCTGCGCGACACGGGCGCAGTAGAAGGCCCCGGAGCGGTAGTGCAACAGGGCAGGATCGGTGGCGCGCACGGCGGCGGCGACGGCGGCGTTTCCCTCGTGGCCCGAGGAGCCGATCGTGTAGAACCCCTCGCCGAAGCTGCGCAACCACCGCCCCGCCAGGTCGAGATGGCGGCTGGTGAGCTGGGCGTCGAACAGGTCGAGTGCGGCGCTCCCGCGCAGGAGGGTGCCCTCACGCACGGGCGCGCCCGGCTCCTGCTGGCCCGCGGACTCGGCCAGGCCGCCTACCGCCTCCCGGAAACGTTCGTCCAGATCTTGAGGGGTGGTCACGGTGCACAGCATTACCGACTCAGGCCAACCCCGGCCACCCGGACCGTCCGTCGATCATCACCCGCCCCGCGCGACCGAGCGCACGAACGCGGCCGGCCCAGTGTGTGGACCGGCCGCGGGGTGTGGTCAGTTAGCCAGGCTCACCATGGGTGCAGGTGAGAAAGCAGCTTCATCGAGTACTCCCACACTTTCATCGCGTACTCCCACGGATGAAGGTGAGCGGCCGCATTTGTTGCCAAATGCAATTGCATGGGATCCGCGACGACCAGTGCGGCGACGAGCGCGATCGGGAGAACGCCGATGGCGAACATGCTGGGTGCCGCAGCGGAGAGGGCGATGAGTTCGAGGGTTTGGCTCGGGTGCCTCCGGTGCCGGATGACCATCTCCTCTATCGGGGCGAGCCTCGTTGCCCGCCAAAACCAACTCGTTGGTGTGGGTCTACCATGGACTGTCGAGATCGAACGGTAGTCCCGAAACCGCGCTCGCACAACGCCTTCAGGGCAGAGACGCGCTCCGCGAGCGCTCGCCTACGGACGGTGTCCGTCGTGCGGGAGTTGGTTTGTCGAATGCCTTCCGGATCGTTATCGAGGGCATTCGTTGAGGAGTTCGGTGATTGCGTCAGCGGCGTGTGCAACGCCAATTCGTCGATACAGGTTCTGGGCCTGCCGGAGTAGCTCGATGCCCTTTTCTGAATTGTTCAGGTGGAGGTGACACCGGCCGGCACCATTCAATGCGTTCGCCTCGGCGTTCGGATTCTTGGCCCGGGTCGCGAGATCGAGTGCCTGCCCGTAGCGGCCGAGAGCCTCCTCCGGCCGGCCGAGGGTGAGAAGGAGATCGCCGATGTTGGAGTGCGCCTCTGACTGTCCAAGTTCGTCGGACGCCTGCTGGAAGAGGGCCAGCGCCTGTTCGTGTGTCTCGGCCGCCGCTCCATGGTCCGAAGCCAGTCGTTCAAGAACTCCAAGCTGGTTGAGCACGTCGGCCTGACCGCTGCGATAACCGATCTTGCGGTAGAGCGCGAGCGCGTCCGTCAGCAACCGCCGTGCCACCTTGTGCCGGCCCGAGCGGATATGCGTGGCGGCCAGGTAGTTCAGCGTGTGAGCCTCGCCCTCGCCGTCGCCAAGATCACGCTGGATGGCGAGGGCGAGATCGAGTGCCTTGCGGCTCGCGTCGTAGTCGCCCGTATGGCTGTGAGCAGCACCAAGGAACGCGAGCGCCTTGGCCTCCCCGAGCCGATCGCCCAACTCCCGGTAGAGGGCGAGCGCGCGTCGCTGCGCGTCGATGGCGGGCGGGTAGCCCACCGTCAGTTGCTGGAGGCCGCCGACCTGGTGAAGGGCTTCAGCGGCACCTTGGTGGTCGCTCAGCTCCTCGAAGGCACACAGCGCCTGTTCCGACGCATCGAGAGCCTCCTCGTACGCGCCCACGGCCCACAGGGCGGTGCCCATCTCGTGCAGCGCCCGGGCCTGGCCGTGTCGTACTCCCAGCTTCCGATAGGTCGCCAGGGCGGCGCGGAGCTCTGCCGCCGCCTCCGCGTGGCTTCCCAGTCGCCACCGAACTCCGCCCAGCTCGGTCTGGGCGTCGGCGACACCAAGTTCGTCGCCGATCTCGTCGTAGAGCTCGAACGCGCGCTGGAGGGCGCTCGCGGCGGCCGGGTACTGGCCGGCGTGCCGCCGCAGGAGGCCGAGCTCGCGTAGCGCGTCCGCCATGGACCGCTTGTCGCCGCCGGCCTCAGCGGTGCCCGCCGCCCTCTCGTGCAATGCGATCGCCAGGTCCCACGGACCGGCCAGGCGCAGGTACGGCGCCATCGCGGCGGCGAGGGCCGGCAGCGCGCTCGCTCCGCGCCGGCGCGCGGGCTGGGTACCGGCGCAGGCGAAGAGGTTCGCCTGCTCCGCCTTCATCCAGCTCATGGCCTGGCGTCGGGTGCGGATCGGCGGTAGGCCCTCCTCTCCGTCTCCCGGGCTGGAGAAGGGCCGGACGCTGGGGCGGGACAGATGGCGCCCGGCGGATTCGGCCGCACGCCGGTAGTAGTCGAGGAGGCGCACCACAGCGTTTTCCCGCTCGCGGGGAGAGTCGCCTTCGGCGCGCATGATCGAGTACTCGCGGATCAGGTCGTGCATCCGGTAGCGGCCGAGTCTGGGCTGGTCGAGCAGGTGCTGGTGGTACAGCGTCTCCAGAAACCTCCCGGCCTGCCGGGGGCTGCTGCCGTCGAGGGCCGCCGCGGCGTACCGGTCGACGTCCGGGCCGGGGTGGAGGCCGAGGCGCCGGAAGAAGCGCCGGTGGGCGGTCGACAGCCGGCGGTACGACAGGCCGAACGCGGCTTCCACCGTCACGTCCTCGGCCCGCATGCGGGAGAGGGCATGCTTGGCCTCGGTCAGTTCGTCCACGAGATGGTCGACGGGCCACCGGGGCTCCAGCCGCAGGCGGGTGGCGAGCAGGCAGATCGCGAGGGGCAGGTAGCCGCAGACCCGCATGAGGTCGTCGACGGCACCCGCCTCCACGGGCTCCAGCTGACGGCCGGCCACCGCGGCGAACAGCGCGGTCGCGTCTTCGGGCGGCAGCGTTTCCAGGGTCAGGTTGACGGCCGCCTGGGTCGCGACCAGACCGGTCAGTCGCGACCGGCTCGTGATCAGGACGAGGCAGTGGGCCGTGCCCGGTAGGAGGGGCTGCACCTGTTTTCGGCTCTCCGCGTTGTCCAGGATGACAAGCGCCCGCCGGTGCGCCATTCGCCTGCGCCAGAGGACCGCCCGGTCGTCGAGCTCGCGCGGGATCTCCGCGGTGGGCACCCCGTCCGCCGAGATCAGTTGAAATAGGGCGTCGGCCGGGTCGGCTGGACGTTGGCCGGGGGAATGCGCGTGAAGATCGATATGGAACTGGCCGTCCGGGAAATGGTCTTGCAGCATATGTCCGGCGTGTATGGCGAATGCGGTCTTGCCGACGCCCGGCATTCCGTCGATCGCGTAGAGCGGCACGATCGTTTGGGTCTCCGCCCGTTGGGTGACGGTGTCGAGCAACGCCTTCAGTTCGCGATCGCGACCGGTGAACGCCGCGGTGTCCCGGGGCAGGATGTTGCTCGGGGTGGCGACGGCGGGAGGCGGTTGGTGGTGGTAGAAGATCTGATTGCCCGCCGACTGAAAGATCGATTCGCCGTCTCGCGCGTGCAATTGCCTCTCGCCCTGAGGCGCGGTGCCGGTCGGCTTGTCGTCAGCCGTTGGTGTCCACCCCACGCCAACCACCGATCCCTACTTACCGTGTTGTATTAACTACGGTACGAGGTGGGCGCGAGATTTGTTCAAGTCCGGCGAGGGATCCGGCGGCATTGGGGCAATCAGTCCGTTCACTCACGTCTGGTGATTGGCGTCAGCCGATTTTGGCGAACGACTCAGCGGAGACCGCCACGGCTGGCTCGACCGGCGTCGGCGCGCAGTCGAGGGCTGGTTCGGGTAGCCACAGCATGCGGTAGATCTGCTCGCGCAGCGACCGGGTGGCCTGCCCCGGCCGCGACGTGACCGCGGCGGCGACCGCCGCGTATCGCACCGGGTCGAAGGTCTCGACGGCCTCCCGCAGGTACGCGGCGAGCGGCCGGTCCGGGCGCAGCGCCGGCGCGGCGCGGGCCAACGCCGTGGCGGGCGAGCCAGCCGCGCTTCCCGGCGGCAACCGGACCGCCCGGAGCACCGGTACGCCGGCGGCGGCCGCGTAGACGGTCGCCGCGCCGTGGTCGCCGATCAGGACGTCGGCGGCGCCGACGAGCCCGCGCCAGGTCGGTGGATCGACGATCCGCAGGCCGGCCCGGCGCCGCCGCTCCAGCCAGGCGAGGACCGGGCGGCTGAGATGCGCGTACCAGGCGCCGGGGTGCAGCCCGATCGCCACCGCGAACTCCTCCTCCGGCAGTGCGCCCAGGACGTCGAGCAGCGCGGCCGGCGCGCGAGCCAGCAGGGAG
This sequence comes from Phytohabitans maris, assembly GCF_031085175.1. GTDB lineage: Bacteria > Actinomycetota > Actinomycetes > Mycobacteriales > Micromonosporaceae > Phytohabitans > Phytohabitans maris. The sequence goes on from NZ_JAVHUY010000001.1 coordinate 323,876, forward strand.
TCGGGGCCGGGGGCGGACGTGACCGCGACCAGCGTGCGGCCGTCCGCGACGCCCAGAGCCCGCCGGTACGCCGCGCGGTGGAGCCGGCTCCGGACCAGGCGGTCCAGGCAGAGGTCGCCGGTTACGGCGGTGACCGGCGGCACCTGAGGGCACGGCTCGGCCGGCGACGGCAGGAGGTCCTGGTGTGACACCGCCAGCGCGTCAGGCGGCCGGGCGTCGTACCGGGCGGACCAGGCTGCGTCGAGGTCGTCCACGATCCCGGGGACGATCGCCAGCCAGGTACCCCGGAGGCGTCGCAGGGCGGCCGGCTCGGCGGCGATGACCAGGTCGACGTCCGCCCGCATCGCCTCCTCCCAGGGCAGGTACGCCGCGCCGGCGGCGGTCACGTCGGTCGCCCGGCGGCCCGGTGCGGTCGTGCAGACCACCTGGATCCGGTGGTCTGGCACGAGGAGGTCGACGGCGTCGAGTACGTGCCCGGCGGTCGCCAGGTGGACGACCGCCAGGACGGTGCGTTGGGTGGCGCGGGTAAATGGCATGCCCCGACGGTGTGGTCGCCGGGCGGACGAAAACCGGGCGGGCGGCCGGACACGAATCCGGACGCGATCATCGAATGCGCTGGTGAGCACGGCGGAAAAATTGTCGTGCCACACTTCGACGATGGACGTCCGACTGCTCGGCGATGTCGAGATCGAGGCGGCTGGAGTCACGTACACACTGGGCCGCACGGCGGAGCGTTGCGTCCTCGCCACACTGGCTTTCAACCCGGGCCGCGTGGTGCCGCTGGGCACATTCGTCGCGCATATCTGGGGTGAGCACCCGCCGCCGAAGGCCGAAGAGACGGTCGCCACCTACGTTCGCGCGGTACGCCGGATGATCGAGCAGGCGGGTGGCGGCCGGGAATGGCTCGTCAATCGGCGGTCGGACGGCTACCGGCTCGATATCGACCCGGTTCTGGTCGACCATCGGCGGTTCACCGATCTCGCCGGCACCGCCCGCGTGCTCGCTCGGCAGCGGGACGACGCGCGGGCGGTCGAGACGTTCGAGCGCGCGCTCCGGCTGTGGCGGGGCGAGGCACTGGCCAATGTCGCCGGTCAATGGGCGAAGACCTGCCGGCACGGGCTGCGGCTGGACCGCCTGAGGGTCACTTACGAACTGCTGGAGCTGCTGCTGCGCGCCAGCGCGTACGGCGATGTGGCGACCCGGGCCGCCGATCTCGTGCGGGAGGAGCCGACCGAGCGGGCCATCGCCCTCGCGTTGCGTGGGTTGGCCGGCAGCGGCCAGCGGGCGCTGATTCCGTCGTTTCTCGCCCGGGCGGCGGAACAGATGCGGGAGGTGAACGGGAGCCGGCCGAGCGCCGACCTGGTCGCGCTGGCGCGAAGGCTGGCGGGGGAGCCGGAGGCCGCGGTGGCGGCACCGCCTGAACCGGCGGCGGGCACCGTCGTGATGAACGTCCGGAACGCCACCAACGTCTACCAGGCCTCCGGCGACCAGTACTTCTCGGTTATCCCGCCACGGGGTGCGCCAGGCGCCGGACGGCGGTGACGATCGCCGCGCGGCGGGCCTTCAGGGCCGTGCGGCCGGTCGGGTCGGCGGCGCCCTCCGGGGCGCCCTCGGTCCATGCGGCCGCGAGGGTCAGCACCAGCCCCGCGGGCAGGACCGCGTCGACGATGCCGGCGCGCTGGGCCGCCGCGAGCGCGTCCAGCTTTACTTAGGGAGGGAAAGACCGCCGTCGTGACCGGTGCCAACAGCGGCATCGGGTTCGAGACCGCGAAAGGGTTGGCCGCCGCCGGGATGCGGGTCGTCGTGGCCGGACGCGACGAGGAGCGGGCGGAGCGGGCCGCGGCGGGGATCCGGGCCGCCCGTCCCGCCGGCGAGGCCCGGGCCGCCCGCCTCGACCTGGCCAGCCTCGACTCGATCGCCGCGTTCGCCGGCCGGCTGGTCGACTCGGGCGAGCCGATCGACGTACCGGTCGACAACGCCGGCGTGATGGCCGTGCCGCAACGACTCACCACAGTGGACGGTTTCGAGCTGACGGTCGGCACCAACCACCTCGGCCACTTCGCGCTCACCGGGCCGCCTGCTGCCCGCCCTGCTGAGCGTGGCCGTGCACCCGGGCACCAGCATGACCAACCTCCAGCAGCACACCCCGCGGGTCGTACGGGCGCTGGACCGGCTCGGGCTGGAGCGCTTCCTCGGCCACCCGGCCGACCAGGCGGCGCGCCCCTCGCTGGCGGCGCCTTCTACGCGCCAACTGGACGGCGCGAGCTGCGCGGCGCTCCGGGCCCGGTGAAGACGCCGCCCGCGGCGCTCGACCCGGAAACGGCACGTTCACTGTGGACGCGATCCGAGCAGCTCACCGCCGTCCGGTACCAGATCCCGGCCGCGCGGGCGGCGATGTAGCGACCGGCAAGCCTTGCCCAACCGCGCCTCTGTGTGGTCGTGTAGTTACGGGTGGTTAGCCACTTGGGGCGTGGGGAGGCGACGGTGGAGCTTAGGGGCCTGTTCACGCCGGCGGCGGAGGAGCGGATCGGGATCGAGGTCGAGTGCGGCCTCCTCGACGAGCGCACCGGGCAGAGCGCGCCCTACGAGGGTCCCTGCGGTTCGCGGGCCCTGCTGGAGCGGGCGCGGCGCGAGCTCGGCGCCGAGCCGATCGTCGAAGGGGGTGCGCTGGTCGGCGTGCAGCTGGCCGATGGTGCGCAGCTCTCGCTGGAGCTGGGTGGCGCGATCGAGTACTCCTCGGCACCGTACCCGTCGCTTGGCCCGCTGGTCGCGACCGCGCGTCGCGACCTTCGGGTGATCGCCGGGCTGGCCGCGCGCTCCGGGTTGGCGTTGCTGCCGGGCGGGCTGGTGCCGTTCACGCCGCGGGAGCGGATCCCGTGGGCGCCAAAGCCGCGGATCGACGTCATGCGCCGCTACTTCCGGGGGCTGGGGCCGGCGGCGGCGTTCGCGGAGAACGTCATGGGGTTGACCCTCTCCACACAGACCACATTGGACTATCTGTCGGCGGAGGACTTCCGCGACAAGCTGACCCTGCTGGTGAAGGCGGCGCCGATCGCGGCGGCGCTCTTCGTCAACTCGGCGATCGAAGAGGGGCGGCCGAGCGGGGTGCTCTCCCGGCGGATGCAGATGTGGGGCTCCGTCGATCCGAGCCGTTGCGGCGTACTGGGTTTCGCGGTGCGGCCGGACGTGTCGTTCGCCGACGTGGTCGAGTGGGGGAGCGCGCTGCCGATGATCTACCGGCGGGTGGGTGACGGCTACGTGCCCGGGCCGGAGCGGCCGTTCGGCGAGCTGGTCGAGCACGGCTTCGGCGACGGCACCGCGCCCGGGCTGGACGACTGGCGCGCCCACCTCTCCCAGGTGTGGCCGCAGGTGCGGGCGCGGCACACGCTGGAGATGCGGGCGTTCGACGGGTTGCCGTGGGAGGCGCTGGCGGCGGGGCCGGCGTTCTGCGTGGGGCTTGCCTACCACGCCCCGGCGCGGCGGGCGGCGCTGGCGCTGCTCGACGGTCTCACCGCCGACGACCTGGCACAGGCGTCGGAAGACGTGGCGGTCAAAGGGCTCGACGCGATGGCGGGGGACCGGTCGGTGGGGGCGACGGCGGAGGCTCTGCTCGGTCTGGCCCGGCAGGGGTTGCGGGCGCGGGTCGCCGAGGGCCGGGAGCAGCCGGGCGCCGAGCACCTGCTCGACCCGCTCGACGAGGTGGTGCGCGGCGGGGTCACGTTCGCCGAGCGGGCGGTGTCGGACTGGACCGGGCCCATGCGGGAGCGGCCGGCGGCGCTGGTCGCCGCGGGCCGGGTGCCCGTGGAGTAGGTGATCGCTACCAGCGCCTCGCCTTGAGCACCAGGAGGCCGGCCACGGCGAGCACCGCGGCCGAGACCATCGCGGCGACCCAGCCACCGATGAACGCGAGGGCCGGCACGGTGGCCCAGAGCAGGGCGCTGACCACGAGCAGCACGCGACCTCGGCGAGGCCTCGTACGGTCACCCATGCGGGCGACGAAGTCTGGATCTGTGGTACGAAGGTGGTGCGCCATCTCGTCGAGCCGGCGCCGCTCGTCGCTGCTGAGCATGACCGCGCAGTTACCCAGCGAAGGGGTGCTTCAAGCATCACGCGAGTGACACTCTTAGCGGGTCCTTAAATCTGGTTGAGCCGGTCATCCGCGGCGGATGAGCCGGACGTGTTGTCCCGCAGAACGGTTTGCGCTGCTCCACGCCCAAACTCCGGGCGCCGTGACATCGCAGCGCGGGCTTAAGCAGGTGCCCGAAGGTGGCTCCTTGCCTTGAGCCCGCCCACAACGTTAACTACCGTCCCGTATCACTGAGTAAGTATCGCTGAGTGAACGGTCCTCCCGGGTCCGCACGGGCCGGTCGGGACAAACGGATCAGTGAGAATTGGGATTGGTGCATGGTCGATCGGAGTGTGCCTCGCCACGCGCAGCACGCCGAGCCGGCGGTGCAGCAAAAGGAGCCGGTGGGGCAGCAAAAGCCGCACTCGCACCACTATCGGCCGTACGTGCCGCCGCCGCCACGGCACCGCGCCTCGGAGCACGCGACCCGCCAGCCCGCCGTGCCCGAGCCGACCGTGGTGCCCGAGAAGGCGCCCAAGGAGCGGGGTGCGCGGGTGGGGCGGCGCAAGGCGATCCTCGGCATCAGCGGGCTCGCCGCGCTCACCGGCGGCACCGCGTTCGCGGCCACGCCGAGCGGGCAGGAGGTCGTCGACTGGGCGCTTCGCCGCCCCGACTACGACCCGGCGGCCGATGTTGACAGCGCGGGCAACCCGGGCCGCCCCGGCGGGCAGCGGCCGAGCACGGTGCGCACGTACACCGAGCCGAACGAGTCGTACATGGCCTCCAAGGCCGGCGACGTGCTGCGCGGCAACATCCCAGCCGGCGGGCGCCGCTTCTCCAGCCCGGCGATCGCCGCCCAGGCGACGAAGGTGACGGTCTCCACCGCGCTCACCAACGACCCGATCCGGCACCTGGCCAGCCGGCTCACCTTCGGTCCCACGCAGAAGGTGATGGCGGACGTCGCGCGGATCGGCATCGACGAGTGGATCACGCAACAGTTCGATCCGGAGGGGATCCCGCTCACGCCGGCCGAGGGGAAGCTCGACGAGTTGACCACGCTGGGCATGAGCATCGCGGACCTGCACGCGGCCCGGGAAGACCTGGAAGCCAAGGGCGTGCGGGCCGACGAGGAGATGGTGCAGGCCACGATCGCCCGGCAGATCTGGTCGGACCGCCAGCTCTTCGAGGTGATGGTCGACTTCTGGAACGACTTCCTGCACGTGCCCGCGTTCCACGAGGGGTCGGCGGTGCTGCGCCCGTCGTTCGACCGGGACGTGATCCGGCGGTACGCGCTGGACAACTACCCGGACATGCTCGTCGCCGCCAACCGCCATCCGGCGCTGCTGACCTTCCTCGACCAGTCGTCGTCCACAAAGGACGAAGTCACCGACAACCTGGCCCGGGAAAACCTGGAGCAGTACTCGGTCGGCGTCGACGGCGGCTACACCGAGCACGACGTCCGGCAGGCGGCGCTGTTGCAGACGGGGCGCGCGGTCAAGGAGGACCGGTACGTGTACCGGCCCGACAAGCACTACGTCGGCGCGGTGAAGGTGATGGGGTTCAGCCACCCCAACGTCACCGGCGAGGGCGGCGAGCAGGCCGGCGACGAGTACTTCCGGTACCTCGCCAACCACCCGTCGACGGCGCGCCGCATCGCCACCCGGCTGGCCACCCGGTTCGTCTCGGACACCCCGCCGCCGGCGCTGGTCGAACGGCTGGCGCGCAGCTACACGGTCAACCGGGGCGCGGTGAAGCCGCTGCTGCTGGAGCTGCTCAGCGCGTCGGAGTTCTGGGCATCCGTGGGGCAGAAGGTGCGCCGCCCGCTGGAGTACGTGGTGGCGACGTACCGCACGCTCGGCGTGTCACCGGAAACCCCGGCCAGTTACCGGGCGGCCAGTCCGGCCCGGACGCCGTTCGCGGAAGGGACGCGGCAGCTGCTGGAGCGCCTGCGGGAGCTGGGCCACTACCCGGCCGGCGCCGCCGGCCCGACCGGCTACCCGGACGTCTTCGTGGCGTGGGCGTCGGCGAGCACGATGGTCGGGTTCTGGAACGAGGCGGCGGACGCCGTCGCCGGCAGCCGTCCCATGTTCACGTACCAACGGCCGGAGCAACTGGTCGGCGCCAACCCGCCGAAGACCGCGCTCGCCTACGTCGCCGCTCTCGCCCAGCGGCTCGTACACCAGCCGCTGGACCGCGACGACCTGCAGACGATCACCGGCGTGTCCGGGCTCGCCCTCAACGCGCCGGTCGACGCCAACCTCAACGGCGCCGCCACCGCCGTCGCCCGCGTGATCCTCGCCTCCCCCCAACACCTGCTGAGGTAACGGATGAGACACCCCGAGCTCAGCCGGCGCGCGTTCCTCACCGGTGCGGCCGCCACGCTCACCGCGGTCGCCACCAGCCAGGCGCTGCCCGAGCGGGCGGCGTACGCGGCCTCGGCCAAGGGCACGCTCGTACACGTCTTCCTGCATGGCGGCCTCGACGGGCTGAGCGTGGTCGCGCCGACCGACGAGCCGGTGCTGGAGGACGCCCGCCCCAACCTGCTGATGACCGAGCGCACCGCGCTGGCGGTCGACCGCTCCTTCCGGCTCTCCAGCGCGTTCACGCCGCTGGAGCGGTACCTGAAGGACGGCCAGCTCGGCTTCGTACCGGGCGTCTCCGACCCGCGCCTGTCGCGCAGCCACTTCCAGGCGGTCGACATGTGCGACCTCGGCGGGCTGCCGCGCGAGGCGGGCGGGCGGGGCTGGCTGGACCGGCTGGTCGACGAGCTCGGCCCGGGTACGGCCTTCCGCGGCGTCGGGGTCGGCACCACGTTTCCGCGCTCGCTGGTCGGCGCCAACGGCGCGCTGGCACTGAGCACTGTGGACGGACTGGCGCTCAACGGCGAGGCGCGCTTCAAGGACTCCACGCTCGCCGCGATCGGCGCGCTCTACAAGGACATCAACCACCCCGTACAGGACGCGGTCGGCGCCACGCTCGCCGCCGCGCGCGCCGTACCCGGGGCGGGGTACCGGCCGGCGGAAGGCGTCGAGTACGACGGGATCGGCCTCGCGTTCCGCCAGGTCGCCCAGCTCGTCAAGAGCGGCGCCAACGTGCGCGTCGCGGCGATCGCGATGGGTGGCTGGGACACCCACGAGGACCAGGGCACCGAGGACGGCGGCTACCTGCACGCGCGCCTCAGCGACCTGGCCCGGGGGATGGCCGCGTTCTTCGCCGACCTGGGCCCGGCGGCCGCCGACGTCACCGTGCTGGTGTCGAGCGAGTTCGGCCGCCGGGTGGCGGAGAGCGGCACCGGCACCGACCACGGCCACGGCGGCGTGGTGATGCTGCTGTCCGGTCGCAAGCTGACCAGCTCGCTGATCGGCCGGTGGGACGGGCTGGACGCGCTGGACAGCGGCGACGTGCCCGAGTTCAACAACCTCTTCGACGTGTACGGCTCAGTGGCGCAGGGCCAGTTCGGGCTCACCGACGCGCAGGTCGCCAGGATTTTTCCACAGCGCCGCTACGCACCCATGAAACTCTTCACGGTGTAAGCCACCTGGCGGATCTATCGGCACCGTGAAAGCGGCCAAGATACGCCATGCATCACCCATCCGGGGCTCGACCCACTCGATGGGCGCCGTTACGTTGGCTGCTATGCCGCGCGGCGCAAGGTGGACGTCTGCCGGGGCAGCTGTGCCCCGCGCGACGCCGCGCCCACGGCGTCCACGAGCATTCCCTGCACGGCGTACGAGTCGGGCAGCCGCCACCGGGTCTCCTCCGGCGACACCGACCACCGCACCGAGCCCTCGGGCAGGCGGGTCGGCGGGGCCGGGATCCAGGAGCCGGCACCGTGCCGCACCACGTCGAGGCTGTCGTCAAGCTCGGGGCGGAGCGGGTCACCGGGACGCACGAAGAACATCCACCGCCCGGTCGGCGTCACCGCCACCGGCCCGCGCACCTGGCCGCGCCCCGGCCCGAGCACGCTCGCGTGCAGCCGGGCCGCGCCGAGCACCCGCAGACCGAGGTGGGCGGGCACCTCCAGCACGTCAAAGGCCCGCCCGGTGGGCAGCAGCACCGCGTGTGGCACCCGTCGCCACCAGTCCGTGACCCTCGCGGTGTCGCAGCTGGCGGCCTCCCCCCAGCCCTCCAGGGCCGGGTGGCAGCCGATGGTCGGGCAGCCGGGGCGGGCGCAGTCAAACCTGTCCCCCGCGAGGCACGCGCCGGGTGTAACGTCCCAGCCGTGCTCCGCGTAGCGCAGTGCGGCGTGGCGCAGCCGGGAGCGGTCGAGCACCACAGATCGTATGAATGGCGGTCGAGGACTCCACCGCATGGTCAGAAAACCTCCCACGTCAGCGGCCGGCGTCATATCAGGCGCCAGGCACCGTCACCAAGCACGACACGCGGTCGTTGCCTTGACAGAGCCGCTTGCAACTTGCGTCAAAAACTACGAGCGGGGCCGGCAGGATCAGCGCACAGAGTGTGCGATCGGGCCCAAATGAGTGACGAAAGGGACCGCACCGCCCAACCGGCCCGGTCGCCGGCGAAGCAAGGGGAGGTACGACGTGGATGAGCTGCCCATCGGGCGCCGCGTCGCGTACTGGCGCGGGCGCCGGAAGATGTCGCAGCAGGTCTTCGCCGACCGGCTGGGCAAGTCGAAGAGCTGGGTGGACAAGGTCGAGCGGGGCGTACGCCGGCTCGACAAGTTCTCGGTCGTCTACGAGATCGCCGACGTCCTCCAGGTCGACGTGCAGCTTCTGCTCGGTAAGGAGCCGGAGCGGCGGGTCGACAGCGTCAACTGCATCGACCAGGTCGAGGTGGAGGAGATCCGCGCGGCCCTGGAGCGATACGACCAGATCAGCGCCTTCTTCTTCGCGCCCACCCAGGCGTTGCCGCTGCCTGAGATGCGCAAAGCGGTCAGCCACGCCTGGCTGACCTACCAGCACGCCAAGTACGGGGTACTGGCCCGCGCGCTGCCCAAGCTGCTGCGCGACGGCCAGGCCGCCGACACGGCGTACGCCGACGGTGAGCAGTCCACCGAGGCCGCCCACCTGCTCGGCCAGATCTACCAGATCGCCTCGTCCACGCTGCGCAAGCTGGGCGAGCACGAGCTCTGCTGGCTCGCCGCCGACCGTTCGATCGCCGTCTCGCAGCGGGCCAACGACCAGCTGCTCGCCGGCATCGCCAGCTACCGGGTCGGCAGCGCGCTGCTCGCCCTCGGGCGCGCCCGTCCCGCGCTGGAGGTAAACGTCAACATCGCCAACCGGCTCGCACCCGGCGACGGCAACGAGCCTTCACCCGAGCGGCTCTCGGTGTACGGCATGTTGCTGCTCAACGGCGCGATGGCCGCCGCGCGGATCGGCGACAGCGCGACGGTCCGCGACCTCTTCGCCGCCGCCGAGGAGGCCGCCAGCCAGCTCGGCAGCGACCAGAACCACTTCTGGACCTCGTTCGGCCCAACCAACGTGCAGCTGCACCGCGCCGCCGCCGCGGTCGAGCTGGGCGAGGGGCGGGTCGCGGTCGACACCCACGAGCAGATCGACGGTGACGCGTTCGCGGCTCTTCTGCCGGAGCGGCGGGCGCACCACTTCATCGACATCGCCCGCGGGTACACGCAGATCGGCGACGTCGAGCGGGCCAGCGAGATGCTCCTGGAGGGCGACCGCCTCGCCCCCTCGGAGATCCGCTGCCGGCCGATCGCCCACGAGGTGCTCTCCGACGTGCTGCGCCGCACCAAGGGGGCACCGCCGACCCCGGTCGCGGAGCTCGCCGAGCATATGGGGGTTGGAGTATGACCGGGTGGTAGGCCGCGGCGTTCTCTACGTCATCGCCTGCGGGTCACCAGTCGCCCGAGACGTGGGGCGGCTGGTGACCCTTGCCCAGCGCGAGGGCTGGGACGTCTGCGTCGTGGTCACGCCCGACGGCCGCAAGTTCGTCGACGTGCCCGCGCTCGCCCTGCTGACCGGCCACCCGGTCCGCTCGCTCTACAAGAACCCCGGCGACCCGGACGTGCTCCCCGCCCCGGACGCGATCATCGTCGCGCCGGCCACCGTCAACACGGTCAACAAGTGGGCCTGCGGCATCGCCGACACGCTCGCTCTCGGGCTGGTCGTCGAGGGGCAGGGCAAGGGCCTGCCGATCGTCGCGATGCCGTACACCAACTGGGCCATGGGCTCGCACCCCGCCTTTCGGGAGAGCCTGGAGCGGCTGCGCGGCTGGGACATCACCGTCATCTTCGGCGACGACCTCGTCCCCCTGCACGCGCCGGGCACGGGCGAGCAGCACCGCGACGCGTTCCCGTGGGAGCTGGCCCTGGAGGCGCTGCACTCCCGCGTCGACGCCGGACCTCTGGGCACCCCCTGAGGATCGTTCCAGGTCCGACGCGGTGAGTTCCTCACCCGGCCGGCCGAGGAACGCGGCCAGCAGCGCGAACTCCCGCGGCGACAATGCGATCCGGGTACCGCCGCGGTGGACCACCCGGGACACCGGGTCGAGCGCCCGGTCTGGAGGTTTCCATCATGAGGACACGCTGCGCCACCGGGTGTGAGAGGACCATGAGAAGCGCGTGCCCGCGCTGGTAGCCTCGCCGCCGTGAGCGCACCCGACCCGACCACCACACCCACCGTCGCCGACGTGGTCGCGACCCTCGACGCGCGATACCCGCCGTCCTGGGCGGAGTCGTGGGACCGGGTCGGGCTGGTGCTCGGCGAGCCGGAGGCTCCCGTGCGCCGGGTGCTGTGCGTCGTCGACTGCGTGCCGGAGACGGTGGCGCAGGCCCGCGAGGTCGGCGCCGACCTGATCGTGGCGCACCACCCGCTGCTGCTGCGCGGGGTGTCGTCGGTGGCGCCGACGACGTACAAAGGACGGATCGTCCACCAGCTCATCAAGGCCGACATCGCCCTCTTCGTCGCGCACACCAACGCCGACGTCGCCAACCCGGGCGTCTCCGACGCGCTCGCCGCCCGGCTGGGACTGCTCGACCCGCGCCCGCTCCGCCCGGCCACGCCCGGCGACGGCCCGGACGGCGACGGCCGCGGCACCGGCCGGATCGGCCGCCTTCCGGCGCCCATGACGCTCGCCGAGCTCACCCACCACGCGGCCGTCGCCCTTCCCCCGACCGCTTGGGGGGTACGGGCGGCCGGCCGGCCCGATCGGGTGATCTCGACCGTGGCGGTGTGCGGCGGCGCCGGTGACCCGTTCCTCGCCGACGCGAGCGCCGCGGGCGTGGACGCGTACCTCACCGCCGACCTGCGCCACCACCCGGTCAGCGAGCACATCGCGAGCGGCGGGCCGGCGCTGCTCGACGCCGCGCACTGGGCGACCGAGCGTCCGTGGCTGGACGACCTCGCGCCCCACCTGCGCGCCGCCTGCGGTGTCGAGGTGGTCGTCTCCGACCTCGACACCGATCCGTGGACCGTGCACGACTCGTTGAAGGAGCCCCGCTCGTGAAGGCAGACCCGGAAGCACAGCGCCGCCTGCTCGACCTCCAGGCGATCGACACCGCGCTGGCCCAACTGGCCCACCGGCGCCGTACGCTGCCGGAGCTGACCGAGCTGGAGACCCTCGCCCGCCAGCTCTCCGCGCTGGAGGACGAGCGCGTCCGGGCCCAGGTCGCGGTCGACGACCTCGACCGCGACATCGCGCGGATCGAGCGCGACGTGGAGCAGGTGCGCGGCCGCAAAGACAAGGACCAGGCGCGGCTCGACACCGGGCGCGGCCCGGCGCGGGAGCTGGAGGCGCTGCAGCACGAGCTGGTCTCGCTCGCCCGGCGGCAGAGCGAGCTGGAGGACTCCGAGCTGGAGCTGATGGAGCAGCGGGAGACCGCGCAGGGCGCGCTCGACGGGGTGCTCGGCCAGCAGACCGCCGCCCGGGAGGCGCGCGAGGCGGCCGAGGCGCGGCGCGACCAGGCGCTCGCCGAGGTCGCCAAGGAGGAGGAGTTCCGCGCCTCCGCCCGGCAGCCGCTCGCCGCCGACCTTCCGGCCGATCTGGTCGCGCTCTACGACAAGGTGCGTGAGGCCTCCGGTGGCCTCGGCGCCGCGCTGCTCAAGGGTGGCCGCTGCGGCGGCTGCCGGCTGGAGCTGTCCGGCAGCGAGCGGGCCCGGATCAAGGCCGCGCCGCCCGATGAGGTGGTGCGCTGCGAGGAGTGCCGCCGCATCATGGTCCGCACCGCGGAGTCCGGCCTGTGACCGGCCCGCTGCGCGTGGTCGTCGAGGCCGACGGGGGAGCGCGGGGCAACCCCGGACCCGCCGGGTACGGCGCGGTGGTGCGCGACGCCAACTCCGCCGAGGTGCTCGCCGAGCGTTCCGAGGCGCTCGGCGTCGCGACCAACAACGTCGCCGAGTACTCCGGGCTCCTCGCCGGGCTGAGTGCCGCCGCCGAGCTCGGCGCCGCCGAGGTCGAGGTGCGGATGGACTCCAAGCTCGTCGTGGAGCAGATGTCCGGCCGCTGGCAGATCAAGCACCCGGGCCTGCGCCCGCTCGCCGCGCAGGCGGCCGCGCTCATGCGCCGCTTCGACCTCGTCACGTTCGCCTGGGTGCCGCGTGAGCGCAACAAGCACGCCGACGCGCTCGCCAACAAGGCGATGGACGAGGCGGCCGGCATCACCCTGGGCGCGCGAGGCGGCACCGCGACGCGCGGCGGTGCCTCGGGAGCGCGCGGCGCCTCGGGGATGCGCGGCGGTGAGGCGGCGGGAAAAGGCCGGCCCGCGGAGCCCGCCGCGGGTAGCGCCGGCGTCAAACCGTCCTGGGAGCCGCCGGTCGCCACCCCGACCCGCCTGGTGCTCGTCCGCCACGGCGCGACCGCGCTCACCGCGCAGCGCCGCTACTCCGGCCGCGGCGACGTGCCGCTCTCCGAAGCCGGGCTGGCCCAGGCGAAGGCCGCCGCCGCGCGGGTGAAGGCGCTCGCGCCCACCGCCGCCGCGGTCGTCTCCTCCCCGCTCGTGCGGTGTACGCGCACCGCGGAGGTCATCGCCGCCACGCTGGGCGGCGGCGTGAAGGTGGAGGTGGAGCCGGACCTCGTCGAGTGCGACTTCGGCGAGTGGGAGGGCAAGACCTTCACCGAGGTACGGGCGGAGTGGCCGGACGAGATGGACGCCTGGCTGGGGTCCACTGAGGAGGCACCGCCGGGCGGTGAGTCGTTTCGTGCTGTTGCGACCCGGGTGCGCCGTGTGGTGGCGACACTGCACAAGACGTACCCGGAGAGCACACTCGTCGTGGTCTCGCACGTGTCGCCGCTGAAAATCCTGCTGCGTGACGCGCTCGCCGCCGGTGACGCGTTCCTGCACCGGCTCTACCTGGACCCCGCCGGCCTGTCCATCGTGGACATGTGGGCGGACGGCGGCGTGGCGGTGCGGATGGTCAACGAGACCGCCCACCTCACCTGAACGCCCACCTCAGCTGAACGCGCGCCACAGCAGCACCATCCCCACCACTGTGCCGGCGGTCACGATGACCGCCTTCAGCACCACCCCGGGCAGGCGCCGGGCGAGCCGCGCGCCGGCGTACCCGCCGAGCAGCGTGGCCGGTGCGATGACCGCGACGCCCACCCAGTCGACCGGGCCGAAGAGCGCGTACGCGACGACGGTCGCCGCGCCGATGACCGCCGAAAGCAGGTTCTTGAGCGCGTTGACCCGGGCCAGCCGCTCGTCGAGGAGCAGCGCCAGCCCGGCGACGAGCATCACACCGAGCGCGGCGCCGAAGTACCCGCCGTACACGCCGCCGGCGGCCGTCAACGCGTACAGCGCGGTGGTCTGCCGGCGCGGTGCCATGTGACGGGGGTGACCGACGAGGCGCCGGAGGCGGTCCTGGAAGGCGAGCACGGCCGTCGCGCCGAGCACGAGGAACGGCACCACGACTTCGAACGCGCGCTGCGGTGTGGCGAGCAGCAGTACGCATCCCGCGAAGCCGCCGAGCACGGCGATCGGCACCAGCGCGCGTACGCGTTCGCGCGGCAGGTCGGCACGGCTGCCCACCACGCTGCCCACGTACCCGGGACTGACCGCCACGGAGTTCGTCACGTTGGCCGGCACGGGTGCGAGCCCCGCCGCGATGAGCGCGGGGAACGTGATGAGCGAGCCACCGCCCGCGATCGCGTTGACCGTGCCCGCGGCGAGACCGGCGGCGGCGAGCAGTGCCGTTCCTGCGAGATCCATCGCCGCAGAGGCTAGTACGATTGAGCGCGCGACGGACGAGTCGGCCGGGCGGTCGCGTCAGCTTCGTGCCCAGCACGCAGTTGCCGAGGAACGTCCGGACTCCACAGGGCAGGGTGGTTGCTAACGGCAACCCGGGGTGACCCGCGGGACAGTGCCACAGAAAGCAAACCGCCGCGCTTCGGCGCGGTAAGGGTGAAACGGTGGGGTAAGAGCCCACCAGCGCTCCGGGTGACCGGAGCGGCTCGGTAAACCCCACCCGGAGCAAGGCCAAGATAGAGCCGCCACCGCGAGGCGGCGGCTCGCGCAGGCGTTCGAGGGCGGCCCGCCCGATGCCTGCGGGTAGGCCGCTGGAGCCTGCCGGCGACGGTAGGCCGAGATGGATGGCCGCCACCGGCGGCACATGCCGCCGGGACAGAATCCGGCGTACAGGCCGACTCGTCCGTCGCGCCTCTCCCACTCGCGCCCGCGGTCCGTCAGGGGCCACAGTGGAGGCTGACGTACGCCACGCGGGTGTCTCGCCGCCAGATTTTTTTGGGAACGCGGTCACGGGCGCCGCGCTGTGGAGGTCCTTGCGCTTACGCGGATAAATCCCTTATCGAATAAGGCTTTCTAAGCGAATCGTGCCGTCCGGCGAGCCGCACACCGTTGTCAGTCGGGCTGGTCTATTGTGGAGGCGCGGCCGATTTTTCTGCGGAAAAGGTGGCGCTTGTTCGGTTTGCGGTGCACAGTGATCTCATGACTAACGGCGGAAGTGGCGCACGGTACTACTGGTGTGTGCGCCATCACCGCGTCGAGGACGACTCCAACTCGTGCCCGGCCAAGTTCACGCTCGGTCCGTACGGATCCGCACAGGAAGCGGAGCGTGCGCTCGAGCGTGTGCAGGAGCGCAATGAGAAGTGGGACGAGGAAGACGCCCGCTGGTCGGGTGGGGACAAGTAATCGGCGCGATCCGCTGCGCCCGGCCGTCGAGCCGGGCGAGGATCGCAAACGCAAGGAGGAGAAAGAGATGGCCGTAGCGAAGAAGGCCACCAGCACAACGGCCGCGAAACGCGCGGCTGCCAAGAACAGCACGGCGAAGCCCGCAGCGGCGCCGGTCGAAGAGGTCAAGGCAGCCGTGCCGGCGGCCACGACCACCGCTCGCAAGACCGTCACGAGCAAGGCGACCGCGAAGAAGGCTCCCGCCAAGAAGACCACCACCGCGGCGAAGAAGGCGTCGGCGACGAAGTCGACGACGGCGCGCAAGACGACCGCCGCCAAGAAGACGACCACCGCCAAGAAAGCGGCTGCCAAGAAGACCGCGCCGGCGACGAGAACTGCGGCGAAGAAGGCTCCCGCCAAGCGGGCCACCGCGACCAAGAGCACCACCGCGCGCAAGGCGGCGGCGAAGAAGACGACGGCGAAGAAGACCACCGCCGCGAAGTCCACCGCGAAGAAGACGGCGGCCGCGAAGTCGACGACCGCGCGGAAGACCACCGCCGCGAAGACCACCACCGCGCGCAAGACCGCCGCGAAGAAGACGACGACGGCGAAGGCGACACCGGCCAAGAAGGCGGCCGCCAAGAAGACGACGGCGGCGAAGAGCACTGCGGCCAAGCGCACCACGACGGCGGCCAAGAAGGCGCCGGCGCGTAAGGCCACCGCCCGCAAGACCACCACCCGCACCACCCGCTAGTAGGGCGGGGTGGGACGCGTGCAGTAAGAATGACCGCGTGGTTATTCGACGCGTCGTCGCACCCCGCATCGATTTCGGCAAGCTGCGCCGCGAGTTGGAGCTCCCTGAGGAGTTCCCGCTCGCGGCGCAGCGCGAAGCCGACGAGGCGGCACACCGGACCCCACTTCCGGCCGCCGACCGCACAGACATCCCGTTCGTCACGATCGACCCGCCCACCTCGCGCGACCTCGACCAGGCCATGTGGATCGGGCGCCGCGCCGGCGGATATCGGGTGCACTACGCGATCGCCGACGTCGCGGCGTACGTACGCCCCGGCGGCGAGCTCGAGGCGGAGACCTGGCGCCGCGGGCAGACCGTCTACCTCCCTGACGGCAAGGTGCCACTGCACCCCGTCGCGCTGAGCGAAGACGCGGTCAGCCTCCTGCCCGACCAGGAGCGGGCCGCTGTCGTCTGGACGATCGACCTGGACTCCTCGGGCGAGACCACCTCCGTCCACCTCGAACGCGCCCGGGTGCGCAGCCGGGCCAAGCTCGACTACGCCGGCGTGCAGTCCGACGCCGACGCCGGGCGGCTGCCCGAGCCGATCGCCGCGCTCCCCGCGCTCGGCGCGCTCCTCGTCGAGCGGGGCCTCGCCCGCGGCGCGATCAGCCTCCCGCTGCCCGAGCAGGACATCGAGCCGGACGGCACGGGATGGCGCCTGGTGCTCCGCGCGCCGTACCCGGTCGAGGAGTTCAACGCACAGATCTCGCTCCTCACCGGCATGGCCGCCGCGCGCGTGATGCTCGACGGCGGCGTCGGCCTGCTGCGTACGATGCCGGCGCCGCGCGAGCAGTCGATCGCCAAGCTCCGCGCAGCCGCCGCCGCGCTGGGCGTGCAGTGGCCGGACGGTACGCCGGTCGGGCGCGTGGTGGCCGCCGTCGACCCGGCGCGGCCGCACGCCGCCGCGTTCCTCGACCACGCGGCGGAGCTGATGCGCGGCGCCGGCTACACCGCGTTCGACGGCAAGGTGCCGGACGACCCGGGCCACGGTGCGGTGGCGGCGCCGTACGCGCACGTGACGGCGCCGCTGCGGCGGCTGGCCGACCGGTACGCCACCGAGGTGTGCCTCGCGCTCTTCGCCGGCGCTCCCGTGCCCGACTGGGCCGGCACGGCACTGCCGAAGCTCCCCGAGGTGATGTCCGGCACCGACCGCATCGCCTCCACCGCCGAGCGCGCCGCCGTCGACCTCACCGAGGCGGTGCTGCTCGCCGGCCGGGTGGGCGAGGAGTTCGACGCCGCGGTGCTCGACCTCGACGACCGCCCCAAGCGCGTACCGGGCGGGATGATCGCGCTCGACGAGCCACCGGTCCGCGCCCGCTGCGAAGGTGACCTCCCGCTCGGCGAGCGGATCCGGGCCCGCCTGGTGACGGCCGACCCCGGGCAGCGCCGCATCCTCTTCACCCGCGCCGAGTGAACGACGACCTGGGCGCGGCGGTGCACCTGCCGCGCCCGCCGAGCCGCGTGGTCTCGCTGGTGCCGTCACTGACCGAGGCGATCGCGGTGAGCACGCCCGGGCTGCTCGCCGGCGCCACCGACTACTGCACCCACCCGGCCGGGCTGGACGTGCCGCGGGTCGGCGGCTCCAAGTACCCGTCGGTGGAGCGCGTCCTCGCCCTGGCGCCGGACCTGGTCGTCGCGAACGCGGAGGAGAACCGCCGCGAGGACGTCGAGGCGCTCCGCGACGCCGGCGTGCCGGTCTGGGTGACCTACCCGCGCACGCTCGACGCGGCGTTCACCTCACTGGCCCGGCTGATGGCCGTCCTGGGCGCGGGCGAGCCGGCGTGGCTGGGGCAGGCCCGCACCGCCTGGGAACGGCCGGCAGAGGGGCCGCCGCGGCGGGCGGTGGTGCCGGTCTGGCGGCGGCCCTGGGTGGTGCTGGGCGGCGACACGTTCGCCGGCGACCTGCTGCGCCGGCTCGGCGTCCACAACCTGTACGACGACGCGCCCGACCGCTATCCCCGACCGCCGCTCGCCGAGATCCTCGCCCGCGAACCCGACCTCGTGGTCCTCCCCGACGAGCCGTACGCCTTCACGGCCGGCGACGGGCCGGAGTCGTTTCCTGGCGTGCCGTACGCGCTCGTCTCCGGCCGCCACCTGACCTGGTACGGCCCGTCGCTGGCCGAAGCCCGCGCGCTGCTGGAGGCTCAGCTGGACGCCGCCTGATCCCGTTCCTTCGCGCTCGTGGCGTCCGTGGGGAACTCCTCGACGCCGAGCACGCGCAGCAGCTCCAGCCGCTCGCGGGCCTCGGCGTCCGCCGGGGTGAGCACGAGCAGCTGCTGACCCTGGTCGGGCGTGACCAGCGTCTCGCAGTCCATCAGCACCCGCCCCACCCGCGGGTGCACGAAGGTCTTGCGGTCGGCCCGGCGGACCGCCACCTCGTGCTCGGCCCAGAGCCGGCGGAAGTCGGCGCTCGCCGCCCGCAACCGCTCGACAAGTCCGGCGACCGCGGGATCCTCGGAGCGGCGGCCGGCGGCCGCGCGCAGGTCGGCAACGATGCGGCGGGCGTGGTGCTTCACCTCCTCCGGCGGGTGGACGGCGCGGGCTTCCGGCTCGGTGAACCAGCGGTACACGACGTAGCGCCGGTCGCCGGAGAAGTGGGTGTGGTCGCCGGCCAGCAGGACGGCCGTCCGGTTTTGGGCGAGGACCTCGCCCAGGTCGGAGATCACCATGGCCGGGGTGTCGCCGAGCAGGTCGAGGACGCGCAGCAGGCCCGCCCGGGCCAGGCGGGCCACGCCGTCGGCCGGCGGAGGCTGGTGGCCGGCCAGGTGGAACAGGTGGTCGCGCTCGTCCTCGGAGAGGCGCAGCGCGCGGGCCAGCGCGCCGAGCAGCTGGGTCGAGGGCTGGCTGCTGCGCCCCTGCTCGAGGCGGACGACGTAGTCGACCGACATGCCGGCGAGCATGGCCACCTCCTCCCGCCGCAGCCCGGTGGTGCGGCGGCGCGGGCCGGCGGCGATGCCCACCTCCGCCGGGCGGATCGCCTCGCGGCGGCGGCGCAGGAAGTCGGCGAGCTGGTCACGCTGCATGCCTCCATGCTCCGCCCGGCCCCCGCGGCGATCCAGGGAGCGGCTCTCCCACGATGAACGCTCCGCTGCCGCCCGGCCCGGCGCCGGCGCACGGTGGAGCCATGCAGACACGAACCTTGGGAAGCACCGGGCCGGCCGTCTCCGCGCTGGGCCTGGGCGCGATGGGCATGTCGGACGGCGCGTACGGCCCGGCCGACCGCGGGGAGAGCATCGCCACGGTGCACGCCGCGCTGGATGCCGGCGTCACGCTGGTCGACACCGGCGACTTCTATGCCATGGGCCACAACGAGATGCTGCTCGGCGAGGCGCTGCGCGGCCGGGACCGGGACAGCTACCTGCTGAGCGTGAAGTTCGGGCAGCTGCGCGGGCCGGGTCACGCGTTCGGCGGGCAGGACAGCCGTCCCGAGGCGGTGCGAAACTTCCTGGCGTACTCGCTGACCCGGCTCGGCACCGAGTACATCGACATCTACCGCCCGGCGCGGCTCGACCCGGCGGTGCCGATCGAGGAGACGGTGGGCGCGATCAAGGAGATGATCGACGCCGGGTACGTGCGGCACGTCGGCCTCTCGGAGGTCGATGCCACGACGATCCGCCGCGCGCACGCCGTACACCCGATCGCCGACCTGCAGATCGAGTACTCGCTGCTGTCCCGTGCGGTGGAGGCGGACGTCCTGCCGACGTTGCGGGAGCTCGGCATCGGCCTGACCGCGTACGGCGTCCTCGGCCGCGGCCTCATCTCCGGGCACTGGAGCGCCGGCCACGCCGCCGGCCCGAGCGACCTGCGCGGCCTCAGCCCGCGGTTCGCGAGCGGAAACGTGGAGCACAACCTCGCCCTGGTCGAGGCGCTGCGCCGGGTCGCCGAGGCGAAGGGCTGCACCGTCGCCCAGCTCGCCATCGCCTGGGTGGCCGCGCAGGGCGACGACATCGTGCCGCTGGTCGGCTCCCGTACCCGGGTACGGCTGGCCGAGGCGCTGCCCGCGATCGCGGTGGAGCTCACCGCGGACGACCTCGCCGAGATCGAGAAGGCGGTGCCGGCCGGGGCGGCGCGCGGCGACCGGTACCCGCCCATGTACATGTCCAGCCTCGGCGTCGGGAACTGAGCCGCGCACCGCGACGGCCGCGTCCGGCTGTGATCGAAGCTCCCTTCAAGTCGTTCTAGCGACTTGAAGGGAGCTTCGATCACAAACGTGGGGGAGGGCCTAGTGGAACGCGTGCTCGGGCCCGGGGAACTCGCCGCCGCGGACCTCGTCGGCAAAGCGCTTGGTGGCGTCGGTCAGCGCGCCGGCCAGGTCGGCGTAGCGCTTGACGAAGCGGGGCCCCTTGCCGGTGCGCAGGCCGGCCATGTCCTGCCAGACCAGCACCTGGGCGTCGGTGTCCGGGCCGGCCCCGATGCCCACCGTGGGAATGGCGAGGTCGTGCGCGATCCGCTTGGCGACCTCGCTGGTCACCATCTCCAGTACGACCGCGAACGCGCCCGCCTCGGCCACCGCGTGGGCGTCGGCCACGACCTCCTCGGCCGCGTCGCCACGGCCCTGCACCCGGTAGCCGCCGATCGCGTGCTCGCTCTGCGGGGTGAAGCCGACGTGGGCCATCACCGGGATGCCGGCGCCGGTGATCGCGGCGATCTGCTCGGCCACCCGGCGGCCGCCCTCCAGCTTGACCGCGTGGGCGCCGCCCTCCTTCATAAACCGGACGGCGGTGCGCAGCGCCTGGGTGGGGCCCTCCTCGTACGAGCCGAACGGCAGGTCGGCGACGACCAGCGTGCGCTTGGTGGCGCGTACCACGGCGCGGACCAGCGGGAGCAGGTCGTCGACCGTGACCGGGACGGTCGTCTCGTAGCCGAACACGTTGTTGGCCGCCGAGTCGCCGACGAGGAGCACCGGGATGCCGGCCTCGTCGAAGATGGCGGCGGTGTACTGGTCGTACGAGGTGAGCATCGGCCACCGCTCGCCCCGCTGCTTGGCCGCGATCAGGTCGCGCGTGCGTACCCGCCGGGTGGCCGGACCGCCGTACAGAGTCGGCTCGGACATCGTCGTCTCCTCTCGCCTCGAGGCCGCGGACGCGGTCCCCGGGTCACTAGGAGCAACTGTCCCACCGCACCGACCGGACACGTCAGGTGTTAGTGGAAGATTTCACACACGTTACGCGAGGGTGGGCGGTGCCCCTTCGAGGAGGCGATCCAGAAGCACTGCCTCGTGACCGAGGTACGCCCGCTCGCCGTGCTTGTCGATCCCGAGCGTGAACATGTGCACCGTCGCCTGCCCGCTGTCGCGCTCGATCCGCCAGTAGTGCCTGATTCCGGCACCGGCATACTCAGCTGGCTTTCGCATCCGGTCTTCACTCCGAGTGCTGGGCGAGACGACCTCGACTACGAGGATTGTGTCTTCCGGCTCGATCCACACGGTGCCGCCGGAGACGGGCCGGCGCAGCACCATCACATCTGGATTGCGGCCAGACGATCGTCCGTTGATGCGAATGCCGGGCGTCGGAAGCACGAGACCTCTGGCGTAGCCATTTGTGCGAAACCACGTGACCAGGTCGGCGATGACGCTCATGTGATCAGCGTCGGCCGGCGCCATGATGAGGAGGTTACCGTCGATCAGCTCGTAGCGGTGTCCGTGCTCGTCCGCCGCGGCCAGCTCGGCTACGTCATCGAGCGTGAGCTCGTAGACGGGCAGCTCGACTCGCAGCCGCCGCTTGGGATGTACGGTCGTCACGGCTCACCTCCTCAGGCCGACGGCTCGCGTCACCACAGGTCGGGCGGCCTGCTCGCGAGCATGTCTTCGAGCAGGACAGCCTGATGATCCAGATAGGTCGGCTCGCCTCGCTGATCGTTGCCCAAGCGGAATCGGTGCACTGTCGCCTCGGCATTGTCGCCGCGCTCGACCCGCCAGAAGTGGGCGATTCCAGCCCGAGCGTACTCGCCGGGCTTGGTCTCGCGATCGATCCGCTCCGAGCCGGGCGAGACGATTTCCAGGACAAGCGCCACGTTTGCCGGATCCACCCAGACCACGCCGCGCGGAACCGGATCGCGAACGACCAGAAGATCGGGGACGCGGCCATCCGACTTTTCGGTGATGCGCAGCCCAGGTGTCGCCAAGACCAAGTCCTGCTGGTATGTGGAAAGGAACCAGGCACCGATGCGCACGACCAGGTTGGCGTGTCCGGCGTCGGCTGGGGGCGCGACGAAGAGGGTGCCGTCGACCAACTCGTAGCGGTGGCCGGACTCGTCGGCGGCGGCCAATTCGGTCACGTCGTCAAGAGTTAACGGACGCCGCGGCAGCTCCACCCGCGGGCGTGGCTTGGGATGGACCGTGGTCATGGCTCACCTCCCTCGATCCACCCATGCTACCGGTCGGAGGGCTCCCGCCACCGGTTCGTGATCGGCAGGCGGCGGTCGCGGCCGAATGCCTTTATCGAGATCTTCGTACCGGGCGCGGACTGGCGGCGCTTGTACTCCGCCATGTCGACCATCCGCAGCACCTTGTCGACCACGGCCGGGTCGTGCCCCTCGGCGACCAGGTCGTCGCGGCCCTTGTCGCCGTCGACGTAGCCGATCAGGATCGCGTCGAGCGCGGTGTAGTCGGGCAGCGAGTCGCTGTCGAGCTGGCCCGGGCGCAGCTCGGCGCTGGGCGGCTTGCTGATCGCGCTCTCCGGGATGGGCGGCTCGGTGCCGCGCCGCTCGGCCTCGTCGTTACGCCAGCGGGCGAGCGTCCACACCATCGTCTTGGGCACGTCCTTGAGCGGGTTGAAGCCGCCGACCGAATCACCGTACAAAGTGGAGTATCCGACCGCGAGCTCGCTCTTGTTGCCCGTGGTCAGTACCAGGTGACCCTCCTGGTTGGACAGTGCCATGAGGATGACGCCGCGCACCCGCGCCTGGAGGTTTTCCACGGCGAGGCCGGAGAGCGACATGTTGGCCAGGAACGCGTCGACCATCGGCTGGATCGGCTCGATCCGGTAGTCGAGGCCGGTGCGCTTGGCGAGGTCGGCCGCGTCGTCGCGGGAGTGCTCGGACGAGTGCTGGCTCGGCATCGAGACGCCGGCCACCCGCTCCGGGCCGAGCGCGTCGACCGCGATCGCCGCCACCACCGAGGAGTCGATGCCGCCGGAGAGGCCGAGCACGACCGAGCGGAAGCCGTTCTTGCGGACGTAGTCGCGCAGGCCCAGCACGAGCGCCTGCCACACCTCGGCCTCGTCGGTGACCCGCTCGGCGACGCCGCCCTCGACCGGGGTGGCGGGTGCGGGCGGCACCGGCTCGACGACCAGCCGCCGCACGCGCATCTCGCCGAGGTCGCCCTCCGGCGCGTCCGGGTCGGCGGCCGGCAGGTCGAGGTCGTGGATCAGCAGGTGCTCGGCGAACTGGGGGGCGCGGGACAGCAGCGTGCCGTCCGCGGCGACCACCATCGAGTCGCCGTCGAAGACCAGCTCGTCCTGGCCGCCGACCATGTTCACGTACGCCACCGGGGCGCCCGCCTCCCGGGCCCGCCGGGCGACCAGCGGAAGCCGCACGTCGTCCTTGTCCAGCTCGTACGGCGAGCCGTTGATGTTGACGACGAGGCCGACCCGCGCGTCCCGGGCGATCGCGAACGGCCCGCCGGCCTGCCAGATGTCCTCGCACACGGTGAGAGCCACGTCGACGCCGGCCAGGCGGACGACGGTCAGGACGTCACCGGGCACGAAGTAGCGGTCTTCGTCGAAGACCCCGTAGTTGGGCAGGTGGTGCTTGTAGTACCGGGCGGCGACCCGGCCGCCGTGCAGCAGCGCCAGCGCGTCCCGCGGGCCCCGGTCGGGCTCGGCCTCGGCGCTGATCCGGGCCGCGCCGTCGGCGTCGAGGTAGCCGACCACGACCGGCAGGTCGCCGAGGCCGTCGGCGGCCAGGTCGGCGGCGAGGCGCTCCAGCGCGGCGACCGACGCGGCCACGAAGGACTCCCGGAAGACCAGGTCCTCGACCGGGTATCCGGTCAGCATCATCTCCGGGAACGCGACGAGCTGGGCGCCCGAGTCAGCCGCCGCCCGGCTCCACTCGCGCACCGCGGCCGCGTTGCCGGACAGGTCGCCGACGGTCGGGTTTACCTGGGCGAGGGCGAGGCGCAGAGTCGGCATGGCTCCATCTTCCCAACTCCGCGCCGATCATGCCCTGTGAGACGGCGCTCGTCCCGCGGCACGAGGGGCGCCGCCCGGCGCAGCGCCCGGGTCAGCATCGCCGCGACCTGCCCCGGGTCGGCGGAGCCGGCCGGACCGAGGTGCCGCAGCACCGACAGCACGGGGCCGAGGCGTCCGACGGCCAGGTACCCGTGTCGCGTACCAGAGGCGTCGCGGCGGCCCAGCGGGCGGGCCGTGACGCTGACCGCGTAGGCCTCGTCGCCGACCCGCCGCAGTGCCATGTCGCGGAGCTGGACCCGGACGGCGGTCCCGTCCTCCAGGCGGGCGTCGAACTCCGGGCAGGAGCCGGACGCCCGGCGCAGCTCGCCCACCGCGCGGGCCGCGCCGCCGGGCCCGAAGAGCGCGAGCGCCTCGCGGAGCAGCGTGGCCCGCTGGCCCCCGGCGTAGTCGCCGACCGCCCGGTCCCGCGCGCCGGCGCCGGCCACATCCCAGGGCCGCTCGAAGAGCGCTCGACACCCCTCGGTCCGGCCGGTGTCCTCGACCGGGGTCGGCTGCGGGGCCGGCGCGGGGCGGTACCCCTCGGGCAGGTCCCGCTGCGCCAGCAGCGCCTCGGCCAGCTCCGGCTGTGTCGCGGTGAGCGGCCCGGCCAGCGCGGACGGGCTCGGCGCGGCCGGGCGGTCGCGCTGGTGCACGGGTACGTCGATCACGCCGGCGGTGGCCAGCACAGCGGCCAGTGCACCGCCGAGCGCGACCCCGCCGGCGATCATGCGGAATCGTGGCATGGCGCTTGTCCCCTCCCGTACGTTTGGTATCAACGGCCACGAACCGGACAGGTTGCGCCAGGACCCGGTACGGCGGCCAGCGCCCTCTTCACGTAACGTCGGTGTAACGGCATGGCGGGTCTGATCCGCTAGCCTTCGCGCAGCTACACCGCTTGGGCGCCGTTGGCCGTGTGGCGGGGACGCCAGGCGGCGAACGGCGCAGGGAAGAACAGCGTCACTACAGCTACAGCGTCACTAGGGGTTGAAGTGGACCGTCAGCAGGAGTTCGTGCTCCGCACTCTGGAGGAGCGCGACATCAGGTTCGTCCGGTTGTGGTTCACCGACGTGCTGGGCACGCTCAAGAGCGTCTCGGTGGCGCCCGCTGAGCTGGAGGCGGCGTTCGACGAGGGCATCGGCTTCGACGGCTCGGCGATCGAGGGCTTCGCCCGCGTCTTCGAGTCCGACATGATCGCCATGCCCGACCCGACGACGTTCCAGGTCTTCCCGTTCGAGGGCGGGGTGAGCGGCGAGAGCGCCCGGATGTTCTGCGACATCCTGCTGCCCGACGGCAGCGGCTCCTGGGCCGACCCGCGCCACGTGCTGCGCCGCGCCCTGTCGAAGGCGGCGGAGAAGGGCTTCACCTTCTACACCCATCCGGAGATCGAGTTCTTCCTGCTGGAGAACGGCGCCTCGGACGGCTCGATCCCCACCCCGGTCGACGCCGGCGGCTACTTCGACCACACCACCCATGCCATCGCCCGCGACTTCCGCCGCCAGGCGGTGCTCGCGCTGGAGCGGATCGGCATCTCGGTGGAGTTCAGCCACCACGAGGTCGCGCCCGGCCAGCAGGAGATCGACCTGCGCTACGCCGACGCGCTCACCACCGCCGACAACATCATGACGTTCCGGCACGTGGTCAAGGAGGTGGCGCTGTCGCACGGCGTGCGGGCCACGTTCATGCCGAAGCCCTTCACCGACCAGCCGGGCAGCGGCATGCACACCCACCTGTCGCTGTTCGAGGGCGAGCGCAACGCGTTCCACGACGCGAGCGACCCGATGAAGCTCTCCAAGGTGGCCAAGGCCTTCATCGCCGGCCTGCTGGTGCACGCCCGGGAGTACACGGCGGTCACCAACCAGTGGGTCAACTCGTACAAGCGGCTCTTCCCGCAGGCCCTGCCCGATCGGATCACCGAGTCCCCGGCGTACGTCTGCTGGGGCCACCTCAACCGCTCCGCGCTGGTCCGCGTCCCGGCGTACGGCAAGCCCAACTCGGCCCGCGTCGAGGTCCGCTCCCTCGACTCGGCGACCAACCCCTACCTGGCGTTCGCGGTGCTGCTCGGCGCCGGCCTCAAGGGCATCGAGGAGGGCTACGAGCTCCCGCCCGGCGCCGAGGACGACGTGTGGTCGCTCTCCAACGCCGAGCGCAAGGCCATGGGCTACGAGGCGCTGCCGGAAAACCTCTCCGAGGCGATCGACGTGATGGCCGGTTCCGAGCTGGTCGCCGAGGTGCTCGGCGAGCACGTCTTCGACTTCTTCCTGCGCAACAAGCGCGCCGAGTGGGAGCAGTACCGCCGCGAGGTCACCCCGTACGAGCGCCAGCGCTACCTGGGCGCTCTCTAGATTTTCTTGGGTGCATTCCCGCGGGCACCGCTCTGGCCGGCGGCTCGCTGGCGCTCGCCGACTTCCCCGCCCTCCGCTGGCGGGTCCGCGCCGGTTTGGTTGCGCTGTCTGCCGGAGCCGAGGTGTGCGTGCGTGGAGCTCTGGAGCTGCCCGCACGAACGGGGCACGTCGACGAGCGGCCCGCGCCGCGGGCGAAGAGGGTAACCGCGACCAGGCGCGGAGGGTGAGGCCGCGGGAATGCACCCCAAGAAAACGCTCCGCTGCGCTCCACGTTTCCCCGGGGACCCCGCGCGACGGTCTGGACCACGACGGGCGTCGCGGTAGCCCAAATCTGTATCTCTGGGTCTATGGAGCTTCGGCGTCGAGGCCTGCCGGGGCGGCGTCCCTTGATCAGCGTCAGCGTCGGCTGGCTCTGGGCAGATCGTGGTACTTGGGTGCCCCCGCAGGGGCACCTGAGTACCACGATCTACGTCTTGGGTTGATCTTGGAGCGTCGATCAAGGGAACCTGTGGCGGCAGAGGCGCGGCCTGGACTCCGGCCGGTGGCTGCTGGGAGCTCTCGAGCTGGGCGCCCGCGCGCCCAGCTCGAGCCTCTGGGGTTGGGCGGTTACTTCGTCGGGGTCGGCGCCGGGCTCTCCGGTGACGAGGGTGGTACCCGACCGAGGCTGGAGGCGTGACCTGGGCTGCCGCCCTGGGGAACCTGTCCCGCGCCTGAAAATCCACGCCCGTCATGCGCGGATAGCGTGGTTTGGCGCTGGCCGTTACCAGCCCGCGCACAGGATCACGTCGAACGCTTGTTCGATCAGCTTGGCCGGTCGTAGCGTCGACCCATGCGCTGCACTCTCGATGTTTCGCCGAGCGAGGCGGTCGCGATCGCCATCGGGCTGTACGGGCTGGCCGGCACCCCGCTGCACGCCGACGCCGCCGCGGCCCTGCGCAAGCTGGTGCGCGTGATGCCCGACGCCGACCTGGTGACCGCCCGCGAGATGGCCGACCTCGCGTCCCGTGGCACCACCCCCACGGTCCCGCGCGTGGTCGCCGACGCGCTGCACGAGCGCACGGTGCTCCGGATCGAGTACGCGGACCGGCACGGCACCGCCACCACGAGGTGCGTCGAGCCGCTGGGATACATCGCGGACCACGACCACTGGTACCTGGTCGCCTGGTGCCGGCTGCGGGACGGGGTCCGGGCCTTCCGCACGGACCGCATCGAGTCCCTGACAGCGACGGGCGAGCCGGCGCCCCCCCCCCCGCAAGCCCCACACCATCATAAATGCGCCGCACCCATGCTGAGCAACACGCCCGCCCCCCCGCCCCCCCCCGCCCCCCCCCCCCGCGCGGGCCCCCCCCCCCCCCCCCCCCCGCCCCGCCGCTGCCGATCTGATCGTCGCCGGCCACTGGCCGGCACTGGTTGAATGGGGAAAGTGACTGTCACGTCACACCCGGCGACACGGTCAGCACCCCGCCGTCCGCGTCGAGGGTGGCCGGGGTGCCGACCGGCACGGTGAGCTGCCCGGTGCCGTGGCCGATGGGCAGGCCGCCGAGCACCGGTACGCCCAGGTCGCCGAGGCGCTCGGCCAGCACGGTGGAGACCGGCACGTCCCAGCCGTCGGCGCAGTCGGTGAACTGCCCGACCGCCACGCCCGCCACCCCGTCGAGCGCGCCGGCCCGGCGCAGGTGGGTGAGCATACGGTCCACTTTGTACGGTGCTTCGGCGACATCCTCCACGAGCAGGATCGCGCCGCGCAGGTCGGGGAAGTCGGCAGTGCCCACAGAGGACACTAGGAGGCTGAGGTTGCCCCCGATCAGCGGGCCGGTGGCGGTGCCGGGCACCAGGACCGGCGCGGTCTGCTCGGTCTCCACCCGCTTCACCACGACCGGCTCGGTGCCCATCAGCGCGGCGCGCAGCGACTCGGCCGACACCGGTGGGGTCCGCGCGTCCAGCCACGCCGCGCCGGGACCGTGCACTGTGGCCAGTCGCGCGCCCCGCCAGAGCGCGAGCTGCAGCGCGGTGATGTCGGAGAAGCCGGCCACCACCTTCGGGTCGCTCCGGACGGTGGCCATGTCGATCTCGTCGACGATCCGCTGCGCGCCGTACCCGCCGCGGGTGCAGAGGACGCCGCGCACCTCCGGGTCGGCGAAGGCGGCGTTGAGGTCGGCGGCCCGCAGCGCGTCGGCGCCGGCGAAGTAGCCGTGCCGGGCGAACGCGTTCGGCCCGAGCACCGGGCGCAGGCCCCAGCCGGTCAGCAGCTCGATGCCGCGGGCCACCCGCTCGGGCTTGGTGGGGCCGCTCGGCGAGACCAGCATCACGGTGTCGCCGGGCTGGAGGGCACTGGGCAGCAACGCGGTCACGCCCCGAGCCTAGGGCCTGTATCAGATTCCTTGCCGGGCTGCGCCGGGCCCAGGCGCCGCCGTGCGGCGCCGGGCGCAAGGCCACAAACTCTTTGATACAGGCCCTAGCGGGATAGCCTCGGTACGTGACGACGGCGCTGGTGATCGAAAACGACCCGACCGACGACGCGCGACGGCTGGGGGAGTGGCTGACCGAGGCGGGCCTCGCCCTCTCGGTCGTACGGCCCCACGCGGGCGACCCGCTCCCGGCAGACCTGGAGGGGTTCGTGGCGCTGGTGGTGCTCGGCGGTGAGCAGTCCGCCTACCCGCCCCGCCCCGACTGGTTCGACGGTGTGGAGGCGCTGCTGCGCAAGGCGACCCGCAACGGCGTACCCACGCTGGCGATCTGCCTCGGCGCGCAGCTGATGGCCACCGCGCACGGCGGTACCGTCGAGCGCAGCTCCGCCGGGCCGGAGATCGGGCCGGCGCTGGTCGGCCGCCGGGACGCCGCGGAGACCGACACGCTGTTCCGGTACGTGCCGCTGGCGCCGGACGTGCTCCAGTGGCACATCGACGAGATCACCGAGCTGCCCGCGGGCGCGGTGCTGCTGGCCGCCTCGACGCGCTACCCGCACCAGGCGTTCCGGATGGGGGAGCGGGCCTGGGCGTTGCAGTTCCACATCGAGTGCGACACCCCGATGATCGCGGACTGGGCGACCTCCCTCCCGGAGGGCTGGGACCCCGACGAGGTCGTCGCCGCCTGCGACGCCGTGATGGTCGACGTCGAGGAGGTGTGGCAGCCGTTCGCGGCCCGCTTCGCGGCGCTGGCGCTCGGTGAGCTGGGCGACGTCCGCCGCCCCCTGCCGCTGCTGGGCCGGTAGATGACGAGGCCGACGAGCGCGCAGGCGCGGCTGGCCCGCTACGGCTTCGGGCTCGCCGCCGACGTCACCCGGGCCGCCGAGCTGCTCGGCCCGCACGGGCTGGGACTGTGGGACCCGGAGGCCCAGGAGCCCACCGACGGGCCGGCCGGCGACCTGCTCACCGCACTGTCCCGGGCGGCCGACCCGGACCTCGCGCTGCTCCAGCTGCACCGGCTGGTCGAGGCCGACCGCCGCCGGGAGGGCGAACTGCTCGCCACGATGGCCGCCGACGCCGGCCTCTGCCGCCGGCTCGTCGCGGTGCTCGGCGCCTCGTCCGCGCTCGGCGACCACCTCGTCGCCAACCCCGGCCACTGGAGCGCGCTGATCACCGGCAAGGACGGCATCGCACCCAACGGCGACGGCGGGCTGCACCTCGCCGCGCCGACCGTGCCCGCGCTGCGCAACGCGTACCGGCTGGCCCTGCTCCGGATCGCGGCGGCCGACCTGACCGGCGGGCGCGGCCTGGAGCAGACCATGGCGGCGCTGTCCGGGCTCGCCGACGCGACGCTCCAGGCGGCGTACGGCATCGCGGTCGCCGAGCTGCCCGCCGGCACCGAGCCGCCGCGGCTGGCGGTGGTGGCGATGGGCAAGTGCGGCGGCAACGAGCTCAACTATGTGTCCGATGTGGACGTCATCTTCGTCGCGGCGGCCGACGCCGACCTCTCCGCCGGCACCGCCGTCGCCGCCCGGCTGATCGCGATCTGCGGCCAGGTCGCCTGGCAGGTCGACGCCGCGCTGCGGCCGGAGGGGAGCCGCGGCCCGCTGGTGCGTACGCTCGCCAGCCACCTGTCGTACTACCGGCGGTGGGCCCGCACGTGGGAGTTCCAGGCGCTGCTCAAGGCCCGCCCGGCGGCCGGCGACGCGGAGCTGGCGCAGGAGTGGATCGACCAGCTCGCCCCGCTGGTGTGGCACGCGGCCGAGCGTCCCGAGGCGGTCGAGGACGTGCGCGCGATGCGCCGCAAGATCATCGACAGCGTGCCGCCCCGGGAGCTGTCCCGCGAGATCAAGCGCGGGCCGGGTGGGCTGCGCGACATCGAGTTCGCGGTGCAGCTGCTCCAGCTCGTGCACGGGCGGGTGGACGAGTCGCTGCGCGGGCCCGGCACGCTGCCCGCCCTGCGCGCGCTGGTGGCCGGCGGCTACGTCGGCCGGGCCGACGGCGAGGCGCTGCTGCGCGCCTACCGCTTCCTGCGCACCGTCGAGCACCGGCTCCAGTTGCAGGCGCTGCGCCGCACCCACACGGTCCCGGCCGACCCGGCCGCCGTCCGCTGGCTCGCGCACGCGCTGGGATATGCGGCCACGCCTGAGCGCGCGGCCGTCGAGGCGTTCCGGGCCGACTGGGTCGCGCACGCCGCCGAGGTACGCCGCCTGCACGCCAAGCTCCTCTACCGCCCGCTCCTGGAGGCGGTGGCCCGGGTGCCGGCAGACGGGTTGCGCATGGTGCCCGAGTCGGCCGCCAAACGCCTGCGGGTGCTCGGGTTCGAGCCGACCACCGCGCTGCGCCACATCGAGGCGCTGACCGGCGGCCTGTCCCGCACCGCGGCGATCCAGCGGACACTGCTGCCGGTCCTGCTGCAGGAGTTCGCCGACGCGCCCGAGCCGGACCGCGGCCTGCTCAGCTACCGCCAGGTCTCCGACAAGCTCGGCAGCACCCCCTGGTACCTGCGGCTGCTGCGCGACGAGGGCCCGGTGGCGCTGCGGCTGGCCCGGGTGCTGGTCCTGTCCCGGTACGCGGCCGACCTGCTCGCCCGCGACCCCGAGGCGCTGCGCCTGCTGGCCGACGACGCCGAGCTGGTGCCCCGCCCGCCGGAGGTGCTCCGCGAGGGGTTCACCGCCGCGGCGGAGCGGCACACCGACGCGCCGCTCACCGGCGCCGGCGAGCAGCGGGAGGCCGGAACCGAGGCGATCGGGGCGGTACGCGCGCTGCGCCGCCGCGAGCTCTTCCGCGTCGCCTGCGCCGACGTGCTCGCCCGGGCCGGCACGCTCGCGCCCGCGCGACCACTCGACATCACGTCCGTCGGGAGTGCACTGTCCCATGTGGCCGATGCGACGCTCGCCGCCGCTCTCCGGGCCGCGCGCGCCGCGGTGCCGGAGATGCCGGGACTGCGCTTCGCCATCATCGGCATGGGCCGGCTCGGCGGGTACGAGATGAGCTACCCCTCCGACGCCGACGTGCTCTTCGTCTACGCCCCGCCGCCCGGCGTACCCGAAGACGCCGCGAGCGCCGCCGCCCACGCGATCGCCGAGGAGCTGCGCCGCCAGCTCGGCCGCCCGGCGCCCGACCCGCCGCTCGGCGTCGATGCCGACCTGCGCCCCGAGGGGCGGCAGGGGCCGCTGGCGCGCAGCCTCGCCGCGTACGCGCAGTACTACGCCCGGTGGTCGAAGGTGTGGGAGGCGCAGGCGCTGCTGCGGGCCCGCTGGGTGGCCGGCGACGAGGCGCTGGGACGCGAGTTCGAAGCGCTCGCCGACACGGTCCGGTACCCCGAGCACGGCCTCACCCGCGAGCAGGTCACCGAGATCCGCCGGATCAAGGCGCGGGTGGAGACCGAGCGGCTGCCCCGCGGCGCCGACCCGGCGACCCACGCCAAGCTGGGCCGCGGCGGACTGGCCGATGTGGAGTGGGCGGTACAGCTGGTGCAGCTGCGCCACGCGCGGGCGGTGCCGGAGCTGCGCTGCACCCGTACCCTCGACGCGCTCGCCGCCGCCCGCCGCGCCGGCCTGGTGGCCGCCACCGACGCCGCGGCGATGGCGGACGGCTGGACGCTCGCCGCCCGGGTGCGCAACGCGTTGACGCTGGTCCGCGGCCGCCCGACCGACCAGCTGCCCCGGCACGGCGTGGACCTGGCCGGCGTGGTGCGCCTGCTCGACGGCGGCGACCCGGGGGAGTTCCTCGACCACTACCTGCGTACGGCGAGGAGGTCGCGGGCCGCCTGCGAACGCGTTCTCGCCAGCTGACCAGCCGCCTGGATTTTGATCGCTTCCATTTACCACCAACCCGGTGGCATGCTATGCCTCGGGACAGCCGGGGAGGTGCGGGTGACTGGATCGCTGGACCAGGACCGGCCAGTCGACGGCCCGACTGCCGTCCGGATACTCGTCGGTGCCCAGCTGCGGCAGCTGCGCGAGGCGCGCGGCTTTACGAGGGCGGAGGCCGGCGAGACGATCCGGGCCTCGGAGTCCAAGCTCAGCCGCATGGAGCTGGGCCGGGTCGGCTTCAAGCAGCGTGACGTCAAGGACCTGCTCACCCTCTACGGCGTAGACGACGAGGCCGAGCGCGAGGCGGTGCTGGCCCGGGTCCGCGAGGCCAACGCACCCGGCTGGTGGCAGCCGTACAGTGACGTGACGCCCAACTGGTTCCAGCGCTACCTGGGCCTGGAGGCGACCGCGTCGCTCATCCGGACGTACGAGGTCGCGTTCGTGCCGGGCCTGTTGCAGACCGAGGAGTACGCGCGGGCCGTCATGTCGCTCAGCCACGGCACCGGGCTGCTCGACGAGATCGAGCGCCGGGTGCGGCTGCGGCTGGAGCGGCAGCAGGTGCTCACCCGGCCGGATCCGCCCCGGCTGTGGGCGGTGGTAGACGAGGCCGCGCTGCGCCGCCCGGTCGGCGGGAGGCGGGTGATGCGCGACCAGATCGAAGCGCTGATCTCGATGGTCGTCAAGGCGCCGAACGTTAGCCTCCAGGTCGTCCCGCTCGCGGCCGGTGGCTACGCCGCGGCCGGCAGCCCGTTCACGATCCTGCGCTTTCCGCAGGCCGGCATGCCCGACGTCGTCTACATCGAACAGCTGACCGGCGCGCTCTACCTGGACAAGCGCGAAGAGGTCGACTACTACTTCGACGCGGTCAACCGGCTCTTCGTGGAGGCCGCGCCGGTGCGCGAAACAGTACGGATCCTCGAACGCATCATTCACGACCTCGATCAAGCGCCAGACTGACCCAGATGTATCCTTGGCGCGCCGAATCGACAGCGGCACACCCCTGAAGGGCAGCACTCGTGACCGAGGAAACCGACCTCTCCGGCAGGGCAGAGGCAGCAAAGCCCAAGATCGACACTTCGGTTCCGCAGACCGCCCGGGTGTGGAACTACTGGCTCGGCGGCAAGGACAACTACGCCGTCGACCGCGCTCTCGGCGACGAGATCACGAAGGCGTTCCCGATCATGCTGGACATCGCCCGTGCCGACCGCGCCGTGCTCAACCGGGCGGTGCGCTTCCTGGCCGGTGAGGCGGGCGTGCGCCAGTTCCTCGACGTCGGCACCGGGCTCCCCACCGCCAACAACACGCACGAGGTGGCCCAGTCGGTCGCCCCGGAGGCGCGCATCGTCTACGTCGACAACGACCCGCTCGTGCTCGTGCACGCCCGGGCGCTGCTGACCAGCGGCCCCAAGGGCGCCACCGACTACGTCGACGCCGACATCCGCGACACCGAGACGATCATGCGCGAGGCGGGGCGCACGCTCGACCTCACCGAGCCCGTCGCGGTCATCCTCTCCGGGATCCTGGCCCATCTGCCCACAGTGGACGACGCCAGGTCGGTGGTGCGGAGCATCATGGACGCGCTCCCCTCGGGCAGCTACCTGGTGGCCCTCGACGGCACCAACACCAACCCCGAGCTCAACGAAGTCATGAAGATCTGGAACGAGACGGCCAACCCGCCGTACACGATGCGCAGCCCGGAAGAGATCCGCAGCTACTTCGACGGGCTGGAGTTCGTCGAGCCGGGGCTGGTCGACGTCACCACCTGGCGGCCCGACCCGAGCCCGTCCGGCCCGCCGCCGCTGCTCGACAACCTGGTCGGCGTCGCCCGCAAGCCCTGATCACGACGTGATCGTGTAGCGCCCCGGGCCGGGCACGCGGGTGGCCGTCCAGCCGCCGCCGTCCGGGGCCAGGGTCGCACCCCCGCCGACGGTGAGCCAGCGGCTGTGCCGCACGCGTACCACGACGGTGCCGGCCGCCGGCGCGTCGAACGTCAGCGAGGCGGCGTCGCTCGCGACCAGCGTGGCCGGGGTGGCGACCACCGGCGTGGGGTCGGGCACCTCGTACAGCCGCCAGTGGTCGCCCTGCCACACCTGTCGCAGCAGCCGC
This sequence comes from Phytohabitans maris, assembly GCF_031085175.1. Lineage (GTDB taxonomy): Bacteria > Actinomycetota > Actinomycetes > Mycobacteriales > Micromonosporaceae > Phytohabitans > Phytohabitans maris. Next base: position 358,621 of record NZ_JAVHUY010000001.1, read on the forward strand.
GGGACCAGCTCGGCCTCGGCCCGTCCCACCCAGGAGAGCTCCGCGTCCGGCACAGCGACGTAGGTGACCGCGTTCTCCGCCAGCCACGCCCGGTAGGCCGCCGGGGTCAACGCCACCCCGGTACCGGACGCGCCCGGCACGGTCTCGAAGAAGAGCGGGTTGCGGTCGATGTCCACCTGCCGCAGCCAGCCCCGGGCCAGCGGAAAACCGTCCAGGTACGCGGCCTCCCAGTAGTCCCGGGTCGGCGGCACCTCCACCCGCCCCGCCGGCCGCCGGGCGCTCAGCTCGGCCAGGAGCGGCGCGAAGTACGCCGGGTCGCTGGTCGGGTCGCCGGCGTCGCGCAGGTCCGCCCAGGCGACCGGCGGCTGCCACCAGTACCCGGCGGCGAGCGTGGCGGCGAGCCCGGCGGCGGCGAGCCGGTTACGGGTGCGCCGGGGGATGCGGATCCGGGCGTGGATCCGGGGCGAGCGGACCCCGCGCGGCATCCGCGGCACCCGGGCGCAGGCGGCCAGCACCGGCAGCGCGAACATCGCCGCCAGCCGGGTCGCGTTCAGCCCGACCGGGGTGTGCACCAGCGCGGCGACCAGCACGCCGGCGGCCGAGAGCAGCGCGCCGGCCCGGACCGGGCGGTACGCGACCAGCAGCGCCACGACCAGGCTCGTGACGATCGCGTGGGTGGCGTCGGTGCGGCTGATGTTCATCCAGCCGCCCTCGCCGAACAGCACCGCGGTCACGCCGAGCGGGACCGCCCCGGCCACCGCGAGGACCGCGCCGTCCCGCGGCCGGCGGCCGAGCAGCAGCGCCACCCCGGCGAGCCCCACGAAGAGCCCGGCCACCGGGCTGGTCGCCGAGGCCAGGAGCGCGAGCAGCCCGGCCACGACCAGCCGGTACCGCAGACCGGAGACCAGCGCCACGAGCGCGGCCAGCCCGAACGCCACGCCGAGCGCGTAGGTGACCCGGCCGGAGACCAGGTTGCCGGCGACGCACACGGCACCGACCAGGCCGCCGAACAGCGGCCGGGGCACGCCGGTGCGCACCAGCAGCGCCGCGAACGCCACCGCCGCCCCGACCAGCGCCAGCGCGCCGGTCACCCGTACCCCGAGCAGGGCCATCACCGGCTGCGAGACCAGGCTGTACCCGAACTGGTTCGTCCCCCCGTACCAGCGCAGGTCGATCGGGGTGAAGCCGTGGCCGGCGAAGAATTCGGCGCGGGCGACCTGGGCGGATAGATCGGGGCCCATCCTGGGTAAGGCGAGGAAGGCGGCGGCGAGTGCGGTCGCCAGGACGCCGGTGGCACCCACCGTACGACCCTCGGACACGCCCACCTCCACTTCGCGCAGAGACTAACTGGCAGCATGGAGCAGATGAACAGGAGGATCGCCGTTGCCGTCGCCGTGGTGCTGGCGACGGCCGCCTTCCTGAGCTTCGCCGCGATCCGCCACGGCTTCTTCGACCTCAAGGTCTACTACGGCGCGATCAACTACTGGGTGCACGACGGCGGCCAGATCTACGACTGGCTCAAGCCCAACAGCAAGTACGGCTACACGTACCCGCCCTTCGCCGCGCTCGCGATGCTGCCGATGGCGTTCGTCTCCTGGCCGGTCGCGATCGTGCTGAGCTGCGCGGCGGCGGTGGTCACCACCGGGCTGCTGGTGTACTGGCTGGTCGACCCGATCGCCCGGCGCGAGGGGTGGACCCGCTGGTTCACGTTCGCGATCGCGGCCTGCCTGGTGGCCGCGTTCGAGCCGCTGCGCGAGACGTTCAGCTTCGGCCAGGTCAACACGCTGCTGCTCTTCCTGGTCGCGGCCGACCTGCTGTGGCTGGCCGGCCGGGGGCACCGGGCGGCCGGCGTGGGCATCGGGCTGGCCACCGCGGTCAAGCTGACCCCGGGGATCTTCATCCTGTACCTGCTGATCACCCGCAGATGGCGGGCCGCGATCACGGCGAGCGCGACGGCGGCCGGTGCGACACTCCTGGCCGCCGCGCTGGCGCCGGACGCGTCCCGGCAGTTCTGGACCGAGATGCTCTGGAACACCGACCGGGTCGGCTCGCTCTCGTTCGTCTCCAACCAGTCGCTGCAGGGCGTCGTGGCGCGGCTCGACCCGGTGCACCCGAGCACGATCCTGTGGCTGGCGCTGGTGGTCGCCACGCTCGCGGTCTGGGTGTGGCGGGTGCGCGGCGCCGACGTGCGTACCGGGCTCGCGCTCACCGGCGTGGTCGGCTGCCTGATCAGCCCGGTGACCTGGGTGCACCACCTGGTCTGGCTGCTGCCCGCGCTGATCCTGCTCGTCGACCGCGCGATCGCCGCCCGGGACCGCCGGCTCATCGCCTTCGCGGTTTTCGCGTACGGGATGCTGATCAGCCGGTTCGTCTGGATCTGGGAGCGCGGCTCGCCCGGCGTGAGCGGCTTCGTCGGCAGCAACATGTACGTCTGGCTCAGCATCGCCCTGCTCCTGCTCCTGCCGATACCCGACAGGTCCGGTGGGCCACCTCTTTCCGATTGGTCCTCCGCGGAAGCCGATCAACAGCGCACCGTGAGAGCATGACTGATCCCTTGCTGGATGGCGACGAGGAAGCCGTGCTGCGCCAGGTCTACGCCGCCGCCGGGCCGTACCTCGCCTCGCTCGCCGACCGCCCGGTCCTCGACCCGGCCTCCGCGCCGCTCCTGGCCGACCTCTCCGGCGACCTCCCGGACAAGGGCGAGGGCGCGGCCGCCGCCGTGCGCCGGCTTCTCCACGTGGGTACGGCGGCCGCGACGCACTCCGCCGGCCCGCGCTTCTTCCACTTCGTGATCGGTGGTGTCACGCCGGCCGCGCTCGCCGGCGACTGGACCGCCTCGCTGCTCGACCAGAACGCCGCCTTCCGCGCCTCGTCCACCCTCGCCACCGAGGTGGAGACGGTGGCGCTGCGCTGGCTGCGGGAGCTGTTCGGGCTCCCCGAGGGGTTCGGCGGCGCGCTGGTGGCGAGCGCGACGTTCGCCAACTTCACCAGCCTCGGCGCGGCCACCCACTGGTGGGGCGAGCGGCACGGCGCCGACGTCGCCGCGGCCGGGCTGGCCGGCCTGCCGCGCATGCCGGTGCTCTCCAGCGGGTACGTGCACGCGAGCTCGCGCAAGGCCCTGCAGATGCTCGGCCACGGCCGGGACGGCGTGGAGGTCTTCGCCCGCGACCCGATCGGCCGGGTCGACCTGGCGGCGATGGAGCGGCGGCTGGCCGAGCTCGGCGCGCCCGCGGTGCTCATCGCGAACGCGGGCGAGGTGAACGCGGGCGACTTCGACCCCGTGGCCGACCTCGCCGACCTCGCCGAGCGGTACGGCGCCTGGCTGCACGTGGACGGCGCGTTCGGACTCTTCGCCGCCCTGTCGCCGCGTACCGCCGGGCTGGTCGCCGGCATCGAACGGGCCGACTCGATCGCCGGTGACGCGCACAAGTGGCTCAACGTGCCGTACGAGAGCGGCTTCGCCTTCCTGCGCGAGCCGGCCCGCCTGGCGTCCGCGTTCGGCATGCCGGGGGCGGCGTACCTGCCCGCGCCCGACGCCCTGGGCGCGTCGCGAGCGGGGCGAGCGCAGGCCAGCAGGGACCCGCGCGGCGGGTACGCGCTGCTCGGCCCGGAGTCGTCCCGCCGCGCCCGGGCGCTGCCGATCTGGGCCACGCTCGCCGCGTACGGGCGTGCGGGGTACCGGGCGATGGTGGAGCGCCACCTCGACCTCGCCCAGCACCTGGCCGCGCTCGTCGACGCGGCACCCGACCTGGAACGCCTCGCCGACGTACCGCTCTGCATCGTCTGCTTCCGGGTGCGCCCCGCCGGCGTACCCGAAGAGGAGCTGGACGACCTCAACCGCGAGGTCGGCGCGGCGCTGCTCGCGGACGGCCGGGTCTTCGCCGGCACCACCGTGTACGGTGGCCGCGTCGCCCTCCGCCCGGCCATCGTCAATTGGCGCACCACGGAGTCGGACATCACCGCGTTCGTGGAGATCGTCCGGTCGTTGATCCCCTGAGGCAGGCCCCGGTTGCCCCGGCGTTTGCCGGATGTTGGCCGGCTGGACAGGCGCGCTGAGTACGCACAGTGGATGAAGCGCAAACACATAGGGCCGCTCGCGGCCGGAGTGCTCGTCGCATCGATGCTGCCCAGCGTGCCGGCATCGGCGCACGGCGCTCCGTCGCACGGCGGCCCGGGCCCGTTCGGCCGCATCGCCACCGTCCCGGCGTACCTCAACGGCGACGCCTCCGACGAGGCGGCGGCCGAGATCGCCGCGGTCAGCTCGGACGGCCGCACGGTCATCTACACCGACAGCCCGGGGGAGCGCCTCGGGTTCATCGACATCACCGACTCCTCCCGGCCCAAGCCGGCGGGCGTGCTGGAGCTGGCCGGCGAGCCGACGTCGGTCGCCGCGTTCGGCCGGTACGCGCTCGCCGCCGTCAACACCCGGGAGAGCTTCACCGACCCCTCCGGCCAGCTGCTGGTCGTTGACGTGAAGTCGCGGAAGGTGGTGCGCACGATCGAGCTGGGCGGGCAGCCCGACTCGGTCGCGGTCGCGCCGAGCGGCCGGTACGTGGCCATCGCCATCGAGAACGAGCGGGACGAGGACGTCGACGACGGCGCGATCCCGCAGCTGCCCGCCGGCTGGCTGTCCGTCGTGGACACCCGCACCTGGTCGGTGTCCAAGGTAGACCTCACCGGGCTGGCCGCGGTCGCGCCGGAGGACCCCGAGCCGGAGTACGTGAGCATCAACCGCGACGACGAAGCGGTGGTGAGCCTCCAGGAGAACAACCACCTCGCCGTCGTACGGCTGCGCGACGGCAAGGTCGTCAAGCACTTCTCCGCCGGCGCCGCAACGGTGTCCAAGGTGGACGCCGACGACGACGGCCAGATCGTGCTGGACGACACGGTGACCGCCAAGCGGGAGCCGGACGGCGTGGCGTGGCTGGACGGCAACCTCTTCGCCACCGCCAACGAGGGCGACTACGAGGGCGGCTCGCGCGGCTTCAGCGTCTTCGACAAGCGCACCGGCCGGCCCGTCTTCGACAGCGGCAACGCGCTCGACCGGCTCGCCGTCCAGCACGGGCTGTACCCGGACAACCGGTCGGACGCCAAGGGTGTCGAGCCGGAGAACGTCGCGGTGGGCACGTTCGGCGGCACGCCGTACCTGTTCGTCAACGCCGAGCGGGGCAACTTCGTCGCCGTGTACGACGTGCGCAAGCCATGGGCGCCGCGCTTCGTGCAGCTGCTGCCGGCGGTCAACGGGCCGGAGGGCGTGGTCACGGCGCCGTCCCGCGGGCTCGTCGTGGTCTCCAGCGAGGAGGACATGCCGGACGAGGGCATCCGCGCCTCGGTGCAGCTCTACAAGTTCGGTGCGAAGAGCGACTTCCCGTCCATCGTGTCCACAAGGGACATCGGCTGGGGCGCGCTCTCCGGCCTCTCCGCGGTGCCGGGCAAGCGGGACCGGCTGGTGTCGGTGACCGACAGCGTGTACACGCCGACCCGCCTGCTCACCATCGACACCGGCGACAAGCCGGCGCGGATCGTCGGCGACCTGACCGTCACCAAGGGCGGGGCGCCGGTCGGGTACGACGCGGAGGGCGTGGCGGCCCGCCCCGGCGGCGGCTACTGGCTCGGCGTCGAGGGCACCGGTCCCACCGGCAACCCCAACCTGCTGGTGCGGCTCCGGCCGGACGGCTCGGTGGCCGAGGAGGTGCCGTTCCCCGCCGACGTGGCGGCTGCGGTCACCAGCAACGGCATCGAGGGCGTCGCGGTCACCGGCCACGGCTCTCGCTCCGGGGAGCAGGTGTGGGTGGCGATCCAGCGCGAGCTGACCGGTGACCCGAAGGGCCTGGTCCGGATCGGCCGGTACTCGGTCGCGACGAAGACCTGGGCGTGGCTGGCGTACCCGCTGGACGCCGCTCCGGCCGGCGCCTGGGTCGGGCTCTCCGAGCTGGTCGCGGTGGACGACGACACGTTCGCCGTGGTCGAGCGGGACAACCAGCGCGGCCCGGCGGCGAAGGTCAAGAAGGTCTACACCTTCAAGGTGCCGAAGGGCTTCGGCACCGGCCTGCCGGTGGTCAAGAAGCGCCTCGCCGTCGACCTGCTGCCGCTGCTGCGCGCCGGCAACGGCTGGACGCAGGACAAGGTCGAGGGTCTGGCGATCGGGGGTGACGGTCGCACGTACGCAGTGACCGACAACGACGGCGTCGACGAGTCGACGGGCGAGACCGTGTTCCTGCGCCTCGGCAAGCTGCTCTAGAGACCCCGCCGGTGATCGAAGCTCCCCCCATGTCGTTCTAGCGACTTGAGAGGAGCTTCGATCACGGTCCATCCGTACCGCTTCAGTGGACCTTGGTACCGATCCGCCCTCAGGGCGGATCGGTACCAAGATCTGCCCCCGGTTCTCGTACAGAGCGGTCCGTGAGGCGGTTCGGGTCGCGTCGTGGCGGCATTCGCCCGGTTTTGTCATCGGAAGCGGGCGGTACCGGGCGGGTGGCGCCCTTGATCGGCGTCGGCGTCGGCTGGCTTCGGGCAGATCGTGGTACGCAGGTGCCCTTGTAGGGGCAGTTGTGTACCACGATCTGCGTCTTGGGTTGCTCTCAGGGCGTCGATCAAGGAGAACGGGCGGTCGGCGCGTCCGGAATCAGCGTGATACGCCGGGCAAAGGCATGGGTATGGGTAACGATCACCGGCGGCCAACGCGGCACGAAACCACCCTGACCCCGAAAGGTTTCTTGATAGAGATCGTCCAGAGGGGCCTCAAGCGCACGGTCAACTCCGGCGCTCCGCTGGAGAAACGTGAAGGCCGGCGCACCAGGTGCGCCGGCCTTCACGACCCGGTCGTTCGATCAGACGGTGTGGTAGTGCTCGAACTCGGGCGGCGTCGGGCGCCCCCCCCCCCCCCCCCCACCCCACCCCCCCCCCCCCCCCCCACCCCCCCCGCCCCCCCCCCCCCGCGCGCCCCCCCCCCCCCACGACCCGGACTTTCGATCAGACGTTGTAGTAGAGCTCGAACTCGTGCGGCGTCGGGCGCAGGCGGATCGGGTCGACCTCGTTCTCCCGCTTCCAGGAGATCCAGGTCTCGATCAGGTCCGGCGTGAAGACGCCACCCTCGAGCAGGAAGTCGTGGTCGGCCTCGAGCGAGTTGAGCACCTCGGGCAGCGAACCCGGCACCTGCTTGACGTTGCCCCACTCCTCCGGCGGCAGGTCGTACAGGTCCTTGTCGATCGGCTCCGGCGGCTCGATCTTGCTCTTGATGCCGTCGAGGCCGGCCATCAGCATGGCCGAGAACGCCAGGTAGACGTTCGCCGAGGGGTCCGGCACCCGGAACTCCACCCGCTTGGCCTTGGCGTTGCTGCCGGTGACCGGGATGCGGGTGCAGGCGGAGCGGTTGCGCTGCGAGTAGACCAGGTTGACCGGGGCCTCGAAACCGGGCACCAGCCGCCGGTACGAGTTGACGGTCGGGTTGGTGAACGCCAGCAGCGACGGCGCGTGGTGCAGCAGACCGCCGATGTACCACCGGGCGGTGTCGGACAGGCCCGCGTAGCCGGTCTCGTCGTAGAACAGCGGCTCACCGTTGAGCCAGAGGCTCTGGTGGGTGTGCATGCCGGAGCCGTTGTCACCGAAGAGCGGCTTGGGCATGAACGTCGCGGTCTTGCCCGCGGCCCAAGCGGTGTTCTTCACGATGTACTTGAACAGCTGGAGCTGGTCGCCCGCGTGCAGCAGCGTCGAGAACTTGTAGTTGATCTCGGCCTGGCCGGCGGTGCCCACCTCGTGGTGCGACCGCTCGACGGTGAAGCCGGCGCCGATCAGGTTGCTCACGATCTGGTCGCGCAGGTCGGAGTAGTGGTCGACCGGCGGGACCGGGAAGTAGCCGGCCTTGTAGGGCGTCTTGTAGCCCTTGTTGCCGCCCTCTTCCTCGGCGCCCGTATTCCACGCGCCCTCGATCGAGTCGATGTAGTAGTAGGCCTTGTTGGCCGCGGTCTCGTGGCGGATCGAGTCGAAGACGTAGAACTCCGCCTCGGGACCGAAGTACGCCGTGTCCGCGATGCCGCTGGCGGCGAGGTAGGCCTCCGCCTTCTTGGCGACGTTACGCGGGTCACGCGTGTAGGCCTCGCGGGTGAACGGGTCGTGGATGAAGAAGTTGAGCGCGAGCGTCTTTTGCGCACGGAACGGGTCGATGTAGGCCGATGCGGCATCCGGCAGCAGCAGCATGTCCGACTCGTGGATCTGCTGGAAGCCGCGGATCGACGAACCGTCAAAGGCAAGGCCGTCGGTGAAAAGACTGTCGTCGACGGACTCGACCGGCATGTTGAAGTGCTGCATCACACCGGGCAGGTCACAGAACCGTACGTCGACGAATTTCACGCCCTCGTCTTTGAGGTACCGAAGGAGTTCCTCGGAATTGGCGAACAACACGTCCTCCTGGCACGTCGCTGAGCTATTACGTCGCTGACCTTTAGGGCGGGCACGGCCGCCTGGATGGCTGGCTGGTCGCGACGGTATGGCTGTGCCGTTGCCCGGGCGTGTCTCTAATGTTTCCGCCGTGTTACGTCAGCGGTAGAGGGCGCGTCGTGTGGCAAAGTCCACCACTCGGCCGTCACCAGGTCACCGAACGGACCATACACCGCGACACCACCTCCGCGGGCGGTATGCCGCCGGGTGTCCCGTAGGCTGGGCGATCATGACCGAGCCCGCCGAGCTTCCCAGCCTCGCGAAGCGCTTCGGCGCGCTCGTCATCGACTGGGTGCTCTGCCTGCTCGTCTCCAACTTCTTCGGCGACCCGCTCCGGGACGGCTGGCCACCCGTGCTCGTCCTGGTCCTGGAGTACGGGTTCTTCATCGGCCTCTTCGCCCAGACGCCGGGCATGGCCGTGGTGCGGCTCAGGTGCGTCTCGTTTCAGGACGGCGGCCGGATCGGCATCCCCCGTGCGCTGCTGCGCGGCCTGCTGCTCGCCTTGGTCGTGCCCGCCCTGATCATGGATCCCTACCGCCGCGGCCTGCACGACCGCGCCGCCGGCTCGATCGTCGTCAACGCCTAGCCCCGGATGCGGTCCGCGCCCGGCGGCGGGCAGGATGGGGGTGTGGATCTCAGGGGGCTGTTGGAGCAGCACCGGCTGGTCGCGATCGTCCGCGGGCGGGACGCCGACGCGGCCACCCGGAGTGTCGTAGCGCTGGTCGAGGCGGGCGTACCGCTGGTCGAGGTGTCGCTTACGACGGTGGGCGCCGAGGCGGTGATCGAGCGGGCCCGGGCCGAGCTCGGGCCGGAGGTGGCGCTCGGCGCCGGTACGGTCTGCACCGCCGTCGACGCGATGCGGGCGGCCGAGGCGGGCGCGACGTTCGTGGTGACCCCGGGGTACGGGCCCGGCGTCGACGAGGCGACCCGGCTCGGGCTGCCGGCCCTGGTCGGCGCGCTCAGCCCGACCGAGGTGATCGCCGCCACCGGCGCGGGCGCCACCGCGGTCAAGCTCTTCCCGGCGTCGGTGGGTGGCCCGGCGTACCTGAAGGCCCTCCGCGACCCCTTCCCGGACGTGTCGTTCGTCCCGGTCGGCGGGGTCGACGCGGAGCTGGCCCGCGGTTACCTGGCCGCCGGCGCGATCGCGGTCGGGGTGGGCTCGCCCCTGCTGGGTGACGCCCCGCACGGGGGTGACGTGGCCGCCCTCCACGAACGGGCGAAGCGGTTCCTGGACGCGGTCGCGGCGTGAGCCCGGTCGACGTCCTCACGCTCGGCGAGACCATGGCCGCGTTCCGCGCCGGCGGGCCATTGCGCCTGGGCGGGCAGCTCTCGCTCTCCATCGCCGGCGCGGAGGCCAACGTCGCGATCGGGCTGGCCCGGCTCGGGCACACCGTCCGCTGGGTCGGCGTCACCGGCGCCGACGAGCTGGGTGCGCTCGTGCTGCGTACGCTGCGGGCCGAGGGCGTCGACGTCTCCGCCTGTACGGTCGCGGCCGGCGCGCCGACCGGCCTGATCATCTTCGAGCCGCGGGTCGCCGACCTGATCCGGGTCACCTACTACCGCTCCGGCTCGGCCGGCTCCCGGCTGTCCGAGGCGGAGGTGGTGGCGGCGTTCGAGGGCGGCGCGCCGCGGGTGCTGCACGTCACCGGCATCACACCGGCCCTGGGCGACGCGCCGCGGGCCGCGGTGACCCGCGCGGTCGCCGAGGCGAAGGCGGCCGGCGCGACGGTGTGCCTGGACGTCAACCACCGGGCCCGGCTGTGGAGCGTCGAGCGCGCCGCGGCCACCCTCCGGCCGCTGCTGCCCAGCGTCGACCTCGTGGTCGCCTCCGACGACGAGCTGCCCGTGCTGGTCGACCCCGGCGCCGACCCGCTCACCACCCTCTTCGCCGCCGGCGTGCGCGAGGTCGTGGTCAAGCGGGGCGGCGACGGCGCGTCGGCGCACACACCGCACCTGACCGTCGAACGGCCGGCCCGCCGGGTGCCGGTGGTGGACACCGTCGGGGCCGGTGACGCGTTCGTGGCCGGCTACCTCTCCGGCCTGCTCGACGGCACCGACCTGCCCGGGCGGCTGGACCGGGCGGTGACCACCGGGGCGTTCGCGGTGGCCGCGCGGGGCGACTGGGAAGGGCTGCCCACCCGCGCCGAGCTCGGGCTGCTGGACGCGGTACCCGGCACCACGGTCAGGTAGGCACCCGTTCGGCTAGTCAGTGCGGTGGCCACTAACCTTTGCCGGCTTCGCCGGGCCCGGGGGGGGGGGGGGGGGGCGGCGGCGGGGGGCCCGGGGGGGGGGGGGGGCCCCGGCCCAGGGGCCGCCCGGCGATGAACGAGGCGCGGGTGGCGGCGAGCGCCGCCGCCGACCGGCTCGGCGTGCAGGTCGTGGAGCTGTCCGAGGTGGACGACCAGCGGGCGGCCGCGGAGCTGTTGCAGCGCGTCTGGTCCGCCGACTCACCCGACCAGCTGGTCAACGCGAGCATGATGCGGGCGTTCGCCCACTCGGGCAACTACGTCGTCGGCGCCTACCGGGACGGCCGGCTCGTCGGCGCCGCCGTCGCCTTCCTCGGCACCGACCACCTGCACTCGCACATCGCCGGCGTCGAGCCGGGGCGGCAGGGCTCCGGCGTCGGATACGCGATGAAGCTGCACCAGCGGGCCTGGGCGCTCGACCGCGGGCTCCCCGCGGTGTGCTGGACGTACGACCCGCTGATCCGCCGCAACGCGTACTTCAACCTGGGCAAGCTCGGCGCCCGGGCCACGGCGTACCTGCCGGACTTCTACGGGCCGATGGACGTGGGCACCGACGCCGGTGGCCCGACCGACCGCATGTACGTGCGCTGGGACCTCACCTCGCCCGCCGCGTCCGCCGCCGCCCGTGGCGAGTGCCAGGAGGCCGATCCGGCCGGCGGGGTCGTGGTCCTCGGGCGGGACGGGGACGGCGCCCCGGTGCCGGTCGCCGAGGCGGGGGGCCGGCGGCTGCTGGTGGCCGCGCCGCTGGACGTCGTGGCGCTGCGCGGCACCGATCCGCCACTCGCCCTCCGCTGGCGCTTCGCGCTGCGCGAGGCGATCATGGCCAGCATGCTGCGCGGATACCGGATCGCCGGCGTCACCCGCGACGGCTGGTACGTGCTGGAGGCGGCGTGAGCGCGGCCCCGCCCTCGGGTCGCTGGCCGCGTCGGGGTCGCTGTCCGTGGCGCGGTCCGCGTGAGGGTCGCTTTTCGTGGCGTGGCCCGCATGAGGGTCGCGGTCCGCGCGAGGGTCGCCGTTCGTGGCGTGACCCGCGTGAGGAAAGGGCGGCGGCGTGAAGCTTTCCGGTATCGAGTTGCGGCGCGTCGCGATGCCGCTGGTGGCGCCGTTCCGCACCTCCTTCGGCACCGAGCACGAGCGCGACGTGCTGCTGGTCCGCGCGGTCACCGACGAGGCCGAGGGCTGGGGCGAGTGCGTGGCGATGTCCGAGCCGCGCTACTCCAGCGAGTACGTGGACGGTGCCGCCGAGGTGATCCGCCGCTTCCTCGTACCCGCCGTCGCCACCCTGCGCAGCCCCGACCCGGTCGCGGTCGAGCCGATCTTCGCCGAGGTCAAGGGCCACCCGATGGCGAAGGCGGCGGTGCAGACCGCGCTGCTCGACGCCCAGCTGCGAGCGGCCGGGCTGTCGTTCGGCGGCTACCTGGGCGCCGTGCGCGAGCGGGTGCCGGCCGGGGTCTCCGTCGGCATCATGGACACGATCCCCGCGCTGCTTGACGCCGTCGACGGCTATCTCGCCCAGGGCTACCTGCGGATCAAGCTCAAGATCGAGCCCGGCTGGGACGTCGAGCCGGTCCGCGCGGTGCGCGAGCGCTTCGGCGACGGCGTGCTGCTCCAGGTCGACGCCAACACCGCGTACACGCTGGCCGACGCCCGGCACCTGGCCCGGCTCGACCCGTTCGACCTGCTGCTGATCGAGCAGCCGCTGCCCGAAGACGACGTACGCGGCCACGCCGCCCTGGCCGGCCGGATCCGCACCCCGGTCTGCCTCGACGAGTCGATCACCTCGGCCCGCGCGGCGGCGGACGCGATCGCGCTCGGCGCCGCCGCGATCGTCAACGTCAAGCCGGGCCGGGTCGGCGGCTACCTGGAGGCCCGGCGGGTGCACGACGTCTGCGCCGCGCACGGGGTACCTGTGTGGTGCGGCGGGATGCTGGAGACCGGCCTCGGGCGCGCGGCGAACGTGGCGCTTGCCGCGCTGCCCAACTTCACCCTGCCCGGCGACACCTCCGCCTCGGACCGGTACTTCGCGCGCGACATCACCGCGCCGTTCGTGCTGGAGGAGGGGCACCTACGGGTACCGGCCGGCCCCGGCCTGGGTGTCGAGCCCGACGCGGACGCCCTGCGCGACTGCACGACGGCCACGGAGTGGCTCGAGATCTGACCCGCTCCCGTGATCAAAGCTCCCCTCATGTCGCTAGAACGACGTGGGGGGAGCTTTGATCACGAGAGAAACAAGCCTGCAACATCCCCTTGACCGCGTGATCGATGGAAGCCTAGCCTCCCACGGAGACGTAGGACATAGGACGTCCCATGAATGGGCTCCGCCACCCTCGGGAGGGGCACCGATGACATACCGGACCATAAGCCGCCGCGATCTGCTCCGCTACAGCGCGATCCTCGGCGCCGCCGCCACCGTCACGGCGACCGTGTCCGCCTGCGAGAGCGGGCCCGCGTCCACCGGCTCGGTCGGCGGCGAGGGAGACAAGGAGCTGGTCACGGCCGTGATCGGGTACGGCAACGACCAGAGCTGGGACCCGACGCAGACCGCCTCCGCGTTCTCCATGGCCGCGATCAACCACATCTACGAGGCGCTGGTCGAGACCGACCCGGTGACCCGCGAGCCGTACCCGGCGCTGGCCACCGCGCTCCCCGCCGACCCGGCCGCGACGACCTGGAAGTTCACGCTGCGGCCGGGCGCCAAGTGGCACGACGGCCAGCCGGTGACCGTCGACGACGTGCTCTTCACCTTCGAGCGGGTGCTGGACGACCAGGCGAAGCCGCTGGTCGGCAACTTCTTCCGGGCCTGGCTCCAGGAGGTCCGCAAGGTCGACGCCACGAGCGTGGAGCTGGTCTTCAGGTTTCCGTTCCCGGACGCGCTCCGCCGGCTCTCCATCGCCAAGATCATGCCGAAGCACGTCTTCGGCGCGGCCGGCGGCTGGGACGCGGCCAAGGGCGGCAAGGCGGTTGGCTCCGGGCCGTTCCGGATGACCGCGCACAACCCGAAGTCGAACACCACGTTCGAGGCGTTCGCCGACTACAACGGGCCGCGCCGGGCCGCGTACAAGAAGATGAACTGGCTGTCCATCGTGGACGCTTCGGCCCGGGTCGCGAAGATCTCCGGGGCGCACGCCGAGGCGCAGATCGCCGACAACATCCCGTACGCCAACATCGAGCAGCTCAAGGGCGGCGGGCTGACCGTCGAGGGCGCCACGGGCATGAACCACATGTTCCTGATGTTCAACACCGGCAACAAGCCGTTCGACGACGTGCGGGTGCGGCAGGCGCTGCTCTACGCGATCGACACCAAGACGATGATCGACGTCGCGCTCAAGGGGCACGGCACCGCCTCGACGAGCTTCCTCAACCAGGACAACCCGTCGTACGCCCAGGCCAGGACCGTGTACGCGTACGACCCGGAGAAGGCCAAGTCGCTGCTCGCGGCGGCCGGTGTCAGCGGGCTGTCGGTCACGCTGATGGCGGTCAACGTGAGCTGGATCGCCGACTGCCTCCCCACGATCGCCAACTCCTGGAACGCGATCGGCGTACGCACCACGCTCCAGCCGCAGGACACCAGCGCGCTCTTCACCAAAATGGACCAGTCGCAGGACTACCAGGTGGTCGCGGCCGCCTCCAACCCCAACCAGTTCGGCATCGACGCCGACCTGATCCTGCGGTACAACTACACGCCCGGCGGGGTCTGGATGAAGTACACGAGGTGGGACGCCAGCCCGGCCGCCCGGGACCTCTTCGCGCTGATGGACCGGGCGACCGCGGAGCCCGACCAGGCGAAGAAGCTGGCCCTCACCCGCCAGTACCTCGACGTGATCGCCGAGCAGGCGGTGCTCTACCCGGTCGTGCACACCGAGCTGATGACCGCCTGGGACGGCGGGAAGCTCACCGGCGTGCGGCCCCAGGGGTACCCGGGCATCAACCTGCTCCAGTCCAAGCGGGTCTGACCTCGTGGCCGTCATCGCCCGGATGCTGGCCCGCCGCATCCTCATCCTGATCCCGCTGCTGCTGGGCGTGATCCTCTTCGTCTTCGTCGTCATGCGCTTCTCGACCAACAAGCCGGAGTACGCCTACTTCCAGGGCACCAACCCGACGCCGGAGCAGATCCAGCAGTTTCGCGAGGAGAACGGCCTGACCGACCCGCTCCCGGTGCGGTACGTGCACTTCGTCGGCGACCTGCTCCAGGGCGACATGGGTACGAGCGTGCTCACCCGGGCGCCGGTGCTCGACTCGGTGCTCACCGCGCTGCCGCTGACCATGCAGCTGACCTTCCTCGGGCTCGGCATCGCCGTGGTGACCTCGCTGCTGCTCGGCGTCACCGCGGCGATCTTCCGGGACCGCTGGCCGGACCAGCTGATCCGGGTGGTGTCGCTGGGCGGGGTGGCCGCACCGAGCTTCTGGCTGGCGCTGCTGATGATCCAGTGGCTGGCCGTGGAGCGGGGGTGG
Organism: Phytohabitans maris; assembly: GCF_031085175.1. Lineage (GTDB taxonomy): Bacteria > Actinomycetota > Actinomycetes > Mycobacteriales > Micromonosporaceae > Phytohabitans > Phytohabitans maris. The sequence goes on from NZ_JAVHUY010000001.1 coordinate 373,755, forward strand.
TTCCCGACCGGCGGGTACATCAACCCGGCCGACTCGTTCACCGGCTGGCTGCGCTCGATGACGCTGCCCGCGCTCGCCCTGTCGCTGCCGGTCGCCGCCCAGCTCACCCGGATCGTGCGCACGTCGATGGTGGAGGAGCTCGACAAGGACTACGTGCGTACCGCGATCGGCAGCGGCCTCCCACCCGTCGTCGTGGTCGGCCGCAACGTGCTGCGCAACGCGCTGATCAACCCGCTCACCGTGCTCGGCCTGCGGGTCGGCTACCTGCTCGGCGGCGCGGTGGTGATCGAGACGATCTTCGCGCTCCCGGGCATGGGCAAGCTCATGATCGACGGGGTCACCAACGGCGATCCGGCGGTCGTGCAGGGTGTGGTGCTGACCATCGCCACCGGGTTCGTCGTGGTCAATCTCGCGGTCGACATCCTGTACCTGCTGGTGAACCCGCGCCTGCGGGGCGCCTCGTGAGGCGCCTCTCCCCGCTCTCCTGGGTGGCGCTGGGCACGGTCCTCGCCATCGCGGCCGTCGCGCTGCTCGCGCCCTGGATCGCCCCGCACTCGCCGCTCGACCAGGCGAGCGCCGGCGGTGGCCCGAGCGGCGCGCACTGGATGGGGCTGGACAGCGCCAACCGCGACGTGCTGAGCCGCCTGATGTACGGCGCCCGCTGGTCGCTCGTCATCGGCCTCGGCGCCACGCTCCTCGCCCTGGTCGCCGGGGCGATCGCCGGCGCCGTCGCCGCGGCGGCACCGAAGGCGTGGATCGACGAGACGCTCATGCGGGCACTCGACGTCGTCATGGCGTTCCCCGGCATCGCCCTCGCCGCCGTGCTGGTGGCCGTCTTCGGCGGCGGCGTACCGGTCCTGGTCTGCGCGATCGCCTTCCTCTACATGCCCTCGGTGGCCCGGGTGGTCCGCGCCAACGTGCTCGCCCAGTACGGCGAGGACTACGTCGCCGCCGAGCGGACGATCGGCGCCCGCACCTGGCACATCCTGCTGCGGCACGTGGCCGTCAACTGCGCCGCGCCGGTACTGGTCTTCTGCACGGTGATGGTGGCGGACGCGATCGTCTTCGAGGCGTCGCTGTCGTTCATCGGCGCCGGCGTACGGCCACCCGACCCGTCGTGGGGGAGCGTCATCGCCGACGGCAGAAACATGGTGCTGCTCGGCGGCTGGTGGGCCACCGTCTTTCCGGGCCTGCTGATCCTGGTCACGGTGCTCTCGCTCAACATCCTCGCCGAGGGCGTCTCGGATGCCTGGGCCGCGCCGACCGCCCGCGGCGCACCAGGCTCCACAAAGGAGGGTGATGCGATCGAGGCGGTCCGGCCCGGTACCGGCGAGGTGGTCCAGCTGCCCGGCCTGGCCGAGGCGGCCCGGCGGCTCGCCGAACGGGCCCGCCCGCTCCCCACCGGCCAGCCGGTCCTTTCGGTCGAACGCCTGCGGATCAGCTTTCCCGGCCGGCACGACGGCGTGGACATCGTCGACGGCATCGGCTTCGACGTGCGCCCCGGCGAGGTGCTCGGGCTGGTCGGCGAGTCCGGCTGCGGCAAGTCGCTCACCGCGCTGACCGTGATGGGCCTGGAGCCGCGCGGTGCTCGCGTGGGCGGGCAGGTGCGCTTCGACGGCAAGGACCTGCTCCGGCTGCCGCGGCGCGCCCGGCGGCGCCTGCTCGGCCACGACATGGCGATGATCTACCAGGACGCGCTCTCCTCGCTGAACCCGGCGATGACCGTACGCGCCCAGCTCAAGCAGCTGATCCGGCGCGGTGGCAAGCGCAGCGCGACCGAGCTGCTGGAGATGGTCGGGCTCGACCCGGAGCGCACGCTCTCGTCGTACCCGCACGAGCTCTCCGGCGGGCAGCGGCAGCGGGTGCTGATCGCGATGGCGCTCTCCCGCGACCCCAGGCTGATCGTCGCGGACGAGCCGACCACCGCGCTCGACGTGACCGTGCAGGCCCAGGTGATCCAGCTGCTGCTGCGGCTCCGCGCCGAGCTCGGGTTCGCGCTGATCCTGGTCTCCCACGACCTCGCGCTGGTCGCCGACGTGACCGACCGGGTCGCGGTGATGTACGGCGGGCAGATCGTGGAGACCGGCCCCACCGCCGCGCTCGTCGGCGAACCGGCGCACCACTACACCCGCGGGCTCCTCGGCTCCGTGCTGTCGCTGGAGTCGGCCGCGCCGCGACTCACCCAGATCCGCGGCGTCGTCCCGTCACCGGCCGACTTCCCGGCCGGCTGCCGCTTCGCCGACCGCTGCCCGATGGCGACCTCCGTCTGCCGGGAGACCGCGCCGGCGCTCTCCGGCGGCGCCGGACACGAGGTCGCCTGCCACCATCCGGCGACCGTACTGGCGGGTGTGCCATGACCGTCCTCGTTGAACTGTCCGATGTGCACGTCGTGCACAAGGCGCGCTCCGGCGGGCTGTTTCGCCGCGACCGGGTGTACGCGCTCACCGGCGCCGACCTCACCGTCGCGGCCGGCGAGACCGTCGGCGTCGTGGGGGAGTCGGGCTGCGGCAAGACCACCCTCGCCAAGGTGCTCGTCGGCCTCCAGCGGCCCGCGTCGGGCCGGGTCACCTTCAAGGGGAACGACCTGGGGAGCATGCCCGACTTCCGGCGGCGCCGGCTGATCGGGGCGGGCGTCGGCATGGTCTTCCAGGACCCGTCGACCGCGCTCAACCGCCGCCTGCCGGTACGCCAGGTGCTGCGCGACCCGCTCGACGTGCACCGCCGGGGCACGCCGCGCCAGCGCGAGGAACGGGTGCGCGAACTGCTCGCCCAGGTGGGGCTCCCGCCCAGCGCCGCCGACGTGCTCCCCGGCCAGCTCTCCGGCGGGCAGCGGCAGCGGGTGGCGATCGCCCGGGCGCTCGCGCTCGACCCGGACCTGCTGGTGGCCGACGAACCGACCAGCGCGCTCGACGTGTCGGTACGCGCGCAGATCCTCAACCTGCTGCTCGACCTCAAGGAGCGGCTCGGCCTCGCGCTCGTCTTCGTCTCGCACGACATCCAGACGGTGCGGCGGATGAGCGACCGGGTCGTCACCATGTACCTCGGCCGGATCGTCGAGGAGACACCGGCTTCCGCCCTGCCGCTGGGCGCGCGGCATCCGTACACCCGGGCGCTCCTGTCCGCCACGCCCGGTCTGCTGCACCCGATCGACCCGATCCCGCTCGCCGGTCCGGTGCCCTCGGCCGTCCGGCCGCCGAGCGGCTGCCCGTTCCGTACCCGCTGCTGGCGCGCCGACGCCGGCTGCGCGACGGCCATGCCACCGGTGGCCGGCGATCCCGGGCACCTCGTCCGCTGCTACCACCCGGTGCCGGCCGGCGCCACCGACCGCGAGTTGATCCGCCAAGCACAGGAGCGCCCATGACCACGGCACAGGCCCTCACCGGCGTCATCCCACCGGTGTGCACCCCGCTCACCCCGCGGTACGAGGTGGACACCGGCTCGCTGACCCGGCTCGTCGACCACCTGCTCGACGGCGGCGTGGACGCGCTCTTCCTGCTGGGCTCCTCGTCGGAGGCGGCGTTCCTGCCGGACCGGCACCGGCGGGTGGTGCTGGAGACCGTGGTCGGGCACGTCGCCGGGCGGGTGCCGGTGCTCGCCGGGGTCATCGACATGACCACGCTGCGGGTGCTCGACCACGTTCGGTCCGCTGTGGACGCCGGCGCGGACGGGATCGTCGCCACCGCACCGTTCTACGCGCGCACCCATCCGGCCGAGATCCGGGACCACTTCCGGGCGATCGCGGCGGCGGCGGCGGGGCGGCCGCTCTACGCGTACGACCTGCCGGTGTCGGTGCACAGCAAGCTCACCCCGGACCTCGTACTGGACCTGGCCGCCGAGGGCGTGCTCGCCGGCGTCAAGGACTCCAGCGGCGACGAGGGCGGGCTGCGGTCGGTGATCCTGGGCCGGCGGGACCGCGAGGACATCGGCGGGTTCAGCGTGCTGACCGGCTCCGAGCTGACCGTCGACTCAGCGCTCTGGATGGGCGCCGACGGCGTCGTACCGGGACTGGGCAATGTGGACCCGCACGGCTACGTACGGCTGCTGCGGTCGGCCTGGGCGGGCGAGTGGGACGCCGCCCGGGCCGAGCAGGAGCGGCTGCTGCACCTCTTCGAACTCGTCACGGTGGGACGCGGCCGCATGGGGGTCAGCGCGTCGGCGCTCGGCGCCTTCAAGGCAGCGCTCTTCCTGCGCGGCGTCATCGAGCACCCGACGACCGCCCCGCCGCAGACACCCCTCGACGAGGACGAGATCGCTCGCGTCGGCAAGTACCTCGCGGCGGCCGGCCTGGTCTGAGGCGAGTCAGCGACCGCGCATCTGGCGGAACGCGCCCTTTGGCGGCCGCATGTTCTTCGGGATCGCGCCCTTGGGCAGGTTGGGGCGGGCGGAGAGCGCGGTGAGGCGCTTGTCCAGCGCGTTGACGTCCTTACCGGTGAGGTTGCGGGGGAGGCGCATGAGCGTGGTCCGCAGTTTGCGGATCGACAGCTCCTCTTCGCCGGTGCCGACGATGTAGTCGTACATCGGGGCGTTGCCGATGACCTTGGCGAGCCGCCGCTTTTCCTGGCCGAGGAGGCTGCGCACCCGCTGCGGGTTGCCCTCCGCCAGCAGGATCACGCCCGGGCGGCCGAGCACCAGGTGCACCATGTCCATCTGCGTGGTGGAGCTCACCGCGGTGGTCACCCGCCAGTCGCCGCGCATGTTTTCCACGAGCTGGGCGGCCGCGCCCGGCTGCCCCTCGGCCGCGTTCATCATCGCGGCGTTGGAGCGGAGGTTGAGCACGATGAGCACGGCGAGGAGCGTGAGCAGGATGCCCACGGGCAGCCACAGCCAGCCCCAGGTGATCACCGCCACCACCGTGAGCGCGAGCGGGATGAGCACCGCTCCGGCGACCAGCGGCGCGAACCACTTGTCGCGTTTGGCGGTGAACGAGAAAACCATCCCGATCTGCTTCAGCCGCTGGCCGAACGTGACCTTCTCCTCGGGCTTTGCCATGCCAGGAAGTCTATAGACCTTTCGGAGTCGGGGGGGGGGGGGGGGGGGGGGGGGGGGGGCGGGCGGGCGGCGGCGGGGGGGGGGGGGGGAGAGGCGGGGGGGGCCCGCGCGCCCCCCCCCCCCCCCCCCCCCCGGTGATCGAAGCTCCCCTCAAGTCGTTCTAACGACTTGAGAGGAGCTTCGATCACCCTGCCCCGGAAGGTCTCCAAGGGCAGCGCGCGGTAAGTACCTTACGGCCCTGCGCCGCCACTCCCGGCCCGGGTAAGGACCCCACCCGCCGCGAACATCGGGCAGCGCGCCCAATGCGGCGCCGCTGCCTTCACGCGGAGAGTAATGGTCATGACGAATCTCGACGCACACTCCGCACTGACCCTGCACCGGCACCGTTCGGCCGAGCTCTTCGCCGAGGCCGACCGGTCGCGCCTGGCCCGCGCCGTCGTACGTGGCGGGGGCGGCCACGAGCAGCCGCGCTGGTGGTCCCGTTCCGGGCGGCGCCACCACGGGGCGGCGACGCGCGCGCCGGCGCTCTCCTGAGATCAAGTCGTGGGGCTCGTCACGGGGCGAGCCCCACGGCACCGTGATAGGCGGGGGGCGGTGGGGGGCGCGGGGGCTGCGCCATGTCGTGACCGCCCGAGCCAGCAGTTCCGTCCTCGTCGGCCGCGACGCCGACCTGGCCGCGCTGCGCGACGCGCTCAAGCGTGCCCGCGGCGACGAGGCGACGACGGTGCTGCTCGGCGGCGAGGCGGGGATCGGCAAGACCCGGCTGGTCGAGGAGTTCCGGCGGCACGCGCTCGACGAGGGGGTGCGCGTCCTCACCGGCCAGTGCCTGGAGCTGGGCGAGGAGGGCCTGCCGTTCGCGCCGTTCGTGGCCGCGCTGCGCGACCTGCTCCGGCGTGACGGGCCGGCCGCGTTCGACGGGCACGAGCACGAGTTCGCCCGGCTGCTGCCCGAGCTCGGTCCGGCCGGGCCCGAGGGCCTGGTCGACGCCAACCGGGGCTACCTCTTCGAGCTGGTCGCCGGCCTCTTCGGGCGGCTCGCGCGGGAGCGCCCGCTGGTCCTGATCGTCGAAGACCTGCACTGGGCCGACCGCTCCACCCGCGACCTCATCGCGTTCCTGATCCGCTCGGCGCGCACCGCGCAGGCGCTGATGATCTGCACGTTCCGCTCGGACGAGCTGCACCGGGGCCACCCGCTGCGGCCGTTCCTGGCCGAGCTCGACCGGACCCGCGGCGTCGAGCGCGTCGAGCTCGACCGGCTCGACCGCGACGGCACGATGGAGATGCTCGCCGACCTGCTCGGCGCCGAGCCCCGCCCCGCCCTGGTCGACAACGTCTACGACCGCTCGCAGGGCAACCCGTTCTTCGTCGAGGAGCTGGCCGTGTCCAGCGATCCCGACGGCTGCCGCGACCTGCCCGACACGCTGCGCGACCTGCTGCTGGCCCGGGTCGACCGGCTGCCCGACGCGGCGCAGCGGGTGCTCCGGCTGGCCGCCGCCGGTGGCACCCGGATCGGCCACGACCTGCTGGCCGAGGTGGCCGAGGTGCCCGACCACGCGCTCGAAGACGCGCTCCGCACCGCGGTCGCCGCCCAGCTGCTGGTCGCGAGCGCCCACGGCGGATACGAGTTTCGCCACGCGCTGGTCCGCGAGGCCGTCCACGAAGACGCGCTCCCCGGCGAGCGGGCCCGCCTCCACGCCCGCTACGCGGCCGCCATCGAGGCCCGGCCCCAGCTCGTCGGCGCCGACCGCGCGCCGGCCGAGATCGCCCACCACTGGTATGCGGCGCACGACCACCCCCGCGCGCTCACCGCCGCCCTGGCCGCGGCGACGGCGGCCGGCAAGCGCTATGCGTACGCGGAAAAGAGCCGGCTGCTCGAGCGCGTGCTGGAGCTGTGGGAGCAGGTGCCCGACGCGGGCGAGCGGCTCGGCATGGACCACCTGGCGCTGCTGGAGGAGACGTTCCTCGCCGCCTCCACAGCCGGCGACTACGCCCGGGCGATGAGCCTCACCCGTGCCGCGCTCGCCGAGATCGACCGCGACGCCGAGCCGTTGCGCGCGGCCCGGATGCTGGAGCGGCGCGGCCGGATGATGCGCGTGCTCGGCAAGAGCGACGGCGCGACCGAGCTGCGCAGTGCGTACGAGCTGGTCCGCGACGTGCCCAACGAGCCCGAGCGGGTGGAGATCCTCGCCAACATCTCGGTCCACCTCGGCAAGGTCGGCCTGGCGGAGGGCGCCCGCATCGCCCACGAGGCCATGGCCGGCGCCGAGCAGCTCGGCGACCCGGCGGCGTGGGTGGCGGCGACGCTCACGTTCGGGCGGGTGGCGAGCAAGGAGATCTCCGCCGAGGCCGGCCTCGCCGAGCTGCGCAAGGCCGAGGAGCTGGCCCGCAAGATCGGTGACGTGCCCAAGCTGGTCCACGCGCTGGTCAACCTCTCCGACAGCCTCTTCGAGATCGGGCAGTACGCGGAGTCGGCGCGCAGCGCCGCCGACGGCACCGTCGAGGCCAAGCGGGTCGGGATCAGCCGGTCGACCGGCGCGTTCCTGCTCTCCAACCACGCCGAGGCGCTCTTCGCGCTGGGCCGGTGGGACGAGGCCGACGCGCTCTGCGCCGAGACCGCCCGCATCGACCCGCCCGGCACGCTCGGCCTGCACTGGCTGCAGATCCGCGCCCAGCTCCGGCTGGCCCGCGCCCACCCCGGCGCCGACGAGCTGGTGGCCCGGGCGCTGAGCTTCCTCGGCCGGCCGTACCTGGAGCACCAGCTCGCCATCCCGCTGCACGAGCTGCGGGTCGAGTGCGCCCTCCAGCGCGGCGACCTGGCCGGCGCGATCGAGGCGGCGAAGGTGGGCATCGCGATCCCGCGGATCGAGGAGTTCCCGCGGTACGCGTGGCCGCTGATGGCCGCCGCCGCCCGCGCCGCCGTGCGGGGTGGCGACGAGGCGCTGGCCGAGCAGGTCCGCGCGGCGACGTCCGACCTGGCCGCGCCCTACCCGGCGCAGCGGGCCAGCGCCGCGCAGACCCGCGCCATCCTCGCCACCGCGCCCTGGGCCGGCGGTGGCCGGCTCGGCTCTGGCCCGGCTGGCGACGGCCGGTCCGCCGAGCCGGGCGACGGTGCGTTGGCCGCGTGGCAGGAGGCGGTCGCGGCCTGGCGGGTCGACGGCCAGCCGTACCCGCTCGCCCGCGCCCTGCTCGGCCTCGCGGAAGCCGCCGCGGCCGCCGGCGACCGCGGTCTGGTCGGCGAGGCGGTCGAGGAGGCCTGCTGCGTCGCCGACGACCTGCACGCCGCCCCGCTCCGCGAAGAGCTCGACACGCTCGCCCGCCGCGTGGGGCTGCGGGTCTCGAGCCGCACGGCGCCCGACGAGCCGGAGCTGCTGACCGCCCGCGAGCAAGAGGTGCTGCGCCTGGTGGCCGAAGGGTTGAGCAACCGGCGGATCGCCGAGCGGCTCTACATCTCGCCCAAGACGGCCAGCGTCCACGTCTCCCGCATCATCGCCAAGCTGGCCGTGGCCAATCGGGTGGAGGCGGCCGCGGTCGCCCATCGCCTGGGGCTGCTGGAGGGGCGCCCGTAGCGCGTCCAGGTGCCGAGCGGGTCCGATCCGCGCCCACTCAGCCTCGGTGAAGTGGCCGCCGGGCAGTCGAAGAGCGCGGCACCGCCGACGAGGTCGGTCCGGCGAGCGGTCGAGGGCCCGGTTGTCGAGCCCCACGAACGACCGCGGTGCGCCAGCGGTCAGGCGGCGCGGGCGTCCAGGGCCTGCCGGTAGAGGCGGCCGGCGCGGTAGGAGGAGCGGACCAGCGGGCCGCTCATCACGCCGGCGAAGCCGATCCGCTCGGCCTCCGCCTGCAGCTCCACGAACTCCTCCGGCTTGACCCAGCGCTCCACCGGGTGGTGGCGGGGCGTCGGCCGCAGGTACTGCGTGATGGTCACCAGCTCGCAGCCGGCGTCGTGGAGGTCGCGCAGCGCCTGGGAGATCTCGTGGCGCTCCTCGCCGAGGCCGAGGATCAGGTTGGACTTCGTCACCAGGCCGGCGGCGCGGGCCTGGGTGAGCACGTCGAGCGAGCGCTCGTAGCGGAACGCGGGGCGGATGCGCTTGAAGATGCGCGGCACGGTCTCGACGTTGTGGGCGAGCACCTCGGGCCGGGCGTCGAAGACCTCGCCGAGCTGCTCCGGGTCGCCGTTGAAGTCGGGGATCAGCAGCTCGACACCGCAGCCGGGCTGGAGCTTGTGGATCTGGCGGACCGTCTCCGCGTACAGCCAGGCGCCGCCGTCCGGAAGGTCGTCGCGGGCCACACCGGTGACCGTGGCGTAGCGCAGGCCCATCGTGGCGACCGACTCGCCGACGCGGCGCGGCTCGTCGGCGTCGAACTCGGCCGGCTTGCCCGTGTCGATCTGGCAGAAGTCGCATCGCCGGGTGCACTGATCGCCGCCGATGAGGAAGGTGGCCTCGCGATCTTCCCAACACTCGTAGATGTTGGGACAGCCGGCCTCCTGGCAGACGGTGTGCAAGCCCTCACGCCGGACCAGGCCATGCAGCTCGGTGTACTCCGGGCCCATCTTGGCCTTGACCTTGATCCACGGCGGCTTGCGCTCGATCGGCGTCTCGGCGTTGCGCGCCTCGATGCGCAGCAGGCGCCGTCCCTCTGGAGCGATGGTCACGGATCCGAGCCTACGCTCGCCGTGGTCGTGCATGAACACTAGGCGACGAGCCTCACCCTCCCCTTAATGTGATGCCCACCACCGGTTTGCCCTGTTACGGTGGCATGCGCGGCGACGACGGAGCCAAGTAACGCCCCGACCCCGCCGGCAGAGAGAGCCACCGGTAGCTGTGAGGGTGGTCCGGCGCCGGGGCGCGAAGACACTCCTGAGCCGCATACGAAATGAGGCCCCTCCCGGGGCGAAGGCGCGGTGGCACCGCGAGTTCCCCACTCGCCCGCGCCCACTGGGGATCGCGTTGCGCGATGACGAGGAGGTGCCCATGCAACGCATCCTTTCCGCCCAACTCCATGCCCACATCGGCGAATCCGTGCGGCTCGCCGGGTGGGTGCACCGCCGCCGCCTGCTCAAATCGGTGGCGTTCCTCATCCTGCGAGACCGCGCCGGGCTCAGCCAGGTCGTGGTCACCGACCCCGGCGTCCGCGCCCAGATCGAGTCCGCGGGGGAGGAGACCGCCGTCGAGGTCACCGGCAAGGCCGTCGCGAACGCGGCCGCGCCCGCCGGGGTCGAGGTGGTCGAGCCTCTGGTACGCGTGCTCGGCGCGCCTGCCGAGCCGCCGCCGTTCGACCTCTTCCGGCCGGAGCTGGGCGCGACCCTGCCGACCCAGCTCGACCACGCGTCGCTGTCGCTGCGCCACGCCACCCGCGCGTCCGCGCTGCGCCTCTCGGCGGCCGCCGTCGCCGGCTTCCGCTCCACATTGGACGCTCTGGGCTTCGTGGAGGTACACACCCCGAAGATCGTGGCAAGCTCCACCGAGAGCGGGGCCAACGTCTTCGCGATCGACTACTTTGGACGGCCGGCGTTCCTGGCCCAGTCGCCGCAGTTCTACAAGCAGATGATGGTGGGCGTCTTCGAGCGCGTGTACGAGGTGGGGCCGGTCTTCCGCGCCGAGCCGCACGAGACCGGGCGGCACCTGGCCCAGTACACGTCGCTCGACGCCGAGCTTGGCTTCGTCGGGGACCACCGCGACGTCATGGCCGTGCTCACCGAGGTGATCCGCGGCATGGTGGCGGCGACCGGGCTGCCGGCGGCGCTGCCGGACGAGTTTCCGGCGGTGCACTTCACCGAGGCCCTGCGGATCGCTGGCGGGTGGCGGGACCCGCACTCCGGTCCTGTCGACCTGGCGCCCGCGGACGAGCGGGCGGTCGGGGAGTGGGCGCTGCGCGAGCACGGGTCGGACTTCGTGTTCGTCACCGGGTACCCGATGGCGAAGCGGCCGTTCTACACCCACCCCGACCCCGACCGGCCCGGCTACACGAACGGCTTCGACCTGCTCTTTCGCGGCGTCGAGCTGGTCACCGGCGGGCAGCGGCTGCACCGGTACGAGGACTACGTGGCGGCACTGGCGGCGCGCGGCGAGCCGCTCGCGCCGTACGCGTCCTATGTGGAGGCATTCCGGCACGGCATGCCCCCGCACGGCGGCTTCGCGATCGGGCTCGAACGCTTCGTGGCCCGCCTCACCGGGGCCGGCAACGTACGCGAGGTCACGGCGTTTCCCCGGGACCGCCACCGCCTGACCCCGTAGCTCGCCCGCCGTGGCTTGCCCTTGAGCCTGCCTTCCGCAGGGCGCGCTTGCCCTTGGCGCGCTTGCCCTTGGCTCGCTTTGCCGCTGGTGGGGCTTGCCTGCCCCGGGCCGGGGAACGCCCACTCTCGGTCCGGGACTCGCTTGTCCTGGCGAGGGCTTGCCGATCAAGGGGCTGGGCCCTACCGAGCGGAGTGGAGCGCACGGACCTCGACCCGAGTTCATGGCTCGAGAGTGGACCGTCCCAGCAGATCGTGGTACGGATCGGCCCCCAACGGGGCGGATCCGTACCACGATCTCGACGGCCGCCCGATCGATCGCGGTCCGGCCGGCCGGCCAGCGGCCTGACGCTCCTGAGCGTGCCCAGCCGCCGTTTGCCTGGCTGGTGGCCAGTCCGGGGCCGGGGTGGCGGTGATCGTGGTATTTCACTGCCCCTATCGGACTCTGCTGGCGAATTGGTGTTAGGCGGCGAGGTCGTATTGGAGTTGGGCGAAGCGGCTGTGGCGGGTTGGGTGGAGTGGGTGGCCGGTGATCCAGGCGTCGGCGCGGGCGATGTTGATGGCGGTGGCGGTGAGGAGGCTGTTTAGGTGGGTTTTGGGTTGTCCGGTGTAGCGGGTTCGGCGTAGTCGGTAGGCGCGGACGGCTTGGGAGATGGTGCCTTCGACGCCGGCGCGGGTGGCGTAGCGGCGCTGCCAGGTGGTGGTTTGTTGGTCGGTGCGGGCTTGGGTGAGGGCTTGTTGTTGTTCGCGGGGGGCGAGGCTGATGCTGCGCGCCCCTGAGGTGTTGCGGGTGCATTTGGGCCGGTCGGGGCAGGGCATGCAGTCGGTGCGGGAGAACAGCACGGTGGTCTTGCCGGGTTGGCTGGGGTGTTGTTTCCAGCTGATGCTGGTGGCGCCGGCTGGGCAGGTGGCCTGCTGCTGGTCCCAGTCGATGGTGAAGGTGGGCAGGGTGTGGCCGCCGTCGGTGTGGGCTTGCCAGGAGGCGTCGGGCAGGACCGGGCCGGTCAGGGTGATGCCGTGGTTACGGCGGGCGGTGATGAGTAGTTCGGCGTCGATGTAGCCGGCGTCGACCAGATGTTCGTCCGGGGTCAGGTCCCGGGCCGCCTGGGCTTGGTGGATCTGGTCGGTGACCTGCACGTCGCAGACGGTGGCGGCGGTGGTCAGCACGGCGGTGATCAGGTGCGGGTGGTCGTCGGTGCAGGTCTCGCAGAGGTGGACCTTGTAACCCTCCCAACCGTGCCCGCGTTTCATCCCGTACCGGGCGTCGGTGTCATACGCAGAGACGATCCTGTCGGCGGCGGGGGCTAACCCGTCCTCCTTCGGCTCACGCAGCCGCGCCCCGCGCTCGTCGCGGTAGAACTGCTGGATCCACACGGTCCGTAGGGTCTGCACGGCCGACAGTTCCGCCGCCCAGGCAGGCGCGTCCGGCCGGGACAACGCTCCGGCCAGCGTGTATCCATCCTCGGCGATGGTTTGTGTGAGGGTGACACGTTCGGTCTCGCTCTTGGGTAGCCGCCACTGGTCGATCCGGGGCCCGTACCGCTCATACCAATCGGTCGGCACCCAGCCCGCCAACCACGGCCCGGCCACCCCCGCGAGGGCCTCCAACGCCGCCCGCAGCGTCTCACCAACCAGTTCCAGGCGGTTCAACGACCGGACCGCGGCCAGCACATGCGTCGAGTCGCTGCGCTGACGACGGGCCCCGCCCAACATGCCCGCCTCGCGCAGGATGCCCAACACCCGATCGAAGATCAACCGTTCGGCGGCGTCCGCATCGACCAGCCGGGACCGGAACTCACTCAACACCGAGGCGTCGAACCCGGCATCGTCCAACTCCAGACCGAGCAGGTACTTCCAGTCGATCCGGCCCCGGACCATGTCAGCAGCCTGCCGATCGGTCAGGTTCTCCATGAACTGCAACACCGACACCAACGCCAGCCGCGCCGGCGACAGCCCGGGCCGACCCCGCACCGCGAACAACTCCCCAAACTCGCGATCATCAAAACGAACCCGCAGCTCATCACGCATCCGCAGGTACACATTCCCCCGCCGGAACGCAGCCCGAGCCAGCCGCGCGGTCTGCTCCGGAACCCCACGATCCTCACCAGGCCGCAGCGACACCACGCCACCATCCACAATCGACACCAGACCA
>NZ_JAVHUY010000010.1 GCF_031085175.1 Phytohabitans maris
CATCTCTTCCGGCGAACGCCCATGAACCGCGAGTCTCGGTGGCTCACCTCGCAGGCGGCTGAGCCGTACCTCGGAGTTTGCTCAGAGTCGAGTTGAAGGGTTCTTCGAGCTTCGCCTGACGCGACGTGGAGGTAGCGGCGGTTCCATAAGCCGGCGTGGGCCGGGGGGCCCCCCCCCCCCCTACCCCGACCGCCCGGGGGGGGCCGCCCCCCCCCCCCCCCCCCCCCCCCCACCGGGCGTTGCGGTGTTTAGGGCCTGTTTCGAAATCCTTGCCGGGCTGCGCCGGGCCCAGACGACGACCGGCGGCGCCGGATCGCCGCCTGGACTCCGGCTCGCCTCGACAATCCTTTTGAAACAGGCCCTAGTTGACGGAGATGACCTCGTGGAAGAACTGCTGCGCCGGGCCGATGTCTACGGGCCCGAACGGGTCGAAGTTCGAGTTCAGGGCCGAGTTGCCGTTGTTTGGCGCCTGCACCAGATAACCGGTGGTGGTGGACTGGAACAGCAGGCTGCCGTCGCCGTAGTGGTACAGCCAGAGCTGCTGTGACGGGCCGGCCGTGGTGGCGTTGGCGATGAGCGGCGAGGTGGGGGTCGTCGGGACGGTGACGTAGCGCCTGTTGGAGTGAGACCGCAGCGCGACGGCGTCGTCGCCGAGGTCGAGCATGTCGAACTTCTCCAGGTGCGTGACCGCGGTGGCGCTGGCGATCAGTGGGTTGGCACCGTTGTTCGGCGCGGTGACGATCTTGCTGTTGACGACCGCGCGCAGCGCGACGACCGCCGCCGGTGAGGCCCAGATGAACTTCTCTGCCTGGCCGATCGTGCTGGCGCTGGCGACCAGCGGCGAGGCGCCGCCGTTCGGCGCGGTGACGTACTTGCCGTTTACCTTGGCGATCAGGCTGACCGTGCCGTCACCGTTCATGACCGGCAGGAACCGCTCGGCGTCGGTGATGGTGGTGGCGCTGGCGACCAGCGAGCCGGTGCCGCCCGAGGTGGCGCTGACGTGCTTGCCGTTCACCCAGGACGCGAACGCGTAGTAGCCGCCTCCGGCGGGCACCGACGTGAACTTCTCCGAGTCGCCGATCTCCGTCAAGGGCTTGTTGGCGGTCAGCGGCTGGGTGCCGTTGGACCCCACCGAGACGTTCTTGCCGTTGGTCAGTGAACGCAGGCCGGTGACGAACGGCACGACCACGGTGCCGATGCGCAGCATCACGTCAGACGTGCCGGTCACGGCCGTGTTGCGGACGACCCGCCGGGTGCCGCCGAACACGATGACGTTTCGCACCTGCGTGGGCGACCAGGTCGGGTTGGCCGAGAGGAGGAGCGCGGCGGCGCCGGCAACGTGCGGGCTGGCCATCGACGTACCGCTGTACCTGTCGATCGCCGTGTCGCTGGAGGCCACGGAGGACGGGATGTTGTTGCCCGGTGCGTGGATGTCGACGCAGGATCCGTAGTTGGAGAAGGACGCGCGGAAGTCGACCTCGTCCGTGGCGCCCACGGTGATCGCGTTCGGCGTACGGGCCGGCGACCCCCCGCAGGCGTCCATGTCTTCGTTTCCGGCGGCGACGGCGTAGGAGACACCGGAGTTGATGGAGGCCTCCACCGCGGCGTCGAGTGCGCTGCTGGGGCTACCGCCCAGGCTCATGTTGGCGACCGCCGGCTTCACCGCGTTCGCGGTGACCCAGTCGACGCCGCCGAGGACGCCTGCCAGTGTGCCGCTGCCGACGCAGTCGAGGACCCGCACGGCCACCAGCTGGACGCCCTTGGCCACGCCGTAGTTGGTGCCGCCGATGGTGCCGGCGACGTGCGTGCCGTGGCCGTCACAGTCGCTCGCGACGGCGTCGCCGTCGACGAAGTCGTAGCCGTAGCTGGCCCGCCCGCCGAACTCCTGGTGCGTGATCCTGATGCCGCTGTCGATGACGTACGCGTGCACGTTGCTCGCCGTGTTCGGGTACACGAAGCGCTTGTTGAGCGGCGCGAAGATCTGGTCCAGCCGGTCCAGGCCCCACGACGGCGGGTTTACCTGGGTGTCGCTCTTGGACACCTTGCGGTTTTGCTCGACGTAAGCCACATCGGCGCTGGTGGCAAGCTTCTTGGCCTGCGCCTCGCTCATCCGCGCCGCGAAGCCGCGGATGGAGCGGCTGTAGGTGTGCGAAACGGCACCGCCGAACTGCCTCGTGAGCGCCTTGGCACTGGCGTCGACCTTGGCGGCGCCGGCCTTGCTGTCCTTCAGCACGACGATGTAGCTGTCCTTGATGGCGCTCTTGTCGGTGGCGCCGAGGATGCTCGGCACCTTCTCCCCGTCGGGCGGGCCCGCGAATGCGGCTCCTGGGCTGGAGATGGTCGCGGCCGTCGCCATGGCGGCGAGCGCGATTCCGGCCATGGCCGAGCGACCAACTCGGCGAAGTTGGGACACTTCAGACTCCCCGTTTCGAAAACCATCGTCCACGGTGGACAAGGGTGCGTCGCCTGCCCCGGCGGGCAAAGACGCAAACCATCTTCGTGGATTTAATTCCTTCGAGGGTCACCCGTTCGGACCATTTGCTTCGAGTGAGTCACCGCCGGCTCAATCGCCGGTTTTTCAGACGTGAGACTTCGCAGGCGACTCGCGACTACCGCGGTCTGCGCCGTGTTGCTCCTTACCGGCGAACCATCCTTGTCAGCCGCAAGCGGTACCTATCACCACCTCGGCGCAGGAACTGTCGGTGATTGGACAGGAGTGCTGGGACGGCTCACCGTACGCGATACCGGTGTCCGCGCCGGTACGTACGACTTCGTCGCCGCCCGCTTCATGGCCAAGCGCGAATCGGACGGACGTACGTCGTGGTTGGAAGCCGGTTGGGCGGAAACGGGATGGTCCGGCGACGGGCGCCAGCGGGTGTACACGTATGACACCAACCGCAAGGCGTGGAGCTTTTACAACCAGTACGAGCTCGCGGATGGCGACCAGATATGGATTTCCATACACACCACGCGAGACGGCGTATGGGAGGCGTGGCTCTGGTGGCGGGACGGCTGGCACCTGCTGACCAGCCAGCGTCTGGGGGCGCCCCGGGCACATCTGGAGCAGTACGTCGAGGTGCACATCGACGGCGAGGGGACGATCCAGGTGCCGCGGATCGCGGTCGACAACGTGCAGGTGCGCGACGGCGACGCGACGCGGTACTGGCGGGAGAGCGACGTACGCACCGCTTCGGGCGGCAGCACGGACGGTTACTGCCTCGACTGGGCGATCCGCTTCGACACCTGGACCGCGGGCACCTGCTGAGCGGCGGCTACAGGCCGCCGTACGAGTGGAGGCCGGTGAAGAAGATGTTGACGCCGAAGAGGTTCATCAGCATGGTGAGCCAGCCGATCACCGCGATCCAGGTCGCGGTCGTGCGCTTGACGCTCGGCGTCGCGCGCGCGTGCAGGTAGCCGGCGTAGACGATCCAGGAGATGAACGCCCACACCTCTTTGGGGTCCCAGCCCCAGTAACGGCCCCACGCGGCCTCGGCCCAGATCGGGCCGGCGATCAGCGCGCCGAAGGTCCAGATCGGAAACGCGAACGCGTGCAGCCGGAACGTCAGCCGGTCGAGGCTGGCCGCTTCGGGCACGCGCGGGCCGAGCGAGTACGGGAAGCTGCGCTTGCCCCGGTCGTAGCCGCTGCGGATGAGAAACATGGCGGCCGGCACGAAGCCGAGCAGGAAGATGCCGGAGGAGAGCACGGCCGCCGACACGTGCACGACGAACCAGGCCGACTTGAGCGCGGGCACCAGCGGCGCGACGTCGGTGTAGAGCACCATGCCGGCGAGGCCGAGCAGCAGCACCATGGCGGTCGCGACGAACAGCCCCAGGTGGCGGATCGCCGGCCGGCGGGAGAGGACGACGAGCCAGGCCGCGCTGCCCACGAACGTCACCGAGAGCACGAACTCGTACATGTTGCCCCACGGCATGCGCTCCGCCGCGATACCGCGGGTGACGAGCGTACCGAGGTGCAGGAGCGCGGCCAGGGCGGTCACCGCGACGGCCGCCTTGCCGGCCAGGGCCGCACGGCCGCGCCCGGACGGAGCCGCCTCCTCGACCACCGGCGGCGGCGCGTCCGCCGCGGCGGTGGATCCGGCACCGACGGCGACGAGCTCGCGGGCCGGCCGCGTGGCGGCGCGGCCGATGTGGCTGCGGTTGCCGAACGCGTACTCGGCGGCGTGGCAGACCATCGCCGCGACGTACGACAGGATCGCGACGACCAGGAGCTGATCGGACAGTGCGGACATCAGCGCTTCTTCTCCACAGACTCGATGATCTGCTTGAACTCCTCCGCGAAGCCGGAGTAGTCGGTGCGCGGCAGCCCACCGGCCTCCACCAAACTACTACCTGACGTAGTGACGCGGAAGAAGACCCTCCGGCGCCTGCCGGTCAGCGACAGCAGCAGCCCGAGCAGGCCGACCGCCGCACCGCCAAGCGCGATCTTCTCGCCCGGGTCGTAGCGGACGGAGAGGGTCGCGTACTGCCGCGTCCCGAGGAACTCCACCGAGCTGCCGTCGTCGAGCGTCATCTTCTCGCCGACCCGCAGCAGCGTCGCCTCGCCCACCCGCTTGAGCCGGCCGCTGTCCACCTGCCGCTGGTCGAGGCGGTAGACCGAGCCCGGGATGCCGGCGTCGAGCCCGAGGTTGCCCCGGTACGCGAAGAGCATCAGGGCCGGCGAGCGCTCCGCGGGAAAGACCGAGCGGGTGTACGGCGGCTGGTCCGGCGCCGTCGGCAGGTAGAGCCCTTCGAACGCGACCTGCGCATTCGGGTCGCGGGCGCCGCCGGCCTTGGGGTCGACGTTGGCGTCCGGGAACGCGGCCACACCCTCGCTGGTCAGCATGCCGTCGACGGTCAGGAACGGAGCGACCGTGGTCTGCGCCTGCCCGTACCGGTCCGTGTAGCGGATCACCGGCGCGTACCCGTGGCCGAGCAGGTACACGTTGGCGCCGTCGAGCCGGAGCGGGGAGTTGACCGAGAAGTCGCGCGCCGGCCCGTCGTCCACGCGGACGGTCGCCTTGAAGGACGACGGCTGCCCGCTCGCCAGGAAGTCGGCCTTGAAGTCGGTCAGCTCCAGGCAGAAGCGGGGCAGGTCGGCCGCGTCGACCCGGGGGCCGAGCCCGGACTCGTCGAACTGCTGGAGCGTGTTGCAGAACGCCGTGTCGGGGCCGGCGACGAGCAGCCGGTTGCCGTGCCAGCCGTACCAGGATCCGAAGCCCACCCCGGCCAGCACCGCGAGCAGCGCGAAGTGGAAGAGCAGGTTGCCGGTCTCCTTCAGGTACCCCTTTTCGGCCGAGACCGTGTCACCGCGGACCGCGACCCGCCAGCGGCGCTTGCGCAGCGCGGCGCCGATCTCCTCGACCCCACCGACGGGGTCCTCGACGGTCGCGTGCTGCGGCAGGCGGTCGAGGCGGGCCGGCGCGTTCGGCGGTGCGCTGCGCATCGCCCGCCAGTGGTCGGCCAGGCGCGGCACCACGCAGCCGACCAGCGAGGTGAACAGCAGCAGGTAGATCGCGGAGAACCAGACCGAGGCGAACACCTCGAACATGCCCAGCCGGTCGAGGATCGGGGCGAGGTCGGGGTGCTCGACGAAGTACCGGTCGACGTCGTCGGCGTTGACGCCGCGCTGCGGCAGCACCGAGCCGGGGATCGCCGCGACCGCGAGCAGGAAGAGCAGCATCAGCGCGGTACGCATGCTGGTCAGCTGCCGCCAGGAGTTGCGCAGCAGGGCGAGCACCGGGTTGGTCCGCCGCGGGCTCGGTGCCGCGGTCGAGGTGCGGTCCTCGGTCACGACCACGCGGGGCCCCCGGGGAGACGTGGAGCGAAGCGGAGCGTCTGCTTGGGGTGCATTAGATGCTCACCTCCCCGACGCCGACCGTCGTCTGGAGCCAGATGAGAAAGCTCTGCCAGCCGCCGGTGACCAGCGCGAGCCCGACCACGATCAGCAGCGCCCCGCCGGCCCGGGTGACCCACCGGCTGTTGCGCCGGATCGCCTTGAAGACGCCGAGCAGCCGGCGGAAACCCAGCCCGAACGCGACGAACGGCAGGCCGAGCCCGAGGCAGTACGCGACCGCGAGCACCACGGCCCGGTCGGTCTTGCCGCTGACCGACGCCATGGTCAGCACCGCGCCGAGCGTCGGGCCGACGCATGGCACCCAGGAGAGCGCGAAGACCGCGCCGAAGACCGGCGCGCCGAGCAGCCCCGCGTTGGGCAGCCGGTGGATCCGGAACTCGCGCTGCATCCCGGGTACGAGACCGAGGAACGCCAGCCCGAGCAGGATGATCAGCGCACCGCCGATGATCTCCAGGGTGCGCCGGTTGCCGAGCAGCGCACCGGTGGCGCTGGTGAACAGGACGGCGGTCAGCGTGAAGACGACCGTGAAGCCGGCGATGAACAACGAGGTGCCGGCGAGCACCCGGCGCATCCGTTCGGTGCCCGCGTCGAGCTCGGCTCCGGAGAGCCCGGTGACGTACGACAGGTAGCCCGGCACCAGCGGGAGCACGCAGGGCGAGAGGAAGCTGACCAGTCCGGCGAGCGCGGCGGCACCGATCGCCAGCGCGAGCGGTCCCCCGTCGGCCAGCTGGCGAAACGTCTCGCCCATGTCAGCTCGCCTCGGCCGCCAGGCGGGCCACGACCGGCTCGAACTCGGCCGCCGTGATGGACGTCCGGATCACCACCGCGATCCGCCCCTCCCGGTCGAGCACGATCGTCGCTGGGATGCTGTTGGGCGGGATCTCGAAGTCGAGGGCGAGCTTGCTGGACGGGTCGAGCACGCTCGGGTACGACACCTTGCCGCTGTGGAACGCCTTGGCCTTGTCGCGGTCGTCCCGTACGTTGATGCCGAGGAAGCGCACGCCCTGGTCCTTCGTGGCCTGGTACACCTGCTCAAGGTCGTCGATCTCGGCCCGGCAGGGCGCGCACCACGAACCCCAGAAGTTGACCACCACGACCTGCCCGCGGTCCTGGCTCAGCTCGTACCGGCCGCCCTCGAGCAGCTCGCCGGAGAGCGGTGGGGCGGCCGGACGCTTTTCGGGCGCGCACTCGATCACCTTCGACGACGTGGGCTGGCAGTCGTCGCTCGCGCCGCCGCACGCGGTGAGCGCGGCGGCGAGGATGGCGGCGGCGAGGAGCGCGGCGCGGAAACGCATCAGGCGCCTTTGGCCGTCCGGGCGCCCGGGGACATCGCGACCAGGTGTGCGGCCGGCTCGGAGTAGCCGATGCCGACGATCTTCGTGTCTTCGAAGTGGAACGAGGTGAGGCTGGCCAGGCTGCACTGGCGGCGCCGCGGGTCGTGCCAGAGCCGCTTGCGCTCGACGTACCGCCGGAGGATCCACACCGGCAGCTGGTGCGAGACGCAGACCGCCTCGTGCCCCTCGGCCGCCACCCGCGCGGCGTGCAGCGCGGCAAACATCCGCTCGGCGATCTGCTTGTACGGCTCGCCCCAGGACGGGGTCACCGGGTCGCGCAGCACCCACCAGTTGCGCGGGTCACGAAAGGAGCCGTCGCCCGGCCCGACCTTCCTGCCCTCGAACCAGTTGGCGCTCTCGATCAGCCGCGCGTCGGTCGCCACCGGCAGCTTGAACTGCGCCGCGATCGGCTCGGCCGTCTCCTGGGCACGCTCCAGCGGGCTGGCCACCACGTGCGTGATGTCGCGCTCGGCGAGGGCCTGCGCCGCCGCCTTGGCCATCTGCCCGCCCAGCTCGGAGAGGCGGAAGCCGGGCAGCCGCCCGTACAAGATCTTCTCTGGGTTGTGCACTTCCCCGTGCCGCAGCACGTGCACCACCGTGGTGCTGCCTGTCATGCCCCGCTCCCCGTCGCCGCCGCGGCCGCCGCTGCCACGGGCAGGGCCGTCGATATCACTTCCAGCGCGTCGTCGCCGATCGCGGTGGATACGAACCATGCTTCGAACGCGCTGGGCGGCAGGTAGACACCGCCGTCCAGCATCGCGTGGAAGAACGCCTTGAACGCGGCCACGTCCTGGGTCCGAGCGCTGTCGTAGTCGAACACGGAGTCGCCGGTGAAGAAGATCGAAAACATGTTGCCCGCGTACGCGAGCTGGTGCGGGACCCCGGCCTTGCCGAGCGCCTCGCTGGCGAGCCCGCCCACGACGGCGGCCGTCTCGTCCAGTCGGCGGTAGGTCTCCGCGCCGGCGAGGCGCAGGCTGGCCAGCCCGGCGGCGCAGGCGAGCGGGTTTCCGGAGAGCGTGCCGGCCTGGTAGACCGGGCCGGCGGGGGCGAGGCGAGACATGATCTCCGTGCGCCCGCCGAAGGCCGCGGCGGGCAGGCCACCCCCCATGACCTTCCCGAACGTGTACAGGTCGGCGTCGATCGGCTCAAGCTCGGCCCAGCCGCCGCGGGCCACCCGGAAGCCGGTCATGACCTCGTCTACGATGAGCAGCGCGCCGTACCGGTGGGCGATCTCGGCGAGCGCCTTGTTGAACCCGTCGCGGGGCGGCACCACGCCCATGTTGCCCGCCGCCGCCTCGGTGATCACGGCCGCGATCTGCTCGCCCCCGGCGAAGGCGGCCTCCACCGCGGCCAC
The DNA here is from genome assembly GCF_031085175.1 of Phytohabitans maris. GTDB lineage: Bacteria > Actinomycetota > Actinomycetes > Mycobacteriales > Micromonosporaceae > Phytohabitans > Phytohabitans maris. Next base: position 8,543 of record NZ_JAVHUY010000010.1, read on the forward strand.
GTCGTTGTACGGCAGCACGATCGTCTCGCTCGCGGCCGCGCCGGTGACGCCTGGCGAGTCGGGCAGCCCGAGCGTGGCCACGCCCGAGCCGGCGGCGGCGAGCAGCGCGTCGACGTGCCCGTGGTAGCAGCCGGCGAACTTGACGACCTTGGCCCGGCCGGTGAAGCCGCGGGCCAGCCGGATCGCCGACATGGTCGCCTCGGTGCCGGAGTTGACCAGGCGCACCTGCTCGATCTGGGTGCGCCGGACGATCTCCTCGGCAAGCTCGACCTCGCCCGGCGTGGGCGTGCCGAAGCTGGTGCCCCGCGCGGCGGCGGCCTGCACGGCGGCGACCACCTCGGGGTGGGCATGGCCGTGGATCAGCGGGCCCCACGAGCAGACAAGGTCGACGTAGCGGCGGTCGTCGGCGTCGAACAACCACGGACCGTCACCACGGACCATGAAACGGGGCGTGCCGCCGACCGCACGGAACGCACGTACGGGCGAGTTGACCCCGCCCGGCACGATGGCGCGGGCCCGGTCGAAGAGGGCGTCGGATCTCGGCGTGTCACTCACGGTCCAGCCATTCTGACAGCGTTACCTGACACGGGGGCAAAGCACCCCAGGCAGCGACCTTCCACCGGGCGCCTCGCTCTAGATCACGATAGGCTGATGGGGTGGAACGTCCGGAGTTGTCCATCGCGGTGCTACGTGAACCCGACGAGACTGTGCTCAAGCTCGCGGGCGAAATCGACATGCTCACCGCGGCCCGGCTCTCCCGCGTCGTCAACGAGGTCCTGACCGACGCGCCGGTCCGCATCGTCCTAGACATGGCCGGCATCACGTTCTGTGACTCCCAGGGCCTCGGCACGATCGTGGTCCTGACCAAGAAGGCGAGTCACTCACAGAGCGTGTTGTTGCTCACCAACGTGGGTGACTTCCTGCAACGCGTACTCGACATCACCGGCCTCCGCTCAGCCCTCACCGTCCGCTGACCGCCAGCCAGCCCAGCGGGCCAGCGGGCCGCTCTAGGGCCTGTTTCAAAAGGATTGTCGAGGCGAGCCGGAGTCCAGGCGGCGATCCGGCAAGTCGGGCGCAAGGTCGCATACCGGTGTTGTATGCGGCCTTACGCCCGGCGCCGCCGGTCGTCGTCTGGACCCGGCGCAGCCCGGCGAGGATTTTCGAAACAGGCCCTAGGCACGGGCGAGGCGGTCGAGGATCCAGGCGGCGACGAACGCCTCTTCCTTCCAGGCGTCGTACCGGCCGCTCGGGCCGCCGTGGCCCGCGCCCATCTCGGTCTTGAGCAGATACTGGCCGGACGGTGCCGTCGCCCGCAGCCGCGCGATCCACTTCGCCGGCTCGTGGTAGAGCACGCGCGTGTCGTTGAGGCTGGTCACGGCGAGGATCGCCGGGTAGTCCACAGCCGACACGTTCTCGTACGGGGTGTACGACTTCATGTACGCGTACACCTCGGGGTCGTCGAGCGGGTTGCCCCACTCCTCCCACTCGGTCACGGTCAGCGGCAGCGACGGGTCGAGGATCGAGTTGAGCGCGTCGACGAAGGGGACCTGTGCCACCACGCCGGCGAACGCGTCCGGTGCCAGGTTGGCCACCGCGCCCATCAGCAGGCCACCGGCCGAGCCGCCCCGGGCCACGAGCCGGTCGGTGGCGGTCCAGCCCGCCTTGACCAGGTGCCGCGCGCAGGCCACGAAGTCGGTGAACGTGTTCTTCTTGGCCAGCATCTTGCCCTCTTCGTACCACCGCCGGCCGAGCTCGCCACCGCCCCGGATGTGCGCGACCGCGAAGATCACGCCACGGTCCAGCAGGGACAGCCGGGGGATTGAGAACCAGGGGTCCATGCTCGCCTCGTACGAGCCGTAGCCGTAGATGACCGCCGGCGCGGTGCCGTCCTTAGGCGTGCCGGCGCGGCAGACCAGCGAGATCGGCACCCGGGTGCCGTCGTCGGCGAGCGCCCAGTCGCGGTGCTGCTCGTACGCCGCCGGGTCGAAGTCGCCGAGCACCGGCTTCTGCTTGCGCAGCTGCATCGTGCGGGTGACCAGGTCGTAGTCGTAGACCGAGTCGGGCGTGACGAACGACGCGTAGTGCAGCCGCACGGTCGACGTGGCGTACTCCGGGTTGGACTCCAGGCCGACGCTGTAGATCGGCTCGGGAAAGTCGATGTCGTACGTGTTCGTGGAACCCACCGGCAGCACGCGCAGCCCGGTCAGCCCGTCCTTGCGCAGCGAGACCACCAGGTGGTTGGCGAACGCGTCGACCCCCTCCAGCCGGGTCCCCGGCGTGTGCGGGATCAGCGTGGCCCAGTCGCCCGGCGCGTCGGCCGAGGTGTACGCCAGCTCGAAGTCCTCGGCGCCGTCGTTGTGCAGGATCAGGAAGCGGTGGCCGTGGTGCTCCACCGTGTACTCGACGCCCTGCCGGCGCGGCGCGATGATCGCCGGCTCGCCGGTCGGGTTGGCGGCCGGGATCACCCGCACCTCGCTGGTGACCTTGCTGTGCGCCTCGATCACGACGAACTTCTCCGAGCGGGTCAGCTCGACCCCGACCCAGAAGCGCTCGTCGGTCTCCTCGTAGACGATCGCGTCGTCGGCGGCCGCGCTGCCCACGGCGTGCCGCCACACCCGGTACGGCCGCCACGCCTCGTCGACGGTCAGGTAGAAGAGCGTCGAGCCGTCGGCGGACCAGGCGCTGCCGTAGAACGTGTCGGGCACCTCGTCGGCCAGCACCTCGCCGCTGCCGAGGTCCTTGACCCGCAGCGTGAAGCGCTCGTCGCCGGCGAAGTCGGTGGAGTAGGCCAGCCACCGCCCGTCGGGGCTCACGTCGAACGTGCCGAGCGCGAAGAAGTCGTGCCCCTCGGCGAGCGCGTTGCCGTCGAGCAGCACCTCCTCGCCGTCCAGTGGCGTACCGTCCGCAGTGGAGGGTGGCTCGGTCTCGCCGTCGCGCACGGCCCGGCGGCACTGGATGCCGTACTGCTGGCCCTCGACCGTCCGGGTGTAGTACCAGTGGTCGCCCTTGCGCGTCGGGACCGAGAGGTCGGTCTCCTTGGTGCGCCGCTTGGTCTCCTCGAAGAGGGTGTCGCGCAGGCCGGCGAGGTGCGACGTGGCCGCCTCGGTGAAGGCGTTCTCCGCCTTGAGGTACGCGATCGTGTCCGGGTCGTCCTTGTCGGCGAGCCACGCGTACTCGTCCACGACGGTGTCGCCGTGGTGGGTGCGTTCGGCGGGGACGCGCTTGGCGACCGGCGGGGTCGCGGCGGTTTCGGTCGTCACGTACGACCACGTTACCGGGAGTCATGGGGGCTGGCGCCGGCACGGCAGGTCTTCGTACACTTGTTCGATGACGACGCGCGGGGCCCTCTTCCGGAGCCTCGTCGACATCTGCGGCATGCGCTTCGCGCGCCTGGCCGGTCCGGCCGACACGGTCGGCGGCACGCCGGCCAGCTGGGTCGCCGCACCGCCCACGATCGACGGCGTCGCGGCCATCGTGCGCCTCGCCGGCGAGCACGACCTGGCGGTGGTGGCCCGCGGCGCCGCCACCAAGCTCGACTGGGGTGCCCCGCCGGCCCGCGCCGACCTGCTGCTCGACACCGGTCGCCTCGCCGGCGTGTGGCACCACGCGCCCACCGAGGGCGTCGCCGAGATCGGGGCGGGCACACCCCTGCGGGCTGCGCGGTCGGCGCTCGCCCGCAGCGGTTGGCGACTGGCGCTCGACACCCCTTCGATCGGCGCGACGGTCGGCGGGGTCATCGCCGCCGACGAGGCCGGCCCGCTGGCCCACCGCTACGGCTCGGTCGCCGACCAGCTCGCCGGCGTCAGCTATGTGAGCGCCACCGGCATCCTCACCCACTCCGGCGGCCGGGCCGCTGAGGGCACACCCGACCGGGGCGTGGGGCGGCTGCTCTGCGGGTCGTCCGGGGCGCTGGGCGTGATCGTCTCGGCCACCGTCAAGGTGCTCTCCGAGCCGGCCTCCCGGGCCTGGGTGCGGCGCTCGGTCTGGACCCCCTTGGAGCTGTATGACCTGGTCCGCGCCGTGCTCCGCAGCCGCGTCCAGGCGACCGCCGTCGAGCTCGACCTCCCGGCCAGCCGGCCCGTGCTCGTGCCCCGGCAGCGGGCGCCGCGCGGCCCCGGCACGCTCGCGGTGCTGGTCGAAGGGGAGCCCGGCGAGGTGCTGGAGCGCTCCACCAAGGTCGCCGACCTGCTCGGCGGCGACGCCTCGATCCGTTCCGAGCCGCCGGCCTGGTGGGGGCGATACCCGTTCGGTCCCGACGACGTCGCGTTGCGGGTCGTCGTCCCCTCGGCCGACCTGCACGCCGCCATCTACGCGATCCGCGACGCGGCGGGCGCGGCCGTGCCGGTGCGCGGTTCGGCCGGCACCGGCGTGATCCACGCGTCGCTCCCCGGCAGCGCGCACCCCGACCGGGTCGCCGCCGTGCTGGAGGCGGTGCGCAGCGTGCTGCTCGCCCGCGCCGGCTCCTGCGTGGTCGTCTCCGCCCCGCCCGCGATCCGCGACGCGGTCGACCTGTGGGGCCCGGTGGCCAGCCCGGATCTCGTGCGCCGGGTCAAGGAGCGCTTCGATCCGGCGGGCCGGCTCGCCCCCGGCAGATTTTTCGGAGCCTGAGCGTCGATTCGCGTGCGCCCCGTTCGACGCGTTGGTAAGCCAATGGTGGCTACGAACGAGACAGAGGAGTCCAGACCATGCGATTCATGCTGCTTCTCAAGGGCGACCCGCCGACGCCGGAGGGTGGCGACAGCGCCGCCATCACCCAGCCGCCCGGGGAGCTCATCAGCGCGATGATGAAGTTCAACGAGGACCTGGCCAAGGCCGGCGTCCTGCTCGCCGCCGAGGGGCTCTACCCGAGCGCGGCCGGCGCCCGCGTGATCTACAAGGATGGCAAGCGGAGCGTGGTCGACGGGCCGTTCGCCGAGGCCAAGGAGCTGATCGCCGGCTTCTACCTGATCCAGGTGCGGTCGAAGGAGGAGGCCATCGAGTGGGCCTCCCGCTGCCCGGTCGAGGTCGCCGTCCCGCCGGGTGTCGAGGCGGTGATCGAGGTGCGCCAGGTCGGCGAGACCGACGAGCTGGTCAACGTCACCGACGAGCAGCGCGAGCAGTATCGCCAGCTCAGGGAGCAGATCTCCGGCCTCTGAGGATCAGTTCTCGGGATCGTTTCGCAGTACGAGGATGGCGATGTCGTCGCGGGGTTCCTCGGGTGAAAACCCCATCGTGGCCGTCCGGATCCGGGCGGCCACGACGTCGGCGGAGTAGCCGGCGAGCGGCGCGGCCGTGTCGCGCAGCCGCTCCGGGCCAAAGAGCTCGCGGCCGCGGCGCCGCTCGGTCACGCCGTCGGTGTAGAAGACGAGCGCGTCGCCGGGGCTGAGCGGCACGGTGGCGACCGGCGTGGCGATCGAGTCGAGCAGGCCGAGGGCGGTGCCACCGGTACCCACGAACGACGCCCGCCCGTCCGCGCGGACCAGGACCGGCCGGTCGTGGCCGGCCAGGTGGAGTGAGACGTCGAGCTGGTCGCCGTCGCCGCGGGCGACCGCGGCGAGCGCCAGCGTGCAGTACCGCCCGCCGCCCCGCTCGACGAGCGTGTCGTTGAGCCGGACGAGCGCCTCGGGCAGCGGCTTGCCGTCGCGGACGAGCACCCGGATCACGTCGCGAACCAGGCCGGTGACCGCCGCCGCCTGCACGCCCTTGCCGGATACGTCGCCGACCACCACGAGCCACCGCTCGTCGGGGAGCGGCACGACGTCGTAGAAGTCGCCGCCCACCTCCGCGGCGTCGCCGGTCGGCACGTACTCGGCGGCGAAGCCGATGCCCTTGACCACCGGCAGTACCGGCGGCAGCAGCGACTGCTGGAGCGTGTGCGCGACCCGGCGGCGCTCCTCGTGGATGCGGGCGTTGTCGACCGCGAGCGCGGCGCGGCGGGCGACGTCTTCGAGGATGGCGATCTCCTCGGCGTCGTGCCGGTGCCGCTGGTGCCGCCCGACCGACAGCGTGCCGAGGCGCTGCCCGCGCGCGACGAGCGGTACGGCGAAGCCCTCCAGCGGCGCACCGAGCGGCACCTGTGAGCCGGTGCGTGAGGCCTCCCGGAGCCGGGTGATCGGCGCGTCCGGCCCGCTCTCCTGAAACAGCGCGTGCACCTGAGGCAGCGACGACTCGTCGGCGTGGGTGGCGGCGGCCAGCTGGAGCCGGCCCCACTCGTCGGTGGTGTGCACCGCGCACCACAGCCCGAGCCGGGGCACCACGAGCTGGGGGATGAGGGCGAGCGTCAGGTTGACGTCGAGCGACTGGGCGAGCAGCTCGCTCGCCTCGGCGAGGAACGTCAGCCAGGTCTGGCGGCGCAGGTCGGCGCGGCGCAGCCGGTCGTTTTCCAGGTGCAGCGCGAGGCGCTCGGCGGCCAGCCCGGCCAGCGGCCCCGCGTACCCGGAGGGCGCGACGTCGAGCTCCAGCTCTCCCGAGTACGGCCGGTTGACGTTGAGCGGCACCCGCAGCAGCTCGGCGCCGGCCCGGGGCTGCCGGCCGTACCGGGCCAGGAGCTGCGACCCGCTCCCCTCGCCCCGGTCGAGGCGTACGGCACCGCCGGCAGCACCCACCAGCTCGGACACGCGGGCCAGCAGGTGGCCGGCGAAGTCGGCGAGCGCGTCTTCGGCGTGCGGCTCGGGTGCGATCTGCAGCAGCGCGGTGATCGCGCCAGCGGTCGGCGCGGGTGCCTCGGGGAGCGAGCCGGCGGGGGGCACGGTCTTACGGTCGAGCCGGAACCACACGCCCTTGCCCGTCGGCAGGTGGGTGGTGCCCCACCGGCTGGCGAAGTGGTCGACGAGCAGCAGGCCGCGCCCGCGTTCCGATACGTCCGAGATGTCTATTTCCGTGTTACGTGGACCAGCCGTCAGGCTCTCCGCCGTGCTGGCCTCGTAGTCCGTCACCGTCACCATCAGCCCGGTCGGGCCCGCGATGACCTCGATGTCCAGCTCCGTGCCGGCGTGCACCACGGCGTTGGTGGAGAGCTCGGTGGTCAGCAGTAGGGCCTCGTTGAGCAGTTCGTCCAGGTGGGCCTCGGCCAGCACGGACCGCACCACCGCCCGGGCCGCCGCCGGCGTACGCCGGTCAGCGGGCAGCCGGACGCGGCGGACGTGCTCCGCCGCCGGGGGCGCTCCGCTGACCTCCGCTGACACGCTTGCATCCTCTACCGCGCGACCGGATTCATCCAAGCCGTGTCTTCCGGCGCTCCGTCGCTCGGCGCTCATCCGCCGTCGTGGTTAAGGCCCGTAGCCTCGCAACTCCCGCTTATGTCTTCCGGCGCTCCGTCGCTCGGCGCTCATCCGCCGTCGTGGTTAAGGCCCGTAGCCTCGCAACTCCCGCTTATGTCTTCCGGCGCTCCGTCGCTCGGCGCTCATCCGCCGTCGTGTGGTTAAGGCACGTGGCCTCGCTCGGGCGCTCGTCCGCGGTCGTGGCTAAGGGCCGTAGCCTGGGCGACTCCCGGTCGGGCACTCGCATCTGCCGGACACCACGCGCCATGATGTGGGGAACCACCCAAGGTGAGCGAGGATTGCATGACCACGGCAAAGCAGGTGAGTACCCGGCCCGCGTCGGACGAGGCCGCCGTTCTCAATGAGCTGGCCGACGCGCTGCGGCGGGTGCGCCGCGGTGATCTGAAGGTGCGCCTACCGCGCCGGGCCGGAGTGGCCGGCGAGGTGGCTGACGCGTTCAACGACGTGGTGGCTCTCCAAGAGCGACAAAACCTGGAGGTACGGAAAATCAGCCGGATCGTCGGGCGGGACGGCCGGCTCACCGAGCGCTTGGACGAGGAGGGCGTCGACGGCGCCTGGGCCGATCACGCCCGGGCCATCAACTCGCTCATCGACGACCTGGGGCGCCCGACCACCGAGATCTCCCGGGTCATCGTGGCGGTCGCTGACGGCGACCTCTCCCAGCACATGGCGCTGGAGATCGACGGCCGGCCGCTGCGCGGCGAGTTCCTCCGCATTGGACGCACGGTCAACACGATGGTGGACCAGCTCTCGTCGTTCGCCGACGAGGTGACCCGGGTGGCGCGCGAGGTCGGCACGGACGGCGCGTTGGGCGGCCAGGCCGACGTGCGCGGCGTCGCCGGCACCTGGCGCGACCTGACCGACTCGGTCAACACCATGGCCTCCAACCTCACCAGCCAGGTGCGGTCGATCTCGCAGGTGACCACCGCGATCGCCCGCGGCGACCTCTCCCAGAAGATCACGGTGTCGGCCAAGGGCGAGGTCGCCGAGCTGGCCCACACGATCAACTCGCTCACCGACACGCTGCGGACCTTCGCCGAGCAGGTGACCCGGGTGGCCCGCGAAGTGGGCACCGAGGGCAAGCTCGGTGGTCAGGCCAAGGTGCCCAACGTGGCGGGCATCTGGAAGGACCTCACCGACAACGTCAACTCGATGGCCTCCAACCTGACCGCCCAGGTGCGAAACATCGCGCAGGTCTCCACGGCGGTGGCCAAGGGCGACCTGTCGCAGACCATCACGGTGGCCGCCCAGGGCGAGATCCTGGAGCTGAAGAACACCATGAACACGATGGTCGACCAGCTCTCCTCGTTCGCCGAGGAAGTGACCCGTGTGGCCCGCGAGGTGGGCACCGAGGGCAAGCTCGGCGGTCAGGCCCAGGTGCGCGGCGTCGCGGGCACCTGGCGTGACCTGACCGAGAGCGTCAACCAGCTCGCCGGAAACCTCACCGCCCAGGTGCGAAACATCGCGCAGGTCTCGACCGCGGTGGCCAAGGGCGACCTGTCGCAGAAGATCACAGTGGACGCTCGCGGCGAGATTCTCGAACTCAAGAGCACCGTGAACACGATGGTCGACCAGCTCTCCTCGTTCGCCGACGAGGTCACCCGGGTCGCCCGCGAGGTGGGCACCGAGGGCAAGCTCGGCGGTCAGGCCCAGGTGAAGGGCGTGCTGGGCACCTGGCGCGACCTCACCGACAACGTCAACTCGATGGCCTCCAACCTCACGTCCCAGGTGCGAAACATCGCGAGCGTCACCACCGCGGTCGCCAAGGGCGACCTGTCGCAGAAGATCACAGTGGACGCTCGCGGCGAGATCCTCGAACTCAAGAGCACCGTGAACACGATGGTCGACCAGCTCTCCTCGTTCGCCGACGAGGTCACCCGGGTGGCCCGCGAGGTGGGCACCGAGGGCAAGCTCGGCGGTCAGGCCCAGGTGCGGGGCGTGGCCGGTACGTGGCGTGACCTGACGGACAACGTCAACTTCATGGCCTCCAACCTCACATCTCAGGTGCGAAACATCGCCCAGGTCTCCACCGCCGTGGCCCGCGGCGACCTCTCCCAGAAGATCACCGTGGACGCGCAGGGTGAGATCTGGGAGCTGAAGAACACCATGAACACGATGGTCGACCAGCTCTCCTCGTTCGCGGAGGAGGTCACCCGGGTGGCCCGCGAGGTGGGCACCGAGGGCAAGCTCGGCGGTCAGGCCCAGGTACGGGGCGTGGCCGGTACATGGCGTGACCTGACGGACAACGTCAACTTCATGGCCTCCAACCTCACCGCCCAGGTGCGAAACATCGCGAGCGTCACCACCGCGGTCGCCAAGGGCGACCTCTCGCAAAAGATCACGGTGGACGCCGAGGGCGAGATCCTGGAGCTGAAGCAGACCGTCAACACGATGGTCGACCAGCTCTCCTCGTTCGCCGAGGAGGTCACCCGGGTCGGCCGCGAGGTGGGTATCGAGGGCAAGCTGGGCGGCCTGGCCCGGGTGAAGGGCGTCTCGGGTACCTGGCGCGACCTCACCGAAAACGTCAACCAGCTCGCCGCGACGCTCACCACCCAGCTCCGGGCGATCGCGCAGGTCTCCACATCGGTGACCAAGGGCGACCTGACCCAGCGGATCACGGTCGAGGCGCAGGGCGAGGTCGCCGAGCTCAAGGACAACATCAACCAGATGATCGTGGCGCTGCGGGAGACCACCCGCAAGAACGCCGAGCAGAGCTGGCTCGACTCCAACCTGGCCCGGATCGGCGGTCTGCTCCAGGGCCAGCGCGACCTCGGCGAGGTCTGCCGGATGCTGATGGGCGAGGTCACCCCGCTGGTCGAGGCTCAGCTCGGCGCGTTCTTCCTGGTCGACAACGACGAGGCCACGACGCGGCTGCGCCTCGCGGCCTCGTACGGCTACGTCACGCGTACCAATGAAGTGGTCTTTGGCCCCGGTGAAGGGCTGATCGGCCAGGCGGCGGTCTCCCGCCGCATGATCCGGGTGAGCACGGACGCCAGCGGCGCGCTGACCCTGCGATCGGGGCTGCTGACCACGAAGCCCCGCGACGTGGTGGTGCTGCCGATCCTCTTCGAGGGCGAGATGCTCGGCGTGATCGAGTTCGCCTCGGTCAACGCCTTCAACGACCTGCACATCTCGTTCCTGGAGCGGCTCGTCTCCACGATCGGCATCGCGCTCAACACCATCCAGGCCAACCGGCGTACCGAGGAGCTGCTCTCCCAGTCGCAGCGGCTGGCGCACGAGCTGCAGGCGCAGTCGGAGGAGCTGCAGCGCACCAACGCCGAGCTGGAAGACAAGGCACAGCTGCTCTCCGAGCAGAAGGCCAACATCGAGACGAAGAACCGGGAGATCGAGCTGGCCCGGATCGGCCTGGAGGAGAAGGCGCAGCAGCTCACGCGCGCCTCGGCGTACAAGTCGGAGTTCCTCGCCAACATGAGCCACGAGCTGCGTACCCCGCTCAACTCGCTGCTGCTGCTGGCCCGGCTGCTCGCCGACAACCCGGAGCACAACCTGACCGACAAGCAGATCGAGTTCGCCCGCACCATCCACAGTGCTGGGTCCGACCTGCTCTCGCTGATCGACGACATCCTCGACGTCGCCAAGATCGAGGCCGGCCGGATGGACGTCGAGCCCACCGAGGTCAACGTCCAGGACATCCGGGCGTACGTCGAGCAGGCGTTCACGCCGCAGGCCGAGGAGAAGGGCCTCGACTTCACGGTGAGCGTCGACACCGGCATACCGGCCGCCGTGATCACGGACGCCCAGCGGCTCCAGCAGATCCTGCGCAACCTGCTGTCGAACGCGGTGAAGTTCACCGACAGCGGCTCGGTCACGCTGACCATCGAGCCGGCGGGACCGGAGGAGCAGGCGGCGTCGGCGCGGCCGCTGGTCGCGTTCACGGTCGCCGACAGCGGCATCGGGATCTCGGAAGACAAGTTCGACCTCATCTTCGAGGCGTTCCAGCAGGCCGACGGCACGACCAGCCGGCGGTACGGCGGCACCGGCCTCGGCCTGTCGATCAGCCGCGACCTGGCCCGGCTGCTCGGCGGCACGATCACGGTCTCGTCGACGCCGGGCAGCGGCTCGACGTTCACGCTGCTCCTGCCGGACGTGCTGATGCCGGACTCGGTGCAGACGCCGCTGCCGCTCTCGCTGCCAGTGACCAAGTCCAACCTGCCCGCCCTGCCGGCGCTGGCCGACCTGCCGATGCTGCGGCAGCCGCCGGAGGGCGAGCGGCCGGCCTCGCCCGCCGCGCGCCAGCTCGACGGCGCCACAGTGCTGATCATCGATGACGATGTGCGCAACGTCTTCGCCCTGACCAGTGCACTGGAGCTGCACGGCATGACCGTTCTCTACTCGGACAACGGGGTCGATGGCGTACGGTTGCTGGCGGAGCACCCGGAGGTGGACATCGTGCTGATGGACGCGATGATGCCCGACCAGGACGGCTACGAGACGACGCGCGCCATCCGCCGCAACCACCGCTTCGCCGAACTGCCCGTCGTCTTCCTCACCGCCAAGGCGATGCCCGGCGACCAGGAGTCGGCGATCGGCGCGGGTGCGAGCGACTACATCACCAAGCCCGTCGACCTCGACGAGCTGATCGAGATGATGGCCGCCTGGGTCAACGGCGGCGGCCGGGAAGTAAGCGCATGAGTGAGCGGGGCACCCGGCACCCGCGCACGACGACGGTGAGCGAGCGAGCAAAGGAAGGCTCTGCCTGATGGGTGTCGCCAAGGCACTGCTGGTCGACGACCGGCGCGACAACCTGGTCGCGCTCGAAGCCATCCTCCAGGGCCTGCCGGTGCATACGGTCGCGGTGGAAAGCGGCGAGGCCGCGCTCAAGCAGCTGCTCGTCGACGACTTCGCGGTGATCCTGCTCGACGCGCAGATGCCCGATATGGACGGCTTCGAGACCGCCAGCCACATCAAGCGGCGCGAGCGCACCCGCCACGTCCCGATCATCTTCCTGACCGCCGCCGACCGCGACGCCCAACTGGCCCTGCGCGGGTACTCGGTCGGCGCGGTCGACTACCTGACCAAGCCGTTCGACCCGTGGGTGCTGCGCGCCAAGGTGTCCGTCTTCGTCGACCTCTGGATCAAGACGCAGCAGCTACAGGCCCAGTCCGAAGTGGTCCGCGAGCGGGAAGCGCAGTGGCGGGTCCTGACCGAGGCCGTCGACGAGGCCACCGCGCTACTGCGCTCGACCGACCCGGACGCCCGCGACCGCGCGGTAACACTTTTGGAACAGGCCCGCTGGGGCTGAGCCCTTGATCAAAGCTCCCCCCAAGTCGTTAGAGCAGCTTGGGGGGAGCTTCGATCATCGAGAACGCGAGTCATGATCGAAGCTCCGTTCACGTCGCCCCTGTCAACACGTGACTTTGTAAGACGGCTCGCTCCACTCTCTGGTCCGCAGATTCGCTGGTCAGGGCCGTTGGGGTCGCAGGCCCCTCACCGTAGGACTTGACCACGGTGAGGGGGTCTCAGACGAGCCGATGCGCTGACCAACTGCACGTCGCGGTACCCCGCGCGGGTTCGTGCCGATTGGGCCGCCGTCCCCGTTGCCCTTGATCCTCGTTGGGCGTGTGTGATCACAAGCGCGATAGGCACGGCCGGATTTTCGACCCTTGGGCCTCTAGGCACGTCGGCCTATCGGGGGGACAATGACCAGTCTTACCTCTAGAAGATCCGGAGTTACGATGGTCTCGTACGACAGGTTCAAGTACGCCTTGTCGAACCTAGACGGTCGCCAGTGGCGACTCTTCGAGATCCTCGCAAATACATTCCTGTCCGAAGAATTCCCGAACCTGCGGCCTTTGGCCGGCGCCGCAGGTGACGATGGCATGGATGCCAGCCTGTTTCAGGCAACTGACGATCCCGCAACGGTCCTTCAGTATTCTGTCCGGAGGGACTGGTCGAATAAGATCATCGAGACATGCGACAGGCTCCAAGAGACTCAGCCTGATACGAACGTCTTGGTTTATGCGACGAATCAGGAGATTGGCGCTGGCGGCAACACTCTGAAGAAGTCGATTCGATCAAAGTATCGAATCTTTCTGGATATTCGCGACCGAGAGTGGTTTCTAACTCAAAGAAATGCCTCAGCGAAGGTCACTGAGGAGGCAGAGGAATTCTGCGAAAAAGTCGCCGATCCGCAACTCTTCGGCAAGTCGAGCATTGATCGACAAGCCAAGGCGCTGAGCGACCTCGAAGCCAAAGCAGCGTTCGTCTACCTTGGCCTTCAATGGGCCGATGATATGCGCGAAAAGGGGCTGACCAAGCTCTGCTTTGAAGCCCTCGTCCGTTCTGTTCTTCGCGAGACCACTTCCGAGGAGAGACTTGGCCGGTCGCAGATCCGCGAACAGATTGCGAAGCTACTACCTGCCCACCACCGTGGGACTCTGGATGTTCAGGTGGACGGTGCTCTCGCTCGGCTCTCCAAAGTTTACATCCGTCACTGGAAGAAGCCTGACGAATTCTGCCTCACATGGCAGGAGCGGGTGAGATTGGCGGAACGGTTAGCGCAAGTGGCATCGCTTGACGATGCATTAACTGCGGAGTTGAAGCGTACGATAAATGTCACGGCCAGCGAGATGGGGATTGACGAGTCGACCCTTCCCAGGCAGACCGTCGACATAACCCGAAAAGTGGTCGAGAAAGTCCTTCTCGACCGTGGAGAGTTCTTCGCCAGCGCGGTAACTCGCGAAAATGCAGGGAGCTTCGTCAGTTTCGAAGACATTGAAGCAGTCGTCTTCCAAGAGATAGCACAGAATCGCGTGGCTCGGGGACTCGATCCTCGTCTGCTTGTCGCTTCCGTTCAGTCGATTTTCCTTAACTCCACGGAAGAGGTGCGAAAGTGCCTGCGAAGCCTTGCTGACACCTATACGCTCTTCGCCTTCATGCGGGAAACGCCAGACGTCCAGTCGGCAGTAGTCAAGATCTTCTCTGACGGAGATATCTGGCTCGACACCAACGTCGTACTTCCGTTGTTGGCCGAGACGTTAATAGATGAGCCCGCACGTTCGCACACGTTTCTCATTCGGGCAGCAGTAGAGTGCGGCCTGCGCCTCTTTGTCACCGATGGGGTTCTAGAGGAAGTCGCAACACATATCAACCGGTGCCGAAGCTATGCATGGTCCTTGGGCCAGGAAGGCGCCAAGGGAAGTCCTCCGTTTCTCTTGAACGCCTATTCGCTGTCAGGCCGTGACATGGGCGGCTTTCTCCAGTGGCTCGAAAACTTTGCGGGGACGAGACGTCTAGAAGACGATGTTGCGGACTATCTACTTGACGAACATCATATCGATGTGCAAGACCTTTCCGCAGAAGCCGATCGAGCCGAGCAGGAACTGCGTGCGGCAGTCGGAGAACTCTGGCATCAGGTTCGAGAGGCACGAGACAAGCGGAACGAAAAGCTCGGTGTTCCGCCGATGGATCCTGTGACTCGGTCGAAGCTCGTAGCCCATGACGTAACAAACTATGTTGGCGTCATTGTTCGTCGCCAGGATCGCAACGAGCGTCGAGGGGCGTTCGGCTATCGTAGCTGGTGGCTAACCCTGGACCGCTCTGCCTTGCGAATGCATAACGATCTAAAGGCATATCTGCGGGATCGCCCACCCGCCTCACCAGCGATCAGTCCGGACTTTATGTTGCACTATCTAGCGGTAGGGCCGGTACGAGCCCGCATCTCGCGGCGGACAGAGGAGACGCTCCCCCTCATGATGAATATGTCCGTGTTGGACGCTGTGCCGCGCGATCTTCTCGATTTGGCCGACTCTTTGCGTATAGAACTAGCCGGTCTGCCACCGAACGTCATTTCCAGAAAGATCCGAGACACCCTAGATGAGGCTCGCTTTATCCTGGGCCCGAATGCTATTGGCGGTGACGCGAAGTTGACGGACGAGGTCAAAGCCCGACTTATTTCGCAGGCCAAGGGCCGGTAGGGGCCTGGGAGGATGTTGACGCCACATAGACCCTGTTATGCGCGGCCATTCGGCGGCGGCTGAGGCCACGTTGCTGGCGCTTGAATCGGGCAAATGAAGGCTCGCCAGGCGTCCAGCGCAGGTAAAAGGGACCAGGAAACCCCTCCACCGCTCAACCCCGGCTGTCAACCAGCTTCTACAGCTCGCGAGAGGTCGGTGCATGGGTTTATCGACGCGCTCACCATGGCTTGGCCCATCGGGATGATCCCGCATTCGTGGCGATGAAGCCGGCGTTCGGCTCCGTTCAGTGGTGGGTGGGGCCGCCGGGGAGGGCGGCCAGTTCGGACCAGACCTTGTCGTCCACAGGTATGCCGTCGCGGACGCGGGCGGCGCGGGTGGCCGCCTCCGCCTCGCCGGGTACGGCCGTTGGGGCGGCGGCCGCCGCGAGCAGGGCGCAGAGGCGCTCGGCGTGCCGGCGAAACTCGTCCACCGGTCGAAACGCGGCCACGTCGATCGCGACGATGACGGTGCCGCCGGCCGGCTCAGCGCCGCCGAGCAGGCCGCCGACGAGCTGGATCACGAAGGCCAACCCGGCTTCGGCCGGGATCTCGGCGACCAGGGGCGGGCGGCCGGCGGCGCGGGGGGCTGCCCAGGCCAGCGGGCGCGGGTGGCACATCGCCACGCCGACCGCGCCCTCCGCCGCGAGGGTCCGCACGTACCCGGTGAGCCGGCCCACGTCGCCGCAGTTGCCGACCGTGGCGCTGGCCACGCCGTACTGCCGGGCCAGCCGCCGCACGTGCTCGACCGCGACCCGGGCGGCCAGCTCGCCGAACCCGCTGCGCCCGTCCACCACGGCCGCCGCGGCGCGTACGCCGCCGAGTCGGGGGATCGCCTTGGGGTCCATCGTGCCCGTACTGATCATTTGGAGGTACGTCACGAGGCGGCGGACACCGTACTCTTCATGGCCGGCGAGCTCGGCCTCGACCAGCGAAGCGGCCACGACGTCCGCGGCAGTTCGCGGAGCGCCGGCCGCGAGCAGCACTTTCGTGGCGATCGCGACGAGGTCGTGGGCGTGGACCACCGTCATGCATCCCTCCGGGCAGCCGCGTTCCACCGGACGGAACACACATCCATAGAGCTGTGTCACATTATGGACGTCGGCGCGGAAGCCCGTAAACCCGGACAGGTCACGATATGGCGGCTATCAACAGTTGTGGATCGACGTTGCCGCCGGAGACCACGGCGACCGTACGCCCGGCCGGCAGCTCCCCGGCGTGGAAGAGGCGCGCGGCCGTGGTCACGGCGCCCGTCGGCTCGACCACCAGCCGCCCTTCGCGCACGATCCGGGTCATCGCCGCGCGGATCTCGTCCTCCGTCACGGTGACGATGCGGTCGAGCCGCTCGCGCAGGTGGGCGAAGGTCAGCTCGGAGAGGTTGACCCGTACGCCGTCGGCCACCGTGCGATAGGTCAGCTCGGTCGGCCAGGCCACCAGCTCGCCCTTGGCAAGCGACTCCTGGGCGTCGGCGGCCAGCTCCGGCTCGACGCCGACCACCTTCGCGTGCGGCAGCAGCGCGGTGATCGCGGTCGCCACACCGGAGGCGAGACCACCCCCGCCGACCGGTACCAGCACCACGTCGACGTCCGCCAGGTCCTCGGCGATCTCCAGCCCGACCGTGCCCTGGCCGGCGATGACGTCCCGGTGGTCGTACGGGGGGATCAGCGCCAGCCCGTCCTTCTCGGCCCGCTCCCGCGCCACGTCCAGCCGCTCCGGCGGGGGCACCAGCACCACCTCGGCGCCGAGGGCGCGTACCTGCTCGACCTTGACCGCCGGCGCGACGTCCGGGATCACGACCACGCAGGGCGCGCCGGCGCGACGGGCGGCGTACGCGAGGGCCTGTCCATGGTTCCCGGATGAGTGCGTGATCACCCCGCGGACCCGCTGCGCGTCACTGAGCCGGGCCACGGCGTTGGTCGCGCCGCGGAGCTTGAACGATCCGACCGGCTGCAGGCTCTCGGGCTTGAGCCAGAGCCCGTCGTCCCAGCGGGCGGGCAGGAGCGGCGTGCGGAGGACCACGCCGGCGACGTTGCGGGCGGCGGCGCGGACGTCGTCGAGGGAGATCAGCTGCATGGGCTCAAGGGTGCCTTATCACGAAGCTGACCTCGGCAGACCGGACAAAAGCCTAGAATCACCCAATGGAAGAACCATCGGACGGCGAGTCGGGTCGCGGCGCGCGGGTGGCCGTGTTCATCGGCGCCGCGATCGTGCTCGTCTCGCTGTGCTGCTGCGCGGGGGCGGTGGCGGCGGTGGTGACCTGGGGCGACGACGCGTACCGCCGGCTCACCCACGACCGGGGTGACACGGTGGACGTCGGCCAGGCCGGGCGGGACGGGGCGTTCGAGTTCACGGTGAGCCGGATCGACTGCGGGGTCGACCAGATCGGCGACTCGTTCGTCAACCAGACCGCGGTCGGGCAGTTCTGCCTCGCCGAGCTGACCATCCGCAACGTGGGCAAGCGCCCGGCGACGTTCGCCGACGCGCTCCAGCAGGCGTACGGGCCGGAAGGCGACCGCTACGCGCCGGACAGCGCGGCCGGGATCCTGGCCAACTCCGAGCAGCAGCTCTTCCAGAACCAGATCAACCCAGGCAACCTGATCACGGGCGTCGTCGTGTACGACATACCACGCGACAGCCACATCGCCGAGATGGAGTTGCACGAGTCGGAACACACGGCCGGCCTCCGGGTGACGACCTGACCGGTGGTTCCGCGCCCCTCTCCTGCGCGCACACCGCTGGTGGAGTACCTTCGTCCCCGTACGGGAGGTAGCGAATGAAGCACCCCAAGAAAACGCTCCGCTCCGCTCCACGTTTCCCCGGGGGCCCCGCATGTCCTTGACGGTGAGCACGGTCCAGCACGGCGACACGGTCGTCGTGGCGGTTGCGGGTGAGCTCGACATGGGCACGGCGCCGCAGCTGCAGGACCAGATCACAGACCTGATCGACAAGGGGCGCAGCCGGCTGGTCTTCGACCTGGCCGACCTCTCCTTCTGCGACTCCACCGGCCTGTCCGTCTTCGTCCGCGCGAAGAACAGCTGCGACGAGGCGGGCGGCATCTTCCGGCTCGCCGCGCCACAGCGGGGTGTGCTGCGGATCCTCGAGGTCAGCGGCCTGGTCGAGGTGCTGGAGACCTACCCCACGGTCGAGGAGGCGCGGACGGCGGGCGCCGCCACACCCGCCGCCGACTGACCTCTCAGCTGACCTTGAGACGCTCGGCGTCCGCCGCCACGTCGTCCTCCTGCTCCTGCGAGGCCCGCTCCGCGCGCACCCGCGCGTGGTAGCGCTCGACCTCCTGGTCGATCCGCTCCGGAGACCATCCCAGCACGCCGGCCATCAGCTCCGCGGCGGGGCGCGCGGCCGCGACGCCACGGTCGAAAACCTCGATCGAGATCCGGGTACGGCGGGTGAGCACGTCCTCCAGGCGGAGCGCTCCCTCGTGACTCGCCGCGTACACGACCTCGGCGCGCAGGTAGTCGTCCGCCCCCTCCAGCGGCTCACCGAGCTTGTGGTCCGCGTCGACCAGGTCGAGGACCTCGTCGACCAGCGTGCCGTACCGGCTTAGCAGGTGCTCGACCCGCGCCACGTGCAGGCCGTGCCGGGCGGCGAGCGTGCGGCGCTGGTTCCAGCGGGCGGCGAAGCCGTCGGCGCCGGCGAGCGGGATCCGGTCGGTGACCGAGGGCGCACCGCTGGAGCCGATACCCATGCCGTCGACCGCGGCGTCCACCGCATCCGCCGCCATCACCCGGTACGTGGTGAACTTGCCCCCGGCCACCACCACGAGCCCCGGCGACGGGCTGCCCACCACGTGCTCGCGAGACAGCTTGGAGGTCGACTCCGACTCGCCGGCCAGCAGCGGGCGGAGCCCCGCGTACACGCCCTGCACGTCCTCCCGGGTGACCGGGGTGACCAGCACGCGGTTGACGTGTTCCAGCAGGTAGTCGATGTCTTTGCGGGTCGCCGCCGGATGCGCCTTGTCGAGGCGCCAGTCGGTGTCGGTGGTCCCGATGATCCAGTGCCGTCCCCACGGGATCACGAAGAGCACGCTCGTCTCCGTGCGGAGGATCAGCCCGGTCGAGGAGCGGATCCGGTCCCGCGGCACCACCAGGTGGATGCCCTTGGACGCCCGTACGTGGAACTGCCCCCGCTCGCCCACCAGCGCCTGCGTGTCGTCGGTCCACACGCCGGTCGCGTTGATCACCTGGCGGGCGCGCACCTCGATCTCGCGCCCGCTCTCCTCGTCGTGCACCCGCACGCCGGCGATCCGGTCCCCCTCGCGGAGGAAGCCGGCGACGCGGGCCCGGGACGCGGCGTACGCGCCGTAGCCGGCCGCGGTCCGCACGAGAAACTCGGTGAACCGCGCGTCGTCCACCTGCGCGTCGTAGTACCGCAACGCCCCGACGAGCGCGTCCTTGCGCAGGCCGGGCGCCACCCGCAGCGCGCCCCGGCGGGTCAGGTGGCGGTGCCGGGGCAGGCCGCGCGAGCTGCCGCTGGAGAAGCCCAGCGTGTCGTAGAGCAGCACACCGGTGCCCGCGTACACACGCTCCCAGGCGTGGTGCTGCAACGGATAGAGGAACGGGACCGGCCGCACCAGGTGCGGGGCGAGGCGTTGCAGGAGCAGGCCCCGCTCCCGCAACGCCTCCCGCACCAGCCCGAAGTCGAGCATCTCCAGGTAGCGCAGGCCACCGTGGATCAGCTTGCTGGATCGGCTGGACGTGCCGCTGGCCCAGTCGCGCGCTTCGAGGAGCCCGACGGAGAGGCCGCGGGTGACGGCGTCGAGCGCGGCGCCCGCGCCGACCACACCGCCACCCACCACCACGATGTCCAGCTCGCGCCCGTCGCCCATCGCGTCGAGCGCCCGCGTACGGGCCGGTGGCGAGAGAGCCAGACTCATACGTCCACCCAGTCGAGCGTCCGCTGCACCGCTTTCTTCCACCTGGCGTACCCCTCCTCGCGCCGCTCCTCCGACCAGGTCGGCGACCAGCGCTCACTCTCGTTCCAGTTCTGGCGCAGCTCGTCGGTCGACTTCCAGAAGCCGGTCGCGAGCCCCGCCGCGTACGCGGCGCCGAGGGCGGTCGTCTCGGCCACCACCGGGCGGCTCACCGGTACGCCGAGGATGTCGGCCTGCAGCTGCATGCAGAGCCGGTTGGCGGTGACACCACCGTCCACTTTGAGCACGTCGAGGTGTACGCCGGAGTCCTGCTCCATGGCGACCGCGACGTCGCGGCTCTGGTAGCAGATCGCTTCCAGGGTCGCGCGGGCCAGGTGCGCGTTCGTGTTGTACCGGGACAGGCCGACGATCGCGCCGCGCGCGTCGGAACGCCAGTACGGTGCGAACAGCCCGGAGAAGGCGGGTACGAAGTAGACGCCCCCGCTGTCCTCGACCTGCGCGGCGAGCGCCTCGCTCTGCGCCGCCCCGCTGATGATGCCGAGCTGGTCGCGCAGCCACTGCACGGCCGAGCCGGTCACCGCGATCGAGCCCTCCAGCGCGTACACGGCGGGTGCGTCGCCGAGCTTGTAGCAGACGGTGGTGAGCAGGCCGGACTTCGAACGCACGATCGAGGTACCGGTGTTGAGGAGCATGAAGTTGCCGGTGCCGTACGTGTTCTTCGCCTCGCCCTCGGCGAAGCAGACCTGGCCCACCGTCGCCGCCTGCTGGTCGCCGAGGTCCGCGGTGAGCGGCACCTCGCCGCCGAGCGGGCCGCCCGGGAGCGTGACCCCGTACCGGCTGGGGTCGGAGGACGGGCGGATCTGCGGGAGCATCGCCCGCGGGATGTCGAAGAACGAGAGCAGCTCGTCGTCCCAGTCGAGCGTCTCCAGGTTCATCAGCATGGTGCGGCTGGCGTTGGTGACGTCGGTGATGTGCACGCCGCCGTTTACCCCGCCGGTCAGGTTCCACAGCAGCCAGGTGTCGGTGTTGCCGAAGATCGCCTCGCCGCTCTCCGCCGCGGCGCGTACCCCGTCGACGTTCTCCAGAATCCATTGGATCTTGCCGCCGGAGAAGTAGGTGGCCGGCGGCAGGCCGGCCTTCTGCCGGATCACGTCGCCCCGCCCGTCGCGGTCGAGCGCCGCGGCGATCTGGTCGGTACGCGTGTCCTGCCACACGATCGCGTTGTAGTAGGGGCGGCCGGTGCGCCGGTTCCAGACGACGGCCGTCTCGCGCTGGTTGGTGATGCCGAGGGCGGCCAGGTCGGCGGCTTGCAGCCCGCGCTCGTTCATGGCGGTGCGGATGACGGCGTTCGTGCGTTCCCAGATCTCCACCGGGTTGTGCTCGACCCATCCGGCCTTCGGGAGGATCTGCTCGTGCTCCAGTTGGTGGCGGCCCACCTCGTTGCCGCCATGGTCAAAGATCATGAATCTCGTGCTCGTGGTGCCCTGGTCCACCGCGCCGACGAAGTCAGCCATCACTCTCTCTCCTTAATGTCCGGCCTTGACGGTCTCCGCCTGGGTTGGTATCGGCACCCGGCCCGGCTCCGCCGGCCCCTCCTTGGGCAGGAAGCGGCCGATGAGCAGCTGGTACAGGCCCGCACCGCCGAGTCCGCCGAGGAGCGGCCCGACGATCGGTACCCAGAAGTAGAGGTCGTTGTTCTGGTCACGGAAGGCTGTGCCGTACCCCGTGAGGAAGGATGCCAGCCGCGGCCCGAAGTCACGGGCGGGGTTGATCGCGTAGCCGGCGTTGGTCCCCCAGGCCATGCCGATGCCGACCACCAGCAGGCCGATGACGACCGGGGCGAGGTTGGCGGCGGGCGTGTTCTGCCGCAGGTCGGTGAGGGCGAGGATCACGAAGAGCAGGATCGCGGTACCGATGATCTGGTCGCGGAAGCCGCCCCACATGTCGACCGGGAGGGCGCCGTTGCCGGGGAGGGTGGAGAAGACGCCCTGCGACTTGATGGTGTGGCCGGGGTCGAACGCGCCCAGCACCTCCGTGTAGTTCCAGCGCACGACCATCGCGGCGACGAACGCGCCGAGCGTCTGGGCCAGCATGTACGGCAGGACCTTGCGCCACTCGAAGCCCTTGAAGACCGCGAGGGCGAGGGTCACGGCCGGGTTGAGGTGGGCGCCGCTGATCCGGGCTGCGACGTAGACGCCGAGCGTGACGCCGAGGCCCCACGCCCACGCGATGCTGTCGTGGTCACCGATGCCGCCCGCGACGACCTGGGCCACCACCCCCACCCCGAAGAGGATGAGGATCATGGTGCCCGCGAACTCCGCCGCCAGCTCGCCGAGGAGTCCCGGGAGTCTCATGCGCTGTGACATGTTTCCTCCTCGTACCCGGGATATTACGAAGCGCAACGGTAGGAGGGCCTTAACGTCGGGTCAACGAACCCTGGTCGGCATTGTCGAACACTGTTGCTCCAGGCAGAACGGAGTTAGCATGCGGCGGTGCCCGGACAGGTACAGTCCATCGCTCGTGCCGCCGCCATCCTCCGGCTGCTCGCCGGGGGCTCGGGCCGGCTCGGGTTGCTCGAGATCGCCCGCGCGCTGGACCTGCCGAAGGGCACCGCGCACGGCATCGTCCGCACCCTCCATGACGTGGGTTTCGTCGAGCAGGACAAGACCTCCGGGAAGTACCAGCTCGGAGCGGCGCTGCTGCACCTCGGCACCAGCTACCTCGACGTCAACGAGCTGCGCTCCCGCTCGATCAACTGGGCCGACCCGCTGGCCGCCCGCAGCGGCGAAGCGGTGCGGATCGGCACGCTGCTGGACAGCAAGGTGCTGGTGGTGCACCACGTCTTCCGCCCCGACGACACCCTCCAGACGCTCGACGTGGGCGCGCTGCTGCCGCCGCACGCCACGGCGCTGGGCAAGGTACTGCTCGCGTACAACGCCCGGGGTGGGCTCGGGGACCTCGTCCCGTACACCCGGCGCACGCTTGCCTCCCCGCGCGTCCTCACGCGGGCGCTGGCCGCGATCCGGGAGGCGGGCTGGGGGTCCGACATCGAGGAGATGACCGTCGGCGTGGCCGGCATCGCCGCGCCCATCAGGGGGTACGGCGGGCTGGTGGTCGGCGCCATCGGCATCTCCGGACCGGTCGAGCGGGTCTGCGACGCGCACGGCCAGCCCCGGATCACCCTCGTGACACACGTACGCGAGGCGGCCCGTGCCGTGTCCCGTGACCTTGGCGGTCGGGGCCAATGAGCGAGCGAGCTGGCGCGGCAGCGTCTCCCCTCCCGGCCCCGAAACCCCGGCTTCGTCGGCAGGGCCGCTCGGTCCAGACGTCGCCTTCAGCGCCGCACGAGCGAGCGAAGCAGGAGACGCTGTGAACGGTCGCTACGTCATCTCCATCGACCAGGGCACCACGTCCACGCGGTGCATCGTCTTCGACCACCGGGGCCAGCTCGTCTCGGTCGACCAGCGGGAACACGCCCAGCACTTCCCGCGCCCCGGCTGGGTCGAGCACGACGCCATGGAGATCTGGCGCAACGTGGAGAAGGTGGTGCCGCGCGCGCTCACCCGTGCCGGCATCGACGCCAGCCAGATCGCCGCGATCGGCATCGCCAACCAGCGCGAGACCACCGTGGTGTGGGACCGCCGCACCGGGGTACCGGTGGCGCCCGCGATCGTCTGGCAGGACACCCGCACCGACGCGCTGGTCGAGGAGCTGGCCCGCGCCCCCGGTGCCGAGGAGGTGCAGCGGCGGTGCGGGCTGCCGCTGACCACGTACTTCACCGGGCCCAAGCTGCGCTGGCTGCTCGACAACACCCCCGGCCTGCGCAAACGTGCCGAGCGCGGCGACGTCCTCTTCGGCACGATGGAGAGCTGGCTGATCTGGAAGCTCACCGGCGAGCACCTGACCGACGTCACGAACGCCAGTCGCACGATGCTGATGGACCTCTCGTCGCTCTCGTGGCACCCGGACTCGCTGGACTTCTTCGGCATCCCGCCCGCGGTCCTCCCCGAGATCCGCTCGTCCGCGGGCGTCTTCGGCACGCTGCGCACGGTCCTGCCCGGCGTACGGCTCGCGGCCGCGCTCGGCGACCAGCAGGCCGCGCTATTCGGGCAGACCTGCTTCACCGCGGGCGAGGCCAAGTGCACGTACGGCACGGGCAGCTTCCTGCTGCTCAACACCGGCACCGGCCCGGTCCGCTCGCAGCACGGCCTGCTCACCACGGTCGGCTATCGGATCGAGGGAGAGCCCGCCGTGTACGCGCTCGAGGGGTCGATCGCCATCACCGGCTCGCTCGTGCAGTGGTTTCGGGACGGGCTCGGCATCATCAGCACCGCGCCGGAGATCGAGACGCTCGCCCGTACGGTCGACGACAACGGTGGCTGCTACATCGTGCCCGCCTTCTCCGGCCTCTTCGCGCCGCACTGGCGGAGCGAGGCGCGCGGCGTGATCGTGGGGCTGACGTCGTACATCACCAAGGGCCACCTGGCGCGCGCGGTGCTGGAGGCGACCGGCTGGCAGACCCGCGAGGTGGTCGACGCCATGAACGCCGACTCCGGCCTGATGCTGCGCACGCTGAAGGTCGACGGCGGCATGACCTCCGACAACCTGCTGATGCAGTTTCTCGCCGACGTGCTCGACGTACCGGTCGTCCGCCCGATGGTGGCCGAAACGGTGTCACTGGGCGCGGCGTACGCCGCCGGGCTCGCGGTCGGCTACTGGCCCGACCTGGAGGGGCTACGGCGCAACTGGCACCGTGCGGCCCAGTGGCTGCCCAATGTGGACCCGCAGTGGCGCAAGACCGAGTACGACAACTGGCAGCGCGCCGTAGAACGCACCTTTGACTGGATCCAGCCTCACTGAGATTGCCGCGCCGCGGCGGCGATCCCTTCCACGCTGGCGACCGGAAGCATCGCGGCGAAGTCCCACGTCTCGTCGTCATGCCCGACCATGACGGTGGCGATCTCACCATCGGCGGCCCAGTGCACGCGCACGCCCGCCGCCTCCCCGACATGCAGGCTGCGGCGGCTCGCCCAGTCCGCCTCACGAATGCCTTCGAGCGTCACAAGGTCGGCGGCCGTCGCACGGAGGTTGAGCTCCCACTCCGGCGCCTGCAACTTCACCGCTACGAACCCATCCGCCCTGCGCTCGATCGTCACATCCACCACGCGGATCATGCTGCCAGGCCCCGTCACGCCCACCACCCCCGGTGCCGCAGCGCCTCCTCACTCGGTCTTCGTGACCGACTCGGCGGTCACCGAGCCCTCGGCGTCCGTGCCGCCTTCCACGCTGACCTTGTCGCCGGCCTTGAGGTCCTTGAGCTTGCCCGGCACGCTCACCGACGTGTCGCCGTCGGTCCGGATGGTGACCACCTCACCCGACTCCGTCTCGACGTAGACGGTGGTGCCGTCGACGAGCTTGACCGTGCCGGTGGTGGCGTCGGTGCCGGCACCGCCCTGGAAGCCTTGCCCGCCCTGGGGCCCGCCCTGGGTGCCCTGCCCGCCCTGGGTGCCCTGCCCGCCCTGCGCGTAGCCGCCGGGGAAGCCGCCCTGGCCACGGAAGCCGCCGCTCGCCGGGCCGGCCGCCGCCGGCGTCTCGCCGTAGGCCTTCTGCACCTCGATGCCCGCCACGAAGCCGCCGACCAGCAGCAGCGCCAGGCCGAGGGCGACGGTCCACCTATTCCACCAGCGCCGGCCCGCCGCCGCGGCCAGCTCGATGTCCAGTGTCGTGGCGGCGTCGGGTGTGCCGGCGTCCGTGCTGGCCGCGTCTACTGTGGACCGTGTCAACGAAGGCTCCCGGGTCACTCGTAGCGGAGGGCG
Organism: Phytohabitans maris; assembly: GCF_031085175.1. GTDB lineage: Bacteria > Actinomycetota > Actinomycetes > Mycobacteriales > Micromonosporaceae > Phytohabitans > Phytohabitans maris. Next base: position 34,478 of record NZ_JAVHUY010000010.1, read on the forward strand.
TCGATGGGGCGCAGGCCGGCCGCTCGGTTGGCGGGCACGCTGCCGAAGAAGAGGCCGATCGCGACGGAGACGCACAGTGCGAGCGCGATCGAGCTGGGCACGATCACCGGCTTTACGCCCACGATCGTGAAGTTGCTGCCGATGAGCGCCGCGGCCACGCCCAAGCCGCCGCCGAGCAGGCTCAGCATCGTCGCCTCGGCGAGGAACTGGGTCAGGATCACCCGCCGGGGCGCGCCCAGCGCCTTGCGGATGCCGATCTCGCGGGTCCGCTCGGTCACCGTGACCAGCATGATGTTGGTGATGCCGATGCCGCCGACCAGCAGGCTGATGCCGGCCACCGCGCCGAGCAGCGTGGTGAACGTGTCGGCGGTCTCGGTCTGCGTCTCCAGCAGCTGCGACGCGTTTTGTATCCGGTAGGGCTGGCTCGTCGAACTGCCGGTCGTCTCGATCCGCTGGGACAGGATGAGGGAGACCTCCGACTGGGCGTCGGCGACCTTCTCCGGCGAGCGGGCCTCGACGATGATCGAGCTGAACGGGCCGTATCCGGTGAGCGCCTGCCGCACGGCGGTGAGCGGCGCGATCGCCACGTCGTTGGCGTCCATGAAGCCGGAGGCGCTGCTCTTCTCGTCGAGCACGCCCACCACCGTGAAGAGCGCGCCGCTCACGGTGATCTCCTTGCCGATCGGGTCGACGCCGGGAAACAGCTCCTCGGCGACCGTCTGCCCGATCACGACCACGCGGCGGCCCTGCGTCAGGTCGTCTTCGGTGAACGCCGAACCGGTACCCACCGGAGAGTTGGACGCGCCGAAGTAGCTCGGGGTGCTGCCGACGAACTGCTGCACCGAGTGGTCGGTGCCCTGGTAGGTGAGCGTCGCCTGGGTGCTGGCGACCGGTGACACCGAGGTCACGTCGGGCGCGAGCACGGGGTCGTCGAGCGCCTCGGCCACCTCGGCGGTCAGCACGCTGCTGCCGCCGACGCCCTGCACGGTCAGGGTCTTGGTGCCCAGCGCCTCGATCCGCTCGGCCACCTCGCGCGCCGAACCGTTGCCGACCGCGACGAGCAGGATCACGGCGGCCACACCGATCAGGATGCCGAGCATGGTGAGGCCGGAGCGGAGCTTGTTTGCGCCGATGCCACGCACGGCGAACCGCAGCACCTCGAAGACGCTCATGCCCGTCCTCGCTTCGCCGCGGTCCGGCGCGGGGCCCCAGGTGCGCTGTGCCGGTCGCTCCATGTCACAGCGGGCCCGCCCGCGTGCTCGCTCATGTCAGCACCCGCTCCTGCTGGACGTCGGAGGCGATCTGGCCGTCGAAGAGCCGGATCAGGCGGCTGGCCCGCGCGGCCACGTCTACCTCGTGTGTGATGAGCAGGATCGTGCGGCCGGCGGCGTGCAGGTCGTCGAGGATGCCGAGAATGTCCTCCGTGGACCGGCTGTCGAGGTTGCCCGTGGGCTCGTCGGCGAGGAGCAGCGCGGGCTCGGTCACCAGGGCCCGGGCCACCGCGACCCGCTGCTGCTGGCCGCCGGAGAGCTGGTTGGGATCGTGGTCGGCCCGCTCGGCGAGCCCGACCATGTCGAGCGCGACCCGGGCCCGGCGCCGGCGCTCGGCCGACTTCACCCCCGCATACGCCAGGGGAAGCTCCACGTTGGCCAGTGCGCTCGTGCGCGGGATCAGGTTGAACGACTGGAAGACGAAGCCGATCCGCCGGTTGCGCACCAGGGCGAGCTGGCGATCGTTGAGCCGGCTGACGTCGACACCGTCGAGCAGATACCGCCCGGCGGAGGGGATGTCGAGGCACCCGAGGATGTTCATCAACGTGGACTTGCCGGAGCCGGACGAACCCATGATCGCGACATACTCACCGCGCTGGACGGTCAGCGAGACTCCGCGCAGGGCGTGCACGATGGCGGCGCCTTCGCCGTAGACCTTTGTGACACCGCGGACGTCGAGGACGGTCACCGGCCACCCCCGGGCCGTGCGCCGCCACCCTGTAGTCCACCACCGCCAGGGAACCCACCACCACCAGGGAAGCCGCCACCACCTGGGAGCGTGCCCTGGTTGGAAGACGTGGAGGGCATATTGATCACCACCTGCTCGCCGACCGTGAGACCCGACTTGATCTCGGTGGTGCTGTCACCCTCGAGCCCGATCTCCACCGCGCGGGCCACCTGCTGGCCGCCCTCCAGGACGGTCACGGTGTGGCGGGTGCCGACGCTGGTGAGGGCCGCCGAGTTGACGTAGACCACGTCGTCGGCCTGCCCGACGGTCACCGACACCTCGACGCTCTGCCCGGCGCGCACCCCGTCAGGGACCTGGTCGAGCGTGAACGTCACCCCATATGTCACGACGTTGTTTTCCGAGGTCGCGTTGGGATCGACGGCAGCGAGCCTGGCCGTGGCCTCGGTGCCGGGCAGCGCATTCCACGTGACGGTGCCGGCCTGCCCGCTCTTGAGCTTGGTGGCGTCGGCCTCGGCGACCGACGCCGAGACCTCCAGCCTGGTGAGATCCTCGATCTGGATGAAGCCCGAGGAGTCGGAGCCCGAGCTGCCACCGCTGCTCCCGCCACCACTCGACCCGTTGCTGCCACTCGACCCGTTGCTGCCCGAGGCCGAGCTGCCGACCGTGCCGTTGACCGCGGTCACCGTGCCGGCCATCGGCGCCTTGAGCGTCGTGCCCGCGACGGCGTCTTCGGCCTCCGAGACGTCGATCTCGGCCTGGTCGACCTCGGCCTGCGCGTCTGACGTATCGCTGTCGGCCTCTTCCGCGCGGTCGAGCGCGGCCTGCGCGGCGTCGAGAGTGGCCTCGGCGGCGTCGAGCTGCCGCTGCGCCGCTCGGTCGTCCACTATGGCCAGCACCTGGCCCTTGGTCACCTTGTCACCAACCTGCACGCGGATCTCGGTGACCGTGCCGGAGGTCTCGAACGAGGCGCTCGCCGTCGATGCGCTCCGCACGGTGCCGGACGCGGAGACCGTGGCGGTGACCGTGCCCTGGGCGACCGGGACGGTGCGGCTGCCGCCGGTGCCCGACTCGGCGGCCTCGGCCGTGGCAAACGACGCATACGCCCACGTGGCGGCGCCGGCGACGGCCAGCGCGAGCACAACGTTGACGAGCAGGGCCGGGGACAGGCCCAACCTCGGGAGTGAGCGGCGCATGCGCGAAAGCTTGGAGGAGGCGGCTCGGAGCCAGCCCCGTGCTACCTCAAAGCTGACTGGGAACCCGTCGGCAGCAGCACCCGGAACGCGGATCCCTGCCCCGGCTCCGTCTCCAGCTCCACCCGGCCGCCGTGGCTGCTCACGATCGCCGCCACGATCGACAGGCCCAGCCCGGAACCGCCGTTGCGCCGGGCGCGGCTCGGATCGGCCCGGTAGAGCCGCTCGAAGATGCGCCCCGCGTGCTCGGCCGGCACACCCGGCCCGTTGTCGGCCACCTCCAGCACCGCGATCGGCACCCGCCGGGGCAGGTCGTCACCGACGGCGGCGGACGTCGAGCGATGCGGCCGGTATCCGCCCAGCCGCCCCACCCGCACGGTGATGTCGGCCTGCGGCGGCGTGTGCTGGAGCGCGTTGGCGACGAGGTTCGTGGCGACCTGGCGGAGGCGGTGCTCGTCGCCGAGCACGGTCACCGGCTCGAACCCGCACTGATCACCGCCGAAGCTGGCGAGCCGCACCGGCCGGTCGGGCCGCCGGGCGTACGCGTCGCGGATCGTGTCGGCGGCGATCGCGAGCAGGTCGACCGGCCGCCGCTGCGGCTCGCGCTGGCGATCCAGCCGGGCAAGCAGGAGCAGGTCTTCGACCAGCAAGCCCATCCGGGCGGCCTCCGCCTCGATGCGGGACATCGTCTCGTCCAGCAGCGGGCCAGACGGGGCGCCGCCGCGACGGTACAGCTCGGCGAAGCCGCGGATCGACGTGAGCGGGGTGCGCAGCTCGTGCGACGCGTCCGCCACGAACTGCCGGATCCGCTGCTCGGAAGCCGTCCGGGCGGCGACCTCCGACTCGATCCGGTCGAGCATCGAGTTGAGCGCGATGCCCAGCCGGCCCGACTCGGTGTGCGGGTCGGCGTCGTCGACCCGGCGGGTCAGGTCGCCTGCGGTGATCTCGGTCGAGGTGGTCTCCATGCGGGTGAGCGGGCGCAGGCCGATCCGCACCACCGACGCCGCGACCAGCCCGAGCAGGAGCAGCACGACGAACATCACGACCAAGTCGATCGCCAGCAGCAGATCGGCGGTGGCCTCGACCTGCCGCAGCGAGATGGCCGCGACCGCCACACCCCCGTCCGGGCGCTCGACCACCACCACCCTCCAGTAGTCTTCGCCGTCGACGGAATCCACCGTGTACGGCTCGCCACCGGACCGATCGAGCAGATCTTCGAACGAACCCACCTCGGGCGGCGACACCTCGACCGCGTCGTTCGGCGTGGGCTGCCACTGGTTGCCCTGCGCGTCGAAGACCAGCATCGTCCGGTACAGGTCGAACCTGCCGCGCGGGAACCCGTCGTTGGTGCGCCCCCAGGCCGGCGGCCGGGGATCAGCCGCGACGTGGCTCATCCCGGTGAGCTGGTTGTCGATCTGGTCGGTCAGGTATTGCTTCAGGAGCAGGATGCCGGCCGCGTTGGACACGACGAGGGCGACCGCGGTCAGCGCGGCCACCACCACGACGAGGCGGGACCGGAGCGTCCAGTGCCGCCACTTGGGCAGCCTCATTCGTCCGGGGCCCGGGGCAGGCGCAGCGCGTAACCCACGCCGCGCACGGTGTGGATCAGTGGCGGCTCCCAGCAGTCGATCTTTTTGCGCAGGTAGTACACGTACGACTCGACGATCCGGCCGTCGCCGCCGAAGTCGTAGCTCCACACCCGGTCGAGGATCTGTGCCTTGCTCACCACGCGCCCGGCGTTGACCAGCAGGTAGCGAAGCAGGTTGAACTCGGTCGGCGACAGGTCGACCAGCCGCCCGCCGCGGCGCACCTCGTGCGCGTCCTCGTCGAGCTCCAGGTCGGCGTAGCGCAGGACGCCGGCGTCACCTTCGCCATCCGGCTCGATGCGGCTGCGGCGCAGGATCGCCCGGATGCGGAGCACGACCTCTTCCAGGCTGAACGGCTTGGTCACGTAGTCGTCGGCGCCGACGGTCAGCCCGGAGATGCGGTCTTCGACCGCGTCGCGCGCGGTCAGGAACAGCACCGGAACGCCCGGACCCGAGCCAGCCCGCAGCCGCTGCGCCACCTGGAACCCGTCGAGGTCAGGCAGCATCACGTCGAGCACCACGAGGTCGGGCTCGAACTCCACGGCCGTCGCCAACGCCTCGTGCCCGCCGCTCGCCACGCGCACCTCGAAGTCGATGAGCCGCAGCGTCGCTGAGAGCAGGGCACAGATATTAGGCTCGTCGTCCACGACGAGCACCCGGGTCAGACGGCCAGCCACGTCACCCTTCTACGGGAACTGCCTCAGAGTTCGCTGGGAACTTCCTAGGCACCAGCTATGACGATCTCATCGCCCTCGATGAGTCCACTCTTGATCTCGGTGAACTGGTCGCCGCGCAGGCCGACCTCCACCGTGCGGGTCTCGTCGCCGGCCGCTGTCCGGACCACGACCGTCCCCTCGGCCCGCACCGCTGTCGAAGGCACCCGCAGCACGCCGGTGACCTCGCTCGTCTTGACCCGGACGCCCGCGCTCTGGCCGACGAGAAGCTCCGCCGGCACCTCCTCGAACGCGAGCACCGCGCCGTATCGCACCATGTTGCCATCGGCGGTGCCCACCGGGCTGACCCGCACGACCCGGGCGGCGAACTCCTCGCCCGGCCGGTTGGCCAGCGTCACGGTCGCGCTCAGGCCCACCTCGAGGTGACCGGCGTCGGCCTCGGGGAAGTCGGCCGCCACCTGCATGCCGGCCACGTCGGCCAGCGAGACGAACGTGCTCCCCGCGCTCACGTCGGCACCCACGGCGCCGGCCACCGAGAGCACCTTGCCGGCGATGGGCGCCGTGATCTTTGTCCCGGCCAGCTGGTCCTGCGCCTCCGCGAGAGCGAGCTCGGCGCTCGTCACCCGCTGCTGGGCGGTGAAGACCGGGTCGCCGCCCCGGGCCGCGCCGGGGCACGCGGAACTCGTCCCACCACCCGGCGCCTGGCCGCCGCCCGGCGCCGACCCGCCGCTCGGGCTCGACGGTGCCCCGGAGCGCGACGGCTGGGTGGACGGTGGCTGGGCGGTGCGGGACGGCGACGGGGACGCGGAGGGCTGGGCGCTCGGCGAAGGGGACGGCGTCGGGGTGGGCGCGGGTGTCGTGCCTCCGCTCGCCAGTAGCGCGACCGGCGCGGCCTGGACGGTGACGGTGCCGGAGACGGCGCAGGTGCTCGCCCCACCGTCGGCCGCCGCCTCCGCCTCGTCGAGCGCCTGCTCGGCCTCGTCGAGCGCGTCCTGGGCGTCGTCGACCCGCTCCTGCGCGTCGGTGGCGTCGATCTCGGCGAGCACCTGACCGGTCCGCACCTGGTCGCCGGCGCGCACGCTGACCGACGTCACGGTGCCGGCGGCGGCGAAGCCGAGCGTCCGCGTCTGCGCGGGCTCCAGCGAGCCGGTCGTCGCGACCGCCGTGGAGACGTCACCCCGGTCGACCCGTGCCGTGCTGGTCTGCGCGGAGGGCGCCGGCTCGCCGGCGGTCAACGCATACGCACCCGCGGAGGTGAGCACGACGACCAGCACGACGAGGCCGCCCACGACAAGCCGGGTGCGGCCACGCCATCTCTTCCGGCGAACGCCCATGAACCGCGAGTCTCGGTGGCTCACCTCGCAGGCGGCTGAGCCGTACCTCGGAGTTTGCTCAGAGTCGATTTGAAGGGTTCTTCGAGCTTCGCCTGACGCGACGTGGAGGTAGCGGCGGTTCCATAAGCCGGCGTGCCGCGGAGTCCCCCAAGCCCCGCGGCACGACCAAGGATGGAGGACCTGTGTCTCTGCGCACGCGTTGGACCCTCGCGCTGGCGGCCGGATCGGCGGCGCTGCTCCTCGCCGCCGCGTGCGGTTCGGACAGCGGTTCCGGTGACTCCGGCGAGGGCGCGGACGGCGCACCGGGCGCCTCGGCATACCTGGAGTGCCTTCGCGACCAGGGCATCGACATCGCCGACACGATGCCGTCCGGACGCCCGAGCGGCTTCCCGTCGGGGCGCCCGACCGCGTTTCCGTCCGGCCGCCCCACCGCTTTCCCGTCCGGCCGCCCATCGGGTGAGCCGGGCGGACGGATGGGCGGCTTCCGGCCGGAGGGCGTCGACGACGCGACCTGGCAGAAGGCGCAGGAGGCGTGCGCGTCGCTGCGGCCGAGCGGCGGACCGGGCGCCGGACCGGGTGGCGGGGGCAACCGCGAGGCCGGCGCCGCCTATCGCAATTGCCTGGCCGACCGCGGCGTCGACCTGGGCACCAACCCGAGCACCACCGACCCCAAGGTCAAGGAGGCCATAGAGGCGTGCGCCGTCCTCCGCCCGAGCGCCTCACCCACGCCCTGAGCTGACGCCACGGAGGCGCCCGTGCGACCCAGGACATCCTGCGCCAAGCGTCATAGCGGCGCCCGAGCGCCTCAGCCACGCCTTGAGACGAGAGCCACCCCTTGAGACGAGAGCCACGTCTTGAGACGAGAGCCACGTCTTGAGACGAGCGGGACCTTGGGAGGGCGGGCGCGCCCAGGCCCGGCCGCCTTAGCTCCCCGAGCCGGGGGCGGTCCAGAGCGAAAGGCGGCGGGGCGGGGCCAGAGCGACAAGCGGCCGGGGGCGGGCCAGAGCGACAAGCAGCCCGGGGCGGGCCGAAGCGGCAAGCAGCCGAAGGCGGGCCGGAGCGACGAGCGTCAGTCCTCGACGAAGCGGGGGCGGGCGACCGCCAGGCCGGCCACGGTCTGGACCAGCGCCGCGGCGATGAGGAAGCCGATCGGCAGGTCCCAGCCGCCGGTGACCTCATAGAGCGTGCCGACCACGAGCGGGCCGAGCGCGGCGATCAGGTAGCCGAGGCTCTGGGTGAAGGCGGACAGCGCCACCGTCCCCTCCGCTGTCCTCGCCCGCAGCCCGATCGCCACCAGCGCGAGCGGAAACGCGCCCTGGCCTATCGCGAGCAGCACCACCCAGGCGGCGGCACCGCCGTGCGGGGCGAGAGCGAGGCCGACGTACGAGGCGATCATCATGGCGGACAGCGCCAGCACCAGCGGCCGGAGGTTGCGCAGCCGCACCGCGAGCGCGGGCATCACGAGCGCCACCGGGATGCCGACCGCGGTCACGCCGGCGAGCAGCAGGCCGGCCGCCTGGGGGCGGTAGCCGGAGTCGCGAAAGAGCTGGGCCAGCCAGCCCATCGTGGCGTACCCGCTGAGCGCCTGCGTCCCGAAGTAGATGCCCATCGCCCAGCCCACCCGGGTACGGGCGGGGCGCACCCGGCCAGCCAGCGGCGGGACGGCCGGGTGGGCGGAGGTCCGGCGGAGGACGGCGGGCAGCCAGGGAAGTACGGCGATCACGGCCAGCACGGACCAGGCGCCGAGCCCGGCCCGCCAGGAGCCGAAGGCGTCGGCGATCGGCACGGCGGAGGCGGCGGCCACCGACGCACCGGCGGTCAGCGAGACCGTGTACGCCCCGGTGATCAGCCCGGTGCGCTGCGGGAAGTGCTGCCGGACCAGCAGCGGGAGCAGGATGTTGGCGACCGCGATGCCGGCCAGGGCCACCGCGCTCGTGGCGATGAAGACGGCCGTGGAGCCGGTGGCGACCCGCACCACCTCGCCCGCGAGCAGCGCGACCATCGCGGCGACCACGACGCGGCCGGGCGAAAAGCGGCGGACCAGCCACGGCGCCACCGCTCCGAAGGCGGCGAACGCGATCGTCGGCATCGTCGTCACCACGCCGGCCATCGCGCCGGACAGGTGCAGGCCGGTGCGCACCTCCTCCAGGAGGGCGCCGAGGCTCGTGATGGCGATGCGCAGGTTGAGTGCGACGAGCAGGATGCCGGCGAGGACGAGGGCGGTGCCCCGGGTGCGGGCGGACGAAGCGGTGTCGGCGGCGGAAACAGGAGCGGTCAGTGTCGATGCTGGCGGAGCCACGCCCACCATCCTAAAATCATGGGATGATTTATGGTCGGGTGTTGTAACCGATGCCACTCGCCACAGCTCAAGAGGTGGGAGCGGCCCGCCGGCCCACGCTGGTGCGCCAGGTGATCGACTCGCTCCGCGAGCAGGTCGCCAGCGGCGAGTGGCCGGTGGGCAGCCGCATCCCGACCGAGCCGCAGTTGGTCGAGGCGCTCGGCGTCGGGCGCAATACGGTCCGCGAGGCGGTGCGCGCGCTGGTGCACGCGGGAGTGCTGGAGTGCCGGCAGGGCTCAGGCACCTACGTGGTCTCGGCCGACGAGATGACCGGTGCGGTGAGCCGCCGGCTGGCCGGTGCGCAGGCCGCCGAGGCGGTCGAGGTGCGCCGTGCGTTCGAGGTCGAGGCGGCCCGGCTAGCGGCGATGCGGCGTACCAGGGAAGACATGGCGGCGCTCGACGGCGCGCTCGCCGACCGCGAGGCCGCGTGGCGATCAGGCCGCGTCGATGATTTTGTCGAGGCCGACGCCGTGCTGCACACGGTGATCGTCGCGGCCGCACACAATGCGATGCTGGCCGAGCTCTACGCCTCCTTCGGGGCGGCGATGCTGCGCGCCTCGATCGCCACGGGCGTCGGTGACGAGTTGCGCCCCGAGGATCACGTCGACCACCACCGCCTGATCGACGCGATCCGGGCTGGAGATCCCGCGCGGGCGGCCGCCGAGGCCGGGGCATTTCTGGAGGTATGACGCCAAGACCACTACGGTGCTGGGCATGCTCAAGGGTTTCAAAGACTTCATCATGCGCGGCAACGTGGTCGACCTGGCGGTCGGCATCGTGATCGGCGCCGCGTTCACGGCGGTCGTGAATCAGCTGACCAAGTCGTTCCTCGAACCGTTCATCCAGCTACTCGGCGGCGGCCGGGAGCTTTCCGGCAAATGGACCATCCGCGACACCATCTTCGACTGGTCCGCATTCATCAACGCGGTCATCACCTTCCTGCTCACCGCCGCGGCGCTCTACTTCTTCATCGTCCTGCCGATGAACAGGCTCGCCGAGCGCCGCCGCCGCGGCGAGGAGCCCCCGCCGGCCGCCCCCAGCGAGGAGGTCAAGCTCCTCACCGAGATCCGCGACGCGCTCCTCGCCGGGCGCGTTCCCGAGCAGCAGCGCGGCGCCCTCGACAACCTCGTCAACAGAGATCGACCCGGCCAGCGATAGTCGAACATCTGTTCTATACAGTGCCCGGATGGAACAACGAAAGCACTGGTGGAACGGCAAATGGGGGCGGCTCGCGCGCCGGGATGTGTACCTGCGCGCCGACGCCGACCAGTGGTTCGTGGAGCAGCGCGCGGGCGGGGCCGAGGGAGTGTCCCGCTACTACGAGTACGACAGCGAGGACGAGGCGTACGAAGCCGTCCGCGCGCTCCTCAGTGGTCCGGACGAGTGGCGTTCACTAGATGGCAGCACTATCTAGATAGCTGTGCTACCTTCTCCGGCGTGGACGGCCCGGACGGAGTGGATCAGGACCGGCGGGGGCAGTGGCTGCGCGGCGTGCTCGACGTCTGCGTGCTCGCCCTGCTGGCCCGCCACGAGTCGTACGGGTACGAGCTCACCCAGGCACTCGACCGGGCGGGCCTCGGCCAGATCCAGGGCGGCACCCTCTACCCCGTCCTCCTGCGGCTACAGCGCACCGGCCTCGTCGCGGCGCACTGGCGCGACGGCGAGGGCGGCCCCGCGCGCAAGTACTACCGGCTCACCCCGTCCGGCGAGGAGGCGGTGCGGCGGCTGTCGAGGCAGTGGCGCGCGTTCGCCGGCCGGGTGGACGACCTGCTCTTGGAAGAGGTGACCAGTCCATGACGGACGAGAGGTGGCTGCACGCGCTCGGCCAGGAGCTCGCCCGGCACCGGCTCACGCCGGACCTGACCCACCACGTGGTCGCCGAGGCCGCCGCGCACCTGCGCGACAGCGGGCAGCCGGCCCTGCGGGCGTTCGGGACGCCGCAGGGATACGCGGCCGCCGTCGTGGAGAGCCTGGCCAGCCAGCACCGCCCACCCCGGCGCCCGCCGGGCCGCGTGCGGCTGCGGGCCAGCCAGATCACCAAGAGGTACGGGCGCCGCACCGTCCTGGGGCCCACCGACCTGACCGTCCGCGCGGGCGAGGTGGCCGCGATCGTGGGGGCGAATGGTTGCGGGAAAAGCACGTTCCTGCGCATCTGCGCCGGATTGCTGTCGCCCGACTCCGGCGAGGTGGTGGTCGACGGGGTGCTGGGCTACTGCCCACAGAACGGTGGCACCTACGACTTCCTGCTGCCCGAGGAGCACTTCGTACTCGTCGGTGCCGGCCGTGGCCTCGACCGCGCCCGCTCCCGGCGGCTGGGGCGCTCGGGCGCGGCCACCCTCCAGTGGGAGCCGGCCCGCGACACCCAGGCCCGCCACCTGTCCGGCGGCACCCGGCAAAAACTCAACCTCGTGATGGCCGCGCTCGGCGACCCGGACGTGCTGCTGCTCGACGAGCCCTACCAGGGCTTCGACCGCGGTGCCTACCTCGACTTCTGGCAGCACGTGTGGCGCTGGCGCGACGAAGGGCGGGCGATCGTCGTGGTCACCCACCTGCTCAACCAACTCGACCAGGTCGACCAGGTGCTCGACCTGACGCCCGGTACGCGGGAGGCCGCCGCATGAAGCTCCTGACCGTCGCCGAGATGGCGCTGCGCGAGCTGTCCCGCCGCCGCGGCGTACTCGTGCTGCTCCTGGCCCTGCCCCTGGTCTGCTATCTGGTCCGGCACGACCAGGTCGGCCAGTCGATCCGCTTCCTGCTGCTCGGGCTCGCCTGGGCGGTGAGCACCACGGCCCTCTTCGCCAGCGGCACGAGCCGCCACATCGAGCCGCGGCTGCGCCTGTCCGGATACCGCAGCCACCATCTCTACCTCGGCCGGCTGGTCGCGATGTGGCTGCTGGGGCTGGCCGTCTCCACGCCGTTCTTCGCGCTGATCGCCGTCGACCACGCCGGCGAGGTACGGCTCGGCGCGCTGGCCGCCGCGATGGTGCTGGCGGTGACGGTCGCCGCCCCGTTCGGCCTGCTGATCGGCGCGGTCGTCCCCCGCGAGCTGGAGGGCGCGCTGATCCTGCTGGTGACGATCAGCCTGCAGATGATGATCGATCCGGCCGACTCCCTCACCCGCCTGACGCCGTTCTGGTCCAGCCGCGAGATCGGCACGTACGCGATCGACTACACCGGCCCGGAGTACCTGGTCCGCGGCCTGACCCACGGCATCGTGGTAACCCTGCTGGCGACCGCGCTGGTGGCCGTCCTGTCCACGATCCGTTTGCGGACCAGACCCCATCTGCGGTACGCACCCCGTTAGGGAGCCCGCCTCCCGCCGCCGGTGATCGAAGCTCCCTTGAAGTCGCTAGAACGACTGGCGGGAGCTTTGATCACAGGCAGTCGCCCCGACCAGAGGAGGTGCCGCGGTGGCCGAGCACGATCGCCGCACTGATCGGCTGCGCCGGCGATGGGATCGGATGTCCGGGTCGTACGACGGCGGCATGACCCGCGCGGACCGGCGCTTGTTCGGCGACACCCGGCAGTGGGTGTGCGGCCAGGCCACCGGCGACGTGCTGGAGGTCGCGATCGGCACCGGCCTCAACCTGCCGCACTACCCGGCGGACGCGCGGCTGACCGGCGTCGAGTTCAGCCCCGGCATGCTCGCGCTCGCCCAGCGCCGCGCCGCCGCCCTCGGCCGCGCGGTCGACCTGCGGGAGGGCGACGCGCAGGCACTCGACCTGCCGGACGCCGCGTACGACACGGTGGTCTGCACGTTCTCCCTCTGCGCCATCCCCGACGACCGCAAGGCGCTGGCCGAGATGGACCGCGTCCTGCGCCCGGGCGGCCTGCTCCTGCTGGCCGACCACGTCGCGGCCGGCCCGTGGCCGCTGCGCGCGGCGCAGTGGCTGGCCGAGCTGGTGAGCGTGCCGCTGGCCGGCGAGTACTGGCGCCGCCGCCCGATCCGCCACGTCGAGGCGATGGGCTTCACCGTGGAACGCCACGACCGCTTCCGTATGGGCATCATCGAGCGCCTGGCGGCCAGGAAACCCAACATCACGGATTAACACTCACCGGCTGACTACCTGAAGCGTCGATGGCTGGGCGGCTTGGATACTCGGCGAGCTGATTCGCTACCTCGAACATCCTCGTTCCGGCGCCTTGGGGTTCAGTGACATGGGTCCGGCCTGGGTCAGCGTCCGCGACGGCGTGATGGCGGGTACGGTCCGCGGGAGACACGACTGTCGCGGAGGTGGCCGGCCGCTTCGACGCCCTGATGCGGTACGCCTGCCTGCGCCTCGGACGGCGGCTCGGTGCGGAGGTCACGCCCGCTCTCAGCCGGCGCGATGTGGCGGAGCCAACCCTGCGGACGCAAGCATTGGTCAGCCAATTGAGCACGACCGGCACGTTGACCGGGGGAATCAAGATCCCTGGCGCCGTTGGCGCCATGCAGGTAACCGCAGATCTTCGTGCGGCACGGGTCATTTGTCATGTGGATGTGGATGCGCCAAAGAGTGGAAAGCCGACCACGCGGGTCAACTGGCTGGTACGCCAACTGAAGGACGCACCGGAGACAACGCGCCTCGAGGCGTTCGTCATACACGGACGCGGCGACGGCACGGCCGGGCTCCTGCGCCAGGTTCGGGTGGACCCGAGCACTCTGATCAACGATCCGACCAAGGAGCCACTCCCGAAGACATCCAGCCCGTAGAGCCGGTGTCGCCCAGTCTCGTCTCCACGGCGATTTCGTCTCAGGACGGCGTGACCACCGATTCCCCGGCTGTTGAGCAGAGAAAGGCAGACGAAGAGCAACCGCCCGCCGAGCCGGTGCGTGTCGGAGCCGCCGCACAAAGCGAAGACAGCAGCCAATAGAGGGGTCGACGCGTTGCTCCGGACGTTGGCCGGGCGGTCCCGCACCACCCTGACCATGCCCCGTCTGTGCGTGCAGCTCCAGAGCCCCGCGCACACACGTCCCGGGTCCGGCGGCGACACGTAAAACCCGCGCGGACCCGGCAGCGAAGGCCGGGGAACTCGGCGAGCGCAAGCGAGCCGCCGGCCGTAGCGGTGCCCGCGGGAGCAAACGGTCCGCAGCCGCCGTGGACCGGGGCAAATCTGTCTGAAGAAGCGTTGTGACCCGACGCCAAAGCGCTAGGCGCGCAAGGCGGGGAGGGTGATGGTGAACGTCGTGCCCACGCCCAACTGGCTCGCGACCGTGATCGTGCCGCCGTGGTCGGTGACGATCTGGCGGGCGATCGACAGGCCGAGCCCGCTCCCGCCCGTACGCCGTCCGCGTGCCGAATCGGCCCGCCAGAAGCGGTCGAACACGTAAGGCAGTGACGCCGGCGCGATGCCGGTACCCGTGTCGGCCACGCGCACGACGACGGCCGGGCCGTCCACCGCGCTCGACAGTGTCACGCTCCCGCCCGCCGTCGTCGCGCGGAGGGCGTTGGTGACGAGGTTGCCCAGCACCTGCCGGAGGCGATCCGGGTCGGCGTACACCTGGGCCGGACCAGGCGTCGCGACCACCAGGCGCACGCCGGCGGACTCGGCGACCGCGTGGTGGGCGGCGCGGGTGGTTTCCAGCACCTCGGCCAGGTCGATGACCGTGCGGTGGTAGGCCAGCGTGCCCGCCTCGGCCAGCGCCAGGTCCTGCAGGTCGTTGACGATGCGCTGCTGGAGCACCGCCTCCTCGTGCAGCGACGCGAAGAGCTCGGAGCCCGGCTCGATCACGCCGTCCTTGAGCGCCTCCAGGTAGCCGCGGAGGTTGGCCAGCGGCGTACGCAGCTCGTGCGCCACGTCCGCGACCAGCCGGCGCTGCCGCTCCTCGCCGCGCTGGAGGGAGTCGGCCATGCGGTTGAACGAGCGGCCCAGTTCGGCCACCTCGTCGCTGCCCACCACCGCGACCCGGCTGGTGAGGTCGCCGCGCCCGAGCCGCCCGGCGGCCTCGGTGAGGCTGCCGATCGGGCGGAGCACGCGGCGGCTGAGCACGGCGGTGCCGGCCAGCGCCAGGAGCGCCACACCGGCCGCCGCGGCGAGGATCGGGCCAGGTGAGATGGGGGTCTGCGGCTCGCCGGCGAAGCCGAGCGTCACCCGCAGCGGCTCCGGGGCAACGTCGCTGATCAGGTCGGTGAACGCCTGCGAGAGGCAGAGCGTAAGCGGCCCGCCGGTGACCCCCGCCGCCTTGCAGGCGGAGATCCGCTGCTGCGTGAACTCCACCTCCTGCCGCGACTCCACCGCCAGTTCCTGGCACATGGCCACCTGGGCGGGGTCGCCGCCCCGGTCCTGAAACGTGGGCACGCCGAACGCGCCGTCGACCTTGAGGACCACGTGCCCGCGGCGGCTGAGGCAGGCCGCGAACCGCACACCCGTGCGGTAGTTGCTCACCGACCTGGTCGTGGCGGCGAACGGCTCCTGCACCTCGGAAAGAGCGATCTTGGGACGCGGGTCGACGAGGCTGACGGAGGTGCCGAGCTGCCGGGCCGTGACCCCCTGCAGCGTGTCGGTGTCGGAGATCACGATGCCCGACTCGGTCGCCACGTGGATCCGTTCCCCGGTGCTGAGGCCGAGGTCGTTGACGACGCCGGCGACGCCCTCCCAGGTGCCGTGCGTCTCCCCGTACTCGAGGATCTCGGTCGTGACCTGGTCGACCACCGCGCGGTCGGCGGTCTCCGAGTCGGTGATCTGCTGCGACGCCTGCCGGAGCACGATCCAGGCGGTAGCGCCCACGGCGGTGACGGCCACGAGCGTGACCAGCACCAGCACGCGGACGCGGAAGCTCACGACTCAGCCAGGCGGTAGCCGCGGCCGTAGACGGTCTGCACGTAGCGCGGTTCGGCGGCGTCTTCTTCGATCTTGCGGCGGAGGTTCATGACGTGCGCGTCGACCGTGCGCTCCAGGACATAGTGGTCGAAGCCGAACGCCCGGTCGATGATCTGCGCCCGGGTGAACGCCCGCCCCGGCTCGGCCGCCAGCACCTCCAGGATCCCGAACTCCTTCGCGGTCAGCACGATCGGCCGGCCGCCCACCCGTACCTCGAATCGTCCTGGATCGATCTCCAGATCGCCCACCTTGAGGATGGCCTGGTTACCCGCGGTGACCGCGCCCGCACGGCGCAGCAGCGCGCGGACGCGCGCGGCGAGCTCGCGCGGGCTGTACGGCTTGGTGATGTAGTCGTCCGCCCCCACGTCGAGGCCGAGGAGCATGTCGTCCTCGGTGGTACGGGCGGTGAGCAGGAGGATCGGCACCTCTGACTCGCTGCGCAGGATGCGGCACACGTCGAGGCCGTCCACCTGCGGCATCATGACGTCGAGCACGACGAGGTCGGGGCGGCGCGTGCGGGCCTGCTCCAGCGCGGTGCGCCCGTCGCCGACGACCAGCACGCTGTGGCCCTCCCGCTCCAGGTAGACCCGGATGAGGTTGGCCTGCTTGGGGTCGTCCTCCGCGACCAGTATTCGCGCGCTCATGGCACTCCATACTGCCTGGTACCACGATGAAGATGCTGTGAAGAACGGCAGGCAGACAGCTTCTTCAATGGTTCTTCACGGCCGCCTCCTTACGGTGCCCGCATGGGACGCGATCAGGAGGAACGCTGGCGACGCGCAGCCCGCCGCCGGATCCGCGAAACACTCGCGCTACGCCGGGCCGTCGCGGCGGTCGCGGTGCGCCGGGCCGTCCCGGCGGTCGCGGAGGAGGACCAGCGGCGTGCGGCGTAAGAACCGCGCGCTGGCCTACGTCGCAGTCAGCGCGGTCGCCGTCGTGGCCGGGCTGGCATTCGCCGCCGGCGGCTTCGCGATTCACCAAAAATCATCATCTGGTACGCCTTCCACCTGGTCCGGAGCCCCGACACTCCCACCCGCCACCACCGTCGAGCCGGCACCGGCGCCAAAGCCCACGACGGCTCCGCCGACGTTCCCCCAGCACGGCGAGGGTACGTTCCGCCGGGCGACCGGCTCGGCCAAGCGCGTCGGCAGCGGCACGGTGCTGCGCTACCGCGTCGAGGTCGAGCGGGGGCTGGAGCAGCAGCCGGGCGAGTTCGCGAAGTGGGTGGACCGCGTCCTCGCCGACCCGCGCGGGTGGACGGCCGGTGGGCAGTGGGCGTTCCAGCGGCCGGCGGGCGGCTCGGTGGACTTCGTCGTCAAGCTGGCCAGCCCCGACACCGTCGACCAGATCTGCGGCCAGTACGGCCTGGACACCGGCGGCGAGGTCTCCTGCCGCGGCCAGGAGAACGTCGTCATCAACGTGAAACGGTGGGTCCTGGCCATCCCGGCGTACCAGGGTGACGTCGACATGTACCGCCATCTTGTGGTCAACCACGAGGTGGGACACTTCCTCGGCCACAGCCATGTGACCTGCCCCGGCAAGGGACGGCCGGCTCCTGTCATGCAGCAGCAGATCTACGGCATGGGCGGCTGCGTACCCAACGGGTGGCCGTATCCCCGCGGGCGCAAGACATAGACGGCGAGACCCGGTGCGGAGGGGCGCAGGCGTCCGCGGGACGGGGCCTAGCCGGGCCGGCTGGTTGCGCCTATGCTGCGGAACCGTGTCTAGCGTCGGCGGGGGGCCGGGCGCGGGCCCGCGAGGGCTCGGCGCCCGTATTGTCGCTATCCCACTTAGATGGCTCGGCCTGAGCGCCGGCGCCACCGCACTCGCGGCGTCGGGCCTCTTCGGGGGCTTGGAGCACGCCGAAAAGCCCGCGCTGCCACCGGTCAAGGTCGACGAGGTCAGCAAAGGCGAGCCCTGGAACGTCACGGTCACCGGCGGCCGCCTGGTGGGTGACGGCCTCCCCGGCGTCCACCTGGACAACCCGGCCAACCGCTGGGTGGTGGTGCTCGCCACGATCGAGGTCACCGCGCCGGAGAGCCGCGATGACATGGACGAGATCATCGATGTCACCGGGGTAGAGGGCCTGGTCGACGACCCCAACCTGAAGGGCCTCGACCCCCAGTACGTGCTCAGCATGCGCGACGGTACGCCGGTCCGCTACCTGCAGCCGTCGATGCCGGAAAAGCTCGCCTTCTTCTGGGAGCAGGAGAGCACGGCCGCGGTACCCACCGAGATGACCGTGACCATCAACAAGAAGACCTACCGCGTGAGCACCCTCGACGGGCACAAGGCCTGGTTCGACCCGGAGCCCCGCGCCGAGCTCACCGTGCCCATCGAAGACAGGCGCGGCAAGTGACCACCCCACCAGAGCAACCCACCCACGACCAGCCGGCCAACGGCTGGCCCACCGCGCCAGCCCCACCCTCCCCGAGCGCGCCCGGCCCACCGGGTGGCGCCTGGTCTCCCGGTCCGGCCTCGCCGTCATCTGGCCCGGTCCCGCCGTTCTCTGGTGCGGTCCCGCCGGTCCCGTCTTCCGGTGCGGCCCCGTCATCTGGCCCGGTCCCGTCATCTTTTGGTGGGGTCCCGCCGGCCGGCGGGACCCCACCCGGCGCGCCGTCTCCAGCAGTCGGCTGGCCCAGCCCCGCGCCGCCACCCCCGCACGCCGCCTGGCCGCGCCCGGCGCAGCCTCCCGCCGCCGGCCGCCCCGGCGCCGCGCCACCACCTCCCGGGTGGCCGGGCTCCGCCCCACCTGCGCCCGCCGGCTGGTCCGGCTCTGCCCCACATTCGCCAGCCGCCCAGCCCGGACCTGCGGTGCCATCGCCACCCCCCGGTGGGTGGCCTGCCTCTGCGGCGCCCCCGCCACCCACTGGATGGCCCACTCCGGCCGCACCACCGCCGGCCGGACAGCCCACCTCCGCGGTGCCGCCGCCCACTGGGTGGCCCGCCCCGGCCGCGCCACCGCCGGCTGGATGGGCTGCCTCTGCGGCGCCGCCGCACGGCGGGCGGCCAGGTCCTGTCCACCCGCCTCCGTCCGCTGGTCCATCGGGACCGGTTGCGCCACCCGCGCCCGGATCGGCCGTGTCCCCGCCCGGCGGGTGGCCAAGCCCCGCCCCGCCGCATCCACCCACGGGACCGCCTGGTCACGCTCCACCCCCACCGCCCGCCGGATGGCCCGCCTCCCCGGCGCCGGTCCCGCCCGGTGGTTGGCCCGCTCCGGCCCCGCCCGGTGGTTGGCCCGCCTCGGCAGCGCCACCCTCGCCCGCTGGATGGCCCGCTCCGCCCTCGCCCGCACAGTCGGGCGGATGGCCCGCTACCGGTGGTCCGCCCTACGCTGGTCCACCTGCTCCTGATGGCCAGCCTGTCCCCAGCGGCCAGCCTTCCGACGGTGGCCAGCCTGTCCCCGGTGGTTCACCCGCATCCGCTGCCCGTCCTACACCCGGTGGCCTTCCCGCACCCGGTGGCCTTCCTGCCGGTGGCCTGCCGGCGTCGGCTGCTCCGGCCGCCGCCGGTGGTCCGATGGCGGCCGGTTGGCCCGGGCCGATCCCGCCGGGCAACCCGGTTCCACCGGCCGGCGCCTTCCCGCCCGGCACCTCCGCGCCCGGCACATTCCCGCCCGGTGCGGTGCCTCCGGGAGGCGCGTTTCCGCCAGGTGGGCTGCCGCCCACACCCGCCGGATCGGTTCCGCCCTCCGGCCAGTTCCCAGCGAGCAGCCCGGTTTCCCCCATGGGCTCGACCTCGCCTGCGAGCGCCGTCCCGCCTGGCACGGCCTCTCCGGGCGGTGCCCTCCCACCCGGCGGCCAGGTCCCACCCGTCCAGGCTCCGGCCGGCAGCCAGGCGTCGCCAGGCGGTTCGATTACGCCGCCCGCCGCCGCTGTGCCGGTAGGTGCTGGGGCGGCGCAGGGTGGGACAGCGGCGCGGGAGGATGCGGGCGTGCCGGGCGGTGCCGCAGCGGTTGCCCTGGAGGAGATCCGGAGTCATCGGGCGCCACCGGGGCGGGTCGAGCGGGTCGGGAGCCGGGCGCGGGTTGGGATGTTGCTCATCGCCGCCCTCGCGGTGGGCGGTGTGGTCGCCAACTGGCGGCCGATCGGCGGCGACCGCGCGGATATCCGCGAGCGGCCCTACATCGCGGTCGGCGAGGTGGGTGAGAGCGTCTCGGCGCGCTCCTTCGAGGCGCAGCTCGTCAGCGTGCGGGGTGCGCGCCTGCTCGGGGTAAGCAGCAAGGGCTACGAGACCGGGGGCGTGTGGATCCTGGTCCGCGTACGGGTCACCGCCTTCACCGAGAAGACCACCGTGGGGTACGCGGCGCTCATCGACGATCGGGATCGCGAGTTTCTGGTCAGCAACCGGTTCACGCAGCTGTTCGCGGACGGGGCGCGGAGCTTCCAGCCGGGGATTCCGGTCGAGGGGGAAATCGCGTTCGAGGTGCCGCGCGATGTGGCCACCTCGATGCGACTGCGGTTGGCGGCTCCGGTGATCGACCAGCGGATGGACGGCATGGCCGAGATCGAGCTGCCCAAGGTGGATACGACCACAGTGGACAGATGGGCCACGCAGCAGGAAGCGGTCATCATGGAGAAGCCGAAGGTGGTGTCATGACGCAGCCACCGCCGTCTCCGTGGGCGCCACCAGACTCCGCCTGGCCCGGTCAGGACGAAGCCCGGCCACGGCATCAAGAGGCTCAGGCACGGCACGACGAAGCTCAGCCACGGCATGACGAGGCTCGGCCGCGGCAGAACGAAGCTCCGCCGCCGCAGCCGGAGGGGTTGGCGGCGCGGGCGCGCGACACTGATACGGCCGTCATCCCGGCCGTCGAGCCCGATACGGCGGCGATCCAGGTCGACCCCAGCCAGGCGGAGACCGCGGCGCATCCGCACGTGACCGATCGCGCCGGCCACTCGACGGGGTCGCAGTGGGACGAGCCGAGCTCGGATGAGCGGCCGGCACCGCCGCTGGGTCCGAAGCCGCCGGTCATGCTCAAGCCGATGCCGCGCCCACCCCGCACGCAAGCGGACGGCTACGGGCAAGCCGCGGGCGGCTACGGGCAAGCGGGTGGCTATCTGAACACCGGGCCGCACCAGCCGCCTTCACCGCCGCCGGTGGCACCACGGTCGCCCGTCACCAACGCCACGGCGCACACCACGCAGCAGTCGCACCTCCCGCCGCCACCGAAGCCGGTCGTGCCGCCACCGCCACCACGGCTCGTCGTGCCGCCACTGCCGTCGTCCCCACAACCCGCCATGCCGCCACCGCCACCGCCACCGTCGGCGTCGGCGTCGGCGCAGGTCGCTATGCCACCCCGGGTCGCTGAGCAGCCACACGCCGGGTCAATGCCGTCCTGGGACAGGACAGACAGCACGGACCGGACGCAGGAGACGCCCTCGCCGTGGAGCGGACCCCACGCGCCCAACCCCACGCACCCGGCACAGGCACACGCACCGGCACCGCAAACGCCGGTGAGCCACCCGACGCCGGCGCACCCGCCCGCGCCCCAGACGCCGGCGGTCTACGCAGCCTCACCCCAACCGGCGGCGCCCCAGGACCCCACGCCCCAAGCCCGAGCGGCGCTCGCACCCACAGCCCTACAAGCACCCCCGCCCCAAACGCAGGCTCCGCGTCAAGCGCCAACCCCGCAACCAATCGCGCCCCAGGCCCCGTCGCCGCAAGCATTTGCGGGTCAAGGGCCAGCCCCGCAAGCGCCCGCGCCCCAAGGACCAGCCCGACAAGCGCTCGCGCCCCAGACGCCGGCTCCGCAGGCGCTCGCGCCCCAATGGCCAGCCCCGCAAGCACCCGCGCCCCAGACGCCGGCGCTCGCGCCCCAAGCGCCGACCCCGCAATCACCCGCAGCCCACGGACGGGCAACCCTCCCACCCACGGCCCCCACACCCGGGAACCAGACGACGACCCCCACACCCGGGAACCAGACAACGGTCTCCGCACCTGGAGCCCAGACACCCGGCCACACCGCATCGGGAGCGGCTGGGGCGGCCCACGCAGCGGTGGCTCAATTCCAGATGGCTCCGGCCGCGACGCTGAGCCCGCCGGCCGTAGCGGCACCGCCGCCGGTGAGCCAGCCGTCGCAGATTCCGCCGCCGCACGGGGCGGCCGGGGTCCCGATGGTCGGACCGTTCCCGGGCCAGCCCGTGCCCGCGCAGGGCTTCCCGATGCCCGGGCAGCCGGCGCCGCCGCCACCCGCCGGACCCAAGACCAGGGGGTGGTGGCGGCGCAACATCTGGGGGCTGGTCGCGCTCCTGCCGGTCCTCGCGCTCGCCCTCGCGCCCAGCGTCAAGGATGGGCTCGACCTCTACAACCGGCACCCGCACGAGGCGGTCCTGCCCAGCGCGGACGGCTGGACCTCGTACTCCGACGCGCGCATGCGGCTCGTCAGCTTCGGGCCGGCGACCGACCTCAAGACGTACGGCGGGGAGCCCTTCCAGCCGCCGGGCAAGACCAAGGCGTGGAAGGCGACCATCGAGGTCGAGGCGGCCGACAAGGAGTCGGTCATCGGGTGCAACCTCGCGCTCGAAGACGCCGAGGGACGGCTCTTCGGCGCCAAGCCCGACGAGCTGTCGGGCGCCCGCACGCCCTTCCCCTCGTGCACCCCGGAGGATGACGAGGCGCCGTCACCGTGGCAGGTGGAGATGTACTTCGTGACGCCGGACTCGGCCCGACCCGCTGCCGTACGCGTCACCAGCGGCCTGCACCTCCCGCACTACGCCCGGCTGGCCACGTCCTGAGCGCCCTCTTCCGGAGCGTCCTCGGAAGCGGAGTCGGAAGTGGGCGCGGGCTGTAGCCGAAGCACCCGGTCGACCGCTGCGGCGAGCAGGCAGGCGAGCAGCACCACGCCCAGGGCGTCGTTGAAGACGGAGAGCGGCCCGGACAGCGGCATCCACACTTCCTGCAGGTCACGCGGACCGATCAGGAACCGCTCGACCTCCCACAGCCAGTCGTTCGCGGTCTGCGCGATCAGGAACGAGATGCAGAAGAACAGCATCGGCGCCAAGCCGGCCCGCGCGAGCGTGCGCACCCCGTGCACCAGCGGCATGAACCGGTCGCGCACGTCGGAGCTCATGTTGGCACCCACCACGCGTACGGGCTTGGGCAGCGCGTTCCACCGTTTGCTGGCCCGTTGCAGCAGCTCGGAGCCGGAGGGGGCGGGCGGCGCGAGCTTGTGCCCGTACACGACGGCGCCGACGGCGAGCCACGCCAGCGGTACCACGATCACGGTGTCAGCCGACGCGATCGCGGTGACCAGCCACTCGCCGGCACCGCGCATGGCGTTCGTCAGCGGGCCGAGCGCTTCGACGAACCCGTTCCACACGTCGAGCAGCCACTGCACCACCTTGCGGCCGAGCACCCAGTCGGTCACCGGACCACGGGCCTGGTTGAGGGCGACCATCGAGACGATGATCCAGATGACCTCGACGTAGGCACCGAGGATGCCCAGCACCGGCCACCGGCGGCCAGGACGGAGGGTGTTGAGCAGCCAGCGCAGCACCAGCGCCACCACGACCACCGTGATCAGCGTCAGCGACGTGTCGAACGGCAGCCGCTGGTCGAGCTCCCGGCCCATCAGGCCCGGCTCGTCAAAGACCCGCGCGTCGTTGAAGGCGGCGTCCGCCCAGACCTCGTAGACGTAGTCGGACACATCCTGCTGGAGGTAGCCCCACGAGGCGTACACCGCGAGGAACGGGATGAGCGCGCTGGCCAGGTGGTCCATCAGTGTGGGCGGCCGGCTGGGCGCATCGCCGGCCCCGTCCGGCCGCGGATCGGCGGTCGCCGCCGCCAGCCAGGGCAGCGACGGCCGCACCACGCGCAGCATCAGGACCAGCGAGACGAGCGTGGAGACCGGGCCGAGGATGATGACCATCGCGCCGAGCACGCCGTTGAGCTTGCTCGCCTGCACGGCGCCGATCATGATGAACGCCTTCGCGGCCGCCCCGGCGAAGTAGAGCGCGAAGAGCACCGGCCAGTGGCGCCACAGCAGCCGAACCGCCGACCACAGCACGGCGGCCGTCTCGACGACGGCGCTCGTGAGCGTGCGGTAGCGACGCGGCCGCGGCGGCAACAGCGGCGGCGCCGCCACTCCCCCCGTGGCGGTCACGGGGCACAGGCTAGCCCAGCCGCCCCAAACCGGATACCCCCTGCTCAACCACTGGTCGGGTGTGTACGCCGCCAGTACTGCCGCTTTGACTCCTCGCGCACGACGACGCCCAGCTTGCCAAGCTCGGCCCGCAGCTCGGCGACGTCGGTCTTGTCCCCCTTCTCCAGCGCCTTCGCCCGCGCCTTGAGCAGCGCGTCGGCGCTCCCCGGCAGCTCCGGGTCGTCCGGCACCCACCGGCGGAACTCGTCGCGGTACGGGTCGCCGGCCGCGGCCCAGGGGTACCCGTGCGCGAGGAACCCGTCCCGGAGCCGCTCGGCGCCGAGGTCGAAACCCTCCCGGGCCAGCTCCTCGGTATCCCGCCCGAGCAGTACCAGCTGCTTGCCGTCGACGAAGACCGCCCGTACCACGGATCGGTTGATCTCCTGGGTGTTGTCGCCACGACGGAGGGTGACGTCGCCGTCGGTGATCCGCACGACGAGCGTCTCCATCGCCCCGATGAACGCGAGCACAAGCCCCACGACAGCGCCCGCCGCGAGGCTGACGATCGTGGCCAGCGGCTCGTTGTCGGCGACCGAGGCGAGCAGCTCGACCGCCCCCTTGAACGGTATCCAGGGCAGCTCGGCCAGCCATCCGGCGAGCGCCTGCAGCAGCCACCCCACCCCGGCGCCGGCGAGCGGCAGGCCCAGCCACATCAGGCCCACCGCCCACGCCGGTTCGGAGACCACCGTCTCGTGCCGCCGGTAAACCGCGTCCATCATGCGCCCAGCCTGCCCAGTTGCCGGGCGCACGCGCGTCAATCCGCGGTCGCGAGGACGTTCGACTTTGGTCTACCGGGGGAGCCGGCCAGCGCCGGCTACCCTGCGGAGCCAGCCAGCGCCGGCTACCCCCGGGGCCGGCCGGGCGCGCCGGCCCCGGGGTTGACAAACCAGCTCCGCGGCAAGCTCAGCTCACCGAGCAGGCCGAGCCATTCAGGGTGAACGCCGTCGGGCGGGCGTTGGTCCCCGTCCAGCTGGCGATGAAGCCGAACGTCACGGCCGCGTTGGGCGCGATCGTGACGTTCCATGCCTCGTTCCGGGCGGTGACCGTGGCACCGGTCTGGGTCCGCGTCGCGCCCCAGATCTGGGAGATCTGCTGGCCGTTCGCGAACGACCACACCAGGCTCCAGCCGTTGACCGCCTGGCTGCCGGTGTTGGTGATCTTCACGTCACCCTGGAAGCCGCCGCCCCATTGCCCGGTGATCGCGTACGTCACCGCGCAGGAACCAACCGGCGCCGACGAGGTCGGGGGTGCCGACGTCGGGGGTACCGAGGTCGGAGGTGCGGAGGTAGGGGGCGTAGACGTGGGCGGCGCGGACGTGGGCGGGGTCGTCGGGGTGCCGCCGGTGCGGTCGGCGTAGAGGATGCCCCGCCCGTTGGTACCCAGGTAGACCCGCCCGTAGATGCGCGGGTCGCCGGCGAGCGCCTCGCCCATGTTGCCGTACTGGTGGGCGTTGTCGTTGATCCGCAGCCAGGTGCCGGCGGTGTCGTCGGACCGGTACACGCCCTTGACCCCGTCCACGGTGCCGACCAGGAAGAGCGCCTGGTACGACTGGCCCGGCGCGGCCTTCCCGAACGCGACGTTGACCGCCTCGGTGACGTTCGAGATCTTGGCGAAGCTGGTGCCCGAGTTGGTCGACCGGAAGAGGCCGGTGCTGCCGGCCAGCCAGATGTCGCCCTCGCGCCCCGGCACGGCCTTGAACTTCACGCCGCTCGCCGGCAGCCCGGTGGCGGCCGCGGTAAACGACTGCCCGCCGTTCGTGCTCACGTAGAAGGTGCCGTTGCTGACGCCGTAGAACTTGTTCGGGTTGACCCGGTCGGACTCGACGACCGCGTTCGCCGGGATGCCGGACGACGCCGACCAGCTGTTGCCGTACCCGACCGAGTAGTGCACCTGGATGCCGGAGTCGCCCGGCGCCCACACGAAGCGGCTCCCGTTGGCCGCCGCCGCCACCGTGCCGCCGGAGTTGATCCCGCCCGGCTCGGTGCCCTGGAACCAGTTGGCCCCGCCGTCGGTCGAGAACGCGACGTGGCTGTCGTTGGGGCGGTCGGAGTCGGTGAAGTTGCCGGACCGCACCATGATGCTCGGGTTGGTCTCGGCGTAGTCGAGGCTCGTCGTGCTCGTGAAGTACGGCTGCTGGAACATCATCGGCGGTACGGCGTCGAGGTTCATGTGCCGGAAGCCGCCGATGTCACCGAGGCCACTCACCAGCGGGGCGCCGGAAGGCGGGCTGATCAGGTCGAGCACCGCCGTCTCTTCCAGCCCGCGAACCATCGGGCGGATGGTCACCGTGCCGCCGGTGTCCCAGTTCTTGAGGTTGGTCGCGCCGTAGATCGTGGCGCCGGTGCCGTACATGAAGCGGTTGCCGTCGAACGGGTCGATCTCGACCGACTCGTTCATCCAGCCCAGCTTCGGGGTCTCCTCCGGCGGCTGCGGGTTGGCGCCGAGCGACAGCCACGGCACCGAGGTGATGTCCATCGTGTACCGCTTGGAGCGGTTGGGGTATGACGTCCAGTCCCAGATCCGGGTCCAGGTCGCGCCCCCGTCGGTGCTGCGGAAGAAGATCGCGTCCGGCCACCAGGAGATCTGGGTCGCCACCATGATGGTGTTCGGGTTGGTGCGGTCGATGGTGAGCCCGCTGTACCCGAAGTAGTCGTCCGCGCTGCTCGACGGGATCGGGCTGATCTGCGTCCACGCGCCGGTGGCGGTGTTGTACTTCCACACGTCACCCTTGGCGCCGTCGTACGGGCCGCCCGTGTCGCTGGTGGCGATGTAGAGGAAGCCGCCGGTCGTGTCGAGGACACCCTTGTGCGCGATGTACCCGGTGGGCTGGCCGGCCACGCGCTCCCACGAAGTGCCGCCGTTGGTCGTGCGGTAGACGGTGTTCTCCTTGTCCGCGACGCCGACGTAGATGGTCTGCGTCGCGTTGCCGGAGGTGCCCGACCGCTTGTCGAACGTCACCCAGACGATGCCCTGGTTGTCGCCGAGGTACGCGTCACCGGGGGACTGCACGTAGTTGCCGGGGTTCGGGAAGTTGGTGACCTTCGACCAGGTCGCGCCGTAGTCGGTGCTGCGCCACAGGCCGTTGCCGCTGGGCGCGCCGAGGTACAGGACGCTGTTGCGGTTGGGGTCGACGGCCAGCCGCTCGCCCATGCCGCGGCCGGGCATGTTGCCGCCGAGCTTGAACGGCAGCGCCGTGGTCTGCCAGGTGTTGCCCTTGTCGGTGGAGCGCAGGATCGCGCCGTTGTTGGGGTCCCAGTCGTTCGTGTACATGCCGGCCGCCACGTACACCCGGTTGGTCTGCACCGGGTCGGTGGCGAGGCTGACCACGCCGTTGTATCCCCAGCGGTCCCAGCCCACCCAGTCGAGCATCGGGACCCACGACTGCCCGGCCTGGTCCCACCGGTACGCGCCGCCGATGTCGGTGCGCGCGTAGATGAGGTTGCGCTCGGTCGGGTTGAAGACGATACCCGGAACGAAACCGCCGCCGTCGATCCGCACGTTCTTCCAGTTGTACGGGTCGGACGCGGCGGCCGACGCGGGCGTCGACGTACTCACGGCCACCTGGGTCACCACGGCCACCACGCCGGCGGCGAGCACCGAGGCGAGAGCGCCGGCAATGCTTCTGCGCATGTAGAGCTCCTAGAGATGAAGCGAGCGCTGTCCTGAGGCAAGCGACATCCGCACGCGTGGCGTGCGACCGTCAGAAAGGGAAGCTGCCCAGGCTTCCGCCGGCTCCGTCGCAGAGATTCACACAGCGGACAGATGGCTGTCAATAGTTGGGCGTGTAAACTAACAGGCTCCGGGAGTTCACGGCACGCGCAGGATCTGGCGGGCCGCCTGCACCAGCGCCATCACCTCCGCCGACGCCCGCTCCGGCGCCCAGACCAGGCCGTACGTCATCCGCAGGTCGCTGGCGTCGATCGGGACGAAGCGCACATCCGGCCGGCGTACCGTCTCGGCGAGCAGGTGCGGCGCGGCCAGCAGGCCGCGTCCGGCCGCGACCAGGTCGAGGGCCGCCGGCAGGTCGTCCAGGTCGCCCACGACGGCGGGCGAGCGCAGGCGGGGCGCGAGCGCGTGCCACACACTGCCCGGCGGCCGCGAGCGCGGCAGCAGCACCGCGGGCAACTGCTCGATCACCAGGCGGTTCGCGGTCGCCAGCCGGCTCCGCGCCGGCACGGCCAGGTGCGTCACGGGTACGTGGAACCGCGCGGTCATCGCCACCCCGGCCGGAAACGGCGTGCTCATGAACGCGGCCGCGGCACCGCCCTGCGCGAGGTCGGCGGTCGCCGCACCCCAGCCGGCGCGGCGCAGCTCGACGTCGATCGCCGGCGACCGGTCCGCCAGCCGGCGTACCACCCGGGCGGCGAGCGCGCCGACGAGCGGGCAATAAGCGAGCCTGATGGGCCGCCCAGCGGGCTCGGCGAGCCGGGCCGCCTCAGCGGCGAACGCGGCGGCGTGCTCCAGCATCGCCTCGGCGTACGGCAGGAGCACCTTGCCCGCGTCGGAGAGCGCCACCTCACGGCTGGTCCGGTCGAACAGGCGCAGCCCCAGCGTGCGTTCGAGGCGCGCGACGGCCTGGCTGACCGCCGGCTGGGTCATGCCCAGCGCGGCCGCGGCCCGGGAGAAGCTCAGGTGCTCGGCCACCCGCACGAAGCAGGCGATCTCGCGTTGCGGCGGTCCCGGTTCCACACCCCAGTATGGCCAGACGCTCGATAAGCAGCAGTTATGGACCACCCGCCGGGCCCGCGCCGCGGGCAGGATCGCCCCGTGCTGACGCATTCGACAATCCTCGGGTACCCACGGATCGGACCGCGCCGCGAGCTGAAGCGGGCCTTGGAGGCGTACTGGGACGGGCGGCTCGACCGCGACGGGCTCGACCGGGTCGGCGCCGACCTGCGGGCCGGCACCTGGCGCCGGCTGGCCGCGCTCGGGCTGCGCGCGCTGCCCTCCAACACCTTCTCCGAGTACGACCACGTGCTGGACACCGCGGTCCTGCTGGACGCCGTGCCGGAGCGCTACCGGGCGGCCGCCGACCCGTACTTCGCGATGGCCCGGGGCGCCGACGGCCTGCCGCCGCTGCGGATGACGAAGTGGTTCGACACCAACTACCACTACCTGGTACCGGAGATCGGCGCCCGCACACCGCTGCGGCTCGCCGGCGACAAGCCCATCCGGGAGGTACGCGAGGCGCGGGCGCTCGGCCACGAGACCCGGCCGGTGCTGGTGGGCCCGGTCACGTTCCTGCTGCTGTCCGAGCCCGCTGCCGGGGACCCGCCGCCGCTGACCCGGCTCGACGACGCGCTGACCGCGTACGCGGACCTGCTCGCCGCCCTGGCCGCCGAGGGGGTCGAGTGGGTGCAGCTCGACGAGCCGGCACTGGTCACCGGCGCCGGCGTGGCGCAGGCGCGGCGGGCGTACGAGTGGCTGGGCGCGCTCTCCGACCGGCCTAAGCTGCTGGTCGCCTCGTACTTCGGCGAGCCGGGCGAGGCGCTGCCGGCGCTCGCCGCCACCGGCATCGAGGCGATCGGCGTGGACCTCGTCCGCGGCGGCCCGGTCGACCCGGCCGCGCTGGGCGGCAAGACGCTCGTGGCCGGCGTGGTCTCCGGGCGGGACGTGTGGCGCACCGACCTCGGCGCCGCCCTGTACGAGCTCTCCCGCTACCCCGGCGTGGTGGTGAGCACCTCCTGCTCGCTGCTGCACGTGCCGTACGACCTGGACGCCGAGACCGGCCTCGACCCGGCGCTGCGCGAGCGGCTCGCCTTCGCCGACCAGAAAGTGGCCGAGGTGGTGGCGCTCGCCGATCGGCTGGCGCGGGGCGCTCGCGGACGCGCGCCGTCTCCCCGCCCCGCCGGGCGGCCGGCTGAGTCCACTCTGGAGGGTCGGGCGCCGTACCCGGAGCGCTCCGTCCAGGTTGGACTGCCGCCGCTGCCGGTCACGACGATCGGGTCGTTTCCGCAGACCGGTGAGCTGCGCGCCGCCCGGGCCGCGCTGGCCGCCGGGACGCTGGACCAGCGGGGGTACGAGCGGCTGATCGAGGCGGAGATCGAGCGGGTGATCCGGCTGCAGGAGCGGCTCGGCGTCGACGTGCTCGTACACGGCGAGCCGGAGCGCAACGACATGGTGCAGTACTTCGCGGAGCACCTCGACGGCTTCGCCACCACCCGGCACGGCTGGGTGCAGTCGTACGGCTCCCGCTGCACCCGACCGCCGATCATCCACGGCGACGTACGCCGTACCGCGCCGATCACCGTGCGCTGGACCCGCTTCGCCCAGTCGCTCACCGAGCGGCCGGTCAAGGGCATGCTCACCGGGCCGGTGACGATCGTGGCCTGGTCGTTCGTGCGGCGGGACATCCCGCTGCGCGAGGTGGTGGTGCAGGTCGCCGAGGCGGTCCGCGCGGAGGTGCGCGACCTGGCCGCCGCCGGTACGTCGATCATCCAGGTGGACGAGCCGGCGCTGCGCGAGCTGCTCCCGCTGCGCCGCGAGCGGCAGGACGAGTATCTACAGTGGGCGGTCGCGGCGTACCGGCACGCCACCTCCAGCGCCGGCGACCACACGCAGATCCACACCCACCTGTGCTACTCGAACGCCAGCGAGGTGATCGCCGCCATCGACGGGCTGGACGCCGACGTCACCACGATCGAGTCGGCCCGCTCCGGTGGGCGCATCCTCGGCGAGCTGGACGGCTTCGGCCGCGGCCTCGGCCCCGGCGTGTACGACATCCACTCGCCCCGGGTGCCCAGCGCCGAGGAGGTGGGTGACCTGCTCGACGCCGTACTCAAGGTGGTGCCGGTGGAACGGGTCTGGGTCAACCCGGACTGCGGCCTCAAGACGCGGACGTACCCGCAGGTGGAGGCGGCCCTCGCCAACCTGGTGACGGCCGCCCGCGAGCGCCGCCCCTCCCCGTGATCGAAGCTCCCTTCAAGCCGCTCTTACGACTTGAAGGGAGCTTCGATCACGGGAAACTAGCCGAGCGTGGCCACGCCGTCGATGAGGCGGTCGACGTCGGAGCGGTCGTTGTAGTGGACCAGGCCGGCCCGGACCGCGCTGCCCGCCTCCCGGATGCCGAGCGCCGCGGTCACCTCCCACGCGTAGTTGTGCCCGTCCCACACGTTCACCCGCCGCTCGGCGAGGTGGGTGGCGACCTCGCGCGGAGTACGCCCCGCGACGGTGAAGTACGCCGTCGCGGTGCGCCGGGCCGCCTTGCCGTACACGGTCACGTGCGGCATCGCCTCCAGCCCGGTCAGGAGCGCGGCGAAGAGCTCCAGCTCGTACGCCTCGGCGGCGGCCAGCGAGGTGAGCAGCCGTTTCCGCCGGGTGCCGGTGGCGGTCGGGTCGAGCCCGGCCAGGTGGTCGACCGCCGCCACCACGCCGGCGAGGTCGGCGAAGGGCGAGGTGCCGGTCTCGAACCGCCCCGGCACCTCGTCGGACGAGGAGGCCAGCTTGTCCGGGATCAGCGCGTCGAGCCGGTCCGGGTCGGCGACCACCGCGCCGATGTGCGGACCCGACCACTTGTACGCGCTGGTGGCGTAGAAGTCGGCGCCGAGCGCGGCCGCGTCGGTGGGGCCGTGCGCGCTCGCGTGCACCCCGTCGACGTACGTGACCGCCCCGGCCGCCCGCGCCTTCGCCGTGATCGCCGCCACGTCCGGCCGGGTGCCGAGCACGTTGCTCGCCGCGGTTACCGCCACCAGCCGGGTGCGCTCGCCGATCAGCGTGTCGTACTGCTCCACGCCGAGCTCGCCGGTCGCCACGTCCACCTCGGCCCAGCGCACGGTCGCGCCGGCCCGGGCCGCCACCTGCACCCACGGCCGCACGTTGGCGTCGTGGTCGAGCCGGGAGAGCACCACCTCGTCGCCCTCACGCCACTGCTTGGCCAGCGCATACGCCAGCCGGTACGTGAGCGTGGTCATGTTGGGCCCGAGGATCACGCCCTCCGGCCGGCCGCCGACCAGGTCGGCGACCGCGGCCCGGGCCCCGGCGACGATCGCGTCGGAGCGGTGGCTGGCCGGGAAGGCCCCGCCCACGTTGCCGATCCCCCGCCGGTACGCGCTGGCGATCGCCGCGATCACCGCCTCGGGCACCTGGGTGCCGGCGGCACCGTCGAGGTAGGCGTATCCGTCGGAGAGGGCGGGATAGGTCGCGCGGACGGCGCTCACGTCGTAGGCCATGACCCCAGTCTCTCCCAGGCAAGATCTACTTACGCACGACCCGGTAGCCCAGGTGCGTGACGCCCGACCCCTGGGTAAGCGAGATCGGCCCCTCCAGCGTCACCGGCGCGTCCTTGATCTGGCCGAGCAGCGGGATGCCGGAGCCGAGGAAGACCGGTACGAGGTCGACGTGCACCTCGTCGAGCAGGCCGGCGTCGAAGCACTGGCGGGCGATCTCGCCGCCGTTGACGCCGACGTCCTTGTCGCCGGCGATCTCCTTGGCCCGGGCGATCGCGTCCTCGATGCCGGTGGTGACGAAGACGAAATTCTCGTCGTCCTCCGGCCGGTCGTCCGGGCGCTGGTGGGTGAGTACCACGGTGGTCTTGTCCATCGGGTGCCGGCCGTCCCACGCGTTGGTCATGTCGTAGAGGCGGCGGCCGCAGACGAGCACGCCGACCCGGTCCTGCAGCGCGTGGAGGTGCTCGGCGCTGGCGGCGGAGACCTTGAACGTCATGCCCGGGTCGCCGGTGGGGAACTCGGTGTCGCCCGCACCGTACCAGGCGAAAAGGTGCTCGAAGCCACCATGGTTGGCGTCGGCGATGAAGCCGTCGAGGGACATCGTCGCGCCGGTCGTGACCTTGCTCATCGTTCCACTCCTTGGTTGTCTGAGGTCCTTCTACCAACGCGTCGAACACCTCGCGGCGGGATCGACACAGGCTCTCAAGATTTATTGGATGGCGGGTTCCGGGGCTGCGGCCGGTTGCGCCGACGGGTTTAAATCGACCGATGTGGACTAGAAGGCTCACGGCAGTTCTCGGCGCGGCCGTCCTGGCCCTCGTCGCGCACGCCGCCCCAGCCAACGCCATCGCCAACGGTGAGGAAGTGCCGATCGGCAAATACCGCTTCTCGGTCAAGCTGACCATGACCGGCATCCCGACCCCCGACGGCGGGCGCCGCAATAGCGCCTGTTCCGGCTCGCTGATCGCGCCCCAGTGGGTGCTCACCGCCGGGCACTGCTTCCGCGACGCCAACGGGGTCCGGGTGGAGCGGCCGGTGGCCGACCTCACCACCGCGACGATCGGCCGCACCGACCTCGAGGGGACCGGCGGGCACGTCGCCACGGTGACCGACGTACGGCAGTCCCCGACGAACGACGTGGCGCTGGCAAAGATCGACAAGCGGATCACGGACATCCGGCCACTCCTGCTGAACCGCGCCACGCCGCAGGTCGGCGACGTGCTGCGACTCACCGGCTACGGCTCGATCACCAGCCAAAACCCGACCCCGTCGACCCGGTTGCACACCGGCCAGCTCCAGATCACCACCGTCGACGCGACCACGCTCGGCATGACCGGCTACGCGCCGCAGCGGGACACCACCCCGTGCCCGTACGACTCGGGTGGCCCGTTCTTCTACCAGCCCTTCCGCGGCTGGCCGACCCTGGTGGCGGTCGTCAGCAACGGGCCGAGCTGCCCGCACGTCCTGGACGAGACCACCGCACGGATCGACGTCATCGTCCCCTGGATCCAGAGCGCCATCGGGTACCACTACTAGGCAAGCCCACGGATCATCCGTTTAGTGGATCACTCGACCGCCGGCCGGAGCTTAGGCTAACCTAAGTTCTGGCCGGCGAAGGGTGGGGGTCCGTGGGGTTCGCGTCGAGGGTGCGTGAGGTCACCCGTTCAGACCACGCCGCCGCCCAGGGCATGGCCTACTTCGACGCCCTGCTCGGCGGCCGCCTCGACCGCGCCGGATACACGGCGCTGGCCGCCCAGCTCTTCTTCGTGTACGAGACGCTGGAGGAAGCCTCCGGCCAGATGCGGTC
Organism: Phytohabitans maris; assembly: GCF_031085175.1. Lineage (GTDB taxonomy): Bacteria > Actinomycetota > Actinomycetes > Mycobacteriales > Micromonosporaceae > Phytohabitans > Phytohabitans maris. The sequence goes on from NZ_JAVHUY010000010.1 coordinate 68,475, forward strand.
CGACCCGGTCGCGGGGCCGTTCGTCGCCGACGAGCTAGCCCGGCTCCCCGCGCTCGTCGCCGACCTCACCCACCTGATCGGCCCCGACTGGCCCGCGCACGTGTCGGCCAGCACACCCACCTCCGAGTACCGGGCCCGCCTCCGCGAGGTGGCGTTCACCTGGCCGGCCGGGTTCGTCGCGCACCACTACACGCGCTACATGGGCGACCTGTCCGGCGGGCAGGTCATGCGCCGCGCCCTCAAGCGCGAGTACGGCCTGGACGGCCCCGGCACCCGCTTCTACGAGTTCCCCGGCGTGGAGCCGCGCGTGTTCAAGCAGCACTACCGGCACCTGCTCGACACCGCACCGTGGGACGCGGTCGAGCAGGACCGCTTCCTCGACGAGGTGGCGACCGCGTACCGGCTCAACACCGCGATGCTCGACGACCTCGGTAAGGTGGTCGCGTGACTGCCCCGTTCACCCCGGACGTGGTCGAGGCGATCCAGCGCCACATGAATGGCGACCACGCCGACGACTGCCGCGTGATCGTGCAGGGCCTCGGCGGCCAGCCGGGCGCCACGGCCGCCGCCATGTCCGGCATGGACGCCGAGGGCATGGACTTTCTCGCCACTGTGGACGGTGCGCCGGTCCCGGTGCGGGTCCCGTTCACCGAGCGGCTCACCGAGCGCCGGCAGGTGCGCGCCGAGGCGGCCCGGATGTACCGCGAGGCCTGCGCCAGCCTCGGCGTCGAGCCGCGCCCCGACGCCCGCTGACCCCGTCACTCGCCGTTAGCGCCGATCCGGCCGTTCGGGTGGTGGCTCAGCCGGCCCGCTCGACGGCGGCCAGGTGAGCCCGGATGGCCGCGGTGGTGGTTTCCTCGTCGTCGGTGCGGTCGAGGTCGATGTCGGTGAGGATGTCCAGGGCGTTCTGCCAGTGTTCGTGGGCTTGTTCGTGTCGGCCCCGGGTGTGGTGGGCGTGGGCGAGCCCGTCGTGGGCGCGGGCCTGATCGACGGGTTGTCCCAGCTCGTTCGCGAGGACGAGAGCCTGCTGGTGATGGGCGATGGCCGCCTCCGGGTCGCCGGTGGTGTGCGACAGCCGGCCCAGGCCCTGCCGGGCCTCGAACTCGTAGTTGCGGTCGCCGGCCTTGCGGGCCAGATCGAGGAGCTGCAGGTAGCTCTGGGTGGCCTGCTCGTGCCGGCGCTGCCGGCGCTGGACCTGGCTGAGGCCGGTCAGCGCGGACAGCTCACCAACGCGTTGGCCGGTGGTCCAGGCGACCCGCAGCGCCTCCTGGAAGTGGTCGGCGGCCTGTGAGTACCGGCCCTGCCGCTGGTGGACGTGGCCGAGGCCGGTCAGTGCGTTCAGCTCACCAAGCCGGTGACCGGTGGCCCGGGCGATGCGCAACGCCTGCCCGAAGTGGTCGGCGGCCTGGGCCGGCTGGCCCTGCATCCAGTGCAGCCGGCCGAGGCCGGTCAGCGCCTCCAGTTCGCCAGAGCGGTGGTCGGTGTCCCGGGCGATCCGCAGCGCCTGTTGGTAGTAGTCGGCGGCCTGTGAGTACCGGCCCTGCCGCCAGTGGATGTGGCCGAGACCGGTCAGCGCCTCCAGCACCCCGGCGTGGCGGTCGGTGACCCGGGCGATCCGCAGCGCTTGTTCGAGGTGGTCGGTGGCCTGCGTGAACCGGCCCAGCAGCCGGTGGATCTGGCCGAGGTAGGCACGGGCGTCCAGTTCACCGGCGTGGTCGCCGGTGGCGCGGGCGGTGGTCAGGGCTTGGTGGTGGAGGGTCTCGGCGTCGTGATAGAGGCCGCGGGAGCGCAGGTGCCAGTGCAGGATGGTCGACAGGTGCAGGACGTGCTCCGACTGGCGGTACTCGGCGGTGTACGCGGCGACGGCCAGCAGGTTGGTCAGCTCGTTGTCCAGCCAGACGAGTGCGGCTGGCGGGTCGTGGACGTCGGGGCCGGGCGTGCTGGCTGGTGGTACCTCCGGCCGGTGTTCGCGCTCGTAGGGGTAAGCGGCGTCCACCGCGAGCGCGGCGGTGTGCCGGTAGTAGTCGAGCAGGCGGTTCGACGCGGCGTGCCTGGCGGGCCGGGTCTGGTCGCGGGCGGCGGTCCGCGCGGCGTGGGCGCGGATCAGGTCGTGAAACCGGTAGCGACCGGGCCGGAGCTCTTGCAGCAGGTGCACTTCGAGGAGCTGGTCGAGCATCCGCCCCGCGTGCGGCAGGGTGGAGTCGAGGAGGGCGGCGGTGGCATACACGTCGATGTCGGGGCCGGGGTGCATGCCCAACCGCCGGTACGCGTGCTGCTGGTGCGGGGTCAGATGCTGGTAGGACAGGTCCAGGGTGGCGGTGACGCTGCGCTGGCCGGCCTCCAGCTCGCCGAGCCGGCTCCGCTGGTCCCGTAGTCGCCGCACCAGATGGACCAGGGGCCAGGCGGGGTGGGATCGCAGCCGGGCGGCCGCGATGCGGATCGCCAGCGGCAGCCGGCCGCAGAGCTCGACAAGCTCGGCCACCAGGTCGGGTGGCTCGTGGCCGAGCCGGCCGTCGCCGGCGGTCTGGACGAACAGGTCGGCCGCATCCGGAGCGGGCAGGGTGTCGAGCGTCAGCGTCTGGGTGCGGTCGAGCCCGGCCAGCCGGCGCCGGCTGGTGATCAGCACCAGGCAACCCGCGCTGCCGGGCAACAGTGGCGCTACCTGGGCTTCGGTCGCGGCGTCGTCGAGCAGGACCAGCATCCTGCGGTCGGCGAGCCGGGTGCGGTACAGCGCGGCCCGATCTTCCAGGTTGGCCGGGATCTGCGGCCCGGGAACGCCGAGGGCGCGCAGCAGATGGTCGAGCGCCTGCGCCGGCTCGCGGGGCGCCATGCCCGGCGTGTGGCCGTGCAGATCGACAAACAGCTGCCCGTCCGGGTAGCGGTCGGCGATCCGGTGCGCCAGGTGGACGGCGAGGGCGGTCTTGCCGATCCCGGCCATCCCGTCGATCGCGCTGATCACCACCGTGGACGCGTCATGCGACCGGTCCAGCGTGGCCACCTCACGGATGCGGCCGGTGAACATCGGTGGTGGCGCCGGCAGTTGCCGTACCCGCCGGGGAGTGTGCGTGGCGGCAGCGGCCGGCGGGGCCAGGGTGGGGTCGGCGGTCAGGATCCGCTGGTGCAGCCGCTGCAGGGCCTGGCCGGGGCGGACCGCGAGCTCCTGGTCGAGCAGCCGGTAGACGCGTTGGTAGGCGTCGAGCGCGTCACCCTGCCGCCCGGCCTGGTAGAGCGCGAGCATGAGGTGTGCCCAGAGCCGCTCCCGCAGCGGGTGCCGCGCGGTGAGCTCGGCCAGCTCGGCGGCGAGCAACGCTGGCTGATCCAGGTCGAGCCGGGCCTGGACGCTGTCTTCCAGCACCATCATGCGCAGCTCTTCGAGCCGTTCGATCTCCGGCTGGAGCGCGGCCGGCACCGGCAGGTCTTCCAGCACCGGGCCGCGCCACTGGGCGAGGGCCTGGGCCAAGCGCTCGGCGGCGAGTGGGTGGTGCCCCTCGGCGAGCGCCTGACGGCCCTGGCCGGCCAGCTCGTCGAAGACCGCGGCGTCCAGCTCCTGCGGCCCGGCCCGGAGCTGGTACCCGTCGGGCTCCCGCTGTAAGCGGGGCGGGTCGGCTGGCTCGTTCGCCTGCAGCAGGCGCCGCAGGTCGCTGATGTACGAGTGCAGGTTGGCCCGGGCCGACGACGGCGCCGCCTCGGGCCACAGCAGGTCGAGCAGCGACTCGGTGGACACGGCAGTATTGGCCCGCAGCAGCAGCACGGCCAGCAGCAACCGCTGCTTGCGCCGCAGCGGCACCAGCAGCCGCCCCGCGCGGTCCCTGATCTCCAGGGTGCCCAGCACCCGAAACTCCATGACGCCCCGCCCTGTCATGTAGTTACGCGGCCCATGCTAGCGCTCCGGCCGGGCTCGCGCCGCCCGCGCGATCTACACAGCGGTGTATGGCGGGCCGTGTAACAGACGGCGGCAGTGTCGTTCTCGTGCCGTACCGGCCGTTCCCCGTGCGGGATCCACATTGGAGGCCAGCGTGAAAACGAAACCACGCCGCGTGGTCGGGACCGTGCTGTCGGAACACCGCACCTCGATGGGCATCGTCCGGTACCGCTGGTGGGAGGGCTCGATCACCGTGGAGCTGCTCCTCACGGACGAGCCGACCGCGATCCTGGCGGTGGTACCCGGCAATGACCGGGCCCGCCGCCCAGCAGTTGACTGACGGGGGTTTTCGTGACCGAGTTCGACTACGTCGTCGTAGGTGCGGGATCGGCGGGATGTGTGCTGGCCAATCGCCTCTCCGCGGATCCCGGGACCAGTGTGCTGCTGGTGGAGGCGGGCGACTGGGACACCAACCCGCTCATCGCCATGCCCAAGGGATACGGTGAGTTGCTGGGCGATCCGGCCACCGTGTGGCTCTACCCCACCCGCCCGTTCGGGCCGTCACAGCGGGCCGAGTACTGGGTGCGGGGCAAGACGCTCGGCGGCTCGAGCGCGATCAACGGCATGGTGTACAACCGCGGCAACCGCGCCGACTACGACACCCTCGAACGGCTCGGCAACCCGGGGTGGGGCTGGGACGACATGCTCCCGGTCTTCAAGACGATCGAGGACAACGAGCTCGGCGCCAGCGACGTACGCGGTGCGGGCGGCCCGCTGCACGTCTCGATCGTCGACCGGGCCGACCCGTTGATGGAGGATGTGATCACCGCCGGTGGCACGCTCGGCTGGCGGCGGGCGCGCGACGTCAACGCCACCGATGCCGAGCGCATCGGCTACACGCTGGCGACCATCCGCGACGGCCAGCGGTGCAGCGCGGCCAACGCGTTCCTGCACCCGGCCATGCACCGCCCCAACCTCACCGTCGCGCTGCTGACGACCGTCGACAAGGTGGTACTCGACGGCGACCGGGCGGTCGGCGTACGCGGGCGACGCAACGGGCAGGCCGTCGAGATCCGGGCCAGCCGGGAGGTGATCCTCGCCGCCGGTGCCCTCGCCAGCCCCAAGATCCTCCAGCTCTCCGGCATCGGCCCCGCGGAGACCCTGCGGTCCGCGGGCATCGACGTCGTGGTGGACAGCCCGAACGTCGGCGCCCGCCTGCGCGAACACCGCGTCTTCCTGATGCGGTTTCGGCTCACCGAAGACCTCGGGGAGAACCGGCTGCTCAGCACCGAGAGCGGCCGGGAGCAGGCGGCGGCGCAGTACCAGGCGACCCGCTCCGGGCCACTGGCGGCGCCCCCATCCGACGTGATCGGCTTCTTCAAGACCCGTCCAGACCTCGACCGCCCCGACGCCCAGTTCCAGATCGCACCGTTCTCCGTCGAGCCGCCCGAACCCGGCACGCCACTGCGGATGGAACGCGAGCCGGGCATGATGTGCGTCGCCTTCATCCTGCGGCCGGACAGCGAGGGCAGCCTCCGGGTCACCTCGAACGACCCGGACGCACCGGTGGACATCGAAGCCAACTACTTCGCCACCGAACACGACCGCACCACGGCGGTCGGCGTCTTCCGCGGCATGCGCCGCCTGTTCGCCACGCCGCCGCTCGCCGAACGGATCAAGCACGAAACGGCACCGGGCCAGGACGTGCGTACCGACCAGGAGATCATCGACGCCGGCCTGTCCATGGGCGGCTGCGGCTACCACACCATCGGCACCTGCGCGATGGGCCCGAACGACGATGACGTCGTCGACCCGCGACTGCGGGTGCGCGGAGTGACAAACCTGCGCGTCGTGGACGCCTCGGTGCTGCCGATCATGATCTCCGGCAACCTCAACGGCCCCGTATCCGCACTGGCCTGGCGGGCAGCCGACCTCATCGCCCAGGACGCGTGAGCGACCAACCAGGACCGAGTGGGCTTGCCCCACCGCTTGGTGGGGGTGTAGGGCGATGCGGCCGGCGCGCCGACCACGATGGCGCACCGAAATGCACCGCGAAACGTAACCAGCACATTGAGATGTAACCGCGCCAGGGCCATCTGCCAGCACGTCCGCTCCACCGGCACCGGCGGCCGGGTCATCGAGGCCCTCACCAGCGGCATCCCCACCATCGCCCACGAACTAACAACCCATGCCCTACCTCGAAACCGCACTCGGCCTCACCAGACCCAACATCCGCAAGGCCCTCCGCAGCCTGCGCGATTTGGGTCTCGTGCACAAAGACGGCGGCAAAGGGCGCCCAACCACCTACCGGCACACCGCCACCAGCCGGTAGAGCACCCGCGAACCGCGTCTGCCCCGCGTCTCCGGTTGACCGTCGCGGGGCCTTCGCGGTCAGAAGAGGGTGAGCTGACCCGGCATCGGGCCGGGCCGGCGCGGACGCGGTGGGCGGACAGCCGCGCGCACCCATGCCGGTGCGTCCGTGACCTCGTCCGGGGAAACGCCTCCGGTCAGTGCCCACAACGACGGGCCGAGCAGGATGCCCCGCCCGGCAAGCGCGCGTCGCATCCTGGAAATGTCGAGCGGAAGCCTGATCCCTTCGAGATCGGGCACCGGAAGGTCGGTACGCATCCGCATCAAGCGGCGGTTGCGCACCACGACCTCGCGCGCGGCGGGTTCGGCCAACCGCTCCGCCGCCCGTGCGCCCACGGCCGCGCTCACCTCGGCCTCCCGCCCACCGTCCAGGGCGGCCCACGCCGCATCGACCGTCCCGAACGCGGCGAGCAGGTCGGCCGCGGTCGCCGGTCCGTAGCCGGGCACCCCGGGAAGGTTGTCGGACGGATCGCCGCGCAGCGCGGCGAAGTCCCGGTACTGCCACGCCTCGACCCCGCACACGACCGGCAGGGAGGCGGCCCGCACCAGCACCGCGGCGTCGCGCCCACCGTTGCGGACCCGCAACACCGAGGTGCTCGCGTCAAGCAGCGCGAAGGCATCGCGGTCGCTGGTGACCAGGACCGTACGCCAGCCGGCGTCTCGAGCCTTCGCCGCGCCGCTGGCGAGAACGTCGTCGGCCTCGTAGCCAGCCGGGACGAACACCGGCAGCCCAGCCGCGCGCAGCAGGTCCGGCGCGGCGGCCAACTGCTCCTGCAGATCCGCTGGCTTGGCCGGCCGATGCGCTTTGTACCCGGCGTAGTCGTCCGCCCTCGTTGACGACACTGGACAGTCGAAGCCGACGAGCACGGCGTCCGGACGCAGCCGGGCCGCCGCATGGGCGACATGCGTGACCAGACCCTTGAGCGCCCACACCGCCCGACCCTCACCGTCGCGCAACTCCCCTGTGGCCGCGGCATGGTACGCGCGGTGTAGCAGGCTGTTGCCGTCGATGACCAGCAGCAGCGGCTCCGGGGGCCTCACGCCACCAGCGTAAAGCGGCGGGTCGACGCGGGGTACCTGCGTGCGCGGCCGGTCCAGGCGTCGCTCCGCGCCGCCGCGATCCTGGTCGATGTCCACCTGACCCGCGAACGGCCAGCGATTCCGGCACCGCGCGGATCGCCGCCGACGGCTGCGCGCACTGCCCGAAGCGCAGACCGTCGCCCGAGCGCTGAGCGGCGTCGAGCCTCAGTCCGATCCGGAAACCGCGACCCGCCGCCCCAGCTTCGCAATCTTGCTCTGGAGTTGGTCGGCGCCCGAGGGGTCCACCTCGCCCAGTACGTCCAGCGCGCGCTGCCAGGCCTGGCGGGCCGCGTCGGTTTCGCCGGTCGCGTGCAGGGCGTCGCCGAGGTCGTTCAGCACGCTCACCTCGCCGTCCCAGTCGCTGATCTCCCGGGCCAGGCGCGCGGCGCGCTCGTAGCAGGCGATGGCCTCGCGGCCGAGACCGAGCTGGTGGTGTGCGTAGCCCAGGCTGTGCCAGGTGGCCAACTCTCCCAGGCGGTTGCCGAGCCGCTGGTGCAGGGCGAGTGCTCGTTCACAGCAGGTGATGCAGCGACGATGGTCGCCGGCTCGGGTGTGTCCCCACCCGATCGCGTTGAGGGCCAGGGCCTGGCCGGCCAGGTGATCCGCCGCCAGGTACAGGTCGAGCGCGCGCTCGGCGTGGGTGATCGCCTCCTGATGCCGCTCCTGGGCGACGAGCAGGTCGCTCAGGACCCGATGACCCACGGCCTGGCTGACCGGGTCGTTCCACCGGGCGGAGACGTCGATGCCCCGCCGCACGTAGCTTTCCGCCTCGTCGTACCGGCGCAACCTGGTCAGCCCGATGCCGAGAAGGCGCAGCGCGTGGAACTGGCCGGTCGAGTCCGCCAACCGGTCGGCGGCCCCCAGCGCGACCCGCCCGATCGCGGCGAGCTCCGACCACTGCCTGCGCCGCTGCAGAAACGTCGCCAGGACCCAGGCCAGCTGCCAGGCGTGCCGGTCGAACCCCGCGTCGGCCGCGAGGTCGGCGGCGGCGACCAACACCGGGTACTCGATCTCGAACCAGCTCATCGCCTGGCTTTCGCCGGCGAACTCCTCGACCACGACCGTCTCGATGCGGGGGACGAGGGTGATCGGGTCGCGGTTCGGGTACAGCAGCCGGTCGGCCGCGTAGGCACTGTGCAGGTAGTAGTCGAACATCCGGCGCAGAGCCGCTCGCCGGTCTGTTTCGGCCTCCTGACCGCCGGCGAGCTCTCCGGCGTAGGCGTGCAGCAGGTCATGCAGCGCGAACCGCCCCGGCGTGTGTTCGGTGAGCAGACTGGACAGGTCGAGCTCGATCAGCGTCTCGCGGACCCGGGCCGCCGAGTCACCGGCGAGGCTCGCCGCCACCGCCGCCGAGAACTCCGGCCGAGGGTGCAGGCCGACCAGCCGGAACAGGCGGGCCGAGGGCGTGGTGAGCGCGGCGTACGACAGCGCGAACACCGAACGCAACCGGCCGGTCGGGTCGCCGGCGTCGAGCACCGTCAGCCGCTGCCCGGCCTGGCGAAGCTCGCCGGCGATCTCCGCCAGGCGGAAGCCGGTCTGCTGGGCCCGGGCCGCGGCGATGTTCAGCGCCAGTGGCAGCCGGGCGGAGGCCGTGACGATCTGCTCCACCGCCCCGGGCTCGGCCGAGACGCGGTTCTTCCCGAGCCTTTTGCCGAGCAGGTCACGGGCGTCCGCGGGCGACATCACGTCGAGGCTCAGCGGGTGGGCGCCGTCGGCCGCGACGAGGGATGTCAGCCGGTTGCGGCTGGTCACCACGGCGGGGGCCGAAGGAGTACCCGGCAGCAGCGGACGGACCTGGTCGGCGTCGCGGGCGTTGTCCAGGAGCACGAGAATCCGCTTGCCGGCCAGCATGCTGCGGTACAGGGCGGTGCGGGCGTCGAGGCTCGGTGGGATCCGGTCCGGCGGCATACCGAGTGCGACCAGCAACGCGTACACCGCCGCGGTCGGGGCTATCGCCCGCCGGCCCGGGTCAAAGCCGCGGAGGTTGATGTAGAGCTGCCCGTCGGGGAACCGGTCGGCGACCCGATGGGCCCAGTACACGGCCAACGCCGTCTTGCCCACGCCGGCGGTCCCTCCGATCGCCCAGATGATCACGGCGTTCGCGGTTGCGGCGTCGTCGAGAAGTCCGTCCAGCTCGGCGAGCTCGGCGATCCGACCGGCGAAGTGCCGCGTCGCGGCGGGCAGCTGCCGCGGTACCGCCGCCTGCGGCGCATCGCGGCCGACGGTGCGGACCGGATCGGCCGGCGCCGGCCGCTGCCGCGGTGCCTGTTGCAGCGCGTACTCCACCATGGTGTAGCGGGGTCGCCAGAACTGCTCGATTCCGGTGGCCAGCGAAAGTTGGTCCAGCCGGTCCTGGTCCTGCGCGTACTGCCGGCAGGCATCGACGATCCCGCGGACCACGTCCCAGTCGGGCAGCTGTCCGATCTTGCCGTTGAGGATCGAACCGATCTGGCTCTTGCCCAACCGCAACCGCGCCGCCAGGCTGCGCAGGCTCGGACCTCCTGCCCGCAATCGCAGCAGCCGTAGGTCCTCGCACAGCTGCCGCAGCAGTTGCCGGCCATCGTCAGCAGACACGCACAGTCCCTTCGTTGTCCGGCGCTGTCCAGCGCACCGGACAGCGATCATGTCGCCACCTGCCGCCTTGGTCACGGCTGTCCATACCTGTCCGCGCCAAGCGCCGCCAAAATTATCGACCGACAACGATGCCCGCAAGAAGCCTGCGGCACCCTGACGCGTCACGGTCGGCACCACGGCGTCGTGGTGCACGGCCACCCGCTACCCCGACACCGTCGACCCCTCGAGGAGCCACGTGAACAGGATCGCGCGAAGATGCATTGCGGCGGTTGCATGCGCCGTGCTCGCCGGTACACCAGCGCCGGCCACGGCCGGGCCGCCCGTGGGGCCGTCGGCGGCTCCAGCGGTCGGCGTCCCCTCGGCCGACATGATGTCCGCGATGCAACGCGACCTGAACCTCACCGCCGACGAGGTTCAGGTCCGGCTGGCCAAGGAGGACGACGCCGCCCGCGTCGAGCAGAAGGTGCGCGTCGAACTCGGCGCCGGCTTCGGCGGCGCCTGGCTGACCGCCCACGACCAGCAGTTGGTCGTGGGCATCACCGACGCCGGCGCCGCCGACCGGGTCCGCGCACTGGGCGCCCAGCCCCGGGTGGTGGCGCGCAGTGAGCGGCAGCTGGACACCGCCAAGGCCCGGCTGGACCTGAGCAAGGCGCCGGCCGGCGTCGCCGGCTGGTACGTCGATGTCACCACCAACACCGTTGTCGTGCTGGCGGCTGCCTCGGCCATGGCCGACGCCGCCGGCTTCGTGGCCGGCAGCGGCGCCGACCCCGGGGCGGTCCGCATCCAGGCCTCCACCGAACAGCCGCGACCGCTCTACGACCTGCGCGGCGGCGACGCCTATTACCCCGGCAGCACCCGATGCTCGATCGGGTTCTCCGTCACCGGCGGGTTCGTCACCGCCGGACACTGCGGCGGCGTGGGCACCAGCACCGCCGGCGTCAACGGGGTTGCGCAGGGCACAGTGGCCGGTTCCACCTTCCCCGGCGTCGACTACGGCTGGGTGGCGGTCAACGCCAACTGGACCCCCACCCCGCAGGTCAACGCCTCGGGTGGCACGCCCGTCGAGGGTTCGCAGGAGGCGGCCGTCGGCGCCTCGGTGTGCCGGTCCGGGTCCACCACCGGCACGCGCTGCGGCACCATCCAGGCCAAGAACGCCACCGTCAACTACATCCAAGGAACGGTGCAGGGTCTGACCCGCACGAACGCCTGCGCCGAAGGTGGTGACTCCGGCGGATCCTGGCTGTCCGGGCTGCAGGCCCAGGGCGTCACCTCCGGCGGTTCCGGCAACTGCACCAACGGCGGAACCACCTACTTCCAGCCGCTGCTGCCCATCCTGGCCGCCTACGGCCTGACGCTGACCGTCGCCAACGCGGCTCCGTACACCGTGATCCGGTCCGTGACGTCCCAGGGCCAGGGCAACACTCGCGAGGCCGCGGTCAGCAACGGCATCGCGGCCAACAGGGTCGCGCTCCGTACCGCCGGCATCAACTGCAACCCCTACGACTCATCGACGTCCTCGCATGTATGGACCGCTCCGGACGGCTCTTGGCACGTCTACAACGTGACCACCAAGGGGTACTGCACGAACTGACCCATAGGAGGATCGTGTGCTAGCACGAAGGAAGGTACTACCCACCCTGTTCGTCGCGGTGGCCGCGCTACTGTCGGCGCCCGGCACCGCCGAGGCGGCCGCGGCCCCGGCGGCATCGACGGATCAGATCGCGGCGGCGGTCACCCGGATCGTCGGCAACAAGTACAGCGCCGCCGATCTCGCGCTGGTGAAGACCCGGCCCGAGATCGCGCGTCACGTACCGGCGCCGGACGGGCTCACGATCTCCGTCAAAGCCGACGGTTACACGTTGGCGCAGGACAAGGGGGCACCGGCCGCCGCGGGTGGCGCGGCGCTTCTGGCCGAGAACTGCGCCGGCGCCATCGACGTCGGCCTCCGGCAAAAATCGCTGCTCGGAAACGTCATCTGGGCTTACATACACCACGTCGAGGCGTGCACCGACAATGTCAACGTCACCCGGTTTGTCGTGCGCCGCGACATGACGAGGACGGACGGCACCATCGAGATCCTCGAACAGACACAGGACGTGGCGGGTGCCACGCCGCGCGCGTGGACCACATCGATGTTTCAGCGGCACCTGAAGCAGTGCCTGTCGCCCCTCATCCCATGCACCAACTGGTACCCGTGGATCCGGATCACACTGTACGCCGACCACACCTACACCCCCGAGGGAAGCATTACCACGTAACCACACCCGGCACGGCCGTACACCGTCCTGCCCCGCTCCGATTGGGGGCGGGGCAGGACGGGATGTGCTCATATCGAGCGCCCCGGTCGCGGCGCGCAACTTGGATATTGCGATACGTCGATTCTTGTCACCCAGACCACGGCCAGCCGCGCCGCGGCGCCGTGCAACAACCGGGAGGTAGCGATGCGTCTGTTCCCACTCCGCTCTAACGCCGCTGTCATCGCGGCGGCCACGGCCGTCGTGGTGGCCGCGACCGGCGCGCCGGCGCCGGCGGCGCCACCTCAAGGGACCGTGCGTCACGTTGCCGGTGAGGCGATCAAGGACAGCTACATCGTGGTCCTCAAAGAGGGCACGGTGACCCGATCGGCAACCGGGTCGACGGCGCTGCGGCTGGCCGGGACGCACCGCGGCCGCGTCGGTCACGTGTATTCGGCCGCGTTCCAGGGCTTCGAGGTCTCGTTGAGCGAAGCCGACGCGCGACGGCTCGCCGCTGACCCTGCCGTCGACTTCGTCGAACAGAACGCCATCGTGTCGTTGCAGGACACCCAGTCCGTTCCGCCGAACGGCGGCCTGGACCGCATCGACCAGCCCAACTGGCCGCTTGACGGCGCATATACCTTCCCGACGAGGGCGTCCGGCATCCGGGTGTACGTCATCGACAGCGGAATCCGGGCCAGCCACACCGAGTTCGCGGGCCGGGTCGCCGCCGGCGCCGACTTCAGCGGCAGCGGGTCGACGGACGACTGCCTCGGACACGGCACACACGTGGCCGGCATCGCCGGCGGCACCACCTTCGGCGTGGCCAAGGGTGTCACACTCGTGCCCGTACGGGTCTTCGGCTGCGCCAACAGCGCCAGCAACGCCACCATCGCCGCAGGCGTCGACTGGGTCACGGCCGACCACGACCCGGGCGAGTACGCCATCGCGAACATGAGCCTCGGCGGGCCAGCCAACTCGGTGGTCAGCCTGGCGGTGGAGCGCTCGATCAACGACGGCGTCGTCTACAGCGTCGCCGCGGGGAACGCCAGCGCCGACGCCTGCGGGTTCTCACCGGCCAACATGCGTAACGCCATCGTGGTCGGCGCGACGGCGTTCAACGGCTCCGACAACCGCGCGACGTTCTCCAACTTCGGCGGTTGTGTCGACGTGTTCGCGCCCGGCCAGAACATCCTCTCCGCCTGGAACACCTCGGACACAGCGAGCATGCCGCTGGACGGCACGTCGATGGCGACCCCGTTCGCGACCGGAATCGCCGCGTTGATCTGGTCGATGCACCCGTCGCACACCGCCGCGCAAATCACCGCCGACGTGTCCCATGTCGCGACGCACGGGGTGATCCCGGGATACACCGCCGGACCGAACCGTCACGTGTTCGTCCCGACAATCATCATCAGCGGGCTGCGCGAGATCAACGGCCTCGGCGGAATGAGCGTCACGAACTCCCTGGCCGCCGCCGGTGGAACCGCGCCCTACACCTGGTCGGCGACCGGTCTTCCGCCGGCCATCACGATCAACCCGAGCACCGGAACGCTGAGCGGAAGGCTGAGCGTCGGCACCTATACGGTAACCGTTACCGCGACCGACGCCGCTGGCCGAACCGGCCGCGCGACCGCCACCTGGTACGCCGACCGGCTGTGACCCGCATCCGCCGACGTGGGCGCGCGCTGCTGAATCCACGAAGCGTAGCGCCAGTGCTCAGGCACTGGCGCTACGCCGGACGGCTCAGGCCACCTGTGGAAGTAGTCGCCCTCATCGATCGTCATCGGTGACTACGCGGAGATCCTGGCGTTGCGGCACCAGATCGCGCTGCTGCAACGCCAGCTCGTAGCCGCCAACCGCACGCCCGATGAGGAAAGTCCGCAACCAAGCACGGTCGAGGAGCCGGACGCCATCCGGCGCCGACGGGTAAAACCGCAGGTCAGAGCAGTAGGAAGCGACGCAGGAAAACCCGCAAGTGACGAGCGTATCCAACGAGTAACCGCACTCCGCGCCGGACAGGGCCACGTGAGAAGGCGCAGGTCAGAAGGGTGGGCCGCCGGGGACTCGAACCCCGAACCTAAGGATTAAAAGTCCTCAGCTCTGCCAATTGAGCTAGCGGCCCGTCGGGATCAAGGTTACCGGAGGCCTCGCCGCCGCGGCCTGCGGCTTACGGCTGCCTGGAGGCTCACCGTTGCGGACCAGCGTGTACCGCTCCCAGTCACGACCCGAACGGCCGATCCAGGCCGGGCCACCAGGTCCATAGGGGCGTTGGACGCGGTGCGCCTCAGACGCTGCCAGCAATGATGCCGATCACGTCGTCGATCTCCACTGTGCTCAGGCCGGTGCCGGCCGTCGAGGGTGAGTGGAGGGTGTTGTTCCAACTGGTGGCGATGCCGGTCCACGGGTCGCGGTCCGGCGCGAAGATCAGCAGGCGTTTCGCGCCGGTGTCCATGACCGCGGACGGGCTCCGGCCCTGTCCCCATCGCGCGGCGAGCGCGTCCAGGTCTTCGGGCATGCCGGCCGGGTAGGCGGTGGCCTCCCGGCCCACGCCCAAGGGGTGAGCGGACGCGTCCGTGAACAGGACGATCACGTGCCGGCGCCGCTCCGGCTCGCGGTCCCAGTCCGAGTCGATGGCGAGGGCGAGCGCCTCCAGGCCGGACTCCGGCTCGTCACCGCCACCCGACGCGCGCAGCCCCGAGACGAACCGCCGGAACGCGTCCACTTCGGCCGGGAGCCGCCAGAATCCACCGACCTGCACCGGGTCGACCCGGTCGGCCTTGAAGTCGCGAAACGCCACGACCCTGATGCGCAGGCTGCCCACTGGCTTTTCCTTCAGCGCCATCGCCTTCGCCAGGCGGACGTGGAAGGTAAGCGCGCCGCGCTTCACCGTCTCGATGATCGACGTCATGCTGGACGTCACGTCGATGCAGAGCACCAGGTCAACGGCGTATCCGCCGTCCTGAAACTCCACCTCCTCCAGCGTCCCGTCATCGAACGGCTCGTCGTGCTTCTTGGTGCGACGGGACCTGAACACGCGACCTCCAGGGTTGATCGACGCCTCCCGACATTGTTCAACCCGCCCGCCACAGCGGACCGGCCCGCCAGGTGAGGATCGAGATCGTGGTCCTTAGGTGTCCCGCAGGGGGCACTGGAATACCACGATCACCGGCGCTCGGGTCTTCGGGAGTCCCTAGAGCTTCTGTGCTGCCAGGCGTTCGCGGCGGTTGGCGGCCACGCTCGTCACCGTCACCGTGCCGAGGGTGGCGAGGATGACGCCGAGCGACAGCAGCGTCGGCACCTCCGGGACCTGGTCCCAGACGCCATGCGCCCAGTGCAGGACGAGCTTGACCCCGATGAACGCGAGGATCAGCCCGAGGCCGTAGTTGAGGTGGCGCAGGCGGGCGAGGACGTTGCGCAGCACGAAGTACAGCGCGCGCAGGCCCAGCAGCGCGAACGCGTTGGTGACGAAGACGAGGTACGGATCCTCGGTCACGCCGTAGACGGCGGGGACCGAGTCGACCGCGAAGACCACGTCGGTCATGAACACCGCCGCGACGACGAGTGCCATCGGCGTCAGCGCGCGGCGGCCGCCGATCCGGGTGGTCAGCCGGGAGCCCTGGTAGTCGGGGGTGACCGGCATCAGCCGGCGCAGCAGCCGCACCGCGCGCATGCGGTCGATGTCGATCTGGTGCTCCTCGCCGCGGAGCGCGTCCCGGACCACCTTGACGGCGGTCACCAGCAGTACGGCGCCGAAGAGCAGGAAGGCCCAGGCACCGCTGGCGATCACCGCGGCGCCGGCGGCGATGAAGATGCCGCGCAGCACGAGGGCGCCGGCGATGCCGTACAGCAGGACCCGCTGGGCGAGCGCCGGCGGCACCGCGAACGACGCCAGCAGCAGCATGAACACGAACAGGTTGTCGACCGACAGGGACTTTTCCACCACGTATCCGGTGAAGAACTCCACGGCCGGCGTGCCGCCGTAGGCCCACCAGACGATAGCGCCGAAGATCACCGGCAGGGCCAGGTAGAAGACCGTCCAGCCGACTGCCTCGCGCATCGGCACCTCGTGCGGGCGGCGCGTCACCGCGAAGTCGAGCGCCAGCAACACGAGCAGGACCGCGATGGTCACCGACCACAGCAACGGCGACCCGATCGACTCCAACACCTCGCCAGATCCTTCCTCGGACACACGACAACGTCCGAGGTCTCCCTCACCCGCTGAGGTGCCGGCGGGTGCTCGTCCCGGGGGCGTGTGACATGGCCCGTACTGACCGGAACGATCTTGGCGAGGTACTCCCCTCGTGGACAGGATATGGGCGGAACCTGAGCGTTCGCTGGGAATCAACGAGATTTGCTAATACGCGGGCCCGCCCCTCTGAGGAGAGGCGGGCCCGCATCGGCTTTGGATGGTCAAATGATGGACATGTGCACGTGGTCCTTGTGGTCCTGCGGCCCGCTGTAGCTCTTCCACCCGGTGGCGGGGAACCAGATCTGCCGGAACCAGATGACGTAGAGGATGCCCAGCCGGTCGGCGTTGCGCACCAGGAACGCGGTCAGGTTGTTGCCGTACAGGCGCATGTCGTCGTTGTGCGCGTTGGAGAAGCCGCTGCTCTGCAGTGACCAGTCACACGCCCGGCCCTTCGGATGCTCGAACGGGCCGCCGGAGCGGAAACACCCGACGAACCGCTTGAAGCCGGCCTTGCGGACCTCCGTGTACGCGTTGAACGTCCGGGGTGTGATGCACCCGGAGGTGGTCGGGTCGTCGACGCTGCACGACTCGTCCGGCCACGAGCCGTCCGAGTTGCGCGGCGCGGCCTTGGCCACGGGCGAGGAGGCGGAGACGAAGCCGCCGGTCAGCTTGGTGCCGCCGACCAGGGCGAGCGCCTTTTCCGCCTCGGTCTTCTGCCGGGCGATGATCGCCAACTGCTTCTGCTCCTCGGCGACCTCGGAGTCCAGCGCCTTCTTGGCCTGCGCGGCTCTCTCGCGGGCGGCGTTGAGCTCGGCGAGCTTGCGGTCGTTGACCATGTTGAGCTCGGTCAGCATGGACGCCTTCTCCACGAACTGGTCCCGCGAGGCGGTGTCGAGCAGCGCCGACACGGCCGTGAGCTTGCCCGTCCGGTACGAGGTCGCGGCCATCTCGCCGATCTGCGGCGCGAGCTCGGCCAGCTTCTCGTTCGCCTTGCGGACCTCCAGGTTGAGCTGGAGCTGCTTGGCGCGCGACTTGTTGAGCGCGGCCTTCGCCTGGGCGTGGCGCTTGCCGGTGGCGGTGAGCACGTCACCGAGCAGTGCGGGGCCGCTCTCGTCCGGTGTGGACGGGGCGCCCGGCTTGGCCATCGCGCCCGTCGGCGCGGCGAGGAAGAGGGTCGCGGCAGCGACCGCCGCGAGGGCGAGGATGCACCACCGTCGGACTGGTGCCGTCATTCCGTCCCTTCCATCCGTGCAATGGGGTGGCCGGCGGCCAGCTTACCGAACCGGCCGGGCAGCCAGACGCACAAAGAATCCGTTACAGCACAACGACTTTCAGTAACCGCCCCCATGCAGTGAGATATCGAAGAGAGATCACGGAGACGGCTATTGGTCAGATCGGGGCTGTGACCAGCGTCACAAGCACCTGAACCGGTTCGTCGGCGATTGCCGCGAGACCGCCCCCCGATATTCTTGACTGAGTCCAGAAAAGTGATCCACAATCTGACGGTGCAGGCGCTGACCACCGCGCGCCACGTGAGGCGTTTCGAGACATCAGGACTGTCTACCACGACCGTCGGCGACCGATTTATGACCCAGCGACTGATCTGATCCGGTCCCGGAGACGTCCGGGACCGGCACCGTTTCCGAGCGCAAGGAGAGCAACGTGGGAACCGAGAACAACGGCGGGCGCCCGACCCGGGCCACGTCCAACCGGGACTGGTGGCCAAACCAGCTCGACGTGAGCGTGCTGCACCAGAACTCCTCCAAGGGCGACCCGATGGGCACGGCGTTCGACTACGCCGAGGAGTTCAAGAGCCTCGACCTCGCGGCCGTCAAGGCGGACATCAACGAGGTGATGACCACCTCGCAAGCCTGGTGGCCGGCCGACTACGGGCACTACGGTCCGCTCTTCATCCGGATGGCCTGGCACAGCGCCGGCACGTACCGCATCACCGACGGGCGCGGTGGTGGCGGCGCCGGCGAGCAGCGCTTCGCCCCGCTGAACAGCTGGCCGGACAACGGCAACCTGGACAAGGCGCGGCGCCTGCTGTGGCCGGTCAAGAAGAAGTACGGCAAGAAGCTCTCCTGGGCCGACCTGATGATCCTCGCCGGCAACTGCGCCCTGGAGTCGATGGGCTTCAAGACGTTCGGCTTCGCCGGCGGCCGCGAGGACGTCTGGGAGCCGGAGCAGATCAACTGGGGCAACGAGGAGACCTGGCTGGGTGACGAGCGTTACAGCGGCGACCGCCAGCTCGCCAACCCGCTCGCGGCCGTCCAGATGGGCCTGATCTACGTCAACCCCGAGGGCCCGAACGGCAACCCCGACGCGCTCGCCGCGGCTCGGGACATCCGGGAGACGTTCCGGCGGATGGCCATGAACGACGAGGAGACGGTCGCGCTCATCGCCGGCGGTCACACGTTCGGCAAGGCCCACGGTGCCGGCCCGGCCGACAAGGTCGGCGCCGAGCCGGAGGCCGCCCCGATCGACGAGATGGGCCTGGGCTGGAAGAACGCGCACGGCACCGGCAAGGGCGGCGACACCATCACCAGCGGCCTCGAGGGCGCGTGGACGCCGACGCCAGTGACCTGGGACAACAGCTTCTTCGAGACGCTGTTCAGCTTCGAGTGGCAGCAGACCACCAGCCCGGCCGGCGCAAAGCAGTGGACGCCGACCGACCCGGCCGCCGGGGAGCTGGTGCCGGACGCGCACGACCCGGCGAAGCGGCACGCGCCGATGATGCTCACCACGGACCTCGCGCTCCGCGTCGACCCGATCTACGAGCAGATCTCGCGCCGGTTCTACGAAAACCCGCAGGAGTTCGCCGACGCCTTCGCCAAGGCCTGGTTCAAGCTCACCCACCGCGACATGGGACCGATCGCGCGGTACCTCGGCCCGGAGGTCCCGGCCGAGCCGCAGATCTGGCAGGACCCGGTCCCGCCGGTGAGCCACGAGCTGATCGGGGTGGAGGACATCGCCGCGCTCAAGGCGTCGATCCTCACCTCCGGGCTCACCGTCGCCGAACTGGTCTCGACCGCCTGGGCGTCGGCCTCGACGTTCCGCGGCACCGACAAGCGCGGTGGCGCCAACGGCGCCCGCATCCGCCTCGCCCCGCAGAACGCGTGGGAGGTCAACGACCCGGCCCAGCTACGCCGGGTGCTGGGCACCCTGGAGGGCATCCAGCAGCAGTTCAACGCCGCGGGCGGGAGCAAGCAGGTGTCGCTCGCCGACCTGATCGTGCTCGCCGGTGGCGCGGCCGTCGAGCGCGCGGCGAAGAACGCCGGGTACGACGTGGAGGTCCCCTTCACGCCGGGCCGCACCGACGCCACGCAGGAGCAGACCGACGTGGAGTCGTTCGCGGTGCTGGAGCCGACTCACGACGGCTTCCGCAACTACCAGGGCAAGGGGCACGTCTGGCCGACCGAGAAGCTGCTCGTCGACCGGGCACAGCTGCTCACGCTGACCGCCCCGGAGTTGACCGTACTGCTGGGCGGCCTGCGGGTGCTGAACGCGAACACCCAGCAGTCGCAGCACGGCGTGTTCACGAAGCGGCCGGAGGTCCTGACCAACGACTTCTTCGTC
Source organism: Phytohabitans maris (assembly GCF_031085175.1). Classification (GTDB taxonomy): domain Bacteria; phylum Actinomycetota; class Actinomycetes; order Mycobacteriales; family Micromonosporaceae; genus Phytohabitans; species Phytohabitans maris. Next base: position 88,366 of record NZ_JAVHUY010000010.1, read on the forward strand.
AACCTGCTCGACTTCGACACCAAGTGGAGCGCCACCTCGGAGGCGGAGGAGACCTTCGAGGGGCGCGACGTCACCACGGGCGAGCTGAAGTGGACCGGCACCCGCGCGGACCTCGTCTTCGGCTCGAACTCCATCCTCCGCGCGCTGGCCGAGGTGTACGCCAGCGACGACGCGCGGGAGAAGTTCGTAGCTGACTTCGTCGCCGCGTGGGTCAAGGTCATGGAGCTCGACCGGTTCGACCTCCACAACTGATCCGACCTCTCCAAGTGGGCACCGTGCGAGCCCGCGGGCGGGGAGCTGAGCAACGCGGGCGCGGTCCCTGGGTGGACCGCGCCCGCGAGACCGCGGGTCAGAAGCCGAGTGCCGACCGGCCGCCGACCACCGGGATGTGCACCTCGCTGTCGCCGGTCGCGACGCGCAGGCGGGTGCCGCCGAGCGGGAGGAGCGTGTACTCCTGGTCGGTGGAGAAGACCACCACGCCGATCCGGTGGCCGGCCGGGAAGACGTAGTCCTTGGGCTGCATCGTCCAGCGGTAGTCGTACAGCCGGCCGGTGCGTACCGGTTCGCTCCGGCCGGCGCCCTTGCGGTTTTGCGGATCCATCCAGCCGCGGGTGACCACGAACGGCGCGGCGGTCGAGCCGGCCGGGCCGTAGTCGACGAGGTAGGCGGTCAGGTTGGCGTCCGGCTTGTTGTCGATCGCCATCCGCAGCCGCATCTCCGGCCGCCCGGAGAGCCGTACGTCGCGGGTGAGCGGCGGTGACGTGTACGCGAGGCGGTTGGGGCTGGCCACGTCCGGGTTGGCGACCAGGTCGTCCGGGTGGATCGTCCGGCCCTCGTCCACAAAGGACTGCTGCGCGTGGCCCCAGGTCCGGCCGGTGGTCAGCGCGCCGGGCGCGGCCAGCCGTACGGCGACGTCGCGGGCGCCGGGGTCGGGCCAGTTCCGGTACGTCGTGTAGGCGCCGTTCTCCCGCTGGACGACGGCGGTCGGCTCGCTCATGACGCCGTTGCGCACGCCCCACAGCCAGTAGTCGAACCAGCGGTTTTCGGTCTGCTTGTACGTCCAGGTCTGGCCGTTGGGCAGCGTGACCGGCGTGCTGCTCGGGCTGCTGTGGCCGCCCTGGTGCAGCCAGATCCTGCGCGGCACGTGCGACTTGGCGAGCTGGTCCCACCAGCCGGCGAAGTGCTCGGTCTTGACGTTCCAGTCGTTGAGCCCGTGCACGACCAGGACGCTGGCCTTGACCCGGCGCGCGTCCAGGTAGTCGCGCTCCGCCCAGAACCGCGAGTAGTCGCCCGTCACCCGGTCCTGCTTGGCGGTGATGGCGGCCATCTCGTCGGCGCAGTCGCCCTCGGAGCGGGCCTGCCCCGCCGTGAACTTGGCGAGCACGTCGAGGTCTTCACCCTGGTACGTGCCGGGCGCGACGACCAGCCCGTTGGCCCGGTAGTAGTCGTACCAGCTGCTGATCGCGGCGACCGGGACGATCGTCTTGAGGCCCTCGACGCCGGTCGTGGCGACCTGGTTGGGGAGCGTGCCGTTGTACGAGGCGCCGGTCATGCCGACCGCACCGGTGGTCCAGCCGGCCGTGACCCGGGCGCCGCTGGCGTCGTACCCCTTGGCGCGCCCGTTGAGCCAGTCGACGACCGCCTTGGTGCCGAGCGTCTCGGCGGCGTCGCCGCTGGTGGAGCAGCCGTCGGAGTCGGCGGTCCCGACGCTCTGGCCGAGCACGACCGCGTACCCGCGGGGGACGTAGTAGTCGTCGAGCGAGCCGGGCAGGTTGGCCTTGGCCGCCGCGCGCCGTACGGCGGCGCCGGCCGAACGCGCGGCGCTGTGGCGGTCGAGCCCGTTCTGCGGCAGGTCGTCCACCTCCACGCTGTAGTAAGGCACTTCGCCCCAGACGTCCTTGCGGTACGGGCTGTGCTCGAAGATGACCGGCACCTTGAAGCCGGCGGTGGCGGTCTCCCGGGGCCGGGAGATGTCGATCGCCACCCGGTCGGTCCGCCCGTCGTGGTTGGTGTCGAGCGGGGTCTCCACATAGACCCGTTCCTCGATCGCGTCGGCGAGGGAGAAGACCGGCTGGGTCATCCCGTTTTCGACCACGATGGTCGGCGGCGGGTCGGCCGGCGCGGCCGCGACGGTGGCGGGTGCGGCCAGCACGAGCCCGCCCGTGACGGCGGCGCTGGCGAGAAGCAGGTGTCGAGCTTGAGGCATAGGAGTCCCCCAGGGAAACGTCCACTCGTGATGGAGCCTCAAGAACATATCGACAGATGTACGCGGTGGTCCACCTCTCGCCCACGGACGCCGGGACCCGCGGCCGGCGTGGTGGCCGCGGGTCAGTCCGGCATCGACACGCCGCCTACGGTGGGTCCATGACGAGCTCGGCCGTCATCGGCAGCTCGCGTATCCGGCGGCCGGTCGCGTGAAACACCGCGTTCGCGATCGCCGCGGCGACGCCGACCTGGCCGATCTCACCGACCCCCTTGGCACCGAGCGGGCCGACCACCTCGTCGTCCACCTCGATCAGGTCGATGGTCACGTCCGGCGCGTCGGCGTTCACGGGCACCAGGTAGTCGCCCAGGCTGGTGGCGCTCCACCGGCCCTGCCGCGGGTCCATCCGGTTTCCCTCCAGCAGGGCCTGGCCCATCCCCCACAGCATCCCGCCGATGAGCTGGCTGCGGGCGGTCTTGGGGTTGAGCACCCGGCCAGGCGCGAACGCGCCGCCCAGCCGCCGCACCCGGACCAGCCCGAACTCGGGGTCGACGGCCACCTCGGCGAACTGGGCGCCGAAGGTCAGCAGGCCGTGCGGAGTATCCGGCGGCGGTGGGGTCCAACTGCCCAGCGCCTCCGCGTCTTCGAGGTGGTGGCGCCCCATCACCTCGCCGTACGTCTCGCCCACCTCCGGCCGCGAGCGCAGCCGCATCCGTCCATCGTGGACCTCCACATCGGACGGCTCGGCGCCGTGCAGCGGGGAGCCGCTGTCCGCGACCGCCATCGCGACGAGCTGGTCGCGCAGGGCGGTGGCGGCGTTGTGCACGGCGGCACTGACCATCATCGCGCCGGACGAGCCGACCGCGGCGGAGGTGTTGGGCAGGTCGGTGTCGCCGGCCTCGAAGCGGACCGCCTCCATCGGCAGTCCCAGCCCGTCGGCGGCGACCTGCGTCATCACGGTGGTGACGCCGGTGCCGAACTCCTGCGTACCGGTCTGCACGACCGCGTCGCCGCCGGCGTAGATCCGGGCCCGGGCGCGCTGGGTGGGCATGATGAACGCGACCGGGTACGCGGCCGCCGCCATCCCGGTGCCGATCAGCCAGTCGCCTTCGCGCCGCATCCGGGGGCGCGGGTCGCGCCGGGCCCAGCCGAACGACGACGCCGCGACCCGCAGGCACTCGGCGAGCCCGTCGCTGGACCACGGGTTGCCCCGCGGGTCGGTCTCGGCGTGGCAGCGCAGCCGGAGCTCGACCGGGTCCACGCCGAGCTCGTACGCGAGCTGGTCCATCGCGGTCTCCAGTACGAACACGCCGACCGACTCGCCCGGCCCGCGGGTGAACGTCGGCGTCATCGTGTTTCCGGTGACCAGCCGGTGTACGCCCTCGGTGTTCGGGCACGCGTACACCTGCGTGGTCGTGGCGGTCGCCGGCTCGGCCCAGTCGTCGAAGGGCGAGGCGAGCGACAGCTTGTGGTGGCGCAGCGCGATCAGCGTGCCGTCCCGCTTGGCGCCGAGCGACATCGCCTGCTCCTGCTCCTCGCGGTGGCCGGTCGACGTAAACGCCTGCGGCCGGGTCAGGGCCAGCCGTACCGGGCGGCCGACCTGCCGGGCCGCCATCGCCGCCAGCGTCACGTGCGGCCAGGTCATCGCCTTGCTCCCGAACCCGCCGCCGACGAAGTGGGTGACCACCCGTACGTCCGAGACGTGCAGGCCCAGCAGGTGGGCGACGGTGAGCTGGGTCGCCCGGATGCCCATCGTGGAGTCGTAGAGCGTGAGCCGGTCACCGTCCCAGTCGGCGGTGGTCGCGGAGGTCTCGATCGCGTTGTGGTGGTTGGCCGCGAAGTGGTACGACACGTCGACCCGCACGTCGGCGTCCGCGAGGCCGGCGTCGACGTCACCGCGCGACATGCGGGCCGGCATGAGGCCACCGAAGAGCGTCGGCGGCTCGTACGCCGAGTCGCGCCCCTCGTCGAGCGTGGTGACCGCGGGCGTCCGCGCGTAGTCCACGCGGACCAGGGACGCGGCGTGCTGGGCGCGCTCGAGGCTGTCCGCCACGACGACCGCGACCGGCTGGCCGGCGTAGTGCACCGCGTCGTCCTGCATGGGAAAGAAGCTCTCGCCGGGCGCGGCGGCGCCGACCAGCGACGGCAGCAGGTGCGGTGGCTCGGCGACGCGCGGCAGGTCTTCGTGGGTGAGCACGGCCAGGACGCCGCCGGCGGCGAGCGCCCGGCCGGTGTCGATCCGGCGGATGCGTCCACTGGGGATGGTCGCGCCGACGATCGTCGCGTACGCGAGGTCCGGCAGCACGATCTCCGCCGTGTACCGGGCGGCGCCGGTCACCTTGGCGGGCCCGTCGACCCGGTCCACCGGCATGCCGACAACTGAAAACGCTTGCTGGGCCCCATTCCGACGAGCTGCATGTGACGTGCTCATGAGGCGCGCTCCAGTACGCGGGCGATCGTCCGCTCGGCCAGCGGCACCTTGAACGCGTTGTACCGGCGCACGTCGGCGCCGCTCAGCTCGGCGGCGGCCGCCCGCTCGTACGACTCCCGGGTCGCCGGCGCGTCCATCAGCTCCGCCTCGGCGATCCGGGCCCGCCACGGCTTGGTGCCGACACCGCCGAGCGCGAGCCGTACGTCCCGCACGACCCCTTCCGAGACCGTCAGCGCCGCCGCGACCGAGACCAGCGCGAACTCGTACGACTGGCGGTCGCGGACCTTGACGTAGGTGGAGCGGGCCGCGATCACCTCTCCCGGCAGGTCGACCGCCACGATCAGCTCGCCCTGGGCCAGCGGGTGCTCCCGCTGCGGCGCGTCGCCGGGCAGCACGAAGAAGTCGTCGATCGCGATCGCCCGCGAGCCGCCCGGCCCGATCACGTGCACCAGCGCGTCGAGCGCGACGAGCGCCACGGCCAGGTCGGACGGGTGGGTCGCGATGCAGTGCGGGCTGGTACCGAGCACGGCGTGGCCGCGGTTGATGCCGTCGATCGCGGCGCAACCCGTACCCGGGTGGCGCTTGTTGCACGGCGAGATCCCGTCGCGGAAGTAGCCGCACCGCACCCGCTGGCACAGGTTGCCGCCGATCGTCGCCATGTTGCGCAGCTGCTCCGACGCGCCGAGCAGCAGCGCCTGCGACACGGCCGGGTAGCGGGCCATCACGCGGTCGTCGCGGGCCACGTCGCTCATCCGGGACAGCGCGCCCAGCCGCAGGCCGCCGCCGGGCAGCTCCTCCACCTCGCGGTACGGCAGTTCGTTGATGTCGACCAGCAGGTCGTGCCGGTGTACGCCGATCCGTAGCAGGTCCACCTCGGTGGTGCCGCCGGCCAGGAACGCGGCGGCCGGGTCGCGTTCCACCATCGCTACCGCCGTCGCCGCGTCGTGCGGCCGGGCGTAGCTAAGCGGTCGCATCCCGGACCTCCCGGATCGCCGCGCGGATGTTCGGGTACGCGGCGCAGCGGCAGATGTTGCCGCTCATGTACTCGGCGATGTCGGCGTCGGTGCCGGCGTTTCCTTCCGCGATCAGCGCGACCGCCGACATGATCTGTCCGGGTGTGCAGTATCCGCACTGGAACGCGTCGTGCTTGATGAACGCCTTCTGCATCGGGTGGAGCCCGGCGCCGTCCGAGAGTCCCTCGATGGTGGTGACGTCGTGCCCCTCGCAGGAGAGCGCGAGGGTGAGGCAGGACAGCACCCGCCGGCCATCCACCCACACCGTGCAGGCGCCGCAGGTGCCCTGGTCACAGCCTTTCTTGGTACCGGTGAGATCGAGGTGTTCGCGAAGCGTGTCGAGCAGGCTCACCCGCGGCTCGACCGCGACGAGGTACGTCGCGCCGTTGACGGTGAGCGCGGCCGGCGCACTCCCCGGCCCGCGGGACGCCGCGCGGCTGTCGGCCGAGACGGCCACGGAGATCTCCAGATCCATCGCCAGAGTGTCGAATGCGGGCGCTTCCGTGGACTTCGGTCAGATGACCTTCGCGGTGACTTAAATTGGCATGCGGTGGTGGTACGGGGGACCCAGGCGGGTGCCGCGTTGCTGGGGCGCGACGACGAGATCGAAGCCATCGCGACCGTGCTCGGCGGCGGCGCCCTCCTACTGACCGGCGCGGCCGGCAGCGGACGATCGGCACTGCTCGAGGCGGCGGCCGAGCGGGCGACCGCGTCCGGGGTCCGGGTGCTGCGCGGTGCCGGCAGCGACTTCGAGGCCGACCTGCCGTACGCCGGGCTCAACCAACTGCTGTGGCCGCTGCGGGCCGGCGTCGACGGGCTCGGCTCGGCACACCGCGACGCGCTGCGGTCGGCGATGGGGCTGGACACCGGACCCGCGGACGACCGGCTCGTCGTCGCCACCGCGACGCTGACGCTGCTGACCCGCGCCGCGCCGGTGCTGCTGCTCGTCGACGACCTGCACCGGGTCGATCCGGCCAGCGCGACCGTCGTGGGCTTCCTGGCCCGCCGGCTCGACGGCAGCGGCGCCGCCCTGCTCGCCGCGACCGACGCCGCCGGTGACCTGCCCGGGATCGGCGCGCTGGCCATCGGCCCGCTGGCTGAGAGCGCGGCGTCGGCGCTGCTCACGGCCCGGTTTCCCGACCTGGCCGGGCCGGTACTCCGGCGCCTGCTCGCCGCCGCGCAGGGCAGCCCGCTGGCGCTGCACGAGCTGCCGGCCGCGCTGACCGCCGCACAGCGCACCGGCTCCCGCGACCTGCCCGACCCGCTGCCGCTCGGCCCGCGCCTCACCGCGCTGTACGGCACCCGCCTCGACCCGCTGCCCGCGCCGACCCGCCGTCTGCTGCTGCTCGTCGCGCTCGACGGTCCGGCCGGGCCCGCCGTCGCCGCCGACCTGGCCGACCTGGAGCGGACCGACCTGGTCGCGATCGACGCCGGCCGGGTCCGGTTTCGCGATCCGCTGGCCCGTTCCGCCGTCGTCGCGCTCGCCCGGCCCGGCGAGCGGCGGGCCGCGCACCGGGTGCTGGCCGAGAGCGCCGACCATCCCGAACGCCGCGCGTGGCACCTGGCCAGGGCGACGCTCGGCCCGGACGAGCGGGTGGCCGGGCTGCTCATGCGGGCCGCGCACACCCACCGGCGGCGCGGCGACGCGGCCGGCGCGTTCGCGGCGATGGTCCGGGCGGCCGACCTCAGCCCGCGCGGCGCCGACCGGAGCCGGCGGCTGGCCGAGGCCGCGTCGGTACGGGCCGACGTCGACCTACGCGGCGTGTCCCGGCTGCTCGGCGACGCCCGGCACGCCGACCCGGGCCGGCGCGGCTCGGTGCCGGCGGCGGTGGCCTCCGCGCACCTCGTACTCAACGACGAGGGCGACGTGGACACCGCCCATCGACTCCTGGTCGGCGCGCTCGACGACCGCGACCCGGCACACATCGACGCGCTGCAGGCGCTGCTGACCGTCTGCGCGCTCGGTGGCCGGGACGAGCTGTGGGCACCGTTTCGCGCCGCGGTCGGCCGGCTCCGCCCGGGACCGCCGACGCTGCTGGCCCTGGGCGCCTCGCTCGTCGCCGACCCGGCCCGCGCGACCCCTGGCGACCTGGCGCTCCTCGACGACCTGATCGGACGGCTGCACGACGAGATCGACCCGGCGCGGGTCGTGGCGGTGGGCTGGGCGGCCCTCTTCACCGACCGGATGCCCGCCTGCCGCGAGGCCCACCGCCGGGTCGTACGCGACGGGCGGCGCGGCGGCGCGGTCATCGCCGTGGTCCGCGCACTGGTCAACCTCTGCCTGGACAGCGTACGCACCGGCCGCTGGGACGAGGCGACCCGGCTGGCCGCGGAAGGGCAGGCGCTCTGCGCGGCCCACGGTTACCAGACGCTGCGGTGGCCGCTGCGGTTCGGCGCGGCGCTGGTCGCGGCCGGGCAGGGCGACCAGGCCACGACGCAGGACCTCGCCGGCCGGATGCTCCGCTGGGCGGCGGCGCACGGCGCGCACTCGATGAGCCGGGCGGCACACCACGCGCTGGCCGTCGCGGCGCTGGGGCGCGGTGACGCCGAGGAGGCGTACCGGCACGCGATCGAGGTGAGCCCGCCGGGCACGCTCGCCGCCAACGCACCGCTGGCGCTCTGGTCGGCCGCTGACCTGGTCGAGGCCGCTACGCGTACCGGCCGGGAGGCCGAGGCCGCCGCGCACGCCGCCGCGCTGGAACGGGTGGCGGCGCTCTCGCCACGGCTCGGCCTCGTGGCGGCAGCGGCCACGGCGACCGTCGACCCGTCCGGCGAGCGCTTCGTGGCGGCCGTCCGGGTGCCGGGCGCGGAGCGGTGGCCGTTCGACCTGGCCCGGGTGCGCCTGTCGTACGGCGAGTGGCTGCGCCGCCACCACGCCACGTCGGCCGCCCGGGAACAGCTGGCCGCGGCGCGGCAGGTGTTCGAGCAGCTGGGCGCCGCGCCCTGGACCGCGCGGGCCGAGGCCGAGCTGCGCGCGGCCGGTGCCACGCCCGCGGCCGGGACGGCCGTGCTGACCCCGCAGGAACGGGAGATCGCGCTGCTCGCCGCGACCGGCCTGACCAACAAGGAGATCGGGCAGCGGCTGCACCTCTCGCACCGCACGGTCGGCGCCCACCTGTACCGGGTCTTTCCCAAGCTGGGCATCGGATCCCGGGCGGCGCTTCGGGACGCGTTATCCCTCGAAGGGATGACAACCGGGGCAGACGGCCCGGCACCATTCGCGCATCAGTAAATTTCGGACCTACCGGTTCAATACACCTTCCGCCATCGGTGTTCGCTGTGCCGACCCAGAACGGTGGAAGGAGCCTGCGTGTACGTCCCAAAACAAGCACTGGCCTGGCTTTTCGTGGTCGGTGCCGGGCTGTTCGGGTGGTGGTTGTGGTGGTCCGACCACCAGGGCCGCGAGCCGGTCTCGGCCGCCGCCGAGCAGCCCGCCGCACCCGAGCCGGTCACGCTCCGGCTCACGATCGTGACGCCCGACGGTGAGACGACCAAGGAAGTCACGGCGGCTCCGGCCCAGCACGACGGCGAGCCGGGCGGCGGGGCGGCCGACACCGTTCACCAGGATCTGAAGGTGCTCGCCCACGACGGCGCGATCGTCTACGTCGGCGACGACGGCAAGCTCACCGCGAACACCGGCGACGCGCAGTCGAGCGGCGCGGTCACGATCGACTCGGAGGGCTCGACGCTCCAGACCGGGCAGAGCGCCGTGACGGGCACCGTCCGCGACGAGGACAGCGAGGTGACCAACGAGTTCACGCCGCACCTCGGCGACCGGGCGGTGGCGATCGCCGGGTACGAGAACCACTCGGTCAACGTCGCCGGCAACGACCAGATCGTCACGTACGACGACTCGAACGTGTACCTCAACCGCAACGGCCAGGTCATGGGAAACACCGGCGACACCGACTCGAGCGGGTTGAACGCCCTCTTCGTGGTCCGCTCGTTCGTGCGCTCCGGCGACTCGGCGGACGCCCCGCCCGGCCAGGAGGAGCCCGAGGAACCCGACGAACCGGACGAGGAGCAGGCCGCCAGCACGCTCGCCTCGACCGGCTCCGCCGCGGTGACCGACGACGACGGCGGTACGACGGCCAGCGGCCGCGACCCGCTCGTGATCGGCGGCGACGGCTACGACGACCTCGGCATCCGGTCGAGCGGCAACCGCAACATCGTCACCTACGACGACTCCAACGTCGTCGTGGGCGGTACCGGTCCGGCGATGACCCAGATCGGTGACTCCGACACCGGAGGCGCCGTGGTGATGGCCGCCATCGACTCCCACGTCGAGGCCGGCAACGCCTTCTGAACGCGCTACGCCCTGGCCGGACGACCTCCGGCCAGGGCGGTCGGAGTAACACCGGCGGGCGCTCCCGCGCTTGTCCGGATGGCATCAATGTCACACGGGGAGGCTTCGAAATGGCGGTAGGCGGCGGCATCGGCGAAGGACCGGAGCCCCCGAACGTCGTCACCCGGCTCGATGTCGGGGCGGACGGCGACGCCGGAGCCCTGACCGTGGAGCTGGTCGAGGTTGGCCCGGCGAACCCGCGTACGCCCGGGCGGCACCGGATGCCGGCCACGCTGCCCGCCTGGCTGCCGGACCCGGCGATCGTTCAGGCGTGGCTACGGCGATGGTGGATCAGCGTGGTGTCGGCCGTCCTGATCCTGGTCACGGCGGTGACCGTCGCGGTGGTGTTCCTCACCCGGGACGCGGATCGGCCGGCGGCACCGGATCCGGCCGGGGCCGTACCGGCGGCGACCGATCCCGGCCCTGAGTCCACCGAGCCGGCGCCCGCCCCGACGAGCGCCGCACCGGCCAGCCCGAGCGGGCCCGCCGCCTCCCGTACGCCGGCGGCGGGCCCCATCGAGCGGATCGCCGCCGTCGCGGTGACCGCTCAGCAGCTGATCGAGAGCGGCGACCTGGACGAGCGGGCCGGCCGGGAAATCCTGCGTACGCTCGCCACGATCACCACCTCGGTACGCAACGGGCGGATCGAGCGGGCCGTCGACCGGCTCCGCGACCTGGACGAGCGCCTCGGCGAGCTGCGCGAGGACGGCAAGCTCAGCCGCTCCGGCTTCGCCGCGCTCGACGTGATCCAGCCGATCATCGCCTCGCTCGCCTGACACCGCTTGCCGGGCGACGGGCGCCTCGCTCGGCTGTCGCCCCGAGTTCGTGAGGCGTTTGCGCAGGTCTGGCAGCGTGGGGCGGGTGCTGATCAAGCTACCCGCGCCCGACGTCCTGGCGAGCCGGTGGGGCGCCCTCGCCGCGGCGATGACCGCCGCCGGATACGACGACGTGTACTGGTTCGACGCGGACGGCGCGCACTACGACGACCACGGCGGCAACTGGGCCCGGCTGATCCTGGTCGAGGGCGGCCGGGCGGTGCTGTTCGGGTTCGACCACGAGTACAGCGACACGACCACCGCCGACCCACCCATCGACCTGCTGGCCGGCGCGCCGGCGTGGCTGCCCTGGCCGCGGCTGCTCCCGCACGCCGACGAGGACATGCTCGGCGCGGTGTACTGGTACGAAGGCGGGAGCTGGCACCGGGTCGGCTACCCGGACGGCCTCCACGACGGCCTGCGTTCCACGATCGGCTGGCTCTTCGAGGACGGCGCCGCGATCGTGGCCGAGCTCCGCAGCGTGGTGAGCGAGTGGGGCGGCCACGACATCGACGGCGAGCGGGAGGCGGCGGAGGTCACCGCCGCGGCCGACCGCCTGGTCGCCGCCGCGACGGCCCGAACCGTGGACGCCGCCGCGCTGGAGGGCCTGCTCGGCCGCCTCCGCGAGCGCCCGGTGGACCTCGCGGCGGGTGTCGCGATGGCCGCCCGCGCCGGCCTGACCGCCGGTTCGACCGCTCCGGTCACGCCCGCCGCGACGGAGGCCCCGCAACGGCGGGTACGGCTGCTGAGCGACCGCGAGCACAACCGTCTGGTGTGGACGGCGATGCGCGAGTCCGGCGAGTTCGACCGCCCGACCCCGGGCGAGAGCGCCGAGCTGGCCGCGCTCGTCGCCTGGACCCGTGGCCGCGCGCCGGGGCACGACGGCCGGTGCACGCTCCTCTTCGAGGTGCTGGACACCTCGGCCCGCCAGGTGCCCGGCGAGGTCCCACCCGGCGAGCGGCCGGGCGACGACAACTGGACCGCGTTTCACGAGGCCACCGAGCTGGTCCGGCGGCTGCGCGAGGCGGAGGCGCACCCCGAGCGCGGGCACTGGATCTACCTGCGCCTGGCGACCACCGCCACCGGGTACGAGGTCGAACGCCGCTACGACTCGTGGCCGCCCTGGATCCCGGACGACGGGATCAGCGGCCCGTGGCTGGACCACCTGCGCCAGGAGCTGGGCCGGCGGGCGCCCGGGTACCGTCCACACTGGACCACGCTGCTCGCGCCGGAGGTCGTCTACACCGGGTCGCCCGCCTCACGGTAGGGCGAGCACGGCGGCCCGGCCCCCGGTGACCCAGCGCGGCCCCAGCACGGCGAGCCCGTCCGCGATCGCGGCGGCCCGCAGGCTGCCCGACCGGGCGCCGGGCACGATCCGCGCCGGGCCGGCGCCGAGCTCGACCGGTGCCAGCCGCACCCCGTCCGGGTACGGGCGCGCGGCACCCACGACCGGGAGCGTGGCCGGTGCCGGCAGCGGGCTGGCGGCCAGGGCGGCCACCAGCGGTTCGAGCAGGGTCAACCCGGCGACCAGGCCGGCGAACGGGTTGCCGGGCAGCCCCACCACCCAGCGGCCGGCGGCGGTCACCGCTAGCACCTGCGGGTGGCCGGGGCGGCAGCGGACCCCGTTCACGAGCCAGCGCGCGCCGAGCTCGGCCAGCACCGAGGTCAGGTGATCGGCGGCGCCGGCGGAGGACGAGCCGGTCACCACGACCACGTCGGCGTCCGCGCTGTCGATCGCGCTTCGCAGCAGCCGGGCGTCGTCGCGCAGGTACTCGTGCGCCAGCGGCCCGCCGCCGGCCCGCTCGACGAGGGCGGCCACGATCGGGCTCAGCGCGTCGCGCACCTGCCCCGGGCCGGGTACCCCGCGGGTCACCACCTCGTCGCCGGTGACCAGTACCGCGACCGCCGGCCGGCGGTGCACGGTCAGCTCGTCGATGCCGGCCTGCGCCGCCGCGCCGAGCACCGCGGCCGTGGCGGTCCGCCCGGCGGGTACCAGCTCGTCGCCGGGGCGGGCGTCCTCACCGGCCCGGCGGATGTGGTCCTTGACCTCGCGCGCGCCGCTCACCGTGTCGCCGTCGACCCGGCAGACCTCGTACGGCAGTACCGCCTCGGCCGTGTCCGGCACGATCGCACCGGTGCCGATCTCGACCGCCACACCCGGGGCCAGCGTGCCCGCCCAGCCGGGCCGGCCGGCCAGCACCCGACCGGCGATCCGCCACGGGCCGCACCCGGCGACCGCGTAGCCGTCCATCGCCGCGGTGTCGAAGGCGGGCGACGCGGCGAGCGCCCGTACCGGCGCGGCGAGGATCCGCCCAGCGGCCGACGAGAGTGGGACCCGCTCGGTGCCCAGCGCCGCCGCGGTCGCGGCCACCGCCCGCGCCCGGGCCCATGGCATCCCGCGCACGCTCTGGATCGTAGGCTCCGCCCGGGTCCGATGCGCACGGACCCGGGCAGCCCTACGGTCAGTAGCGGTAGTGGTCGGCCTTGTACGGCCCCTCGACGTCGACGCCGAGGTACTCCGCCTGCTTCTTCGTGAGCGTCGTCAGCCGCACGCCGAGCGCGTCGAGGTGCAGCCGGGCCACCTTCTCGTCCAGGTGCTTCGGCAGCGTGTAGACCTTCGTCTCGTACTCGCCGGGCTTGGTGAACAGCTCGATCTGGGCCATGGTCTGGTTGGTGAACGAGTTGGACATCACGAAGCTCGGGTGACCTGTCGCGTTGCCCAGGTTCATCAGGCGGCCCTCGGAGAGCACGAGGATCGCGTGCCCGTCCGGGAAGAGCCACTCGTGCACCTGCGGCTTGACCTCGGTCTTCACGACGCCCGGCACCCGCGCCAGCCCGGCCATGTCGATCTCGGTGTCGAAGTGGCCGACGTTGGCGACGATCGCGTTGTGCTTCATCCGGGCCATCTGCTCGGCCATGATGATGTCGGTGCCGCCGGTCGTGGTGATGAAGATGTCGCCCTGCTCGATCACGTCCTCGAGCAGCACGACCTGCAGCCCCTCCATCGCGGCCTGCAGCGCGCAGATCGGGTCGATCTCGGTGACCACGACCCGTGCGCCCTGGCCGCGCAGCGACTCCACCGCGCCCTTGCCGACGTCGCCGAAGCCGCAGACCACCGCGAGCTTGCCGCCGAGCATCACGTCGGTGGCGCGGTTGAGGCCGTCGACCAGCGAGTGGCGGATGCCGTACTTGTTGTCGAACTTCGACTTCGTCACCGAGTCGTTGACGTTGATGGCGGGGAAGAGCAGCCGGCCGTCGCGGGCCAGCCGGTAGAGCCGGGCAACGCCGTTCGTGGTCTCCTCGGAGACGCCCCGGATGCCCGCCGCGAGCCGGGTGAACCGCTTGGCGTCGGCCGCGAAGCTGCCCCGCAGCGACTCCAGGATCAGCCGGTACTCCTCGTGGTCGTCCGCCTGGGCCTCCGGCACCGCGCCGGCCGTCTCGAACTCCACGCCCTTGTGCACCAGCAGCGTGACGTCACCGCCATCGTCGACGATCATGTTTGGCCCCTGGCCGTCGCCGAAGTCGAACAGCTGCATCGTGCACCACCAGTACTCCTCCAGCGTCTCGCCCTTCCAGGCGAACACCGGGGTGCCCGACGGCGCGTCGACCGTCCCCTCCGGGCCGACGACGACCGCGGCGGCCGCCTCGTCCTGGGTGGAGAAGATGTTGCAGGAGACCCAGCGCACCTGGGCACCGAGCGCCACCAGCGTCTCGATCAGCACCGCAGTCTGGATGGTCATGTGCAGCGAGCCGGCGACCCGCGCGCCGCGCAGCGGCTGCTGGTCGGCGAACTCCCGCCGGATCGCCATCAGGCCCGGCATCTCCTGCTCGGCGAGGCGCATCTGGTGCCGGCCGAAGTCGGCCAGCGAGAGGTCGCGAACAGCGAACTCGACACCGTTGAGCTTTTGGGTGGACAACGACATAGGAAGAGGACACCTCCTCTGTAGGAGGCGCCCTTCAAACCTGGCAACCATGTCGAGCGTGGCGGGCCCCGAAGGCCCGTTGCAGCGCCTCTCGACCGGTGCTACGCCGTGTCGGCGTCCCACCCACCATAACCCGGAAACCCTCGACGCCTCTACCGCACGGGTGCCGCCTCCTGCGCGGCGGGCAGCGGCTCGCCGGCCTCGACGAGGCGGTGACGGAGCTTCTCGCCCTCGACGTCCACATTGGGCAGGATCCGGTCGAGCCAGCGGGGCAGCCACCACGCGGAGCGGCCGAGCAGCGTCATCACCGCGGGGACGATCGTCATCCGGACGACGAACGCGTCGAAGAGGATCGCCACCGCGAGCGCGAAGCCGATCGACTTGATCAGTGACTCGTGGGACAGGATGAAGCCGGCGAAAACACTGATCATGATGATGGCGGCCGCGGTCACCACTCGCGCGCCGTGGCCGAAGCCGGCGACCACCGCGTCGGTCGGCCGGGCGCCGTGCACGTACTCCTCGCGCATGCGGGTGACCAGGAAGACCTGGTAGTCCATGGCGAGCCCGAAGACGATACCCACCAGCAGCACGGGCAGCAGCGACATGATCGGCGCGGTCTCCTCGACGCCGAACAGGCCGGCCAGCCAGCCCCACTGGAACACCGCCACGACCGCGCCGAACGTGGCCACCACCGAGAGCAGGAAGCCGAGCGTGGCCTTGAGCGGTACGACGATCGACCGGAACACGAGCGCCAGCAGCACGAACGCGAGGCCGACCACCACCGCGAGGTACGGCACGAGCGCGCTGCCCATCCGGTCGGAGACATCGATGTTCATGGCGGTCTGGCCGGTGACGGAGAGGTCACCGCTCAGCCTGCCGTCCGTCTCGCGGATCGCGGTGACGAGGTCCTCGGTGGCGGCGCTGCTCGGCGCGCTGCCCGGGATCACGGTGAGCAGCGCGGTGTCGCCGGCCTGGTTGAGCACCGGCGGTACGACGGCGGCCACGTCCGGCAGGGCCTGGATGGCACCGGCGGCCTCCTCGGCCGCGCCCTTCGCGTCCGGCGCGTCGACGACGACCGTGAGCGGACCGTTGAAACCCGGGCCGAAGCCCTGGCTGAGCAGGTCGTACGCCTTGCGCTGGGTGGTGTCGGGCGCGGCGGTGCCGTCGTCCGGCAGGCCGAGGCGCAGGCTCAGCGCGGGGATCGCGATCACACCCAGGGCGAGCACCGCGGCCGCCAGCACCGCCGCCGGGCGCCGGGTGACGAAGCGGGCCCATCGGGTACCGGCGGTGGGTTTGCCGTTTCCGGCGGTCTCCGGGTCGCGTCCGCGCCGTCCGATGATCCGCCGCCCGGCGAAGCCGAGCAGCGCGGGCAGCAGGGTCAGCGCGATCAGCACGGCGACGACCACCGTGGACGCGGCGGCGAGGCCCATCTCGGTGAGCAACGGGATGTTCACCACGGCGAGCGCGGCCAGCGCGATCACCACGGTCAGGCCGGCGAAGACCACGGCGGAGCCGGCCGTCCCCACCGCGCGGCCCGCGGCCTCCTCACCCTCGCGACCGATGGCCAGCTCGTGCCGGTACCGGGAGACGATGAACAGCGCGTAGTCGATGGCGACCGCCAGGCCGAGCATCAGCGCGAGGATCGACGTCGTCGACGCCATCTCCGTGAAGCCGCTGACGATCATGATGCCGGAGATGCCGATACCGATCCCGATGATCGCGGTCAGCAGTGGCAGCCCCGCCGCGACCAGCGACCCGAACGTGATCACCAGTACCAGCGCGGCGATCACGATGCCGAGTACCTCGGTCGCCGAGGTCTCGACCGGTGGCTGGAGCGCGTCGCCGCCCATCTCGACGGTCAGCCCGGCCGACCGGGCCGGCTCGGCGGCGGCGCTCAGCGCGTCGCGCGAGGCGTCGGTGATGTCCATGCCCTGCACGGTGTACGTCACCTGGCTGTACGCCACCGTCCCGGCCGGGTTGACGCCACCAGCCTGGTACGGGTCGGTGGCCGCGCCCACCTGCGGCGCCACCTTCAGCGCCGCGACCGCCTGCTCGATCGCGGCGCGGTTGGCCGGGTCGGCGAGCGTCTCACCGGCCGGCGCGGCGAACACCACCCGCGCGGTCGCGCCACCCGCTCCCGCCTGCGGAAACCTCTCACCGAGCAGGTCGATCGCCTGCTGCGACTCGGTACCTGGGACGGTGAACGAGGTGGAGGTCTGCCCGGAGAGCGTGAGCGCGCCAGTGCCGAACGCGGCCAGCACCGCCAGCCACAGCACCAGGACGAGCCGCCGGCGCCGATACGAGAACCGGGCCAACCGGTACAGATAGGTAGCCATGGGATACTTCTCCCTGTATCGAGGGCGTGCTGTGTCGACCCAGCCACCGGTCGGCGGCGGGGCTCGTGGGCTCTGTATGGGTGCTAGCGGAGCGGCTCGCGCAGCCCCGCGGCGAGCTGGTCGAAGGCCTCGGTCAGCAGGTCGGCGAGGCTGCGGCCGGTCTTGTCGCCGCGCGAGACCTCGATCGTGGCGATCAGTGCCGCGTGCAGGCTCGCGGTGAGCAGGCGCGGGTACAGGTCGCGGTCGGGGTCGGTGCCGGAGCGCTCGGCGAGCGCCTCGATGACACTGCGCCCCACCTCTTCCTTGAGCGCGTCGTTGCGCCTGGACAGCGTCGGGCTGTTGTCCATCAGCCGCATCCGGGTGGCGAGATCGTCGATGCTGTCGACGCTGGTGGCGATCATCTCGTCGGCGACGTGCCGCATCGCCTCCATCGCCGACTCCCGCGCCGGCCGGGCCCGGATCGCGGCCACGACCTCCCGCACGAAGTCCCACATCGCCGCCAGGATGGCCTCTTCCTTGTTGGCGAAGTAGTTGTGGAACGTCCGCGGCGACACCCCGGCCGCGTCGGCGATCGCCTCGGCGGTCACGTGCTCCACGCCGCGCTCCTGCGCCAGCCGGATCGCGGCGTCGGTCAGCGCCGCGCGGGTCGCCGCCTTCTTCCGCTCGCGCAGCCCGGGATCGTTCACTCCTCAGAAGCTAGCAAACTTGCCGAGAGCCAGCAAAGTTGCTGACGCTCGGCAAGTTTGTGTGGTCGCCCACAGCGAGTCAGGCGGGGTACGAGCCGTTCATCAGGCCGTTGAGGTACTTCTCCACGTTCGTGTAGCCGGTGCGGTCGAAGTCGCCCGTGGCGTCGGCGGCCGAACCCGGGTCGAGGCCGTACCGGGCCTCCCAGGCGTCGGGCATGCCGTCCCGATCACGGTCGGCTGGGGCGGTGCCGCCGGCGATCGTGCCGTACCCGCTGTTGCCCAGGCCCGTGGCGGTCTGCGACGCCCACAGGTTGCCCGCGGTGCCGAGCGAGCGGACGTCGGCGAGCACGAGGTTGTCGACCTGGTCGCGGGGCTGGGCGCCGGCGCGGGCGAGCACCTCGGCGTACGCGGCGGAGGCGCTCAGCGTCGGGATGCCCGCGGTGGTGCTCGACCACGGGCTGGCCAGCGCGGTCGCGCCGGCGCCGAGGTTGAGCGTGCCGCCGTTGAGCTGGCCGTCGCGGTTGCTGTCGATCACGTTGCCGCTGTTGAAGACCTGCTGGTTGCGCATCTGGTAGTACGCGTTCGAGGAGTTGGTGGTGCGCGGGCCGGTGATGAAGTAGTTGCCTACGACGTCGTGCAGGAAGTGGCCGCTGGAGTTTCCGGCCGTGTACGCCGCCTGGTAGTTGTAGACGACGTTGTTGATGTACTGGGTGTTGCCCTTGGCCAGCGGGCACCGGTTGTGCGAGTTGGCCCAGAGGTTGCGGTACCAGGTGAACGGGCCGGTCTCGGTGTGCGCGGCGAACTGCTGGCCGATCGGGTTCGCGTTGATCGAGTACTGCATGGTGATGTCGCGGGCCCGCACCGCGCCGATGTTGTTCCACTGGGCGAACTCGACCGACACGTGATCGAAGATCATGTTGCTCGCGTCGAGCCAGTTGAGCCCGTTGTTCTCGTCGTTCGGGTCGAGGTCGCCCTGCCGGAAGCGGAAGTCGCGGACGATCACGTTGGTCGCGCTGTTGAACGAGACCTCGCCGCCCATCACCCCGATGCCGCCGCCCGGGGCGGTCTGGCCGGCGATCGTGATATTGCTCTTGACCAGCACGGTCGAGGTGAGCCGGATGTAGCCGCCGACGTCGAAGACGACGATGCGGTTGGCGGTGCCCACCGCGTCGCGGAACGAGCCCGCGCCGGAGTCGTTCAGGTTGGTCACGTGGTAGATCGCGCCGCCGCGCCCACCAGTCGCGCCCGCGCCCACACCGACGGCGCCGGGGAACGCGGTGACCGGATCCGCAGCCGCGGCACTTTGCGCGGGCGTGACTGCGAGCAGTACGGCGCCGATCAGTACGAGCTGTCGTTTCATCGGACCCTCCACACGGGAATCGATCCTCCACAAGGGAAGATGCCGGCCTTCCCCCCGTGGGAAAGGGGAAGGCCGGCAGGCTGGGTCAGTTACCGATGCTCGCCTGCGGTCCGGCGTACTGGCGCAGCAGCGCGGGCACGTCGGCGGCGGCGTGGAGCGTGTACGAGTAGAAGCTGGACGGGTTGAACGCGGAGCCCTTCGAGGTCACCTTGCCGGAGTCCCACGGGCTGTTGACGGTGATGTTGCCGCGGGCCACGAGCTCGCCGGCCTCCACGTAGTACGGGTTGCGGCTGTTTTCGAAGTAGCTGTTTTCGATGACACCCTTGGTAAGGCCGCGGATGTAGTTGCCGTACGACGAGGTGTTCTGGACGTAGTTGTTGTAGAGGTGGCAGTAGGCGATGTTGTCCGCGCTGGGGTTGCGGGTGCGGGTGTTTTGCAGCCAGTTGTGGTGGATGGTGATTCGCGCGGTGACGTTGTCGGTCCAGCCGATGCCGAAGGTCTTGTTGTTGTCGACCAGGTGGTTCCAGGACACGGTGAGGTTGGTGGTGTCCTTGCGGCTGTCGATGAGGCCGTCGTTCATCCGGGAGAGCCGGTTGTGGTCGATCCAGATCCGGTTCGCGGTGTCCAGCTGGATCGCGTCGTAGTCGTACGCGTCGTCGCCCGGGTCGTCGTCGGGCATGAGCGTGTCGCGGATGGTCAGGTTTCGGATGATGACGTTGCTGACGCCGGTGCCGAGGAAGAAGCCGCCGCCGACGATCTGCCCGCTGGTGCCGACGCCGATGATCGTCTTGTTGGAGGCGACCCGCAGCTCCGTCCCCTTAGGACTGATGTTGATGGTGCCGGAGACTCGGATCACGTACGAGCCGCTCGCGGTAACGTACTGGTTGAGCTGCGACTGGTTGGTGACGGTCACGGTCTGCCCACCGGCGCCACCCGTGACGCCCTGGGCAAAGCCGTCCGGCACGTTCGAGTACGGCACGCCGCCCGGCGGTGGTGTGGTCGGGTTGCCGCCGACCTGGTTGAAGAGCCACTGCATCCGGGCCACGTCCGAACAGGTCTCCTGCACGATCGGGTTGCCACCCGCCGTCGAACCGTCCCGGTCGCTCACGCAGAGCCCGCTCGCGGCGCTGGCGATGGTGTATTTGCCGGAGGCGGCACCGGACGCCGCGAAGGACCACCGCTGGTTGACCTTCGTCCCGTCACCACAGCCCCACTGCTGCAGCTGCACACCCGAGCTGGTCGAGCCGGACGGAAGGTCCGCACAGCGGGTGCTGTTCACGTTCACCAACGTGAACCCACCAGCCGACGACGAAACCACCCGCCACTGCTGCCGGGTCGAACCAGCACTACACGACGCCTGCTGGAGCAGGGCACCGTTGTCCGCCGAGCCACCCGCCACCTCCAGGCATTTACCCGAAGCCCCCACGGCCAGCGTGTAGACGCCACCGTTGGCCGGGCTCGCGGCGTTCGCGGGGAGCACCGACACCGCCACGATCGCGGCCGGCACGGTCAGGGCGACCGCGGCGAGGGTCACCAGTTTCCGTTTCATCTTCGTCCTTCCTCGGGAGGGAGCGTTCACATCGGGTTCCAGCCGTCGGAGCCGGCGAGGTACCGCTGCGGCGTGTAGTTGGCGGCCTGGGAGTCGGAGAGCTGCGGGCGGTTGGCGTTGGTGCCGGCACCCGAGCCGGTGTTCCGGTACTCGAGGAAGCGCGCGTTCTGCCAGACGTTGCCGGACATGTCCGTCCAGGGCTGCGCGGTGCGGATGGTCGCGCTGAGCGTGGACTCCCGGTACAGCACCTGCGCGTCCGGGCGCCACGGGCGGCCGAGCTGGGTGACGTTGTTGGCTGCCCCGCTGATGCTCGAACGGTAGAAGAGGAAGCCGTACGTCTTGGTGGCGGCGGTGCTGGCCGCGGTGATCGGGCCACCGGTGGAGCGCTTCTCGTAGATGGAGCAGTTGTCGAAGACGATCGTGCCGCCGCCGAAGATGAAGTCGACGGTGCCCTCCACATAGGAGTCGGCGACGTAGGCGCGGGTGGCGTCGTTTACCAGGAACGTGTCCTGGTCGCCCAGGAGCCGTACGTTGTCGAGGACCGCGCGGTCCGCGTTGAGGTTCAGCGCGACGGCCTGGTGGCCGCTGCTGGCCGAGTTCTCGTCGAAGTCGTTCGAGATGGTCAGGTTGGTCGCGACGAAGTCACGGCCGTCCACAAAGGCCGTTGCGCTGCCGGACGTGCCGTGCGTACCGGCTGAGTTGTTGTAGACGATGACCACGTTGGACGGTCCGGAGCCGAGCCCTTGCAGGGTGACGAGCGGCTTGTTGGACGGCACCCGGATCACCTCGCGGTAGGTGCCGGCCTTGATGGTGATGACCCGGCGGGTCGAGTTGTTCGCCGGTACGGCGTCGATGGCCGCCTGCACCGTGCGGTACGTGCCGGTGCCGTCGGACGCCACGGTCGGGGTGCCCGATGGCGGCGGCGTGGTCGGGTTGGGGTTGCCGCCGACCTGGTTGAAGAGCCACTGCATCCGGGCCACGTCCGAACAGGTCTCCTGCACGATCGGGTTGCCACCCGCGGTCGAGCCGTCCCGGTCGCTGACGCAGAGGCCGCTCGCGGCGCTCGTGATCCGGTACTTGCCGGAGGCGGCACTCGACGCCGCGAAGGACCACCGCTGGTTGACCTTCGTCCCGTCACCACAGCCCCACTGCTGGAGCTGCACACCCGAGCTGGTCGAGCCGGACGGAAGGTCCGCACAGCGGGTACTGTTCACGTTCACCAGGTTGAAGCCACCAGCCGACGACGAAACCACCCGCCACTGCTGCCGGGTCGAACCAGCACTACACGACGCCTGCTGGAGCAGCGCGCCGTTGTCCGCCGAGCCACCCGCCACCTCCAGGCACTTACCCGAAGCCCCCACGGCCAGCGTGTAGACGCCACCGTTCGCGGGAGTCGCGGCGCTGGCCGGCAGCACCGATACCGCGACGATCACGGTCGGCACCGCCAAGCCGATCACGGCGGCGCCGAGCGTAAGTCGGTTGGACATTCGCATCCTTTCTTCGCACGGGAACGGCCTCACGCGCGCGAAGGGGTGCGGTGGCGTCGGCCGTCCTCGAAATGGCTGCGTGTTTGACCGTCGCTAGCCCGGACAGGCGACGAGACTGCGGACCGGCGGTTGCCCAGCCACCGATCACAGTCGATGCGTAGATGAGACTATGCCACGCCCGATCGTTAAGTCAATCGATGAAACAAACCCCCTGTGCTGCGCTTCTGTACCACTTCCGGGGACGCCGCACGGCGGCGTCTGGGCCTGGCGCGGCCCGGCAAGGAAACCGATACAGACCCTGGACGATCTATTCCAACGGGTCCGGCAGCGGCCACTCGTGGGCCGAACCCCGCGGCAGCGGGCGGTAGACCGCCCCTTTCAAGGACGCCGGGCCTCGGGGCCACAAGGCCCCCGTGGTGACGGTCGCGCCGCCGGCCCTGGGGCCGGCGTGGGTTGTGAAGCGCGGAGGGTGCGGCCGCGGGAACGCACCCCGCGCAACGGTCTGGACCACGACGGAGATCGCGGTAGCTCCATAAATGGGTCTTTAGCGCCTGGAGGGCTGGTGGAGCAGCCAGGTCGCGGGGTGCTGGCGGATCTGGTCGATCGAGGTGAGGGCGGCGCCGATGACCGCCGCGTCGGGGCCGAGGAGCGCCGGGCGGACGGTGATCGGGGCCCAGCCGGTGGTGAGGACCCGCTGGTTGATCTCGGCCTGCGCGTTGGCGGTGAGCCACGACGTCAGCAGGGCGTAGCTGCCGCCGAGCAGCACCGTGTCGATGTCGAGGATGTTGAGCACGCCGGACAGCGCGATGCCGAGGGTGGTGCTGGCGGTGTCGAGCGCGGCGAGGGTGGCCGGCTCCCCCGCGTCGGCGCGGGTGAGGATGGCGGCGTCGGGCGTGACGTCGACCGGGGCCGGCTGGTCGCCGAGGATGGCCTCCAGGCTCGCGTAGGTGTGCAGGCAGCCGCGCGCGCCACACGGGCACGGCTTGCCGTCGGGGTAGACGGTGACGTGTCCCAACTCGCCGCTCCAGCCGCGCATGCCGCGCAGCAACTCTCCATCTAGGACGATGCCGGCGCCGATGCCGAGACCGCCGGAGACGTAGACGAAGCCGCCCCGGGCGTCGCCGCCCGCGTACAGCTCGCCGAGCGCGGCCAGGTTGGCCTCGTTTTCCACCGTCACCGGCAGGTCGAGGTGGCGGGTGGCGTCGCGGAGCAGGGCGCCGGCGTCCACGTCGCGCCAGCCGAGCGCGGGCGCGGTGCGCACCACGCCGGCGTCCACCGGCCCGGGTACCGCGAGCGTCGCCGTCACGACGGTGAGGCGCTCCGCGGCGATGGCCTCGATCGCGGCATCGGCCATCCGCGCGAGGTCGGCCAGCACGGCGCCGGCGGTGCGGCCGGCGTACGGCGACGGCGCGAAGGCCAGGTGGCGCACGTTTCCGGTCAGGTCGACGGCGCAGGCGGCCAGGCCGTCGGCGCGGATGTCGAGGCCGAGCCCCGCGGGCCCCCGGTCGGAGAGCGTGAGCCCCACCCGGGGCCGGCCGGCGCGCCCGTCGTGGGCGATGCCGGTCTCGGTGATGAGCTGGCCGGCGAGGAGGTCTTCGACGATCCGGGTGATGGTGGGCCGGGTCAGGCCGGTGGCCGCCGCCAGCTCGGTGCGGGAGATGGGGTGGGTCGCCGCGAGGATGTGCCGGAAGACGAGTTCGAGGTTGATGGTGCGCAGGCTCTCCTGCCGCACCGGCGCCTCGCGCTGCCGCGGGCTGCTCGGCCGGATCGACGTACGGTCGGTCATGGCGCCTGCCGGACCGCGCCGGCGAGAGCGGCGGCCGCGGCCGCGGTGAGCGGGCCGTCCACGACGGCGGTGACGAGGCTCCGCTCGATCGTCTCGTCCGGGCCGAGCACGAGCGGTTCGTCCCAGGCGAGCGAGGAGCCGACCCCGACGTAGTCGCGGGCCCGCACGAACCACCGGTCGCGGGCGGTGGCCTCGTCCCCGGGTACGAACAGGACGGTCCACCGGTCGCCGCCGGTGACCGCGAGCCAGGCCGCTGTGCCGCCGTGCACCGATCGCACGCCGGTGCCGGCCGGGCTGAGGATCTGGGCGCTCTCCACCGGGGCGGCGCGCCAGAAGAAGCCGCCGTACCCCGCGCCGGGACGCCCCAGTGCGGCCGGGCTGCGAAACGGCAGCGGCGCGCCGGTCGCGTTGGTGAGCCGGGTGTGGATGGCCAGCGCCCAAGCGGTGTCGGTGACCGGGCGGCAGGTGATCGTGCGCTGCTCGTGCAGCACCGGGTTGCCGTGCGCGTCCGCCCACCGCAGCGCGTGCGCGAGCTCGTCGCCGGTGTGCCGCAGCCACCGCTGGTGCCGCTGCACGCCGTGATTGTCGAGCCAGGCCGGGCCGTGACCGGCGACGAACGTGCGCCCGCCCCAGAAGTTGTGCCCACCCACGTCGGGCACGGCGATGCTGATGCCGAACTGGTGGCGGTGCGAGTCGGGGCCGGCGTCGGTGACGGTGGTGCCGGCGAGCGTACGCACGGGGTGCAGGTAGGGGCGCGGGGACATGGCGAGCGGCAGGTCGGGGCGCCACACGTACTCGGCGACGTCGCGCCCCCGCACGCGCAGGGTGGCGGTGCCGTGCGGCTGGTCGGCCAGCGCCGGCGGCCGTACGCCGGGACCCGCCATCGTCACCTCGCCGTCTCTCGTCGCCAGGCCCGCGCCCTGTCCCGGCCGCCGTGGCGCCCGGACGGCGGGGACGGACCGGCGGCTGGCGGTCACGGCGGCCACCCGTCGTGGAGCGCCGCGACCTCACCGGCGATGCCGGCGACCTCGCGCGAGCGGAGCCGGCCGTCGGCCACGACCGTGATGATACGGCGACGCAGCGCGCTGCCCGAGCCGACGACCAGCGGCTGGTCCCAGGCGAGCGCGGAACCCACGCCGGCGTAGTCGCGGCTGCGGACGAACCAGAGGTCGGCCTGGCCCGGCACGAAGATCAACGTCCACGGATCGGTGTCCGCGCCGCTGAGCGCCAGCCAGGCGGTCCGCTGCCCGTGCAGCCGCCGCTCGCCGGTGCGGTCCGGGCCGAGCACGTGTATCCGCCGGTCGCCGCGGCGCGCCCGCCAGAAGAAGCCGCCGTACCCGGCGCCGGGGCGGCCGTTGGTGGCCGGGCTGGCGAAGGCGAGCGGCTCGCCGGTCACGTTGGTGAGCTCGAAGCCGAAGTCGAGCGCCCACGCGCGGTCGTTCACCGGAAGGGCGGCGATGCGGCGCCGCTCGCGCACCAGGTCGGTGCCGGCCGGACCGATCCAGCGAAGCTCGTGGTGGACGCTGCTGGCGTCGCGGGTCGTCCAGCGGTGGTGTCGCTGGGTGCCGTGGTTGGGCAGGTGCACCGGCCCGCGCCCGGGTACGAACGTGCGCCCGCCCCAGAAGTTGGCCCCGCCGACGTCCGCGACCGCGACGCTCACGCCGAGGTGGTGCAGGTGGTCGGCGGGCATCGACTCGGTGACCTCGGTGCCGCCGAGCGTGCGGACCGGGTGGAGGAAGGGGCGAGGCGAGACGGTCTCCGGGAGGCGGGGCTGCCAGGCGTACTCGGCGACCGGGCGCTCGCCCAGTCGCAGGCTGACCGTCTGCGCCGTCATGCCGCCGGTCCCGTTACGCCCAGCCGGCTCACCTCGACCGCACCCCCCGTACCGCTGGCGAAGAGCCCTAGTGTGGCGCCGACCCAGTGCCCGGCCGTGGCCGGAAACGGCGGTCCGATCGGGCGCGGCGGCTCGCCGGCGAGGAACTGGCACCGGCCGTCGGGGGTCACCTCGACGCCGACGGATTCCTCTGTGGACATCGGGGGCGCGGCGTCCCGCTCCGGCTCGCCTTCGCCGGCCACCCGATGGACGAGCCGCACGCCGGCGGCGCTGTGTTCGAGCCCGATCCAGGCGTAGCTGCGGCCGAGGATCGTGAGGCCGGCCCGCGCTCCCGGGGTCGTGCCAATCAGGCGGAGCGTGGTCGTGGCGCGGAAGTGCTCGGCGGGGAGCCGCTGGCCGAGCAGGTTGGGCAGGCGCCGCAGGTCGCCGTCCGGATCGGTGGGGAGGCAGGCGAGCCGGAGCCCGCCGCCCGGCTGGAAGCTCCACCACTCCGGCCGCGGGTTGGCCGCCCACGCCCACTGCGGTCCGAGGTCAGGCCCGGTGAAGTCGTCAGCCGCGGCGGGTGCCGCCGGCCTTCCGGGTCCTGCCGCCGGCTTCCGGTGCGACGGGACCGGCTGGCCGGGCGGTGAGCCGATCGACGGCCAGCCGTCCGCCCACCGCATGGGTTGCAGGTGCACGACCCGGCCGAACGCTCCCTTGTCCTGGAAGTGCAGGAACCAGTCCGCCCCGTCCACAGTGGTCACCCAGGCGCCCTGGTGCGGGCCGTTGACCGGGGTGTCGCCCTGGGCCAGCACGATCCGGTCCTCGTACGGGCCGAAGACGTGCCGGGACCGGAAGGCCGACTGCCAGCCGTCGGTGACGCCACCGGCGGGCGCGAAGATCCAGTACCAGCCGTCGTGGGTGTAGAACTTGGGCCCCTCCAGCGTGCGGTAGCCGGGGAGCGCGTCGCCGTCGACGATGTGCCGGCCGCCGTCCAGCAGCGCGCTGCCGTCCGGGCTCATCCGGTGGCAGGTGAGCTTGTTGTTGAACCCGGCGCGGCTCTTGGCCCAGGCGTGCACCAGGTACGCCGACCCGTCGACGTCCCACAGTGGACACGGGTCGATCAGCCCCCGGCCGCCCTTGAGCAGGTGTGGCCGGCTCCACGGTCCGGCGGGGTCGGTGGCGGTGATGACGAAGATGCCCCGATCCGGGTCGGGATACACGATCCAGAACCGGCCGTCGTGGTGACGGAGCGCCGGCGCCCACACGCCGCACCCGTGCCGCGGGGTGTCGAACTCCTCCTCCGGCTCCAGCCGCGGCAGCCCGTGGCCGACGATCGACCAGTTGACCAGGTCGCGGCTGTGCAGGATGGGCAGTCCGGGTACCCGGTGAAAGCTGGACGCGACGAGGTAGAAGTCGGCGCCGACCCGGATCACGTCCGGGTCGGACCAGTCCGCGTGCAGCACCGGGTTGCGGTAGGTGCCGTCGCCGTTGTCGGCGCTCCTCATTTGAGTCCCGTGGTGGCGATGCCCTTGACCAGGTACTTCTGGCCGGCGATAAAGAACCCGACGACCGGCGCCAGCGACAGGAACGACATCGCGAACATCTGCCCCCACTGCGACTGCCCCTCCGAGTCCATAAACTGCCGCAGCGCCAGCGGCACGGTGTAGAGCTCCGAGTCGGTCAGGTAGATCAGCGGCGCGAAGAACTCGTTCCAGACCGAGATGAACGTGAAGATGGCCGTGGTCGCGAACGCCGGCAGGCAGAGCGGCATGATCACGCTCCAGAACGTGCGGAACGGCCCGCAGCCGTCGATCCGGGCGGCGTCGTCCAGCTCGTGCGGCAGCGAGCGCATGAACTGGACCATCAGGAAGATGTAGAACGCGTTGGTGGCGAGGAAGTTCGGCACCAGCAGCGGGTAGTACGTGTTGATCCAGTCGAGCTTGGCAAACACGATGTACTGCGGCACCAGCAGCACGTGTCCGGGGAGCATCATCGTGCCGAGCATCAGCGCGAAGAAGAGCTTGCGGCCGGTGAAGTTGAGCCGGGCGAAGCCGTACGCCGCGAGGGAGCAGGAGACCAGGTTGCCGATGATGCTCAGCACCACGATGACGAACGAGTTGACGAAGTACAGGCTGAACGGGTGCTCCAGCGCGGTCCAGCCATCGGGGTAGTTGCTCAGGTCCCACGCCGCCGGCCAGAGCGCGAGGTCGGTGAAGATCGTCTTGCTGGGCTTGAGTGAGCTGGAGACCATCCACAGCAACGGATACATCATGACCGCTCCGATGAGGCAGAGCATGATGTGGCGGGCAAACCGGGATCTGAGCAGCGACATGGCGAGACCTCAGTTGTCGTAGAAGACCCAGTACTTGGCGGCCAGGAAGTTGAGCGCGGTGAACGCGGCGATGATGACCAGCAGCATCCACGCCATGGCCGACGCGTAGCCCATGTTGAACTGCGAAAACCCCTGCTGGTACAGGTAGAGGTTGTAGAACATCGTGGAGTCGGCCGGGCCACCCGTGCCGCTGCTCAGCACGAAGCCCTGGGTGAACGTCTGGAACGACGAGATCAGCGACTGGATCAGGTTGAAGAAGATGATCGGGCTGAGCAGCGGCAGGGTGATCGACCGAAACTGGTGCCACTTCGAGGCGCCGTCGACGGCCGCCGCCTCGTAGTACATCGCCGGGATCTGCCGCAGCCCGGCCAGGAAAATCACCATCGGCGAGCCGAACGTCCAGATGTGCAGCACGATCAGCGTCGTGAGCGCGTAGTCGGGATCGGACGTCCACGCTGGACCGTCGATGCCAAACCAGCCGAGAAACGCGTTGACGACGCCGTCGAGGCCGAAGATGTAGCGCCACAGCAGCACTACCGCGACGCTCCCGCCGAGCAGCGAGGGCAGGTAGAAGACCGCCCGGTAGATCGGCAGGCCGCGTACGCCCCGGTTGAGCAGCATCGCCACGCCCAGCGCCACGACGAGCGACAGCGGCACCGACACGAACGTGTAGATGAACGTGACCTTCAGCGACTGCCGCAGCAGCGGGTCGTCGAGCATCTCCCGGAAGTTGCCCAGGCCGATCCACTGTGGAGCGTTCAGCAGGTTGTAGTCGGTGAAGGCGAGGTAGAGCGAGGCGAAGAACGGGATGACCGTGAAGAGCATCCCGATGAACCAGGGCAGCAGGAAGAGGTATCCGGCCCGGTCCTTGCGCGGCTTGACCCGCCGCGGTGGTGGCGCGGGCGGCGCGGACGCTCCGGCGGGGAGCGTGACCCGGGTCGTGGTGGTCACTTGCCCAGGGCTTTCCGCCCCGTGTCGAGAAACGTCTTCGCGGCCTGCTGGGGCGTCTGCCGCTTGAACTCGACCTCGGCGGCGATCGACTCCAGGCTGGAGGCGATCTTGCTGGATCCGGGCGGGTACGTGTACGAGCGCGGCAGCTTCTCCTTCTGGAGCCCGGCCAGGTATTCGGTGGCGACCTGGTCGTCCTTCTCCAGGCTCGGCTTGATCTCCTGCGCCACCGACGTGTTGGCCGGCACGCCCCGGGTGGTGCCGGTGGCCTTCGACGCCTCGACGTCGTTGGCGAGGAAGTCGAGCAGCGCCAGCGCCTCGTCGCGGTGCTTCGTGGCGGCCGCGACCGACCAGAGGTGCGGGCAGTCAACCGACTGTCCCCGCCGCACGGCCTGCGTCTCCCCCGGGATGCGCAGCAGGGCCAGGTTGCCACCGGCCGCCGCGTTGTACGCCAGGAAGTTGTTGGTCGGGATGATCTGCGACGCGATCGAGCCCTTGGCCAGGTAGGACTGCTCGGCCGAGGCGCCCACCTTTTCGATGAAGCCGGCCGGCGGGAAGCCGCCCTCGGCCCGCATCGCCTCGACCATCTCAAACCACTCGACCACAGTGGACTCACTCACGCCGAGCGCGCCGTCGGCGGTGTAGAAGTCCTCCCCGTGCTGCCGGGTGAAGACGATGAAGTTGGCCAGCGTGAACGCCTCGAAGTTGGTCCCGTACACCTTCCGCCCGCTGGCCTGGGTGACCTGCCGCGCGAAAGACGCCAGGTCGGCCCAGCTCCACGTGTCACCGTCCGGGATGGACACCCCATACTTCTCGGTCAGGGTCCGGTTGACGACGAAGCCGATCGCGTTGAGCCCGGCCGGCACGCCGTACGTCTTGTCGCCGACCGCCGCTAGCGTCCGGGCGCTCTCGCTCAGGCCGGAGAGGTCTACGGCGCCGGAGTGCTGGCCGAGGTCGAGCAGCGTGCCGCGGTCGGCATACTCGCGGAGGCTGTCCATCCGCATCGCCATCACGTCCGGCGGGTCGCCGGCCGCGAAGCGGGTGGCCAGCTTGTCCTTGTACGGCCCGCTGTCCTGATATTCGATCTTGACGGTGATGCCCTCGTGCTTGCGCTGGAAGATGTCGAGCGCGGCCTGCGTCTTCTCGGCGCGCTTGGCGTCGCCCCACCAGACCATGTTGAGCTGGACCGCACCGCCGGCAGGCTCGTCGTCACCGCCGCCGAACCCCCGGCCGCACGCGGCGAGGCCCAGCCCGAGGCCGGCGAGGCCGGTCATCCTCAGCACATCTCGCCGGTTGGGGGTGTTTCTTACCGGCTCTCCGGTCATGGGCATATCCCTTCACGAGGCATGGCGAACCAGGCGCCGCGGCGCGGGCGGTATGGACGTGGGGCTCGGGCCGCGCGTCAGCGGCCCCGCACCGGGCCGGGCAGACGCCCCGGTTGGGGATGGAGAAAGAGTTAAACCGCTCGATGTACGGTACGGTCGGACATCGGTTTACGTCAACCCATGAAACAAACCACTTTCCCGGCCCACCTCAGCCGTGGACCGCATGCGCGGGTCCCCGGGGAAACGTGGAGCGTTCTGTTGGGGCGCATTCCCGCGGGCACCGCTACGGCCGGCGGCTCGCAGGGCTCGGCGAGTGCCCCGGCCTCCGCTTCCGGCTCCGCGACACAAGCCCACCCCGCCCGCTGGCTGCCGGGCGCACGCACAGTCTCCGGCTCCCCGCAGGGGCCGGGGTGAGAGTGCGGACCGCGGCGGGTGAGGCCGCGGGAGCAACGGTCCGGACCACCGCGGACATCGCGGTAGCCCGAATGCTCTCCTAGGGCGCCGCAGTGATCGTGGTATTCCAGTCGAGATCGCCCCGATCCACACGGCCCCCACCCCCGACGGCGATCAAGGGGCGGGCGGACCTCGCCCCCGAGTTCACGGATCCGTCCCAGCAGATCGTGGTACGGATCCGCCCACCCGAGGGCACCTGCGTACCACGATCTCGACCACCCGCGCGCCCGCCTGGGCCGGGCGACGGCCTGACGCTCGCCGAGCGTGCCCGGCTCACAGCGTTGATCGAATTGGCGTTAGTGCGCCGCTGTGATCGCGGCCGTTAGGTCGGTGGGGGCCTCGACCGGCAGGAAGTGGCCGACGCCGTCGAGGTGGCGCAGGCGCAGGTCGGCGAAGAAGGTGTCGAGCCGGTCGGACCACTCGCGCGGGAAGAGCGGGTCGTGCTCCGGCCACAGCACGCTCGTCGGCGTGGCGAGCCGGTCGGCCGGATCCGGCGCCCGCTCGCTCAGCGACCGGGCCACCGCGCCGGCGCCGGCCCGGTACCACCCGATGGAGGCGACGAACGCGCCCGGCGGCGAGTACGCGGCCACGAGGTGGTCCAGGTGCTCCTCGGCGGGCACGAAGTCCGGGCCGGACCAGTGGGTCCAGAAGTGCCGCAGGTAGGCCCGCACCGCCTCCGGGCGCCCGTCGACGAGCTGCTCGGCCAGCGGTAGCTGGTGAAACGGCTGGTACCAGAACTCGCGCTGGGCGCCGGCGCTGAGGATCCGCTCGCCGATCCCTGGCAGCGGCGGCGAGACGACCAGGGCCCGTACCAGCTCCGGGCGGGTGGCCGCCACCCGCTGGGCGATGCGGCTGCCGATGTCGTAGCCGGCGAGCACCGGCCGCTCCAGCCGCAGCTCCTCGATCAGCCCCACGACGCTGCGCGCCTGGGCGTCCACACTGTACGCCTCGGCCGGGTCGGCCACGTGCTTGTCGGACTCGCCGAAGCCGCGCAGGTCGGGCACCACCACGTCGGCCGAGGCCGCGAGCGCGGGCGTGACGAGCCGGTAGTCGGTGCGGTCGCCGGGCCACCCGTGCAGCAGCACGACCGCCGGCCCGCTGCCGGAGCGCTCGTACGCCAACCGAAACCCGTCCACCGGAGCACTGCGATCGACCACGAGACGAGAGTATGTCGGGGGTCGCCGCTAGGTTCGCCGGAATGATCGGGCGGCGGTACTGGGTCTGGCTCGCGGGCGTCACGCTCTCCCTGCTCGGTACCCAGCTGCTCGGGTTCGCGATGACCTGGACGGCGGCGGCCCAGGGCGGTGTCCGTCATGCTGTCGCGTCCTGCTGGCCCAGAGCCTGCCGCTGCTGGCGACCAACAACCTCCTCGGTGCGGCCGTCGACGCCACCGGGGCGCCACCGGTACTGGCCGGCTGCGCCGCGGTGGCGGCGGTGACCGGGATCGCCGGCCTCTGCTCGCCCGCGCTCAGGGCTGCGGGCCGCGCACGAAGCGCCAGGTCTTGCTGTCGAAGAGCACGCAGATACTCGGCGACATGACGATCACCCGGAGCGTGCCGTCCCGGCGGTCGTAGTCGATGCCCTGCACCTCGAACGTGCCGCCGCAGCCGCTCTGCAGCGGAAGCTGGCGCAGCGCGGTGACCGTGCCGGCCACGTCCACACCGGACAGTGCGGCCGCGAGGTCGATCTGCAGCAGCGGCTTGGTGATGCCGAGGAGCGTGCCGGCCGGGTCGTCCGACGAGCAGAGCAGGCGGGTGGCGCTGGCGAAGTCGCACCCCTGGACGTCGCGCACCGGGCGGTCGAGGCGGATCGCGGAGGCGTACGGCAGGTTGGTCGAAGGGGACGTGGCCGGGTTGAGGCCCGGTGCGGGGAAGACCAGCAGGCGGCTCATCGTGCCCCACTCGCCGGTGACCATCCACCGGCCGTCCGGCGAGATGGCCGCGAACGAGTTGTTGAGCGCCTCGCCCGGCTCCAGCGCGTGCACGTACTCGGACCAGGCCCCGCCCGGCGCCTGCACGCGATACATCTTGGCGCTGCCGGAGTCCCGCTGGTACGGCTCGATGTAGTAGCCGCTGAGCGCGTCGGGGTCGCCGACGTGGTTCCAGCCGCGGCTGGAGACGCCGACCGGGATCGTACCGATTCCGGTGTACCGGTTGGGCTGGCCGGCCGGCACCTCGACCGACGCGAGCCCCTGGCTCTCGGTCAGCGGGTCGGCGCGGTCGGACCCGACGGTCACCCAGTTGTCCACGGCGGCCGAGGCGGGCGCGCCCGCCAGCAGTACGCCCAGCAGCGGGCCGAGCACGAGCGGTGCCTTCCAGCGGTTTCGCATCGCCACTCCACACCTGAGACGGAATATGCGAGACATATTCACGTAGCCGTATGGCGGAAGGATAGACGA
The DNA here is from genome assembly GCF_031085175.1 of Phytohabitans maris. GTDB lineage: Bacteria > Actinomycetota > Actinomycetes > Mycobacteriales > Micromonosporaceae > Phytohabitans > Phytohabitans maris. The sequence goes on from NZ_JAVHUY010000010.1 coordinate 121,572, forward strand.
GAGTCGAACCGGACCGAAAGGTGCGCTGGCCGGCCCGCGCGGGTGGGAGACTGTGGCGTGCCCAGCTCGATCATCCTGACCGGCGCGACGACCGGCATCGGCCGGGCCACCGCGCTCGCGCTCGCCGGCCGCGCCGGCCATCTCATCCTGCACGGCCTGGAGCCGGAGTCGCAGGTCACCGACCTGCTGGGGGCGGTGCGGGCGGCGCTGCCACCGGGCGGCTCACTGTCGTACTTCGCCGCCGACTTCAGCGCCCTCGTCGAGGCGGAGCGGCTGGTCTCGGACGTCCGTGGCGTGACCGACCGGGTCGACCTGCTCGTCAACAACGCCGCCCGCCCGGGGCCGCCGACCCGTACGGTCGCCGACACCGGGGTCGAGGTCACGTTCCAGACCAACTACCTGGCGCCGGTCGTCCTCACCAGCGGGCTGCTCGACCTGATGACGGCCGGCCGGATCGTCAACGTCGCCTCGGCCACGCACCTGTCCTCGTCGCTGCACCTCGACGACCTCACGCTGGCCCGGCACGGATACACGCCGTCGAGCGCGTACGCGCACTCGAAGCTCGCCCTCGTCACGTACACCTGCTGGCTGGCCGCGCACCGGCCGAGCCCGACCGTCGACGTCGTCAGCGTGCATCCAGGAATCATCGCCACCCGCCTGCTGCACGCGATGTTCGCGGTCGGCGGCGAACCGCCCGAGCACGCCGCGGCCACCATCGAGTACGTCGCCTCGCTCCACGGCGACAACGGCACCTACTACGACGAGCGCCAGCCCGCGCCGCCCAACCCCGAGGCCACCGACCCGGCGACGCAGGACCGCCTGCACGCGGTCACCGTCGACCTGCTCGCGTACTGAACGATCAGGACCGGAAACCTCACCAGCGGGAGGGCGGCGGGGGTGGTACGACCGGTGGGCGGTCGTCGCAGGTGATGGTGTTGGGCAGCATCCACGGGGCGAACCACGGCCCGGTGACGCCGCCGCCGTCGTTGCCGCCCAGGTCGGTCACGCCGAACTCGGAGCCGGCCGGGGTGAAGTGGAACGAGCCGCAGTTGTTGATGCCGACCGCGCCGACGTTGCGGGCGTCCACGTTTTCGAACGAGGCGCCGCCGGCGACCCGGGCGCTCACCACCGACGTACCCGTGCCGTCGACCCTGATGTCCGCGAACTTCACGCCGCTGATCGAGTACAGGTCCTTCACACCCCACTCGCTGACCAGCATGATCGCGTTGTACGTGCTGTCAAGGTAGTGGTCGCCGGTCACCTGGATGTCCGCTTCGATCGACTTGTCGAGCGCGTACAGCCAGATGGCGCCGAGGCCGATGTTCCAGTTCAGCTCGTACGTGCCGGCGCGTACCACGGTGTTGTCGGTGATGGCCAGCTTTCCGGCGAACGCCTCGGCGCCGAAGCGCGAGCCGGCGTGGATGCCGCTCCCCTCCCGGATCGGGTCGGCGACCAGGTTGTTCGACACGGTGTTGTCGGTGCCGCCGTAGATGGCGATGCCGTTCGCCAGCGTGGGCGTCTGCACGGTGTTGTGGTCGAAGGTGTTGCCCGCGTTCGCCGTGGCCTCGGACCACATCGCCAAGCCGTCGTCGCCGGTGTTGCGGATGAAGTTGTCGGAGACCACGGAGTCGGTGACGCCGGTGTGGAAGTTGAGCGCGTCGGCGATCTGGTCGACGATCACGTTGTTGGTGATCCGGGTGTTGGTCATCGGCCCGTCAAACCACATGCCGACCTTGGTGTGGCGGATGTAGAGACCGTCTACAGTGGAGTCGCTCAGCGCGCCGCCGACGCCGTTGACCTGGTCGGTGTCGATCCGCTCGCGCACGTCGCCCTCGATCGCGAAGCCGGACAGGTGCACGTTGCCGCTGCCGCCGTCCTGGACGTACCTGCCGTAGAAACCCACGCCGGTGTGCACCGAGAGGTCCGGTGCCGGCTCGGGGAGCGCGACCTCCTTGCCCTTGATGATCGTGTACCAGCTGCCCGCTCCCTCGATCGTCACGTTGTCGACGATGATGTGGCGGTTGACCTGGTACGTGCCCGGCGGGATGTAGACCTTGAGCCGGGCCCGCTTGGCGAACGCGATCGCCCGGTCGAAGGCGTCGGACGACTCGCGGCGGCCGGTCGGGTCGGCGCCGAAGGCCAGCACGTTCGCCGCGATCAGCCGTACGTGCGGCGGCGCGACGAGCTGCGAGTCGAGCAGGTCGATGACGGTCCAGGCGGCGTCGCCGCGGGCCGGCGCGGTGAGCCGCACCCGGTCGCCGGCCTTGTACGTCCGGCCGAGCAGAAACCGCTGCTCGTCGTAGAAATGCATCGGGCGGAACGGCTTGGTGATCGTCGGCGTGGGCGTGGTGGCCGCCGGCACGCACGAGCACTCGGTGATCCACCAGTCGGGGTGCAGCAGGTCGGCGTTGGGGTCGTTCGTGAACGGGTACTGGTTGTAGAGCCACGCGTACTGCGACGTGAGCGTCATCGTCTTACTGCTCTTCCCGTTGACCGTGACGTCGAGCGGCGCGGTGATGCCACCCCCGCCGGGCGCGTCCGGGATGCTGTAGCGCACGTTGATGGCGTTGGCCGCGGCCGGCAGCGTGAACTCGACGTACTGGCCGGGGGTCAGCTTCACCGCACGGCGGCCGGATGCCTCGGCCGGCAGCGTGTACGGCGTGCGGTCGGGGCCGATGACCACGCCGTTGGTCCGGGCGTTTTCGGCCTCCTGCTCCAGGAAGTCGACGCGGGCGCCACGGCCGGCGACGAGCGAGGGGGCGAGGGCGGCCCGGGTCACCACGGGGGCCGCGACGGTCCGGGCGCTTGCGCTGGCCGGTATGGCCCACGCGGTCGCAGCCAAGGTCAAGACAACGGGGAGTGCCAGCATGCGTCTGTGGGTCATCAGCACGGGCTCGATTCTGCGAGTTCGGAGAGTTTCGATCACGTTAAATCCCGGCGCAGAATCCCGCAAGAAGTCGTCTGGACAATGCAAGAACCGTACGGGCGGCCGGAGTGAGGCACGCCGGCCGCCCGGGACGGCACTACGGGATCGGGTACTCCGCGATGTACACGGGGACGCCGATCTTGGTGGTGTCGGCCGCCTCGCCCACGCCGTTGACGACGTGGTCGATCGTGCCGGCGCTGAGGTTGACGGTCATGATGTGGTGCAGCTTGACGCCCGGCCGCTCCGGCACCTCGAAGCCGTTCTCGGTGTGGATGGACGGGTTGTTCTGGTTGAAGACGTAGACGCCCGCGCCGTACAGCGTGTGGCTGCGCACCTTGGCGCCGACCTTGTAGCCGGCGTACCCCTCGACACCGCCGTTCATCCAGTCGGCCTGCGTCGGCGGGTCGTACGGCAGCTCGTTCTGGTAGAGGACCACCGTGCCGCGCTCGCCGTTCCACACCGTGTTGTACCGCTGGAAGTGCTCGACGAAGAGCCCGGTGGCGGTCACGTCGTCACCGTTGATCACGGCGCCGTACCGGCCGGTGTTGGTGTTCCACCGCTCGGTGTCGGTAAAGCCCTCGACGCCGTGGTCGCCGCGCCACACCCAGGTGTGGTCGATGAGCACGTTGTCGCTGTTGACCTCCAGCGCGATGTTGGTCTTGCCGACGTGCGGCCCGCCGACCCGGAAGTACACGTCGTTGAGCGTGGTCGGGTTGCTCGGCGAGCTGAAGCCGAGGCCGTGCTTCTGGCCGACCCGCAGCAGCACCGGCGACTCCTTGAGCCCGGCGTCGATGGTGACCCCGGCGACGATCACGCCGGGCACGTCCGCGATGTCGAGCGGGGTGGAGCCGTTGACCGCGGTGAGCGTGGCGTGGCCGAGGCCGAGGACGACCGTGTTGGGGCGCCAGACCTCGATGCTGCGGGCGATGTCGTACACGCCCGGGGTGAGCAGCAGGTGCTTGCCGAGCGCGAGCGCCAGGTTGATCTTCAGGACCGAGTCGCCCGGCTTCGCGACGTAGAAGTCGGAGAGCGGGATCGTGCGGCCCGGCGTCAAGCCGTTCGCCCAGGTGACGCCGCTGGTGTTGCGGTGCGCCGAGGGCACGCGGACCTGGTACCTGCCCTTCGCGTCGACGAAGAGGAACGGCTTCTCCCGGCTCAGCGGGGTGGTCTCGAGCGTCGTGTACGGCGGGCTCGGGAACGCCGAGTCGTCCGGCGCGCCGGTGACGCCCGCGAAGACCTGGTTCCACACGCCGTTCGACCAGCCGGCGACTTCACTGTTGCGGGTCAGCCACTGCTGCTGCGAGCCGTTGGTGGTGGCGGGCAGTCGGGAGTCGGCGATGAAGCCGCCGCTGGCGTACTGCGGGCCGGCCGTGCAGTAGTCCATCAGCGACAGCGTGCCGCCGGTGATGTTCATGCGGCGCAGCGAGACCGCCTGGGAGACGGCCCAGAAGTTCGCCGACGCCCGGCAGCCGTCCTGGCCCAGGGCGTTGATGTTGATCGAGAGGTTGGAGAGGGTACGCCAGAAGTTGACCAGCGCGAGGCAGTTGCTCGTGCCGCCCTCCTCCAGGCAGCGGTTGTAGACCTCGACCTTGCCGTTGATCACGACGTCGGTGGGCGAGGCGCCGAGGCCGGCGATCTCGGTGTAGTAACCGACCTTGATTTGCAGTGGCTGCTCGGCCGTGCCGTACGTGCCGGGCTTGAACAGGAACGTGTACCGGTTGGTGCCCATCTCGCTGCCGACCTGGGCGGCGTGCGTGGCGTCGAGCGCCGCCTGGATCTGGCCGACGGGCATGCTCGGGTCGAAGACCGTGACGTTCGGCCCGAAGATCGACGCCGGGGTGGCGTGCGGCGGTGCGGCGACGGCGGCGGTCCCGGTCGCGGCGGTGACCGTCGCCAGTACGAGAGCGAGCGTGAGTGCCCGTCTCAGGTGCCTCTTCATGCGGTTTCGTCCTCTCCGCCGTGGCCCTAGTGAGAGCGCTCTCCCGCTGGGCCACTTCGTTCACGTCGTGGAATAAGGGGACGAGGATGTTTCTACCGCGTGAATCGACGAAGCGCCATGCCCGTACGGACGCTGATTTCCGTACGGGCAGGCGGCTTTCCATACGGCGCAAACCGTAAGGCGGGCTCAGACCGTGATGACCACCTTCGCCCGCGCGTGCTCGACCTCCAGGTAGCGGATCGCCTCGGGCACCTGGGCGAGCGGGAACGTCCGGTCGAGGGCCGGCAGGACCTTGCCCGCCTCGATCAGCTCGCGCAGCGTCGCGAGCTGCTCCGCTTTCGGCGACATGCCCATCAGGGACGTCAGCCGGTGGCGGACGAACCGCGACGCGACCTGCGCCTTGATCTGCAGGCCCATCGGGCCGGTGACGTGCGGGCGACCGTTGCGCGACACGCCACCACCGGAGAGCAGGAGCAGGCCGGTGGGGGTCAGCGCCCGCCGGAGGTCGGCCAGCGAGCGGTTGGCGACCAGGTCGAAGACCATGTCGTACCGCTGCCCGTCGCGGCTGAAGTCCTCGCGGGTGTAGTCGAGCACGTGGTCCGCGCCAAGCGACCGCACCAGCTCGACGTTGCGGGTGCTGCACACGCCGGTCACCTCCGCGCCGAACGCCTTGGCGATCTGCACGGCGAACGTCCCCACGCCACCCGACGCGCCGTTGACGAGCAGCCGCTGGCCGGTGGTGACCCGCCCGACGTCGCGCAGCCCGACGAGCGCGGTGCAGCCGGCCAGTGGTACGGCGGCCGCCTGCTCGAACGTCAGGTTGACCGGCTTGTGTTCGAGCTGGCCGTCCGGCACGCAGACGTACTCCGCGAACGCACCGTCCAGGTCGCCCGCGTCGCCGTACACCTCGTCGCCCGGGCGGAACCTGGTCACGCCACCGCCAACCGCCTCCACCCGGCCCGCCACGTCGCTGCCCCGGATCTGCCGCTTGGGTCCGCTCAACCCGAAGACCGAGGGCATCGCCAGGCGGGCGAGGTAGGGGTCGCCGCGCATGACGTGCCAGTCCCGCGCGTTGACCGCCGCAGCGTGTACGCGTACGAGCACCTCGCCGGCGGCGGGTGCGGGTTTGTCCACCTCGCGGAGCACGAGGCCGTCGGATGAGCCGTACCTGTCCTGGACGATCGCCTTCATGACATCGATGGTGGCGAGCTGGGGCGCCGCTTTCATCGGCACATGGGCCGCGACTCGGGCGGCCCAAGGTGCGGTCTGCCGACCGTACTTTAGGACGACTCGCCGCGACCCCTTCACTATTTCGATTATCGTCTATTTACGAGTTTGGTACGCCGGTGCCAACAACCCGCTGACGGTGTGACCCCGTCCTGAGTGGACGTGCCGCTTTTCCATATGACGAAAGAAGAATCTGTTGACGTCAATTGCTCACTACAACCCGCGTCTCTTCCTGGGTTATCGTCCACTTTCGTACTGCGTGGGACTGTAGTCGGCGGCGGAGAGAACCGGGTGCGGCCCTGCGGGACAAAGGAGGGTCCTGCCCATGACCCTGAAACGTGCGGCGGCCGTGGCGGCGACCGTCGCGGTCACCCAGTGCCTGACTGTCAACATCCTCGTCGGAGCGCTAACCGGCGGCGAGGTCCCGACCATCGTCAACCTGTTTACCGTCGCGGCGGCATCCGTCTCCGTCGTCGTCGCGGTACAGGCCGAATTCCACTACCGGACTCAGGACCGACTGCGGGCGATGAACGACCTCCTCGTCGCCCGCCTCTCCGAAATCGAGGAACGCACCACCGACCACCACGCCGGGTTCGTGGAAGGCCTTCTGCTCACCCACGGACATGACAGCACTGTCCGGCCACTAACGTCACCGGGCAACGGACGCCGCCCCCATTGAGGGTGTCAGGGCCGCCGGGCCGCGGCCCTGACACCGCGCACGGACCGGGATACCGCCGGCGGATGCCCTCCCCGCCTGGGTGATCAGGCCGCGTCGGCGACCAGCTCCTTGACCGGGCCGACCTCGACGCCCTCTTCCTCGGCCGGCGGCGTGACGTCGAGCGGGTGGGCCAGCTCGTCCTTGGGCATCCTGGCCAGCACGATGCCGAGCACGGCGACAACGGTGGGCACCAGGCCGGCGAGCGCGAACGTGAGGCCCAGCCCGATGCCGCCGCTGACCGGGCCGGCGAGCGCCATCGACACCGGCATGAAGACCAGCGAGACGAAGAAGTCGAGGCTGGAGACGCGGCCCAGCATGTGCGGCGGCACCCGGCGCTGCAGCAGCGTGCCCCAGATGACCATCGGCGCGGAGAAGCAGACACCGACCACGAACACGGCCGCGGCGATCACCCACACGTCGGCGAACAGGCCGATCAGCACGAGCGGGAGGCAGCCGAGACCCCAGAAGAGGTTCATGACCGTGAGGTAGCGGCGGGGCATCTTGAACGTCGCCATGCCGAGCGACCCGATCGCACCGCCGATGCCGAACGCCGCCATCACGATCGCGTGGTCGCCGGGGCCACCGCCGGCCCGGTCCTTGATGACGAACGGGATCAGCACCTCGACCGGACCCATGATGAGGAGGATCAGCACCGAGGCGAAGAGCAGCGTGGCCAGCAGCCACGGGGTGCGCGCCATGTAGACGAAGCCGTCCTTGAGGTCGACCACCGCCGCGCGGACCGGGTGAGCCGGCTCGGCCGACTTGTCGCGGCGCAGCGGCACCGGGCGCACGAACAGCAGGAACGCGACACCGAGCGCCTCCAGCACGGCCACCACGGCGATCGCCGCGCCGGGCGAGGAGGCCGCGATCAACGCGCTGGCCAGCGCCGGGCCGGCCGCCTGCATGATGGTCGGCCGTAGCATGCCCTCGACGCCGTTGGCGGCCATCAGGTCTTCCGCCGGCAGGATCGACGGGAGCAGCGCGGAGTACGCCGGGTAGGTGAAGCCGTTGCCGAGGCCGATCACGCCGGCGACCACGACCAGGTGCCACAGGTGCAGCAGGTCGCCCACCGCCAGCGCGGCGACGACGGCGATCGCGCCCGTGCGCGCCACGGAGACCGCGAGCAGGATCCGGCGCTGCGGCACCCGGTCGGCCAGCACGCCGCCGAGCAGCGTGGTGGCCACCATGCCACCGGCCGCCGCGGCCGACACGAGCGACAGCTCGGTGGGGCCACCGCCAAGCGCGATGACCTGCCAGACCAGCGCGATCAGCCAGACCCCGGCGGCGAAGAGGGACATCGTGACCGAACCGGCGAGCAACCGGTACTGCCCGCGGCGGAACGGGCGCAGCGGCCCCCGCAGCCAACGCGATCCGCTTGTGGCGGCGACCTCGCTCATCGTCCTAACCCCCGTGTGGTGTGTGCACCTCTAGGGACTATGACGGGTGGCACCGACAAAAGTCATCGAAACTACGGACGGGTGGCCGGCGACGGGCACGGTGAGCGCCCGCCGCCGGTCACCCTGGTCGCCGTTCCCGGGAGGAGGAGCCAGCGGCAGAGGAGGGGGCCTCCGGCGCGGGCGTACCACGAGAAGAGCGACCTCGCCCGCCAGCCCGACGCCGGTCATACCGGAGACCGGCGCGCCGGGCTGGACGGGAGGTCGAACGCCGTGGTGGGCACGCTGCCAGGGTTGGTGCCGGCCGTCGTGCCGGCCGAGCGGGCGCCACCGCCCCGACCACGGCCGATAGCCGCCCCGGCCAATGTGCCCCCATTGTGGATTCCTCCCACGTGCCCACCAGGCGCTTCCGAGAGACGATGCCAACAGACCCGGTACAGCCGGCGCGACCGGTCGATCGGGCGGAGGCGGCGAGCGAACGGTGTAACGGGCGCCGACGTCTGGACACATTTCTCGTTCACTGCCCGATATCGGTAACACGGTGGCGGACACCTTGCGCGTACCCCACTCAAGCAAGCGCCCGCGACCCTGGTCAGCATCCCGCGAGACGGGTGTAACCTGCTGGCTCTGCGGGGTTCGACGACGGATGTGAGAGACCACACGGACCGGCGCGACAGGAATCGAGGCTTTGGACGACGAGGAACTCGCGGATGCCCTCGCCGACGCGGTGCGGGGAGACTCCGCGGCCTTCGCCAGCCTGTGGCGGGCGCAGCAGCCGGCGCTGCTGCGCTACCTGCGGGTGATCGTAGGCGACGGGGCCGAGGACGTGGCGTCCGAGACGTGGCTCCAGACGGCGCGGGCCCTGCGCGGCTTCACCGGTACCCCGGCGGGGTTTCGGGTGTGGCTCTTCACGATCGCCCGCAACCGGGCGATCGACGAGCGGCGGCGCGCCCGGCGCCGGCCGGAGGAGCCTCGTGACCTGACCGGACGCGAGCTGCCCGGCACCCATCCCGACGTGGCCAACGAGGTGATCCAGCGATCCGAGACCGACTGGGCGCTGGGCGTGATCGCCTCGCTACCGAAGGAGCAGGCCGAGGTCGTGACGCTCCGGGTCGTGGCCGGGCTCGACGTCGCGCAGACCGCCCAGGTGCTGGGCAAACGCCCCGGCGCGGTACGGATCGCGGCGATGCGCGGCCTGCGCCGGCTCGCCGAGCACGGCGAGGTGCGGGCACGCCGCGCCGGGTCGCCGGCACCGCTGGACCTCCAGTCGCCGCGTACGGAGGGGGTGTAACGCCATGCCGCTGTGGGACGCACTCTCAAATGTCATGCGCGGGTCACGAAGGAACCGGGTCCGGCCGGACGAGGCGGAGCGACTGCTCGCCACCGGCCGCGATCCCACGCCCCCGGAGCTCGACCGCCTGCTCGCCGCGGCCACCGCGCCACCGCGGCCGCAGGAGCTGACCGGGCTGGAGGCGGCCCTCACCGCGTTCGAGGAGGCCGGCCGGGACGAACGACCGGCCCAGGCGCCAGCGCCGCCCCGGCTGCGGATGCTCCGGCCGCTGGCCGCCGCGGCGGCCGTCTCGGTGCTGCTCGTGGGTGGCGTCGCGGTGGCTGCCGAGACCGGCTACCTGCCCGGTACCGACCCGCCGCCGGCCCGCGAGAGCCTCGCGCCCCGCGACGCACCACCGTCCTCCGCGCCGGCGCCCGCGAGCCCGAGCGCCGCGAGCCGGCCGGCGACCCGCCCGCCGAGCCCCAGCGCGAGCCCGTCGGCGGCCGCACCGGCGGTGGTCAAGCTCTGCCGCACCTGGGAGGACCGGCACCGGAAGGGTAAGCCGATGAAGCTCGAGGAACTGCGCGAGCTCGCCCGCGAAGCCGGCGGCGAAGACCGGATACCCGCGTTCTGCGCGCCGCTGCTCCGGCCGCACGGCAAGCCGCCGGTGACGCCCGGTCCGCCGACCGCGACGGACCATCCGGGCAAGGGAAAGGGCCCCAAGAACGACGGTGGCCCGGCTGGGTAGGCCGGGCCACCACCGCCGTGCGCGGGCTAGCCGCCGGTGATCTGGAACTGTGAACCCGGTTCCACCACGATGTTTCCGGCCGCCGAGTTGGTGATGGTGACGTTGGTCAGCGTCGCGCTGCCCCGGGCGCTGCCCTGCGCCAGGATGCCGGCACCGTTGTTGGACTTGTCGATCCGCACATTCGTGATCGCCACGCCCGGCATGTTGCCGCCGCCGCCCTTGAACTGGATGCCGTCGTACGTGGAATCCACGATGTCGCTGTCGCGGATGACGACGCCGGTGATGTCCCGTCCCGGGGCGAAGAGCGTGATCGCGCCAAACTTCTGCTGCTCGCCCCAGAAGACGCCGCCGCATCGGAAGAGCCCGTTGTTGGCGAGCAACGTCGTTCCGGAGAACGGCTGCGGGCTGTGATCGGTCGCCAGCATGATGCCCGGGTAGTTCATCGTGTCGTAGATCAGGTTGTTTTCCGCGGTGTTTCCATAGCCGCCGTAGATGGCGATACCGTTCGCCCGCCACGGAAGCTGGATGGTGTTGTTGGTGAAGTGGTTGTCGTGCCCGATGTCCGTCGCGACGTCACGGACGTAGGTGCTCGCCCATACCGCCAGGGAATCGTCGCCGGTGGTACGGAACGACGAGTTGAAGACCCGCGAGTTCCGGGTGCTGTTGGCGAAGTTGATGCCGTCGGCGTACGTGTTGCGGATCCGCATTCCGGTGAACTCGACGCCGTCGCCCGGATTCCAGTACGCGGGGGTGTCCGAGTAGTCACGGCCGACCCAGGCGCCGACGTTGACGTGCTCGATCCAGACGTTGCTGATCCGCGTGTTCTTGCCCAACCGGCCGTTGATCCCATGGCCCCGGTTGGCCCGGTTGGTGGTCATGCCAAAGATGGCCAGGTCGGATATCTGGGTGTTGTCGTCGATGTCGAAGCCGACGTTCCCCTCGTGCGGGTGGTTGATGTTGCCGACGACGTTCTGTGGCTCGGTGTTGGTGTAGAGCTTGGTGTGCCACATGCCCGCGCCGCGGATCACGGCGTTGCGGATGCCCTTCTGGTTGTACCCTCCCCGGGTCGGGTCCGGCGAGAGGATCTTCTGCTCCTGCCGCCACTCACCGGCCGGGATCCAGACGCAGCTGATGACGCCGTTCTCGTCGTCGGTCACGGCCCGCTGGATCGCCGCGCTGTCGTCGATGCCGTCGTTGGCGACCGCACCGTACTGGGTGATCGACGTGCAGCCGCTGGGCTGGGACAGCGCCGGCGCCACCTGCTCCAGGTCGATCAGGTCGATGATGTAGAACTGCGCGCCGTCGTTCGCGTCCCGCTGGAGCTTGAACCGCGTACCCGGCGGATAGCTCTGGCCGAGCAGCGCGTTCGACTCGTCGAAGAGGCGGCGGGCGTTGGCCTGCGGCGAGTTCGAGAGCCCCTCGGTGTCGTCGGTCGTGCCGTACAGCCAACTGTTGCGGGACGACAGCGTGATCTTCCGGGAGAAGGTGCCGTTGATGTACAGGCTGATCGTGGCCTCGATGCCACCGCCACCCGCGGAGTCCGGGATGGAGTTGCGCACCACGATCGAGTTGGCCTGGTTGGTCGAGGTGAACTCGACGTACTGTCCCGTGCTGTTCAGCCGCACCGACTGGCGTCCCGAAGACTCGGTGGCGAAGTTGGTGTGCCCGAACGTGCGCAGCGGGTCGGCCACCAGCAGCGTGCCCTGGTAGTCGGCGGCCTCCGCCTCGTACTCGGTGTACGGCACGGCGGCGCCCCGCCCGACCACGATCGAGCGGGCGAGCGAGTTGTTGTTCTCGTTCGTCTCGGTGACCGCACCGGTCGCGTCGGCGGTGGCCGTGATGGTGGCGCCACCGCTGGTCGCGGTCCAGCTGCCGCTGATCGCCACGTTGACGGTCGCGCCGGCGGCGATCGAGGCGGTGTTGGTGTTGAGCGTCGTGCCGCCCACCACCACCCGGGTCACCGTGGTCGCGCCGGTCGCGCTGGTGCCGCGGTTGTTGACCGCCACCGTGAACGTGACGGCGGCACCGACCGCCGGGTTCGCCGGATTGGGGGTGATGCTGGTGACCTGCAGGTCCGGGCCGGGCGCCGGCGCCACCACCAGCGGTGACGAGGCGGTGAAGCTGTTGTTGGCGTCGCTCTGCTCGACGACCTGGTCTGCCGGGTCGGCCGTCGCGGTGAGGCTGTAGCTGCCCATCGGCCGCGGGCCGGCGTTGAACGTGACGGTCGCCGCCGCGCCGGCGGCGAGACCCGCGACCGGCACCGTGCCGGCCACCGCGCCGCCGAGGCTGAAGTTGAGCGTGGTCGCCGCCGCGGCCGCCGTACCCGAGTTGCGGACCGTGGCCGAGAGGGTGATCGCGGTCGCCTCGTTCGGCGCGGCCGGGCTCCAGCTCGCCGCGGTCACGACCAGGTCAGGATTGGGCGCCGGGGTGCCGATGACCTGTATCTCGGCGACCTGCCCGCCGGGTGCGCCGCTGTTGGCGGTGAAGCGCAGCCGCACGTCCGCGGTGCGGCCGGTGACCGGGATCGTCACCGAGTTCTGGTTGACGGACGGGCTGAAGCTGTACGTCCCGCTCGCCTTCAGCGACGTGTACGCGCTCGCGCCCTGGTCCCGCCCGAGGATCTCGAAGGTCTGGGTGCGCGCGCCCCACACCGAGTCCGGGTTGAGCTTGACCGTGACCGAGGAGATGTCGGCGTTGGCGCCGAGCTTGACGGTCAGCGTCGCCGGGAAGCCGGCGGACTCCCAGTAGGTGGCGAGGTTGCCGTCGTTTGCGTTGGGCGCCACGAACGTGTGCACGTGTGACGACTCCTCGACCGGCTTGCCCGCGGCGAGGTCGGTGCCGCCCGGCGGGGTGTCGCCGCCGGCCGTGCCGTACACCTCGAACTCGCTGACCTGCCCGGCCGGCCACCCGGTGTTCGCCGTGATGTCGACCCGCACGTACCGGACGCTCGCCGCGGTGAAGTCGATGGTGACCGCGTTGCCGCTCGCCGGGTTGAACACCCGGCCGGCCGACGCGGAGAGGGTGCTGAAGCCGGTGCCGTTGGTGCTCCCCTGCACGCTCAGCGTCTGGGTGCGGGTCTCCCAGCCGCTCGGCAGCTTGAGCACGACCTGGTCGATGCTGGTGCTGCTGCCGAGGTCGACCTGCACCCACTGGGGCAGCGCGTTGTTGGGGCTCTCCCAGTAGCTGCCCTGGTTGCCGTCGGTGGCGTTGCCCGCCGTGTAGGGCGAGTTGGACCCGCTGGCCGACGCGGTGCGCCCCGCGGCCAGGTTGGGCCCGCCGGCCGCCGAGGCGGGGCTGGGCGCGAGCCCGCCGACGACGAGGCCCACGGCGAGAAGCCCGCCGATCAGCTGCATCCGTCTCATGGCGTCCCCTTGGGCTGTCTCATGGTGTCCTCCTGTGCTGGTGAACAGAGGTGGAGCGCCGCTGGTCCGGGACAGCCGTGCGGCATGACGGTGTGATTTAGCGCGAGCTTCTGACAGCTTCTTGCACGCATGAATCTACTTCTTGCGAGCTAGGTGTCTAAGGTTTCAGATATGTCACTGGTTCGTCAACAGTCCGCCGCCACATCGATCCGCACGCCGGTCGATGCCTCGGAGAGCCCCCAGCGGCACCGCTGGGCCGCCACCTCGCGGCCCGGATCCGGTCGGCGGCGCCCGCCGCGCGCTCGGCGGAGCGGCACGCCAGGACCGCGGTCGCGCCCCGCGCGGCCAGCACCCGGGCGGTCGCGAACCCCAGCCCGGTGTTGCCGCCGGTCACCACCGCGACCCGACCGCCTTTGATCCGACACTTCTGCCTCGGTCCAGCGCCGTGCCATCAGGCACCTCCTGATATAAAATCCGGGATGAACGTCCCGCTTTTCCAGGACTATTCGGGACGGCTATCCCGCTTGGCGATGGAGGAGTGCGTGGCCAGAGAGCTCCGTGCCGATGCCCGGCGCAACCGGGCCCGGGTGCTGGCGGTCGCCGCCGAGGTCTTCGCCGCTGAGGGGCTCGGGGTGCCGATCCACGAGATCGCGCGCCGCGCGGGCGTGGGCACGGGCACGGTCAGCCGGCACTTCCCGACCAAGGAGGCGCTGTACGAGGCGATCCTGCTGGAGCGGATGGAGCGGCTCACCGCCGAGGCCGACGCGATGGCCGCGAGCGAGGAGCCGGGCGAGGCGTTCTTCCGGTTCTTCGCCACGCTGGTGCACGAGGGCGCGACCAACCGCGGCCTCGCCGAGGCGCTGGCCGGCGCCGGCTACGACCTGGACACGGCCGGCGTCGAGGCCGGCCACGACATCTCGGGCCGGCTCCGCACGCTGCTCGCCATGGCCCAGCAGGCCGGCTCGGTCCGCTCCGATGTGGAGTACGCCGACGTGAAGGCGCTGATGGTCGGCTGCCAGGCACACCCCGGCGGCGGCACCGACAAGGCCGCGTTGGACCGCATCATCTCGATCGTCTGCTCCGGCCTCCGCACCCCCTGAGCTGAAGGATCAATCCCAATTGAGCTACCGCGACGTCCGTCGTGGCCCGGACCGTTGCGCGTGGTCCCCGGGGAAACGTGGAGCGCAGCGGAGCGTCTTCTTGGGGTGCGTTCCCGCAGCCTCGCCCTCCGCGCGTCACGGCCCAGCGCCTCCGCCCTTGGCAGGCCTGAGCCACGGTCAACGTGGCAAAGGTGTCTTCCGGATGAAGCGCTTCTGCCAGGGGGTCTCCACCGCGTGCTTGTCGTAGTGGGAGCGGGTCCAGGCGACCGCCGCCTCCGGTGGGACGCCGTCCAGCACGGCCAGGTAGGCGAGCGCGGTGCCGGTGCGGCCGCGGCCGCCGCTGCAGGCGATCTCGACCCGCTCGCCGGCCGCCCGCTCCCATGCCTCGCGGAGTGTGGCGCGGGCCTGGTCGGGGTCGCGGGGCAGCCACAGGTCGGGCCAGCGGACCCACCGGCTCTCCCACGGCACGGGTGGCGGCGGGCGGCCCTGGAGGTACAGGCCGAGGGTCGGCTCCGGGCCGGGCGGCAGCGGACGGCGCAGCGCCCGCCCGCGGACGAGCCGGCCGGAAGGCAGTCGCACCACACCCGGCGCGCCTGCCTCCCACGTCATCGCTCCACCCTACGTACGGTCAGGTGTTCCAGACCTGGAATGAGGAGATCTGGCCGGCCGGCCAGCTGACCGGCTGCGGCCACTGTCCACACTGGCCGTACCTGGGACCGTTGATCCACGAGCCGTTGCCGCCGCCGAGGCAGTTGTAGATGGGCGCTCATGTGACGGAAGAGAAGAGCGGCACCTACTCGTTCCGGGCGGTCTCCGGGCCGGTGATGCGGCGCAGCAGCGGCAGGGTCGAGGCGATGATCGCGAGCGAGGCGACCAGGCCACCGACGACCGCCGCGTAGTACGCCGGGCCGGGCGGGCGCAGCGTGTAGTCCAGCTGTGAGGTGAGGAAGAGCTGCGCGGCGACGAAGCCCATGCCGATCGCGAGCACCGCCACGAGGAGCAGCGGCACCGCACTCTCCACCGCGACCACGCGGCGCAGCGTGGCGAGCGGTACGCCGGCGAGGCGCAGCATGCTGAACGGCCGCTTGCGCTCGGTGAGCCCGCCGGCCACGCTGACCGCCAGGCTGCACCCGGCGATCGCCAGGCTGGCGACGATCACCACGTTGGCAAGCTGCTGCCACTGCACGAGCGAGCGCCGGAAGTCGCTCTCGAAGTCGGCGACCGTGGCGGGGTATCGGCCGCTGTCGGGGAAGGCCGCCTCGAGCACGGTACGCGACCGCTCGACCGCCGACACCGAGCCGTCCGTCGTGACGACGACCGACACCAGTGGCAGCGCTTGGACGCCGGCGGTGTCGATGGGCGCGGCCGGCCATACCGGTGGGTCGTCGGTGGCGCGGCGCGGGCCGATGAGGTCGTGCCACACGTAGGCCACCTCCGCGCCGGGGGAGCAGCTGCCGAACTCCGGCGACCGGGCCAGGTCGGCGCAGGAGATCATCCCGGGGTACCAGTCCGGACTGCCCGGACCGCCGCCGTCACGCGGGCTGGCGTAGACCGGATGCACGGCCTCGACGCCGGATATCGACGCCAGGCCGGCCGGCACCCGCGACCGGCTCGGGCCCTCGCTGCCCTTGGTGTCGAAGGACTGGCTGAGCGTGCTGCTCATCACCGACCCGGTGCGCGGGGCACCCCGCTCCGCGACGATCGTAGACATGACGCCGGTGGCGACGCTGGTGACGAAGAGGGCCAGCGTCAGGCCGCTGACCGCGCGAAAGCCGGCCTGCGGGCTGTCTGCCAGCCGGCGCCCGGCGATCAGCGCGGCGGCGTGGCGGGACCGGCCGGCCAGCAGCCGCGAGCCGACCAGCGTCAGCCACGGCCCGGCCACGACGAGCCCAACCATGATCATTACAAACCCCGACATGTACGCGATGAGCTGCCCGTTGGTCGTGCTCGGGCGCCGGCCGACGAAGTAGCAGAGCTCGGCGACGCCGGCCGCGAGCAGGATCAGCCGCCAGGCCCGCGGCGGGCGCGGCGTGACCCGCCGGGTCACGCCCAGCGGCGAGATCCGCACCCGGCGCAGCGCGAGCCGCGCCGCCACCGCCGCGCCCAGCGGAACGCCGAGGACCACGAGCAGGACGTCGAGGAGGCCGAGCGAGAGGTCGCCGGCGAAGAAACGCTCACCGGTGAACGGGATCGTCGCGAGCGCCGGCCGTAGCGCGAAGAACAGGCCGATGCCGGCGACCGTGCCGGCCACCGCCGCGACGGTCGACTCCACCGCGGAGATCACCGAGATCTGCCGGGGTGTCGCGCCGACCAGCCGCATCGCGGCGAAGCGCTGCTCGCGGCGGGCGGCGGCGAGCCGGGTCGCCGTGCCGATCAGGATCAGCAGCGGCACGATGAGGGCGCCGGCCACCACCGACAGCACCAGCGTGATCCCCTCGGTGCCGATGCCGATCACGCAGCGGTCGCACTCGCTCGGATCGGTCGTCATGATGCTCGCCACCCGGTCGGCGCCGGGCATCCTGGACAGCTCCTGCGGGGTACGGCCCACGACGATCAGCAGCGAGTCGGGCGAGGGCAGGGCGCTGTCGCCGATCGTGCCGATCTCGTGGCCGGGAAACCGGTCGGCCAGCTCCGCCTCCGGGCTGGTCCGCAGCAGCTCGCCGAGCGCCGGCGAGACGTAGAACTCACCCGGGCCGGGCAGCCGCGGGATGCCGGGCGGCACCGGCGAGTCCGGACCGGTGGCCGCGATGTCGAGGCGGCCGATCCGCCGCGCCTGGTGGTAGTCGTCGCGCAGCACCCACCAGCTCGGGTCGGCCGCCTCGGGCCCGGGGGTCTCACCCACGAGCCCGCTGTTGAGCCAGGCGTACCGCTGGTTTTGCGCGCCGACCGCGTTGATCCCGGCGAGCGCGGTCAGGAGCAGCCCCACCCCGAGCGCCACGGCGGCCGCGATGATGACCAGCCGGACGACCGCCTCCTGGCCGCTGGCCAGGGCCAGGCGCAGCCCGAACCGGATCACGAGTGCACCCGCTCCGGCGCGAGCGCGGCCACCTTGCCGTCGCGGACCATGACGTGCCGGTCCGCGTACGCCGCGACGCGTGCCTCGTGCGTGACCAGCACGACCGTGGTGCCGTGCTCGCGCGCGGCACCGACCATCTGGTCCATCACCTGCTCGCCGGTGAGCGAGTCGAGCGAACCGGTCGGCTCGTCGGCGAAGAGCACCTTTGGGCTCGTGACCAGCCCGCGGGCCAGCGCCACCCGCTGTGCCTGGCCGCCCGAGAGCTCGCCGGAACGGCGGCGCTCCAGCCCGTCGAGCCCGAGCCGGCCGAACCACGGACGGGCCTGGCGCAGCGCCGCGTCACGCCGGACCCCGCCGAGCAGCAGCGGCAGCGCGACGTTTTCCTCGGCGGTCAGCTCGGGCACGAGCTGGCCGAACTGGAAGACGAAACCGAAGCTGTCGCGGCGCAGGGCGCTGCGCCTGGCCTCGTCCATCGTGTCGACCCGGCGGCCGGCGAAGTGGATCTCGCCCTCGTCGGGGACCAGGATGCCGGCCAGGCAGTGCAGGAGCGTCGACTTGCCCGAGCCGCTCGGACCCATGATGGCCAGGATCTCGCCGGGCGCGACCGCCACGGTGGCACCGCGCAGCGCGGGCGTCTGCCCGAACGAGCGCACGACGCCACGGGCCTCGATCATCAGGTCACTCATCACTTCACCACCTCCGCGCGGAGCGCGTCGAGCCGGGCCACGGTGGTGTCGATCCAGCGCAGGTCGGCCTCCAGGTGGAAGAGGCCGTGGTCGGCGAGCAGCCCGTCGACCAGGCTGCCGCCCCGCCGGATCTCGGTCAGCTGGCGCATCCGCTCCAGGTGGGCGCCACGCTGGATGTCCAGGTACTCATGGGCGGGGCGGTCGAGCATCAGCGCGAGGACGACCTTGCTGAAGAGCACCGACTGGAGGTGCGGCTCGGCCTCGAGCGGCTGGACCAGCCACGCGTCGAACTCGGTCGCCCCCGCCTCGGTGATCACGTAGCGCTTGCGCTCCGGCCCGACCCCCGGCTGCACCTCGCTGATCACCACTTTGCCGTCCCGGGCCAGCCGCCCGAGCGTGGCATACACCTGACCGAACGGAAGCGGGCGGCCGCGGCCGAAGTAGGTGTCGTAGTCGCGCTTGAGGTCGTAGCCGTGGCTGGGCTCGCGCTCCAGCAGGCCGAGGAGGGTCAACGGGACGCTCATGCCGAGGAGCATACCCCGAGCGTATACATCGCGTATATACCCTCGGAGTATATGGCCTGGTGGGTGTTTACTCCCCGTGTGACGGGTTCTACGGGGGTAGTGCGTTCACCGGTCGCCATCGTTGGTCTGGCCTGCCGTTTTCCGGGTGCGGACGGGCCGGAGGCGTACTGGGAGATGATCCGGGAAGGACGGGTCGCGACCGGTCCGGTGTCGCCGCGCCGGTGGCGGCACCACCACCTGCACCGGCCGGACGACCCGCGGGCGGCCGACTATGCGTACACGGATGTGGTGGCCCACCTCGACGACGTGGAGAGCTTCACAGACGCCGGGTACGGGCTGGCGCCGCGCCGCCTGGAGGTCACCGATCCACAGCACCGGCTGCTGCTCACGCTCACCGGCACGGCACTCGGCGGGCGGGCGATCGGCGATCCCGAGCGCACCGGCGTGTACGTCGGCGCCTCGGTCAGCGAGTACAAGGACCTGCTCACCAGCCGGGTCCGAGCCGGACAGATGGCGGCCGGCGACCTCGGCGAGCCACTCGACCCCGAAGCGGCCCGGGCCGCCGTGAGCGGCGTGGTCCCAATGCGCGCGTTCACGATGGCCGGCGCGTTGCTCAACCTGACCGCGGCCACGATCAGCTCCGCATTCGACCTGCGCGGCCCGAGCCTGGTCGTGGACGCCGCCTGCGCCTCCTCACTGCTGGCCGTGCACGAGGCGGTGGGACACCTGCGCACCGGCCAGGTCGACCTGGCGGTCGCCGGCGGCGTCTACCTCAACCTGGTGCCGGACAACCTCGTCGCGTTCTCCCGGATCGGCGCTCTGTCCCGGGCCGGCGCGTGCCGGCCGTTCGACCGGCGGGCGGACGGCTTCGTGCTCGGCGAGGGCGCGGCGGTCGTGCTGCTCAAGCGCCTCGACGATGCGCTTCGCGACGGCGACCCGGTGTACGGGGTGATCCGCGGCACCGGCTGCGCCAACGACGGCCGCGCCGACGGCCCGATGACCCCGCGCCTCGAAGGCCAGGTCGCCGCGCTCCGCCGGGCGTACGACGACGCCGGCGTGGAGCCGTACACGGTGGGGTTCGTGGAGTGCCACGGCACCGCCACCCCGGCCGGTGACCGGGTCGAGCTCGCCGCGCTCCGCGAGGTGTTCGGCGGCGGTGTGCACGTCTCCAGCGTCAAGGCGAACATCGGGCACGCGCTGCCCGCCTCGGGGATCGCCGGCCTTGTCAAGACGCTGCTGGTGCTGCGCCACGGCGTGATCCCGCCGCAGCCCGGATGCGCGGAGCCGATCCCCAGGCTGGCCGACTTTCGCCTGGCCCAGCGCCCCGAGCCGTGGGCCGGACCGCGCCGCGCCGCCGTCAACTCGTTCGGCTTCGGCGGTACCAATGTGCACCTCGTCCTTGACGAAGGCTCGCCGGACGCCGCCCTCCCCGGGCCGGCGCCGGCGGGTGGCCGCCGGTACTGGGCGGTCACTCCCGGGCTGGACCCGGACCCGCCGGGTCCGTCGCGCGGGCTGCTGGAGGCGATCGCGGCGGCGAGCGACCACCCGGTCGAGGCGCTCCGGCCGGACCAGGCCCTCGTCGCCGACCTCGGCTTCGACTCGCTCATGCTGCTGGACCTGGAGGAGAAGCTGGGCCTGGAACGGCTGCCACCCGAGCTGGTGCAGCGGACCACGACGATAGGCGACCTGCAGGCGTGGGTGGCCGCGCGTGCGGAGGCACCGGCCGACCCGTGGCCCGAGGTGGCCGCGTTCGCCGAGCGCCGGGGACTGCCACAGCGCCTGGGACTGCCCAACCCGTACTTCGTGGCGCACGACGCGGCGCTCGGCGCGACGACCACAGTGGACGGTGTCGAGCTGGTCGACTTCTCCGGGTACGACTACCTCGGCCTCGCCACCGACCCGCGTGTCGTCGCCGCGGCGCGGGAGGCGGTCGAGCGGTACGGCACCTCGGTCTCCGCCAGCCGCCTGACCTCCGGCGAACGGCCACCACACCGCGAGCTGGAGAGGGCGATCGCCGGTCTGCTCGGCGCCGAGGACGCGCTCGCGATGGTCAGCGGCTACGCCACGAACGTCTCGGTGCTCGGCCACCTGCTCGCCCCCGGCGACCTGGTGCTGCACGACGCGTACGCGCACGACAGCATCGTGCAGGGCATCCGGCTCTCCGGCGCGACCCGCCGGGCGTTCCCGCACAACGACCTGGCCGCGCTCGAAGAGGCCCTTTCCGAACAGGCCGGGCGGCACCGCCGCGTGCTGGTGGCGGTCGAGGGTGTGTACAGCATGGACGGTGACCTGGCCGACCTGCCGGCGCTCGCCGACCTGCGCCGCCGGTACGGCTTCCTGCTCTACGTCGACGAGGCGCACAGCATCGGCGTGCTAGGCCGCACCGGCCGCGGCGCGGGCGAGCACTGGTCGATCTCGCCGTCCGATGTGGACATCTGGATGGGCACGCTCTCCAAGGCCCTCGCCAGCTGCGGCGGGTACGTGGCCGCCGGCGCCGCGCTCGTCGACTACCTGCGCTACACC
This sequence comes from Phytohabitans maris, assembly GCF_031085175.1. Taxonomy (GTDB): domain Bacteria; phylum Actinomycetota; class Actinomycetes; order Mycobacteriales; family Micromonosporaceae; genus Phytohabitans; species Phytohabitans maris. Next base: position 143,005 of record NZ_JAVHUY010000010.1, read on the forward strand.
ACGCCCGGCTTCCTCTTCAGCGTCGGCCTGCCACCGGCGGCGACGGCGGCCGCGCTCGCCGCCGTGCGTACCCTCGCCGCCGAGCCCGAGCGGGTCGAGCGGCTCCGGGCCAACACCGCCCGCTTCCGGACCGCCGCCGCGGCCCACGGCATCGACACCGGCGGCGGCACCGCACCCGTCATCCCGGTACGCGCCGGCGGGTCCGCGGAGGCACTGCGGCTGAGCGAGCGGATGCGCCAGCGCGGCGTCAACGTCCAGCCGATCGTGGCCCCGGCCGTGGCGGAGGAGGCGGCACGGCTGCGCTTCTTCGTCAATGCCACGCACACGGCCGAGCAGATCGACCAGACCGTCGAGGCGCTGCGGCTCAGCCGATGATGCCCCCTTCCTAGGCAGCGCCGGCAAGATCGCCGTAAGTTCAGGGGTGGTGATCCGGCAAGGGAGGGACGGCAATGGGCCTCACGATCGGCTACAAGGCGTCGGCGGAGCAGTTCGGGCCACGGCAGCTCGTCGAGTACGCCGTGCGGGCGGAAGAGGTCGGCTTGGACAGTGTCTTCGCGTCGGACCACTTCCTGCCCTGGCGGCACGAGGGCGGGCACGCGCCGTTCGCGCTGTCCTGGATGGCGGCGGTGGGTGAGCGGACCCGGCGGGTGAAGATCGGCACGAGCGTGCTGACCCCCACGTTCCGGTACAACCCGGCGGTGATCGCCCAGGCGTTCGCGACGATGGCGCTGCTCTCCGACCATCGGGTGCTGCTCGGTGTGGGCACCGGCGAGGCGCTCAACGAGATCGCGGTCTCCGGCCTCACCTGGCCGGAGTTCAAGGAGCGCTTCGCCCGGCTGCGGGAGGCCGTGCGGCTCATCCGCGACCTGTGGACCAAGGACGAGGTCAGCTTCGACGGCGAGTTCTACAAGCTGGTCAACGCCAGCATCTACGACCGCCCCGAGCGGCCGGTGCCGATATACGTCGCGGCGGGTGGTCCGCTGGTCGCGAAGTACGCCGGCCGGTCCGGCGACGGGTTCATCTGCACCTCCGGCAAGGGCATGGACCTGTACACGGAGAAGCTGATGCCCGCGGTGGCCGAGGGTGCCGCGGCGGCCGGCCGCGACGCGGGCCAGATCGACAAGATGATCGAGATCAAGCTGTCGTACGACCGGGACCACGAGGCCGCCCTGGAAAACACCCGCTTCTGGGCGCCGCTCTCGCTGACCGCCGAGCAGAAGCACACCGTCGACAGCGCCCTGGAGATGGAACGCCTCGCCGACGAGCTTCCGATCGAGCAGGTCGCGAAGCGGTGGATCGTGGCCTCCGACCCGGACGAGGCGCTCGCCCAGATCAAGCCGTACGTCGACGCCGGCCTCAACCACCTGGTCTTCCACGGTCCCGGGCACGACCAGGAGCGGTTCCTGACCCAGTTTGCCGAGGACCTGCTGCCAAGGCTGCGCGCCCTAGGCTCCTCTGGCACCACGGCACGCCCAACGTCGGCGCAGATCAGGTCAGCAGCTTCGTGAGGGACGCGCGCAGCGCGGGCAGGTCGAGCGGCTCGTCCCGCACCAGCGCGTGCACCAGTACGCCGTCGAGGAGGGCCGCCGCGGCCCGCGCCCCTGCCGGCTCGGCGTGCGCGGCGAGGATCCGCACCAGCCCGTCACCCCACGTCCTGGCCAGCGGGCGCAACTCCGGCCGGCGCGCGGCGGCCACGTACAGCTCGGTCTCCAGCAGCGCCTGGCCCCGGTCGGCCAGGTAGTCGGCCATCAGCCCGGCCAGCGTCGCCGGTACGTCCGCGCTGCCCTCCAGCGCCGCCTCCCAGGCGTCCAGCCCGGCGACCATCTCCTCGGTCAGGTGTCGCAGCGCCGCGGCGGACAGGTCGTCGAGGCTGGTGAAGTAGTACGTGGTCGCACCCAACGGGACCCCGGCCCGCGCGGCCACGAGCCGGTGGGTCAGCCCGGCCACGCCCACCTCGCCGACGAGCTGCCCGGCCGCCTCGACGATCTTTCGCCGACGCCCTTCGGGGTCGCGCTTGCTCCGCCCGTCCGGGGCCGGCGAGTTCAATGGGCACCGCCCAGGTTGAGGACGACGACACCCGCCACGACCAGCGCGATTCCGATGACCTTGGTCGCGGTGATCTGCTCGCTGAGGAAGAGGGCGCCGATGATGACGATCAGCGTGGTGCCGAGGCCGGACCAGATCGCGTAACCGATCCCGACCTGCAGGCCTTTCTGGATCGCGGTGGCGAGCGCGAGGAACGAGACCGCGTAGGCGCTCAGGCTGGCCAGGGTCGGCCACAGCCTGGTAAACCCCTCGGTGCTCCTGAGCAGGCTCGTCCCCAACACCTCGGCCCCGATGGCCAACCCGAGCAGCACATACGCCATGACCGCCTCCATCTGGTACGCAAGTACATGTACAAGCGTACACCAAGGCGGGTTGGGACTCAGGAGGTCTCGGGGTCGGTGACGTCGGCGTACGTGGTGTCCAGCGTGGCCAGGGCCGCCTCGGCGTCGAGGGCGACCGCCACGCCGTGCTCGCCCGCACCCAGGGTGATCTCGCGGCCCCGTACGCGTTCGTCGGCGATGACCGGCCAGCTCGTCGTCGAGCCGAAGGGGGTGATGGTGCCGCGCTCGTAGCCGGTGGCCTCCTTGGCCGTCGCCGCGTCCGGCATGGAGAGTCGGCTCACGCCGAGCAGCGTGCGCAGCTTGGGCCAGGAGATGACGCGGCCACCGGGCACGAGCACGAAGAGGAAGTCGTCGCTGCCCCGGCGTACCACTATGGTCTTCACCACATCGGGCACCTCGACGCCCCGCGCCTCGGCGGCTTCACGCAGGCTGCGCACCGGGCCGTGCCGGATGATCCGATACGCGACACCGGATCTGTCGAGCGCGTGCAGCGCGGCACTTGCCATGCACAGCAGACTATCCGCATGGCTGTCCGAAGCTCCGGCGAAGCGCGCCAGGCCCTCCAGCGGCTCATCGGCTCGGCGCGGGTGCCGTACGCGACGCTGCTGCGCGAGGGTGACCTGCCCGGTGGCCTCACCGTCCCCGACCCCGCCGGCGGCCAGCGGTGGCTCTGGTCCGAGCCGCCGCCTGGCACGGTCGGTGGATACGGCGACCCCGAGACGTACGCGCTTTCCGGCGCACCACCGCAAGTATGGGAACCACCACACACAGTGGACGGCGCCGACGACGAGACCTGCCGGTCGTACATGCGGCACAGTGTCGACCTCACCATGCGCGGCGGCACCACCTCCGGTGTCGTCTACCCGCTCGCGGTCTGCGAAGTGGCCAGCCGCTTCCGGGTGCGCAACGTCGGTGGTGCCTCGGCGGGCGCGATCGCGGCCGCGGTCACCGCAGCGGCGGAGGTGGGGCGCAGCAGCCAGCTCCCGGCCGAGCGGTACGCGCCACTGTCCGAAGAGGAGCGTCAGGCCGGGCATGTGCGGCCGGGCTTCGTCGGCATGTCCGACACGATCGCGTGGCTGGCCGAGGTGTCGGCGGAGGACCTCGGCGGCGAGCGCGACGCGTACCGGCTGGCCCAGCTCTTCCGCCCCGGCCCGCGCGACCGGCGGCTCTACGCGCTCGTCACCGCGTTCATGCGCAAGCAGGTGTGGGCCGGCGCGCTGGCGCTGGTGCTGGCGTTCGGCAACTGGTCCAAGCTGTTGATCGCCACGCTGATCGCCGCCGGCCTCTGGCTCGCGGCGTGGGTCGGCGCGCGGCTGCCCTCATGGCCGGCGGTCGACCGGCCCGGTGGCGGCCACGACTGGTGGCGGTACGCCTGGGCCGCGCTCGACCTCTACCTCTTCTTCAACACCGTAGGGGCGCTGCTGGTGCTCGCGCCGATGGTGCTGAGCCGGTCGTCGAAACCTCTGCCACCCCGCTGGCTCACGCTGCTCACCAGCGTCTCCAGCCAGCACCACACCGAGCGGCGGCTGCTGTCACTCTCGTTCTGGCGCCCGCTGACGGCCGTGGCCGTCCTGGCGGTCACGGCGGTCTTCACCTGGCTGCGCTGGTGGGACTGGGTCGCCGGCGCGCTGGCCGGCGCGATACTCAGCCTGGCGATGGGCGCGGTCGTCGCGACCAGCGCCTGGCGCTACTTCGCGACCGTGGGTCGCCGGGGCTTCGGGCTGCTCGCCGGCTCCGCGCCGCGGACCGCGCGGCGCCCGTCGGAGTTTCTCGCCGGTGCGGCACGGCCCACCGTTCCCCGGTCGGTGATCCCGTGGCTGAGCGACTGCCTCAACGAGGTCGCCGCGCTCGACGAGGGCGAGGTGCTGCGCTTCGGGCACCTGTGGCAGGGGCGGTCGTTCAAGCCCCTGGCCGAGGCGACGCCGGACGTCCTCGAGCTGGCCCAGGATCCGCAGCGGCGGCTGGTCAACCTCGAGCTGATCACCACCGACCTGTCCCGCCAGCGCCCGTACCGCTTTCCGCTCACCGCCGCCGACCCGGGCGACCCGGACGCGGACGCCCTCTACTTCCGGATGGAGGATCTCGCGGACGGCGACGACGCGGTCTTCCCGCCGGACGTCATCGAGGCGATGCGCGACCCGAACCCGCGGACGGTGCCGCAGACCGAGCACGACGCCGAACCCGTCACGCTGCACCGGCTGCCCGACCCGTGGAACCTCCCGGTCATCTTCGCGGTGCGGCTGAGCCTCGCGCTGCCCGGGCTCTTCAAAGCCATCCGCCTGTACCGGCTGGCGCCGGCCACCGAGATCGGCGACGAGTTCGGCCGGGGCATCCGCGACCACGCGCGAAACCGTCTCATGTGGCCGGAGGACGGCAAGCGGCGCGCGCAGGAGCTGTGGTTCTCCGACGGCGGCATCACCTCCAACTTCCCGGTGCACCTCTTCGACTCGCCGCTGCCGCGCTGGCCCACGTTCGGGCTCAACCTCGGCCAGCACCCGTACCAGTTTCCGCATCAGGACGTGTGGCTGCCGCAGGACTGGGAGCAGGCCGTGGCGCCGGCGACCGACCTCGGTGGGGGCGGCGCGCGGTTTCTCGGGTCTATCTTGGACACCGCGCGGTCGTGGCGTGACTCGATGCAGACCGCGATGCCCGGGTACCGCGGCCGGGTGGCCTGGGTGCGGCAGCGTACCGACGAGGGCGGCACCAACCTGTACATGCCGCGCGAGATCATCGCCTCGATGGCGCTGCGCGGCGCGCTGGCCGGCGCCCGGCTGACCCGCCGCTTCGGGCACGAGGCCCAGTGGGACCGGCACCGGTGGCTGCGGCTCCGCTCCACAGTAGACAACCTGGACGAGCTGCGCGGGTCGGTGCGGGGGAGCATGCCGTACTACGCCGACATCCTCGCCGGGCGCGAGGAGTTTCTGCGGCGGGCCGCGGTCGACTACCCGTACGACCCGCCGGGCGGGGTGGCGGCCACCTGGTTCGAGCCGGGCGATCCGGCGTTCTGGCCGGCCGCCGGCGCGCTGCTGGACAACCTGACCAAGGGCGACGCCGGCGAGATGCTCACGCGGGGATCGCCTCGCCCGCAGCCGGATCTGCGGCAGGTGCCACCGGAGTAGCCGGCTCCACCACGACCTTGAGGCCGCGGCGGGCGACCGCGGCCTCGAAGGCGTCCGCCGCGGCGGCCAGCGGGTAACGGTCACTGACCACAGTGGATACATCGACATGGCCGCGGCGCACGAGGTCGATCGCCCGCGGGTACGTGTCCTTCATCCGCCGCACCATCGCGATGGTGAGTCCCTTGCGGCGCGCCACCGAGGCGGGAAACGTCGTGCTGTCGCCGTCCGGGATGCCCACCAGTACCACGCGGGCGCCCGGGCCGGCGGCCACCATCGCCGCCTCGACGGCCGGATCGGTGCCGGCCACCTCGAACGCGACGTCGACGTCGAGCCCGGCCGGGTTGTCCACAATCGACGCTCCGTACGCCTCGGCCGCCCGCTGTCGGTGCGGCAGCGGCTCGGCGGCGTAGACGGCGCGGGCACCCATGAGCCGGGCGAGCTGCACGAGCAGCAGGCCGATCGGGCCGCAGCCGAAGACACCCACGCTCATGCCGAGCCGCAGGTGGGCGAGGTCAAGTGAGTGCAAGGCGACGCCGAGCGGCTCCAGCATCGCGCCGTCGGCGTCGGAGAGCGCGTCCGGGAGCGGGTGCAGGCGATCGGTGGGCCAGGCCATGTACTCGCGCAGGCCGCCGTCGAGCGCACCGTGGCCGGCGAAGCGGATCGACCGGCAGAGGTTGGGATGGCCGCGCAGGCACAGGTCGCACCGCTCGCACGGGATGGCCGGATCGATCGCCACCCGCTCGCCGTGCCGCGGCCCACCCTCGATCACGCCGGCCATCTCGTGCCCGACCGCCAGCGGCTTGTCGAGTCGGGCGTCGCCGATGCCGGCCTCGCTGTACCAGTGCAGGTCGGAGCCGCAGAGCCCGACCGCCGTCACCTTGACGAGGCTCTCGTCCGGCCCGGGAGCCGGCGCGGGCTCGTCGGCGACGCGGACGTCCCTGACCCCGTGCAGCCGTGCGGCCCGCATCAGAGGCCGAGCTTCTGCCGGATGTCGCGCTGCACCGTGTCCGGGTCGGGGCGGGCGTCGACCGACACCACGTACTCCTTGCGGCGGAAGATGTCGAGCACGGGCTTGGTCTTGCCGTGGTACTCGCGCAGCCGCGCGGCCAGCGCCTCGGGCGTGTCGTCGGCCCGGGTGACGAGCTCGCCACCGCAGACGTCGCACTTGCCTTCCACCTCGGGGCGATCGGCGATGAGGTTGTAGTCCATGCCGCAGCGGGAGCAGAGCCGCCGGTTGAGCACGCGGCGGTGCACCTCCTCGTCGGGCAGATCGAGGTGGATGACGCCGTCGATGTCGTAGCTCTCCAGGAAGAACTCCGCCTGCCGTCCGTTGCGCGGAAAGCCGTCGATGACGAAGCCGTAGTTCCAGTCGTGCTGCTGCAGGCGCTCCCTGACCACCGCCTCGACCTGGTCGTCGCCGACCAGCTCGCCGGCCGCCATCGTGCGACGGACCTGGGCACCGAGCTTGGTGTGGTGCTGCACGTGCCAGCGGAAGATGTCACCGACGCTGATGTGCACCAGGTCGAACTCCCGGCAGAGCAGCGTGGCCTGGGTGCCTTTGCCGCTGCCCTGCACGCCCATCACGACGTACTTGCGCATGAGGTGCACGATCGCACACCCTTGGTCGATGCGACTGCGGCACCCCAGTCTGCTCCTCACCACCCTCCTCGCGACCGCGGCGTGCACGGGCTCCACGGACGAGCCTCGTACCACGGAATCTGCCCCTGGATCCCCGGCGCCGAGCGTGACCACGGCCCTGAGCTGGCAGCGCCTGGCCGCCGCCCCCTCGGCCCGCACCGAGGTCGCGGCCGCGACCACCGGCTCCCGGGTGTACGTGGTGGGTGGCTACCGGGCGGACGGCGGCACGGTCGCGACCGTGGAGGTCTTCGACACCGCGACCGGCCGGTGGGAGTCCGGGCCGGACCTGCCGGTCGCGGTCAACCACGCGATGGCGGCGACCATCGACAACCAGGTGTACGTCTTCGGCGGCTTCCTGGCCAACGGCGACCCGGGGCGGGACGCGTTCAAGCTGGAGGGCGGCGCGTGGCGGGCGATCGCCCCGCTGCCGCAGGAGCGGGCGGCGGGCACGGCCGTGGCGCAGAGCGGCAAGGTGTACGTGGCCGGTGGCCTCAACGCCGGTGGGCTGGCCCGGCAGATGCTCGTGTACGACCCGGCCGCAAACATCTGGACCAGCGCGCCGGGCCCGCCCACGCCCCGCGAGCACCTGGGCGGCGCCGGGTTCGCCGGCAAGGTCTACACGGTCGGTGGGCGCGCGGGTGGGCAGGGCAACTTCACCGCGTTCGAGTCCTTCGACCCGACCACCAACCAGTGGACGGTCCTGCCCGACCTGCCCACCCGCCGGGGTGGGCTGGCCGCGGCGGCGACCTGCTCGGGGCAGGTGGTGGCGGTCGGCGGCGAGGCGGACGCGACGTTCGAGGAGGCGGAGGCCTTCGACGTCAAGACCGGCACCTGGGCCTCGCTACCGCCGATGCCCACGCCCCGGCACGGCCTGGGCGTGATCGCGATGGGCACCACGCTGTACACGTTCGCCGGGGGCCCGAAGCCCGGCCTGCACGTCGCCGACACAGCCGAATCGATCGACTTGGCCCCACTTGGACCCTGTTAGGGCGTGACATAAATCACTTGATAGATCATCCTTGATTGGAAAGGGGGGTCTACTCAAGGAGGCGCCTCATGGCTGAGGTGACAGACGATGTACGCACCTACCAACTCGGGGTCAGCCGCCCACCACTGACCGTTACCGACCTGCCGGAGCCGGAGGAGGTCTTCGGCGTCCGGCGTCTCGGACCGCGCGAGCTGATCAAGTACGCCATCGGCCCCAGCCTCATCGCGCTGGGCATCTCCATCGGCAGCGGCGAGTGGCTGCTGGGCCCGCAGGCCGTCGGGCAGTACGGCTTCGTCGGCGTCGGCTGGGTGATCCTGGTGTCGGCGCTGCTACAGACCTTCTACAACGTCGAGAGCTCACGCTACGTACTGGCCACCGGCGAAGTGCCCGTCGTCGGCTGGGGCCGCGTGCCGCCGGGGTGGTTCCTGTGGGTGCCGATCTCGGTCGGGGTCGTCATCTTCGCGTTCATCGCCGGTGGCTGGGCGGCCAGCGCCGGCCAGGGCCTGTACGCGCTGGTGCACGGCGAGGTGCCCCCGTCCGGCGCCGAGGAGCCGCGGATCTGGGCGATCGCGCTGCTCGTACTCGTCTTCGTGATCACGGCCTCGGCCCGCCGGATCAGCCGTGCGCTCGAGCTGGCCAACTGGGTGATGGTCGTCTCCGTCCTCGTCGGACTGCTGCTCATCGACCTCTTCGTCGTGCCGTGGGAGCTGTGGTGGGACGGCATCAAGGGCTTCGTCACGCCCGCCGCGCCACCCGAGGGGATCACCGCCACGCAGCTCGGCGCGCTCGCCGGCTTCACCGCGCTCGCGTCCGGCCTCAACTGGTACGTGATGGGCCACTACCGCGACAAGGGCTACGGCATGGGCTTCCGCACCGGGTTCATCGCCGGGCTCCGCGGCGAGGGGAGCAAGCTCGAGCCGAGCGGCATGACCTTCCCCGACGACGCGGCCAACACCGCGCGCTGGCGCCGCTGGTACCGGCTGCTGCTCACCGACATGTGGGGCGTCTTCTTCGTCGGGGCGATGCTCGGCATGCTGCTGCCGACGATCCTGATGGCCCACGCGGTGGAGTCCACAGGGGAGCGACCCACGACGGCAAACGTGCCGACGTTCGTGGCGAGCGCCCTCGACGACCAGTACGGCACGACCCTCTTCTACCTCGCGCTCGTGCTCGGCGTGCTCATCCTCTTCAGCACCCAGCTCGGCATCTTCGAGGCGATGGTGCGGGTCACCACCGACGCCGCGCACGCCACCAGCCCCACCCTGCGCCGCCTGATCGAGGGTGATCCGCGGCGGTTCTACTACCCGTTCATGTTCCTGCTGATGGTGGTCATCGCGGTGATCCTGCACCTGGCGCTGCCGGTCAACCTGGTGCAGTGGTCGGCCAACATGTCCAACCTGGGCGCGCTGATCTTCCCGTTCATGCTGATGTACCTGAACAGCAAGCTCCCCCGGCCGGCTCGCCCCCGCCCGTACCACTACGTGATCCTGGGGCTCAACGTCCTGTTCTTCGGCTTCTTCTTCATCAACTTCATCGCCGACTTCCTCGGCAGCCCTCTGATCACCTTCTGACCCGCCGCCGTCAGGGCCCGCTGGAGAGCGGGCCCTGACCCAAAGATCCAGCCTAAGAGAAGATTCCGAGCTGCCGCGATGCCTGCTGTTGACCGGCCTGGGCGCGCCAGGTCGCGATCGATCAAGGACAGCACCGAGCGGCCGACGAGATCGTGGTACGCAGTTGCCCTCAGGCGGGCGGATCCGTACCACGATCTGCTGGGACGGTCCCGATCTCAAGCCGTGAACTCGGGTCGAGGTCCGTGCGTCCTCCTTGATCGGCGTCGGGGGTCGGTCTGCGCCTTGGGCTAATCGTCCCCGGCGTTCGGGGTGCAGGGCATTGGGTCCGGACCGTTGCCCCGCGGCCTCAACCTCCGCGGTTCACCACCCAAGCCGACGCGCAGATCGTGGTACGCAACTGCCCCTCCAGGGGCACCTGAGTACCACGATCTATTCAGAGCCGGCCGGCGTCGATGTCGATCAAGGAGTGGCTCCTCCTCCAGGCCCCGGGTTGGGCGCATGGACGGGGCAGCTCGGTAGCTTCGCGCGCGCATCGACTGCACGCGCCGCGGGCCGCGCACGCGGCCGGAGCGGCAGGACGCAACGGTCTGGACCACCGCGGGCGTCCCGGCAGCTCGAATCTTTGGAAGCCACCAGCGGCGCGGGCCGTCCGGTCACTATGCGGTGGCCACCAACCTTTGCCGGCTTCGCCGGGCCGTGTGACCAGCGGCCGAAGGCCGCGGTCACCCGGTGAACGTTAGTGGTCACCGCACTGACTAGCCGGTCACGCCGCGTTTTTCGAGGGCGCTGCGCAGGGCGCGCAGGGCGTAGTAGACGCGGGACTTCGCGGTGCCGAGCGGCAGGCCGAGTGCCTCCGCCGCCTCCGCCACCGTGCGTCCCTTGAAGTACGTCTCCAGCAGCATCTCCTGGTGTGGCTGGCTGAGTGTGCGCAGCGCGTCGGTCACAGTCATGCGGCGCAGTACGTGGTCGCTCTCATCCGGCTCGGAGACGTTCTCCAGGTCCACGCCGTACGCCTCGGCGGGGCGTGCGCTCTGGCTGCGGTGCTCGTCGATCGCGATGCGGCGGGCCACGGTGACCAGCCACGGGCGCAGGGAGACCTGGCCCTGCGCACCGAGCCGGTGCGCGTTGCGCCAGCCGCGCAGGAGGGTCTCCTGCACGATGTCTTCCGCGCGCTGCCGGTCGCCCGCGACCAACTGGAGGACGAACCTCAGCAGCGGTGCCGCGTGCTCCTCGTACAGCTGGCGAACCAGAGCGTCCTCGTTGCCCTCGCCCCGCTGGTGGCGTCCCGCGGTCAGCCCCGACGTCATGCGCGGCAGCCCGACGCGAACACGGTCACTGACACCCTCACCTCACGGTCTTCGGCATGACCGGGCCGGGCGCGCCCGACCCCCTGCGTATAGGAGATGCGGTACGCGCTGTGCGATAACAGAAACTATCTCGTGTCTACCGGGCGGTTTAGCGGGGGCCGCCGAGTCCCTTGTCGAGCCCGGCGCGGCGCAGCGCGTCGGCCATCGCACCCTGCGGCTGGCGGGCCGGCTGAGCTGGGCGTTTGCCACCCTGCCGGGCCGGCCGCTCGCGGCGTCCCTGGCCGGCGGCGGCACCGTTGCCCCCGGCTCTCGCCTTGTCGGCGCCACCCTCGTCGTCCAGGCGGAGCGTCAGCGAGATCCGCTTGCGCGGCACATCGACGTCGAGCACCTTCACCCGGACGATGTCGCCCGGCTTGACCACGTCACGCGGGTCCTTGACGAACGTCTTCGACATCGCCGACACGTGTACCAGTCCGTCCTGGTGCACGCCCACGTCGACGAACGCGCCGAACGCCGCCACGTTGGTGACCACACCCTCCAGCACCATCCCGGGCTGGAGGTCGGCCAGCTTCTCCACGCCCTCGGCGAAGGAGGCCGTCTTGAAGGCCGGCCGCGGGTCGCGACCCGGCTTTTCCAGCTCCTTGAGGATGTCGGTCACCGTGGGCAGGCCGAACGTGTCGTCGACGAAGTCGACGGGCTTGAGCGACTTCAGGATCGAGGAGTTGCCGATCAGCGCGGGAAGGTCGCTCTTCGTGGCGGTCAAAATGCGACGGACCACCGGGTACGCCTCCGGGTGCACGCTGGACGCGTCGAGCGGGTCGGCACCGCCCGGGATACGCAGGAAGCCCGCGCACTGCTCGAAAGCCTTCGGCCCGAGCCGCGGCACCTCCTTGAGCGCCTGCCGGCTGTGGAATGGGCCGTTGCTGTCGCGGTGCGTCACGATGCTCGCGGCCAGCCCTTCGCCGATGCCGGAGACCCTGGTCAGCAGCGGTGCGGAGGCGGTGTTTACGTCCACACCGACCGCGTTGACGCAGTCTTCGACCACCGCGTCGAGCGAGCGGGAGAGCTTCACCTCCGACAGGTCGTGCTGGTACTGCCCCACGCCGATCGACTTGGGGTCGATCTTCACCAGCTCGGCCAGCGGGTCCTGCAGGCGGCGGGCGATCGAGACCGCGCCGCGCAACGAGACGTTGAGGTCGGGCAGCTCCTGCGAGGCGTACGCGGAGGCGGAGTAGACCGACGCCCCGGCCTCGGAGACCACGATCTTCGTCAGCTTGAGCTCGGGGTGCCGCGAGATCAGGTCGCCGGCCAGCTTGTCGGTCTCCCGCGACGCCGTACCGTTGCCGATCGCGACGAGCTCGACCTTGTGCGCGGCGGCCAGCTTGGCCAGCGTGGCGATCGACTCGTCCCACCGGTGGGCCGGCACGTGCGGGTGGATCGTTTCGGTGGCGACCACCTTGCCGGTCGCGTCGACCACCGCTACCTTCACGCCGGTGCGGAAGCCGGGGTCGAGCCCCATCGTCGGGCGGGTGCCGGCGGGCGCGGCCAGCAGCAGGTCACGCAGGTTGGCGGCGAAGACCCGGACCGCCTCCTCCTCCGCCGCCTGCCACAGCCGGCTGCGGATATTGGCATCCAGGTGGATCAGGATCCGGGTACGCCAAGCGGAGCGCACAGTGTCGAGCAGCCACCGGTCGGCCGGCCGCCCCTTGTCGGCGATGCCGAAGTGCCCGGCGATCCGCGGCTCGTACGAGTTGGGGCCGTCGGCGTCCTCCGGCTCCGGCGTCAGGTCGAGGACCTCTTCCTTCTCACCCCGAAACATCGCCAGGATCCGGTGCGACGGCAGCTTGGTGAACGGCTCGGCGAAGTCGAAGTAGTCGGCGAACTTGGCGCCGTCGTCCTGCTTTCCGTCCCGTACCTTGGCGACCAGCCGCCCGCGCGCCCACATCTGCTCGCGGAGCGCCCCGATGAGGTCGGCGTCCTCGGCGAACTTCTCTACCAGGATGTGGCGCGCCCCTTCGAGCGCCGCCGTTTTGTCCAGGCCTTCCTTCGCGTACGCCTCCGCGGCCGCCAGCGGATCCTGCGCGGGGTCGCTGAGCAGCGACTCGGCCAGCGGCTCCAGCCCGGCCTCGCGCGCGATCATCGCCTTGGTCCGCCGCTTCGGCTTGTACGGCAGGTAGATGTCTTCGAGCCGCGCCTTCGAGTCGGCCGCCATGATCTGCGCTTCGAGCGCCTCGTCGAGCTTGCCCTGGCTGCGGATCGACTCCAGGATCGCGGCCCGCCGCTCGTCCATCTCGCGCAGGTAGCGCAGCCGCTCCTCCAGCGTACGAAGCTGCGCGTCGTCGAGGGCGCCGGTGGCCTCCTTGCGGTAGCGGGCGATGAACGGCACGGTCGCCCCGCCGTCGAGCAGGTCGACCGCGGCGGACACCTGCCGCTCCCGCACACCAAGCTCGTCGGCGATCCGCTGGGTGGTCGAGATCCGCTGAGCCGCCGGGGACAGATCTGAAGTCACGCAGCGATCCTAGGTGCTCCGCCCGCGCGCCACGACCGACACGGTGTCCGGCGATTCACCGTTCCGTCCCCTCACAGAGCCCAACGCGGCGACCCCGCTGCTGGTCACTGCCCATCCACGCCTTTTCCGGACCGCAAATCGCCGCCGTGGACAATCATGCCGGACGATGAACGATCGTTACGCGCTACGTTGGGCGTCCGCGTTGGAGGCGGCGCCGATCCGCGGAAACGGGTCGATCGAAAAGAGCACCTCGACCGGTACCTCGAAGTAGCGGGACAGTCGCAGCGCCAGGTGCAGGCTGGGGCTGAACTCGCCACGTTCGAGGTAGCCGACCGTCTGGTAGTGGACGCCCAGCGCCTCCGCCAGCTCGCGGCGGGAGATGCCCCGTTCGGCGCGCAGCATGGCGATGCGGTTGTAGATGACCTCACTCATCCGCGCCGCCCCTCATGTGATTCGCTGCATGGCCTTTTCCCGGCGCTCCGCCACCCGGGAGCCGGACTCGCGGCGGGCCATGCGGCGCAACACTATCGGCGCGACGACCAGGCCGAGGATGGCCCACGCGCCCAACACGCCGACGGTCTCCAGGTGGCGCCACGACTCGCCGATCTCGACGGCCGCCATGTCGCCGGGCAGGAACGCCGAGCGCATGCCCAGCCCCAGCCAGTAGATGGGGAAGACCTGGGCGAGCCACTGGAGCCACACCGGAAAGTTGGTGATCGGGTAGAAGATGCCCGACGTGGCGATCAGGCCCATCAGCGGCAGCATGATCATGCCCATGTTGCGCGGGTTGGTGACGAGCGAGCCGAAGATCGCGCCGATCGGCATCGTGGCGACCATGCCGAGCAGCACCACCCAGATCAGGGTGAGCCAGCTCGACGCGCCGCGCACGGAGAGGCCGTCCAGCAGGAGCAGGCCGGGTACGAGCTGGATGGTGAGGCTGATCAGGCCCATGCCCGCCACCAGCGTGATCTTGCCGATCAGGTAGCCGACCATCCCGTTCGGGATCGCCTTGGCGCGCAACAGCGTGCCGTCCTCCCGGTCGACGGTCAGCGCCATGGCCATCGTGACCAGCCCGCCGAACGCGACGTTCATGCCCAGGGCGCTGGGCATGGTGCGCGAGCCGAGCGAGAAGCTCGTGCCCGGCACCGTCGCATTGCGCATGAAGAAGATGACCACCAGCAGGAGCACCGCGGGAAAGATGTAGTTCCACAGGTCCTGGCCATTGGTGAGCGTGTGCCGCAGCTCGATGCGACCGCGGGTCAGCCCGGCGCGGGCCGCGCGCATCGCCGGCCGTCCGGCCGAGAGGGCCGCTGGGATCGCGCTCATTTCGGGCCCCGGCCAAAACGTGGAGCGAAGCGGAGCGTTTTCGTTGGGTGATTCAACGAGTGACCTCCTCGAACGCGCGCAGGGCCGACGCGCTGCGCCCCGACTCGTACTCCCGGACGAAGGCCATGTAGGTGTCCTCCAGGCTGGCGCGGCGGACCTCGAGGTCGGCGATGGCCTCGCCGTACTGCTGGAAGAGCTCCCGCACGAACGCGGTGGCGTCGCCGGTGGAGTGCACGAACCGGTCGCCGTCGCGGCTCCACCGCACCTCGGCGTCGGCGGCGACGCGGCGGGAGAGCTGGTCGGGCGAGCCGTCCGCGATGATCGCGCCGCCGGCCAGGATGAGGATGCGGTCGGCGAGCTTTTCCGCCTCGTCCAGGTCGTGCGTGGTCAGCAGGATCGTGGTGTCGTCGATGTCGGCGAGCCGGTGCACGAGGTCGTGAAACTCGCGGCGCGCCTCCGGGTCGAAGCCGGCCGTCGGCTCGTCGAGGAAGAGCAGCTCGGGCCGGCCGACGATGCCGATCGCGACGTCGAGGCGGCGGCGCTGGCCGCCGGAGAGCTGGCTGACCCGCTTGCCCGCGTGCGGCGTGAGGCCGACCGCGTCGATCAGGTCGTCGACGTCCCACGGGCGGCGGATCCGCGGCGTCGAATACGGTGTGTAGTAGAGCCCGAGGTGGGCGAGGAGCTCGCGCACCTGCCACTTGCCATGGTCGCGCCAGGACTGGAGCACCACGCCGAGCCGGGAGCGCCACCGCTCGTCGCCGTGGCCCGGGTCGACGCCGAGCACCCGCACATCGCCGGCGGAGCGGATCCGAAAGCCTTCCAGGATCTCGATCGTGGTGGTCTTGCCCGCCCCGTTTGGCCCCAGCAGCGCCACCACCTCACCGCGCTGGGCGGTGAAGGAGACGCCGGTGAGCACGTCGGTCGTCCCGTATCGCATGCGAAGGTCGTGGACCTCGATCGCGGCGAGGTCGTCGTCGGGCGGATCGCTGACCGCCGCCGGTGCTCGCAACTGCCTTACGACGGTCATACGTGTCCCCCGTCTCGTCTAACCAGTCCTCCAAACTGTAGTACATGTACTACGGGCGGGTCCAGGCGATAAACCGCTGGTACAGCTCCGTCGTCGATGCGCCGGTCAGCTCGCCGGCGGCGTGGCCGAGCTGCGTCGCCATGTAGACAGCGAGGTTGACACGCTGCTCGCCGTACTCCTGGCCGAGCTGCTCACGGGCCTCGTCGCAGGGCCAGTGGGCGCCGCAGATCGAGCACGTCCAGGACGGCCGGTTCGGCGCATGGTCGCCGTCGGCCATGCTCTTTCACCCCCATCGTCACCCGACGTGAGGCAACGTACGGCGGCGGCCGGCCGGCCCGGTGTGGCGCGCTGGGCGACCCCGTCGCCACCGGCGTGCCGGCCCGGGGACACCACGTCCTACCCGGTGGCGGCGATGCCGATCCGCTCGGCGAGACCGACGAGGCCGGGCAGGCGCTGCTTACGCCGGCGGGGCAGCAGCTCGGCGATGATCGTGTGGACGATCGTCTGGTGCGGCAGCATCTCCGCCGCCAGCGCCTCGACGGTACGCAGCGTGTCGACCGCGTCCTGGGAACGCCAGTCGGTCATCTGCGCCCACGCCACGTTGAGCAGGTAGCGGGCGTGCATCGCGGTGGGCGCCGCCTCCGGGTGCTCGACCCGCTCGGCCAGCTTGATCGCCTGGCGCGGGCGGTCGGCGGCGATCGCCACGTCCACCGCCTTCATCGCCGCGACCGTCGGGCCGAAGGCCATCCCGACGTACCGGCTGCGCTGGTCTCCGGCCATCCTCGCGGCGGCCGCCCGGACCAGCCCGAGCATCTCCTGCGCCTCGGACTGGCGTCCGGACCGGGCGATGGCCGTCGTGCCGTACCGGAGGAGCTCTCCCCAGACCGCGAGCTGGTCGACGGAGGCCCGGGACAGCGCCGGCTCCACCTGCTCGGCCGCGGTCACCGCGACGTGCTCGGCCTCCGACCACAGGCCCTGCCGGGACAGCACCCACGACCGGGTGGCCTGCTGGCCGGCGAAGAGCAGCTCGTCACCGGAGGCCTCGGCGGCCCGCGCGGCCTCGGCGAGCGCGAGGTGGGCCAGGTCTTCGTGCGCGAGGTGGGCCAGGAGCGAGGCGGTTAGCTGGAGCAGCTCGGCCAGCGTCGCGGACGCGGCGGCCCGGTCGCCGGGCGAGGCCGTCGAGACCGCCGCGCGCGCCCCGGCGATCCGGTCGGGCAGGTCACGGGCGAGCTCGGCGTAGCGGCCGGCCCAGTACAGGCGCCACGCCTCCCGGGCCTCCCGGCGCAGGTCGTCAAGCACCGGTGGCTCCGGGTCAGGACGGCGCACGCCCAGCACCGCCCGCCGGATCGCGCCCACCTCGCCGCTGACCCGACCGGCCGGCAGCCCGCGCGGCTTGCCCAGCAGGTCGGCCGGCGAGACGTCGAGCGCGTTGGCGAGGGCGGTGAGGCTGGCGATCCGGGTGGCGTGGCGTTGTCCCTGCTCAAGCTTGCGCACCAGGTCGACGGAGACGCCGGCCCGCTCGGCCAGATCGCGCTGTGACATGGCCCGCCGTCGGCGCAGGGCGGACAGTTGAGCGCCGAGCGTCGATCGCATCGCAGCTCCCCAGGACCGTCTTGGATCGACGGTATGTGCTGCGCACGGTGCCGTGAAGACCCCGAAGGGTGACGGAACAGCTCGGTTTACTCACTCATCCGGGCGGATCTGTGATCGAAGCTCCCCTCAAGTCGTTCTAGCGACTTGAAAGGAGCTTCGATCACAGGCCATCACCTCTAAAGGACGAAGGCGTCCGTCCACAGTTGGCGGGAGCGGCCGGAGAGGGCGTCGAGCAGGGCGACCGCCTGGCTGTCGGTCAGTGCCGCGACGAAGTCGATCACCGCTCTGCCGCGGGCCTGGATCGACCGCTCCGGGCCGGGGGCACTCCCGTCCAGGGCCTGCAGCTCGGCGTCGGCCAGCTCGACCAGGTCGTGCAGCCGCCGCGGCAGGCGGGCCTGCTCCTCGGGGTCGAGCAGCCATTCGTACAGCGCCTCGACCAGGGTGGTGAGCAGGCTGGCCTGGCCGCGCTGGTGCAGCGCCAGGTCGGGACGGGCCAGCACGAAGCCCTGGTGGACGAACTTCAGCACCTGCACCTCGTGCCACTGTGCCGGCGCGAGCAGTACGTGCCCGGAGCGCACCGGCGGGTCCGGCACCACCGTGATCGCGCCGATCAGGCGGCGGGTCCAGCGGGCGGAGAAGCGGGCCACGTACTGCTCGGCCTCCACCGAGCCGTCGAACGAGGCGGCCAGCAGCCCGTCGACCAGCTCGTGCCGTACCTGCTCGACCGCCGCCGCGAACGCCTCGTCGTCGCTGATCCACCCGTCCTTGCGGTGCAGCTGACGGCGCAGCCGCTCCACCGAACGCCCGGGCCGCCGCACCCCGGCGTCCAGCTCGGCGTCGGGCAGTTTGCGCAGCTCAGCGTGCTCGTTTTGCCAGGCGATCAGCTCGGTCGCCACCGAACCCTGCTGGAGCACCCCGACCCGGTGAAAGTCCTCCACGTCGTGGATGGCGTACGCGATGTCGTCCGCCGTGTCCATCACGGACGCCTCGACGGTCTGCTGCCAGTCGGCGATCCGCCCGGCGAACGGCTCGCGCGCCTGACGCAGGTCGGCCACCTCGGTCGTGTACGCCCCGAACTTCGCCGACCCGCTCTCCGGGTCGCCCGGCGGTGGACTCGCCCCGCGCGGCGGCGGGTCGAGGTGGCGGGGGTGCGGCTCCGGGTACGAGTGGCGGGTCCACGGGTACTTGAGCATCGCCGCCCGCACCGCCGCCGTGAGGTCGAGCCCGATGGTGGTAGCGCGGCGGATCTCGGTGCTGGTGACGATCCGGTACGACTGCGCGTTGCCCTCGAACCCGTCGGGCAGGCCGAGCCGCTGCCGGGCGAGCCGGTCGAGCACCTGCTCACCGAGGTGCCCGAACGGCGGGTGCCCGAGATCATGGGCGAGTGCGGCCGCCTCCACGACGTCGGGGTCGCACCCGCCCAATTCGTCGAGAAGCCCGCCGTAGCGCCCGTCGGCGATCAGCCGCTCGGCGATCGCGCGCGCGACCTGGGCGACCTTGAGGCTGTGGGTGAGCCGGTTGTGCACCAGCAGCCCCGAGCCGCCCGGGCTGATCACCTGCGTGACGCCGCCCAGCCGGCTGAAGAACGGTGAGCTGACGATGCGGTCACGATCGACCCGGAACGGACTCGCCGCAAGGTCGCCGGGCGCGATCGCGGTGCCGCCAAACAGACGCCGGGCCCGCTGATTCATGCCTACCCCGCTCCGTCGCTCGGCGCTCGGCCACCGTCGTGCTCAAGGCCCGTAGCCTCACGACTCCCGCTCACAATCCGACGTTAACCCACTCCACCCTCAGGAGATCTCGGCTGTGCCGAACTCCGGGCGCCCGGTCGGCCGGTACACCTGGATGGTCACGCCCGCCGGGGTCGAGCGGGACTCCACGAGGGAGACCCCGGTGGCCACGCCCCGCTCCGGGAAGAGCCGCTGACCCTCGCCGAGGATCACCGGAAAGATCATGAGGCGGTACTCGTCCACCAGATCGTTCTCGTGCAGGGTGCGGACCAGCGCACCGCTGCCGTGCACCTGGAGCTCCCGCCCCGGCTGCTCCTTGAGCTTGGCCACCGCCGTGGGCACGTCCCCGCCGAGCACGGTGACCGGACCCCACCGCGGATCCGTCAGCGTGTTCGAGGCGACGTACTTGGGCAGCGTGTTGAGCTTGCTCGCGACCGGGTCGTTCGGGTCGGTGGCCTTGGGCCACGCGCTCGCGAAGATGTCGTAGGTGTGGCGGCCCAGCAGGAACGCGTCCACCTCGGCGAAGACGCTGTCCACGTAGCTGCCCAGCTCGGCGTCGAAGTGCGGCATCACCCAGCCGCCCCGGGTGAAGTCGCCGCGCCGGTCCTCCTCCGGACCGCCAGGCCCCTGCATCACGCCGTCGATCGAGAGGAATGTCGTCACCGTCAGTTTCATCACGCTCTCCTCATGTATCGGTCATTTGGACGTTAGACGGCCCGACCAGCGCGCACTCATCGCTTGACGACCTTGATCTATTCGCAACATGACTCCGCTTGGATGCTCAGCTGAAGCCTCAACGAGAGGGAAACAGATGGTGAGTAGAAGGCTCATGGCCGGCGCGGTCGCCACCGCGACCTCGCTGGCCCTCGTGGCGGTCATCCCGGCAGGGTCGTCCACCGCGGCACCGGCGGCCACCACGGAGTACACAGTGGTCGCCGAGGACGGCGTGGCGGCCGACGCGGCGGTCGCCGCGATCACCGCCGCCGGCGGCACGGTCGTGGCGCGCAACGACGGGGTCGGCGTGTTTCAGGTGACCTCCACCCGCACCGACTTCGCCAACCGCGCCGCCGCCGACGCCGCGCTGGTCGGTGCGGCGCAGCGCCGCGCGATCGGGTACGCCCCGAAGATCGACGCGGTCGAGCAGGAAAATCGCCTGGTCGACACAGCCGGCAAGGGTAGGGGCAAGGGGCACTCGTCGGCCCGGCTGGACCCGCTCGACGACAAGCTCTGGGGCCTGGAAATGGTGCGCTCAGACCAGTCGCGCCGCAAGCAGCCCGGCGACAAGGGCGTCACGGTGGGCATCCTCGACACCGGCCTGGACGCCAGCAACCCGGATCTCGCGCCCAACTTCAGCACGCGCCTGTCCCGCAACTTCGCGCCCGACCTGACCGACATCGACGGTCCGTGCGAGGTCTCCGGCTGCCTGGACCCGGTCGGCACCGACGACGGCGGCCACGGCACCCACGTGGCGGGCACGATCGGCGCCGCGGCCAACGGGATCGGCGTCTCCGGCGTCGCGCCGAACGTGACGCTGGTCGAGCTCAAGGGTGGCCAGGACTCCGGCTACTTCTTCCTCGAACCGGTCGTCAACGCCCTCACGTACGCCGGCGACGCGGGCATCGACGTGGTCAACATGTCGTTCTAC
This sequence comes from Phytohabitans maris, assembly GCF_031085175.1. Classification (GTDB taxonomy): domain Bacteria; phylum Actinomycetota; class Actinomycetes; order Mycobacteriales; family Micromonosporaceae; genus Phytohabitans; species Phytohabitans maris. The sequence continues at coordinate 163,845 of NZ_JAVHUY010000010.1, forward strand.
GTCGACCCGTGGCTGTACAACTGCCTCGACAACTCCGCGGACAACACGGCGGCGAAGGCGGAACAGCGGGCCATCCTGCGGGCCATGACGCGCGCCCTGACGTACGCCCACCTGCGCGGCGTCACGCTCGTCAGCGCCCTGGGCAACGAGCACACCGACCTGGGCAAGCCGCTGCCGGACGCGAGCAGTCCCGACTACGGTGCCCCGGCGTACACGCGGCAGATCGACAACAAGACCTGTTGGAGCATGCCGACCGAAGGTCCGTTCGTGATCGGCGTGTCGTCGCTGGGGCCGTCCGGCAAGAAGTCGGACTTCTCCAACTACGGCACCGAGCAGATCTCGGTCTCCGCGCCGGGCGGCTGGTTCCGTGACGGGTTCGGCACGCCGTCGTTCCAGACCGACGCCAACATGATCCTCTCCACGTACCCGCTGAAGGTGCTGCAGGAGGACGGGCTGGTCGACGCGGACGGCAACATCACCCCGGACGGCGAGGGATCCGTCTTCAAGGAGTGCAAGGCCGGCAAGTGCGGCTACTACACGTACCTCCAGGGCACGTCGATGGCCTCCCCGCACGCGGCCGGTGTCGCGTCGCTGATCGTCAGCGAGTTCGGCCAGCGCGACCGCCGCCGTGGCGGCCTCACGCTTGAGCCGTGGAAGGTGGAGAACCAGCTGCTGCGTACGGCCGCCGAGCACGCCTGCCCGGAGCCGCGCCTGCAGACGTACACCGACGAGGGCCGGCCGGCTGAGTTCAACGCCCTGTGCGAGGGCGGCACGAACTTCAACGGCTTCTACGGGTACGGCGTCGTCGACGCGTACGCCGCCGTCACCACCAAGCCGCGGTGGGGCGCCCGTCCGTAAGTGATCTCCGCTGAAGGGCGCCCCGGTCCGCCGGGGCGCCCTTTCCTATCCGAGCGCGGCTATCGCGGCCAGGACGCCGAGCAGGAGGAACGGGCCGTGGGCGATGTGGTCCTTGCGGCCGACCCGGCGCAGCAGTAGCAGTGCGGTGGCGTACAGCCCGGCCAGCAGGAAGCCGGCCAGCGCCGCGGCCACCGCCACTCCCCAGCCGAACCAGCCCGCCACCAGGCCCACGCACAGCGCCGCCTTCGCGTCGCCGAACCCCATCCCGTTCGGTGAGACGAGCACGAGTACGAGATAGAAGGCCGCGAGTGCCGCCGCGCAGGCGACCGCCGAGGCGAGGCGGCCCCACTCGCCGCCGACCACCGCAGACAGTCCAAACAGGACCAGAGCGCCACCGGCGGCCGGAAACGTAAGCCGGTCCGGCAGTCGATGCACGGCAACGTCCACATGCGCCAGTACCACGCCGAACAGCGCGACCCACCCGACGGCGAGCAGCGGCAGCGGCTCGTGGACCCGCCACGCGACCACCGCCAGGGCGACGGCGGCCACCACTTCGACCACCCCGGGCGGCGGCCCGATACGCCCGCGGCAGTGCGGGCAGCGGCCGGTGGGCGGGAGGAAAGCACCATTCAACCGCGCCGCGCAGTGCGGGCAGTCGCGACGCCACGACTCACCCGCGGGCACGGTGTGTACGAACACCTGCGCACGCAGTAACGGGCCGAGCAGCAGTCCCGCGACGGCAGCCACCACGATCCAGGTCATCGCCGGCCACGCAGGGTGAACGCGCGAATGCGGAAGATCGGATTGGCACGCCCGCCCCCAACCGACCCCGCGCGCCCGGGATGCGCGTGGACATAGGCCCCGATACCCGGATTTGGCCAATCGATCCCCATCGCACCCTTCCCAGCATCCGGCTGCTGACGATCATCACTCCGCGTGATCATTTGGATTGCCTCTGTTGCATCGGCGGCAGTCAGCCTATGCTGCCCATCTGGGTGAGAGCACCAGCCGTCCGCCGACCGCGCGGCGACGGTTCGCACCGCACATATCGCCTGGGGGGCAAGACAGCAAGGGAAACAACGGCACGCGAGCGGTTCGGAGGCGCCGATCGCGAGCCAGGGGGAGAGGAAACACCGTTGCCCGCAAAGCACCTGGGCCGAGCCTCTGCGGTCCTCGTGGCACTGCTCGTCGGCGCTTGTGCGTCGTCCGGCGAGGCCACGCCTCCGGTCGCCGCACCGAGCACGGCCGCCTCCGCCGGCCCGGACGCGAAAGCAGCGTCGACGGCCGCACTCGCCGCCTACAAGGGCTATCTCGCCGCATCCAGCGAGGCCTCGGCGGATCCGGATGTCACCCATCCCGCCCTGACGAAGTATCTGGCCGACCCGCTGCTCACCCGGGTCAGAGACACCGTGCGCGACCTTGAGACGCACGGCGCCGTGCGCACCGGAAAGATGGTCTCCGATCCGCGAGTGAGCGCCCTCGACCTGAGCGCCGACCCGCCGACGGTGTCCATTCAGGACTGCATCGACTCCTCGGGATACAAGATGGTCTACGCAGAGAGCAAAAAGCCCGTGCCCGGCACCACCGGCGGCCGGTACGTGGCGACCGCCACCGCGACCCTCTATCCCGATGGCCGCTGGCTGATCAGCGACGGCGCGATCCACCAGGACCAGCCATGCTGACCCGCCGCATACTCGCCGTGGCGGCCGCGTTCGTGGTGTTGGCCGTGCCGTCGGCGGCGGTCGCCGCCCCGCCGATCGGCGAGTGCCCGCCCGGCTCCGACAGCTGCCACATCATCGACGATGACGAACAGACCGGGGGCGGCGGCAACACCGGCGGGGGTAACAACGGCGGTGGCGACGGGGGCGGCGGCGAGCGCACCTGCACCCGTGGCGGTGAGCCGATCGCCTGCTACGACCCGGTCTTCGGCTGGTTCAACCAGGCCGACGAGTGCTACTACAAGCTCGCCGAGCCGCAGCTCCCGCCACCGCCCGGCGCCAGCCCGGACGGTGGCTGGTACACGCCCTCCTGCGCCGGCGGGATCGGCGAGCCGGACTGGTTCGACGCACCGCCGGCTGGCGCCGAGCCACCGCCCGACCCGGAGACGCTGGCCCGCCGCGCGCTCGCCAAGATCACGCTGCGCGAGCCCGACATGCAGATCAAGCCGGACCCCGACGGCGCTGGACTTGTCGGACTCCCGGTGTGGCTCTGGGTGGAAAGGGCTCCCGAGACTTGGGGGCCGATCTCCAGTGTCGAGGAGGACCGAGGGCTGAGCGTGGAAATCAGTGCGAGCGTCACCAACCTGACCTTCGACCTGGGCGACGGCAGCCCGCCGGTCAGCTGCCCGGGCGGCGGCACGCCTTACCCGAAGGGCGCCACCGGCCCCTCGCCGGACTGCGGGCACGTCTTCACCAGGTCCAGCAAGCAGCAGCCAGGGCAGAAGTTCACCGTCACCGCGACCACCACGTGGACGGTGACGTGGATCGGTGGCGGCGAGAGCGGCACGCTCGAGCCGCAGATCCGGGAAGCCACGGTCGGCGTACGCATCAACGAGCTCCAGGTGGTGACCGAGTGACCGTCGCGGCAAACCACCGCGTGGCGGGGCCGGTCGACGCGCCGGTCGAGCCGCCCCGCGTCGTCCGGCAGCGGCGCATGCGCCCCGGCCTGCTCGGCCTCGCCGTCCTGCTGATCGCGCTCGGTGGCCTGGGCGCGGCGTTCGCGGTCACCTCGGTGCGGGCGACCGGCACCTACCTGGCCGTGGCCCGATCGGTCTCGGTGGGCACCGCGCTGACCGCCGACGACCTGCGCTCGGTGCAGGTGGCCGGCGGTGTCGGGCTCTCACCGGTGCCGGCCGGCAAGATCAACGACGTGATCGGCAAGCGGGCGGCCGTGACGCTGGTACCCGGCACGCTGGTCACGATGGACCAGCTCACCGACAAGCCACTGCTCGGCCCGGGCCAGCAGCAGGTGGCGATCGGTCTCAAGCCCAACCAGGTGCCGGCCAAGGAGCTCCGCCCCGGCGACAAGGTGTTGCTGGTCAGCACGCCCCCGCAAAACAGCTCGACCACCGGCGAGGTGCGCGCGTCGCAGACCACGCGATACGAGGCGACGGTCGTCGACGCCGCCGAGCCGGACGAAAAGGGCCCCGACCGCACCACCGTCGTCGTCTACCTGGCGCTCGCCGGCCGGGACGCACCGGCCGTGGTCACGCTGGCCGCGCAAAACCGGCTGGCCGTCATCCTCACCGGAGCTGCCTGACCATGGCGATCGTCGCGCTGGTCTCGCCAAAGGGGTCGCCCGGGGTGACAACGACGGCACTGGCCTGTGCGCTCACCTGGCACCGGCGGCTCGTGCTCGCCGAGTGCGACCCTGCGGGCGGCTCGATCATGGCTGGCTACCTCGGCGGCGCCGTACCCGGCCCGCGCGGCATCGGCGAGCTGGCCGTGGCCGAGCTGCGCGACGGGCGGCTCGGCCACGACTTCTGGTCCCAGCTGATCGACCTCGACGCGCCCCGCCGCGAGCGGCTGCTGCTGCCCGGCATCGTCGACCCGGCGCAGTCCGGCAGCGTCAGTCCACTGTGGCAGCGCTTCGCCGACTTCTTCCTGGGGCTGGAAAAGGGCGAGCCGGCGTACGACGTCATCGTCGACTGTGGACGGCTGCACGCGCCTAGCCCGCCCTGGCCGATCCTGCGCGCCGCCGCCCTGGTGCTCGTGGTGACCGGTGCGCGGCTGCCCGACCTCTCCAGCGCGCGGGCCACGATCGCGGCGCTCCAGCGCGACTTCCGCGAGCACCGTGTCGCGGCCGGCTCGCTCCGCTTGCTGCTGGTCGGCGAGGGGCACGCGCAGGGCGAGATCAGCAAGGCGCTGGAGCTGCCGGTCATCGCCCGGCTGCCCGACGACCCGCGCACCGCCGAGGTGCTCACGCTGGGCGGGACGGTCAAGGCAAACCGCCCGCTCATGCGCGCCGCCAACGCCCTCGAGGTGCCGATCACCGCGATCCTCGACCGCCGGCGCGCCCGGCTCAACTGGCGGAGCCTGCCCGCGGAGGTACCGGATGCGGTTTGAGCCGGTCACCCACGACCCCCGCACGCGGCAGCCGGAGGCGACCTCGACCGCGCCGCCGGTCCGCCCGCCACAGGTGCACGTCGGCCGCCACCAGGCCAACGGCATGCCCGCCCTCCCGGCCGCACCGTCCACACCGGCGCCGCCGCCACCTCCGCCACCGCGGCGGCCGGCCGACTTCTCCGTGGTACGGGAGCTGCGGCGCCAGCTCACCGAGCGGTTGACCCAGTGGCAGCGGGGCCGCGACTTCACGCCCGAGGAGGAAGACGTCGAGCGGGTACGGCTGGCGGTGGCCGTCGTCTCCGAGTACGCCGACACGGTCCGCCGCGCCGGCACCCCGATGCAGGCGGTCGAAGAGCGGATGCTGCTCGACCAGGTCACCGCCGAGCTGGTGGGGCTTGGGCGGCTCCAGACGCTGCTGGTCGACGACACGATCGAAGAGGTGCACATCCTCGGCTGCGACCACGTGCGGATCACCCGGCACGGCGGCGGCGTGGAGTGGGCCGCGCCGATCGCCGACAGCGACGAGGAGCTGGTGGAGATCCTCCAGGCGGCCGCCCGCCGGGCCGGTGCCACCGAGCGCTCGCTCTCGACCTCCAAGCCCACGCTCGACCTGCAACTGCCCGACGGCAGCCGGCTCGCCGCGGTCTACCTGGTCAGCCACCGGCCGTACGCGGTGATCCGCAAGCACAACACGCTCGACATCACGCTCGACGACATCGCCGGTGGCCGGGGCGACCTCGACGAGATGATGGACGCGCTGATCCGCGACTTCCTGCGCGCCGCGCTCCGGGCCGGCCTCAACATCATGGTCGCCGGGCTGGCCGGTGCCGGTAAGACCACGGTGATCCGGGCGCTGATGTCGGAGATCCCGCCCGACGAGCCGTACGTGCTGCTGGAGGAGAGCCGCGAGCTGCTGCCGGCCCGGCGTGGGGAGCGGCACCGCGCGGTGATGAGCTTCGAGTCCCGCGAGGGGCACGGCGAGCGGGGTGCGGACGGCCGGCCGGCCGGCGAGGTCACGATCGCCGACCTGATCCCGGTGTCGCTGCGGATGGGCGCGCTACGGATCATCGTCGGCGAGGTGCGGTCGCGGGAGATCGTGCCGATGCTCCAGGCGATGACCACCAGCCGCGGGTCGATGTGCACGATCCACGCGCGTACGCCGGGCGGGGTCAGCGAGCGCATCATCGAGCTGGCGCTCTCGCACGGCCGGGAGATGACCGTCGAGCAGGCCCGCCGGATGGCCGGCAACGCGCTCGACCTGATCGTGTACGTGGCGGTGGAGGACGAGACCGCGATCGGCGGCCGCAAGCACCGCTTCGTCTCCCACGTCGAGGAGATCGTCGGGGTCGGTGACGGCGCGCGGATCGCCACGACCACCATCTTCGGCCCGGGCGCCGACGGCCGGGCGGTGCCGCTGCACCTGCCCGAGCGGGTGCGCGAGCAGCTCATGCGCGTGGGGTACGACGCCCGCGTGCTCAGCCGCTACATCGAGGCTCGCGCCGGCGCCTGGCGGCGACCCCGGCACAGCCAGCTGCGGAGGCGGGCATGAGTTCCGACATCGAGCTGATCGCGCTGCTCTCCGGCGCCGCCTGCGTGGGCGGGCTGGTGCTGGCCGTGATGTCCATTGTGGGCACCCGCTCGCCGGTCAAGCCCCCGTCCCGCACCAGCCGCCGCCTGCACCGCCTCTGGAACGGCACCGGCCTCAGCGCCGCCGAGCGCCGCCGCCACCGGATCGTGCTGGTATCCGCGATCGTGGCCGGCGCGCTCGCCTGGATGGTGACCGGCCTGCCGATGGTCGGGCTGCTGGTCGGAGTCGCCGTGCCGGGCGCGCCCTGGCTCTTCGGGGTTGGGCGGGCGGAAAAGCAGGCGATCACCCGGATCGAGGCCGTGGGCGAGTGGACCCGGCGGCTGCGCGACGTCTCCAGCACCGGGCAGGGGCTGCAGCAGGCGATCGTCGCGACCGTCTCCACCGCGCCCGAGGAGATCGGCGACGAGGTCGCGCTGCTCGCCGCCCGCCTGCAGGCCGGCTGGCACGCCCGCGACGCGCTGCTCGCGTTCGCCGGGCAGCTCGGCGACCCCATGTGCGACCAGGTCGTCGCCGCGCTGATCCTGCACCTGAGCGACCGTGGCGAGCGCCTCGGCGACGTACTCTCCTCGATCGCGACCGCCGCCGCGGCCGAGGTCGCCACCCGGCGCGAGGTCGAGGCCAAGCGCACGCAGCCACGGTTCGCGGTCCGCTTCCTCACCGGGATGACGCTGCTGACCTTGGCGTACGGGCTGCTCAACCCCGAATACATGGAGCCGTACGGCACACCCACCGGCCAGGTCGTGCTGGTGGTGCTCGGCGGCACGTTCGTCGCCCTGCTCGCCTGGACCCGGGCGATGAGCCTGCCACCGGCGCCGGTGCGCTTCCTCGCGATCCCGGACGAGCGGCGGGAGGCGTGATGGGCAACCCGTACCTGGTCATCGCGATCCTCGGCGGCGCCGCGGTGGGGCTCGGCATCTTCCTGGTCGTACGCGAGGCGCTGCCGGCCACACCCGCGCTCGGCCCGGCCCTGCACCGCCTGCACCCGCCGGCCACGCTCCGCACCACCCAGCCGAGCCGCCGCCTGGAGTGGCTGACCGGCCTGTCACGGTGGACCCGCCCGCCGGTAAAGGAGCTCGCGCTGCTCGGCAAGACGCCCGAGCAGTACACGCTCTCGCTCATCCTGTCGGCGCTGATCGGCCTGGCCATTCCCGCGTTCCTGTCGCTGGCCGCGCGGACGGCCGGCCTCTCCCTCCCCTTCGTCTTCCCGACGGCGGCCGGGCTCGGCCTGGCCGCGCTCTTCGCGCTGGTGGCGCATGGCGACGTGCTGTCGAAGGCGAAGGCCGCGCGGCGCGAGTTCACCCAGGCGGTCTGCACCTACCTCGACCTTGTCGCGCTCCAGCTCTCCGCCGCGCACGGGCCGGTGCAGTCGCTGGAGCGCGCGGCCGAGGTCTGCGACGGCTGGGTCTTCGAGCGGCTGCGCGAGTCGCTGCGGATGGCGCAGATGCAGATGCAGTCGCCCTGGGACGAGCTGCGCACGCTCGCCGAAAAGATCGGCGTGCCGGAGCTGGGCGACGTGGGCGCGATCGTCCAGGCGTCCGGCACCGAGGGCGCTCAGGTGCACGAGACCCTGCGGGTACGCGCGGACTCGCTGCGCGACCAGATCCGCACCGACAACCTGGCCCGCGCCGAGGCGATCACGAGCCGCCTCGACGTACCGGGCGCGTTGCTGGTCTTCGTGCTCGTCGGCTTCGTCATGTACCCGTTCCTGGCCCGAATCTGAGCCACCCGCCCTCGACCGGGAGGAAACCGATGATCAAGATGTTGTGGACGCGGATCGCGCTGCTGCGCGGTCCCGGCGAGCGCGACCGGGGTGACAGCCCGGTGCCGACCGCCATCATCATCGCCGGCCTGGCAGCGGCGGCCGGCGCGGTGGTGCTGGCCGCGAGCGGCCTGGTCGACTCGTTCATGGGCTCCATCGGCTCGGCGCCGTAGCCGGTATGCGTCGCCGCACGGTCATCCGCGTACGCCGAGCCGCCGACGCGGTCCGGCGCCGGTTGACCGCCGGTCGGGATCGGGGGGCGACGCCCGTCGAGCTGGCGATCGCGTTTCCGGCGATCCTGATCCTCACGTTCGCCTCGATCCAGGTGGGCGCGTGGTTCCTGGCCCGCGCGGTGGCGCTCAACGCGGCGCAGGTCGCGGTCAGCTCCACCCGAACGCTCAACGGCGTCTCGCCGGAGGCGGGCGAAGGCCAGGCGAGCGACTTCATCGCCGACACCGGCGGATGGCTGGTCGGCTGGGACGTACAGGTGGCCCGCGACGACGACCAGGTCACGGCGACGGTGACCGGGAGCGTGGTGTCGGTGATCCCCGGCATCGACTGGACGGTCAGCCAGACCGCCCGCGGCCCGGTGGAGCGCTTCGTCGAGGAGTCGCCATGACGCCGGCCGACCGCGGCTCTGCTGGCCGCGCATCCCAGGCGCCCGGTGCGATCCGGACCCGGGGCTCGGTGTCGGTCGAGATCGCCATCCTCGCGCCGGCGTTCCTCATGTTGATCGTGCTGGCGGCGGTGGCCGGCCGCACCGCGATCGCGCAGAACGCGGTCGACCTGGCCGCGCACGAGGCCGCCCGCACCGCGTCGCTGGCCCGTACCGCGCCGGCCGCGGAGACCGACGGCGAGGCCGCGGCCAACGCGACCCTCGCCGCGCAGGGGCTGGACTGCGGCGACAGCCTGGAGGTGGCGGTCGACACCAGCGGGTTCGGGGCAGAGCTGGGTGAGCCGGCCACGGTTACCGCCACGGTGAGCTGCACAGTCTCCTTCGCCGACCTGGTCATGCCGGGCGTACCGGGCGCCAAGACGGTCGTGGCCACCTACGTCTCGCCGCTCGACCGCTACCGGAGCCGCGGATGAGGGCGCGGCTTCGGGACGACGGGCGGGTCAGCATCTTCCTGGCGATCGCGCTCGCCGGCATGCTCATGGTCATCGGCCTGGCGTACGACGGCGCCGGCCAGCTCGGGGCCCTCCAGCGCGCACACAACCTCGCCGCCGAGGCGGCCCGCGCGGGTGGCCAGGCGATCGACCGGGCGCAGGCGATCGAGGGCGGCCCCACCCAGATCGACCAGGCCGGGGCGGTCGCCGCCGTCGACGCCTACCGGGCGGCCGCCGGGGTGGGTGGGCCGCCGCCGACGTTCTCCACCGGCCCGGACGGCGAGCCGCTGATCCAGGTCGAGGTCTCCGTCACGTACGACAACAAGTTTCTCGATGTCTTCGGTTTCTCCGACACCAGTACGGTGACCGGCACTGCCACGGCGGTGCTGCTCACCACGCCCGACGAGTAAGGAGGCGGTGCCGTGCGTCTGCGACAGGTTGTCAAGGGCCTGGGTGCGCTCGTCATCCTCATTGGACTGTTGGTGGGCGCGCCGGTCGCGCTGGCCGTGTTCGCCGGCAACCCGCTGCCCGACCACGTGCCCGCCCTCTCCGAGATCGGCGACGCGCTCACCACCCGCGACGACGGGCAGCTCTTCCTGCGCGCCCTGGCGGTGGTGGGTTGGCTGGGCTGGGCCACGTTCGCGCTGTCGGTGCTGGTGGAGATCCCGGCCCGGGCGCTGCGCATCCCGGTGCCCCGGCTGCCCGGCATGCGGCGCCAGCAGCGCATGGCGGCGGCCCTGATCGGTGGCGTCGCGCTGATCATCGGGGCGAGCCCGGCGATGGCCTCCGCCGCCGCGACCGCGCCCCCCACCTCGTACGCCGCGGCGCCCTACACACCGGCGACGGTCTCCGCCCCTGCCGCCGCGGCCTGGGAGCGCACCGCCGCGGCCGCCGCCGACGAGGATCCGGTGCCGGTCTACCGGGTCGAGCGCGGCGACTACCTGGGCCACATCGCCGACCGGTACCTCGGGGAGTTCGACCGCTATCCGGAGCTGGCCAAGCTCAACAAGCTCCGCGATCCCGACCTGATCCGGCCGGGACAGATGCTGCACATGCCGGAGGGCGCGGCCGACGGCGGGGTACGCCGGCACGCGACCGGCCTCGTCTCGGTGCCTCCCCCGCCAGCTGCGGAGAAGCCGGCTCCCCCACCGGCGGCCGGCGGTGCGGAAAAGCCGGACGGGACGGAAAAGCCGGACGGCGCGGATGCGGGCCAGACGCCGAGCCCGCTGCCCGGTGGAGGCGGCTCGGAGACGCGGCGCCCCGCCACCGAGGAGCCGGCAGTGCCGTACGTCCCGCCGCCGCCCACGGTGCAGGACGGCGACGACGCCCGCGAGCCGGTGCACGCGGGTGAGGCCCGGCCGGGCGAGAAGGAACGGCTCAACCTGCCGCTCGCGGTCACCGCCGTGCTGACGGCGGCGAGCCTGGTCGGCGCCCAGATCGGCGTGCTGCTCGGCCTGCGCGACAAACGCCGCCAACGCACGCGCCGCCCCTAGCCCCCGCTGCCGCCCCCGCGCTGCCGCGCCCCACGGAGTTGATCAGGGAGTTCGCGGGCGTGCCGGTCGGCGTGTCGCTCCATCAAGTCCCTGATCAACCGCAGGAGGGTGGGGAGGGCTCAGCGGCGCAGCGGGCGGCGGGTCTGGGCCTCCAGCACCGCGCGCACCGGGATGACGTGGCCCAGCAGGCCCACGCCCCAGCCGAGGATGGGCCAGACCGGCCAGAAGTACCAGGCGCCGCTGCTCATGCCGACGGCCGCCCAGATGCCGAGCATGAGGAGCGAGCCTGCGATGTATGCCGCGACGTGTGCCCGCATCCCGAGCCGGGCGCCGGCGGCTTGCCGCTCGCGGCGGCGGTCACGGGCCCGGCTCCGCACCCAGGCCGCGGGCAGGTCGGCGACGAGCGCCTCGAGCTCGCCCCGGGTGCGTGCGGCATATGCCGCCGTGGACCGCTCGCCGAACTCCCCGGTCTCCAGGTAACCCGCCGCGAGGGCGTCACCCAGCAGCGCGGCCACCGACTCCCGCTGCGCGGTGCCGACACGTTCAAGTTCGCTAGCCATGACGTCTACGGTGCCACCCAGTCTTGTCACTGTCAAGATGTGGGCCCGGCAAAGCACGGCCGCGCACGCCAAGGCCTCTCGGCAGGGCGCAGCGCACGCGGCCCCAGGAGGCGTCGCGGCAAGGCGCGGCCCACCGCGTGCCAGCGCGTCACGGCAAAGCGCGGCGGATGCGAGTGCGGGGCGGTGCGCGGCGGGGTGCGGGGTGCGCGGGGTGCGGGGTGCGCGGGGTGCGGGGTGCGCCAAGGCTTCGCAGCAAAGCGCGAAGGCTTAGAGCAGGACGCGGGAGAAGCTCGGCAGTGGCTGCCCCGGCAACCGGCCGGGGTATCTGGTGCGCAGGGCGAGCAGGCGGATCGCGCCCACCAGCAGGAGCCCGGCCACGATGCCGTCGAGCCAGTAGTGGTTGGCGGTGATCACCACCACGCTCACGGTCAGCGCCGGATGTGCCAGCGCCAGCCACCGCCACCGGCTGGTGCCCACCCGGATCACCGCGATCGCCACGAGCAATGCCCAGCCGACGTGCAGCGAGGGCATCGCGGCGAACTGGTTGGCCACCCCGTCGGTGCTGTTGTCCGGGTACGCCGAAGGGCCGGTGAGGATCATCGTGTCGACCATCCCGAAGCTGCTGACCAGCCGCGGGGGTGCGAGCGGGAAGATGACGTGCACGAAGAGCGCGGCCCCGGTGAGGAGCGCCATCTCGGTGCGCATGCGCAGGTAGTCGGGGCGGTGCCGGATCCAGAGCCACACCATCGCCGCGATCGTGCCGGGGAAATGGACGCCGACGTAATAGAGGTTGGCCAAGCGGGCCGTCCCTCCCCAGGAGAGCGCCCAGTGCTGGATCGCTGCCTCACTGGGCAGGCGAAGTGCCCGTTCGACCTCCCAAACCCAATCCGCATGGCGGAAAGCAACGCCCAATTGGCCGTCGGCAAGATGCCGGATGCCCTGGTAAATAACCATCATCGAGGCGATCAAGACCACCTCGATAACGAGTTCGCGTAGGCGTGCCGCTCGGGAGCGACCCGGCCCTGGCCTCACAGGTGGTGCTGTCTGTGGACCCGCGGCAGGCCGCGTGATCCCTTCCGTGACTGCCATCGCCGTCCCCCACCGAGATTTCATCCACGGTTTACGCAATTCAACGCTAAGTGAAATCTCTATACCAGAACAGCGGTTATCCGTGTGACCCCACGCACAACGACACACCTCGAAGTCATCCGGTCCCCGATCGTAGAAGGGCCGGACAACGATCAGGGCGCCTCGCCGAAGCGAGACGCCCTGAAAGAGAAGGAGCCGCAGGTCAGGCGCGGATGCGCAGCACCTCGCCACCGCCCGCGACGATCGACTTGTTGGTGACGTAGATCGCGCCGTCGCCGCCGACCACGACGCCACCGGGAGCGGTCAGCCGTCCGGCCGCGAGTTCGGTCCGCTCGCCACCGCGCTTGTCGACGCGGATCAGTGCGCCGTTCGGGTCACCGGCGAGGAGCCCCTCCTTGGAGATCTGCAACACCAGCAGCCGGCCCCGCCGGTCGAAGGCGAGGTCGACGATGTTGGTGAACCCCGTCGCGTACACCGTGGGCGCCTTGCCCGGCACGATCCGCCACACCCGCGCGGCGCCCTTCTGGAACGGGAAGCCGGTCAGCTCGCCCACGTAGAGCGCGCCATCCGGGCCCCACGTCACGCTCGTCGGCACCGCCTGCATCGGGATCTGCGGCGGCAGGTCGGGGATCGGCGGCGCGGTGACCAGCCGGGCCGGGAAGGTCGCCACTGTGGACACCTTGCCGCGCTTGCCGACCCTGAGCAGGTCGTTGCCGCCCGCGTCCGTGGCGAACGCGCCGAACGGTGTGGCCAGGATCCCGTACGGGTTGGAGTCGACCGCACTGCCCGGGTCGCCTTGGTCGGGGTTCTTCCTCGCCTCGTACGCGTTGAGGTCCGCGATCGGCTTGACCGCGCCGGCCCGCACCCCCGGACGCAGGGCCACGACGTGGCCCATGAGTCGCCCGCCGGCGCCGAGGAGTTCGCGCGTCTCCAGGTTGAAGGCGCCGCCGATCGTGGCGACCAGGCCGGTGCCGGCCGGCGAGATGTCGTGCAGGCCGATCGCCGAGCCGCCGTCCTCGTTGGCGAGCGACGGCAGACCGGTGATCACGCGGTGCGGCTTCGCGTAGCGGTCGAGCCGTGGCGGGACCGCGGTCAGCGCCGCGCTGTCGCCGAGGCACTGCCGGTCACCTTCCGGGCCGTCGATACAGGGGCCGTCCCCGCCCCGGCCGGCCTCCGCGACGTACAGCCAGCCGCCCTTGCCCACCGCGATCCCGCGTGGGTTGTCCAGGCCGCTGGCGATGACGGATACCGATGGCTTGCGCTCGGCGCCGATAGCGGCGGGCGCGCCGGTCAACACCAGCGCGGCGGCCACGGCGGCAGCCGCGAAAACGTGACCAAGCTTCATGAACACCCCGTTTCTCGTGTACCGAACCAAGGTGCATCATGCTGTCTTCCGGTGATCAAGATGACGAAGATACCCGAATGGGTGAAAGGGGTTTGTGAGTGGCCGCCACTGTCCCGGCGGTGGCGGACCACCCACAAACCGCTCGAAGGCCTAGCTGTCGAGACGTAGCCAGGCCGCGGTGTCGACGGGCAGCGCGGCACCGTCCAGGGGGCCGCTCGCGAGCAGCACCTCGCCGTGCGCGGGCAGCGGCACGGCCGCCGCCGACAGGTTGAGCACACACGCGAAGCCAGCCTCGCGCGCGGCCTCGGGCTCCCGGGCGAAGGCGAGGACGCCGTCCGGCGCCGGCAACCAAACCATGCGGCCATCGCCGAGGGCAGGCTCCGCGCGCCGGATCCGCAACGCCTTCCGATAAAGCTCCAACATGGAGTACGGGTCACCGGACTGCGCCTGCACCGTGCGATCCTTCCAGTCCGGCGGTTGGGGGAGCCACGGTGCCGCCGCAGCGCCAGCCGGACTAAACCCGAATGGCGGCTCCATCCCGGACCACGGCAGCGGCACGCGGCAGCCGTCGCGACCGGGGTCGGTGTGTCCGGAGCGGTGCCACATCGGGTCCTGGCGCAGCTCGTACGGGATGTCCTCGACCTCCCAGAGCCCCAGCTCCTCGCCCTGGTAGACGTACGCCGAGCCGGGCAGCGCGAGCGTGAGCAGCGCCGCCGCCCGGGCCCGTACGCCGCCGAGCTGCAGGTCGGCCGCGACACCCTCACGCTTGCCGGCAAAGCTGAACGAGCTGTCCACCCGCCCGTACCGGGTCACGTGGCGGGTGACGTCGTGGTTGGAGAGGACCCAGGTGGCCGCCGCCCCGACCGGCGCGTGCGCGCTCAGCGTCGCGTCCACGCACTCGCGCAGCGCCGCCGCGTCCCAGGGGCAGCAGAGAAAGTCGAAGTTGAAGGCGGTGTGCAGCTCGTCGGCCCGTAGGTAGTTGGTGAAGCGTTCCCGGTCGGGTAACCACACCTCGCCGATCAGGACCCGGTCGCCGGGGTAGCTGTCCGCGACCCGCCGCCACGAACGGTAGATGTCGTGCACCCCGTCCTGGTCGGTGTACGCCTCGATGCCGTCGAGCGCCGGATCCTTTACCGGCAAGGCGGCCGAGTCGATGCGGATGCCGTCGACGCCACGGTCGAGCCAGAAGCGCAGGATGTCTTCGAACTCCGCGCGCACCCGCGGGTGGGCCCAGTTGAAGTCGGGCTGCTCCGGCGCGAACAGGTGCAGGTACCACTCGCCGTCGGCGACGCGGGTCCAGGCCGAGCCGCCAAAGATGGAGCGCAGGTCGGTCGGGGGCTGGTCACCGTTGGGGCCGCGACCGGGGCGAAACCAGAAGAGCTCCCGCTCCGGGCCGCCGGCCAGCGCCGCCTCGAACCACGGATGCGCGCTGGAGCAGTGGTTGGGGACGATGTCGATGATGATCCGGATGCCCCGCTCGTGCGCTTCCGCGATCAGCGCCTCGGCCTCGTCGAGCGTGCCGAAGACCGGGTCGATGTCGCGGAAGTCGGCCACGTCGTAGCCGGCGTCGGCCATGGGTGACGGGTACCACGGGCTCAGCCACACCGCGTCCACACCGAGCTCGACCAGGTGGTCCAGGCGCGCCCGGATCCCCGCCAGGTCACCGATCCCGTCACCGTTTCCGTCGGCGAAGCTGCGCGGATAGACCTGGTAGATGACGGCGCCGCGCCACCAGTTGGCTGCTGTGGACATTCGTTACCTCGACTCTGTCGTGGTGATCTTCCAGACTCGCCGCCTGCGGGGTTCGCGACGGACTCGCGCCCGGGGGTTCGCGCCTGCGGGTTCGCGCCTGCCAGGTTTCGTGACGACGACGATACAAAGCCAAACTTGAGTACGCAATAACTCGACTGCTTTCTGAAAGAAGCGCGACGTTGGGTAGAAACAACCAGGGCGCCCCACTGGTTGGTGGGACGCCCTGGTCAGGCTCGGGTTTGGCCGGTCAGCCCCTGGGTGCCGGGGCGGTCGAACCCCGGACGACGAGCTCCGGCTCGAAGAACAGCTCCTCGGGCGGCACCCCGACCCCCTCCATCTGCTGCACGAGCAGGTCGACGACCGACTGGCCCATCGCCTCGATCGGCTGCCGGACGGTGGTCAGCGGCGGGTCGGTGCAGGTCATGATCGCGGAGTCGTCGTAGCCGACGATCGACATCTCCTGCGGCACCCGCTTGCCCAGGCGGCGAACCGCCCGCACGGCGCCGAGGGCGAGCACGTCGCTGGCGCAGAGGATGCCGGTCACGCCCCGCTCGGCCAGCCGGGTGGCCGCCGGCCGCGCGCCCTCCATCGAAAAGCTCGCGCGCTCGACCTCGCAGGTCACGTCCGGGGTGCCCTTGGCGGCGGCCACGAGCGCGTCGAGCTTGCGGCGGGAGGGCACGTGGTCCTCCGGGCCGAGCAGCGCGCCGACCTTCTGGTGGCCGAGCGACACCAGATGCGCGAACGCCTGCTCCACCGCCACCGCGTCGTCCGTCGAGACGCTCGGGAAGCCCAGCCCCTCGACACCCGCGTTGACAAGTACCGCCGGCAGCCCCCGCTCGCGGAGCGTGCGGTAGTGGTCGTGCGGCGCATCGGCCATCGCGTAATTGCCGCCGGCGAAGATCACGCCGGACACCTGGTGCTCCAGCAGCATCTCCAGGAAGTCGGTCTCGGAGACACCGCCGATCGTACGGGCGCAGAGGATCGGCGAGAGGCTGCGCTGCACCAGCGCCCCGGTCACCGCCTCGGCCAGCGCCGGAAAGATCGGGTTTTGCAGCTCGGGCAGGACCAGGCCGACCAGCCGGGCACGCTCGCCGCGCAGCTTGGACGGGCGCTCGTAGCCGAGCACGTCGAGCGCGGTCAGCACCGCGGCCCGGGTCGCCTCGGACACGCCCTCGCGGCCGTTGAGCACGCGGCTCACGGTGGCCTCGCTGACCCCCGCCTTCTTGGCGACCTCGGTAAGGCGTCGTGTCACGGTGTCTCCGCGCCAGCTCTGTCGCTCACGGCGAAATCGTACGGCAGCGCGCTGCAAGAACTGACACCGCTGACCAGCCCGCTGGCGATTTCTTAACGCAGATCACGCAAGGAATCCTCAATTGCGCGGTGAAAAGTGGGATATGCGTAAATCATCTGGCGCAACGTCTCCAGCGGCACCTCGGCCTTCACCGCAAGCGTGAGCGGGGCGAGCACCTCGCCGCCGACCGGGCCTGCGGAGGTCGCGCCGATGAGCACGTCCCGCTCGGCGTCGGCGACCAGCTTGACGAACCCGTCGTTGCCCGCCTTGTGGATCCAGCCCCGCGCCGAGCTGGGCACCTGGGACAGACCGACGCGCACCGGGATGCCGCGCTCCCGCGCCTGCGCCTCGGTCAGCCCCACCGCGCCGATCTCCGGGTCGGTGAACGTCACCCGCGGCACCGCCCGGTAGTCCGCCGCCGGTCCCTCCTGGCCCAGGATGTCGCGGACCGCGATGCCGGCCTGGTACATCGCCACGTGCGTGAACGCCCCGTGCCCGGTGACGTCGCCGACCGCCCAGATCCCGTCGGCGGCCCGCATCCGGCCGTCCACCTCGATCTGCTCGGCCGCCGAGTCGAGCCCCACCGACTCCAGTCCCAGCTCGCCGAGCTGCGCCCGCCGACCGATCGCCACCAGCAGCTTCTCCGCGACGACCGGGGCACCGCCGCTCAGGTGCACGGTGAACTCGCCGCCCTCGTACCCGATCCGCTCCGCCCGCGTGCCGGTGCGCAGCTCCACGCCGTCCCGGCCGAGCGCCGCCGCGGCCAGCTCGGACGACTCCGGCTCCTCCAGCGCGAGGAGGCGGTCGAGCGCCTCGATGACCGTGACCCGTACGCCGAAGCGGGCGAACACCTGCGCCAGCTCCAGCCCGACCGCGCCGCCGCCCAGCACCGCCAGCGAGGCGGGCAGCTCCTCCACCTCGATGGCCTCGCGGTTCGTCCAGTACGGCGTACCCGCCAAGCCCTCGATCGGCGGGATAACCGCGGAGGTGCCGGTGCCGAGCACGATGCCCCGCCGCGCCTCGTAGATGTCGCCGCCCACCTCGACCCGGCCGGGGCCGGCCAGCGTGCCGTACCCCCGCACGAAATGCCCGCCTTTGCCGGTGAACCGGTCGACGGCGACCGTGTCGTCCCAGGTATCGGTGGCCTCCTCGCGGATGCGCTTGGCGACCGGCGCCCAGTCGGGCTCCACCCGCGCCTGCCCGGCCAGCAGCTCGACCCGCCGCGCCTCGGCCAGCGCGTTGCCCGCCCGGATCATCATCTTGCTGGGCACGCACCCCCAGTACGGGCACTCGCCGCCGACCAGGTTGTGCTCGACGCCGACGACCGAGAGGCCCGCCTCGGCCAGCCTGCCGGCTACCTCCTCACCGCCGACGCCCAGCCCCACGACCACGATGTCCACCTGCCGCGCCATGTCGCCAGCATGCCACCAACGGGTGACGCGGATCGCCGGCCTTCCGGAGCCCTACGGCATTTCCGCAGGTGGTCGCTACGCTCGATCGCGTGCGTCGCGTGAGTGGACGGACCGATCGGGTAGTGGTCGTCGGTGCCGGCCTTGGTGGTCTCGCCTGCGCCCTGCACCTCGCGGGCGCCGGGCGGCAGGTCACCGTGCTCGAACGCGAGGCGGTGCCCGGTGGGCGCGCCGGGCGGCTGAGCGTGTCCGGCTACGAGTTCGACACCGGCCCGACCGTCCTCACCATGCCGGACCTGATCGCCGAGCCGCTCGAGGCGGTGGGCGAGCGGCTGACCGACTGGCTGGAGCTGCACCGCCTCGACCCGGCGTACCGCGCGCACTACCCGGACGGTTCCACATTGGACGTCGTCACCGAGCCCGAGCGGATGGCGGAGGAGGTGGCCCGGGTCTGCGGACCGTCCGAAGCGGACGGTTACCGGCGCTTCGTCGAGTACGCCCGGCGGCTGTGGCAGGTGGAGCGGGCAGACTTCGTCGAGCGCAACCTCGACTCCCCCACCGACCTGCTCACCGCCAACCTGCTGCGGCTGCTCTCGATGGGGGCGTTCGGGCGGCTGCAGGCGAAGGTCGACCAGTTCTTCGCCGACCCGCGCACCCGGCGCGCCTTCTCGTTCCAGGCGATGTACGCCGGCCTCGCCCCGCGCGACGCGCTCGCCATCTACGCCGTCATCGCGTACCTCGACTCGGTCGCCGGCGTGTACTTCCCGCGTGGCGGCGTCCACGCGGTGCCGAAGGCGCTGGCCGGCGCGGCGGAAAAGCACGGCGTCCAGATCCGGTACGGCACCACGGTCACCCGCGTGGAGACCTCCGCCGGCCGCGCGGTCGCCGTGCGCACCGGCGACGGCGAGCGGATACCGGCCGACGTCGTGGTGCTCAACCCCGACATGCCGGTCGCCCGCCGCGACCTGCTGCCGCCGGAACGCCAGCGCCCGCTGCGCTACTCGCCGTCGTGCGTGGTGCTCCACATTGGATCCACACAGGAGTACGGCCGGATCGCGCACCACAACCTCCACTTCGGACGTACGTGGGAAGCCGCGTTCGACGAGGTGATCCGGGACGGCCGCCTGATGTCCGACCCGTCGCTGCTGGTCACCAACCCCAGCCGCATGGACCCTTCGCTGGCGCCGGCGGGCCGCCAGACCTACTACGTGCTCGCCCCGGTGCCCAACCTGGCCGCCGGCCGCGACCTCGACTGGCGCGGCGGCCTCGGCGAGCGGTACGCCGCAGAGCTCGTCGAGGTGCTGGAGGCTCGCGGCTACAAGGGATTCGGCGCGGGCGTGGAAGTGTCCCATGTGGTCACGCCGGCCGACTGGGCGGATCAGGGGATGGCGGCGGGCACCCCGTTCGCCGCCGCGCACACGTTCTCGCAGACCGGCCCGTTCCGCCCGGGCAATCTGCATTCCACTTTGGACAACGTCGTCTTCGTCGGCTCGGGCACGCAGCCCGGCGTGGGGGTGCCCATGGTCCTCATCTCCGGCAAGCTCGCCGCCCAGCGGGTCACGGGGCGTGCCACGTGACCGCCGACCGTGAGGCCCACCTCGTCGAGCTGGTGGACGACGGCGGGTACCCCGTGGGCCAGGCCACCGTCGACGCGGCGCACCGCGCGCCGGGCATGCTGCACCGGGCGTTCTCGGTGCTGCTCGCCGACCCCGACGGGCGGGTGCTGCTGCAGCGCCGGGCCGCCGTCAAGACCCGCTTCCCGCTGCGCTGGGGCAACGCCTGCTGCGGCCACCCGGCGCCCGGCCAGCCGGTCACCGAGGCGGCCAACGCGCGGCTCGGCGAGGAGCTTGGGGTGGCGCCGCTGCCCCTGACCGAGCTGGGCGTGCACGTGTACCGTGCCGAGGACCCGGTCACCGGCCGCGTCGAGGTGGAGTACGACCACGTGCTGCTCGGCCACGTCGACGCCGACCACCCGATGAGCCCCGACCCGGCCGAGGTGGCCGAGCTGCGATGGGTACCGCTCGACGAGGCCCGGGCGGGGATCGGCGCGCGGCCCGACGACTACGCTCCGTGGCTGGTTGGGGTACTGGAAAAGCTGAATCTCGATTCTCAGCAGGCACTCTAGTAGGGTTTTGTCGCTCTGTTCCCGAACCGCCGGGAGTACGCGACGTGACCCACCGAGCCGCCATCGTCAGCGCGCTGGTCGTACTTGCGCTGCTGGTCGGTGGCCGCTGGGCGCTCGGCCGCGGCCCAGTCGAAACGCTCCTCGTGGAGACCGGCCCCGGCATGCCGGCCGCCCCCTCGACATCCGCCCCGCCCGGCACCCCGTCGCCGTCGCCGTCGACCTCGCCCGGGGGCGGTACCCCGTCGCCGAAGGCGCCCAAGCCCCCTGCCGCCGGCGGCTCGATCGAGACCCGGCGGCTCACCGGCAGCAAGAAGATCGCCCTGACCTTCGACGACGGCCCGCACCCCACGTGGACGCCGAAGGTGCTCGACATGCTGCGCAAGGTGGGCGTGAAGGCGACGTTCTGCCTGGTCGGCACGGAGGTGCATCAGTACCCGGCGCTGGTCCAGCGGATCGTCCGCGAGGGCCACACGCTGTGCAACCACACCTGGCACCACGAGCTCGACCTGGGCACCAAGCCCGAGGCCGAGATCCGCGCCAACCTCGACGCCACCAACCGCGAGATCCGGCGCGCCGTGCCTGGCGCCAAAATCACATTCTTCCGCCACCCCGGCGGCATGTGGACGGCGGCGGCCATCAAGGTCGCCCGCGAGCTGGGCATGACGCCGCTGGGCTGGGACGTCGACCCGCTGGACTGGAAGAAGCCGAGCGCCGAGGCCATCCGCACCCGGGTCATCAACCAGGCCCGCCCCGGCTCCATCGTGCTGCTGCACGACGGCGGCGGCGACCGCGCCGCCACGCTGGCCGCCTGCCCGTCCCTCGTGGGTGAGCTCAAACGCAAGTACGGGATCGTCCTGCTCCGCTGAGCGTGGCTGCGCCCCGGACCTGATCTCGCGCTGGGCGCCCCCGCCTGCGCCGCAGCCGCCGATCTTGTAGCGATCTGCGGGGGAATGTGACGCGCCCAGTATCGGTTTGGAGGGAGGGTCGCATGTCGCGTATGCTTTCGAAGCCTCCGGCGGGGCCGGATGGGAGCAAAGCTGCCAGACTTGCGATGTGCAATGATGGCGGGGCCCGCCCTCATCGTCTAGTGGCCCAGGACGCCGCCCTTTCAAGGCGGTAGCACGGGTTCGAATCCCGTTGGGGGCACGGTCCGGCCCAGCCGGAGAGCAAGGTCCTGTGGAGCAGTCGGAGTGCTCGCCGCCCTGTCAAGGCGGAGGTCGCGGGTTCAAGTCCCGTCAGGACCGCGGTTGCATGAGCCGAGACCCTGGCCAGGTAGCTCAGTTGGTACGAGCGTCCGACTGAAAATCGGAAGGTCGGCGGTTCGACCCCGCCCCTGGCCACATAGCCTTTCGCCGGGCTACAGCAACGTCCACCAGCGGTTACGCCGGTGGGCGTTTTGCTTTCCGCGACCTCGCCCGGCGCGGGTGACGCCAAGGACATGGGTTGCGGCGGGCCCAGACGACCAGCGGCCGAAGTAGCGGCGGTGAACGTAGCGTCCGAGCGCTAGGCAGCGCGGCGGCGGAGGGTGGCTACGGCGGAGCCGGCCAGGGTCAGGAGGCACTCGGGGAGCTGGCCGTCGGCGAGGGCGGCGCCGAAGAGGGCCTCGCCGGTCGAGGCGTCGGCGTTCGCGTACGCGCTGACGAATCTGGCGACCCAACGGGCGTCGTAGCGGGCCTCGTCGATGCCGGGGAAGTCTAGCGTCCAGCGGCCCTGCTGCACGTTGTCGCCGACCATGGTGGCCGCTAAGCACCAGGCCACGTCGTAGGCGCCGGCCACGCCGGACCGGTCGACCACCGCGTCGAAGGCTCCGACGACGGCGTCACTGTCGCCGGCCAGCGCGCTGCGGAGCACCTGGGCGGCATCGTCCAACGCCTCGGGCGGAACATCCGTCACGAGCCGAAGGGTATGCCGCCGGGTCAAGACGCGCTCGGTGAAAGCCACAACACCCCCGGACGCTGCGGGGATGGTCATCGAGATCGTGGTACTTGGGTGCCCCCAGAGGGGCACTGGAATACCACGATCACCCGGGGGCCGTGCGGCCAACGGCCGCTAAAGCGCGACAAGCGCGGAGGGTGAGGCCGCGGGAACGCACCCCAAGAAAACGCTCCGCTGCGCTCCACGTTTCCCCGGGGGCCCCGCGCAACGGTCTGGACCACAACGGACGTCGCGGTAGCCCAAAGCTACGCCCCGCGCAGCAGGCAGGTCAGCCGGGCCGTGCAGACGCGGTCGCCCTTTTCGTCGGTGATGACGATGTCGTACGTGGCGATGGTGCCGCCGAGGTGCACCGGGGTGGCCACGCCGGTCACGGTGCCGCCGCGCAGGCCTTTGTGGTGGGTCGCGTTGAGATCGACGCCAACCGCGAGGGGGCGGCCGATCGTACTTCCGTGCATGACCGCGCCGAACGAGCCGAGCGTCTCGGCCAGTACCGCCGATGCGCCGCCGTGCAGCAGTCCCATCGGCTGGGTGTTGCCCTCCACGGGCATCGTGCCGACCACCCGCTCGGGCGCCGCCTCCAGGATGACGATCCCCATCCGGTTGGCGAGCGCGCCCGGATCGAGCCGGTGCGGCCCAGGTGAGACGTCCGTCGCAGGTTCCACGCAGCGCAGGTTACCCCCGCGTACGAGAATGGCCAGCGACCACAGTCACACTGCGTACCGGCGGCACGCTAGTGTCCCCAGCGGACCCCCGCCGACCCCCGGGGAGGGAGGACAGGCCATGTACCGCTCGCGCAGCGCTGCCATCGCCGCCTGCACCGCGTTCATGCTCGCCATCGCGGGCTGCGGAAGGACGGACGACACGCCGGAGGAGACCCCAACCGGTCCCGTTCGCCTCTACGGAGCGGACGGCAACATGATCAACTCGTTCGGAGACGAGTTCAAGGACCTGGCCGGCACGCTCGCCGGCATGAAGGGCACCACGCCCCTGACGCCGCTCTCCGACGACTTCAAGAGCCGGCTCCGCTCGGTCGACGCCGACCTGGGCGACTACGTGTACGCGGGCGAGAGCTACGACGCCGTGGTGATCAGCGCGCTCGCCGCCCAGCTCGCCGGCAGCACCGATCCTGGTGAGATCGCAAAGTACGTCAACGGCGTGACCACGGAGGGTGAGCGCTGCGACACGGCGAAGGGCTGCCTCGCTCTCGCGCGCGCCGGCAAAGACATCGAGTACCGCGGGGTCTCGCTCAAGCGTGGCGGCTTCACCGACGCCGGCGAGCCGTCCACCGCGAGCTACGCGACGCTGCACTTCGACTCCAGCGACAAGCTCGACGACGGCAAGACGGAGTTCGTCGGCGCGGGCGACGAGTCGACCACCACCACCAAGCGCTCACCGGCCCCGCGCTCCACGGACGGGCGCGACGAGGCGGAGACCGGCGCGCCGCTGAAGATCGGTGGCCTGCTGCCGCAGACCGGTGACCTGGCGCTGGCAAACCCGCCGCTGGCGGCCGGCTCGGCCCTCGCGATCCGCGACGTCAACGCGGCCGGTGGCGTGCTCGGCCAGCCGGTCGAGTGGATCGACGGCGACGACGGCACCAACCCGGAGAAGGCGAAGCAGACGGTGGCGTCGCATGTCGCCGCCGGGGTACACGTGATCATCGGCGCGGGCGCCTCGGGCATCTCCCGGGCCGTGCTCCCGGATGTGGTCAAGGCCGGTCTGATCCTCTTCTCGCCCTGCAACACCGACGCCGGGCTGAGCGAGATCGACGACAAGGGCCTCTACTTCCGTACCGCCCCCTCCGACCTGCTGCAGGGCAAGGCGCTCGCCGACGTGATCATGCGGGACGGGCCGCAGCACATCGCGATCGTGGCCCGCAAGGACTCGTACGGCGAGGGCCTGCAGGGCAACGTCCGTGCCGAGCTGGAGAAGGCCGGCGTCAACGCGAGCAACGTGAAACTGCTGACCTACGACCCGCCCGCTGACTCGGCCGCCACGCTCGACTTCGGCGCGGGGGCCAAGGAGATCAAGGACTTCAAGGCGGACGCGGTACTGGTGATCGGCTTCGGCGAGTCGGCGAACGTCATCAAGGCCCTGGTCGCGGCTGGCGTCGAGCTGCGCCACTAGAGAGCACGTCTGTGATCGAAGCTCCCCTCAAGTCGTTAGAGCGACTTGAGGGGAGCTTCGATCACCGCCCATCACCCCGGACTGCTGCCACCCTGAGGTCCGCCACTAGTCGTCTCGGGTGGCACGTTTCCGGGATCCCCCGGGGGGTGCCGGCGCCGTACGGTTCCCTCATCAACGAAGCAAATACGGAAACGGAGCCCACGATGAGCGAGTTCGACGACCCGACCCTGGCCGACACCCCGGACACCGGGCACGAGGGCTTCGGTGGCGCCGGCGACGGCGGCCACGAGCCCGGCTACGACCAGCCGACCCACGACACGCCGCCCTACGGCCACGACACCCCGCAGTACGAGGAGCCGCACTACGGCGAGCCGGACTCGATCGTCCAGCACAACCCGGACGGTTCCACCGACGTGGTGGTCGACCTCGACGGCGACGGGTACGCGGACGTCGTGCAGCACGACTCGGACAGCGACGGGTACGCCGACACGGCCTATGTGGACAGCAACCACGACGGCCGCCTCGACACCATCCTGAAGGACTACGACGACGACGGCGACCTGGACGCCGCGTTCGCCGACACCAACGCCGACGGGCGGGTCGACTACGCCGCCGCCGACCTGAACGACGACAACAAGGTCGACCACGTCACGCTCGACACCGACTACGACGGCAAGGCCGACACCTGGATCGCCGACGTCGACTACGACGGCAAGCCGGACGTGGCCTTCGTCGACACCAACCACGACGGCACGCCCGACGTGGCCGTGACCGACGCCAACCAGGACGGCACGCCCGAGCAGCAGCCCGTCAACCCGTACGCCGCGAGCTGACGACCGGCTCGGCTGGCACGGATCGTCACCGACCCTTAGGGTGCCGTAGGACTGACGACACCCTAAGCGAGGACGATCATGAGCGAGCCGCAGGAGACGGTGGACACCCGGGGCGACGAGCGCGTCGACCTGCTGAAGATGGACACCAACAAGGACGGCCGGACCGACTTGTGGGCCGCCGACACCGACGGCGACGGCAAGACCGACCTGTACCAGTTCGACACCGACGGAGACGGCAAGGTCAACGTCACGATGACCGACCTGGACGAAGACGGTACGCCGGACCAGGTCGTGGATGGCGACGGCGGCGTCCCGCCGACCGCCTAGGCCGCAACACGAACAGAGTCAGGGGCGCCCCTCGCCAGGGCGCCCCTGATGTTGTGCCCGGGCTGGTGATCGAAGCTCCTCTCAAGCTGTTCTAGCGACTTGAGGGGAGCTTCGATCACCGGCTTTCAGAGCGAGAGCGCCGCGCAGGCCGCGCTCAGGACGAGCAGCGTGACCGCCAGGATGAGCATCCGGCGGCGCATCGAGCCGCGCCGCTGGTCGACCGCGACCGCCTCCGGGTGGCCGAGCGCCCGCAGCCGCGCCCGCTGCACCAGCACCTCGTCGTGCCAGTGGCTCACCGCGGCCGTGTCCTGCGTGGTCTGCGACCGGCTCAGCTCCAGCGCCAGGCTCGCCTGGGCCCGCTGCAGCCGCCGTACCGCCCGCCGGCCGAGCACACCCACCCGCGCGTACGCGTACCGCCGGGCGTTGGCGCGCAGGTGTCCCATGCTCAGCACGCGCAGCTCGGCGGGCGTGGCGATGTCCGGATCGTCGAGCGTGGCGAGCTGCTGGGTGTAGTAGTCGGCCTCGCGGTGCCGCGCGGTGCGTACCAGCAGCAGGATCGCCAGCAGCGGCGGGATGCCCTTGGCCAGCAGTATCGCGATCAGGGCGTAGCCGTTGTCGCCCGCCTCGACCGTGAGCAGCGGCGAGTTCCACACGAAGTGGCAGGCCCACGCGCCGAACAGGCAGATCGCCGCGACGCCCATCCGGAAGCGCATCGTGCGGTCGGTGCGTACGACGACCGACGCCACACCGGCCCCGGCGAGCGCGCTGAAGAGCGTGTGGCTCCAGAGGCCGGCGAGGAAGCCGCGCACGAAGAACGTAGCCACGACCGGCCCGACGTCGTCGCCCCGGCCGGCGGCGGCGACCGCGTTCACCGCGTACACGACGTCTTCGACCACCTGGAAGCCGAGCCCGACCAGCGAGCCGTAGATGACGCCGTCGAGCACGCTGTTTATCTGCGCGCGGGCGATCAGCACGATCGCGACGATGCCGAGCGTCTTCACGATCTCTTCCACGGTGGGTCCGGCGATGGCCGAGCCCCAGGCGGCGGCCAGCTCTGGCGAGTACGCCTTGGCGAGCATGTTCTGGATCGCGGTGCTGCCGGGCGCGGAGACGGTGGTGGCGACCAGCCCGCCCCAGCCGAACGCGGTCGCCAGCAGCAGCGGCGGCTCCCGTTCGAGGTAGTCGAGCGCGGAGACGAAGAGCCAGAACGGCACCGCGTACACGGCGAAGAGCGCGAGGGCGGTGATCGTCGCGACCGGGTACTCCGCGACGGCGTGCCGGATCAGCAGCGCCGTGCGCGCGGCGCCCACCGCCATCAGGAGCGCGACCAGCCAGAACGCCGGCAGCAGCAGCGACTTTCGGGCCTGTGCCCAGGCCGGCGTCGGGTGTACGGGCGCGGTTCGGGCGCTCCGCGGCGGCACACCGTGCCCGCCCGGGCAGCCGGCTGTGGCCGTCACATCCGCTCCTGGTACGTGACGGTCCCGATGCTCGCCCCGATCACCGCCTCGGTCTGCGCGAGCTCGGTCTCGGTGCCGCTGACCGTGACCTCGATGGAGACGTCGGGGGCGAGAAAGACGGCGTACCGCCCGGCCCGGTCCGGCGTCGTGTACGCCCCCTGGCGCCCGGCCAGCCCGGTGCCGGTGGTCGCCGGCAGGCCCGCGTCGAGCTGCCCGTCCGCGTTGGCCACCTTGCGGCGCAGCCGGTCGACGGCGCCGTCGAGGTCACCGCCGAACGGGGCGACCACGATCACGTACCGGACCCGGCCGAGGACGAAGAGGGCGGTGCCCTGCCGGGCGGTGGGCCGGGTACGGGTCACGTCGAGCACCGCGCCGGCCGGCGGGACCACGGTGACCCCGCCACCCACCTCGTACGGCAGGTGGGGCGGGACGGCGCGCTCGGCGGGGAGGGCCTGGTCGATCGCGGGCAGCCCCACCGCGATGGCGACGAGCGCGAGCAGGATGCAGACGCTGGCGGCGGCGTTTTGGAGCAGCCGACCCCGCGCGACCCTCATGTATCGACGCTAGCCGCCAAATGCGAATCAGACGGTAAGTTTCTCACTACTCTCGGCGCACATCACGTTCAGGTAACTGTGCCAACCTTCTCCACCCGCCGGATCATCCATCACTCGTAGGCGGCGGAGAGACGGAGACGCATGAGGCTGGTGTTTCGTCGGGCCCGTGGAGTGAAAAGTCTCCTCCTCGCGGCGACCGGTGCGACCTTGATCGCGACCGTCCTGCTCACCGGCCTGGCCGACTACAGCCGCGAGGTGGTCGACGCCGGCGCGCGCAGCGCGATCAGCTCGGCGACGCCGGAGGAGCGGTCGATCCTGGTACAAGGGCCGGCCGGGGGGCGCGAGTTCGCCGGCCGTGACGCCGCGATCCACGACCGCTACGCGGGCGGCTTCGCCGGGCTGGACGCCCAGGTCTCCACCGCTGGGTACGCGGTGGGTCGCCAGCTGACCGGCGACGTCGGTGACGCCCGCCCGGACAAGGAAGGGCTGGTCTTCGCGTCGGTCACGTTCCTCGACGGGCTGCCGGAGCACGCCGACCTGGTGGCCGGCGCGTGGCCGGAGCCGGGCGCGACGCCGGTCCGCACCGCCCTGGCCGAGGCGGCCGCGCGCACACTGCGCGTCAAGGTGGGCGACCGGGTCGCGGTCCACGACCGGCTGAGCGGCAAGCCAGCGGCGATGGAGGTCGCCGCCATCTGGCGCCCCCGCGACCCGAGCGCACCGTACTGGCGCCTCGCTCCCGGCGTCGCCGACGGCGCCACGCCGCAGTCCTCCACCTACGGGCCCTTCGTGGTGGACCGGGCCGACTTCCTCAGCGGCTTCGCGGCCAGCGCCTCCGCCGCCTGGCTGATCGAGCCGGGCCTCGCCGGCGCGGGGCCGGCCGAGCTCGACGGGCTCGGCCGGGCCACCACCGCCGCGGTCGACTCGCTGGCCGACGAGCTGGGGCTCGGCTCGTCCGGCCTGGTCACCTCGCGCCTGGACCAGCTCAGCGAGCGGCTGGAGCGGGCCGACCTGGTCGGCCGTTCGGCGCTCGTCACGCCGATGCTGCTGATGGTGGTGCTCGGCGGGTACGCGCTGGTGCTCGTCGCCGTGCTCATGACCGAGCAGCGCCGCGGTGAGACGGCGCTGCTGCGGGCGCGCGGCGCGGCCCGCGTCCAGCTCGCCGGCCTGGCCGCCCGCGAGGCCGCGCTGGTCGTCCTCCCCGCGGCGGTGCTCGCACCGCTACTGGCCAGCCAGATCCTCCGGTACGTGGATCGCGTGCCCATGCTCGCCGCCGGCGCCCTCCGGCTGGCCCCCCGCTTCGACGCGCTGACCTGGCTCGTGGCCGGCCTCGCGGCGGCCGGCTGCGCGCTGGCGATGCTCGGCCCGGCGCTGCGCCGTGGCGACACGTACGTGGCGGAGATGGCCAGCCGCTCCCGGCCGTCCCGCCGCGCCGCCGCCCAGCGGGCCAGCCTCGACATCGCGCTGGTGGGGCTGGCCGTGCTCGGCTGGTTCCAGCTGCGGCAGTACTCCTCCCCGCTCGCCGGCGGCGACCTCGGCATCGACCCGCTGCTCGCGGCGAGCCCGACGCTGGGCGTACTGGCCGGCGCGGCGATCGCGCTGCGCGCCCTGCCCCCGCTGACCCGGCTCGCCGAACGGGCGGTCGACCGCAAGCCGTGGACCGCCACGATGTTCGGCATGTGGCAGGCCGGCCGGCGGCCGCAGGCCGGTCCGGTGCTCCTGCTCGCGCTCGCCGTCGCGGTCAGCACGCTCGCCTGGTGTCTGGCCGGCACCTCCGAGCGTTCCCTCGTCGACCAGGCCGATCACCAGGTCGGCGCCGACCTGCGGCTGGTCGAGGCGACCCGGTTCGCGCCCGAGGGGCGGGCCGCCGAGGTCGCCGCGCTGCCCGGCGTGCGGACCGTCCTGCCGGCCTGGCGAGACAGCCTCCGGCTGGGCACCGAGGGCGAGAGCGCCTCGGTGATCTCGCTGGACGCGGCGCAGGCGGCCGGCGTGGTGCGGATCCGCGACGACGTCGCCGGCGGTTCGCCGCAGGCCCTCTTCGCAAGGCTCAGCGAGGGGCGGGCCGAGGCGCCGGTCGTCGACCTGCCGGCGCAGACCCGGCGGATCTCCGGCACGGTGGAGACCGAGGTGGCCAGCTGGGTCAACGAGTTCTTCCTGGCGCCCGAGCCGCCCGTGCACACCGACGCGGTCTTCGCGGTGGCGGGCGGCTACCGGCGGGTGCCACTCGGCTCCAGCCGCAACGGCCACCCCCTGCGCTTCGCGGTCGACCTGCCGGAAGACCTCCAGCCGGTACGGCTGGCCGGCTTTCTGGTCAGCAGCAGCGGGCCGGCGGGCTTCCGGGTGGGCTGGCGGGTGCGCTCGCTGGCGGCCGGGGACACGCCCGTCGACCTCGCCGGTGCCGGGCCGTGGCAGGCGCGCACCCGCGCCGGCGCCGAGGCCAGCGGCGGCGCCGAGCCGGCCGTCGACTACACCCAGCCGAACGCCGGCCTGTGGGGCTACCAGCAGCCCGTCTCGCTGGTCGTCACCCGCGCCCGCGAGGCCGCTCCGGTCCCGGTGGTGGCCACGCCGGCGGCGCTCTCCGCGCTGCGCATCGGCGACGGCGACGAGACCCGCATGTCGCTCGGGCAGGGCGAGGTCGGCGTCCGGATCGCCGGTACGGTCTCCGCCGTCCCCGGCACCGAAGACGCCGCCGCGCTCCTCGCCGACCTCCCGTCCCTGGCCGCGGAGGCCTTCTACACGTACGGGGAGGTGCACCAGCCGCAGGAGTGGTGGCTCGCGACCGGCCCCGATCCACATGGGACGGCCACGGCCGCTGCCGCGCTCAGCGGCATCCAGGTACTGGACCGGCGCGCCGCCGCGGAGGAGGCCGGCCGCGACCCGTACGGCGTGGGGGCCCGGGCCGCGCTCTTCGCCGCCGCACTCGGCGCGGTGCTCATCGCCGCGATGGGCATCGGCGTCGACATCCGGGCCACCGCCCGCCGCCGGGTCGGCGAGCTCGCCGTGCTCCACACGCTCGGGGCGAGCCCGCGCCTGCTCGGCCGTTCGCTGGTGGCCGAGCAGACGTTCCTCGCCGGCGTGGGGGTACTGGTCGGGCTCGTGGTGGGTGTCGGCGTGGCCGCCACCATGGCACCGCTGGTCATCCTCACGCCCGCCGCCGACCGGCCGGTGCCCGAGCCGCTGCTGACCGTCGTGTGGTCGCCGGTCGGTGCCACCGCCGCCGGCCTGCTCCTGCTCACGCTCGTGCTGAGCGCGTCGGTTGCCCTCGCCGCCCGGCAACGGCTGATCGCGGCCCAGCTGCGGATCGGGGCGGACGCATGAGAGGTGTGCTGTGGCGGGTCCGGGTCTTCGCCGGGCAGTTCGGGCTGCTCGCCGCCCTCGTCCTGGCCGCCGGTCTCCTGATCACGGCGGCGCCCCGGCTGGCCAACGACCTCACCGACCGCGCGCTGCGCGAAGACGTGGCCCGCCTGCCGTACTCCGCCCGCGACGTCACCCTCAACGGCCAGCCCGACCCGAGGGACGCGGCACCGGTCGGCCCCGCGCAGGCCGCGCTGCCGGTGCACCGCGACCGGATGCCGGCGCCGCTGCCGGGCCTGGTCAGTGAGTCCTGGTTCGCCGCCGGGGTGGAAGGGGCCGGCTTCGCGCCGGCCGGCCCGCGGACCCGGTTCAGCCTCCGCACCCAGGCCGGCATGGCCGATCGGGTACGGATGACCGCCGGTCGCTGGCCGGAAAACGGCCCGCAGGTCACCGCCGTCGAGGTGGCCGTCTCCACCGCCACGGCCGAGCAGCTCGGCGCGTCCGTGGGCACAATCCTCAAGATCGACCCGGCTACGGGGGTGGGCGCGGGCGCCGGCCTGCCACGGGTCGCGATCGTCGGCGTCTTCGAGCCGCTCGACAGGGCCGACCGCGCCTGGGACACCCTGCGGCTCGCGCTGGTGCCCTTTCCCGGCCTGCCCGGGATCCCGGAGGTACCGCCGGCCGTGATGCCGGTGACCGACGGCCCGGGCCTCGACGCGGCGGCGCGTTCGCTGGGGCCGGTCTCGCTCTCCTGGCGGTACCGGCTCGACGAGACCCGCCTCGACGGTGGCAGCCTCCAGTCGGTCATCAACGCGCTCAGCGAGGTCAAGCGCACGCCGCCCGCCCCGGGCCTCTCCACGTCGACGAGCCTCGACGGCACGCTGGTCCGGTTCGACGGGCAGCTGCGGGCGGTCTCGGCGCTCCTCGCGGTCGTACAGGCCGGGCTGGTCGCCACGCTCCTCGGGCTGATCGGGCTCGCCGCGGCGCTGGCGGTGGAGCGGCGGCGGGAGGAGTTCGCGCTGGTGCGGGCGAGGGGCGGCACGATCGCGGCGATCGGCGGGCGGGCGCTGGCCGAGTCGCTGGTCGTACTCCCGCTGGCCGCGGCCGCCGGCTGGTTCGCCGGCTCGTGGGTACCCGGCCGCCCGGCGGCGACCGGCGGGCTGGTCGTGGGCGCCGGGGTCGTGGCCACGCTGGCGATCCCGGTGCTCGCGGCGGCGAGCCAGCGGCGGCTGTCGTTCACCGCGCGCCGGCAGGACCTCGTGCGGCACCGACCCTCCGTACGCCGGCTCACCGCCGAGCTGTTCTTCCTGCTGATCGCCGGCCTCGGCGCGTACCTGCTGCGGCGGCGCGGGCTGAGCCCGGACGGGAGCGTCGACCCGTACCTCGCCTCGGTGCCCGTGCTCCTCGCCGTCGGTGCGGCGATCGTCGCCCTGCGGATCTTCCCGTGGCCGCTGGGCCAGCTCGGCAGGCTCGCCGCCCGGGCCCGTGGCGCGGTCGCCTTCCTCGGCCTGGCCCGCGCCGGCCGGGGTGCGCCGGTCACGATCGGCCCGCTGGCGGTGCTGGTGGTCGCGATCGCCACCGGGATCTTCAGCGGCGTGGTCATGTCCTCGATCGGTGAGGCCCGCGACCGCGCCGCCGACCTGGAGATCCCCGCCGACGCCCGGGTCTCCGGGTACGCCTTCGCGCCGGCGGTCACCGACCGGCTCGCCGCCGTGCCCGGCGTGACCGCGGTGGCGCCGCTGACCGTCGACCCCGCGACCAGCTACACGACCGCGGGCGGCATCACGAGCACGGTGCAGGTGGCCGTGGTGGACGCCGCCGCCCTCGCCCGGGTCGTCGCGGCGAGCGGCACCGGGGTACCGCTGCCGGCCGCACTTGTCGACGCGCGGGCGGGCCGCGGTCCGGTGCCGGCGCTGGTCTCCCCGGACGTAGCCGCCGAGGCGGGCGGCCGCGGTGTGGCGACCGTCCGCGGCTACGGGTACGACTTCACCGTCGCCGCCGTGGCCGACACCTTCCCGGGCGTCGACACGGCGTCCGGACGGTTCGTCGTGCTGCCGCGGCAGGCGCTGCCGGACCCCACGGTGATCGCCCCGGACGGCTTCTTCGTCGCCGGAGCGGCAAGCCCGGAGGCGCTGCGCGCGGTGGCCGCCGAGGGCGCGGCCGCCGACGTCACGGTCACCACCTGGGCCGCCCACCGCCGCGACCTCGACCAGACCGGCGCCAACGAGGTGCTGAGCTTCACGTTCACCACCGGTACGGTCGGCGCCACCGCGCTCGCGCTGCTGGCGGTCGGCTTCACCGTGCTGGCCGGCGCCCGGATACGCGGCCAGGTGCTCTCCCGCCTGCGCACGCTCGGCCTCTCCGGTCGCCAGGGGCGCGGCCTGCTCGTGTACGAGCTGGTGCCCCTCGTGACCATCGCGGTGCTGGCCGGCGGGCTGGTGGGTGTCCTCCTGCCCCGGGTCATCGGCCCGGCGCTGGGCCTGTCGAGCTTCACCAGCGGCGCGGCCGTGCGCACCGCCCTCGATCCGCTCCTGGTCGGCGCGGTGCTGGTGCTGGTGGCGGCCGCCCTGGCCGTCGCTGTCCTCGTTGAAAATGTCATCAACCGGCGGATGCGCCTCGGTGAGGTGCTGCGGGTGGGAGAGGAGGGTTCGTGACCGCGACCACGGATACGCCCAGCCTGGCGGAGTTGCAGCGGCGGGCGGCCGAGCGGGCCGCAGCGCGGGCCGGCGGCACCGACCGGCTGCGCGGGCATATCGTCTGCGACGGCCTGGTGCGCATCTTCAAGACCGACGGCATCGAGGTCGTCGCACTCCAGGGGCTCGACCTCGTGGTCGACCGCGGCGAGCTGCTGGCGATCGTGGGCGCCTCCGGGTCGGGCAAGTCGACCCTGCTCAACATCCTCTCCGGGCTCGACGTGCCGACCGCCGGGATCGCCCGGGTGGCCGGCGTCGACCTGCTCACGATGTCGGCGAAGCGGCGGCTGCGCTACCGGCGGCACATGGTCGGCTTCGTGTGGCAGCAGACCGCGCGCAACCTGCTGCCGTACCTCACCGCCAAGGAAAACGTCGAGCTGCCGATGCGGCTGGCCCGCCGGCGCGCCGGCACCCGGGCCCAGGAGCTGCTGGAGATGGTCGGCGTCGCGCACTGCGCCGACCGGCGGCCGGCCCAGATGAGCGGCGGCGAGCAGCAGCGGTGCGCGGTGGCCGTGGCGGTCGCCAACGACCCCGAGGTGCTCTTCGCCGACGAGCCGACCGGCGAGCTCGACGAGGCCACAGCCGGCGAGGTGTTCGGCGCGCTCCGCACGATCAACGCGGAGCTCGGCGTCACGATCGTCGTGGTCACCCACGATGCTCAGGTCGCGTCCCAGGTCCGCCGCACGGTCGCGATCCGCGACGGCCGGACCGCCTCGGAGGTACGCCGCTCGGCGCGGGTCGCCGACGACGGCTCGCACGAGCTGGTGACCGAGGAGTACGCACTGCTCGACCGCGCCGGCCGCATGCAGCTGCCGGCCGCCTTCGTCGACGCGCTGGCGCTGCGCGAGCGGGTCAAGCTCAACCTCGAACCCGACCATGTCGAGGTCCGCCGCGGGGACGGTGCCGCATGATCGTGCAGGTGGAGGGGCTGAGCCGCGACTACACCGCCGGCGGACAGGTCGTGCACGCCGTACGCGATGTGAACTTCACGGCCGCCGAGGGCGAGCTGGTGGCGATCCGGGGCCGCTCCGGCGCCGGCAAGACCACGCTGCTCAACCTCATCGGTGGGCTGGACCGCCCGACCGCCGGCACCGTGCACGTGGCGGGCCACGACGTCACCGCCGCCGGCGAGCCGGAGCTGCTGTCGCTGCGGCGCGGCACGATCGGGTTCGTCTTCCAGTCGTTCGGCCTGATCCCGATCCTGTCCGCCGCGGAAAACGTGGGCGTACCGCTGCGGCTGGCCAAGGTGCCCCCGGCCGAGCGCGAAGAGCGGGTGGCGATGCTGCTGGAGATGGTCGGGCTGGGCGCGCACGCGGCACAGCGGCCGTACGAGCTCTCCGGCGGGCAGCAGCAGCGGGTGGCGGTCGCCCGGGCGCTGGCCAACGACCCCCGGCTGCTCATCGCCGACGAGCCGACCGGCCAGCTCGACTCGGAGACCGGACGGTCCATCATGGACCTGCTCCGGGCGCTGGTCCGGGCGCGCGGCATGACCGCCCTCGTGGCCACCCACGACGCCAGCCTCATCGACATGGCCGACCGCGTGCTCATGCTCCGCGACGGCGCCCTGGCCACGCCCGATCCGGCACTTCAGTAGTTCCCACACAGTCGAAGGGCGGGACACCGAGGTGTCCCGCCCTTCGCACGAAGGCTCGACTGGAGTGGGTCAGTCCCCCTGACGCTGCTGGGGAATCTGCCCCTGCAGCAGGGCACGAACCTCAGACTCGCGGTAACGCCGGTGGCCACCCAGAGTCCGGATCGCACTGAGCTTGCCCGCCTTCGCCCACCGGGTCACGGTCTTCGGGTCAACACGGAACATCGACGCCACCTCGGCCGGCGTGAGTAGCGGCTCTGGTTCATGCGTACGCGATGCCATCGGTCACTCCTCCACATACCTATAGACATCGGCCGGGGTCCCGCCGGCCGACGCGTCTCCCATGGTCCGGCTAGTCCCCGATGTCCGACATGGGCCGAACGGCCTAACGTCCCTGGATGGACGGATGAGCAATGACCGATTTATGGTGATTTTATACGCCAGAAACCGTCTTTTTTGGACGCTCTGTCACGCTTCGTGATGAGGCAACTACGGATACTCGGCATGTTGGGAGCGCGCCCAGTGTAATGAAATCGGGCTTAATTGCACCGTTCCAGTAGCTGCACCGCGCGCCATCTTGACACCAGCTTCTCGTACGCCTCGGTCGCCGCGTCGGCATCTCCACGGGAGAGCCCAGCCAGCCCAGCGGCTACCAGTTTGGGCGAATCATCCTCTTCCAGCACCTCGTCTGACAGAAGATCGACAAGGCCACCGTAGTCGAGCTCCACCACCGACCTAGGGTGGAACTCTTCCAACCAACGCGCCCCCTCCTCCACCGCTTCGGTGATCGGCGCGTCCCCCACCGACTTGCGGAGCACCGAGACGCCGCGGTGTGCCCGCCGCCGCGCCTTGGAGATCTCGGTGCGGTAGCGAAGCGCCCGCCGCCCCCGCCGCGTGACAAGCTCGCGCTCCTCCGCGTCGACGAAGACGAACCACCGCAGCGGTACGCCCCACGTGGCGATCTGCTCGTGCACCCGCGGCACCCCGTGCTCCAGCACCCGGGCGCCGCTGCGCCAGTCTTCGACGATCGCCTTGGCCTGCCCGGCCAGGATCGGCGGCACGAACGCGTCGGCCAGCACCGAGGGCACCCCGTCGCGGGCGCTCAGCGCTGCCTCCGCGACCCGGACGCGCAGGTTCCAGGGGCAGACCAGCAACGTGTCGTCGGCCTCCAGCACGTACGCCTCGTCGGGCAGGTCGGGCAGCCGGGTCCAGCCGGCGCCGAGCGCCTCAAGGACGGCGGTGCGCTGGCGGCCAGGGCCTTCGAGCGGCGCCACCGCACGGCCCTCCCGCACGTACCGCCGCCAGAACATCTGACGGTCGCGGTCGAAGGCGGTCAAGGGCTCATATACCCGCAAATACGAAGCGAACAGCGACGGCACGGCGCGATCCTCCCACGAAAAAGTACGCCGGCAATGTCGGCGTCACCAACGAACCTTCTTCAACCGGACAGCGCGGCGATCGCACCCGATCTTCAGCCCAACCACGGCGAACGGCGAGTGGGGTTGAAGAAGGTTCGTTTCTGGCGATACCCGGAT
The DNA here is from genome assembly GCF_031085175.1 of Phytohabitans maris. Classification (GTDB taxonomy): domain Bacteria; phylum Actinomycetota; class Actinomycetes; order Mycobacteriales; family Micromonosporaceae; genus Phytohabitans; species Phytohabitans maris. The sequence goes on from NZ_JAVHUY010000010.1 coordinate 200,625, forward strand.
GCCTCACCTGCCGCATTAGGCTCGTGATCGGGCCGGCGACACCCTGCCGGTCACTTGAGTCGCCGCGCCCCAAAAGGGCGCACCACGACTGCCCGGAGGCAGCCCATGCATGTGTTCACCAGCACCGAAGGCCAGGACGCCGCCGCTCACGAACAGGTCGTCTTCTGCCAGGACCAGCAGACCGGCCTGAAGGCGATCATCGGCATCTACTCGACCGCGCTCGGCCCCGCGCTCGGCGGCACCCGCTTCTACCCGTACGCGAGCGAAGAGGACGCCCTCCGCGACGTGCTCGACCTCTCCCGCGGGATGGCGTACAAGAACGCGCTCGCCGGCCTCGACCACGGCGGCGGCAAGGCGGTCATCTGGGGCGACCCGCAGCGCGTCAAGACCGAGCCGCTCCTGCGGGCGTACGGCCGCTTCGTGCAGTCCCTCGGCGGCCGCTACTACACCGCCTGCGACGTCGGGACGTACGTGGCGGACATGGACGTGGTGGCCCGCGAGACCCGGTACGTGACCGGCCGCAGCCGCGAGCACGGCGGCGCCGGCGACTCCTCGATCCTCACCGCCTTCGGCGTCTTCCAGGGCATGCGCGCGGCCGCCGAGCACACCTGGGGCTCGCCCACGCTCGCCGGGCGCCGGGTCGGCGTGGCCGGTCTGGGCAAAGTGGGCAAGGTGCTGGTGCGCCACCTGCTCGACGACGGGGCGAAGGTGGTCGCCACCGACGTCAACGAGTCGGCTGTCGCGTTCGTCCGGCAGACCCACCCCCAAGTCGACATCGTCCCGGACACCACCACCCTGATCACCTCCGACATCGACGTGTACGCGCCGTGCGCCCTGGGCGGTGCGCTCGACGACGACACGGTGCCGATCCTGCGCGCGAAGGTGGTCGCCGGCGGGGCCAACAACCAGCTCGCCCACCCCGGCATCGAAAAGCTCCTCGCTGACCGCGGCGTGCTGTACGCCCCGGACTACGTCGTCAACGCGGGCGGTGTGATCCAGGTGGCGGACGAGATCGAGGGCTTCAACTTCGAGCGGGCCAAGCTCCGCGCCAGCCGCATCTACGAGACCACCAGAGACATCCTGCGGCTCGCCGACACCGACGGCGTACCGCCCGCCGTGGCCGCCGACCACCTCGCCGAGCGGCGGATGGCGGAGGTCGGGCGGCTCCGTTCCATCTATCTCGGTTGAGTCATGACCGCATCAGCGAAACGACCCTTACCCGCCCGAGAGACCGGATCCGGGAGATCTCGCGCGACGCGCGGGGGTGGCGCGGGTAACCCGAGGTGCCGAACCGTGGCATCCCCATGTACCGTAAGAGCCACGAGAGATGCCTGACGTCATCGGGGCCCGCCTTCGGGCTGCCCCGAATTCTGTGCGAGGGGGTCGAGCCATGGGGCGCGGCCGTGCTAAGGCCAAGCAGACAAAGGTGGCCCGGGAGTTGAAGTACCACTCCCCGAACACCGACCTCGCCGCCTTGCAGCGAGAACTCTCCGGCAGCGGCAAGTCGGACCACGACTTCGACGACGACTACAAGGAGTACGTCGACGATGACGAGGACGACGACGCAGACGACCCGGACGACTGGGCGCCTCGCGCCCGCTGACCGGTAAGTCATACTTGAGCACGCGGTGACAGCCGCGTGCTCATGCGTGCCCGCGCCACGTCACCCGCATGACGCGAACCAGGGCACCCCGCTTTCTCGTCGGGGTGCCCCGGAACGGCGTGCGGGTCAGCTTCTCAACGGGGACGGTTGTTCCAGTTGTAGAACGTGGGGATGTTCTCGAAGTGGTTCCAGGCGCAGACCGCGCCGGAGTCCGTGGGGGCGGCCTCGGCGCGCTGCCGGCGTGCTTCTTCGGCCTCGGTGAGCAAGGCGGTCAGCCCGGCGCGGGCGGCGTGCACCCGCCGAGCCACCAGATCGGGGAGGGCGGCCTGTTCGGGACCACCCTCAGGCTTGCGGTGGCTCGTGGTCTCGGGCATGGTCCAACACTCCCTCTAGTAGATGGATCTTGCTGTTGCGGCAGTGATCGGTCTCCGTACCGTCGAAACGCCCATGCTCGAAGTAACGGTTGGCCGCGTGCGCGCCGCCACAGAAGCCGAAGTAGGGACAGGTGGCGCGGCACGCCTCCACCCCGGTGAGAAACTCGGCCACCCACGGCGTGTCGCTCGCCGCCCCTGAGATGATCTCAGGGAGCGGGCTGGCGAGCACGTTTCCGCTGGTGAAGTCCGCGTACCGGGGGTCGGTAAAGCCGGCCAGCTCGGGAGAGAGCAGGACCACCGAGCCGTCGTACCCGATGGTGGGTATGGGGTCGAGCTGCCGGGGCAGCACCTGGTCGGCGGTGCCGTCGAGCACCGCGGCCGCGTACCGCAGCGACCACTCCACCTCGCGCACGTGGATGCGCGGGTCGCGGCGCCACGCACCGACGAGCTCGGACCAGAAGCCGGTGACCGCAGCCGGGTCGCGCGCGTTGGAGCGGGCGTTGACGCCCTCCAGCTCCTCGATGTTGACGCCGAGCACGTCGCAGCCGAGGTCGAGGAAGAACTCGTACAGCTCGGTGGCGAGCCCGGGCTCCGGCCGCGCGACGACGCAGAGGGCCGAGAAGCCGATGCCGTGGCGCCGCAGCGCCTCGATGCCAGTCATGATCCGGTCGTACGAGGGGCGCCCGCCGCGGGTGACCCGCTCGGCGTTGCGGTCGCGGGGGCCGTCGACGCTCACGCTCACCCGGATCTCGTGGGCCGCGAAGAACTCGCACCACCGGTCGTCGATCAGCGTCGCGTTGGTCTGCACGTGGTGCTCGACGCCCGGGTCGAACGGAGCGAGCAGCGTCGCGAAATGTTTTCGGCCGGTCGCGAGTGGCTCGCCGCCGTGCCACACCACGGAAAACCGGCCGGCGCCGGCCCACTCGTTGACCGCACCGGCGACCGCCGACGCGACCTCCGCCGGCATCTTGCGGTCGTCGGCACGAAAGGGCAGATAGCAGTACGCGCAGTCGAGGTTGCACAGCGTCGTCGGCTGCATGACGACATAAGTCGGTACCGGGGCGATGCCGCGCATCCCGCTGAACGCCTGACGCCCGCCCGCCACCGTGCAACTCCTCCGCCGCCGCCCCCGCTGATCTAGGATATATCCGCGCTGATGAATCCACCCGCGCGGATTTTCCCGGTCCCTGCGTTAAACGAGAGCGCAGCGGAGCGCCAGATCGTTACTACCCGCGGGTGTGCTGGCCGATCATCTGCACCATGCCGGTGCCCTCGATGACCTCGCCGGCCTGCCAGGCGGCGATGCCACGGCCGGCGAGGAATGCCAGCGCCCGGTCGGCGTCGCCGGCCGAGACGATCGCGAACATGCCGACGCCCATGTTGAACGTCGACTCCATCTCGGCGTCGTCGATCCGCCCCTTGGCCTGCACCAACTCGAAGATCGGCTGCGGCTTCCAGGTGGAGCGGTTGACCACCGCGTCGACGTGCTCGGGCAGGATGCGCACCAGGTTGCCCGGGATGCCGCCGCCGGTCACGTGGGCCAGGGCGCGCACCTCGCACTCCTCGATCAGCTTCAGGCAGTCGCGCGCGTAGATCTTGGTCGGCGTGAGCAGCTCCTCGCCGAGCGTGCGCTGGCGGCCGAAGTCTTCCACCACCGTGTCGAGGCGCATCCGGCCGGCGCCGAGCAGCACGTGCCGTACCAGCGAGAAGCCGTTGGAGTGCAGGCCGGAGGAGCCCATCGCGATCACCACGTCGCCGACCTCGACCCGGTCGCGGCTGAGGATCTCGCTCTCCTCGACCACGCCCACGCCGGTGGCCGACACGTCGTACTCGTCGGGGCGGAGCACACCGGGGTGCTCGGCCGTCTCGCCGCCGAGGAGCGCGCAGCCCGCGTACCGGCAGCCGTCGGCGATCCCCGCGCCGATCTCCGCCACCTTGTCCGGCACGACCTCGCCGCAGGCGATGTAGTCGAGCAGGAACAGCGGCTCGGCCCCGCACGCCACCAGGTCGTCGACGACCATCGCGACCAGGTCGATGCCGACCGTGTCGTGGATGTCGAGCTGCTGGGCGATCACCAGCTTGGTGCCCACGCCGTCGGTGGAGGAGGCGAGGATCGGGTTCTTGTACTTCTTGACGTCGAGGCGGAACAGCCCGGCGAAGCCCCCGAGATCGCCCATGACCTCCGGTCGCAGCGTCCGATGCACCTTGGACTTCAGCAGCTCGACCGCCCGCTCACCGGCGTGGATCGACACCCCGGCGTCCGCGTACGTCACGGTGCGCTTGCGGCCGGACCGGCTCGACCCCGCGCTCCACGGCTGGCGGCTCTTTCCGGCACCGTTGGTGCCCGCGCTGCTGCTGCGCTCGGTCACGTGCGTCACGGTTCTCCCCTTAGTGCATTCGCGGCGGGCCGCGTCGGGTAGCGATCGAGGATCTCTCGACGAACTTGGCTACGGGCGGTGCAGCGCGTCCCCGCCGCCCGGACTGGCGACGAGTGGATGTGCGCCATGCGCGGGGCGGTCGACCCCGGCCTCGTGGTCTTGCGGCGCCCCCGCGGTGCCGCCGTCGGCGCCGACACGCTTGTCGACGCCCTCTAGCACGTGTTTTCCGATCAGGTTGCCGGCGGGCAGCTCGATCGGGTACTCGCCGTCGAAGCAGGCGCGGCACAGCCGCGTCTTGGGCTGCTCGGTGGCGGCGATGAGACCGGCGAGCGACACGTAGCCGAGTGTGTCGGCGCCGATCGAGCGCCGGATGCCCTCGATGTCCAGGCCGTTGGCGAGCAGCTCGGCCCGGGTGGCGAAGTCGATGCCGTAGAAGCAGGGCCAGGTGACCGGCGGCGAGGAGATGCGGACGTGCACCTCCAGCGCGCCGGCCTCGCGGAGCATGCGCACGATCGCCCGCTGGGTGTTACCGCGGACGATCGAGTCGTCGACGACCACGAGCCGCTTGCCGCGGACGTTTTCCCGGAGCGGGTTGAGCTTGAGCCGGATGCCGAGCTGGCGGAGGGTCTGCGACGGCTGGATGAAGGTGCGACCCACGTACGGGTTCTTCATCAGGCCGGCGCCGTACGTGATGCCGGAGGCCTCCGCGTACCCGATGGCGGCGGGCGTGCCCGACTCCGGCACCGGGATCACCAGGTCGGCCTCGACCGGGTGCTCCTTGGCGAGCCGGCGGCCGATCTGCACCCGGGCGGCGTGGATGTTGCGACCGGCGATCGTGGTGTCCGGGCGGGCGATATAGACGTACTCGAAGAGGCAGCCCTTGGGCTCGGGCGCGGCGAAGCGGGCCGAGCGCAGGCCATGCTCGTCGACGGCGATCAGCTCGCCCGGCTCCACTTCGCGCACGAAGCTGGCCCCGACGATGTCCAACGCCGCGGTCTCGCTGGCGACCACCCAGCCACGCTCCAGGCGACCCAGCACGAGAGGACGCACGCCGTGTGCGTCACGTGCGGCGTAAAGCGTGGTCTCATCCATGAATACAAAGCTGAACGCGCCACGGAGGGTGGGCAGGACCTCCAGCGCGGCCGCCTCGACAGAGAGGTCGGGGCGGCTGGCGAGCAGCATGGTCACGAGCGCGGTGTCGGAGGTCGCACCGTCGGAGTTGAGCCCGCGCGCGGTCGCCTCGCGCGCGAGCTGAGCGGTGTTGACCAGGTTGCCGTTGTGCGCGAGCGCGATCGTGGTGCCGGCCGGCGTCGCCCGGATCGTGGGCTGTGCGTTTTCCCACGTCGAGCCGCCGGTCGTGGAGTAGCGCGCGTGCCCGATCGCGAGGTGGCCGCGGAGGCTGGCCAGCGTGGGCTCGTCGAAGACCTGGGCAACGAGGCCCAGATCCTTGTAGACCACCACGCCGGAGCCGTCGCTGACCGCGATGCCCGCGGCCTCCTGGCCGCGGTGCTGCAACGCGTACAGACCGAAATAGGTGAGCTTTGCCACCTCTTCCCCCGGCGCCCAGACACCGAACACGCCGCAAGCATCTTGCGGGCCGGGCCGTTGGGGGTCGAGGTCGTGGCTCAACCGGCCGTCGCCTCGGGGCACCTGCCGCTCCTCAGTGCTGATCCGGGACTTCCTGTCGCCACAGTGTACGCGAGGCGCGGCCGATAACAGAGAGCCACCTTTCGGCTTCCTCTCGTTACCGAGGTCGTCAAATTACTACGGTGTTACATAGGTATGTAGGCGGATATGTCGGCTCGGTTGCCGCTGGCACTGATGCGCCCCTGCGTAACCGCCTCGTCCCACCCCATCCGACCGGTGGCCAACCGGACCCACGTGATCGGATCCATCTCCACCACATTCGGCGGCGTACCACGGGTGTGTCGCGGGCCTTCACCCACCTGTACCGCACCGTATGGTGGGATCCGCACTTCCACCGACCGTCCTGGCGCCCGGCGCGCGAGGGCGGAGAGGAGCTCCCGAACGGCGTCACGCAGCATCGACCGCTCGGGCATTCGCCCAGCGTCCAGCTCCGCGAGGACCGCCTCCACGACGACGGACTTATTGTGCGCAGGGGACACGTCGGGACGATACGACCCTCAGTTTCGCCACAACGTCCCGCCCCTGGGTCGCGCGGGTACCCCCAAACAAGGCATAGTTGCCGACGGTGTACTCGTCACGGGCTGGTTGCTGCGCTGCGGCGGCCGCGAGCGGGATGACAGAAACGGAAGGGCGGTGGACGTGACTACGCACCGACGGGCCTGGATGCTTCGCGCCGGTGTGGTCGGGGCGCTGGTTGTCGGCGCTGCCGTCGCCTTCCCCACAGCCGCGTTGGCGGCGGACCCCGACGTCCAGATCACTAATCTGTCGGCCGGCACGATCCAGGCAGGACAGCAGGCCACGCTCCAGTTCACGGTCAAGAACAACAACGGCGAAGCCACGACGTTCGCTATCCGCGTCGACACCTTCGACGGGCTGTCGTGTCAGGGCGACTGCAACATTCCCGCCCGTCAGATCGGCGCTGGTGAGACCGTGCCGTTCAGTGCGCGCCTCGTCGGTGGCAACGTTGCGGCCGGTCAGCAGCGGCAGGGCAATGTCCGCGTGTCGGCCGAGTCGGCTACTGGTAACGACGACGACAGCGACGAACGCCAGGTCACAGTCCGTGGCCAGGAGCAACAGCAGCAGGAGCAGTCGGTCAAGCAGGTGTCTGGCAAGGTCAAGGACACCACGACCGGCGAGGGGATCGAGGGCGCGTCCGTCGCGATGCTCGACTCCAAGGGCCACAACTGCAGCACCACGACGACCAGCAGCGGCAACTACCGCTTCACGAGCTGCGAAGGCCAGCCGATCGCGGTCGGTGAGATCTTCGTCGGCGCCCAGCACGAAGACTACGGGCCGGTCGACGAGAAAAAGATCACCGGCGCTGCCGGGCAGTCGGTGACGGTCACGTTCGCCCTCAAGTCCACGAAGGCCGCCGCGACCCCGACCGCGCAGCCGTCCGCCCCGCCGACCGAAGAGGCCGAGGCGACCGAGGAGGCGGCGCCGGAGGCGAGCGGCATCGACGCGCAGAACGCGGCCAGCGAGTCCGGCGGCGGGATGGGCTCCTGGCTCCTCATCATCGTGGGCGGCCTGCTCGTCGCCCTCGGTGTCGGCGCGATCGTGCTCCTCGTCGTGCGGCGCAAGCAGGACGGCGGCGAGCCCGACCTGGACGACGGCGAGCCGGTGCGCCCGGGTGGCCGCACCCCGGTGCCGGGCGCCGCGGGTGTCTACCACCCCGCCAACGACGCGACCCGGGTCGCCGGCGCCGGTGCGGGCGCGGCCCCGACGATGGTGGGGCGCCCCTCGATGTCCGACGCGCCGACGATGCTGCAGCGCCCGGTGCCGGCGGCGGACGAGTTCCCCGACCCGTACGGCGCGCCCCTGCCGTCGCAGAGCCCCGGCTACAACGGCGGCCCGGGCGGCGGGTTCGCGCCGACCCAGGTGGGCGGCGGCGGATACGGCCCCGGCGGCGCGGGCGCCACGAGCGTGTACGGCGCGGCGTCCGGCCCGAGCAACGGCTACGACGGACCGGGCGGCGGCGGCCCCAACGGCGCCGGCACCTACGGTCGCGCCTCGGCCGGCGGTGGGGAGTACGGCCGTCCCACGAGCGGCGGCGCATATGGCGGCCCGAGCGGACCGACCAGCGGCAGCGGCTACGGCGGCCCCAACGGCCCGACGAGCGACGGCGGCTACGGCGGGCCCAACGGCGGTCCGGCCGGCGGTGAGTACGGCCGCCCGACCAGCGGCGGTGGCTACGGCCCCTCGGCCGGCCAGGGCGGCTACGACCGCGGTGGTGCCAACGGCTACGGCGGTCCGGCCGCTCCGGGTAGTTACGGCAGCCCGGCCGCGCCGTCCGGCCCGTACGCGGGTGGCGGACGCGGCGACGACGGCTACGACGGCGGGCGTGACTACCGCGAGCCCCAGGGCGGCAGCTACGGCACCCCGAGCGGCGGTGGCTACGGCGGCGGCAGCGACCGCTACGACGAGCCCACCGGCCGCTGGGACGGCAACAACGGCGGCGGCCCGGGCGCCAGCGGTGGCTACGGCCAGTCCCAGCCCCCGGCGTACGAGTCCGGCCCGTACGGCGGTGGTGGCGGCTACCGCAGCGAGCCCGAGCCCGACCGCGGTGGCGGCTACGGCCCCGGCGGTGGTGGCGGTGGTTACGACCAGGGCGGCTACGGCCCCGCGGACGGCGGCGGCTACGGCCGGTCATCCGGTGGCGGCGGTGGCGGCTACGACCGGTCCGGTGGCTACGGCGGCGGCCAGGGTGGCGGTGGCTACGGCGGCAACGGCTACGACCAGCAGCCCGGATACGACCAGCGCGGTGGCTACGACCAGGTGCCGCAGCAGCGGGGCGGTGGCTACGACGGCCCGCGCGGCGGTGGCTACGACGACCAGGGCGGCTACTACGACGACCAGGCTGGGCCGCGGGCCGGCCGGGGTGGTCCGCAGCAGCCGGCCGGCCGTTCCGAGCGCCGCTCGCTCGACTGGCTCGACGACTGACCGACCAGACAGCGTGAGAGTGGCCGCGCCGGATCGGCCCCGGCGGGGTCACCGCGCAACAGAACGTCGGATGGATCTTCGCCCTAAAGTGCCAGGATGCTACCGGCGTTCCTACACTTGAGACGCCCCGAAGTAGCCGGCCTGGAGGATCGGGACCACCGGGGAGGCACCCAGCTCGACGGCGATCTCGACGTCTTCGGCGAAGCCGGTCTCGGCCAGCTCGCGGCTGGATGCGCAGCCCCGGATCGCCGCCGGGACGTCCGGCACGCCGGTCAGCGCGGAAAGCGCCACCGCCGCCTCCACCGAGAGGCCGCCGCTCGCCTCGGCCAGGCCGTCGAGGACCGCGGCCGCGCCGAGCAGGTCTTCCACGCCGGGGCGGAGGGTGCCGTCCGGCCACCGTTCACCGGCCGCCACGACGCCGATCGGGGACTGGCGCGAGCCGTACCCGTGGGAAAGGAGCCAGCGCGCGACGGCGCGTGCGTTGCGGACGCAGCCGGCCACGACGGGCAGGCCGGTGGCGCTCGCGGCGGCGGAGATGGCCGAGCCGTTCGGCGAAGGCAGCACCAGGTCGGGGACGACCGGCGCGGACCGCAACGTGGCCGGCGACAGCGACCAGGGGCGTTCCCGGCTCACGGCGCGCCGGCCGACGGCCGCGACGGCGCCGACGCGGCGGGCGAAGTCGTCGGCCTGCGCGCCCCACGGAAACGGGTGCACCCGCATCCCCCGCCCGACCGCGACGTCGACGGACGTGGTGAACGACAGTACGTCGACCACGACCAGGACGGCACAGACGCGACCCAGCTCGGCCGCACCCGCGAGGCCCCAGTCGAAGCGGACCCCCGCGCCGGGCTGTGCGAAGACCGGTTCAGGCACCGAAGAGGCGCGGCAGGGTCGCGCTGTGCGCCTCCCGCAGCTCGTCGAGCCCGATCGTGAACTGGTCGCGGACCTCAAGCTGGCCGCCGCTCTCATCGGTCACGCCCAGCGCGGTCCACGGCACGCCGTGCTCGGTGCAGAGCGCGGTGAACGCCTTTTCCTGGCCGTGCGGCACGGAAACCATCGCGCGTCCGGCCGACTCGCTGAAGAGGAAGACGAACGGCATCGAGCCGGTCGCGAACTCCTCGGGCAGCTTGATCCGGGCCCCGACGCCCCGCCGCAGGCAGGCCTCCACCAGCACCTGGGCGAGTCCGCCGTCGGAGAGGTCGTGCGCCGCGGTGAGGTGGCCGACCCGGGCGGCCTCGGTGAGCAGGTCGGCGAGCGCCTTTTCACCGGCCAGGTCGACCTTCGGCGGTACGCCGCCGAGGTGCTCGTGGGTGACCCAGGCCCACTCGGAGCCGGAGAGCTCCAGCCGGGTCTCGCCGAGCAGGAAGATGATGTCGCCGTCGGGGTTGGCCGGCTTGGGGAAGCCCATCGGCACCCGCTGGGCGACGTCGTCGAGCACGCCGAGCACGCCCACGACCGGGGTCGGGTGGATCGCCGCCGCGCCGGTCTGGTTGTAGAAGCTCACGTTTCCGCCGGTCACCGGGATGCCCAGCGCGGCGCAGCCGTCGGCGAGCCCGCGCACCGCCTCGGCGAACTGCCACATGACCGCCGGGTCTTCGGGCGAGCCGAAGTTGAGGCAGTTGGTGACCGCGAGCGGCTTGGCGCCGGTGACGGCGACGTTGCGGTACGCCTCGGCGAGCGCCAGCTTGGCCCCGGTGTACGGGTCGAGGCGCGCGAACCGCCCGTTGCCGTCGACGGAGAGCGCCACGCCCAGCCCGGTGCGCTCGTCGACGCGGATCACACCGGCGTCTTCGGGCTGGGCGAGCACGGTGTTGCCGAGCACGTACCGGTCGTACTGCTCGGTGACCCAGGTCTTGTCGCAGAGGTTGGGCGAGCCGATCATGCGGAGCACGGTCTCCCGCAAGGCGTCCGGTGTGGACGGTCGCGGCAGCGTCTCGGCGCGGTCGGCCTGGAGCAGGATCAGGTCGGCGGGCTCGCGCATCGGCCGCGCGTAGACCGGGCCGTCGTCGGCGAGCGACCCCGGCGGCACGTCGACCACGGTGTGCCCCTGCCAGCTGATCGTGAGGCGGCCGGGCAGCCCGTCGGGGCCGGGCGGGGTGACCTCGCCGATCGCGGTGGCCAGCACCCCCCAGCGGGCGGCGGTCTTGAGCACCGCCTCGAGCTGGTCGGGCTCGACGATCAGGAGCATGCGCTCCTGCGACTCGCTGGCGAGGATCTCGTGCGCCGCCATCGACGGCTCGCGCAGCGGCACCCGGTCGAGCTCGACCGTCATGCCGGTGCCGGCCGCCGCCGCGGTCTCGGTCAGCGCGCAGGTCAGCCCGGCACCGCCGAGGTCCTGGATGCCGACGACGCGGCGCTCGTCGTAAAGCTCCAGGCACGCCTCGATCAGGAGCTTTTCCATGAACGGGTCGCCGACCTGCACGGACGGGCGGCGCTGGTCGCTCTCGCTGTCGAACGTCGCGCTGGCCAGCACCGACACGCCGCCGATGCCGTCGCGGCCGGTCTTGGCACCCATCAGCACGACGATGTTGCCCGGGCCGGCGGCGGCCTTGTTTTGCAGGCGGTCGACCGGCAGCACCCCGATGCAGAGCGCGTTGACCAGCGGGTTGCCCTGGTAGCAGGGGTCGAAGACGACCTCGCCGCCGATGTTGGGCAGGCCGAGGCTGTTGCCGTACCCACCGATGCCGCCGACGACACCGGGCAGCACCCGCGCGGTGTCTTCGTGGTCGGCGGCGCCGAAGCGCAGCGGGTCCATGACCGCGACCGGGCGGGCGCCCATCGCGAGGATGTCGCGGACGATGCCGCCGACGCCGGTGGCGGCACCCTGGTAGGGCTCGACGTAGCTCGGGTGGTTGTGCGACTCGACCTTGAACGTCACCGCGAGGTCGTCGGAGATCTGGATGACACCGGCGTTTTCCCCGATGCCGGCGAGCAGCCTGTCGCTGGGCGGCGCCTTTTCCCCGAACTGGCGCAGGTGCACCTTGCTCGACTTGTAGGAGCAGTGCTCGCTCCACATGATCGAGTACATGGCCAGCTCGGACTGGGTGGGCCGGCGGCCGAGCACCTCGCGGATCCGCTCGTACTCGTCGTCGCGCAGGCCCAGCTCGGCGTATGGCTGGAGCTCCTCGGGCGTGGCCGCCGCGCGCTGCACCGTGTCCGGGCCACCGTCGAACTCATCCACGACGACGTCGGCGACCTCGGGCTGGGTTGTCATGACGCTCCCTGGTCCGCCGGGGCTGTGCTGGCCGCGCCCGCTGGGCGCCCCGAGCCGCCAGCGCCACCGGATCCCGCCAGCCCTGGAGCGCCGGCGAGAAACTTCAGCATCGACGTGAAGAAGCCGAGGCCGTCGGTGGAGGGGCCGGTGAGGGCGTCCACCGCGTGCTCGGGGTGGGGCATGATGCCGACGACGTTGCCCGCCGCGTTGCTGATCGCGGCGATGTCACGCTGGGCGCCGTTCGGGTTGCCGCCGAGGTACCTCGCGATGACCTGCCCGTTTGCCTCGAGCTCGTCGAGCGTGCGCTCGTCGGCCACGTACCGACCTTCGCCGTGCTTGATCGGGATGACGACTTCCTGGCTGTCGTTGAACGCGTTGGTCCACACCGGCTGCACGGCCTCGATGCGCAGCCGCTGGTCGCGGGCGCGGAAGTGCATGTGCTGGTTGCGGATGAGCGCGCCGGGCAGGATGTGGGCCTCGCAGAGGATCTGGAAGCCGTTGCAGATGCCGAGCACCGGCAGGCCGCCGCGGGCCGCCGCGGCGATCGTCTCCATCACCGGGGCGAACCGGGCGATGGCGCCGCCGCGCAGGTAGTCGCCGTAGGAGAAGCCGCCGGGCAGGACCACCGCGTCGACCCCGTGCAGGTCGGCGTCGGCGTGCCACAGCCCCACCGCGTCGCCGCCGGCGATGCGCACGGCACGGGCCGCGTCACCGTCGTCGAGCGACCCCGGGAATGTGACGACACCGATCCTGGCACTCATGGCCGTCCTCGCTTTGCCGCGGGCGACCACTCGCTACGCTCGCTCATGCTGGTGCCTCCGCGGGCTGCGACTCCTGTGAGTCGCTGGCGGGCTTGACGGTGCCGGCCGCGTCGACGTGCACCGCGAAGTCTTCGATCACGGGGTTGGCCAGCAGCTTGTCGGCGATCTCGCGGGCCCGGTCGAGGTCGGGCTCACCGGCGAACTCGATCTCGATGCGCCGGCCGATCCGCACGGAGGTGACGTCGTTGACACCCAGCCGGGGCAGCGCGTTGGCGACCGCCTGGCCCTGCGGATCGAGGATCTCCGGCTTGAGCATGACGTCGACAACGACGCGAGCCACTGGACACTCCTGACTGTGTACACAGAATTTGCCGCTATCGGCCGCGGGGCCGGATGTGCGCACGCCTCGTGAAAGGAGACGAGCGTGCCCAGCGTACCTGGTAGAGAGCGGCAGGCACGCACCGGCCGCCCTGCTCAGCCAGTCAACGCGACGACGGCGGTGACCGCGCGAAGCACGGCGCGGATGCCCGGCGCAGTGTATCGCACGGGTGACAGCGGGCCGCCCCGAGCCTTCGCCAGCGGCGCGAGCATCAGCTCATCGTATGACCTCGATCTGATCTGTTAGACGATCGTCGATGGCCCTAGCGTTTGGTGACACCCCATACGAAGGAGTGCCCCCATGCGCATCCGCCTCACCGTGGCAGCCATCGCCGCCACCGTCACCGGCGCCCTCGTCGTACCCGGCACGGCCGTCGCCGACCCCACACCCCTGATCATCGGCGGCGGGACCGTCTCCTCCGCTCCGTGGGCCGCGGCCGTCTTCGCCAACGGCTCGTTCACCTGCTCCGGCACGATCATCGCGGCGAACTGGGTGCTCACCGCCCGGCACTGCCTCAACGGCACGATGTCGGTGCGGGTCGGCAGCGTCAACCGCACCTCCGGCGGCGTGACCAGCGGCGTCTCCGCCACGTACGCGCAGAACGACCTGGCCCTGATGCGGCTCAGCACCTCGGTGAGCACGTCGTACGTGTCGCTCGCCGGCAGCAACCCGCCGATCGGCTCGACCAACTCGATCTACGGCTGGGGCATGACCTGCTACAGCGGCTGCGGCGCGTCGACCCAGCTGAAGACCGCCAACGTGCGCGTCACCACCAACAACGCCACCGACGCGTACGGCGGCCAGGCGATCCGCACGACCCGGATCAACGGGAACGCGTGGCGCGGCGACTCCGGCGGCCCGCAGTTCTACAACGGCCAGCAGGTGGGCGTCGCCTCCACCGCCAACGGCGTAGACATCCAGAACTACGGCAGTGTCGCGTACAACCGGTCCTGGATACGCTCCGTGTCTGGTGTATGACGGTTACGGCCTTGATCCTGCGCGGCGCGGGCGCTTGTCCGCGCCGCGCGGTTTTGCGGTACGCGGGTGCTCCGGCCGATTGCCGGCATGTCGGCGTCCGGAAAGTCCTACTTTCTCGGTGTGCTCGTCGTCACGACCGACGAATTGCCCGGCTATCACGTGCATGCCGTGCTGGGTGAGGTCGTCATCTCTCTGGCCCGGACCCGCAACGCGTTCGCCGAGGGAGTGAAGTCCCTCCGCGGCGGTGCGTACGACCCGCGGGCCCCGCAACACCTGCTGCGCTGGCGCACCGAGGCCGTGGCCGAACTGGGCCGGGAGGCCCGCAAGCGCGGCGCGAACGCCGTACTCGGGATGCGTTTCGACCACCGCGACACCGGCACGCTCTGGGTGGAGCTCTGCGCGTACGGGACCGCGGTCGTCGTGACGAAGGCGGCCACCTGAACAGTGGACGATGTCACTGTCTTGAGCCACCTGCCGGCCCTCGGCCGTATGAGGTGCCGGTGGGCCGCACGGCCCGCGACCTGGTGGGCCGTGTTACGCCGCTGGGTCGGGGAGGTTCTCCCCGACCCAGCGCGTCTCGCCCGTCCGGCGACTACAGGATGGGTGCCGGCGCGTACGCGGCGGCCTGCGGATGGCGGGCCACCACCGCGGCGACCCGGTCGACCACCGCACGCACCTGTGCGGGCGCCGCGCCGACGAAGGCTTCCCGGTCGGCGACCAGCGCGTCGATCTCGGCGCGGGTGAGCCCCAGCCGGTGGTCGAGCGCGAGCCGGTCGAAGAGGTCGTTTTCGGCGACGCCCTTCTCCCGCATCGCCAGCGCCACCGCCACCGCGTGCTCCTTGATCGCCTCGTGCGCGGCCTCCCGCCCGACGCCCCGGCGCACCGCCGCGACCAGGATCTTCGTCGTGGCCAGGAACGGCAGGTAGCGGTCGAGCTCGCGGGCGATCACCGCCGGGTAGGCGCCGAACTCGTCGAGCACGGTCAGGAACGTCTGGAACAGCCCATCGGTCGCGAAGAACGAGTCGGGCAGCGCGACCCGCCGTACGACCGAGCAGGAGACGTCGCCCTCGTTCCACTGGTCGCCGGCGAGCTCGCCGACCATCGACAGGTAGCCGCGGACGATCACGGCCAGGCCGTTGACCCGCTCGCTGGAGCGGGTGTTCATCTTGTGCGGCATCGCCGACGAGCCCACCTGCCCGGGGCGGAACCCCTCGGTGGCCAGCTCCTGCCCCACCATCAGCCGGATCGTGGTGGCCAGCGAGGAGGGGGCGGCGACGAGCTGCGCCAGCGCGGCCACGGTGGCGAAGTCGATCGAGCGCGGGTAGACCTGCCCGACGCTGTCGAGCACCCGGCTGAACCCGAGGTGGGCGGCCACCCGCCGCTCCAGCTCGGCGAGCCGCTCCGCGTCGCCGAGCAAGAGGTCGAGCTGGTCGGCGGCGGTGCCGACCGGGCCCTTGATACCGCGCAGCGGGTACCAGTCGACGAGGTCTTCCAGCCGCTCGTACGCGATCAGCAGCTCCTCCGCCGCCGACGCGAACCGCTTACCCAGCGTGGTGGCCTGCGCCGCGACGTTGTGCGTGCGGCCGGTCATCACCACGTCGGAGTGCTCGACCGCGAGGCGGGCCAGCCGGGCGAGGGCGGCGACGGCCCGGTCCCGGACCAGCTCCAGCGACCTGCGAACCTGCAACTGCTCGACGTTTTCGGTGAGGTCGCGGGAGGTCATCCCCTTGTGGATCTGCTCGTACCCGGCGAGCGCGCTGAACTCCTCGATCCGCGCCTTCACGTCGTGCCGGGTCACCCGCTCGCGGGCGGCGATCGAGTCGAGGTCGACGTGGTCGAGCACCCGCTCGTACGCCTCGACGGCTCCGCCCGGCACCTCGATGCCCAGGTCACGCTGGGCCCGCAGGACGGCAACCCACAGCCGCCGCTCCAGCCGTACCTTTTCCTCCGGCGCCCAGATCGCGGTCAGCTCGGAGGACGCGTAGCGGGCGGCGAGCACATTGGGGATCACCCGCCCATTCTCCCGCGCGGTCTCCGAGCCTGTTGAGTGCGGGTACGAATGGCCTCGAAGACACGAGCTACCGCGACGCCCGCTCAGCGCTCCAGGATGGCGACCACGCCCTGGCCGCCCGCGGCGCAGATGGAGATGAGGCCGCGCCCGCTCCCCTTTTCGGCGAGGAGCTTGGCCAGCGTGGCGACGATCCGGCCGCCGGTCGCGGCGAACGGGTGCCCCGCGGCCAGCGACGAGCCGTTGACGTTGAGCTTTGACCGGTCGATCGAGCCGAGCGGCGCGTCGAGGCCGAGCTTGTCCTTGCAGAACTCCGGCGACTCCCAGGCGGCGAGGGTGGCCAGCACCTGCGACGCGAACGCCTCGTGGATCTCGTAGAAGTCGAAGTCCTGGAGCGTGAGCCCGCGGCGGGCGAGCAGCCGGGGCACCGCGTACGCCGGTGCCATGAGCAGCCCTTCGCCACCGTGCACGAAGTCGACCGCGGCCGTCTCCGCGTCGACGAACCAGGCCCGCACCGGCAGGTTGTGCGCGGCCGCCCACTCCTCCGAGGCGAGCAGCACGACGGCGGCACCGTCGGTCAGCGGCGAGGAGCTGCCCGCGGTCATGGTCGGCTCGCCCTCGACCGGCGCGCGGAACGCCGGCTTCAGCGACGCCAGCTTTTCCAGCGAGGTGTCGGGGCGCAGGTTTTGGTCGCGCCCCAGCCCCAGGTACGGCGTGAGCAGGTCGTCGAAGAAGCCCCTCTCGTACGCCGCGGCCAGCTTCTGGTGCGACTCCAGCGCCAGCTTGTCCTGCTCTTCCCGGCTGACGCCCCACTCCAGCGCGGTGATCGCGGCGTGCTCGCCCATCGAGAGCCCGGTGCGCGGCTCGGCGTTGCGCGGGACCTCCGGCCGGAACGGCTGCAGCGGGCGCAGCCGGGTGGCGGCGCGCAGCCGGCCACCGAGCGAACGGGCCGAGTTGATCTGCAGGAGGGCGCGGCGCATGTCCTCGTTGAGCTGGAGCGGGGCGTCCGACGTGGTGTCGACGCCGCCGGCGATGCCCACCTCGATCTGGCCGAGTGCGATCTTGTTGGCCACCAGGATGGCCGCCTCCAGCCCGGTGCCGCACGCCTGCTGCACGTCGTACGCCGGGGTGTGCGCGTCCAGCCGCGAACCGAGGACCACCTCGCGGGTCAGGTTGAAGTCGCGCGAGTGCTTGAGCACCGCGCCGGCCGCCACCTCACCGAGCCGCTGGCCGGCCAGCCCGTAGCGGGCGACCAGGCCGTCGAGCGCGGCGGTCAGCATGTCCTGGTTGGACGCCGTGGCATAGCGGCTGTTGGAGCGGGCGAACGGGATCCGGTTGCCACCGATGATCGCGACCCTCTGCACGGGACTTCCCCTCCCAGAGAACCTTACTCGTCAGTAGGATACTCGTATGAGTGACCGCTACGCGAGCTTCGCTAACTCTGGCCCAGGCAGGGCGGTCGTCAAGCGCCTCGGTCTGCCCTCCCCACCCCGACTGCGCCGGTTCAAGCCCGGCGAAGTGCTAGGTCCCGTGCTGCTCGATTCCGCACCCGGCGGACGCCTGGTCGAGCCGGTCCGCGACATCCTCAAGGCCGCCGGCATCGCGGAGGAGGGCGAGCGCTACAGCGCGCTGGTCTTCGACGCCTCCGGCATCACCGACTCCACCGGCCTCCGCACGCTCTACGACTTCTTCCACCCGAACGCCCGCTCGCTCACCCCGTCCGGCCGGGTGATCGTGCTCGGCACCCCGCCGGAGGCGTGCGAGTCCCCCCGCGAGGCCACCGCCCAGCGGGCGATCGAGGGGCTGACCCGCAGCATCGGCAAGGAGTTCGGGCGCGGCACCACCGCCCAGCTCGTCTACGTCACCCCGGGCGCCGAGGGAGCGGTCGAGTCGACGATCCGCTTCCTGCTCTCCGGCCGCTCGGCGTACGTCTCGGGGCAGGTCGTCCGGATCGGCCCGGCCACCGCGGTCAACCCGCCGGCCGACTGGGAGCACCCGCTCGACGGCAAGGTCGCCCTGGTCACGGGCGCGGCCCGGGGGATCGGCGCGGCGATCGCGCGGGTCCTGGCCCGCGACGGGGCGCAGGTTGTCGGCCTCGACATGCCCGCCGCCGGCGACGCACTCGCCGCGGTCGCCAATGACATCCGGGGTACGGCGTACCAGCTCGACCTCACCGGCGGCGACGCGCCCAGCCGGCTGGCCGACCACCTCGGCGGGCGGTACGGGCGGGTCGACATCGTGGTGCACAACGCCGGCATCACCCGCGACAAGACGATCGCCCGGATGGACGCCGACCGCTGGGACTCGGTGCTCGACGTCAACCTCTCCGGCCAGGAGCGGATCAACGAGGTACTCCTCGACCGCGGCCTGGTCGCCGACGGCGGCCGCCTGATCGGCGTGGCCTCGATCGCGGGCATCGCCGGCAACCGGGGCCAGACCAACTACGCCACCAGCAAGGCCGGCGTGATCGGCCTGGTCCAGTCGATGGCGCCGGTGCTCGCCGAGCGGGGCATCACGATCAACGCGGTGGCGCCCGGCTTCATCGAGACCCGCATGACCGCCAAGATGCCGGTGATGATCCGCGAGGCCGGCCGCCGGATGAACAGCATGTCCCAGGGCGGCCTCCCGGTCGACGTGGCCGAGACGATCGCCTGGTTCGCCTCGCCCGCCTCCGGCGGCATCACCGGAAACGTCGTCCGCGTCTGCGGGCAGAGCCTGCTGGGTGCGTGATGTACGCGCGCGCCGCGATCGGCCTCGTGCCCGGCTTCAACCGGCCCGGCTGGCTGCCCGACACCGTGCTCGAACGGCAGGGCGTGACCGTCGACCGGGCCCACCTCGCCGAGTACGACCGGGTCTGCGGCTTCCGCCTCTGCGACACGCTGCCCGTCACGTACCCGCACGTGCTCGCGTTTCCGCTGGCGTTCCGGCTGATGTCCCGGCGCGACTTCCCGTTTCCGGTCGTGGGGCTCGTGCACGTGGCCAACCGGATCGAGCTGCACCGCCCGATCGATGCGGGCGAGGCCCTCGACCTGTCGGTGCACGCCGCCGACCTGCGCGAGCACCCGCGCGGCCGCCAGCTCGACGTCGTGGCGACCGCCTCGGTGGACGGTGAGGTGGTGTGGCGGGACGTCTCGACGTACCTGCGCCGCGAGGGCAAGGGCTCCGGCCGCCGCCGGGAGAGTGAGCCGGCCGAGCCACCGCCCGCGTCGGCCCGGTGGCGGCTGGGCCCCCGGGTGGGTACCGACTACGCGCGCGTCTCCGGCGACCACAACCCGATCCACACGTCCCGGCTGGGCGCGCGCCTGTTCGGCTTCGCCCGGCCGATCGCGCACGGGATGTGGAGCAAGGCCCGCTGCCTGGCCGCGCTGGAGGGACGCCTGCCCGAGGCGTACACGGTCGAGGTCGCCTTCAAGCTCCCGGTCCTCCTACCGTCCACAGTGGCGTTCTCAGCGGCTCCAGAATGGACGTTCACGCTGCACGGCGCGAAGTCGGGCAAGCCACACCTGACCGGCTCGGTGACGGCGGCCTAGGGCGTCCAGGTCTCGCCTTGCAGGAGCTGGCCGGCGCCGAGCCAAGCCACGTTCATCATCTGGGTGGCGGTCTTCTCCGGGTCGGCCTCGGGGTGGTCGGCGAGCCAGTCGGCCAGCGACTCCGAGGCGCCGACCAGCGCGTACGCCATCACCTGAAGCTCGGTGTCGCGGACCTCGCGCCCTTGGGCGGCGAGCGCCCGCCCGAGCATCATCGCGACCACCTCGACCATCCGCTCGCGCATCTCCGCCGACGCGCCGGCGAACGGCTGCTGCCCGCGCGCCTGCCGGTAGAGCACGGCCCAGCCGTCGCGGTGCGCGCCGACGACCGTGAAGAACGCCCGGAGGCCGCGCCAGAGCTGCTGGTCCGGGGTGTCCGCGCCGACCACCTCGGCCGCGATCGCCTCCAGCAGCCGGGTGCCCTCGCGCTGCAGGCAGGCGACGAAGAGCTCCTCCTTGGTGCCGAGGTACGCGTACACCATCGGCTTGGAGATGCCGGCGTCCTCGGCGATCTCGTCCATGCTCGCGGCGTGGAAGCCGCGCCGGGAGAACACGCGCACGGCCGAATCGAGCATCTGCTGCTCACGCACCGCCCGCGGCAGTCGTTTGAAGGTCGGGGTGCCGGAAACCGCTGTCACCCTTGCGAGCATACCTACTCGTGCGTAAGGTTACGCCCGAGTAACCAATGAGCCGGAGGCTACGAACGATGACCGACTTCGACCTGTCTGATTTCTCCAGCGTCGACCCGAAGCAGTTCGCCCAGATCGTCAAGTCCTCCCCGGACGCGAAGATCCAAGAGGTGATGTCGAGCGACCTGCGCGGAAAGATCCTCGACGAGGTGTTCGGCCGCATGCCCACGCTCTTCCGCGCCGACCGGGCCGGCTCGACCAACGCGGTCATCCACTGGAACGTCACCGGGCGCCCCGACGGCGGCACGGACACGTACGAGGTCGTGATCGAAAACGGCGCCTGCACGCTCTCGCCGTCGGCCGACCGTGACCCCAAGCTGAGCCTCACGATGGGCCCGGTCGAGTTCCTCAAGGTCGTTTCCGGCGCGGGTAACCCGGTGATGATGTTCATGACCGGCAAGCTGAAGGCAAAGGGTGACCTGGGCCTGGCCGCCAACATCGCCAACCTGTTCGACATCCCCAAGGCGTGAGATGACCGAGTTCTCGCTCGACCTGAACGAGGAACAGCGGGACCTGCGGGACTGGGTGCACGGCTTCGCCGAGGATGTCGTGCGCCCGGCCGCCGCCGAGTGGGACGCCCGCGAGGAGACGCCCTGGCCGGTGATCCAGGAGGCCGCGAAGATCGGGCTGTACGGCTTCGAGTTCCTCGCCAACTGCTGGTCCGACCCCACCGGTCTCTCGCTGCCGATCGCCAACGAAGAGCTCTTCTGGGGCGACGCCGGCATCGGGCTGGCCCTGCTCGGCACCTCGCTCGCGGTCGCCTCGATCTACGGCACGGGTACCCCGGAGCAGATGCTCGAGTGGGTGCCGCCCTGCTTCGGCACGGTCGACGAGCCGGCGGTGGGCGCGTTCTGCAACACCGAGCCGGAGGCCGGTTCGGACGTGGGCGCGATCCGCACCCGCGCGGCGTACGACGAGGCCACCGACGAGTGGGTCCTCAACGGCCAGAAGTCGTACGCGACGAACGGCGGGATCGCCGCCATCCACGTGGTGACCGCCGTGGTCGACCCGGAGCTCGGGTCGCGCGGGCACGCCGCGTTCGTGGTGCCGCCCGGTACGGCGGGGCTCTCCTCGCCCGGCAAGCTCAAGAAGCTCGGTCTGCGCGCCTCGCACACCGCCGACGTTTTCCTCGACGACGTACGGGTGCCGGGGCGCTGCCTGCTCGGTGGGCGGGAGGCGCTGCTGGAGCGGCTCGCCCGGGTGCGGTCCGGGCAGCGGTCGGCCGGCCAGGCAGCGATGCGTACGTTCGAGCTGTCCCGCCCCACCGTCGGCGCGCAGGCGATCGGCGTGGCCCGCGCGGCGTACGAGTACGCGCTGGAGTACGCCCGTGGCCGCGTGCAGTTCGGCCGCCCGATCGTGGAAAACCAGGCCGTCGCGTTCGCGCTGGCCGACATGAAGATGGAGATCGACGCGGCCCGGCTGCTGGTCTGGCGGGCCGCCTGGATGGGACGCAACAACCGCGTGTTCGAGGCGGGCGAGGGCTCGATGTCCAAGCTCAAGGCCGGCGAGGTGGCGGTGGCCGTCACGGAAAAGGCGGTGCAGCTGCTCGGCGGCGCCGGCTACCTGCGCGAGCACCCGGTCGAGCGGTGGTACCGGGACGCCAAGATCTACACGATCTTCGAGGGCACGTCCGAGATCCAGCGCCTCGTCATCGCCCGAGCCATCTCCGGGATCCAGATTCGATGATTACCCCGTTCGTCGTGGCCACCCTGACCCGACGAGGGTTGCTCACGCCCGGGTCACCGGTGCGGGTGGCCGCCCAGCTCAACGCGTTGCGCCGGTGGGGTTTCAGCCTCTCCGGCGAGCTGCGCCAGGCGGCCGCCCGCGACCCGGAGCGGATCGCGCTCATCGACGAGCGGCGCGGCGAGATGACGTACGGCCAGCTGCTGGAGAACGCCGAGCGGCTGGCCCGGGCGCTGCACGGCACCACCGGCGTACGGGCCGGCGACCGCATCGGCCTCCTCTGCCGCAACCACGCCGGCATGGTCGAGGCGATGGTGGCGGGCACGCTGCTCGGCGCCGACCCGGTACTGATCAACACTGGGCTCTCCCCGGCCCAGCTCGCCACGGTCGCCGAGGAGCAGCGGCTGCGCGTCCTGGTGCACGACTCGGAGTTCGCGGAGAAGGCGCTCGCGCTGCCCCAACGGGTCGAGCGGATCACCGAAGAGCGGGCGGCCGAGCTGGTGGCCGAGGCGCCCCCGGGCGAGGTGCGGCCCCCGGAGCGGGACGGCCGCACGATCGTGCTCACCTCCGGTACGACCGGCATGCCCAAGGGGGCCTGCCGCCGCACGCCGAGCGGCTTCGGCCCGCTGGTGTCGATCATCCACCGCATCCCGCTGCACGCCCGCGACCGCATCATGATCGCGGCGCCGCTCTTCCACACCTGGGGGTACGCGGCGCTCCAGGTCTCGTTCGCGCTGCGGGCCACCGTCGTGCTCCAGCGCCGCTTCGAGCCGGCCGGCTGCGTCGCACTCGCGGCCCAGCATCGGGTACGTGGACTCTTCGCCGTACCGGTGATGGTGCAGCGGCTGCTGGAGGTGGCGCCGCCCCAGCCCAACCCGCTGCGCGTCGTGGCGGTGAGCGGCTCGGCGCTGCCGGGCGGGCTGGCCACCCGGTTCATGGACGCCTACGGCGACGTCCTCTACAACCTGTACGGCTCGACCGAGGTCTCCTGGGCCTCGATCGCCACCCCGCGTGACCTGCGCGACGCGCCGCAGACCGCCGGCCGGCCGCCGCACGGCACCCGCCTGGCGATCCTCGGGCCGAGCGGCGAGCAGCTGCCACCCGGCCACGTCGGGCGGATCTTCGTGGGCAACGAGATGCTCTTCGAGGGGTACACGTCGGGGGTTGGCAAGGAATCGCACGACGGCCTGATCGCCACCGGCGACCTCGGCCAGATCGACCACGACGGGCTGGTCTTCGTGGTGGGCCGGGAAGACGACATGATCATCTCGGGCGGTGAAAACGTCTTTCCGTCCGAAGTGGAAAACCTGCTCGCCGAGCTGCCACAGGTGCGCGAGGTCGCGGTGATCGGCGTGCCGGATCCCGAGTACGGCCAGCGCCTCGCCGCCTACCTCGCCCTGCACCGGGGCGAGACGCTCGACGCCGACGCGGTACGCGAGTACGTGCGCCGTTACCGGGCCCGCTACTGCATACCGCGCGACGTCTACTTCCTGCCGTACCTGCCGCGCAACGCCACCGGCAAGGTGGTCGCCCGCGACCTGCCTAGACTTCGGTGATCTCGTGGGCGGTCGCGGTGGCGGTGAGCTGCTTCGACTTGGTCGACCCGCCGCCCACGGTCTTGAGCAGGTAGGTGTGCTTCACCGTCTCGCCGTCCGCGGCGCCGCCGCAGGAGAAGGTGAAGGTCTCCGAGCCCTCGGTCGGGTAGGTGCCGTAGATGCCGGGACCGTCGACGGAGATCGTGACCTTGTCAGCACCGGTCACCTTCCACTCCACGACGACCGGCACACCCTCGACCGGGTACTCGGTGGTCCCTTGTGGACACTGTGGCTCCTGGGTGATGCGAAACCACACGATCCGCGCCCCGGTGTCCTGCGGCGGGCGCGTCGTGGTGGTCGTCGTGGTTCTCGTGGTTTCCGTGTTTCTCGGCGTCTCGTACGTCGTGGCCGGGCTGGGGCTGACCGTCGCCTCCAGGGTGCCGAGGCCGGCGTCGGCGCTCGGTGACGGCGTGCTGCCGGCACCGATGCCACCACCACCGAGTCCCCCGTCGTCACCCAGGGAGAGGCAGCCAGCGACCGCGCCGATCGAGCTGGCGAACACCACAGCGCCCGCGAGCACGAGCATTGCCGTCCGGTTTCTCATGACACAGACGGTAAGAGTGTGGTGGCGCTCCGGTAATCCCGTCTTCGTGCCGTTAGCTCTTCGGGTCGCTCAGTTCTCGCGCCGCTCGGTTCTCCTGCCGCTTGTTTCCTCGGGCCGCTCAGGGCACGCGGACCCGCCCCTCCACCGCGGCCAGCGCGATGTCCGACCGCCGGTGCGCGCCCTCCAGCGTCACCCCGTCGACCAGCGCGTAGGCGGCGGCACGGGCGGAGGCCAGGTCGGGGCCGGTCGCCGTACCGCAGAGGACACGGCCGCCGGCGGAGACGAGCGCACCGTCGGAGGCCCGGCGCGCCGTGCCGGCGTGGATGATCCCGGCGCGCTCCGCGCCGGTGATGACATCCCCGGAACGGGCCGAGGTCGGATACCCCTGCGACGCCAGCACCACCGTGACGGCGGCGCCCGGACGCCAGCGCAGCGGCGGGTGCTTGGCGAGCGTGCCGGTGGCGGCCGCGTGCAGCAGCCCGGCCAGCGGCGTCTCCAGCAACGCGAGCACCACCTGGGTCTCGGGGTCGCCGAAGCGCGCGTTGAACTCGATGACCCGCGGCCCCGCCTTGGTCAGCGCCAACCCGATGTAGAGCAGTCCCGCGAACGGCGTCCCGCGCCGGCGCATCTCCGCGAGCGTGGGGTGGGCGACGTCCCGCATGACCTCGTCGACCAGGCCGGCCGGCGCCCAGTCGAGCGGCGCGTACGCACCCATGCCGCCGGTGTTGGGGCCGGTGTCGCCGTCGCCGACCCGTTTGAAGTCCTGCGCCGGCATCAACGGCACGGCCGCCTCGCCGTCGGTCACCACGAAGAGGGAGACCTCGGGCCCGTCCAGGTACTCCTCGATCACCACCCGCCCGCACGCCTCCGCGTGGGCCAGCGCGGCGTCCCGGTCACCGGTGACCACGACCCCCTTGCCGGCGGCGAGCCCGTCGTTCTTCACCACGTAGGGCGCGCCGAACTCGTCGAGCGCCCGCTCGGCCTCCGCCTGCGTGGCGCAGACCCGCGACCCCGCGGTCGGCACGCCGGCGGCGGCCATCACATCCTTGGCGAACGCCTTGGAGCCCTCGAGCTGGGCGGCCGCCCCGGACGGCCCGAAGCAGGCAATCCCCTTGGCCCGCACCGCGTCGGCGACCCCGGCCACGAGCGGCGCCTCGGGCCCGACCACGACGAGGTCGGCCGCACACTCGACCGCGAGCGCCGCGACCGCCTCCGGACTGGCAACCTCGGCCGCCCGAAGCTCCGCGACGGCCGCGATGCCCGGATTTCCAGGTGCGGCGACGAGCCGCTCGGTCAGGGGATCAGCGGCCAGGCCGAGGGCCAGGGCATGCTCCCGCCCCCCACCACCAACAAGCAGTACGCGCACCCGGGGAATCGTACGTGGTTCGTCCTTGGCCTGGCCGTAGGCAGTGCGCTCGGCTACGCCGTGCCGCCTCCGGATGGCTGACGTGCTCAGGTGAGCGCGGCTCGGTCCAAGCGATCGATCAGGCTCGGCTTGCGTACGTGCTGCTGGCGCAGTTGCCAGACTTGCCGGTCGAACGTGGCGATGTCGCCGTCCCGCTCGGCCAACGCCCGCAGGTCCGTCAAGAGCACGATCGCGGCGTCGTACTCCTTCGGCTTCTTCGTCTCGATCATCGTGGCCACCCGTTGCCACGCCTGCGCCTGCCGGCCGGCGAGCTCATCGAGGCGCTTCTCGCGCGCGGCCGCAGCCGCCCGTTCCTGTCGTTTCCGCTCGGCGGCCTGCTCTTCACGGGCGACGCGTTGCCGTTCCGCCCAACGCGCCTCGGCCGCCGTGAGCAGGTCACCCGCCGTCCGCCCACCGCTGGTGGGTTGCGGCGCAGGGCCCTGGAACCGCCGGAGCAGCTCCGCGCGAGCCTGGACCGCTTCGCCACGCAGCAGTCGCACGAGGGCCGCATCCTTATCAGCCTCGGGTAACTGCTTTACCCATCTGCTCAGGACGGAGGCCGAGGGGGCTTTCGCGTTCAACGGTGGGCTGGTCTCGGCCGCAGCGGCGAGCAGGTCAGGATCGAGGCGCAGGAAGTCGCCCAACGCCCGCAACGGGCCAGACAGGTCTCCCAACCCAGCCGGGACCGGTGGTTCCGGCTCCTCGTCGTCCAGCTCCCGCCCTTGAACGCACAGCAGCCACGCCAGGTACAGCAGCCGGTTGTCACCTGCGGCAAGCTCGGCCCGGACCGGGACGATCGACGCCAGCCGGTCCTGTTCGTCCCACCATTCGTCGCCGTCCTCGTCCTCTGCGCGCAGGTCAAGGATCACGTGGGTACTGGTGACCCATGAGCAGGCCGACTCGCCGACGCAGTAATCCGCGGCAGTCTCCGCATCGAGCACACCGAGCGGCAGCCGCAGGGCGATCCGGTGGGTACCCCAGTTCGCCAGGTACAGGAACGCGTCGAAGTAGCGCTCCATCCACGCCCGTGGGTCGCCCTTCAGGTCACCCCACTGGTACTCGTTGACGAAGCTCGACGGAGTGATCCGGGCCCGCGTCGACAGTGCTCTCAGCTCGCGTTGCTGCGTATCCGTCAGCGGCCGGTCGACGGCGATGAACTCGTAGTACTGGTACTCACTCACCCGGAGTGCCGCCCATCGCCCAATGCCGGTACGCCGCGATCCACTCGGCACCCTCTGGCGGAGGATCCGGGAGCGGCAGCTCCACGATGCTGATCGCCTGGCGCTCACGTCCGCGGTGGCAGATCGCCACGATGTCGTCGCGTAGATCGACCTTCCGCACAGTTACCTCAACGCCGAGGACCTGCGTCTTGAACGGCACCGCCAGGTGACCCTCGATCATCGTGTACAAGCCGCCTAGCTGCTCGTCATCGCCGTAGGCATCCACAGTCGCCTCGGCCACCATCGCATCCAACTCGGCACGGGTCAGCGAACCCACTGCGGCACAGTAGCCCACGCCGCGCGCCCCACAGGGAGCGGGTGCTCCGACACCCGCGCCCGGCCGCTGAACCAGCCGGACAGGCCGACGCCAGCTCGACCGGCAGATCCTGGCGGCCCTTTCGGACTACTGGACCGCTACCCGGACCGACGCCTCGCCCGCCTACCGCGCTAACTGGCGGCGGTTTGCCGGACGTCTCCGTGTTCTGTCCCCTTCGCCGAGGCGGTGCCTGCGCTGGACCCGCGGGCGCTCGGGTTCGGGCTGCTGCGCGAGGCGATGGCCGTGCGCGGTGAGATGGGCTTGGACAACTGACTGCGCCGCCGGCGACGCTGCGATGAACGGCCTCCCACCTGCGGCGGGAGGCCGTTTGCGTATTTGCGCGCCCGAAGGGACTCGAACCCCTAACCTTCTGATCCGTAGCCCGCTTGAGAGCGTGGAAGACGGTAGCAAGTAGATGCTGCCATCGGAAGTTTGCGCAGGTCAACCACCATATCGAGTGGCATCCGGCGGCAACCGCCGGAAGGGTGACGCAGGGCTCGCGGTCCCCGCTGGGTCCCCGCAAGCGCCCACAGTGGACGGTCTAGGTCGACTCAGGCCCGAAGTCCCTCGGCGGCTTCACAACGCCCAGGCCCGCGCGTCGCGCCCGGGTGCACATCCCGGTGTCGTACGTGAGGACCGTGACTTGCCGGGCCGCGAGCGGCTTGACGCCGACCAGCCGGTCGATGATCTCGTCATCGCTCTCGGGGAGCCGCACGTGGCCCACCGGGTCGGCCAACAACTCCATCGTCACGGTGGCGTTTCGCCACGGCTCCTTCTTGACCTGGTACAGCAAGGGCTGGGCGCTTGGGTCCGCGAACAGCTCGTCGACTACGCCCAGCGTGTGGCCGGCCCGCCAGCGGGCGTGACGGTCCTTGGACTCCTTCAGCCGGTCGAGTTCGTCGATGACGGCGTCTGGGATCAGGATGTGTATCTCGCCGTCCGATCCGCGCAGCGTCGTGTACAGACCGGCGTCGTGGAGGACCTGCTGAAAGTTGATCTCTCGCAGCTTCGCCGGGTGGTGGATGTAGAAACTTGTGTCAGGCGCGACGAAGATCGCGCGGCTCGTCCACCGCGCGATCTGATCCTCCAACGCGGCTATCGCAACTTCGAAGTTCCGGTCCTGCTCGCCCATCTCCAGTTGCAGCAGACCTGCGATTGGGGCGTTCAGGGTCTCGTTCGTGAAGGCCGACAGGAGCAGTTCGTATCGACGTGTGTGTACGAGGCGGTTCACGTCCGCAGTACTGATCATGGTGCCGAGGCGCTGGGCGGCAGTGTTCGTCCAGGACAGGTAGTCCCACAGGGGGTTCATGCTGCCGCCGCGGACGTTGATCAGAGCAATGTGGACGTCGCGCATCGCCTTGCAGAGGACGCCTCGATCGGTGCCGGGCCGCGGGTGGACAAGCATCTCGGCATCTTCGCACGTACTCAGGCCAGGGCCATGCCGGCGCTCGACGGTGGTATCTGGCTACGCCTGCGGCTCGATGCCGTCTACCGCGCAGGGCTACTCCGGCGAGCCACCCTGGCGTCGGTGATGCTCGGCGGCGACCTCCTCCGGCGTGGGGTCCGGCTGATCAGGGCCCAGCACGCACCACACGTCCACCTCGGTGGCTGCGCTCGTCACCATCGCACCCCAGCCGGGAGCGTGAATGGCGGCGACAATGCGGCGTTCGCGGTCGGCTGCTGGCTTGTCGGGCGGATGTTCCTCGCCGTCGTCCTCGACCACGTACGACTCTTGGATGAGCCAGCCGACGATGGAGTCGCTCTTGAGCCTTCCGTCGTTGTCGATCCACAGGGCTCGCCAGCCGGGAACGGCTGCCGGCCGGAAGTCGATGTCGCGGTAAAGAAACTCTGGCATTGGAACGCTCCTCGGATCACCGGTACGGCAGGCGCTCCCGCCATCGTGGTGGTCCACGTGCGGACCGCGGTTCTGGTGTCGGATGCGCGACGCAAGGCGCTACTCCTGCGGCTCGACGCTGGCCGCCCGGCATATCTGCCTGATGCGCTCGGGCGAGTATCCGGTGATCCCGCTGATCTCGGTCTGCGTACGACGGCCGGACTGGATTTCGTCAACGATCGCGGCAGCGAGGTCGGTGCGGAGCTTCTTGACGCGACCCTGGGCCACCGGCAGCCGCTTCTTCAGATCCGCCACCTCGTCGTTGGCGTCCTGGAACTGCTTGGCGAGCCTGGTCAGCCGGTCCGTCATGCGGCTGATCATCCCACGGCACGCCCCAAGAACACATCAAGCGTTTTGGGGATAACCACTACCGCTACCCCAAATGTTGGGCTAGACTTTGGGGTAGCAAGGCGGCCCCCGGCGGAGCGCCAACTCCGACCGAGGGCCTTGATCGACAACCTGCCTACACAGGGAGATCGACCCGTTATGCACGCTATCAAGCGCACCCTCGATTTCATCGGGGACACCATCTCCTTCACCACCCCAAGCGGCGTGACCGTCGAGCTGCGGTGGATCCGCGAGGGCGTCTACCGGGTGGAGGTCCTGGCCGCCGGCCCGGTCGCCACCCTGGTCGAGGACCTGTGCGGCTCCTACTCCGACGAGGCCACCGCCCGGCTGGTCGCCCGCGGCTACGCCCTCATGTACGCCGCCGAGGCGAACGCGGCCGACGCCGCCGAGGTACTGCGGGTGGACATCACGGACGCGATTGCGGAGGCGATGCGCCGCCGCAACTCCCGCCGGGTCGCGCAGCTGAACAGGCTCGCGGACCGGCTCGAGACCCCCGCCGAGCGGGCCCTGGTCGACGACGTGCGCGCCCACCTGACCGCTGTACACGGCGGCGGTGCGGCGCTTCCCGCCCGGTCGTGGCGTGAGATCCGGGACCGCCACCGCGCGGCCCTCGCCCGCGACCGGCAGCCGGCCGCCTGATCCGGCGGCCAGCCGTCGGGCAGGTGCGCGTCCCCTTCCCTCGCGTACCTGCCCGCGCGGTGGCCGCCAGACCAGGCGACCAGACGCAAGTCGGGCCCAGCCAGGAGATCGCACCTCCGGCCGAGCCCTTGATCGGGAGGAGTCCCCGACCCATGGGTAAGGGTACGAACCACAACGGTCACGCGGTGATCGACCGCCCGGCCGACGCGCATCCTTCGAAGGCGCCGACTGTGTCCCTGCCGGCGCTGGTATCGGTGCCGAGTCACTTCATCTCCACCTGGGCGCGAACCGGCGCGCTCGACGGCGACGTACACCTGGTGCCCAGGCCCTCCGAGCCGCCGGCCATCGACCGCTTGGAGGCGTCTCAGACCGGACAGTCCGAGCACCGTGAGGTGGCCGGCTGGAAGGGCGACGGGCCCGGCACCTGCGGCGTCGAGTGCGCCTGCGGCGTCACCTTCGCCAACTTCGACACCCTCGCCGAGGCCAACAACCTGCTCGCCGACCACATCACCCGCGCAGACGCCGAGACCGCCAAGGTCGCAGAGATGGCCGACCGGCTGGCGAACGTGCTGGCCGTCGCCGACGTCCTCGACGACGCCGGCACCCCGGCCGAGGTGCGGAGCGAGCTCACCGCCGAGCTGCGCAGAATGGCCGGCAACGCCATCGCCATGCGGCTGCTGGCCGACACCCAGCGGTCGCTCAACGTGCGGGACCTGCACCCCGCCTGGTGTGCCCAGCCCGGGCTCGCGGACGCGTGCGGCCACAGCCACATTTCGAAGTGGACGGACGTCGCGGCCACCTTCAACCGGCCGAAGTTCACCGGTGCCGGCACGGCCGAGTACCCGGCCCTGTCGGTGGCGGCCCGGCTGGAGCAGGACCCGGCCGACATCGTGGGCCCGGACACGGACGGGCAGTGGTACGGGACCGGGTCGGTGACGGTGAAGGCCCACCAGGTGGACGGCGAGTGGTGCGAGGTGCGGTTCACGCCGGCCGAGTGGCAGCGGTTCGCCGAGCTGGCCGAGGACGTGAACGCGATGGCCGCCGGGGACCTGAAGGCGGCCACGCGGCCGCTGCCCGAGTTTCTGGCCAGGTCGCCGGAGGCGGTGCGAGAGCAGATCGAGCGGGAGAAGCACCCGTGGTGGTGCGACGGCTCGTCCTGGTGCGGCGAGCACCGGTCCGCGTACCGGTGGGCGCTGGCGTCCGCGACCGGGTTCGAGCCGGTCGACGGCGGCGCCCTGGTGCCTGCGGTTGGTGTGGCTGCGGAGGTCGACGAGCAGGGGCGCCGCGGTGTGGTGCTGGTGCTCCCGAAGTTCGAGGTGTCCCTGACCGTCGCCGAGATAGCTGCGCTGGTCGAGGCGGGCGACGAGGCCCGGCTTCTGGTGGCAGCGTCGTGAGCGCCCCGGTCCTGGCCCGCAAGGTCGCCGAGGCCGCGATCCTGCCCTGCCCGAAGTGGTGCGACGGCTCCTGCGCCGAGTGGACCGACAAGGACGGCTCGACCAGCCACTGGGGTGACTTCGCCGAGGTTGTGGTGGACAGCCACGAGCGGTCGAAGGTCGCCATCTCGGTCACGCTCACGCAGATCGACTCCGCCAGCGAGGGCCGCGGCGACGCCGACGTGCACCTGGTGTCCGGGCGGCTCGGCGAGGACTTCCGTTTCACCGCCGCGACGGCCCGGCAGCTGGCCGGTGGCCTGCTGAACGCTGCCGACACCGCGGACCCGCTGCCGGCGGGCGTGACCCAGATCCTCGCCGAGGAGATCCACGTCGGCGACGAGATCGAGACGCCGGACGGCTGGCAAGCCGCCTACATGATCATGATCGACTCGCGGGCCCGGTCCGTGGCCGCGTTCACCGACGAGCGCGACGCCAGCGACACCGACGGCTGGCCCTTCGAGTTCGGCGACCCGGTCACCGTGCGTCGGGCGGTGGCCCGATGACGACCCTCGCGTTCGTCCCGCCCGGCCCTCGTACGGCCGGGTGGGTGCTGGCCCACCTCGACAAGCTGACCGTGACACAGCGGCAGGTGTTCGTCCTGCACGGCGCCTCCGGCCTGTCGATCGCGGAGACGGCCCGCCGTATGGGCCTGGCCCGGGCCGCGGTCCGGTCGATCTTTCGGGGCGCCGCCCAGCGGCTCGCGGACGCGACCGCCACCCCGCAGCCGGCAGTCTCCGAGCCGGAAACGGCTCCGGCCGCCTGCCCGCCGTGGTGTGGCGGCGAGTGCAAGCCGGATGCCGCTGACGGCTCGGTCTACCACATGGGCCCTTCCGTGACGGTCGGCGACGTCGAGGTCGGGCTGTCCCGCCTCGACGACGAGGACACCGGCCAGGGCGCGGCCAGCGTGGACGTGCTGATCGGCATGGCCTCCGCCGAGCTCACCCCGGCGCGGGCACTCGCGCTCGCCGAGGTCCTGCGAGAGCAGGCGCTGGCCGCCGCCGGCGCGGAGGGCGTCGAGATGCGCGCCGACCAGCTGCGGCTCGATGACCAGATCCTGATGCCGGACGGCTGGGAAACGGTCGAGATCCACGACGTGGACGGGTGGCTCGCCCCGAAGCACGCCGACAAGGCGGTGCGGGTGAACACCGAGGCGCACGAGGAAGACGAGGACGCCTACCGGTTCGCCGTCTGGCACATGCTCCGCGTCCGGAAGTCGGTGGCCCAGTGAACGGCCCGGTCCTGATCAAGCAGCAGCTGCTCGGCGGCCGGGCGGTCACCGTGACCGACGTCGACAACCCGGCCGCTGGCGTGCTCGCGGTCGCGATGCGGTCCGGTGACGGCTGGTCCGTCGCCAAGGGCAGCGGCGAGGTCGTCGGCGAGCGGCTGCCGCAGAAGCGGGCGACATGGCTACTAACCCGCACCGCCAGGGAGGTAGCGACCCGCGCGAAGGTGCGGGCGCTCCTGGCTGCCCAGCCACGAGAGGCGGTGGCCTGGTGAGCACCTCCGACGACTGGTACCGGCGGTACGAGGCGAACCAGAAGGTGCCAAGCCTGCCCGTCGACGACTACGGCTTCGACCAGGCGCTGTCCGAGCTGCGCGCCGCGGTCGGTGAGATCGCGCCGGACGCGGTCGCGGCGATCCCCGCCGTCCTGCGGATCCTGCGTCACCGCCGCAGCATGGCCGCGCAAGTGCTGGACAAGCGCGAGCCGACCTGCCTGGGCTGCGGCGCCGACCGCAAGTGCGTGGGCTGCGATGACATCCGCCCGACGGCGGAGAAGCTGTACGCGGGCTGGCGGTTCGTGTCGCCGCTGGACCGGTGGGAGACCGTCGAGCGGGTCGAGCAGGCCAACGAGTACGCGCCCGTACGGGTGTGGACCGACAAGACCGGCCCCGCCTACTCGTGGCTGATCCCCCGCTGGCAGAAGGTCGACGCGGTCGCCCCGCCGCCGCGCACCCTGCACGGCACGCCGGAGATCCGCGTCTTCGAGCACGGCTACGCCCGTGACGCGCCAATGTACGCGATCCCCACCCTAGACACGGTCTACCGGCCCGACACCAGCGACCATCTGGTGGAGGCCCGCTACTCCCGCGAACGTGGGTGGGCGGTGACCCACCGGCCCAACGGCGGCGACTCGGTGACCGTCTGGTGCGAGAGCAAGGCCAAGGCCCGCACCGCGCTGAGATCGGCGGCCCGCGAGCACGCGAAGGCGCTCGGCGTGAAGGTCGTCGTCCAGCCCACCTCGGCGGTGACGTCATGACGCAGCCGCTCACCCACCCGGCCTGGTGCAACCCGGCGCACTGCACGGTCGTCGGCGAGCTGCTGCCGTTGACCGGCACCGCCCACCGGTCCCGGCCGGTCGAGCTCGACCTGGGCGTGTTCGCCCCCGGCCGCCGCAGCACGGTGAGCCTGCAGCTGTCGCAGGCGGTGGCCCCGTGGCCGACCGACGTGTTCGTGATCGCCTCCGACAGCGGCGGCGAGCTGCTGTCGCTGCGCGTCGAGGCGGCCCGCGACCTGCTCGCCACCGTCAGCGCGCTGCTCGGGCGAGCGTTCCCCATCATCGACGACGACTTTCCCGCCGCGATCGCTACCCGGCACGGCTCCCCGGCCAGCGCCGAGGACGACCACTGCCCTGTCCACGGCGAGGCAATCTGCGTCGACTGGCTCGGCGAGTCCGACGACGCCGAGAACGTGTGGGTCTGCCGGAACACCGGCACCCAGTGGCGCACCCTCGTACGCCGGCCGGGCACCGGCGCGCAGTTCGTCATCGTCATCCCGGCCACGGCGGACGAGTGGGAGCTCCACTGCTTCGCCTGCGCCCGCTGGCTGCCGGAGAAGCACCCGACCGAGGACGCCGCCAACGCTGCCGCCGCGGCGCACGCCGCCGACCACGAGGCCGCCCCGGGCGGTGGCCGGTGAGCCGCTACCAGACCATCCGCCGCCCGGACGGGCCGATCACCGACGAACTGCTGATCGCACTGCTAGCCGAGCTCGGCGAGACCGTCCCCGCGCGCAAGCCACGCCCGTACACCCGCAACCCCCGACCCCGTCCCGGAAGGAGCCGCTGACCATGGCCGCCATGATCAACCGGGTCGTCTACCGCGTCACCGCCGCCGCGGTCGCGCTGGCCGGCCTCGCCCTCTACGCCGACCTGCACCGCCTCGGCGGTGCCGGGTGATCGCCCTGTGCGCGGCAGCGACCGCGCTGATCACCGCTGGCATCTGCGTCGGCGGCGGCTGGGGCACGGCCCTGATCGTCCTGGGCCTGGTCGGCAACCACGCGTGGCTGACCGTCACGCTCGTTCGCTGGTGGCAGCGCGCGTCGTATCGGGCCCGCCTCACCCTCTTCGCGACCACGACCGCGTACGTCACCGGCTGGTTCGTCATCCGGGTCGCCGCCGGGCCGGTCGCCGCGTGGGTCCTCGCGATGGCCGGCATCGGCTACGCCGCCACGGTGGGCGGCGTCCTCGCAGCGACCGGCTACCTCGCCACCCACCATGCCAAGGCCACACAGCACGCGATCGCCACCGGCAAGCTCAAGGAGATCACCCGATGACCGACACCCGCACCGCGCTGCGGCTGTTCTACGTGGTCGTGTTCGGCGTCGCGCTGGTCGGCTCCGGGCAGGCAGCCACCGGCTGGCTGAACTGGTGGGCACCGTTCGCGTTCCTCGCCGTCGGCGCGGTCGAGTTCGGCGGCGCCGTCCTGTCGATGCACGCCGACCGCCGCCGGCAGCTCGGCGAGCGGGCGATGTGGTCCCGGCTGCTGTCCGCCGCAGTGGCAGTCGGGGCGGTGCTGGTGAACCTCCTCGGACACTGGGAAGAACCGGGCCAGGCAGCGTTCTTCGCCGGCATGTCCGCCCTGGGGTACTCGGTCTGGCTGATCGACTCTGCGGCCCGTCGCCGGGATGCTCTGCGCGCGGCCGGGAAGCTGCCGCCGACCCCGCCGGTCTACGGCCTGGTGCACTGGCTGCGGCACCCGTGGCTGACCCGGCGTGCGCGGCACCTCGCCCTCGTCGACCCGACGCTGGGCCTGTACGGCAGTCTCGCCGCCGCTGAGGCCGCGGTGCGTACGGAGCGGCGGCAGCGGGCGCTGTCGAAGGTGCTGCACGCGAAGATCCGGCAGGCGACCGGGCCGGCCGCCGCCGACATCGCGGTGACGGTGTATGACCTGGACGAGGTCGCCGCCCGCCT
>NZ_JAVHUY010000011.1 GCF_031085175.1 Phytohabitans maris
TAAGAAGTCCGGCGGTGTCCTACTCTCCCACACCCTCCCGAGTGCAGTACCATCGGCGCTGGAAGGCTTAGCTTCCGGGTTCGGAATGTGACCGGGCGTTTCCCCTCCGCCATGACCGCCGTAACACTATAAACCTATCAACCCCGCACCCGACCCCGAACCATCCGGGTGGCTGGTTGTTGGTTCAGATTCGCATAGTGGACGCGTAGCAGCTTTGTAGGTCAAGTCCTCGGCCTATTAGTACCAGTCACCTCAACCAGTTACCTGGCTTACAGCTCTGGCCTATCAACCCAATCGTCTATTGGGGGCCTTAACCCACAAGGGTGGGATACCTCATCTCGAAGCAGGCTTCCCGCTTAGATGCTTTCAGCGGTTATCCCTTCCGAACGTAGCCAACCAGCCGTGCCCCTGGCGGGACAACTGGCACACCAGAGGTTCGTCCGTCCCGGTCCTCTCGTACTAGGGACAGCCCTTCTCAAGTATCCTACGCGCACGGCGGATAGGGACCGAACTGTCTCACGACGTTCTAAACCCAGCTCGCGTACCGCTTTAATGGGCGAACAGCCCAACCCTTGGGACCTGCTACAGCCCCAGGATGCGACGAGCCGACATCGAGGTGCCAAACCATCCCGTCGATATGGACTCTTGGGGAAGATCAGCCTGTTATCCCCGGGGTACCTTTTATCCGTTGAGCGACACCGCTTCCACACGCAAGTGCCGGATCACTAGTCCCGACTTTCGTCCCTGCTCGACCCGTCAGTCTCACAGTCAAGCTCCCTTGTGCACTTACACTCAACACCTGATTGCCAACCAGGCTGAGGGAACCTTTGGGCGCCTCCGTTACCCTTTAGGAGGCAACCGCCCCAGTTAAACTACCCACCAGACACTGTCCCCGACCCCGATCAGGAGCCCGGGTTAGATACCCAAACCCAACAGAGTGGTATTTCAACAACGACTCCACCAACACTGGCGTGCCAGCTTCACAGTCTCCCACCTATCCTACACAATCAAGTCCGAATACCAATGTCAAGCTATAGTAAAGGTCCCGGGGTCTTTCCGTCCTGCCGCGCGTAACGAGCATCTTTACTCGTAATGCAATTTCGCCGGGCCTGTGGTTGAGACAGTGGGGAAGTCGTTACGCCATTCGTGCAGGTCGGAACTTACCCGACAAGGAATTTCGCTACCTTAGGATGGTTATAGTTACCACCGCCGTTTACTGGCGCTTAAGTTCTCAGCCTCGCCCCCGAAAGAGCTAACCGGTCCCCTTAACGTTCCAGCACCGGGCAGGCGTCAGTCCATATACAGCGTCTTACGACTTCGCATGGACCTGTGTTTTTAGTAAACAGTCGCTTCCCCCTGCTCTCTGCGGCCATACCACGCTCCACCCGCAAAAGGGGCTTCACGCGTCCGGCCCCCCTTCTCCCTAAGTTACGGGGGCAATTTGC
This sequence comes from Phytohabitans maris, assembly GCF_031085175.1. Lineage (GTDB taxonomy): Bacteria > Actinomycetota > Actinomycetes > Mycobacteriales > Micromonosporaceae > Phytohabitans > Phytohabitans maris. The sequence goes on from NZ_JAVHUY010000011.1 coordinate 1,446, forward strand.
CGAGTTCCTTAACCACAGTTCACCCGAACGCCTCGGTATTCTCTACCTGACCACCTGTGTCGGTTTAGGGTACGGGCCGCTCGAAACTCGCTAGAGGCTTTTCTCGGCAGCATAGGATCACTGACTTCACCTGAATCGGCTCGGCATCACGCCTCACCCACATGCGCCACGGATTTACCTATGGCACGGGCTACACGCTTACCCCGGCACAACCACCGGCCGGGCTCAGCTACCTTCCTGCGTCACCCCATCGCTTGACTACTACCACCCAGGTTCCCACGCTCCCCACCTCAACCCGAAGGTCTCAGCGGCTCGGGCGGTTAGCACAGATAGGTTCATCATGGTCGCTCCTTCGCGGGTACGGGAATATCAACCCGTTATCCATCGACTACGCCTCTCGGCCTCGCCTTAGGCCCCGACTCACCCAGGGCGGAATAACCTGGCCCTGGAACCCTTGGTCATCCGGCGGAAGGGTTTCTCACCCTTCTCTCGCTACTCATGCCTGCATTCTCACTCGTACCACGTCCACGACTCCCTCACAGGGCCGCTTCACCCGTGGCACGACGCTCCCCTACCCATCCACACACCTGCACCCAAACCCATAAAGAATCCAGGCGAAGTCAAAATGTGAATGCCACAGCTTCGGCGGTGTACTTGAGCCCCGCTACATTGTCGGCGCGGAACCACTTGACCAGTGAGCTATTACGCACTCTTTAAAGGATGGCTGCTTCTAAGCCAACCTCCTGGTTGTCTAAGCGACCCCACATCCTTTTCCACTTAGCACACGCTTAGGGGCCTTAGCTGGTGATCTGGGCTGTTTCCCTCTCGACTACGAAGCTTATCCCCCGCAGTCTCACTGCCACGCTCTCACTTACCGGCATTCGGAGTTTAGCTGATTTCGGTAACCTTGTAGGGCCCCTAGACCATCCAGTGCTCTACCTCCGGCAAGAAACACGCAACGCTGCACCTAAATGCATTTCGGGGAGAACCAGCTATCACGGAGTTTGATTGGCCTTTCACCCCTAACCACAGGTCATCCCCCAACTTTTCAACGTTGGTGGGTTCGGCCCTCCACACGGTCTTACCCGCGCTTCAGCCTGCCCATGGCTAGATCACCCCGCTTCGGGTCTAGAACACGCGACTCAACGCCCTCTTCAGACTCGCTTTCGCTACGGCTACCCCACCCGGGTTAACCTCGCCACATGCCACTAACTCGCAGGCTCATTCTTCAAAAGGCACGCCGTCACCCCACACCCAAAAGATGCAAAGCTCCGACGGATTGTAGGCGAACGGTTTCAGGTACTATTTCACTCCCCTCCCGGGGTACTTTTCACCATTCCCTCACGGTACTCGTCCGCTATCGGTCACCAGGGAGTATTCAGGCTTACCAGGTGGTCCTGGCAGATTCACGGCACATTCCACGAGTGCGCCGCTACTCGGGAAAACCCACAGAAGGTTTGCTGCTTTCGCCTACCGGACTATCACCGTCTACGGTCAGCCTTTCCAGACCATTCAACTAGCAACAAACTTTGTAACTCCTCCGCCGTGTGTCAGCACGACAAGCGGGCTCCCACAACCCCGACCACGCAACCCCTGACAGGTATCACACGCAACCGGTTTAGCCTACATCCGCTTTCGCTCGCCACTACTCACGGAATCACAATTGTTTTCTCTTCCTGCAGGTACTGAGATGTTTCACTTCCCCACGTTCCCCCCTACACCCTATGCATTCAGATGCAGGTGACACCACACAACTAGTGCCGGGTTACCCCATTCGGACACCCTGGGATCACAGCTCGGTTGACAGCTCCCCCAGGCCTATCGCGGCCTCCCACGTCCTTCATCGGCTCCTGGTGCCAAGGCATCCACCGTCCGCCCTTGACAACTTGACCACAAAGATGCTCGCGTCCACTATGCAAATCTCAACAAACAACCAACCCACAACCCCACACCCCAACACCTCGCCACCACCGTGACCGGTATGTCAGAGCAGGCCATGCCTGGCACTTCTCCACCAAGAAAACCAAACCCCACCCCCAACCTTCCCGGGGGGCCGCAGTTTGTTCTCTCAGGACTCAACAGGGTGTCATGTGCCATCCCCCACCAGCCGCACCAACCCCAAACCGTTCCACGCGTGTCTTGCGACCGCAGTACTAGGTATGATCGGCCGTTGCCAGCAGAACATGTTCGCCAGTGTCTCCGCCAAATGAGCACCCCAACCCGACACTCGCGGGCCACGGGCTCCATACCGCCATTACAGCGAATGGTGCTCCTTAGAAAGGAGGTGATCCAGCCGCACCTTCCGGTACGGCTACCTTGTTACGACTTCGTCCCAATCGCCAGCCCCACCTTCGACGGCTCCCTCCACAAGGGTTGGGCCACCGGCTTCGGGTGTTGCCGACTTTCGTGACGTGACGGGCGGTGTGTACAAGGCCCGGGAACGTATTCACCGCAGCGTTGCTGATCTGCGATTACTAGCGACTCCGACTTCACGGGGTCGAGTTGCAGACCCCGATCCGAACTGAGACCGGCTTTTTGGGATTCGCTCCACCTCACGGTATCGCAGCCCTTTGTACCGGCCATTGTAGCATGCGTGAAGCCCTGGACATAAGGGGCATGATGACTTGACGTCATCCCCACCTTCCTCCGAGTTGACCCCGGCAGTCTTCGATGAGTCCCCGGCCGAACCGCTGGCAACATCGAACGAGGGTTGCGCTCGTTGCGGGACTTAACCCAACATCTCACGACACGAGCTGACGACAGCCATGCACCACCTGTCACCGCCCCCGAAGGACCCCGCATCTCTGCGAGATTTGCGATGATGTCAAACCCAGGTAAGGTTCTTCGCGTTGCATCGAATTAATCCGCATGCTCCGCCGCTTGTGCGGGCCCCCGTCAATTCCTTTGAGTTTTAGCCTTGCGGCCGTACTCCCCAGGCGGGGCGCTTAATGCGTTAGCTGCGGCACAGAGAACCGGAGAGGCCCCCCACACCTAGCGCCCAACGTTTACAGCGTGGACTACCAGGGTATCTAATCCTGTTCGCTCCCCACGCTTTCGCTCCTCAGCGTCAGTATCGGCCCAGAGACCCGCCTTCGCCACCGGTGTTCCTCCTGATATCTGCGCATTTCACCGCTACACCAGGAATTCCAGTCTCCCCTACCGAACTCTAGCCTGCCCGTATCGACTGCAGACCCGCAGTTGAGCCACGGGATTTCACAGTCGACGCGACAAGCCGCCTACGAGCTCTTTACGCCCAATAAATCCGGACAACGCTCGCGCCCTACGTCTTACCGCGGCTGCTGGCACGTAGTTGGCCGGCGCTTCTTCTGCAGGTACCGTCACTTACGCTTCGTCCCTGCTGAAAGAGGTTTACAACCCGAAGGCCGTCATCCCTCACGCGGCGTCGCTGCATCAGGCTTCCGCCCATTGTGCAATATTCCCCACTGCTGCCTCCCGTAGGAGTCTGGGCCGTGTCTCAGTCCCAGTGTGGCCGGTCGCCCTCTCAGGCCGGCTACCCGTCGTCGCCTTGGTAGGCCATCACCCCACCAACAAGCTGATAGGCCGCGAGCCCATCCCCAGCCGAAAAACTTTCCACACCCCACCATGCGACAGAATGTGAATATCCGGTATTAGCCCCCGTTTCCGAGGGTTATCCCAAAGCCAGAGGCAGGTTACTCACGTGTTACTCACCCGTTCGCCGCTCGAGTACCCCAAAGGGCCTTTCCGCTCGACTTGCATGTGTTAAGCACGCCGCCAGCGTTCGTCCTGAGCCAGGATCAAACTCTCCAACAAAAACTTGAAAAGCATCCCAGCAACAAAAGTTGCCAAAGGAACCATCACCCCAAAAAAAGGGGCAACGAGGTATAAACCAAACTTGGCACTGGCATATACAAACACCCTGTTGAGTTCTCAAAGAACAAACACACACCACAATCGAAACCCCCGTATCGGGGGCCCCGCTCGCGGGGCAACTCGCCTAACTTACCCGGTCGACTTCGCTGTGTCAAGCCGGATCTTTGGCTCAACTTCGCATCGCCCGAAAGGTCCCCGCGCCGCAGCACGCCGGTCGCCCGGTGAGTCGTCTTGCGGGGGAAGCTTACAGACCGGCCGATCGGCTCCCGCGCCCTGAGACGCTTGGCACCGCATCCGCCCGGCTCCTGCCGGCTTGTCTACCCTACCCGGTCGGCTTCGCAATCTCAAATCCGGTTTCCCGGTCGATCGCACCGCCCGCGCCCTGGTTTCGGCCGTTATGTCCGTCCCCTGTGGGCAGAGAGAAAGTTACGCGGATGATCGACGGAACGCAAATCAGCTGTCGTCACTGTCTGAGACCGCGTGCCGCGCGGTGCTGATCCCGCGCCGTGGCACGTGCTCTGCCGTCGAGCGTGGAAGAGTTGGTCCATGGTCCTCGCCGAAGACGCGCTGCTCGGCCTGCTCCTGCCGTTTTGGCAGCTGGTGATCGGGGCCGTCGTGCTGGTCGCGATCGTCGGCTCGGTGCACCGCCTCGTCATGCGCGGACCCTCCCGGATGACCACGATGATGCTGATCAGCGGCGGCGTCGTGGTCGGGCTCACAGTGATCGGGGTGCTCTGGAGCTGACGAGCCGTTAGAGCCGGCGGTTGGCCAGGCTGGGCAGTTCCTGGCGGATCGAGGCCAGCCGGTCGAGGTCGATGTCGGCCACGGTTACGCCGATCGTGTCCGGCGCCTGGGCGACGACCGTCCCCCACGGGTCGATCACCATGCTCCGGCCGAAGCACGTACGCCTCGGCTCGTGGTCACCGATCTGCCCGGCGGCCAGCACGTAGCACTGGTTTTCGATCGCCCGGGCCCGCAGCAGCACCTCCCAGTGATCCCGGCCGGTGTGCGTCATGAACGCGGCCGGCACCACGAGCACCTGCGCCCCGGCCACGGCCAGGCGGCGGTAGAGCTCGGGAAAGCGCAGGTCGTAGCAGATCGAGAGGCCGACCGGGACGCCCTCGACGTCGACCACCACGGCCTCCGTCCCAGGGGCGACAGAGCGCGACTCGTGGTACGAGACGCGGCCGGGAATCTCCACGTCGTACAGGTGGATCTTGCGGTAGCTGGCCGCGAGGTCGCCGCCACGGTCGAAGAGCAGCGACGTGTTGTACGTCCGCTCGGCGTCCGGCCCGGTCTCGTGGAACGACCCGGCGAGCACCCACATCCCCAGCGACCGCGCCCTCTCCGAGAAGAACGCCCCGAACTCGCCGTCGGCCCCCTCCGGCTTCGGCGCGCCCGCGCCCGGGCCGAGATAGTCGACGTACTCCGGGAGGATCGCGAGATCGACCCCGCTCGCGGCGGCCTTGTCCAGCAGCTCGCCGGCGGCGGCGAGGTTGGCGGCACGGTCTTCGCGGGCGTTGAGTTGGCACACGGCGACGCGCATGACGCCAGGCTACGTGGTCGCGAGCACGAGCGCCGTAGCCGCGAGGCCGAGGCCGGCGATCTGCACCGGCCGCAGCCGCTCGCGGTCGACGGCGAGCGCGAGCAGGACGGTGCTCACCGGGTACAGGGCGGCGACCGCGGCGACGATGCTCAGGTGCCCGCGCACCGCCGCGGCGAGGTAGAACGCGTTCGCGATGATCTCCAGCGTGCCGGCCACCGCCGCCCAGCCGAGCGCCGGACGGGGCAGGCGCGCCACGGTCCGCGTGCCAAGGAGGATCGCGGCGCCGACCCCGACGGAGGTGAGCCTCCCCGCGGCGAGCGGCCACATGCCCGCCTCTTCGGTGGACTGGCCGAGCAGCGCGAAGAAGAGCCCGAAGAACACCCCGGCCACCAGCGACATCACGATCAGCCGCGGCGAGACCGCGGTGCGGCCCGCCTGCGGCGTCAGGCTGACCAGCCCGATGGCGACGACCGCGAGTCCGGCGCCGCCGAGGGCGAGCATTCCGGGGGTACGGTCGGTGAGCAGCCCGATCCCGATCGGCACCACCGCCGCTGTGACCGCCGCGAGCGGGGCGACCACCGCCATCGCGCCGCCGGCGAGCGCCCGGTAGAGGAGCACGATCCCGACGAACCCGGCCAGGCCGCTGCTCGCGCCCCACGCCAGGTCGGCCGCGCTCGGCGTGCCGGGCAGCAGGATCACGCAGAGCGCCAGTGTGGGCAGGCAGAGCGCCTGGGAGATCACGGTGACCGCGAGGGGGTGGGCGCGCTGCGAAGCCCGGCCGCCGGAGTAGTCGGCGGTGCCCCAGATCAGGGCGGAGAGGGCGGCGAGCACAATGGGAGTCACCGTGCAGTCGTACCACAATATTGACCACGAAGGACACTCTGTTGACCGACACTGTGGCAGCGCTCACCGCGGCGGTGGCCGGACACGTACGCGCGCTGCGCACCGCGCGCGGCTGGTCCCTCGACGAGCTGGCCGGCCGTTCAGGGGTCAGCAAGGGCATGGTGGTGCAGATCGAGGCCGCCCGCACGAACCCGAGCGTGGGGACGCTGGTGCGGATCGCGGACGCGTTCGGCGTGACGATCGCGCGGCTGCTGGAGCCCGCCGAGGAGCGCACCGTGCGGATCTCCGACGCGGAGTCCGCGCCCCAGCTCTGGCGCGGCGGTGAGGGCGGCTACGGGCGGCTGCTGCGCGGCATGAACGACCCGAGCTTCGTCGAGCTCTGGGAGTGGCGCCTCGCCCCCGGTGAACGTCACACCTCCGAAAACCACATGCCCGGCACGCGCGAGGTGCTCCACATCCTCGACGGCACCCTGACCCTGACGGTCGACGGCACAGACCACACCGTTACGGCCGGTCAAACCATCGACTTCCTCGCCGACCGCCCCCACAGCTACCGCAACGACGCCAGCCAGGACACCCGCCTGGTGATGGTCGCGATCGTGCCCAACACCGAGTGGGACCGCCGCTCGGAGAGTGGCGGTCCCAGGGCCTAGTGCGGTGGCCACTGACCAGTGGTTGCATGAGGTGCTTGCCGCCCTGCCCGAGCCGCGGCTGCACCTCTTCGGCCTTTCGATCGGCGGCTGGACCGCGATGAACCTGGCCGTCCACCGGCCGGAGAAGCTGGCCGGCGTCATCGTGCTCGACCCCGTGATGGTCTTCGCCGACCTCTCCCCCGAGGCGATCGTCCGGTCGATCCCGGCCAGCGTCCGCTGGTTTCCCAAGTCATGGCGGGACGGCTTCGCCAGCTGGACCGCCAACGGCGCGCCGGTCGAGGACGTCCCGGTAGCTCGCATGATCGAGGCGGGGATGCAGGCGTACGTGATCAAGCTCTCCGCGCCGACGAGGCTGACCGAGCAGCAGCTGTCCCAGGTGCGGACGCCGACCCTCGCCCTGCTCGCCGGGAAGTCGCGCATGCACGACACCGCCCACGCCGCCGCGGTGGCGCGAAAAGCCCTCCGGGCCGGCACCGTGAAGATCTACCCGGACGCGTCACATGCGATCAACGGCGAATACCCGGACCAGATCGGCGCCGACGTCGCCGCATTTCTCGCTGGCGTGGACCGATGATCCGCTTTATGCGGTCTTCTCCTCGCGGTGCTCGCGGCGCCGGCGACCGGTGAACTCGCGCGGAACGATCGTCGGGTACACGTTCTCCATGACGACCTCGCGGGTGATCAGCACGCGGGCGGCGTCGGGGTTGCTGGGCACCTCGTACATCACGGAGAGGAGGACCTCCTCCATGATGGCGCGCAGGCCGCGGGCGCCGGTGCCGCGGAGCATTGCCTGGTCGGCGATGGCCTCGAGCGCGGCGGTGTCGAACTCCAGTTCCACGCCGTCGAGCTCGAAGAGGCGCTGGTACTGCTTCACGTAGGCGTTGCGCGGCTCGGTCAGGATCTTGATGAGCGCCTGGCGGTCGAGGTTGCGCACCGTGGTGATCACCGGAAGCCGGCCGATGAACTCGGGGATCAGGCCGAACTTGAGCATGTCTTCCGGCATGACCTGGCTGAAGACGTCGTCGGTCGAGCGGTCGGAGACGGCCCGGAGGTGGGCGCCGAAGCCGAGCCCGCCCTTGCCGACCCGCGACTCGATGATCCGGTCGAGGCCGGCGAACGCGCCACCGCAGATGAACAGCACGTTGGTGGTGTCGATCTGGATGAACTCCTGGTGGGGGTGCTTGCGCCCGCCCTGCGGCGGCACGTTGGCGACCGTACCCTCCAGGATCTTGAGCAGTGCCTGCTGCACGCCCTCGCCGGAGACGTCCCGGGTGATCGACGGGTTTTCGCTCTTTCTTGCGATCTTGTCAACTTCGTCGATGTAGATGATCCCGGTCTCGGCGCGCTTGATGTCGTAGTCAGCGGCCTGGATGAGCTTGAGCAGGATGTTTTCCACATCCTCGCCGACGTATCCCGCCTCGGTGAGCGCGGTGGCGTCGGCGATGGCGAACGGCACGTTGAGCATGCGGGCGAGCGTCTGCGCCAGGTGGGTCTTGCCGCAGCCCGTAGGGCCGATGAGCAGGATGTTGGACTTGGCCAACTCGACCGCTTCACCACCGGACCCGGGCGCGCCGGCCGCCTCTGCCTGGATGCGCTTGTAGTGGTTGTAGACCGCCACGGCGAGCGCCTTTTTCGCCTGGTCCTGGCCCACCACGTACTGGTCGAGGAACTGGCAGATCTCCATGGGCTTGGGAAGCTCTTCCCACTTGACCTCGCCCGACTCGGCCAGCTCTTCCTCGATGATCTCGTTACAGAGGTCGATGCACTCGTCGCAGATGTAGACCCCCGGGCCCGCGATGAGCTTCTTGACCTGCTTCTGCGACTTGCCGCAGAACGAGCACTTCAGTAGGTCGCCGCCGTCGCCGATCCGTGCCACCTACGTTCTCCCTGCGCTCATCGGCCGGAATGCCGGCCCTGGCCTGAGGACGGTCCTGCCTCGTGGATCCCCGATCGCACCCCGGGAGGGCCGGGGCATGTGTGCTGTGCACCTCGACGTTACCCGCTGCTTGGGCGTAATCCGACCCCCAAAATGGGTGTGTCAGGGGCTAGCCAGTCTACGAGGACCGACCCGCCCCTGACCGCCCGAGGGTCAGCTCGCGCTCGCGGCGGCGACGAGGCCCTTCTTGCGGCTGGCCAGCACCGTGTCGACCAGCCCGTACTCCTTGGCCTCCTCGGCCGTCATGATCTTGTCACGGTCGATGTCCTTGCGGACCTTTTCGACCGCCTGCCGCGAGTGCACCGCCAGCAGGTCTTCCAGCTGGGTGCGCATCCGCATGATCTCCCGGGCCTGGATCTCGATGTCCGAGCCCTGCCCGTAGCCGCCCTCGGTGGCCGGCTGGTGGATGATGATCCGCGAGTGCGGCAGCGCCATCCGCTTGCCCGGCGTGCCGGCCGCCAGAAGCACCGCGGCCGCGCTGGCCGCCTGCCCGAGGCAGACCGTCACGATGTCGGGACGGACGTACTGCATCGTGTCGTAGATCGCCGTCATGGCCGTGAACGAGCCACCGGGCGAGTTGATGTACATCGTGATGTCGCGGTCGGGGTCGGTGCCCTCGAGCGTCAGCAGCTGCGCCATCACGTCGTTGGCCGAGGCGTCGTCGACCTGCACGCCGAGGAAGATGATCCGGTCCTCGAACATCTTGTTGTACGGGTTGGACTCCTTCACCCCGTACGACGTGCGCTCGACGAACGACGGAATGATGTACCGGTTGTGGACCTCGCGGAGGCCCGCCGGAATCTGTAGTTCAGTCATGGTGTCTTCCTCAGCTCAGCGTGCCGGCGCCGGACGGGACCTGGGTCGCCCCGGTGATCACGTGGTCGATGAACCCGTAGTCCTTGGCCTCCTGAGCCGTAAACCAGCGGTCCCGGTCGGAGTCGGCCTCGATCTGCGCCTGCGTCTGCCCCGTGTGGAACGCGACCCGCTCCTGGAACATCCGCTTCGTGTACAGCATCTGCTCGGCCTGGATGGCGATGTCGGAGGCCGTGCCCCCCATGCCACCGGACGGCTGGTGCATCATGATCCGCGCGTGCGGGAGCGCGAACCGCTTGCCCCGGGCGCCGGCGCAGAGCAGCAGCTGCCCCATCGACGCGGCCATGCCCATCGCGATCGTCTGCACGTCGTTGTCGATGAACTGCATGGTGTCGTAGATCGCCATACCGGAGTAGACCGAGCCACCGGGCGAGTTGATGTACAGGTAGATGTCCCGGGACGGGTCTTCCGCCGCGAGCAGCAGCAGCTGCGCGCAGATGCGGTTGGCCACGTTGTCGGTCACCTCACTGCCCAGGAAGACGATCCGCTCCTTGAGCAGGCGGTTGTAGACCGTGTCGTCGAGGTTGCCACTGAGCGCGTCGCCGCCGCGGGCCTCGATCGCCCGCGAGGGCATCACAGGAAAATGCTGATCGGTCATGGCAAGCCCTTCGCAATTGTCTCCGTACGACCGACCTTAGCCACTGGTGGCAGCCGCGACCGCAACGTTCGCTCTCAGCGCACGGGCGCGCCGCCGCCGGTACCCCATCTCAGTGGTCGTGGTCGTGATCGTGCTCGTCGGCGCTCCCGCCGCGGAGGTCGTCCATGTTCAGCTCGTTGCCGGCCGAATCGGTGATCTTGATCCGCTCCATGACCAGCGCGAGCGCCTTGCCCCGGCGGACGTCGCCGAAGACGGCGCCGGCGGTGCCCGCCCGGACGAGCTGGTCGTAGTACTGCTGCGGCTGCACGCCGGCCCGCTGGGCACGGTGCATGATCTCGTGGCCGAACTCGTCGTCGGAGACCTGCACCTCTTCGGCGTCGGCCAGCGTGTCGAGCAGGAGCTGGATCTTGACACCCTCGGTGGCCGCGTCGGTCAGCTCGGTGTCGATCTGCTCCTCGGTCTTCTCCTCCGCCGCGAGGTACTCCTCCAGGGAGGCGCCGATCCGCTCCAGCTGGTCGGTCATCGCCTCCTTGCGGTGCTCGACCTCCTCGCGCACGACACCCTCGGGGGCCGGCACGTCGGCGACCTTGACCAGCTCGGCGAGCGCCTTGTCGCGGGCCGCGTAGAGCTGCTCCACCTTCTTGACCCGGGTGACCCGCTCGCGCAGGTCGTCACGGAGCTCGTCGAGCGTGTCGAACTCGCTGGCCAGCTGGGCGAACTCGTCGTCCAGCTCGGGCAGCTGCTTTTCCTTGACCGTGCGGACCGTCACCGAGACGTCCGCGTCACGGCCGGCGAAGTCGCCGCCGACCAGCTGCGACACGAACGTGGCGGAGTCGCCCGCCGACAGGCCGACGAGCACCTCGTCGAGGCCGGGGAGCAACTGCTTGCTGCCGACCTCGTGGGAGATGTTGGTGGCCGAACCGCCCGGCACCTCCTCGCCGTCGACGGTCGCGGCCAGGTCGATCTGGACGTAGTCGCCCTCCTGGGCCGGCCGCTCGACGGTCTTGAGCGTGGCGAAGCGCTCGCGCAACCCGCTGACCTGGTCGTCGATCTCGCTGTCGGCGATCTGCAGCTCGTCGACGCTGATCTCGATCGTGGAGAGGTCGGGCAACGTGATCTCCGGCCGCACGTCGATCTCGGCGGTGAACACCAGCGGCTGGCCGTCCTGGATCTCCGGGAACGTCTCCAGCTCGGGCCGGCCGAGCATCTTGACGTCGTGCTCGCGCACGGCGGCCAGGATCTGGGCCGGGATCGCCTCCTGGATGGCCTCGTTGATCACGGCGGCGCGGCCGACCCGCTGGTCGATCACGGCCGCGGGCACCTTGCCCCGGCGGAAGCCGGGGATCTGGACCTGCGAGGCGATCTCCCGGTACGCCTTCTTGAGGCTCGGCTCGAGCTCGACGAACGGCACCTCGATGGCGAGCCGCACCCGGGTCGGGCTCAGGGTCTCGACGGTGCTCTTCACAGGCGTACTCCTCGATGGATCTTTCCGGCTTGTGGGCCGTGCGGCGTCGCGCGGACGCAATAGCGGCTCGGTCGAGTGTAGAGCCGGCGCGCGGGTCGCCCACCCCGAGGTAGGGGTTTCCCCACCCAGCCTGGGCGCTCAGCCCCACTGACCCGCCGACGTGGCGGCCCGAGAGTGGTCGGCGACAGGTTGTGACGGCAGGAGGAGTGATCATGGCAGGCACGATTTCCCGGCGTTCGATGCTGGCCGGAGCGGTGGCGGGTGTGGCCGGCGCGGCGGTCGGGCTGGGCCGGGCCGGAGCGGCGGGGGCCACGCCGGCCATCGAGATCACGGCGGTGACGGGGGTCACCGTGATCGACGCGGTGGGCGGGGCGCGCCGTCACCAGAACATCCTGATCCGCGCCGGCCGCGTCCTGGACGCCGGCGACCTCCACCGGGTGCCGGTGCCGCACGGCGCGCGGGTGGTCGACGGCCGCGGGAAGTTCCTCATCCCGGGCCTCGCCGACATGCACACGCACGCGACCGAGATCGACCCGACCGACCCCGAGATGTACGTGGTGAACGGCGTCACCACCACCCGCCAGATGTCCGCCAGCGAGGCGGTCCGCGGCTGGCGGCGGGAGATCGAGGCGGGTACGCGGCTCGGCCCCCGCTGGACCGTCGGCAGCTCCATCGTGGACGGTGCGCCGTCGCTGTGGGAAGGGCTCGGCGTGCCGTACATCGCGGTCGCCGGCCCGGCGCAGGGGCGCGCGGCGGTACGCCGGGAGGCGGAGGCCGGGGCCGAGTTCGTCAAGACGTACACCCGGCTCAGCCGCGAGTCGTTTCACGCGATCGCCGCCGAGTCGCGCCGGGTGGGCATACCGTTTCTGGGGCACGTGCCGGACTTCGTCCAGCTCACCGAGGCGAGCGACGCCGGGCTGCACAGTATCGAGCACCTCTTCGAATTCTGGTACGACACCTCCCGCGACGAGCCGCGGCTACGCCGCGAGATAGCCCGCACCCGGATCGCCGGCGGCGACTACGCCGGGTGGTTCACCAAACTCCACCCCATCGAGTACGCGGCGGCGCGGAGCTACGACCGTGGCAAGGCGGCCCGGGTCTTCGAGCGGCTGGCCCGCAACGGCACGTACGTCACGCCCACGCTCACCGTGCACTGGACCTGCGACGTGCCGGACGAGGTGCCGCACGACGACCCGCGGTTCCGGTACGTGAGCGCGGACACGCTCGGTTACTGGCAGTGGGCGACGGAGACCATCTACCTCAAGGGGCGCACGCCGCGGGAGAGCGCCGAGCGCCGCGAGCTCTTCGAGCGCCGGGTGCGGCTGGCCGGCGAGTTGGCCCGCGCCGGCGTACCGCTGATGACCGGCACCGACCTGGGCACCGCGTACCTTATGCCCGGCTTCAGCCTCCACGACGAACTGCGCTTCCTGGTGCGGGCCGGCCTGACGCCGGCGCAGGCGCTGCGGGCGGCCACGCTGGAGCCGGCGCGCAGCCTGGGCCGCCGCGACCAGGGCACGGTCGAGCGGGGCAAGGTCGCCGATCTGGTACTGCTGGACGCCGACCCGCTTCACGACATCGCCAACACCACGCGTATCGACAGTGTCTTCGTGCGCGGCCACCTCATCGATCCCGCCGCCCGGCAGCGGATGCTCGCCGACATCGAGGCGGCCGCTCGACGCCGGCCCGCCCCGGGCGTGGTACCAGCCGCCGCCGGCTGCCCCTGCCACGGCGGCGGGCGCCATCGGCCGTGATCGAAGCTCCCTCCACGTCGCTCTAGCGGCTTGAAGGGAGCTTTGATCACGGGCGGGGGGTAAGGGTCAGGCGCCGACGTAGGCGGCCAGGTGCTGGCCGGTGAGGGTGGCGCGGGCGGCGACCAGGTCGGCGGGGGTGCCCTCGAAGACGATCCGGCCGCCGTCGTGGCCGGCGCCGGGGCCGAGGTCGATGAGCCAGTCGGCGTGTGCCATGACCGCCTGGTGGTGTTCGATGACGATGACCGACTTGCCGGAGTCGACCAGCCGGTCGAGCAGGCCGAGCAGCTGCTCGACGTCGGCCAGGTGGAGGCCGGTGGTCGGCTCGTCGAGGACGTAGACGCCGCCCTTCTCGGCCATGCGGGTGGCGAGCTTGAGCCGCTGCCGCTCGCCGCCGGAGAGGGTGGTGAGCGGCTGGCCGAGGCTGAGGTAGCCGAGCCCGACATCGGCCAGCCGGTCGAGGATGGCGTGCGCGGCGGGCGTGCGCGCCTCGCCGGCGCCGAAGAACTCCTCGGCCTCGGTCACCGACATCGCGAGCACCTCGGCGATGTCGCGGCCACCCAGCGTGTACTCCAGCACGGCCGCCTGGAACCGCTTCCCCTCGCAGTCCTCGCAGGTGGACTCGACCGTGGCCATGACTCCCAGGTCGGTGTAGATGACGCCGGCGCCGTTGCAGGTGGGGCAGGCGCCCTCGGAGTTGGCGCTGAAGAGGGCCGGCTTCACGCCGTTGGCCTTCGCGAAGGCTTTGCGGATCGGCTCGAGCAGCCCGGTGTACGTGGCCGGGTTGCTGCGCCGGGAACCGCGGATCGCGCCCTGGTCGATCACCACCACGCCGTCGCGGCCGGCGACCGAGCCGTGGATCAGCGAGCTCTTGCCGGAGCCGGCGACGCCGGTGACCACGCAGAGCACGCCGAGCGGGATGTCGACGTCGACGTCCTGGAGGTTGTGCGCGGACGCGCCGCGGACCTCCAGCACCTCCGAAGACTTGCGCACCGACTCCTTGAGGGAGGTGCGGTCGTCCAGGTGGCGGCCGGTGATCGTGTCGCTGCCGCGCAGCCCGTCGACCGTTCCCTCGAAGCAGACCGTGCCGCCCCCCGTGCCGGCGCCCGGGCCGAGGTCGACGACGTGGTCGGCGATCGCGATGGTCTCAGGCTTGTGTTCCACGACCAGCACGGTGTTGCCCTTGTCGCGGAGCCGCAGCAGCAGGTCGTTCATCCGCTCGATGTCGTGCGGGTGCAGGCCGATCGTCGGCTCGTCGAAGACGTAGGTGACGTCGGTGAGCGACGAGCCGAGGTGGCGGATCATCTTGGTGCGCTGCGCCTCGCCGCCGGAGAGCGTGCCCGAGGGCCGGTCGAGCGAGAGATAACCCAAACCAATCTCCGCGAACGAGTCGAGCAGGTGCTGCAGCCCACTCAGCAGCGGCGCCACCGACGGCTCGTCGAGGCCCCGGATCCACTCGGCCAGGTCGCTGATCTGCATGGAGCAGACGTCGGCGATGTTCTTGCCGTTGATCTTCGAAGAGCGGGCCTCCTGGCTGAGCCGGGTGCCGCCGCAGTCCGGGCAGGTCGTGAACGTCACGGCCCGCTCCACGAACGCGCGGATGTGCGGCTGCAGCGCGTCGACGTCCTTGGAGAGGTACGACTTCTGGATCTGCGGGATCAGGCCCGAGTACGTCAGGTTGATCCCGTCGACCTTGATCTTCGTCGGCTCCCGGTGGAGGAGGTCGTGCAGCTCCTTCTTGGTGTACTTGCGGATCGGCTTGTCCGGGTCGAAGTAGCCGGCGCCGCGGAAGATGCGCCCGTACCAGCCGTCCATGCTGTAGCCGGGGATGGTGAGCGCGCCCTCGTTCAGGGACTTGCTGTCGTCGTACAGGGCGGAGAGGTCGATGTCGGTGACCGAGCCCATGCCCTCACAGCGCGGGCACATGCCGCCGAGGCGGGTGAAGGTCGCCTTCTCGGCCTTCGTCTTGTTTCCCCGCTCGACCGTGATCGCGCCACTGGCCCGCACCGAGGGGACGTTGAACGAGTACGCGTTGGGCGAGCCGATGTGCGGTTTGCCGAGGCGGCTGAAGAGGATCCGCAGCATGGCGTTGGCGTCGGTGGCGGTACCGACCGTGGAGCGCGGGTTGGCCCCCATCCGCTCCTGGTCGACGATGATCGCCGTGGTCAGCCCGTCGAGCAGGTCGACCTCCGGCCGCGCCAGCGTCGGCATGAAACCCTGCACGAACGCGCTGTAGGTCTCGTTGATCATCCGCTGCGACTCGGCGGCGATCGTCGCGAACACCAGCGAGCTCTTGCCCGAGCCGGAGACACCGGTGAACACGGTCAGGCGGCGCTTCGGCAGCTCGACACTCACGTCCTTGAGGTTGTTCTCGCGCGCGCCCTGCACGCGGATCAGATCGTGGCTGTCGGCGACGTGCGGCATCGTCTCTCCATTAGGGGGTTCTGTTCTCGGTCTTCGTTCGTTGGTTGTTGGGTGGCGTTGTCGGTCCGCTCAGCGGCGTTCCTGGATGCGGATCAGGTTGCCGGCGGGGTCACGGACGGCGAAGTCGCGAACCCCGTAGGGCTGGTCGGTCGGCTCCTGGACGACGTCGGCGTCGCTGGCCTGCACCCGATCGAAGGTGCCGTCCAGGTCGGGTGTCGCCAGGAGGATGCCGGCGTAGGTGCCCTTGGCCATCATCTCGAGGATGGTACGGCGCTCGTCGTCGGTGATGCCGGGGTCGACGCCCGGCGGGTGCAGGACGATTGAGGTGCCGGGCTGGCCGGCGGGGCCCACCGTGATCCAGCGCTTCCCGCCATATCCGACGTCCTGGCGGACCTCGAAACCGAGGGTGTCACGGTAGAAGGCGATAGCCGCTTCCGGGTCGTCCTGCGGAAGAAAGCTCGAGTAGATGCTGATGTCCATGCGGATCAGGCTATGCGCGGGTGAGCACCGTGGCTTCTTGATTCCTGATCGGTCTGGTCACCTGTTTCGCCTGGCAGGCCGGTATCCCCGCGGTCGCGGCGGCGGCCTCGCGCCGGTAGGTGCTGGGCGGCACGCCGACCAGCTCGGTGAAGCGGGTGCTGAAGGTGCCCAGCGACGAGCAGCCGACCGCGAAACAGACCTCGGTGACGCTGAGGTCGCCACGGCGCAGCAACGCCATCGCCCGCTCGATGCGCCGCGTCATGAGGTAGCTGTACGGCGACTCACCGTAGGCAACCCGGAACTCGCGGCTAAGGTGCCCGGCAGACATGGCCACACCCCGGGCGAGCGCCTCGACATCCAGCGGCTGCGCATAATCCCGATCAATCCGATCGCGAACGCGACGCAGGCGCGCGAGGTCACGCAAGCGCTGCTCGGCGGCCGGTCGGCTGGTCACCCCTGAGATCCTGCCACGTCCCGGCTGGGCGTGCCCAGCCTCGCACCCGGCCCCGGCCGCCGTCGCCGGGGCCTTGCCGCCCGCTCCCGCGCCCGGACCTCCCCGTGCCCGCCTTGGCCTGCGCGCCTTGGTCCGGCCTCAGCCACTACGCGGTTTCCGCACTGGGGCGGGGCGATGCGTGCCGCAGGACGGCGAGCGCGGCGATCGGGAGGAGCAGCAGCGTAAGCCCACCAGACAACGCAAGCCCTCCCATGCTCCCGGCCACCTCGATCAGTGGTCCGCCAACGGCCAGGCCGAGCGGTGCGGCCACCGTGGCGCCCGTCGTCCAGAGCGTGACGACCTGCTGTTGCTCGTCGGGCCTGAGCCCCGACTGGAGATAGCTGTATGCCACCGGCGTGAACGGCGCCCACACCAGCCCGCCAAGCCCGAAGACAACCAGCGCGAGCGCGAGGTCGTCGACGAACGCGAGCGCGATCGGGCACATCGCCCACAAGCCGATGATCGCGATCAGCACGTGCCGCTGCGGCAGGTTTCGCAACTGGTTCACCAGGGCGGCACCGACGAACGCGCCAACTCCCAACGCACCCCACATGAGCCCCAGAGCGGACGCGTCGGCGTCCAGGCGCCCCTGCACGTACAGCGGAAGCGCCACTTCGATCGGCATGTAGAAGAAGTTGAAGAAGAACTCGACAACCAGCAGCCGCGCGGCGACCGGCCTTCGCCGCAGGATCCGCCAACCCGACTCGGGTCCTGCCGCATGTGCTGTCGTAACCGCCCGGTCCTCCGGCGACGCTTGCTTGCCCGCCCGGTCCTCCGGCGGCGCTTGCCTGGCCGCTCGGTCCTCGGTGGCCCGTGCTCGTGTCAGAGCCTCTTGGGTTCTTGTCGAAGCCGCACGTGCTCGCGTTGAAGCCGCGCGTGCTCGCGTCAAGGCCGCTCGGGTTCGCCTTGAGGTCGCTTGCCCGGGGATCGACGCCAGGACCGCGACCAGCAGGACCAGCGCACCGCCCGCGTCGAAAAAGAGCGCGACGCCCGCGCTCGCCGACGCCACGATCACCCCGCCCAACACCGGCCCGACGATGTAGAGCGCGAACGTCGTGTTCAGCCCGAGCAGGCCGTTGACGGCGAACCGACCCGTCTCCCCCGCCATGGACGTCGCCAGCAGGCGCCGGCTGCTCGATCCCGCCATCCGGAACATCGCGCCGAACAAGAGCCCACCGATCAGCATGGGCAGCGTCAGCCGTCCGGTGACGGCCAGCACGCCAAGGACGGTGAACGTCAGCGAGCGCAGCACGCAGTCCGCGATCAGGAGGGTCCGCGGCGGCACCCGGACCCGCCCCAACCCGACGGCCAGCGCGAGGAGGGTGGACAGGAGGAACGGCGCCGCCTCCACAAGCCCGATGGCAATCGCCTTGGGGACGCTGCCGTGGATGGACAGCGTCTGCACCGGCATCGCCACGATGATCATGCCCGTACCCGCGTTGGCCAGGAGGTCCCCCAGCAGGAGACCCGCCAAGCGCCGGTCGCGCAGCACGTCACGATACGACCTGTTGGTATCCACGGACGTTCACGCTAGCGGCGCCCTCGTGACCCCTGCTTCTCGATTCCTGACGAGCCTATAGCTTGACGTGGTTGGACCCTGGATACGATTACCAGGGCCCAACCCACTAAATAATGGTCTGGAGCAGCACGGGACAAATCGTTTATGGTGTGGTACTAGGCACTCGCGGCCGTCCTATCATCAGACATATGGTCCCGACGACAAAGAGTGCGAGGGCAAGCGCGGCCAATACCGCCGTCGGTGTGGGCGGGCCGGTGACCGGCAGTTCTCCGTTCAGGTTCGAGACGCCCGGCACGGCCGGTGTTCCGCTCGCGTCGGGAGCGACCGCGTCGTTGGCCGTGGCCCCGGGATCCCCGTCCTCGCAACCGATGCCGTCTCCATCCCGATCGAACCGGTGCGGATCCGGTTGCAGGACTCGGAAGTTGTCTTGGGCCAGATCTGGACAATCGATGTCCGGTGGGCTCGACGGAATGCAGAAATCGGGATAGGCGTCACTGTGCGATCCAAAAGCATCGAGATGCGGGCCGTAAAGTGGTCGCGTGTATATCAACAGCAGTTGTGGCTGACATAAGAGTCATCGTGACCTGGCTTCTTCACGCAAGAAGCGGAATTCCAGAAACGACCACCGACCGACTCGGCTGGGGCAGGATGCTCCAACTCCGGCACGTTCAGCCCGACGCAAGAAGGTTTTCTGTCGACAATCCACGACCGGCTTGACTACCCGCTCTTCTACCGCCCTCACGGCGGTCGCTTCGCTACCGATCGCCACCGCGCTGGCACGACCAGCCCACAGCGGCGGTACAGCTCCCCGGCGCCAGGTCCGAGCGGGTAGCTGAGCTGCGGAAACTCTGGAGCGGGCGACGGGAATCGAACCCGCACCGTCAGTTTGGAAGACTGAAGCTCTGCCATTGAGCTACGCCCGCGTGCGCCCCTGCCGTGCTCGGGCGCGCCACCAGAGTACTGGGTCGGGGCGGCCAGGCGCGCGCGGCATCCGGGGTATGTCGGCGTGGGGCGTTGCGCCAAAGGTCAAGGGGACCGCATAGACTGCGGGGCGCACGGGGTGTGGCGCAGCTTGGTAGCGCACTCGCTTTGGGAGCGAGGGGCCGTGGGTTCAAATCCCGCCACCCCGACTTGACGGGCCTCTGACCTGCACAAACGCGAGCCAGGCGTTTGGTGTTCCTCGATAGAGATTCGATCAGCCCCTCCTCGGCGGCGTTGCCCCGCCATCCGGCCAGCCCGAACCCCGGGCCGCGGGAGCAACGAGTTCGGCTGCGCCACGGAGGACGCAGGCTCGAACACGCCCTCTCGTCGGGCCATGCAGGTGGGCCGGTGGTCACTGTGATGTATGTGGACGGTCGGGGCGGGTCGGGTCCGGCTGTTGATGCCGGATGCGGGAGTACGCTTGCCGCAGTCTATCGAATAGCGATAGGTTCCTGTCGTAGTTCGATCGAAGGAGAGGCGATGGGAAGACTGACGGTGCTGGCGCTGCGTCTCGTGCTGGGGGTGCTGTTCGCCGGTTCGCTGTTCGTGCAGACGGTGGTGGTGGCCGTCAACGCGGTCGAGCTTGACGCCGACCTGGCCGAGATGCGCCACCCGTACCTGTTGATCACATTCCTGGTTCTTGGCTTGGTGACGTTCCAGGTCGTCCTGGTCTGTGTGTGGCGGCTGGTGACGATGGTGCGACGCGGCACCGTGTTCTCCCACACGGCTTTCCGCTACGTGGACGTGGTGATCGGCGCGATCGTGGCGGCGGCCCTGCTGATGGCCGTCCTCGCGGCCGTCCAGGCCCCTGGCGAGGACCTCTCCCCGGGCATGGTTCTCATGCTGGGCGGCGCCGTCCTCGCCGTCCTGGGGGTCGCGCTGATCGTGCTCGTGCTGCGGATGTTGCTGGCTCAGGCCGTCGCCCGCGACGCCCAGGCAGCGCACCTCGAGGCTGAGCTCGAGGAGGTCGTCTGATGCCGATCGTCGTCGACATCGACGTCATGATGGCCCGACGAAAGATGTCCGTGGGCACGCTCGCGGACCGGGTCGGGATCACGCCTGCCAACCTCGCGAAGCTCAAGAACGGCCGCGCCAAGGCGGTACGTTTCACGACCCTCGCCGCACTGTGCGAGGTGCTCCAGTGCCAGCCCGGTGACCTGCTGCGCTGGGAGGCCGATGTCCCGGCGGACGGCGCTGCGGACGGAGCGGACCGATGATCGAGGTACGCGGGCTGACTCGACGCTACGGCGATGTGCTGGCCGTCGACGACCTGAGCTTCACCGTCGAACCGGGCGAGGTCACCGGGTTCCCCGGGCCGAACGGGGCGGGCAAGTCCACGGCGGTCTGGACCTCGACGCGGCCGCCTGATCGCCGACACGACCACGCAGGACATCCTGAACGGGTTGGGACACCGCGGCCGGACCGGCCCTCACCCTGCGGTTGGACCCGGGCCCCCGACCTGCTAGCCCACGGTCGCGTCTCAGCAGTACGAGGCCGGCGCCGGCGTTGCCGCGAGGTCCGCGCAGCCGCGTTGGGTTCGCCGGCGCAGGGCCGGGACGCCCGCGAAGGTGTGAGTGAGGCGTTTCAACGCTGCCGGGTGTGGGAACGATCGGGCCACCATCCTTGGTCAGCACCGACGCTGACCGGGAAAGGGGGACGGCATGTCCGGTAGCACCATCCCGCAGACGGTGACCGCACCCAGCCCGCACCGAAGCCATATCCGCTACCGGATGCGCGCCCCGACCCCGCACCGTCCAGGGCCGCCGAGCGAGGTCAACGTGCGGGTCACGCTGCCCCGAGCGAGCTGGACCGTGCCGGTGGTTCGGCGGCTGTCCCGGACCGTTCTGCGCCGTCGCCTCGTCGGAGAGGAATGCCGGGCCGCGGTGGAGGTCGCGGTGTGCGAAGCGTGCAGCAACGCCGTCCGTCACGCGGACCCGGCCACCCACTACAGCTTGCGGCTCGCCGTGCAGCAGTCGATCTGCCTGGTCGAGGTGGCCGACACCGGCACCGGGTTCGACCTGCCCCGCGAGGCGATGATGGCGTCCGCATACGCGGTGTCCGGACGCGGACTCGCGCTCATCGCCCACCTCACCGACCAGCTGGAGATCCGCCGGCAGCAGCCGACCGGCACCGTGCTGCGCTTCGTCAAACACCTCCACCGGTAACCCGTCCGATCAACGCCTCAGGCCCGCCGAACGCCGCGTGCGCCGCGGCCAAGCTGCGCCATTACCCGCGGGCCTATCGGCGGACGGCGTGCCCTCCGTGCGGTGCATCTACCACCGTGGACGGCCGGATCCAGCATTTGCGCCTTCAGTCAGCAGCAAACCGTCGAGGTCGAGCAACCGCAATACGCGCAGCACGATGCCATGGGCATTGACGACGTGGTAGGTGATGCCGGCCTGCCGGGCGGCCGTTCGTCCCTGGAGCAGCGCGCCGATACCGGCGCAGTCGCAGAACCGCACCCGGTCCAGGTCGACGACCACGGTGTGGGGGCGGGGCTCGACAGACACGGCGGCCGTGATGGCGTGGCCGAGGGTCCCGCTGGTGTTCAGGTCGATCTCGCCGTCGACGGCGAGACGGATCGTGCCGGTGCGATGTGTGATGGTCGGTGCGGTCAAGGCTGTCATGGCGGCCTCCTCACGTTGTGTGGCCTGCCAAGGTCATCGGACGCGCCCGAGCTGCTACCGCCTTCCGTTCGATCTTCTCAACCCATCAACTCTACGCCCGTCCACGCCTGACCGCGGACGACCGACGCAGACTCGGCCGCGAAAGATACGACCCGGAACGATCGGAAGACCCGCGCTGCGCCAGCCAGAGCGGCGTCGTGGCGCCCGGGCCGATAGTCTGTGCTCTATGCACCAGAACGACCGGTTGTCATGTCGGGTGCAGGCACACGGCGATGCGGTACACCTCATCGTGGCCGGCGACCTGGACCACAGCACCCGCGACGCCTTCGACGACGCCGTACGGGCCGTCCTGACCGGCCATCCCGGGAGCATCGTGCTGGACCTGACCGCCGTACCGTTCGTCTCCTCCGAAGGCGCCGCCGGTCTGGTCGAGACGAGCCACCGCTCCGCCGCCATCCACTGCCGGCTCACGATCATGCCCAGCCGGACGGTCGAGCGCCGCCTGGACCTGCTCGGCCTCACCCAGGTACTCAACCTGAGCCCTGCCACCCCACCAGCCGCGCCTACGCCGCGGGGACGCCCGCCCACACGGCCGGGGCCCACACCGCCCGCCCCCCCACGGCCCGCGCCAACCGACCAGCGCCACCATTCCGTTGGCTAGTTGACAAAGCCAGCCGTCGTCAGCCACCTCGTGCCGCGACATCCGACATCTTGGGGCATCAGCCGCCCGACCGAGCCGTCGCGCACTTCCGCTGCTACCAGCGCGGTCTTGGGATGAGCACGGAACGACGCGGCGGCCCGCCCATTACGAGTCGTCGTCGGCAAACGCGACGTGAGGCGTCCGCGCCAATCGGGCGGTTTCGCCCGCCCGTATGAAGCGGGGCACACCAGGGTATGAAACGGCGGCCGTTGATGGCTTGGTGATCAACGTCGCGCTCCACCGGGCGACGAGCCACTCGACGGCACGCGGCGCGATGCGATGGGCGGCCAACGCCAGGTGTGTGCGGGCCGGAGGGTGTGCCTGGTGCTACCTGGGCCGGTCGACACGCCGTTCTTCGTGCGTGCCGCCAACCACACCGCCTGCTGAAGGTTCAAAGCCAGGCCTCTGATCGCGAACTTGGCCCACCCGTTCCCGGCAGTCCCGCTCCACGTCCGAAAGGGCTTCTTGGCCGCGCGACGCGAGTACCAGGCTTGCCCCTTCCACGGCGAACGCCAGCGCGGTCGCGCGGCCGATTCCGCTGGACGCTCCCGTAACCACCACGACCGCGTCACGGAAAGTTCTGCGTTCGGCCATCACACCTCCTGCGCGACGCGGCGGGAACGACATCCACGATGTACCCAACCGCGCGACAGTCACGCCGTCGGCGTGTCAGGCCGTCTGCCACCCAGCGGTGGGGTCGGCGGTGGGCGGGGCTTGTTTGGTGAGCACGGCGAGCAGGCCGGTCAGCTCCAGGACCCGGCGGGGCCCGTCCTGGACGTTGGTGATGTAGAACGTCATGGCTTTTTCGGTCGCCTGCGTCTGCGCCAGGACGAGGTCACGGATCCCGTTGGAGTCCATAAACGACACCCGATCGAGGTCTACCGCGACACATTTGGTGTCGTCCGCGTGGATCGCCTGCGATAGGGCGGTGGCAAGCCTGGGGCTGCTTTCCATGTCAATCTCGCCGGCCACGGTCAGGTAAACGGTCCCGTCGGCAGTGGTGCTGCTCGTGATGGAGACGTCTGTCAATGGCTCGCACCCCTTCGCCCGTTTCGGCCCGATCGCCGGGATCCCTGCTTCTCCAGCGTCAGAGTACGCCGACCGATGCGCCGGTACGGGGCATGATCAGCCGGCCTCCCGGTGGAGCGGCCGGCAGCGCGGCGGCACCGACGACGTCGATGAACGGCACGCCCGACAGCGCCGACCTGCTCGAACCGCGCCAGCTCGCCTCACCCTGGACGCGCCGGGGCTGGGGCTTCAATCCATGCCTCTACGGCCGGGAGCCCAGAAGGGCTTGGTCATGACGTCACGCCGACCCCAGCCGCGGTCGCTGACGAGGTGGTTGCGGACCAGTTGGATCGTGCCGGCCTCGCCCGCCAGGTAGGCCGTGCCCGGCGGCGACGGCAGGTCGAGGCGAGCGACGGCCGCGCCCAACTCCGCCGAGCGTACGGGCGAGCGGCCACGGCGGTGGACCCAGACGACGTTGCCGGGGATTGGGAGCTGCTCGTGTTCGGTGTCGACCTCGATGACGGCGTACACCGGGGCGTCGTCGTCGAGCGCACGGATCATGGCACCGAAGGCGACCGAGGCCGTCTCGTCGCCGACGAACAGGTGGTAGGGACTGGGCCGGCAGAAGAAACGCCCTTCTGGCCCGAGGATGTGCACCCGATCGCCTTCGCTGACGGTGCGAGCCCATTGGGCGCCCGGGCCCTCACCGTGATCGAACACCCGCAGCTCCAGACAGGTGTCGTCGTAGCGCCACACCGAGTATGTCCGTAGTGCTCCGACGACGCGGTCGACCAGGAAGTTGGCGGCTCCGACCTGCACCCGTACCTGTTGGCCTGGCCGTATCGACAGGCCGGCGATCTCCGGACCGGTCAAGGTGATTGCCTTGAACCGGGCGCCGAGGGATTCGACCTTGTGCACCGTAGCGCTGCGCAGCAGATTGTCGAGCAGTCTCTTCATCGCTCCTCACTCGTTCGCCTGGTCGTCACGGTCGCGCCGGCTAGGTCCGCGTTCACGCCCTCGTGGACCGATCTTGAGCCCGCCGACCTCTGCGCTGCCACCGGTAAGCTGACGGACGATGCCGGAAACCCGCCAATCCTCGCCCGCGCTACTTCGGGGATCCATACCCAGTGGCGGTGGGTGGGTTTCGCATGGTTACCACCTCGGCTCCCACTCCCATCCCGAGGGTCAGCTGGTGTACGCCGCCGCCGGTGCCCTGGCCACGACGACCGAACGCGGCACCTGGGTCGCTCCGGCCAATCAGGTGACGTGGACACCGCCCGGCTTCGAACACTCCCACCGCTTTTACGGCAGGACCGACGTCCGTCTCGTCGCCATCCCGGCCGACCAGTGCGACGCGCTCGTGGCGCACCCCAGTGTGTTCGCCGTCAGCCCCCTGCTGCGAGAGGCCCTCCTGGCCCTGACAGATCGGCCAGAGATCAGACCCAGCGCACACAGCCGGCTGCGCGGTGTCGTGATCGACGAACTCGCCGAGGCCCCGGAGCAGTCCCTGCACCTACCCGAGGCTCGCGACGACCGGCTGCACGCGGTCACCCGTCTCCTGCACGACAACCCCGGCTCGACCGCGACTCTGGCCGAGCTGGCCAGGGCGTCGGGCGCGAGCGAGCGCACCCTGAGCCGCCTGTTTCACAGCGAGCTCGGGATGAGCTTTCACCGCTGGCGCACCATCCTGCGCGTCCAGCACGCCCTGGTCCATCTCACCAACGCCCGGTCGGTCACCGACACCGCGATGGAGTGCGGGTGGTCCAATCCGTCGAGCTTCATCGACGCGTTCACCGCAGTCGTCGGCCAGACCCCGGGCGTTTACCAGGCGCACCTGCGTCACGCCACCGCGTAGGTTGTGGCGCCCGCACCGTCCTGCGCGGTGCGCCCGCCGCCGTGATGCCGCATGTTCAGCGTGGCAACACGCACGCGCTGCTGCGCAACGAGCACACCTGGGTGCCCACGCTGGCCCCGCGCCTTTCGCTGCCGGTGCCCGTCCCGCAGCGAATCGGCCAGCCGTCCGCACGGTTCCCGCGGCCCTGGCTCATCACCACCTGGCTTCCGGGCACGCCCGCTGACCGCGCCCCCATCACGCGCACCGCGGACGCGGCCACATCCTTGGCCGCTTTCCTGACCGCGCTTCACCAACCCGCCCCCGCCGGCGCGCCCACCGGCCGGCACCGTGGCGGACCCAGGCCGAGCGCGCCGAGGGCGTCCACGGCCGCCCCGGCGGCAAACCGACCTGGGCCCCCCGCCCACGCCGCCCTGCGACGCCTCATCACCACGATCCCCTGACCATCTCAACCTGCGCGGCTTCGACCCGGCCGCTTCGCCGCGTTCATCCGTTCCCGCACCGTGAGCAGCTCGGACCAGGAGGCGAAGCCTGGCGCCGCCGGCCTCGCGCCGGCGGCCTGCGGGGAGGCTGCCAAAGCCGCGGTGATGGCGACGTCGTGGTGGTGGAGCGCTCAGGACGTAGCGTGTGGGGGGATGCCGCTGACGCGCCGGTTCATGCCGGGTGACATGACCGAGTCGGAGACCAGGATGTCCAGGACCATCGACTGGCTGCCCGCCGCGAACTCCTCCAGGGCCGGCTGGATGTCGTCGAGCCGGCGGATGGTCGCCCCGCGCAGCCCGAAGCCGCGGGCGATACCGGCGATGTCGTTGCGTCCGTAGGTGGCGCCGCGGTCGACAAGGCCGGCCGCGCGGAGCTTGTGGACCTCGGAGCCGAAGGCGCCGTCGTTGAGGACGCAGATCAAAATCTTGAGTCCGTACCGCCGCAGGGTCTCCAGCTCCTGCACGTGCATCATCACACCACCGTCGCCCTCGAAGAGGATCACCGGCGATCCGGGGCGGGCGATCGCGACGCCGGCCGCGTAGCTGATGCCGTTCCCGACCGCGCCGAACTCCCTGATGGTCAGGAAGTGGGCCGCCGGTACGTCGTGCATGTGCGTGGCGAAGTACCCGCAGTGGCCGGCCGCGTTGACGTGTTCCCAGTCGCGGGGCACGAGGCGGTCGAAGACCTCGATCACCGCCCGCGGGTCCAGGTATCCGTCCGCGATGTCGTAGGCGGTGCGGTCGGCGGGCTCGGTGCGGACGCGTGTGGCGTACCCGGCGACGTCCCAGCCGCCGTCGCCGGTGAAGTCGCGGCTCTTGAGCTCGCCGAGCAGCGCCCGTACACCGGCGGCGGCGTCCGCGCCCACGTGCGAGCTGGCCACCACGCGGGCGTGCCGGAGGCCGCCGGGGCTCTCGTCCAGCTGCAGCACCCGCCGCGGGTCGATCAGGTGTCCGCTGTTGGTGGTGAAGCTCGTCATGCTGGCGCCGACGGCGATGACCAGGTCGCAGCCGTCGAACACCTCGCGGGTCACGGCGTGGGAAAAGCCGCCTGCGACGCCGACGCTTCTCGGGTGGCCGGCGAAGAGGCCGCGTACCGGCAGGGTCGTGGCCAGTGCCGCGTCGCAGAGTTCGGCCAGCTCCACGCAGGCGTCGGTGGCGTCCTTGGCGGCCGCTCCGCGCCCGGCCAGCACGACGATCCGGTGCGCCGCTAGGACCCGTTCGGCGGCCCGCCGGATGTACTCCGGGTGCGGCAGACGCGGCCCGGCGTCGGGCGGCTCGCCGATGCCGTCCTCGGCCTCCACCGGGTGCTCGCCGGGGTCGATCATTTCCTGCTGGAGGTCCATCGGGACGCCGAGGACGACCGGGCGGCGCTCGGCACGGACCAGGTAGAACGCCTGGGTGACCAGCCGGGGCAGCGTCGCCAGGCTGTGCACCTGGATGTACTCGGCGCCGCTGGCCCGCACGAGGGGCGCCTGGTCGATCCCCTGGTTGTACCAGGGCGCGTGCAGCGGAGGCTCGCCGGCGAGCATGAGCAGGGGTGTCCGCGCGGCGGCGGCGGTCGCGAGCGCGGTCATCGTCTGGGTGAGTCCGGGTCCGCAGGTGACCGAGGTGACGCCGAGGTGGCCCGTCTTCTGGGCGTACGCCAGCGCCATCGAGACCGCGCAGTGCTCGTGGCGCACGTGCACCGACCGTACGTCCGGGTACTCGGCCAGGGCGGCGTCCCAGTACATGTTGCCGTCGCCGGTCAGCACGAAGACCGCGCGGACCTCCTCCCGGTGGAAGCGTTGCGCGAGATAGCGGTAGACCGGAATCCCGGTGCTAGCCGGCGTAGGCATCGTGGCTCCCCAAGATCACTGTTCCGGCGGCCTCGAACATACCGCCGACACCCTGAACCATGCTGACGTCGACGCCCGGTACCTGCGCGGCGGCCTCGCCCCGGACCTGACGCACCGCCTCCAGGAGCAGGAACATCCCGTAGAGCCCGGTGTGGGTGTAGCTCAGGCCGCCACCGTTCGTGTTCATCGGCAGCGTTCCGCCGGGCCGCGTGTGACCCTCGGCGATGAACGCCCCGGCCTCGCCCCGCGCCACGAAACCGCAGTCTTCGAGGGCGTAGATCGGCAGGTGGGCGAAGGCGTCGTAGACCATGAGGTGGTCGACGTCCCGCGGCCGCAGGCGCGCCTCGGCGAACGCCGCCGTCGAGGCGTCCACGAACGCGCGCGATGTCGTCAGGTCACCCATCGTCGAGATCATCGAGGTCTCGCACGCCTCGCCCGCGCCGAGGACGAAGACCGGCGGCTTGCGAAAGGACCCGGTCCTGGCCCGGTCGGCCGAGGTCACCACGACGGCGCCGCCGCCGTCGGTCACCAGGCAGCACTCCAAAAGACGCATCGGGTACGCCACCATGCGCGACGCGAGCACGTCGTCGACGGTGATCGGGGAACGAAACATCGCGCGCGGCACCTTGCTGGCCCAGGTCCGCTGGGCGACCGCCACCGATGCGAGCTGTTCGTGGGTGAGCCCATACTTCTTCATGTACCGGAGCACGCCGATCGGAAACAGCGTCGGCGGGGTGAACGCGCCGTAGGGCTGCTCGAACTGGCCCATCGGCGACGCCGGGTCGGTGACTCGGGGCGGGCGGCCGACGCGGGAGCGGTTGGAGGCCCCGTGGGTGATGAGAACCGTCTCGCAGAGGCCCGATTGGATGGCCGCGACGGCGTGGCGGAGGTGGAGCAGAAACGATCCACCGCCGATGTACGTGCCGTCCAGGTAGCGCGGCCGCAGCCCGAGGTGATGGCTGACGGTGATCGCGGGAAGGCCCGCCGTGGCCAGCCCGTCGATGTCGGCCAGGGTCAGTCCCGCGTCCGCGACGGCCGACCGCGCGGCCTCCGCGTGCAGTTCGAGGGCTGACTGATCCTCGATCACGCCCAGCCTCGCCGTCTCCGCGGCGCCGACGATGGCCCCGCCCGCGGGGCTAGCCACGGGCGTCGACCGGCGCCGGCCGGAAGACCGGAAGCGTGACGTCCCCGCGCGGCTCGAAGTCGACGACGAGGGGCATGTCGAGTACCAGCGCCTCCGGGGTCTGTGCGATCCCCCGAACCGAGCTCATCAGGCGGGGTCCCTCCTCCAGTTCGACGATCGCGATGGCGTACGGGACGTCCTGCTCGAAGCCCGGCGCGGCGATGTGGCTGATCAGGTACGAGTGCAGCCGTCCCCGCCCGGAGAGCGTGGTCCAGGTCAGCTCCGTGGACCAGCAGGTCGGGCAGGCGCCGCGCGGGTAGAAGACGTACGCGTCGCAGCCGGCGCAGTAGGGCAGGCGCAGCTCGCCGCGCTCGGCCGCCCGCCAGTACTCGGCCGTCTCCGGCGTGGGCGCCGGGGCCGGCTTGGCCGCGCGGGACGTCACGGGCCCACCTTGACGGTTCCCGCGTCGGTCAGGGCGCGCACCTGGTCGGCCGAGTACCCGAGCTCGGCCAGCACCTCGGCCGTGTGCTCGCCCAGGCGCGGGGCGACCGAGCCGGTGCCGAGCCGGGTGCCGTCGAGGATGATCGGCGAGGCGAGCATCCGAAACGCGTCCCGGTCTCCGCCCTTCGCCTCGTACACCAGGTCTCGGGAGGCCAGCGTGGTCGACTCCAGGACCTGGCGGATGTCGAGCACCTCGGCGCAGGTGATGCCGTGTCCTCTGAGGACAGTCAGCCAGGTCTCGGTGGAGTCCTGGCGCAACCGGCTCGCCAGCAGCTCCTGCAGCGCCCGCTGGTCGCCGAGCCGCTCCTGCGGGGTACCGAACGCGCGCACCTCGTCCGCGGCGAGTCCCAGTGCCTGGACCAGCCGCTCCCAGTCCGCCGGCGCGTACGCGGAGAGCACGATCCAGCCGTCCCGGGTCGGGAAGCAGCCGTACGGGGCGGCCGCGCGGTGCAGGTTGCCCATCCGGGACACCGGTTCGCCGTCGAGGAGGTGCCGCTGGCCGACGTCCGCCAGCAGGGTCACGAGCGTGTCGTGCAGCCCGAGGTCGATCCAGCAGCCGAGCCCGGTGGCGTCGCGGTTGACCAGGCCGGCGAGGACCGCGATCGACATGTACAGGCCGCCGGAGAGGTCGCCGATCGGTACGCCGATCCGGGACGCGCGGTTGCCCGGGTGCCCGGTGATGTCGATCAGCCCGGCGAAGGCCTGGTTGACGATGTCGAACGAGATCCGCTCCCGCATCGGACCGGTCGCGCCGAAGCCCGACAGTGAGCAGTACACGAGATCGGGTTTGATCTTTTTGGTGGTCTCGTAGTCGAGCCCGAGGCGGCGCATCACCCCCGGCCGGAAGTTTTCGACCAGCACGTCGGCCGCGCGGATCGCGGTGAGCAGGACCTCGCGCCCCTCCTCCGTGCGCGCGTCGATCGCGAGGCTCTTCTTGCCCCGGTTGACGGCCATGAAGTACGAGCTCTCGTCGCCGACGAGCGGGCGGTGGCGGCGGGTCGGGTCACCGATGCGCGGCTCCTCGACCTTGACGACGATGGCGCCGAGGTCGCTCAGGATCTCCGCCGACCACGGCCCGGCGAACATCCGGGTGAAGTCGAGCACCCGGATCCCGGACAGCGGCGGGTTGGGTGGGGACTGGCTCATCGGCCGCTCGATTCGAGTTGGGTGTCCGAAGTGGACAGGATGCTCGCCAGGTCGTGCTCGCCGGCGCGGGGGGCCCGCCGCGCCGGTGGGTGATAGGTCGAGCCGTCGGAGAGCAGAAACCGCAGCGGTGAGCCGACCGTCCGTACCGGGCGGGAGAGTCCGGTCAGCGCCGGCGTCATGCCCCGGTGGGTGGTCTGGTCGAGGGAGAGCGCCCGGCCGACCGGCAGCACCGGTCCGTACGGCACGTCGGCCTCGCGCAGGATCTCGCTCCACTCGTCCGTCGTCCGTCGCAGGAACAGCTCGTCGAGGATGGCGGAGAGCTCGTCCTTGGCCCGCATCCGGTCCGGGATCGTCTTGTACCGCGGGTTTTCCAGCAGGTCCGCACGGCCGATGCCGGCGCAGAACTTCGACCAGAACGCCTGCGTGAAGATGGCGATGACGATCTCACCGTCGGAGGTCCGGAACGCGTTGTAGGGAAAGATGGAGATGTGGCCGGTGCCGAGCCGCGAGCGGTGTTCGCCGGTGGCGAAGTAGGCGGAGGCCATGTTGCTCAGGAGCGTGACCGCGGTGTCGTACCCGGCCACCTCGATCCGCTGGCCCGCACCCGCGCGCTGGCGGCGGAAGACGGCGGCCAGTACCGCGATCGCGATGTACGTGCCGGAGACGAAGTCGAAAATGGACGCTCCGGCGCGGGTCGGCGGGTCGTCGGCCTCGCCGGTGAGGTCCATGCACCCGGCGCTCGCCTGGAGCACCAGGTCGTCGCCGGCCCAGCCGGCCCGCTCGCCAAAGCTGCCCCAGGTGCTGCCGTCACAGGTGATGAGCTCGGTCCGGCGGGTGGCGACCTCGCCGAGGGTGCCGGCCAGGTCGCGGCCGATCGGGTTCGCCGAGTCGTAGAGGACGACGTCGGCCCAGTCGAGGAGCCGGTGGATGGCCTCCCGTTCCGCGGCGTCGCCGGCCCGCAGGGCGACCGAGCGCTTGTTGCGGCAGAACGCGAGGCGCTGGTAGCCGAGGCCGTCGATCGCCGGCGCCACGTCGTCGGTGGCGGGGCCGGAGCCGGGCTCCTCGACCATCACGACGTCCGCGCCCAGGTCCGCGAGGAACATCGACGCGCAGTCGATCGGCAGGCCGCGCCCGAGCACCAGCACCTTCGTACCACGCACCGGTCCGGCGTGCTCAGACATGTGCGGGCACCTCGGTGACGACCCGCGCCTCGCCCTTGGCGGTCAGCCGACCGCGGTGGTCGACGGCCTGCATCCGTACGGTGAGCGACTTGGTGTCCGGGTCGACCGAGGTGACCGAGCCGGTGAGCGTGGTGAGGTCGCCGACGTAGTTGGGGGCGCGCAGCTCGATCCTGATCTGCTGGACCCAGGCGTGGTCGCCGATCCAGTCGGTCACGAGGTGCCCGAGCCAGGCGCAGCGCTGCCAGCCGTAGTCGTACGGCCCGGGCATGCCGATCTTCTGGGCGATCTGCTCGTCCCAGTGCACGCACTCCGGCGCGTCCGGCACCCCGTACTCGTTGAGCATGCCGGCGGCGGGGTGGCGGTCGAGGTACTCGTACCACTGCCGGGAGGACTTGATGAACACGCCGGCGCCGACCCCGTTGAGCCAGCAGATCACGTCGGCGACGCTGAGCGGGCCCTTGATGAGCGAGGGAAGCTCGTCGCCGACCCTGATCTGGCTCAGGTCGAGCACCCCGCCGCCGCGCCGCGCCTTCACCTCGTCCAGGTACTTCTGCTTGATCTCGGCGATCTCGTCGGCGGAGAACGTCTTGCGGGTCAGCGCCTGGTACTTGCCCCGGTCCCGCGCCTCGTCCCGCAGGGTCCGGAAACTGTAGCTGGTGGCCGTCGCGACAAGCTCGTCGCCGTTGGAGTGGGTGGTCACGTTCTGCTGGACGTAGCTCGTGCCGGCGTACTTGCCCTGCCGCTCCTCCAGCGAGTCCAGCGCGGTGACGGACGTCAACCGGTCGCCTTCGCAGACCGGGCGCTCGAACTCGATCCGCAGGCCGGCGAAGAGCGCGTGTACGCCGCGAAGCCCCTGCGGCCGGGTCCGGGCCACGGTCGCCAGGAACGTCGGCGGTGCGATCACCCGGCCGAAGGGGGTCGCCGCCGCGTACTCGGGCTCGCGAAACAGCGGGTTGTCGTCGCCGACGCCGAGCGCGTACCGGCCGATGATGTCCGCGGTGATGAGCCGGTTCACCTGCTGGAGCTCGTACTTCTGACCGATGCGTGCTCGTAGCGCTTCGACCATCGGGGGAAGGTCAGCTGCGGTCAGGCCCATGGGAGTCCTCATCTCGTTCGGGGCACGGCCCGGTGCACGTGAGCCGGTCCGGCACCAGCGTCGCGCCGGTGCCGGGGATCCAGATTGCATGCAACATCTTCGTGAGCAGGCTTAAGCGTGTCAAGCCTTTCGCCGGGATGGGGCGTTCAAGGAGTGCACCGCTTGGCGTGATTGCACGCAACCTGTATGCTCCGGTGCCAGGCGCCGCTCCGATCGAGCGGCTCGCCCCGATCCCATCGAGAAATCAGGCGCCGCCGCTCCGCTTCGCCGCGCGCCGGGATGGATGCGCCGTGGACAGCTTCACCTCCCTCGCCGGCCTGAAAGTCCTGGAACTCTCGGGTGACATCGCCGTCGCGTACTGCGCCAAGGTCCTCGGCGAGTTCGGGGCGGACGTGGTGAAGGTGGAGCCGCCCGGTGGCGACTGGGTGCGCGGGTTCGGCCCCACCGGTCCGGCGCCCGACAGCGCGGTCTTCATCTACACCAACACCGGCAAGCGGACCGTCGTCGCCGACCTCCACGATCCCGCCGACCCGATCGTGCCCGGACTCCTCGCGGCGGCCGACGTCGTGATCGGCTCGGCCAGCGCCGAGGAGCTCGAAGACCGTGGCCTGTCGCCGCACCGGCTCGCCCACGACCACGGCGTGGTCTACGTCTCCATCCGCCCGTACGGCTTCGCCGGCCCGGGCGCCGGCCGCCCCGGCACCGAGCTCGACGTGTTCCACGCCGGCGGCGAAGGGCTTCTGCTGCCCGGCGGGCTGAGCTACGAGCTGTTTCCGGACCGGCCACCGGTGAAGGCGGGGCGGCACCTGACCGACTACGACGCCGGCAACGTCGGGGCGCTCCTGGCCCTCGCCCTCACCATGCGGCGGCTCGAGACCGGCGCCGGCGCCTTCGCCGACGTCTCCAAGCAGGACGTCGCGATCTCGCTCGGCCGGGTCACCATCGACCGCCAGCTCAACCAGGGCATCCGGGTCAACCGGGCGGACCGCGGCTACGACTACGGCGGGATCTTTCCCTGCCTCGACGGGTACATCACGGTGCGGCCGACCCAGGACGCGTTCTGGGCCAGCCTCGCGACCGGCATCGGCCGCCCCGACCTCGTCGACGACCCGCGCTTCGCCACCCGGGGCGCCCGCGAGACGAACGCGACGGCGCTGGACGAGATCATCCGGAGCTGGTGCGCGACCCGGCGCGCCCGCGACATCTACGACCAGCTGGCCCCGCTCGGCA
Source organism: Phytohabitans maris (assembly GCF_031085175.1). GTDB lineage: Bacteria > Actinomycetota > Actinomycetes > Mycobacteriales > Micromonosporaceae > Phytohabitans > Phytohabitans maris. Next base: position 35,638 of record NZ_JAVHUY010000011.1, read on the forward strand.
CCCCGGTCGGCTACTACTCCGACGCGCCGGCGCTGCTCACCTCGGAGCACGCGGCGAAGCGCGGTGACCTGGGCGAGGTGAGCGCGGCCGGGCTGAGCCTCGTGGTGCCGCGCCCGGGGTACACGTTCGACGGCCGGCCGCTGCCGGGACCCGAGCCGTGGCCGCCCGCGCCGGCCCAGTCCAGCGAACCGCCCCCGGGCTGGTCCACGCCCCGCCGACCGGCCGCCGGAGATGGCCGGGACCTGCCGGCCCACGGCCCGCTCACCGGCGTCCGCGTGCTCGACCTCACCTGGGTCGCCGCGGGACCGTACACGACCGAGCTGCTCTCCATGCTCGGCGCCGAGGTGGTGAAGGTCGAGTCCAGCGCCAAGCCCGACCTCTTCCGCCAGGTGCCCGACGACGACGCGGCCGGCCTCAACAGATCGGCCCGGTTCAACTCCGTCAACCTCAACAAACAGAGCGTGGGCATCAACCTCCAGGTCCCGCGGGGACGGGCGCTGCTGCGCCGCCTCGCGCTGGCCGCCGACCTGATCGTGTCGAACTTCCGGCCGGGCGCGCTCGAACGGCTCAGCCTCACCTACGACGACCTCAAGGACGCCAACCCCGACGTGGTGGTCGTCTGCATCTCCAGCGCCGGCCGCGGCGGGACGGATCCGGGCTACGCCGGCTACGCGTCTATCTTCAACTCCATGGGTGGTCTGGGTCATCTGACCGGCTACGCCGACGGGCCCGCGGTCGAGGTCCGCGACTCCGTCGACCTGCGCACCGGCACGGTGGCCGCGGTGGGGGCGCTGGCCGCGCTGCTCGCCCGCCGGCGCGGCGGAGCGGGTACGGCGGTGGACGTCTCGGCCCAGCAGGCGATCACCGGCCTGGTCGGTGACTCCGTGATCGAGTACCAGCTCGTGGGCCGGGTGCCGTGGCGTGCCGGCAACGGGCTCTACGACCTGTGGCCGTACGACGTCTTCCCCTGCCGGGGCGACGACGAGTGGGTCGCCGTCGCCGCCCGCGACGCCCGTGACCGCGGCCGGATCGGCGCGGTGGTCGGCCTGGACCTGGCGGCGGCGGTCAGCGAGGAGGAGCGCCGCTCGGCCGAGGCCGGCATCGCCGCGTGGACCTCGGCCCGAGACGCGACACAGGTCGTCGCCGCGCTGCACGCCGTGGACGTACCCGCGGCGAAGGTGCTCGGCGGCGACGACATCCTGCGCGACGCGCACGTACGCGAGCGCGGGCTGCTGCGCGAGCTGGACCATCCGACGCTGGGACCGCAGATCGTCGTCGGCGCGCCCTGGCGGATCGACGGCGAAGTGGCCGCCACGTCGCCGGCGCCCGCGCTCGGCCGGGACACGGTCCGGGCGATCCGGTCCTGGACCGGGCTGCCGGCGGCCGAGATCGCCGAACTCGTCGAGATGGGCGCGGTGGAGGCGACGACCGATGAGTGATGGTCTACAGTGGACAGAGTTCACCCACTCGCCACCGGTCACGGCGACCGACATCCGGCGCTGGGCCATCGCCACGTACTGGCCCGAGCGGCCGCCGGCCCTCTACGTCGACGAGGAGTACGCGGCGACGACCCGCTGGGCCGGCATCATCGCGCCCCGCGACTTCAACCCGTTCGCCTGGCTGCTCACCGCCCCGCCCGCGGCGAAAGGCGCCGCCCGGTCGGACTTCCCGCACCATCCACACGTGATGAACGGTGGGCAGGCGGACCGCTACGGCGCACCGATCCGCCCCGGCGACGTGATCTCGACGCGGTCGCGGCTGGCCGGCGTACGCAGCCGGGTCACCCGGCTCGGCGACACCCGCCTGGTATCGACGGAGGAGGAATGGGTGAACCAACGACACGAGCTGGTCCGGCTCCGGACCGGGACACTGCTGCGGTACGCGTCGTGACCGGCGTGCTCGGGGCCGCCGACATCCGCGCCGGGACACCGCTGCCACCCTGGACCCGGCGGACCGACGTCATGAACTGGAACCGGTACGCGGCCGTCAACGACGAGTTCATCTACATCCACATGGACGACGAGGCGGCCCGTTCGGCGGGCAACGGCCAGGGGACGTTCGGCATGGGCAACCTGCGCTTCGCCTACCTGCACAACGCCCTGCACGCCGCGTTCGGCGACGACGCGGTCGTGACCGAGCTCGAGTGCCGGTACCGGTCGGTCAACCAGAAGGGCGACGTGCTCACCGTCGTGGGCGTGGTCACCGACGCCCAGCGGGCGGACGGCGACCTCGTCGTCCGGCTGGACCTCGACATCCACAACGCCGACGGGGCCTCCACCTGCCCCGGCTCGGCGGTTGTCGTCCTGCCCGGGCGTTCCCATGCCTGAGCCCGCGCCGGAGTCCTTCGCCGACCTGGCCGCGTGGCTGCGGGCCGGGCTGGCACGCCCGGCGACCTCGACGTGGCTGGAGTGCGACGGCATCAAGCTGCACACCCGGGAGTGGGGTACGCCCGGCCGCCCGGGAGTCGTCCTGGTCCACGGCGGTGCGGCCAACACGCACTGGTGGGACCACATCGCGCCCTGGCTGGCCGGCGAACGCCACGTCGTCGCCGTCGACCTCTCCGGGCACGGCGACAGCGAGTGGCGGCCGGACGGATACACCTTGTCGCGCTGGGCGGACGAGGTCCTGGCGGTGGCCGACCGCCTCGCCGACGCACCGGCCAGACCCGTCCTGATCGGCCACAGCATGGGCGGCCTGGTCTCGCTGCGGGCGGGGCTGCGGGGCGACCCCCGGCTGGGCGGCGTCGTCGTGCTCGACGTGGCCGCCCGCCGCCGCACCCCGAGCGAGCTCCAGCGCCGGCACGCCCGGGCCACCTCCACCGGACGGCTTTTCGCCACCAGGGAGGAGGCCGCGGCCGCGTTCCAGACATTGCCCGCCGACCGGCACGCGAGCCAGATCCCGTCGATCGTCCGGCACATCGCGGCGGCGTCCGTGCGCTACGTCGACGGCGGCTGGACCTGGAAGACCGACCGCCGGATCTTCCTCCGCGACGAGCTGCACCTCGACGACCTGCGCCCGGCGCCCGTCCCGGTGTGGCTGGTCGCCGCGGAGAACGGTCTGCTCAGCGAGGCCCGGGCCGGCGCCATGGCGCGGCGCCTGGGTGCGGCCGCGACGGTGCTGTCGATCCCGCTGGCCGGGCACCACCTGATGCTCGACCAACCGGTGGCACTGGTCGCCTCCCTGCGGGCGGCCCTCGCCTCGCTGCGGCGCGAGACGCACCACGATGACCAGCGATGACGGCCACCACGGCCATCACGCCAGGATTGCATGCTGGTTGGATACGAGCCAGATTCTCTTGGTATCGTGCCTCGGTGCGATCTGACAGCGAAGCGCGGCGTGGATGACCTCCGAAGGCGGTCCGGGCCGCGTGGACGCCACCGCGTGGCCACTCGTCGCGGAGTCGGTGCGGCAATATCTGCAGCAGAGCAAGCGCGGCTCCACCACCGATGCCGTGACCGACGCGCTGCGTGAGGCCATCCTCGACGGAGTCATCCCGCCCTCGACCTGGTTGCGCGAAGAGGATCTGGCCGGCGCGCTCGACGTGAGCCGCACTCCCGTCCGCGAGTCGTTGCGGCGCCTCGCCGACGAGCACCTGGTGAGCCGCATCGCCAATCGCGGTTCCGTGGTGCAGCCCATGACGATCGACGACGTCTTCTCCGTCTACCTCATCCGCAGCGCCCTCGAAGGACTGGCGGTCTTCACCGTGACGTCCCGGCCGCCGGACGGCCTGCTCGACCGGTTGCTGCAGATCCAGCGATCCGCCGCGAAGTGCGCCGAGAGCGGCGACAGCATCGAGGGCAACCGGCTCAACCTGGAGTTTCACCGCGTCATCCGCCGCGCCACGGCCAACGCATACCTCGTGCGGTTTCTCGACCAGGTGGAAAACATGGTCCGCCGCTCGGGAGTCAGCACCTACGCCGACCCCGACCGCGTCCGCAAAAACCTCGAAGAGCACCAAGCCATCATCGAGGCGATCGCGTCCGGCGATCCCGACCTGGCCCAGGACGCGGTGACCGAGCACATGCGAAAGGCCCGCGAGGCCCGCATCAAGGCGCTGATGGTCCCCAGCCCGCGCCCCCGCCGCCCCGTCCCCGGCGGCATCTCCCACGACTAGAGAGCTTCGGAGTCGGGGGGCCGCGCGGGTGAGCTAGCGGGAGCCGGTCACGACGGACGAGCGTGACTCGCGGCGGCGGCGCTGTTCGCGGGGGTCGGCCACCGGGACGGCGGCGAGCAGTTCGCGGGTGTAGGGCTCGCGCGGGCGTTCGATGACGGCGTCGACGTCGCCCTCCTCCACGATCCGGCCGTGCTGTAGAACCGCCATCCGGTGGGAAAAGAACCTGACGACGTCGATGTCGTGCGAGATGAACAGGTAGGACAGGTGTGCGTCGCGGCGCAGGGCGATGAGCAGGTTGAGGATCTGCGCCTGGACGGAGAGGTCCAGCGCGCTGGTCGGCTCGTCGAGGATGACGAGTTGCGGGTCGCGGATCAGGGCCCGCGCGATCGCGATCCGCTGGCGCTGGCCGCCGGAGAACTGGGCGGGATAGCGCGCCGCGACGTCCGGAGACATGTCCACTTTGGAGAGCACATCGGCGACCCTGCTCCGCGTCTCCCGGCGGTCGACACCGGTGGCGCGCAAGGGTTCGCCGAGTGTCTGGCCGATCGTGCGGGAGGGGTTCAGCGAGCTGTACGGGTCCTGGAACACCACCTGGATCCGGGAGCCGAGCGCCCGCCGGCGCTTTGGCGGCGCCTGCGTGATGTCCTCGCCGTCGAACACGATCCGGCTGCCCGGTCCGGTCGCCACCAGGCCGAGCACCGCGTTTCCGATCGTCGACTTTCCCGAACCCGATTCGCCGACCAGACCGAGGGTCTCGCCCGGCGCGAGGCTCAGGCTCACCCCGTCGACCGCCCGAAACCGCTGTCCTCTCCGGCGGCGGTCGGTGGAGTCGAACTCGACGGTCAGGTCGGTCACCGTGAGCAGTGGTTCAGCGGGCATCGTGGGAAAAGACCTTCTCGTCGACGAGCAACGGATAGAGGCAGCGGGAGGCGTGGCCGGCCGCGGTCTCGTTGAGGGCGACCGGGTCGCGCGTGCAGTCGTCCCGGGCGATCGGGCAGCGCGGGCTGAAGTGGCAGCCGGTGGGCCACGATCCGGGCTGCGGCACCCGCCCGCCGATCGCCGGGAGCAGGTCACCACGGGCCGCGCGGCCCGGCATGCACCCGAGCAGGCCCGCCGAGTACGGGTGCCGTGGCCCGTCGAACAGGTCGAGGACCGGCGCCTGCTCGACGACCTGCCCGGCGTACATGACGTAGGCCCGCTCGCACACGTCGGCGATGACTCCCCAGTCGTGGCTGATGATCAGCACCGCCATACCGGTCTGCCGCTGGAGCCGGCGCAGCAGACCGAGGATCTCGGCCTGCACGGTCACGTCCAAGGCGGTCGTCGGTTCGTCGGCGACGAGCAGCCGGGGGCGGCCGGCCAGTGCCATGGCGATGGCGACCCGCTGCGCCATCCCGCCGGAGAGCTGGTGCGGGTAGCTGCGCATGACCCGCTCCGGCTCACGCAGGTTCACGTCGCGCAGCAGAGCGACGGCGGCGCGGGCGATCTCCCGCCGGCTGCCGGGTTGGTGGCGCAGCAGCACTTCCTTCAGCTGGTGCCCGACGGTGAAGACCGGGTCGAGGCTGGCGACCGGCTCCTGCGAGATCAGGGCGATCTGCGCGCCGCGCAACCGTTGTAGCTGGCGGGGGCCGAGCTTCGTGATGTCCTGACCGTCGAAGAGGATCCGGCCCCCGGTCACGGCCACCGGTTGCGGGAGCAGGCCCAGGATCGCGCGGCCGGTCATCGACTTGCCGCAGCCCGACTCGCCCACCAGCCCGACGGTCTCGCCGGCGCGGATTTCGAGCGTGACGTCCGAGATGATGTCCGCCTGGCCGGTCGCGGCCGGTACCGAGACGGTCAGCCCGCGGACGCGCAGCAGGGCGTCGCTGTCGTCCGGTGTCTCCGTCGCGGGCTGGGCCGGCGTGGCGGCCGGCTCCTTGGCGTCCCCGGCGACCTTCCGGCGGACCCGGTCGGCGCCCCGCGCCCGCCCGGCCGTCGAGTCGCGGATCGCGTCGCCCAGGAGCCCGAAGGAGAGGATCGACAGGGCGATCGTCGCGCCGGACGGCACCAGCATCCACGGCGCGATCGCGACGAACTGGGAGGCGTCCGCGACCATGTTGCCCCAGCTCGGATCGGGCGGCTGGGCGCCGAACCCGAGGAAGCCGAGGCCGGTCTCGACGAGGAGGGCGACGCCGGCGAACAGCGAGGCCCGTACCACGATGGGCCCGGAGACCCGGGGCAGCACGTGGTTTACGAGCACGTGGCGGGTCGTCAGCCCGGACACGCGGGCGGCCTTGATGTAGAGCTCGTTGCGGACGGCGATCGTGGATCCCCGTACGACCCGGGCCATCCCCGGCGCGCCCAGCACACCGAGCGCGATCATCGCGACGGACTCGTTGTTGCCGAAGATGGCGACGATGACGAGCAGCATCACGATGCCGGGAACGGCGAGCAGGACGTCGATGATCCCGCCGGCGACCCGGTCCACCCATCCGCCGAGATAGCCGGCGAGCAGGCCGATCGGCACGCCGACGGCGATGACGGTCGCGACCGCCTGGGCGGTGCCGGTCAGCGACACCCGCGCCCCGAACAGCAGCCGGCTGAGCAGGTCGCGTCCCAGCGCGTCGGTGCCCAGCAGGTGGCTGCCGGTCGGGCCGGACAGGGAGTTGCCGAGGTCCGTGGCGGTCGGGTCGTATGGCGCCAGGAGGTCGGCCAGGATCGCGCCGGCCGCCAGGAGCAACAGCAGGCCCAGGGCGAGCGCGCCCAGCGGGTGCCGCCTGAGCGACCGCAGAAAACGCACCCGCTGCGGCCTGGCGCTGTTGGTGTCGGGAGTCAGGCTGTAGGTCATGAGACTCGGGCCTTCGGGTTGAGCCATCCATACAGGACGTCGACGAAGAGGTTGACCAGCACCACCACCACGGTGAAGGTCAGCACGATGCCTTGGATGACCGGGATCTCGTGGCGGTGGGTGGCATCGACGACCAGTCCGCCCAGGCCCGGCATGGCGAAGACGCTTTCGACGAGGACGGTCCCGTCGAGCAGGCTGATGAAGACCAGACCGACCACAGTGGAGACCGGGATGGCGGCGTTGCGCAGCGCATGCCGGAAGATGATCGACCGCTCCGGGATGCCGCGGGCGCGCAGGGCCAGGATGTACTCGCGGCCGAGGGTGTCGAGCATCGCGTCCCGGGTCTGTTTGGCCACCATCGCGATCGCGTGGACGGCGAGCGCGGTGATGGGCAGGACGAGAGCCAGCGCCCACGCCCGCGGGGATACGTCGATCGGGACGAAGCCGGTGGCCGGAAACCAGCCGAGCCCGACGGCGAAGAGTGCCACCAGGACCAGCCCCACCCAGAAGCTGGGAAAGGAGAACCCGACGAGCGAGATGACGTCGACCGCCTTCGCCAACCAGCCGGCCCGCAGGGCGCTGACGACTCCCAGCCCGACCCCGATCAGCGTCGCGACCACGGTCGTCAGGAGGACCAACGACGCGGTCACGCCGACCCGGCTGATGATTTCGCCGGAGACGGAGAGCCCGGTGACCGGTGAGGTGCCGAGGTCCCCTTGGACGACTCCACGCAGCCAGTCGGCGTACTGCGCGAACAGCGACTTGTCGAGCCCCAGTTCGGCACGGAGCGCCTGGTACGCCTCCGGCGTGAAGTCGTCCCCGAGGATCGTGCGAGCCGGATCGCCCGGCGCCAGCGTCGCCATCACGAATGTCAGGAACGGCACGATGAACAGCAGCGGCACCGAAATGGCCAGACGCCGGGCAATCAGCTTTGTCACACGCAGTCCTTCCACACACTCAGCGTCGCGTGTGCCTACTTGGCGGGCATGAAGTCGACCGGGTCCGCCTGCTGCGCGCTCGGCGACACGGCCAGCCCTTTGATGGAGTCGTTGGCGTAGTAGTAGATCGGCACCGCGACGACCGGCACGTAGCGCCCGGTCTCCACCAGGCGGCGGATCAGCTGCTTGTAGAGCGCCTCCCGGCCCTCGACCGTGGGGATCGCCGCGGCGTCGGCGCGCAGCTTGTCCACAGTGGGGTCGGAGATGCCGAACGGATTGAACGTCTTGGAGTTCTGGAAGAGCGTCGTACCGAGGTTGTGTATCTCGCCGTCGCTGCCGAAGGAGACGCCGAAGACGGGCAGCTTCGCGGCGGTCTGCGCCTCGCTGTAGGTGCCGTCGTTGGCTTCGGTCTTCAGGTCGACGGTGATGCCGATCGCCTTCCAGTCGTCGACCATCGCCTGGACCACCAGGCTCAGACCGCGCTTGGTGTTGGTCGTGACCGGCAGGGTGAAGCCGTTGGGGTGTCCCGCCTCGCGCAGCAGATCCTTCGCCTTGGCCGGGTCGTACGTGTAGAAGCTCGTGGTGTTGTATCCCGACTGGCCGGGCATGACGATCTGCTCGGTCGGGACGCCGTTGTCGCCCAGCAGCCCCTTGGCTATCTTCTCCCGGTTGACCGCGTAGTTGAGGGCCTGCCGGACCCGCACGTCCTTCAGCTCCGGCACCAGCTTGCCGTCGGCGTCCCCGACGATGACGCCGAACCACTGCCGCGGCGTGCTGGCGACCTGCAGGCCGGCTTGCTTCGCCGCGTCGGCGGTGGTGAAGTCACCCTGGATGGCGTCGATCTGGCCGGTCTTCAGCGCGGCCAGCGCGGTATTCGCGTTCGCGATCACCTTGACGACGACCTTGTCGTAGTAGGCCGCCTCCGGCTTCCAGTAGTGGGTGTTGCGCACGAACGTGTATGTGTCTTTGGGAACGGTCGCCTTGGGGTCCAGGACGTACGGTCCGGCGCCGTACGTCTGCGTGGTCATCAGGTCCGGCTTCGCGAGGGCCTCGCCGCTGGCCAGGTCGCCGACGAACTTCGCCTGGGTGAAGAGCTCGGGCATCGCGGGGTGGGGCTCGGAGAGGTGGATTCGCAGCGTCAGGTCGTCGACGACCTCCAGCTGGGAAAACATCTTGATCTTCGAGGCCGCCGACGAGGCATCGGCGTAGTGCTCGAAGTTGCGCTTCACCACGTCCGCGTTCAGCGGGGTGCCGTCACTGAACTTGACGCCGGCCCGGAGCTTGAGCTCGAACAGTGTGTTGTTGTCGCCGATGTACGACCACGACTCGGCCAGCCGGGGCTGGAGGCTTCCGTCGGAGGCCCGGAAGATGAGCGGGTCGTAGGCGAGTTCGGTGACCCACAAGGCGTCGGTCACCGCTTTGGCCGGGTCGAGGCTGACCGCGGGGGCGGGCATGCCGAGCCGAAGCACCTTTTCGCCGGTTGTCGCGGCCGTACTCCCGGAGCAGCCGGCGGCCAAGAGGGTCAGAGCGACGAGGCCGATCGTGGTCAGCCGCCACCGGATCCCGGTGCTGTGCTGTTTGCGCTCGCTGGTCGCCCCGGGGAGCTGGCGCGCTCCGCCCTCGTCGCTGCGCTCCTCGGATCGGGGCTTGCCAGCCCCGGGGCGGGGGCTTGCCGGATGAACAGTCATTGGTTGTCGGATCCTCACGTGAGGTCAATCGGGTGGGCATCGGTGCCGATGCCCACAGATCCATGGCGCTACGAAACCGACCGGGCGCTTGAGCGGGCCGCGCGGCTTCCGGGGCGGTGGTGACGGCAGCGATGGGCAACAGGCGCTGAGAGTGTGTATGCAACTTCCTCGGCGCAGTCGTCCACCTTTTTCACTGCTCGTACCTCCGCTCTCCCCCTCACTGATCACGGTGTGGTCGACAATTGCATGCAACATTGTGATCGTCCTCACCGTCACTGTCAACCGCACGAAGGCGAGCGCCAGACTGGACGCCGAGACACGGGACGGTCCGCAGTCGGTCCCCATCCCGGGCGCCTGTCCAACTGTTGACAGTTGACAGAACATACGCGACAGTGAGGCGGCGCACAAGGTCAGGGAGGAGCCAGACTCCATGCACGACCACCAGGTCTTCGCGGTGAAGTTCGGCGAGGCGAAGGCGGGCAGCCAGGCCCAGTACTTCCTCAACCCGCCGGCGGAACTGCACGAGCAGCCCGGCCATCTCGACTTCTGCGTATGGCTGGTGCGCACCGCTTTCGGTGACGTCGTCGTGGACGCGGGCTTCACGTCGACGGTCGCGGCGAAGCGAAACCGGACGCACTTTCGCGAGCCGTCACAAGGCGTCCGCCTGCTGGGCGTGGAGCCGGAAGACGTGTCGCATCTGCTGCTGAGCCACTTCCACTACGACCACGTCGGCGACGTCGAGCCGTTCGGCCGGGCGCGGGTCGTGGTGCAGGAGCGGGAGATGGCGTTCTGGACCGGCCGGTTCGCCGCACGCGCCGAGTTTCGCCGGCTGGTCGAGACCGAGGACATCCAGCGGCTCGTCGGCCTGAGCCTGGCCGGGCGGGTGGAGTACGTCGACGGCGAACGGGAGATCGTGCCCGGCGTGCGGGTGCACCGGGTCGGTGGCCACACTCCCGGGACGCAGATCGTCTCGGTCGAGTCGGCCAAAGGGACCGTCGTGCTGGCCTCGGACTCCGCCCACCTGGGGTACCACGTGACGCACGACTGCCCGGCCAAGCTGTTGACCGACCTTCCCGAGATGTACGCCGCCTTCGACACGATCCGCGCGCTGGCGGGCTCGCCGGAGCTGGTCGTTCCCGGCCACGATCCGGCCATCTTCGACCGCTTCCCCGCGGTACCCGGACTCGACGGCATCGCCGTCCGGATCGCCTGACGCCAACGGCCCACACAGGAGGACATGACGATGGACTCGCGAACGCCCGGCATGGCGGTGTGCGTCGTCGGGCTCGGACATCTGGGCGGGGCGGTGGCCGCGCGTCTCGCGGCGACCGGCTTCCAGACCTACGGGTTCGACATCGCCGCCGCGGCCCGGGACCGCTCGGCCGCGGCCGGCGTGCGGGTGCGTGACCGCTTGCCGGACGCCGTCGCCGGCGCCGACGCGGTGATCACCAGCCTGCCCGACGGCGCGGCGGTGACGGAGGCATGGCTCGGCCAAGGCGGTCTCGTGGAGTCGGCACGCCCCGGCACGTACCTGATCGAGCTGAGCACCATCGGACCGGACACGATGCGCGCGGTCGCCGGGCCCGCGGCGGCCGCCGGTCTCAAGCCGGTCGACGCCCCGGTCAGCGGTGGCCCGATGGACGCCGCGAAGGGACAGCTCGTGGTGATCGCCGGCGGGGACGAGCCGGACATCGCGGCGGTCCAGCCCGTGCTGCGCGCGGTGGCCGGCGCCGTGCACCTCTCCGGTCCGCTGGGTACCGCCAAGGCGGTCAAGCTGGTCAACAACCTCATCACCAACGCGACCGTGCTGGTGTCGGCCGAGGCGTTCCAGATCGGCGTCGCCGCCGGGCTGGCTCCCAGGCGCCTGTTCGACCTGCTGTCCCAGATGGGCGGCGGCAGGTCACACCACTTCCAGAAGCGGTTTCCCTGGGTGCTCGAGCGTGACTTCGACGCCCGGTTCAGCATCCGGTTGGCGGAGAAGGACTTCCGGCTCGGGCTGGAGCTCGCGGACCGGGTGGGCGTTCCCCCACCGGCGGCGTCGGCGATCCGCTCCATCTACGCGGTCGCGGTGGCCGAGGGCCTCGCCGACGACGACATCGTCGGGCTGGTGCGGCTCTACGAGCGCTGGACGAGGCCGCCCGGCGCGGTGGAAGCCCCGGCCGCGGCATCGCCGGATCCGGTGGAGTCCGCGGTGACCGGCGACGGGAGGCAACGGCGATGACGGGTGTGCTCAGCGGCCGGATCGCCGTCGTGACCGGCGCGGCCTCCGGGTTCGGTGCGGCGACCGCGCTGCGGTTTCACGCCGAGGGCGCGCGGGTCGTCGTGGCCGACCGCGACGGCGACGGCGTGAAGCGGGTCGCCGAGGCGCTGGGGGGCGACGCGCTCGGCATGACCGTGGACGTCTCGCGAACCGAGGACGTCGCGCGGATGGTCGAGGCGGCGGTCGACACGTTCGGCGGCCTGGACATCCTGGTCAACAACGCCGGGATCATCCACGCCAAGGGCTCGATCGAGACGCTCGCCGAAGCGGAGTTCGACCGCATCGTCGACGTCAACCTGCGCGGTACGTTCCTCGGGATCAAGCACGCGGTACCGGTGCTGCGGCGCAGCCGCCACGCGGTGATCCTCAACACCGCGTCGGTCGGCGCGCTCGTACCGCGGATCAACACCTCGATCTACTCGGCGACCAAGGCGGGGATCATCTCGCTGACCCGGTCGGCGGCGCTCGATCTCGCCCCGGCGATCCGGGTGAACGCGGTGTGCCCGCTGGCCTCCGCCACCCCGTTCCTGGCCGGTGGCGCGGGCGGTGGCGGCGCCGTCTACGACGCGTACGTCGCCGGCATGACGTCCGACGCACGGCACTCGGTGCCGCTGGGCAGGCTGGTCCGTCCGGAGGAGGTGGCGGCGGCGTTCACGTTCCTGGCCAGCGACGACGCCGCCTTCATCACCGGCGTCGCCCTTCCGATCGACGGCGGCCGGTCAGCCGGCGACCTGGTCAGCCGAGGACAAGGAGGACGGTCGACGTGACCGACGACCGCGCCCGTCTGGTGCCGGCGCCCATGACCGCCCCTGACGCCCACGAGCTGCGGCTCGCCCTGCGGACGGCGCTGGCCGGACCGCGGCCGCTGGTACTGCCGGGGGTCACCGACGCGATGAGCCTGCGCCTGGTGGAGCGGGCCGGGTTCGAGGCGGCGTACGCGACCGGCGCCGGGCTCGCGAACGCGCAGCACGCGCTCCCCGACATCGGGCTGACCTCGATGGTCGAGGTCGTCGAGCACGTGGGGCGGATGACGGCGCTGGCGTCGATCCCGATCGTGGTCGACGCGGACACCGGCTACGGCGGCCCGCTGGCGACCGTGCGCACGGTCCGGCTGCTCGAACGGGCGGGCGCCTCCGCCGTCCAGGTCGAGGACCAGCAGATGCCGAAGCGGTGCGGCCACTTCGACGACCACGACCTCATCCCGACCGGCCACATGCAGACGAAGATCGCGGCGGCCTGCGAGGCCCGCACCGACGAGGCGCTGGTCATAATCGCGCGGACGGACGCCCGGTCGGTGTACGGCATCGAGGACGCCATCGAACGGGCGAAGGCGTACGTCGAGGCGGGTGCCGAAGTGATCTTCGTGGAGGCGCCACGGACCATCGAGGAGCTGGCGCTCGTCGGCACCGAGCTGGCCGGCGTCCCGCTCGTCGTCAACGTGGTCGAGGGCGGCAAGACCCCGGAGCTCGATCTCAAGGAGTACGCGGAGCTGGGCTTCAGCGTCGTCCTGTTCGCCAACTACCTGATGCGGACGATGATGCGGGCCGGCATCGAGGCCCTGCGACATCTGCGCGACCACGGGGAGACGGCGAGCCGAGCCGACCAGATGGTGACCTGGTCCGAACGGCAGGAGCTGTTTCGGCTGGCCGACCTGAGCGCGGCGGAGGCGCTTCTCGACCAGCCGCTCGCGGACGTCCTCGCGGCGACCGGAAACCGGCTGCCATGACGAGGATCGCGGGCCTGCCGTACGAGGACGACCTCCCCGAGCGGGCCGGAGTGCTCGTGCTCGGATCGGGGCTGGCCGGTTGCGCCGCCCTGCTCGCGGCGGCCGAGGCCGGCCGGTACGCGGTGATGCTGGAGAAGACCGGTTCGATCGGCGGCTCGACCGTGCTGTCGGCCGGCCTGTCCGCGTTCGCCGGCACGGACGAGCAGCGTGCGCACGGCATCGCCGACTCGACCGAGCTGCTCCGCCGCGACCTGCTCGACGTCGGCGGCCACCGCAACGACGTGGCGCTGGTCGACCTGTACTGCGCGCACCAGCTGGAGACGTACCGGTGGCTGCGCTCGCACGGCGTGGTCTACGGCGAGATCCACGCGGCCTCCGGCCAGAGCGTCCCGCGAAGTCACCCGACCGACACCACCGCGATGCTGGTACGCCTCCTCACCGCCGCGGGAAAGCTCGGCGCCCGGCTGGTCATGGAGACCACGGCGCAGCGGCTGGTGTACGAGGACGGCCGGGTGACGGGGGTCGACGTCTGCCTCCACAGTGGAGAGCGGCGCCGCGTGCCGGCGGACGCGGTCGTCCTGGCCACCGGCGGCTTCGCCCGCAGCGACGAGCTGCTCGCCACGTTCGCGCCGCAGATGGAGCACGCGCTGCGCGCCGGTGGGGCCGGGTGCCAGGGTGACGGGCTCAAGATGGCGATGGCGATCGGCGCCGGGATCCGTGACACGCCCTACATCAAGGGCACGTACGGCATCTACGCCGAGCCGCATCCGCACGAGGACGGCACCGGCATCCTCGCCGTCTACAAAGGAGCGATCGCGGTCAACGGCGCGGGCCGGCGGTTCGTCGACGAATCGCGAAACTACAAGGAGATCGGCGACGTCGCGCTGCGGCAGCCGGGCGGGACCACCTGGCAGGTCTTCGACTCGGCGGTCCTGGCCCAGTCGAGCGACGACGTGCCGATCTACGCGTTCGCCGAGCGGGACCGCGCCGGCATGCTCGTGCACGCCGGCTCGGTCGAGGAGCTCGAACGGAAGCTCGCCCTACCGTCCGGCTCGCTCCAGACGACCGTCAAGGAGTACAACCGGCGGATCGCCGAGGGCGAGCCGGATCCGGTGGGGCGTGAGTTTCTCTGCGGCGGCTTCGGCCGTCCCTTCCCGCTCGACACGCCACCGTTCTACGCGCAGCCGACCGGGACGGTCGTCCTGGCCACGTACTGCGGTGTCACCGTCGACACCGAGCTGCGGGTACTCGACTGGTGGGGTGAGCCGATCGGGCACCTCTTCGCCGCCGGCGAGGTCGTGGGCGGTTTTCACGGCAGTGGCTACATGACCGGTACGTCGATCGGCAAGGCCGCCATCTTCGGGCGGCTGTCGGGTACGCACGCGGCGGCGGTGGAGAGTGAGCTGACGTGGTAGACCTGTTCGATCTCACCGGCGCCACCGCGCTGGTCGTCGGCGCGGCCGCCGGAGGTCTGGGCGAGTGGGCGGCCCGCACGCTGGCCGAGCACGGTGCGGCCGTGGCGGTGGCCGACCTCCCCGAGCGGCAGGACGATCTCGCCGTCACCGGTGCGGCCGCCGGCGCCTCCTGCCACAGCGTGGACGTCACGGACGAGGACTCCGTGGCGCGCCTCGTCGACGGCGTCCGCAACCGGTACGGACGGCTGGACATCGTCGTCAACGCCGCCGGGGTCATGCTGCGCAAGCCGTACGACCGGACCACACCGCGGGAGTTCGAGCAGGTGGTCCGCGTCAACCTCACCGGCTGCTGGCTCGTGGGCCGGGCCGCCGGCATGGCCATGACGGCCCAGGGGCGCGGCGGGCGGATCGTCAACCTGTCGACCGTGTACGCCGACCGGGTGGGGCCGGTGCCCGAGTCGGCGTACTACGCGTCGAAGGCGGCGGTGGCCAACCTGACCCGCTCGCTGGCGAGCGAGTTGGGCGCGCACGGCATCACGGTCAACTGCCTCGCCCCCGGCGTCTTCTACCCCACCAAGATGACGGCGCCGCTGGCCGAGGACCCGGAGCGACTGGCCTGGTTTACCCAACGCACGCTGCTCGGCCGGCTGGGCGATCCGGCCCGGGACCTCGCCGGTCCCCTGCTCCTGCTCTGCGGCCCGGCGTCGTCCTACATGACCGGCCAGATCGTGTACGTCGACGGCGGATGGTCGGCCTGGTGACGGGCCGGCCGGGATGGACGGAGAGCGGATGAACTCGACCAGGACGGCCCTTCTCATGCTCGACTACCAGGTCGCGCTCTGCGACGGCGGGCCGCACGGGCGGATGCCCCAGCTCGCCGAGCAGGTCGCCCAGCGGGGCGTGCTGGAGACCGCGGCACGCGTGCTGGCCGCCGCCCGGGCGGCACGGTGGCCCGTCTTCCACGTCCGCCTCGCGTTCGAGCCGAGCTACGCCCTGCGGACCAACCGGTTGCCCAGGTTCGAGCCGTACGAGACGCAGCGGGCGATGCTCGCCGACTCGCCGGAGGCGCGGATCGTCGACGCGGTGGCACCGCTCGACACGGAACCGGTGGTGGACAAGGGCTGCGTGGACCCGTTCGTCGGCACCCCGTTGCTCCCGGCGCTGGCCGCGGCCGGTGTGGGACATGTCGTGCTCGGCGGCGTCGCGACGAACCTCGTCGTCGAGTCGACCGCCCGGCACGCGTCGGACGCCGGCCTTCGGGTGACGGTGGTCGAGGACATGTGCGCCTCGTTCCGGCCAGACTTCCACGCGTTCTCGGTCCAGCACATGCTGCCGCTGTTTTCGACGGTCACGACGGCGGCCGCGGTCATCCCCACCTTCGAGATCGAGGAGGTCGCCAGATGAGGTACGACGTCGTGGTGGTGGGGGGTGGAGTCGCCGGCCTCTGCGCGGCCTGCTCCGCCGCGGAGGCCGGTGCGACCGTGGTCCTGCTGGAACGGTCGCCCGAGGCCGAGACCGGCGGCAACACCCGCTACACCGAGGCGTTCCTGCGGATGAAGTCGCTGGCGGAGACGGCCGACGGCTTCGAGACGGCCCTGGTCGACGACTTCATGGGGTATCCGGATCCGGGCGTCGTGCGGGAGGCCGCGCTGCCAAGCGGGCGGCAGAGCGGGCTCTGGCGCTCCGTCCCGACGGTCGATCCCGAGTACGTCGCGACGCTGTCGGAGATGGCGCCGAAGGCCCTGGCCTGGATGGCCGGGCACGGCGTGCGGTTCGACCACGTGCCGACGCCCTTCCTCACCCAGACCACCACGCGGATGGCCCCGATCGGCGGCGGGCTCGCCATCGTGGAGACGATGGGCAGGGCCGCGCGCGACCTCGGCGTCCACTTCCGCTTCGAGACCACGGCCCGCGAACTGATCACGAGCGACGGTGAGGTGGTCGGGGTCCGGGCCACCACCGGCGAGTACCTGGGCCGGGTGGTCCTGGCCTCCGGCGGATACCAGGGCAACGCCGAGATGATGGCCCGTTACCACCCCGGCCGGGCGATGACCTGCCGGCCCGTCGCCCGGGGCGGCCACTACAACAAGGGCGAGGGCATCGAGATGGCCCTGCGCGCCGGCGCGGCGACCGCCGGAAACTTCAGCCTCTTCCACGCCGAACCGGTGGACCCGCGCTCGGCACAGGCCGAGGCGGCCATCTTCTGCTTCCCGTACGGGGTGCTGGTCAACAAGGAGGGCCGGCGCTTCGTCGACGAGGCCCGGGGCGCGGTCGACGCCTGGTACGAGCGGACGACGCGGACGATCCAGGCGCAGACCGACGGGATCGCCTGGGCGCTGCTCGACCAGCAGGGGCTGGCCGTGCCGAACATCATGTCCGGGATCCGCACCGACGTGCCCCCGATCCGGGCCGGCGGGATCGGTGAGCTCGCCGACGCGCTGGGCGTCCCCGCCAAGGCGCTGACGTCCACAGTGGACGCCTACAACCGGGCCTGCCCGGACCCCGCGACCTTCGACCACAGTAGACCGGACGGGCTCGCCACCGTGGGCCTGGCGCCGCCGAAGTCCAACTGGTCGCGGCGCATCGAGGTGGCCCCGTTCGTCGCCTACCCCGTCATGTGCGCCAACGTCTTCACCTTCGGCGGGGTCAAGACGACCGCCGCGGCGGAGGTCGTCGACCGCGACGGCCGGCCGATCCGGGGGCTCTACGCGGCGGGTGAGATGACCGGGCTCTACTACTCCAACTACGTCGGCTCGACGTCCGTGTTGCGTGGGTTGACGTTCGGCCGCATCGCCGGCATCGAGGCCGCCGGCCTCGCCCGCGCGGCCACCGCCGCCGCCCGCGGTACCGGCCTCACTCGCGGCACCGGCCTCACTCGCGGCACCGGCCTCACTCGCGGCACCGGCGAAGGAGGCGCGTGAGCGATGCGGATCTGGCACCAGAGCTTCACGGTCCTTGCGGACGTACCCCGGTACCGGCAGGCGCTGGAGCGCCACCTGCGCGCCCAGGCCCAGCCGGAGACCACGATCGACCTGCACGGGATGCGGCCCGGCACCTACCCGTCGGACTACCCGGGCTCGCACATCGGCTACGCGTACCTGGCCGGTCTGCACAAGGAGCAGTTCGTGCACGCGGCGTTGCGGGCGGAGGACGAGGGCTACGACGCCTTCCTCATCGCCACGATTCCCGACACGGCGTACGAGGAGATCCGCACGCTCGTCGACATCCCGGTTGTCGCGTTTGGACAGACGTCGGTGCTCATGGCGGCGATGCTCGGCGACCGCGTTGGCATCGTCAACTTCATCGCCGCACTCGAGCCACAGCTCCGCCGCAACCTGCGCAACTACCGGCTCGACCAGCTCGTCGGCCCCATCGTGCAGGTGGAGGCGGGGTTCGGTGACGTCATGGCCGCGTACGAGGATCCGGAGCGGCTCCGCGCCGCCTTCGAGCGGGCCGCCCGCGTGGCGATCGCCGACGGAGCCACGGTCATCGTCCCCGGTGAGGGGCCGCTGAACGTCTTCCTGGCCGACCTCGGCATCGCGCGCGTCGACGACGTACCCGTGCTGGACTCGCTCGGCACCTGTGTCCGGGTGGCCGAGGTCAGAGCCGCCCAGTACCGGACGCAGGGTCTGGTTCCGTCCCGGGTCGGGTTCTACGGGGCCCAGCCGCCGCGGCCGCTGCTCGACGCCGCCCGGCGGTTCTACGGCGTACCGGCGGCCCTGACGTGACCGGTGACCTGGTCGACGTGGGACCCGACGTCGCCGTCGCGGGCGGCGGTGCCTGCGGGGTGATGGCCGCTCTCCGGGCCGCTCAGAACCCCGATCTCGTGGTGGCCGTGTTCGAGAAGTCGACCCGGGAGGGCTGCAACGCGGCCATCTCGTCGGGGTCGCTGGCCGCCGGTGGGACCCGGTTTCAGCGCGCGGCCGGGATCGACGACTCGCCGCTGAAGCACGCCGAGGAGATCCTGGCCGCCTCCGGCGACAAGGAGTGGCGCCCGGTCGTGGAGGCGGTGTGCGCGGTCGCCCCGGCCATGGTCGAGTGGCTCGCCGACACCGGGTACCCGATCGAGATCGGTACCGACATGCCGCGCGCCGGCATGTCGGTGCCACGCCTGCACACCGACAGCGGCCGGCAGGGCGGGGGACGGCTCATGCGGCACCTCCGCGGGCTGCTCGGGTCGTACCCCAATGTCGCGTTCGTGGACGAGGCGCCGGTTGTCGACCTCGTCGTGGACGCCGGCGCCGTGAGCGGTGTGGTGGTCGACCAGAACGGCCGTCGCCAGCGGATCGGCGCCGGCACCGTCGTGCTGGCCGTGGACGGGTTCGCCGGCAACCCGGCGCTGGTGAAGGAACACCTCAGCGACCTCGGCAACCCGTACCACGGTGGCGTGTCGACCTCGACCGGGGACGCCCTCGACTGGGTCAGGCGGCTCGGCGGCCGGGTCCGCAACATGGGCGCCGGCCTGCGCTCCGGGCTCGTCGTGGTCGACCACGGCACGCGCGTGTCGCCGGCCCTCCCGTTTCACGGCGCGGTCCTCGTCGCCGCCCGCGGGCGGCGCTTCGTCGACGAGCAGCGGTACGGCTACTCCGCGCTCGCCCAGATCCTGCGGAGGCAACCCGGCGAGCGGGCCGCCATGATCTTCGACGCCACCGCGCTCGCGGCGACCCGGGAGTCGGAGATGATGCGGCAGTGCCTGGCGGCCGGGGCCATCCGCGAGGTCGCGACGCTCGACGGACTCGCCGCACAGCTCGGGCTGGACGTCGAGCGGGTACGGGAGGCGGTCCGCGCCCGTCCGGGACGGCGCCAGCTCCGGCCGCCGTTCCAGCTGGCCTGGGTGACCCACGGCCTGCTCGCCACCCAGGGCGGGGTGGTCATCGACACGCAGGGCCGCGTGCTGGACAGCGCCGACCGGCCCATCCCGCACCTCTACGCCGGCGGCGGCACTGCCTGCGGGCTGGCCGGCCCGTCGTCCGACGGCTACCTCTCCGGCAACGGGCTGCTGTCGGCGTTCGGCATGGGTTGGATCATCGGCAACGCCCTCGCGTCGCGGCCGACCGGCCGGTCCGCGCTGTAGGCCGGGCCCGCGAGTCGGTCCGCGCTGTAGGCCGCGCCGGCCGGTTCGCGCTTTGGTCGGGATGGCCGGTTCGATTCGCGCTTTTAGCCCGGCCCGGCCCGCGGCTCAGCGCAGGAGGAGCGCCACGGCGCTCTCGAAGGAGCGCCAGAGATGGGCCTCCAGGAGCTTGGCCGTGCGCGCGGCGTGCCCGGCGAGCAGTGCCTCGGCGATCGCCTCATGCTCCTGGTAGGCCTCGCGGGCCCGGGCCGGCTCCCGCGCCGAACGCCGCCGGGCGATCGAGATCTTGGCGTTCACCTCGCGAAGTGCCTGGTCCAGGGCGGCGTTGTCGGCCATGGCGACCAGCGAACGGTGGAAGTCCATGTCGGCCGGGTACGCCGCGTCACTCTTCAGCGCCGTCTGGGCGCCTTCGAGCGCCTGCATGATGGCCTGGCGCCCGGCCGGGGGCAGGCTCGCGCACGCCTTGCGCGCGCTGTAGGTCTCGATCGCGATCCGCAGCTCGTACAGCTGGCGGAGCTCTTTCTCCTCGACCGCGGTGACGAACGCGCCCTTGTGCGGGACGATCTCCAGCAGCCCCTCGCTCGCCAGCCGCTGGATGGCCTCGCGGAGCGGACCCCGGCTGATCCCGAGCTCTTCGGCGATCGTCACCTCGTTGAGCCGGGTCTGCGGGCTCAACTCGCCGGCCAGGATCATCTCCCGGATCGCGTTTTCGGCGACGTCCCGCACCGTGGTGCGCCGCAACCCACCACGGGCCACCGTCGTGGGCGGCTCGGTCATGAATCTCCCAACCAGGGTCCAGCTGTCGTGACGAGCGATCGTCGCACACGATTGTGACTGGTCCAGATTAACAACTGTTTTCAGTCGACAGTTGCCCACACCGATACGGTAATCGCCTGGAACAGGACGAACGGCTCCTTCTCGTCGTTCGGCACGGCGGCGGCCGCGTACGGGCCTGTGGAACGTCGTGGGCGCGATCAGGCGCCGGCTGCGCGGGCACCCTCAGGTGCGGGGCACCCGCGCGACCTTCCCCACTCCGAACCGTTGGCCAGCTTCCACATCATCCTGCTCACCCCTCCTTTCGTCGGCCTTGCGCAGGTGTCCGGGACAGGCGAAAGCGTCGTGAGCCCCGGTGTCGATCCGGGCACACCGTCCTTATGAGGGACGGCCGAGCAGCCAGCGCCCGCGCTCACGGCGGTACACAGTGGATGTCTGGTCTTGGCTGAGGAGTGCCCACGCGAGGAGTCGAACCTCGCTCTCAGGCTTCGTAGGCCTGCGTCTTCGTCCGATGGACCACGTGGGCGCGGTCCCGCCGGGTGGAGTCGAACCACCTGCCTTCGCCTTATCAGAGCGACGCCCTCACCACGTGGGCCACGGCGGGATGCGGCGCCGATCCTCCTTTCCTCCCAGTGATTGGCGGGTGGCGAAACGGTCGGGAACCGGGGAGTCGAACCCCGCGTTTCCTGATCCCAAATCAGGCCCGGTCACCGAGCCGGTCGTTCCCGAATTTGCCCAGCCGGCACCGAAGAAACAGCGCGGTGGGCGCCTTTCGTGTCACGACATCCACTGTGAAGTTCTCAATGTTCGACGCCGCTGCGTGAAAACGCGCAGGGCAAAGCAGAGGCAACAGGATTCGCACCCGCGACCGGTTTTGACGACCGCCGCTCTGACCGGGCCGAGCTGACGCCCTCAGGGCTGAGCTGCATGGATACCGAAGGAGGAAGCGTCTCGGTGCGACGAAAAAGCCGCCCGACCCTGGACGGGTGGGCGGCTGGGCGCGCTATGTCGGCGCTACCGTCGCCGCCTGCCATCCGAGGCTGGCTCTTTGTCCGCGATTTCAGCTGTGGGTCGACCGATGGGCGGCATGCCCACAAGACCGCACAGCGAAAGCCGCTGCGGTGCAATGCCGGCGCGCCACAACATGTCGGTGACTCCTCGGGTCGTTGTCGAACGTTACATCAATAAGGTAAGCGGCGATCTCCACTGACGCAACAGTCTTTCCGGCCACATTGTTTCCCGACGCGAAGTCGTGACGGGGTCGGCGACCGCGGCACGGCCGTCAATGGGGGGCGAGCAGAGGCGCCGATCAACGGCAGCGTCCGAAATGGCTCCGCCGACCCCTTGACCGACCGGCTCGCATCGATCACGCTCTCCATGTTAGAGAGCGCTCTCTCACCCACGCCGGGAGCTGCCATGCGCAAGAGACCCAGACGCCACTACTCCCTCGCCGCCGCCGTCGTCCTCCTTCTCGCCGGCTACGCGGCCGTCACCATGGGTACGGCCAGCGCGGCCGGGCCGCTGCTCTCCCAGGGCCGGACGGCCACCGCCTCCTCGACCGAAAACGCTACCCTGGCCGCCGCCAACGCCGTCGACGGCAACACCGCGACCCGCTGGTCCAGCGCGTTCGGGGTTCCACAGTGGATCCAGGTGGACCTCGGCTCGACCGCGGCGGTCGACCAGGTGGTCCTCAACTGGGAGGCGGCCTACGCGTCGGCGTTCCAGATCCAGGTCTCCACCAACGGCACCACGTGGACGAACGTCTACAGCACCACCACCGGCAGCGGCGGTGTGCAGACCCTCGCGGTCAGCGGCACCGGCCGCTACGTGCGGCTCAACGCGACCGCCCGGGCCACCGAGTGGGGCATCTCGCTCTGGGAGTTCCAGGTCTTCGGCAACACCACGACCAGCGCGTGCGGCACCGGTAACGCGGCGCAGGGCCGGCCGGCCACCGCCTCCTCCGCCGAAAACGCCACCCTGGCCGCCGCCAACGCCGTCGACGGCAACACCGCCACCCGCTGGTCCAGCGCCTTTGGCGATCCACAGTGGATCCAGGTCGACCTGGGCTCGTCGCTCACCGTATGCCAGGTGGTGCTCAGCTGGGAGGCCGCCTACGCCTCGGCGTTCCAGATCCAGGTCTCCACCAACGGCAGCACGTGGACCAATGTGTACAGCACCACGACCGGCACCGGCGGGACGCAGACGCTCACGGTCAGCGGCACCGGGCGGTACGTGCGGATGAACGGCACCGCGCGGGCGACGCCGTACGGGTACTCGCTGTGGGAGTTCGTGGTCCGCACCACCGGATCCGGCCCGACCACGCCGCCGCCCACGACACCGCCGCCCGGCGACTTCTGGGGCGACACCGCCAGCATCCCGCCGGCGCAGAACGTCGTCATGCTGAAGATCCTCAACCGCACGGACGGCCGGTACCCGGACAGCCAGGTCTTCTGGAGCTACAACGGGCAGGCACACTCGATCGCCGAGCAGCCGTACTTCGACATGCCGGTCAACACCGCCGGCCGGATGTACTTCTACCTCGGCTCGCCCAACTCGCAGTACTGGGACTTCATCGAGTTCACGGTCGGACCCTCGGTCTTCAACGGCAACACCACGCGGGTCGACGCGTTCGGGCTCAAGCTGGCCATGCGGCTGCGCGCCCACGACGGGTACGACGTGGCGGTCGGCGAGGACCAGGCCACGTTCGCGGAGGACCGGGCGGCGACCTTCCAGCGGTTCATCGACGAGGTGCCGGCCGAGTTCGACCACCTGGCGCAGATCCAGGCGCCGTACCGCATCCCGGCGCCGGGCAGCTCGGCGCAGTTCCGGGCCGGTGGGCAGCACCAGAACTACCTGTCCAGCTACGCCTCGTCGGTCGGCTTCTCGGCGTCCACTTCGGACATCTTCGGGTGCGCCGGCCCGCTGGCGGAAAACCCGGGCATGTGCTCCGCGCTCAACCGGCACGTCGCGCACCTGCCGCAGTCACAGTGGTCCACTCCGAGCCTGTACTACCAGGCGGCGCCGGCCAACTACTACGCGCGCTTCTGGCACGACCACGGCATCAACCGGCTGGCGTACGGCTTCCCGTACGACGACTACGCCGACCAGTCCTCGTTCGTCTCGCACGGCAACCCGCAGTGGTTGCTGATCGCCGTCGGCTGGTGAACGCTCGCCGGGGCCGTCCGTGGGACGGCCCCGGCCCGTCACTGTGGCGGGACTCGCGGGAGCCGCGGGGGTCCACTCGATCCGGCCCGGTACTCGTGCAGCGGCACGAGGTCTTTCGACCAGGCGTCCAGCACCGGGGTGACGACCTGCCAGGACTGCTCGGCCTCGTCGGCGCGGATGGAGAGTGCGGTGTTGCGCTTGAGGACGTCGAGCAGCAGGCGCCCGTACGGTGGCAGCGCGCCCGGTTCCAGGTTGGCGGCGAGGGCGAGCGGCGCGAGGGTGTCCGACCGGGGGCCGGTGCCGGTCAGTTCCAGCGCCACGCTTTCCGGTTCCAGGTGGAAGCGGAGCACGTTGGGTCGGGCCTGCCCGTCGTGCTCGAAGGGCAGGTGCGGGACCGGGCGGAAGTGCACGGCGATCTGTTTGCGGTCGGTGCGCAGCGCCTTGCCGGTACGGAGCCGGAAGACGGTACCGGCCCAGCGCCAGCTGTCCAGTTCGAGATGCATCTCGGCGAAGGTCTCGGTGCGGTGGGCCGGGTCCACGCCGCCCTCCTCGGCGTACGCGGGGATGGCGCGGTCGCCGATCTGACCGCTCGTGTAGCGGGCGCGGCGGGTCCGCTGGATCGCGTCTTCCGGGCTCAACGGGCGGATGGAGCGCAGCACGTCGACTTTGCGGTCGCGCAGGTCGCGGTCGCCGAGGCTGAGCGGCGGCTCCATGGCGGTGAGGCAGAGCAGTTGCAGCAAATGGTTCTGCAGCATGTCCTTCAGCGCCCCGACACCGTCGTAGTAGCCGGCGCGGCCTTCCAGCGCCAGGGACTCGTCCCAGACGATGTCGACTTTGGCGATGTGCGCGCTGTTCCAGATGGGTTCCAGGACCCGGTTGGCGAGCCGGATGCCGAGGACGTTCTGGACGGTGGTCATGGCCAGGAAGTGGTCGACGCGAAACACGTCCCGCTCGCTGTAGAGGTCGGCCAGGAGCCGGTTGAGTTCGATCGCTCCGGCCAGGTCCTCGCTGAACGGCTTCTCCAGCACGACGATGCTTCCCGCCGCGCCGCCCGCACGGTGCAGGGCCGTCACGGCGGCCGGAAAGATGGACGGCGGGAGCGCCAGGTAGGCCGCGACCGGATCGCCGCCGGGGAGTACGGCGGCCATGCTGGTCGGGTCCGTGACGTCCGCCCGGTGGTAGTGGGACGCGTTCACGATGGCCTGTCGCGCGGCGGCGGGCACCTGCGCCGCATGCCGGTCGAGTTGGGTCGCCGCCCACTGCCGGAACGCCTCCTCGGACAGCTCCCGCTGGCCGACCCCGACGAGCCGAAACTCCGCACCGATCTCGCCGGCCGCTCGCAGCGCCGCGAGCCCCGGCAGCAGGTAGCGGGCGGTGAGGTCGCCGGTGGCGCCGAGGATGGCGAGCCGCTGGATCATCTCGTGGCACCTGCCCTCGCGCGCGATCGTGACGCCCCCTGGCGATCGAGCATGTCAGAACCTGATCAGCACCTTCACGGCGTCTTCCAGCTTCTGGTCCGCCACCTCGAAGGCCCGTTCCATCTCGTCGAAGCCGAACGTGTGGGTGGTCATCAACGTCGGGTCGACCCGCTTGGTCTCCAGCACCCGCAGCAGCCGCTCCATCCGCAGCCGGCCGCCCGGACACAGCCCCGTGGCGATCGTCTTGTCCGCCATGCCGACGCCCCACTCGACACGGGGGATGCGCACGTACTCCCCGTCGCCGAAGTAGCCGATGTTGGAGACGGTCCCGCCCGGCTTTGTGATCTTTATGGCCAGCTGGAACGTGGCGTCGGCGCCGAGCGCCTCGATCGCCGTGTCCACACCCTGGCCGTCCGTCAGCTCCATGACCCGCTCGACGACGTCGACGACTGGGACGCGTGTCCGCCCTGCGCCGCCGGGTCACCCCAATCGGGTGTGATGGCACCGACCAGGACCCGGTCACCGGGGCGGAAGGCCCGCACCTCGCTGCCCACCTCGGCGACGACCCCGACCGCTTCGTGGCCGAGTGTCAGATCCTCCCGGGGACCGATGCCACCCGCGACCGTGTGGGAGTCGGACGTACAGATCAGCGCGGACGTCGTCCGCACGACCGCGTCATTGGGGCCGGGACTGGGCATCGGCTTGTCCAGGAATCCAACCTCGCCGATCCGCTTCATCACGAACGCTTTCATCGGCTCCCCCAGACTCGCGCACGCGTGCTCGCGTATCCGACATTTCTGGTATCGCCCGAGCCTAGCCGCTTTAGTCTGCTGGCGGGCGGGAAAGGAGCGGAGCACCGGCTTCGAGGGGAGAGCGCGATGGCGGCGAGATCAAGAATCATCAACACATCCCCGGAACGCGTGTTCGCGGTGCTGGCAGATGGTTGGAGCTACGCCAGCTGGGTCGTCGGCGCCTCGCACATCCGCGACGTCGACGCCGGGTGGCCCTCCCTCGGCGCCCGGATCCACCACCAGGTCGGACCATGGCCCCTGCACATCAAGGACGTGACCTCGGTAGAGGCGGTCGTCCCCGGCCGGATGCTCGAACTGCACGCCCGGGCGTGGCCGCTCGGCGCGGCGACGGTCCGGCTCGACCTCGAACCGGTCGACTCGGCGACCCGGGCGACCCTGTCGTACGAGCTGACCGCTGGCGCCGGCCGGTTTCTGCCGCGCCCACTCCAGTCGATCCTGCTGGGACCGCGCAGCACCGAGATACTCGGGCGGTTGGCCGACATCGCGGTGCGGCGCGAGCTCAAGCCGACTGCCGCACCACGAGCGACGGGCTGAAGATCACCGACCGAGGGGTACGGCGCGGGTCGCGGAGCCGGGCGAGCAGCAGCTGGGCCATCTCGCCGGCCATCTCCTCGACCGGCTGGTGGATCGTGGTCAGCGGCGGGCGGGCGTCGAGGGCGGCGCTGCTGTCGTCGAAGCCGACCACCGCCACGTCCTGCGGCACCCGCCGGCCCAGCTCCCCCAGCACGCGCACAGCGCCCTCGGCCATCAGGTCGTTGGCGACGAAGATCCCGTCGGTCTCCGGGTGCCGCTCGATCAGCCGCCGGACCGCCGCCTCGCCGCTGGCCCGGGTGAAGTCGCCCGCCACGTACGGCACATTGCCACCCACCGCCGCGCGGAAGCCCACCAGCCGCTCCTGGCCGGGCGGGATGTCCTGCGGCCCGCAGATCGTCACGAGGTGGCGGCGGCCGAGGGCGAGCAGGTGCTCGGCGGCCAGCCGCGCGCCGGCCTGCTGGTCGACGTCGACGTAGCTGTGCGGCACCGGCCGGGCCGGGCGGGCCGAGAGCACCGCGGGGACGCGCAGGTCGTACAGCTGGCGGGGCAGCGGGTCGGCGCTGTGGTTGGAGATCAGCAGTACCCCGTCGACGTGCCCCTGCCGCAGGTACCGCAGCACGAGATGGTGGCCGGGCGGGTCGGCCGGGATGATCACCAGGTGGATGCCCTCGGGGCGGAGCACCTCCTGCGCCCCGGCGGTGACCCGGCCGATGTACGGGTCGGTGAAGAGCCGGTTGAGGAACGCGCCGTGGCCGGGCGGCTCCGAGATGACCAGCGCGACCGAGTCGGTGCGGCGGGTCACCAGTGAGCGGGCGGCGAGGTTCGGCACGTACCCGATCTCCGCGATCGCGCGCTCCACGGCGGCCCGGATGCGTGGGTCCACAGTGGGCACCGCGTTGATGACCCGGGAGACGGTGGCGCGCGAGACACCGGCCGCGACGGCCACCTCTTCCAGCGTGGGGCGCCCCGCCGACCCGTTGCCGGGCCGGCGGGACTGTTCGTCGGTCACGGCGTCCCGTTGACGCCGCACTTGATGATCGGCCGGATGCAGTCGCGCACCCGCCGTTCGAGCTCGGCCACCGGCCAGGCGTTGAAGAAGTCACCGTGCATGGTGAATCCTCGGCCGGACGAGAGGCGGAAGCGCGCCGGGTCGCCGTTGGCCGGGTAGCGGAGCACCTGGCGGAGCTTCGGCACCGGCACCGGGTGGGTGGACGGGCAGTTGCCGGCGACCGGGTACGCCATGTGGCTCTTGTGGTCGGCCGAGTCGAGGTCGCGACCGTTCCAGCACTGCGGGAAGTCCAAGTAGGACTCGATCATGCTGTCCGGTGGGCAGGTGAGGAAGTCCTTGGACGCACCGGCCTCGTTGTGGTGCAGGCAGGACCAGCGAGAGATGGTGGTCTCGTCGGGTGCCGTCGCCTTGGCGTTGCCGGCGACGATCCGCAGCCCCAGTGGGAACGGCTGGATGCGGGCGATGACGTCGTTGTTCACGCCCTCACCGAGGTAGTAGAAGATGCCGGTGACCGGTTCGACCGGCTGGTCGTTGACGTAGAACGTGGGCACCCAGTACGAGGAGGTGTCCACGGCCGGGCTGCAGTTGCTGGCACCGTTCATCAGGTCGGAGACGTCGCTGTACGCGTCGGTGACCCGGCTGCCGAAGAAGCTGTGCATGTGCGAGGCGCCCGGCAGGTTCGGAAACACGATGGGGTCGTCCGGGAGCCGGTGACTGAACGGGCAGTCGGCGAGGAACTCGGCGACCCGCACGATCGGGCCGGAGGGCGGCGGTGACGGCGCGCCCCCGGCGCCGTAGACCTGGAACTCCCAGAGCGAGACGCCCCAGGCGGTGGCGCGGACGGTCGAGTTGAGCCGCACGTACCGCCCCGAGCCGGAGACGCTCAGGTCTTGCACGCCACCGCTGCCGTTGGTCGTCGTGTGGATGGTGCTCCAGGTGCTGCCGTTGGCCGAGGCCTGGATGGTGAAGGCGCGAGAGTATGCGCCCTCCCAGTTGAGCACCACCCGGCTGATCGTGGCGGCCGCGCCAAGGTCGATCTGGATCCACTGTGGATCGGCGAACGCGCTCGACCAGCGGGTGCCGGCGTTGCCGTCCACGGCGGCGGAGGCGGGCGTGCCCGCGTTCTCCGTCGAGGAGGCCGTGGCGGTGCGGCCCTGGGAGATCAGCGGGTCGGCGGCTTGGGCGCTCGCGGCGTTGACCGCGACGTACCCGGTGAGGAGTGCGAGGAAGGCGACGGCGAGTGCCGCCTTCCTCCGTCCGGTGGCTCGCATGTGAAGCTCCTACTGGTAGACGCGGACGTAGTCGACGTACATCCGGGACGGGAAGGGCGTGGTGCCGTCCACCGGCCCAGGAAAGTCCCCGCCGACGGCGAGGTTGAGGATGATGTAGAACGGGTGGTCAAAGACCCACGGGCCGCGCGTCGACTCCACTGTGGCCTTGCTGGCGACAAAGACCGTGCTGCCGTCGAGCTTGAACGTCATGCCCCTGCTGTCCCACTCGACCGACCAGACGTGGAAGGCCGCGGACAGGTCGGCGCCGCCCGGCACCGTGTACTTCTGGCCGTAGCCCGCCCCGCCGTTGTAGGCCGGCGCGTGCAGCGTGGAGTAGCCCTCGAGCGTGTTGCGGCCGAGGACCTCCATGATGTCGATCTCGCCGTTGTACGGCCACGGCGAGGAAGTCGGCACCCATCATCCAGAAGGCCGGCCAGAGACCGTTCCCCTTGGGCACCCGCACCCGGGCCTCGATCCGTCCATACTGGACGTGAAGCTTGCTGCCCGTGTTCATCCGGTGCGAGGTGTACTCCCGTCCGCCGGCGGCCTCGCGGCGCGCCTCGATGACCAGCGACCCGGCGCCGTCCATCTGCACGTTGTTGTTGTTCGTGTAGTACTGGAGCTCGTTGTTCTGCCCGGTGCCCGGGTCGATCGTCCACTTCGCCGGATCGGGCTTGCTGCCCGCGCCGCCGTTGAACTCGTCGCTCCACACCAGACGGTCGGTGGGGAACGTCGGGTCGGCCGGCTGCGCCGGTGGCGGGGTCGGGTTGCCACCGCTGCCGTAGACCTGGAACTCCCAGAGCGAGTAACCATACGGTGTGCCCCGTGCGGTGCCGTACATCCGCACGTAGCGGCCGGTGCCGGTGACGCTGATCGTCTCCTTGAAGCCGCGCCCGGTCGTCGTGGAGTAGATGGACGTCCAGGCGTTGGCGTCCGGCGAGACCTGGATCTGGTACGCCGACGCGTACGCCGGGTCCCACTGGAGCACGACCTGCCGGATCGTGGCGGTGGCGCCGAGGTCCACGTAGATCCAGCCGGGATCGACCCAGCCGCCCGGGTTGGCGGTCGCCCACCGGCTCGCCGGGTCCAGGTCGAACGCCCGCGCCGGCACGCACTCCCAGCAGGTGCCGTCGTGCTGGTTGGAGGAGGCGACGGCCGGCTTGTCGTACGACAGCAGCACCGAATCACCCGGCGGCGGGCTCGTGGGCGGCGTGGTCGGCGGCGTCGTGGGGCTTCCGGTGTGCACCTCGAACTCCCACAGCGAGACGCCGTACGGTGTGGCGCGCGCCGTGGTGTAGACCCGCACGTACCGCCCGGTGCCGCTCAGCGCGAGCGCCTGCGTGCCGCCGGTGCCGGTCGTCGTCGAGTACCCGGTGGTCCAGGTCGACGCGGTGGTCGAGAACTGGACCTGGAACGCGGTCGCGTACGCCGCCTCCCACCGCAGGGTGACGCCGCAGATCGTCTGGTTGGTGCCGAGGTCGACTTGGATCCACTGTGGATCGGCGGCCGCGCTCGACCAGCGGGTGCCGGCGTTGCCGTCCACGGCGTTGGTGGCGGGGAAGCCCGCGTTCTCCGTCGAGGAGGCGGTGGCCGGACGGCCCTGCGCGGCGTTCGCCGGGCCACAGGCCGACGTGCCGGTGTCGCCGTAGACCTGAAGCTCCCAGAGCGACACGCCCCACGCGGTGGCGCGGACGGTGGAGTTCAGCCGCACGTAGCGGCCGGTGCCGGAGACGGCGAGGGTCTGGACGCCGCCGGTGCCGGCGGTCGTCGTGTGCACGGTGGTCCAGGCGGTCGCGTCGGCCGAGATCTGGAGCGTGAACGCGCGGGAGTAGGCGCCCTCCCAGTTGAGCACGACGCGGGTGAGCGGCACGGGCGCGCCGAGGTCGACCTGGATCCACTGTGGATCCGAAAAGGCGCTGGACCAGCGGGTGCCCGTGTTGCCGTCGACGGCCGCCGACGCGGGGTAGGCGGCGGACTCGGTGGAGGACGCCGTCACGGGACGCCCTTGGGAAAGCAGCGTCTCGGCCGCCGCGGCGGAGGTCGCCGTCACGACGACGTAGCCGCCGAGCAGTGCGATCAGCGCGACGGCGAGGGTGGCGGGGCCGCGGCGGGGCACGCCGCGAGGAGATGCGCCGGGCGGTGGGGTGGCCCGATCCATCGGATACTCCTTCGGGTGGTGTGGGGTCGTGAAGTTGTCCGCGAACATGTGCCACGCCGATAAGAGAGCGCTCTCCTGCCGTCACTGTGACCCCTTCATGGCAATGTGTCAATGCCTCGATGTGTTTCCGCAGGTAGTGGCGGCGTTCGATGCCCCACCAGGGCTGGCCTGGACCAACGCCTCCGCGCCTTACGGAAATGTGGGAGCGCGTCCAGCCCCGTTCTGGGAGAGCGCTCCCCAGCCGGGTGCGGTATAACCGAGTCGTGCGTGCTATCCGCCGGGCTGTCCCGTTCGCGATGGCGCTCGCCGTCCTGCTGGGCTGTGGCGGCTCGCCCGACCCCGCCCCGCCCGCTCCCCTGCCGGCGACGACGGTGCCGGCGGCACAGGCGGCGGCGGGCGGATTCAGCGTCACCGACACCGCCTGGCTCCAGCTGGCCATCGCCATGGACGAGCGGGCGCTCACGGTGCTCGACCTGGTGCCGGCACGCACCACCGACCCCGGACTGAAGGACCTGGCCCGGCGGCTCGCGACCGAGCACCGCGACGAGCTCACCCGGCTGCGGGCGCTGCACGCGCGCTCCGGCGGCCCCACCGCCAACCCGCACGAGGGGCACGACATGCCCGGCATGGCGACCGGCGAGACGGTCAAGGCGCTACGGGTGGCGACCGGCACCGACGCCGCATACATCTTCGCGACGGCGATGCGGGCGCACATCGACCAGTCGATCCGGCTCGCGCAGGCGGAGCAGAAGTCCGGCAGCGACCCCGGAGCGAAGGCCCTCGCCGCGGACATCGAGCGCTCCCGCACCGACCAACGTGGACGGTTGGACGCCCTCTAGGAGGATTTGGAGTCGGGGTGATTGGCTGTGATGACGGGGTGCTCACAGCGGGGAGGACGAATTCATCGCGTCCAGGGCGCTCTGCTGCCGGGCGGCGTCCGTGGTGTCGAGGGGCCCGGCCCAGCGCAGGCCGTACTGGTCGAGGGGGTTGCGGTCGCGGGCGTACGCGGTGTCCGCCTGGCGGGTCAGGTACCCGCTGTACGGGCGGTCGGCGAGCACCGCGTTGAGCGCGCGCAGGCCACGCACGTAGATGCCCTTGAAGGACGGGCCGTCGCCACCGCAGTTGCCGGTCTCGCACGGGTCGGCCAGGATCCCGCCGGGGTTGAGCGTGGCGTTGGTCGTGGAGGCGTCGGCCATCCGGCGTGCGGCGGTCAGCAGCGCGGCGTCGCCGGTGGCGCGGTGCAGCTCGACCAGGCCGGCGAGCGGGACCCCCTGGTTGTACGACCACACGGGCTGCCCGTTGTTGCGGCAGGTGCCCAGGTCGATGCCGTCGTTGACCAGGCCGGCTGTGTTGAGCATGCCGGTGCCCTGAAACCACTGCCACTGCGCCCGGGCGCGTTGCAGGTACACGGTGTCGCCCGGGATCCGGTTGTGCAGCGCGGCGTTGAGCTGGAGGTAGAGGCTGTTGGAGATGGCGTTCTTGTACGTGCGCGCGGTGCTCCACCAGACCCCGCCGCCACAGGTGCCGTCCCAGTAGCGGTGCATGTAGTCGGCGTCCGCGCGTGCCGTGTTGAGGTAGCGGCTGTCGCCGGTCAGGTCGTACGCGGCGACCCAGGCCAAACCCCACCAACCGGTGTCGTCGATGTAGTCGTTGGTGAAGTTGCCGAAGTGCGCGCCGAGGTTGCGGTCGTACGTGGTGGCGATCGCGTACCGGTAGCTGCCCATCCCGGTGATCCGGATGTTGTCGATGATGGCGGTGAGCGCGTTGGCCGAGTTCCACCAGCCGGTGGTGGCGAAGAGGCCGGTGCCGTTGTCGTAGAACGTCATCAGCCCGGTGGCGGCGGCGGTGCGGCGGTCGCCCGCGTTCCACGTGGTGCGCGCCCACGCCGTACAGGCGATCTCCGGGCGGTCGCCGGCCTTGCCGCAGGCGCGCAGCGCGCCCACGCCGAGGTTGGCCCAGTCGTCCACATTGAACATCAGCGTGCGCCAGCCGCGCTGCCCGGCCGGGATCGCGGTGTTGCCCAGCCGGCTGCCCGCGGCCCAGGTGCGCCCGCCGTCGAAGGAGCGGTCCAGCCACACCTCGTCGCCCGGGTTGCCGGTCTCGATCGAGGCCCAGCCCATCGCGTCGGTGTCGTCGAAGTGCAGCACGATGCGGCGGCCGTAGATGGTGGTGCTGACCGGCTGGCGGTCGGTGGGCGAGAGCGCGGGGTCGCGGCCGTCGCAGTAGCGGTTGCAGATGGTGGCCGCGGCGGCGGGGCCCGCGAAGGCGAGCTGGCCGGTCACGACCGCCACTGCGACCAGGACGACCCTGAGAGCGCTCCCCAGCATGGGAGAACGATAACTGTGAATAAAGTTAACTGTCAACGTTCTCCGGTGGCGGCGGCCCGGGGGCCGAGCCCACACCGCTACCCCGCCAGGGCCGCCCCCGCCTTGGTCATCGCGTGCTGCATCAGCGTGATCAGCACGTTCTTGCCCGAGGAGGTCTCCCGCGCGTCGCAGAGCAGCAGCGGCACGTCGGGGTCGAGGTTGAGGGCGAGCTTGACGTCCTCGACCGTGTACCGCGGCGCGCCGTCGAAGCAGTTGACCGCGACGATGAACGGGGTGCCCCGCCCCTCGAAGTAGTCGATCGACGGGAAGCTCTCCGCCAGCCGGCGCGTGTCGGCCAGCACCACGGCACCCACCGCGCCCATCGACAACTCGTCCCAGACGAACCAGAAGCGGTCCTGCCCGGGTGTGCCGAAGAGGTAGAGCACGACCTCCTCCGAGATCGTGATGCGCCCGAAGTCCATCGCGACGGTGGTCGTGGTCTTCGCCTCCACGCCGGAGGTGTCGTCGACGCCCACGCTGGCCTCGGTGATCACCTCCTCGGTGCGCATCGGGCGGATCTCGCTGACCGCGCCGACGAGGGTGGTCTTGCCGACTCCGAAACCGCCAGCGATCAACACTTTGATCGCCATCGGGATGCTGGCGTCCGTCGCCTCCTCAGAGAGAGCGGAGCCCATTGATCACCGCCTTGAAGATCCGCTCTGGGGGCATGTGACTGGTCGGTTGGGGCTCGCGGGCCAGGATGTATCCCTTGTCGAGCAGATCGCCGAGCAGCACGCGCACGATCCCGAGCGGGAGCGTGAGGTGGCCGGCGACCTCCGCGACGGACAGCGGGCGCTGAGCCAGCCGCATGATCGTGATGTGCTCGGGCTGCAGCCCGGCCGCGAGCGAGGGGACCGACCGGGTGGCCACGATCAACGAGATCAGGTCGAACTCGCCCCGCGTCGGCGCGGTGCGACCACGGGTCATCGCGTACGGCCGCACGACCGGCCCGGCCTCGTCGTCGTGCCAGACCTCGTCGTCCGGCGTATGCGTCGTAGGGTCCAAAGGGTCACCTCCCGTCGGGCGGGCTCACGGCGGACCGCGAGGGCGTGGTGAGGAACTGGCCCACCCGGGTCACGAGCATCGCCATCTCGTACGCCACGAGCCCGACGTCGGCGTCCTCCGTGCCGATCACGGCCAGGTTGGCCCGCTGGCCGGCCGCGGTCACGAAGAGGAAGAGCGTGTCCATCTCCACGATGGTCTGCCGCACGCTGCCGCCCTTGAACTGGCGGCCGGCGCCACGGGCCAGGCTCTGGAATCCGGACGCGACCGCCGCGAGATGCTCGGCGTCCTCGCGGGTCAGATCCCGCGAGGCGGCTATGAGAAGGCCGTCCGCGGAGAGCACCACGGCCTGCTTGACCTCGTCAACCCGCTCGACCAGGTCGTCCAGCAACCAAGCCAGGTCACTGACGGAACTTGTCGTCTGGGCCACTTGTCGACCTCTTTCTGCGCTGTACGTGCCGAGCGGGGGTTATGCGGTGGGCTCGGTGTCACCGGTCGAGGCTGACCGATCCGGCTCGGCCGGCGGCGGCGGGGTCTCCGCGTTGAGCTGCCGCTCCGCCTCGGCGCGGCCGCGCCGGGTAGCCGACTGGTAGGACGACATCATGCTGCGGGTCTGCTCCGGCGTACGCGGTGTGGACGCCGGCGGCTGCGCCTCGGGGGCGGGCGGGGTCTGCCGCAGCGGCGCCGCGAGGCTCGCCTGGCGCACCCGCCACGGCAGGCCGGACGGGGTGAGGGTGACCGCGTCGCGCGGCGGCTCGGCGTGCCCGCTGCCGTTGGTCGCCGCCCCATCCGTCGCGGCCGTGGCCGGCGGCCGGCCGGCGCTGGGCAGCTCGTTGTCGCCGCGCCGCTCGGGTGGTGGTGGCGTGACCCGGGCGCGGGCGATGATCGGCGCCGGCGAGACGGGCGCCTCCGGCTGCGGGGCGATCGCCGTCGGGGGCGCGGGCGGGGCGGTGACCGGGGCGTCCGGAACGGAGTCGGACGTGGACCGCAGCGACTGGTACGCGCGCACGCGCCGGCGCTCCTCGGCGGGGACCTCGACTTCCGGCGCCGCCTCCTCGGCACTCTCCGGCGCTTCCTCCTCCTCCGACTTGTCGGAGACGACCAGCGTGGACGGGATCAGGACGATCGCCATCGTGCCGCCGTACGGCGAGCGGCGCAGGCGCACGTCGATGCCGTGCCGCTCGGCGAGCCGGCCCACCACGTACAGGCCGAGGCGAGCGGTGCTGGAGAGGTTGAACTCCGGCGGGTTGCTGACCAGGTCGTTGGCGGCGTCGAGCTCCTGCTCGCTCATGCCGAGGCCGCGGTCTTCGATCTCCACGACGAAGCCGTTGGCCACCTTCTGCCCGCCGACGTTGACCATCGTGTACGGCGGGGAGAACGAGGCCGCGTTTTCGATCAGCTCGGCGAGCAGGTGGATCACGTCGCTGACCGCCCGGCCGGAGAGCGACGCCACGTCGATCGGCAGCACGGAGACGCGGGTGTAGTCCTCCACCTCGGCGACCGCGCCCCGGACCACGTCGACGAAGGGCACCGGGTTGCGCCACCGGCGGCCCGGCACGGCGCCGGAGAGCACGATGAGGTTTTCCGCGTTGCGCCGCATGCGGGTGGCCAGGTGGTCCACCTTGAACAGGTCGGCCAGCTCGTGCGCGTCGGTCTCCCGCCGCTCGATCTCGTCGAGCACCTTGAGCTGCCGGTGCACCAGCGCCTGGTTGCGGCGGGCCAGGCCGAGGAAGAGGTCGCGGACCCCGTTGCGCAGCTCGGCCTGGTCGACGGCGGCCCGGATCGCGGTCTCCTGGACCGCGTTGATCGCCTGGCCGACCTGGCCGATCTCGTCGTTGCCGAACGTCAGTGGTGGAGCCTCGGCGACCACGTCGACCTTCTCACCCTGGCGCAGCCGCTCGACGACGCTCGGCAGCCGGGCGTTGGCCAGGTCCCAGGCGGCGTTGCGGAGGCGCTCGAGCTGGCGCACCAGCGCGCGGGCCGTGGTGATGGACATGATGATCGAGGCGATCAGCGCTACGAGGCCGAGACCACCGGCCAGGCCGAGCCGGACCACGACGCCGACCGCGGCGGGCGTCGCCCGCTCGACCGTGTCGTCCACACCGGCCTCCACCATTTCGGTGAACGAGGAGAGCAGCGGGTCGACCGCGCCGCGCCAGGCGACCGCGTTGACCGGGGGCCGGCCGCCGCCGGTCTCGCCCATCAGCCGGTCCTCGTACGTCGTGAACTGGCGCATGGCCGCGCTGTTGATCAAGTCGTTGTAGCGGGTCGCGTCATCCGGATGCAGCTCGGGCACGGCCTCCGTGCGCAGGAACCGCTGGGTGCCGGAGAGCTGGACCAGCCGCGCCCGCTCGCTCTCGGTCATCCGGCCGGCCGCGAGCGCGCCGCTGACCAGCGCGTCCTCCTGCGAGATCACCTCGCGGGCGCGGGTCAGCTGGACCAGCGTGCGGCCGTCCTTGGCGATCTCCTGGTCGTCCAGGCCGGCGAGGGAGCCGAAGACCCGGAAGCTGGCGTCGATCATGCCGGTGAACGCACTGGACGCGCCGTCCCGGCCGATCCGGCTGGTGTTGATCGCCTCGCGTGCCGAGTCGAGCTCCTGGAGCTCGTCGAACAGCTCGTCGATGCGCTGCTCGGCGGCCTCGCTCGCGGCCAGCCGCACGTCGGTGTCGCCGGCCAGCTCGGAGAGCTTGGCCCGGGCCTCGTCGGTCCGCGCGCGCTGGGCGTCCAGCTCGGTCCGCTGTGCCCGCGGCCCGCTGCCGAGGTAGACCACCGAGAGGCGGCGCTCCTGCTGCAACGCGAGGATCAGCGAGTCGGTCGGCCGGCCGTACTTTTGGTCGAGGGTGCTCACCCACAGGAGGTTGAGACCGTCACGGGTCGTCACGAACGCCGCGAACGCCCACAGCGCAGCGAGGGATAGGAGGAGTGCGAAAACCTTGATCCTCACGCGTGAACTGCGGGAACTCATCACACCTGCCCGGGTTGGAATCCTCGCCCGATTCATCGAGAATGCTCAACGGCGCGTAACACTGGCACCGACGGCACCCGAGGGACCGTAGCAGTGTCCGTTACGTCACTCAAGGCCAGGTGTGTTAAGCCTGTTGCGCGCTTTCGAGCCGTTCGACGAGTGTCCATACCG
The DNA here is from genome assembly GCF_031085175.1 of Phytohabitans maris. Classification (GTDB taxonomy): domain Bacteria; phylum Actinomycetota; class Actinomycetes; order Mycobacteriales; family Micromonosporaceae; genus Phytohabitans; species Phytohabitans maris. Next base: position 73,322 of record NZ_JAVHUY010000011.1, read on the forward strand.
CCGGCTTGCGGCTGGCAAGGTGAAGAGCTGCGAGTATTTCTGCTCGGATGATGGCAACGGGTACGTACAGGTCCTTGTCGTGCCACAGTGGAGGATGCGGCTGCCGACCAAAGGTCGCCCGTAAGTATGAATAGCCGCGTGCGGCCGCCCACGGTGCCGCACTGTCCGCTCCACCGGCGGTCAACAGCAAAATCTGTAATGCGTACGCCGTCTCCTCGGGCGTGCCCTCCCAGCGGCCCCACGAGCCGTCCGCGCGCTGGGTGCCGACCACCCACTCGCGGGCCCGCGCCACCGCGGCGGCGGCGTGCGGGCCGGTGCCGTAGCGGTGCAGCGAGACAGCACAGCAGGCGGTCGCGTAATAGGGCGACGCGTGCCATTTGTCCACCCAGGCTCCCACAGTGGACTGCTGGCCGGCGAGCCACAATGTCACCTTTTCTATCGCCCGCGCGTACCTCTCTTTAAGTGACGGCGTCCGGATCACTTGCTCCCCCAGCGCGTCCAGTACATGGGCGTTGGCGCTCGTGGAGGCGGTCCGCTCGCCGTGCCAGGTGACGAAGTGGGTGTCCGTCTCGTACGCCGACAGCGCCTCCAGCCCGCGGTCGTCGCCCCAGCGGGCCAGCGCCAGCAGTACCGCCGACGTGGTGTCGGCGTCCGGCGGGAGGCCGGCCCCGCCCGGCGTACCGCGCTCGTCGAGGTGCTCGGCCATGCCGGTGAGCAGCTCGGCCGGTACGGCCACCTCGACACCGGCGCGAGCGAGCGTGTTGAGGACCCAGGCCCGCTCGAACTGGGTGACCGGCACCACGCTCGGCACCGGCCCGCCGTGCCGCGCGACGATGGCCTCGAGGTAGTCGACCGCCCCGCCGGTGGCCCGGTCGCCGGGCGGCCCGCCGAGCCAGGCGGCCGTGGCGGCGGGTGACGCGCCGACCGTGCCCCGGGGTCCGGGCTGGACGGTCGCGGCCGCCCGGGCGGCGTCGCCGGCCACTTCGAGCGAGTGCAGCAGCTTGGTCGGCACCGCCGCGCCGGCCCCGACCGCGGAACGGATCTTCGCGAGGCGCGGCCCGTCCGTCCCGTCCGGAACGGGCAGGCGGGCGCCGTACCCGGCGTCACCCCGTTCGAGGTGGTGGTTGATGGACGCGATGAGCGCCGGAACGATTATCTCGATCGCCGGAGTGTCCGGCATGGACAGCCGGGGTCCGCCGGCCAGCCGGCGAAAGAGCACCGCCAGCCCTTTCGCCGCCACGTCCCGGAAGCGGCCGTCGCCGGCCCCGAGCAGCGCGTCCGTCGCGCTCAGCGTGGAGACCAGCGCGTACTCCTCCGGGGTGCCCCAGGCGCCGTCCGCGCGCTGGGTCGCCGCCAGGAACTCCATCCGCCGCTCGTGCCCGGTCAGCCACGGCGCCAGCGCGACGAGCCGGCCGGTCTCGTAGACCGACGGGGACAGATACCCCCACGACTCCTTGGTCAACTGCCCGATCAGTTCATGGGCGGCGGCGGCAATGCCGGTACCGCCGCCCGAAAGGCTCTCTTCGGCGTCCACTTGAAAAATTCTCGCTTTCGCTCGATCAAAACGGCTTCGGCACCCGGACAATGGAATACCGGAAAGTATTGAGAGGAGTCGAAGTGGGAAAACTCACAGTGGACGCGGCCGGCGCACTGTCCGCAGTGGATTCCGGTCGTGTTTCCGCAGTGGCGGGGCAGGCCCAACGGGATCTGCAAGCGTACGCCGCTCGATACCCCGCCCTCTTTCCCTCGAATCCCTTCGATCCGGCCCTGTACAGCACCGTGGCACTGGCAAACGCTTTCTGTGGCCCGTGGTTCAGCGCCGACGAGCTACGGGTCGCCAACCGCGCCACGCTCTGGGCCTTCGCACTCGACTGGCAGATCGACTATCTGGCGCGGTCCCATGCGCAAGTGGCGGAAATCGTGCGGCGCTGCCTGGCGGTTGTCGACGGGACACCAGCGGAAGAAGACGATCTGTTGGGACAGTTGCTGGCCGACATCCTGTCGACGATCTCCGCAGCACCCGCGTACCCAGCGCTCCGCCCGGCCTGGCGGCTGGAGTTTCAACGGATGGTCGAAGCGATGGCCCGCGAATGGGAGTGGCAGGCCAGCCGGGAGGCCGGCGACACCGCCGCGCTGCCCACCTTCGAGGACTACCTCGACAACGCGGACAACATCTGCTTCTCATTCGTGTTCCTCTCGCACTGGGTCAGCACCAGCGGGCCGCCACCCGTCGCCCGGGCCGGCGAGGTGTTGGCCGCCGGGCGAAAGGTGCAGGAGGTGATCCGGCTGCTCAACGACCTCGGCACGTACGACCGGGACGTGACGTGGGGCGATCTCAACCCGATGATGCTCGGCGTGACCCGTGACGGCGTGACGGAGCGGATCGGCGTACTGGTGGCGGAAGCGCTGGCGCTCCTGCGGCCGCTGCACGCGGAGCAACCGGAGCTGGCGGCGTTCCTGGAGCGGTACATCGGCTTCAACAAAGGCTTCTACGGCCTCACCGACTACTGGGGCGACCTGTAGGAGAGCATCACCTCCACCCGGCCGCGCGGGCGCAGCGTGGCCGCCGCCTGCGGTACGACCGGCGCCGAGTCGCGCAGGCGCACCCGGTAGCGGCTGAGCATGATGGCGACGATCAGCTGGGCCTCCACCATGAAGAAGTGGCTGCCGAGGCACTGGTGGGCGCCGAGGCCGAAGGGCACGTACGAGGAGGGGACGCGGCGGCCGGACCGCTCCGGCGAGAAGCGCTCCGGGTCGAAGTCGTACGGCCGCTCCCAGTACCGCTCCATCCGGTGCGTCAGGTACGGGCTGGCCAGCACCGTGCTCCCGGCCGGGATCTCAACCCCGCCGACGACGTCGGTCTCCTTGGCCGACCGCGGGATGACCCAGCCGACCGGGTAGAGCCGGAGCAGCTCCTGGAGGACCTGCTTGGTGTAGACGAGCTTCGGCACGTGGGCCGGGCCCGGCTTGCCGTCGCCGATCACGCGGTCCACCTCGTCGTACACCCGGGCGGCGATCTCCGGGTGCCCGTCGAGCACCACCCACAGCCAGGTGAGCGTCACCGCGGAGGTCTCACTCGCCCCCGCGAACATCGCCACGACGTCGTTGCGGACCAGCTCTTCGTCGAGCGGGTCGCCGTTTTCGTCGCGGGCCCGGCAGAGCAGGGAGACGAGGTCGTCGCCGGTCGCGCCGTCCCGCTGGCGCTGGCGGACCAAGGGGGTCACGATCGAGTCGGCCAGCCGCACCGCCCGCATGAACGCGCCGTCGCCGGGCAGCGGCACCGAGTCGGGTACGAACGGCAGCAGCAGCCGCGGCCCGATCGAGGTGAAGCCGGCGGTCACCGCGTGCCCGAGCCGGTCGGCGTCCGCTGTGGACATCCCGTCGCCGATGAAGACCCGGATGAGCGCCCGGTGGATGATCCGGGTCATCTCCACCCGGGTGTCGATCGGCTCCTCGCGCCGGGCGTACGGGTCGAGCTCCTCCACCGCCTCGGTCAGCGCCGCGGTGAGCTCGTCCATGATGGTCGCCACGTTGCGGGCCGAGAAGACCGGGAGCATGAGCTGGCGGCTGCGCGCCCAGTCCGGGCCGTCCATGCCGAGGCCGTTGCCGAAGAGCCGGCGCAGCGGCTTCCACAGCATGCCGTCGCGCACGTAGTTGTCGGCGCGGTCGCGCAGCACGTGCTGCATGTCCTCGGGGCGGCTCACCAGGTACGGCCGGTGCAGGCCGAGGTCGAGCTGGACCACCTCGCCGTCGGTGTCCCGGCCGATCTCCTCGAAGGCCCGCAACGGGTTTCTAGCGAGAGCGGGAAGTGTACGGTATATCGGGATGCGACGCGCTTTTCCGGTACGCGAAGCATCGACGTCCGACGACATGGTGGTGACCCCCTCAACCCCCGTCCGTGACGCCTTGCACTCTTAGGATCACTCAAAGCGATCTAGAAGTACCGCACGTGGAAGTTGTTTGAGCACTCACTCAAACATCAGACATTTCGGACCATCGATGCTCATCGCGACGTTGATCAGGGATTTTGCGGCGTGACAAGCTGGCCGCCATCCCCTCGAAACCCCTCATCAACGGGGCTTCCGGCGCACCCGAGGTCGGGCGTTGCGCAGGCCGATGGCGCCGTAGCCCAGAGTGGCCTTGCCGGCGCGAAGCGTGAACTCAGAAGAGCCCGCGCACCCAGTTGACGATGTCCATGACCCACTCGGTCTGGCGCAGGTAGGCGATGCCGACGCCGACCAGGAAGATCGCGGTGACGAGGTGGGCGCCGCGTGCGCTGCGCCGGACCCGGCCGAGCTGGCGCTCCAGGATGACCTTGCCGACGAGCCGGCAGAGCGCGAACAGGCCGGCCGCCACGCCCAACGACAGGACGAACGTGAGCACCGGGCTGACCAGGTTGCCCCGGGTGGAAATCGCCCAGATGCCCCAACAGACGAACGCGACCAGACCGCCGAAGAGCGTCCACCCGCTGCCGATCCGCCACTGGCCCCGGCGGTAGCCCTGCGGGGCCCACCTCGGGTCCGGCTCGGCCTGCGGCCACCCCGTGGCGGTCGGCTCGTGCGGCGCGGCCGGCGTGCCCGGCGCGGTCGCCCTCGGCTGGACCTGGGCCACCCCCCGCTGGTACGACTGCGGCAGCGGCGCCTGCGGCGGCAGGTCCACCGTCCGCTCGGCCCATGGCTGGGTCGGGTCTGCCATGATCTCCTCCCCCCGAACTGGGTGGGCCCGGCAGAGCCGGGCGAGCCCGGCCGGAACCTCATAGTCGAGGGTAGCCAGGCCGCAAACCGGTCGCCGACCCCCTAGGGCATGGGCTACACAGAACGCATGACGGACGACCTCCCCCTCCGCCCGGCCACGCCCGACGACTTCCTGAAGGCCTCGACCCTGCTGTTCGGCCTCTTCCACCGCGCCCTCGACCAGGAGGAGCAGGACCTCGACCGGCGGGTCTGGGAGGCCGACCGGACGCTGGTCGTCACCGACGCAGACGAGGTGGTCGGGCACACGTTCGCCGCCGCCCGCGACCTCACCGTACCGGGCGCGGTCCTGCCCGCCGCACACGTCACCGGCGTCGGCGTCGCCCCCACCCACCGCAGGCGAGGGCTGCTCACCCGCCTCATGCGGCGCCAGCTCCGCGACCTTCGCGACGCCGGGCGGGAGCCGCTCGCCATCCTGTGGGCGAGCGAGGCGCGGATCTACCCCCGTTTCGGGTACGGGCTCGCTTCCACCCGGCTGGAGCTCAGCATCGACACCCGCGAGGTGAAGCTGCCGGCGGCCACCGCCGGGGGCCGGCTCCGCGCCGGAAGTCCGGCCGATCTCTACCCCGAGCTGACCAAGGTGTACGACACGTTGCGCCCCGAGCGTCCGGGCTGGTCCAGCCGAACCGACGAGTGGTGGGCACAGGTGCTCGCCGACTCCCCGGGCCGCCGCGAGGGCGCCACCGAGCGGCGGGCCGTGGTGCACGAGGGCGAGGGCGGCGTCGACGGGTACGCGCTGTGGCGCTCCAAGAGCGGCTGGAGCTCCACCGGCCCGAACGCCACGGTGCACGTGAGCGAGATCGCGGCCGCCGACCCGGTGGCGTACGCGACGCTGTGGCGCTTCCTGCTCGGCATCGACCTGGCCCGCACGGTCACGTACGGGTTCGCGGCCGTGGACGACCCGCTGCTGTACCTGGCCAGCGACATCCGCCAGCTCGACACCCACTTCGCCGACGGCCTCTGGGTACGCCTGCTGGACCTGCCGGCGGCGCTGGCCGCCCGGCGGTACGCGACGGACCTCGACGTGGTGTTCGAGGTCGGCGACCCGCTGCTGCCGGAGAACGCCGGCCGCTGGCGCGTCGCGGGCGGCCCGCCCGGGGCGACCTGCGAGCGCACCTCGGCCGAGGCCGACCTGGCCTGCGACGTCACCGACCTGGGCGCGGCGTACCTCGGCGGCACCTCGCTCGCCGCCCTGGCCGCCGCGGGACGGGTACGCGAGCTGCGCCCCGGCGCCCTCCACCGGGCGAGCACCGCCTTCGGCTGGTACCGCCAGCCGAGCGCGCCGGAAATCTTCTAGGACCTGTACGGTCGAGCGCATGGCGGATCCTGAGCGCAGGCGGCGCCGGTTGCGGCAGGGGGTGGCGGGGCGGCCGGCCCGCCCGCGTCCCCCGGACGACTACCGCGAGCCGCCCGACCCGGACGCGGCGGCCTCGATGGTGACCTCCGAGGTGCTCGACCCCGATCCGCCGGCCCGGCCGCCCGACGAGCGGGAGACCGAGCGCGGGCTGCGCGGCCTGGTCGGCTCCGGGTCGTCGCAGGTGGGCATCAGCGCCGCGATGCGCGCCCGCGACGCGGCCCGGCCGACCGACGCCGACCTGGCCGAGGCGCAGGAGCGGCTGATCATCGTCCGGCGCGGCTGGGTGCCCCGCGACGACCCACCTCGCGGCGCCCGCTAGCCGGCGCCCCGGGCCGGGCCGGGGATTTTGCCAACCGCGCAGGGTGAGGCCGCGGGAATGCACCCCAAGAAAACGCTCCGCTGCGCTCCACGTTTCCCCGGGGACCCCGCGCAACGGTCTGGACCACGACGGACGTCGCGGTAGCTCTATGTCTCGGAAAGATTCTTCAGGGCAGGGCCGGCAGCTCGCCGGTCTCCTCGTAGGTGGCGACCTGCTTGATCCGCCGCGCGTGCCGCTCGCTGCCGGAGAACGTGCTGGTCAGAAACGCCTCCACGATCGCCGTCGCCTCGTCGATCGTGTGCTGGCGGGCGCCGATGGCGACCAGGTTGGCGTCGTTGTGCTGGCGGGCGAGCTGGGCCGTCTCGACGTTCCAGGCGAGGGCGGCGCGGGTGCCGGCGACCTTGTTGGCCGCGATCTGCTCGCCGTTGCCGGAGCCGCCGATCACGATGCCGAGGCTGCCCGGGTCGGCGACCACGCGAGCGCCCGTGTGCAGGCAGAACGCCGGGTAGTCGTCTTCGGGGTCGAACGCGTGGGGTCCGACGTCGACCGTCTCGTACCCCTGCTTGCCGAGGTAGTTGACGAGGTGCACCTTCAGCTCGTAGCCGGCGTGGTCGGCTCCCAGGTAGACGCGCATACCGGGCAGTCTGTCAGGCGGTCAGTGCGGCCCGCAGACCGGCCGCCACCTGGTCCGCCGCCACGCCCGCCGCGTCGAAGAGGGCGAGCTTGCGGACCCACCCGTGGTTGACGCCGAGGTACCGGGCGACCACCGCCGGCACGCCGGCCGCGAGGAGCGCCTCGCCGTACCGCTCGCCCTCGTCGCGGAGCACGTCGTACTCGGCGGTGAGGATCAGCGCGGGCGGCAGGCCGGCCAGGTCGGCGGCGAGCGGCGCGATGTCCGGGCTCTCCCGGTCGCCGGCGTCCCCGAGGAACATCGCCCAGAAGAGCGCCATCGCCGTCGACTCGAGGCCGTAGTCGCTGAGCTGCTGGTACGACTCGGCGGCCATCGTCGGGTCGATCACCGGGTAGATCAGCACCTGGTAAGCCAGGGGCGTGCCGGCGTCCCGCTGCCGCCGGGCGAGCACCGCCGCGAGGTGGCCGCCCGCGCTGTCACCGCAGACCGCGATCCGGGTGGCGTCGACGCCTTCCGCCTCCCGGCGCAGCCACCCGAGCGCGGTCTCGGCGTCGTCGAGCGCGGCCGGGTACGGGCACTCGGGCGCGAGCCGGTAGTCGACCGAGAGCACCGCGCAGCCGGACCGGTCGGCGATCCGCCGGCAGAGCCCGTCATGGGTCTCCAGGCTCCCCATCACCCAGCCGCCGCCGTGCAGGAAGAGCACGACGGGGGCGCCGGGCACGGGCACGTACAGCCGGCACAGCACCCCGTCGGCGTCCACATCGGACACATGGGCGATCGGCATCGGCGGGCCGCACTCCACCTCGACCGCGGCCACCATCGCGTCGCGCGTGGCCACCAGCTGGGCCATCGGGTCGGCCGCGATCTGCTCCTGGGTCGGCCGCGGCCGGGCGGCCAGCGCGGCCGCCACCTGTGGGTGCAGCTTCATGCCAGCTGGGCCAGGACGAGGCCGCCACGGGCCTTCGGGGTAAACCAGGTGCTCTTGCGGGGCAGCTTCTGCCGGGCCAGGTTGACCGAGACGAAGTCGTCGACGGTCACCGGCGCGATCAGGATCGCCAGCTCCGCCCGCCCGGCATCGACCTCGCCGGCGAGCCAGCCGGCCGGGTAGTCGCCCCCCACGTACGTGATCCGCTTGTCGCCCGGGTCGAGCCCCAGCGCGTCGCGGAGCACGACCCGTTCGACCAGCGCGTGGTCGAGGTTGTCGACCGCGCTCGCGCCCGGCGTCGGCGGCAGCGCCACCGCGTACGTCTCGCCGCCCGCATAGAGCCGGACGGTGCCGCCCGCCGCCGGGACGGCCGGTGGGCCGGCCTCCGCGCGCACCTCGGCGCCCGCCGCGCGGAGCCGGTCGAGCAGCTCGGGTACGGGCACGGTCAGCTCGCTGACCAGCCGGTTGTACGGCTGGATGGTGACCGACTCGGGCGTGGTGACCACGGCCAGGAAGAGCGGGAGCCCGGCGGTCTGCGCGGCGAGGCTGCGGTGGTTGCCGTCGGCCACGACGAGCTCGCCACCGCCGGCCAGCGCGGTCAGCTCGTCCTGCTCCGGACCGGGGCCGACCAGCCACACCGCGTGCGTACGGCCGGCCTGGTCGAGGTCGGTGGCCGCCGGGGCACCGGCCCGGTCGGTCGCCCCGGCCAGCGCCGCGTGCAGGTCGTCGCCGCGGGCGGTCTGCAGCAGCAGCACGGGCGAGAGGAGGTGGCCGGTGGCCCCGGCGAGCGCCACCCGCTCGCGCACCTTCTCGATGAAGACGTCTTCGTTGCGGATCACCAGGCCGGGCTCGTCGGCGCTGGTCGAGATCTGCTCGGTGTCGACCATGGCGAAGATCCCGTACGCCGGCGCCTCGCCCGGCGCGGTGATCCGGTAGAGGGCGATGACCTGCTCGGCGGGGGTGTAGCTGCCGTCCGCCTTGGCTTCGGCGAGCCGCTCGACGGCGGCCGGGAGCGCGTCGGCGAAGCCGCTGCCGAGGCTCTCCGGCGCCCGGTGCGGCATCTCGACGGCGAGGGCGCTGTGCGGGTTGTCGGCGATGATCGAGGTGATCTCGGCGTCATCGGCGAACTCGTCGTAGTTTTGCGCGCCGGTGCCGCCGGTGGTGATCCAGGCCCGGGCGATCGGGTGCACGATCGTCATAGTGCGTGACGGTACCGTCGCACTTGGGTGTGACGACCGACACCCTGAGGGCGTCCCGCCCCGTGATCGAAGCTCCCTCGAAGTCGTTCTAGCGCCTTGGCGGGAGCTTCGATCACGGGGGTGTCAGTCGAAGACAGGGCTGGCTTCCCGGGTGCGCTTGATCTCGTAGAAGCCGGGGGTGCCGGCCACCAGCAGGACGCCGTCCCACAGCTTGCCGGCCGCCTCACCCTTGGGCGCCGGCGTGATCACCGGGCCGAAGAACGCGATCTTGTTGCCGTCCGGGCCGGGCGCGTGGATGACCGGGGTGCCGACGTCGAGACCGACCGGCTTCATACCGGCGTCGTGGCTGGCCCGGAGCGCCACGTCGTACTCGGTGGAGTCGCCCGCCGCGGCCAGGTCGGGGTCGAGGCCCGCCTCGGCGAGCGCCGCCCGGTACAGCTCCGGCCCGCGCTCCTGCTTGCCAGGGTGGATGCGGGTGCCGAGCGCGGTGTAGAGGTCGCGCAGGACCTGGGGCCCGTACGCCCGCTCGGCCGCGACGCAGATCCGCACCGGCGCCCACGCGGTCTCCATCATCGCGCGGTACTTCTCCGGAAGGTCCCGTCCCTCGTTGAGCACGGAAAGGCTCATTACGTGGAACTGGATGTCGACCGGGCGGACCTTCTCCACCTCGAGGAGCCAGCGGGAGGTGAGCCAGGCCCATGGGCAGATCGGGTCGAACCACATGTCAACTGATGAACGCTCAACCATGCGTTCATCCTGCTCCCGCGGATCCTCGATTGCTCGGTGACCTGGGCCACTCCGGGAACGGTGAGGTTGGCATGACAGACTCGTTCGACGGGCTGTCGACCAGGACCGCTCGATCAGGCTGTCGACGACGACGGCGGAGAGGCAGGAGACGACCGTGGCCGGAGTGCGCAACCTGACCCAGGTAGAGGCGGCCGAACGGGCCCGCCTGATCGAGGTCACCGGATACGACATCACCCTGGACCTCTCCCGGGCCGGCGACGGCGACCAGACCTTCCGCTCCACGACACGGGTGGCGTTCAGCTGCACGGAGCCGGGCGCGTCGACGTTCATCGAGGTCGCGGCCCAGCGGGTGCGCTCCGCCGAGCTCAACGGCCAGCCGGTCGACATCTCCGCCTGGTCCGCCGAAGACGGGCTGGTGCTCAGCGGCCTCGCCGCCGACAACACGCTCGTGGTCGACGCCGACTTCTTCTACTCCGCCAGCGGCCAGGGCCTGCACCGCAGCGTCGACCCGGTGGACAAGGAGGTCTACCTCTACTCCCAGTTCGAGACGGCCGACGCCCAGCGGGTGTACGCCTGCTTCGACCAGCCCGACCTCAAGAGCGTCTACACCTGGCACGCGGTCGTGCCGGCGCACTGGAAGGTGGTCTCCAACGCGCCGGTCGGGACCGTCGCCCCTTCCCCGGACGTCAAGACCGTCCACTTCGAGCAGTCGGTGCGGATGAGCACGTACATCACCGCGCTCTGCGCCGGGCCGTACCACGAGGTGCGCCACCAGCACGACGGCATCGACATGGGCTACTTCTGCCGCGCCTCGATGGCCCAGCACATGGACGACGGCGAGCTGCACACGATCACCAAGCAGGGCTTCGACTACTTCCACCGCAAGTTCGGCGTGCGCTACCCGCTGCCCAAGTACGACCAGCTCTGGGTGCCCGACTTCAACGCCGGCGCGATGGAAAACTTCGGCTGCGTCACGCACGCCGAGGCGCACTACATCTTCCGCTCGCAGGTCACCGACTTCGAGCACGAGCAGCGGGCCAACACGATCCTCCACGAGCTGGCCCACATGTGGTTCGGCGACCTGGTCACTATGCGCTGGTGGAACGACCTGTGGCTCAACGAGTCGTTCGCCGAGTGGGCCAGCCACTGGTGCAACACCAACGCCACCCGCTTCTCCGACGCGTGGACCACGTTCCTGTCCGTGCGCAAGAACTGGGGCTACCGGCAGGACCAGCTCTCCTCCACCCACCCGGTGTACTGCGAGATGCCCGACCTCGCCGCGGTCGAGGTCAACTTCGACGGCATCACGTACGCCAAGGGCGCGAGCGTGATCAAGCAGCTCGTCGCGTACGTGGGCGAGGACGCGTTCCTGGCCGGGCTCCGCTCGTACTTCGGCCGCCACGCCTGGGGCAACGCCACCTTCGACGACCTGCTCAGCGAGCTGGAGGCGGCATCCGGCCGGGAGCTGCGCAAGTTCGCCGCGCAGTGGTTGGAGACCGCACAGGTCAACACCCTGCGCCCGGCCATCTCGCTCCGGCCCGACGGCACGTACGAGTCCGTCTCGGTCCTGCAGGAGGCCCCGCCCGAGTACCCGGTCCTGCGCACCCACCGGATCAGCGTGGGCCTCTACGACGTGGTCGGCGACCGGCTGGTGCGGCGGGAGCGGATCGAGGTCGACGTGACCGGCGAGGAGACGCCGCTTCCCCAGCTCGCCGGCGTGCGGGTGGCCGACGTGCTGCTGCTCAACGACGACGACCTCACGTACGCGAAGCTGCGGCTCGACGACCGTTCGATGGCCACTGTCGTGCAGCACATCGCCGGCTTCGAGTCCTCGCTCCCCCGCGCGCTCTGCTGGGCCGCCGCGTGGGACATGGTGCGCGACGCCGAGCTGGCCGCCCGCGACTACGTGGCGCTGGTCGTGGCCGGCCTCCCCGCCGAGCGCGACATCAACCTGGTCACCGCCACGCTCCGGCAGGCGCAGAGCACGCTCTCGTTCTACGCCGACCCGGCCTGGGCGCCGGAGGGTTGGGCCGCGCTCGCCGGCACCGCCCGTACCTCCGTCGCGGCCGCCGAGCCGGGCAGCGGCTTCCAGCTCGCCTGGGCCCGGGCGTACGCCTCCGCCTCGCGCGACGCCGCCGACCTGGCCGTGCTCCGCGGCTGGCTCGACGGCGTGGGCGTGCCCGAAGGGCTGACCATCGACACCGAGCTGCGCTGGTCGCTGGTGCAGTCGCTGGCCGCCAAGGGCGCGGTGGGCAGCGACGAGATCGAGGCCGAGCTGGCCCGCGACCGCACGGCGAGCGGCGAGCGGGAGGCGGCGTACGCGCGGGCGCTCCTGCCCACCCCCGAGGCCAAGGCCGAGGTGTGGCGGCGGCTCACCGGCCCGGAGGCGCTGCCCAACTGGGAGCACCGGTCGCTGCTCCAGGGCTTCCAGCACCCGACCCAGGTCGCGCTGACCGCCTCGTACGTGGAGCCGTACTTCGCGGCCGTCCGCCAGGTGTGGGACCTGCGCGACAGCGAGCCGGCGCAGGAGTTCGTGATCCTGGCCTACCCGGCGTACCAGGTGAGCGAGGCCACCGTCGCGGCCACCGAAGCCTGGCTGGCCCAGCCGGGGCACCCGGCCCCGCTGCGCCGGCTGGTCGCCGAGGGCAAGGACGGGGTGGTACGCGCGCTCAAGGCCCGCGCCCGGGACGCTCTCGCCTGATTTATTGATCCACTCGCGCGGGGCGGTCGCCTCGGTAGGCTGGCCACGAGGAGGTGGTTCAGCGTGGCACCCCGACTCGAGGCGCCAGGCCGGCCGTGGATGGAGACCGACCTGCGCGCGTTCCCGCGCGACAATCACCGGTACGAGGTCGTCGACGGCGCCCTCCACGTGAGCGCCCCGCTCGACGACGACCACCAGCAGCTGGTCGAGCAGGTCGCCACCGATCTGCGCAGCGCCGTACCGCCCGGCTGGACGGTCACCGGCGGCGTCGGCGTGCGTGCGGGCGGCAGCTACCTCACCCCCGACGTCACGGTGCTCCGCCCGGGCAGCCCCAAGGGCGGCGCCTGGGCCGACCCCGGCGACGTCGCGCTCGTGGTCGAGGTGGAGTGCCCGAGCAGCCGCCGTTTCGACCGGTCCGTCAAGCCCGGCCTGTACGCCGAGGCCGGCATCGAGGCGTTCTGGCGGATCGAGCGCACCAGCAACGGTCCGGTGGCGCACCTCTACAACCGGGCCGCGGCCGGCCACTACGAGCTGCACCGGAGCGTCAACCCCGGGCAGTGCGTGACCGCCGAGCTGCCGTACGCGGTGCAGATCGCGCCGGCGACCTGGCACGCCTAGGAGAGCTCTTCGCCGCGGTCCCGCGCCGCACCCCGCCATCCCGCGGCGGCGACAAGATCTTGAGCTACCGCGGAGCGTTTTCTCAGGGTGCGTTCCCGCGGCCTCACCCTCCGCGATCCCCGGTTCGGCGGACTCCACCGACAGCGGCGAGATAGCACATCCGGGCTTGATCAGGGCGTTTTCCACAGGCGGCCCGGCTGTCCACAGCCAGCCGCCCGGCGCTAGCGCCCATCCCGGCGGCCGGCCGATCCTTTGCGTCATGACCGACGCTCCCCCCGCCGACCTCGACCGGCTACGGGCGGCGGTGCGGGTGCTGCCACCCGCCGCCGTGCTCACCCACCACACGGCCGCGATGCTCTACGGCTTCGGCGTCGTGCCCGCCGACGCGCTGCACGTCACGGTCCCCGCCGGCACCTCGCTGCCTCAGCGGCGGGGCATCGCCGCGCACGGAGCGGTGCTCCCCTTCGCCGACGTGCGCGACGTCCTCGGCCTGCGCTGCCTCGGCCCGGCCCGGTGCGCGGTCGACCTCGCCCGCCAGCTCGGCCGCCTCGACGCGCTGGCCGTCCTCGACGCCGCGCTGCGGGTGGGCGCCTGCACGGCCGAGGATCTGGCCGACGAGGTCGCCCGGCACGACGGGCTGCGCGGCGTGCGCCAGGCCCGCGACCTGGTGCCGCTAGCCGACCCGCGGGCGCGCTGCCGCCAGGAGAGCCACCTGCGTCTGGTCCTGCGCGACGGCCTGCTCCCCGCACCCGAGCCGCAGCTCGCCGTCCGCGACGACAAGGGTCGGGTGCACTGCCACGTCGACCTGGGCTACGCCGAGGAGCGGGTCGGCGTGGTCTACGCCGGCGACTCCCACCTCGACCAGCCCCGGCACAACTGGCTGGAGACCAGGGGCTGGCGCATGCGCTACTTCACCGACGCCGACCTCTACGCCGACCCCGAGCAGCTGGTCCAGACCGTGCGGGCCGCGCTCTACCACCCGCGATGACCGGCCGGCTAAAAGAGCGTGAGCTCGTCGCGCTCGATGCCGCGCAGCTTGTCGTAGTCGACGACCACGCAGCGGATGCCCCGGTCCTCGGCCAGCACCCTTGCCTGCGGCTTGATCTCCTGAGCGGCGAAGATCCCGGCCACCGGCGCGAGCAGCGGGTCACGGTTGAGCAGCTCCAGATAGCGGGTCAGCTGCTCGACACCGTCGATCTCGCCACGGCGCTTGACCTCGATGGCGACCGCCGCGCCCACCGCGTCCCGGCAGAGCAGGTCGACCGGGCCGATCGCGGTCATGTACTCGCGGCGCACCAGGGTGTAGCCGTCGCCCAGCGTGGTCGGGTTGGCCGCGAGCAGCTCCTGCAGGTGCGCCTCGACGCCGTCCTTCTGCAGGCCCGGGTCGATGCCCAGCTCGTAGGAGGTGTCCTGGAAGATCTCCTCCAGCGTGATGCGCAGCTCTTCGCCGGCCTTGTTGACCACCCGCCAGACGCCTGGTGCCTCTTCCAGCCGGCAGGGCGGGCTCATCCAGTTCAGCGGCTTGTAGGCCCGGTCGTCGGCGTGGATCGAGACCGACCCGTCCGCCTTCACCATGAGCAGCCGCGTCGCCGGCGGCAGGTGCGCCGAGAGCCGTCCGACATAGTCCACCGAGCACCGCGCAATCACCAACCGCACCCGGAGAGACTAGCCAAGTGCCCGCGGCGCCGTTCGCAGGCCCGCCGGGCGGGCGGAGCGCGGCGGGCAGCCGGGGTGGCGGTGCGGTGCGATGCTGGGACACGTGTTGGAAGCGCTCACCGGTTCGGGCCTGGCCGCCTCGGCCGGGCTGAACGCGTACATTCCCCTGCTCACGATGGGGCTGCTGGCGCGCTACACCGACCTGATCGAGCTGCCCAGCGGCTGGAGTTGGCTGAGCGACGGCTGGGTGATCACGATCCTGGCGCTGCTGCTCGCGGTCGAGTTCTTCGCCGACAAGATCCCGGTGGTCGACAGCGTCAACGATGTCGTGCAGACCGCCGTCCGGCCGACGGCGGGTGGGCTCGCCTTCGGTGCGGGCTCCAGCTCGGAGACCGTGACGGTGAGCGACCCGGGGCACTTCTTCTCCTCCAACCAGTGGGTGCCGGTGGCGGTGGGCGTGCTGATCGCGCTCGGCGTGCACGGCATCAAGGCGGCCGCACGCCCGGTCATCAACGCGGGCACGGCCGGCATCGGCGCGCCGGTGGCCAGCACCGCGGAAGACGCCACGAGCGTGTTCATGTCGGTGATCGCGATCGTGCTGCCGTTCCTGGTGCTCTTCTTCCTGGTCGCGATGGTGCTCACGTTCGTCTGGGTGCTCAGGCGCCGGCGGGAGCGCAAACGCGAGCGCCAGGCGGCGCGGGCCGCCGGCTTTCGCGTCTGACCAGCCCCGAGGAGACGCGGCCGTCGCCCCCGACACCGCCGCCAAGCCCGCAGCGTGCGCACCGCCAAGCCCGCACAGCCGGCGCCGGGGATCAAGCCGGGGCGGAGCAAGGGCCGAGGGTGGGGCGGCGCCGGGGGACCACTGTCCGGCGACGGCGGCAGCGGGATCAGCTTGGCTGGCCGTCACTCCCAGCGGAAGAACCGGGCGGCGAGTGCGCCGGCCAGCAGCAGGTAGCCGGCCATCACGGCCAGGTGCAGCGCGGACGGAAACGCGCCGCTCCACGCGTCCTGCATTGCCTGGGATGCGGCGCCCAGCGGGGTGAGGTCGCTGGCCCGCCGCAGCCCGTCCGGCATGACCGGGCCGGGAGTCCACACGCCGGCGAAGAAGAGCATCGGGAAGTACACGAGCATGCCGATCCCGGTGGCGGTCTTGGCGCGCGGCGCGACGGCCGCGATCAGCAGGCCCACGGCAAACATGGCCGCCGTGCCCAGCACGAGCGCGATCAGAAAGCCCGGCACCTGCCGGGGCAGGTCGACGCCGAACGCGGCAGTGCCGACCGCGACCGCCAGTGCCACGGCGACCAGCGTGCCGGCGCCGTTGACCAGCAGCTGGGCGCCGAGCAGCCTGACCGGGCCGACCGGCGTGGTGGCGAGCCGGCGGAGCACGCCGCGCTCGCGGTAGGTCGCCAGGTACGTCGGCAGCACGCTCACGCTGGTCGTGCAGATCGCCATCGCCAGCACGATCGGCACGTAGATGTCGATCGGCCGCAGGCCGTCGAGGTCGTCGGTCGCCTCGCGAAAGCCGGGGATCGCGAAGCCGAGCAGGAGCAGCAGCACAGCGGGAAAGGCCACGCCCATGACGACGCTCGTCGTGTCCCGGAGAAAGAGCTTCGACTCCACAATGGTCAGTCGGGTGACTGCGGTGGTCATGGCGCTATACCCCGATCTCGTGGCCGGTGAGGGCCAGGTAGGCGTCTTCGAGCGTGGCCCGGTCGAGGCCGTGCTCGGCCTGGACCTTGGCCACGAGGGCGGCTGGCGTGTCGACGGCGACGGTGCGGCCGGCGTCGATCACGGCGACCCGGTCGCAGAGGCGCTCGGCCTCGTCCATGAAGTGGGTGACCAGTACGACCGTCACGCCCCGGTTGCGGACGCTCTCGATCAGCGCCCAGGTGTCCCGCCGGGCGGCCGGGTCGAGCCCGGTGGTCAGCTCGTCCAGCACGGCCACCTGCGGGTCGCCGACCAGCGCGAGCGCGATCGAGAGCCGCTGCCTCTGGCCGCCGGAGAGGGTGCCGAAGCGGGCGTTGCGCCGTCCGGAGAGGCCGAGCACGTCGAGCAGCTCGCGCCAGTCGGCCGGCTCGCGGTAGAAGGTGCTGTACAGCTCCAGCGCCTCCGACACCCGGATCCGCTCGGGCAGCTCGCTCTCCTGGAGCTGCACGCCGACCAGCTCGCGCAGCTCGGCGCCGTCGCGGTCCGGGTCCTTCCCGAGTACGCGGACCGTGCCGCCGTCGCGCCGGCGCAGCCCGCTCAGCAGCTCGACCGTGGTCGTCTTGCCCGCGCCGTTGGGGCCGAGGATCCCGAAGATCTCACCACTGTCCACTGTGAACGACACGTCGGCGACGGCGACCGTCTCGCCGTACCTCTTGCGCAGGTTGGAAATCTCGATGACCGGCATGGGTCCCTCCCCGTCTCAGCCGGAGACCTTCTTGATGGCGACCGTGCGGATGAGCACGAAGTTGGCAACCCAGGCCACGGCGATGGACGCCACGGCCATGAGCACGCCGACCGCCAGTGGCGGGGGCTCGATGCCCAGGCCGTTGTTGATGGCGTAGCCGAGCCAGAGCGCGTCGAAGCCGATCTCGGTCACGACGGCCGGCAGGACCGTCAGCGGGATGAGGACGATGCCCCACCAGGCGCCCAGGCGGTAGAAGCAGGTGCCCATCAACCACCCGCAGACCAGGTAGACGGCACCGACGAGCAGCTGACCGACGAGCATGGCCAGCGCGTCGGCCATGGAGCGCACGGGGTACGGGTCGGTGAGGTTGCCCATGAGGTCGCGCGCCGAGTAGATCGGGTACTCGATGGCGAAGCCGAGCGTCATGAAGACCGCGTACACGGCGGCGGCCAGCAGGATGTAGAGCGAGGCGCCGAGCGCGAAGTCGCGCCGGGTGACGCCGTTGCCCACGTAGACCGGGAGGTACACCGTCGCCAGCATCACGCCGACGGCCAGCAGGAAGTACTTGGGGGCGGAGCCGCCGGAGGTGGCCCAGATGCTCACGTCCACGTCGCCGACCGCCAGCACCAGGGCGACGATCGCGGCGTAGATGGGGAGCATGATGGCCCAGTAGCCGGCGACCATCAGGAGGCTGGCCCGCGTCTGGGTGCGCGTGACGATCCACGGGGTGTAGGTGCTCATCGCCGCTCCTCCGCGGTCAGGTGGACGAAGAGGTCCTGGAGTCCGACCGGCCCCAGATCGAGGCCGGCGCCCCGGGCACGGCCGCGCTCCTCCGCGGTGAGCTGGCCGTAGATCGTGGTCGAGCGGGTGCCACCCAGCCGCTGGTCGCCCAGCACCGTGCGCCCGGCTGTAAACTCCGCGACCGCGTCGGCCGGGCCGGTGACCGCGACACCCCGGGCGCGCAGGGCTTCCGTGTCGTCGTGTGCCACCAGGCGTCCCTTGTCGATGATCACGACCTCCTCGAAGAGGGAGCCGACCTCCTCGATCAGGTGTGTGGAGATGATGATCGTGCGCGGATGGGCGATGTAGTCGTTGAGCAGCTCGTCGTAGAACGCGTATCGCGAGGGGGCGTCCATCCCCAGGTAGGACTCGTCGAAGATGGTCACCGGCGCCCGCGCGGCCAGGCCGAGCGTGACGCTGAGCGCCGACTTGGCGCCGCGGGAGAGCGCGCCGATCCGCTTCTTGAGGGGCACGTGGAAGCGCTCGATCAGGGCCTGCGCGTACTCCTCGTCCCAGTTGGGGCGCAGCATCCGGGCCATCCGAAACACGCCACGGGCGCAGTCGCCGTCCTGGGCGTCGACCCGGTCGCGGACGAAGCAGATCTGCCGGGTCAGGGCCGCGTTTTCGAACGGCTCGGCGCCGCCGACCAGCACCGCGCCGCTGGTGGCCTTGCGAAACGCGGAGACCGCCGACAGCACACTGGTCTTGCCCGAGCCGTTGCGCCCGAGGAGGCCGTAGATCTTGCCGCCGGCCAGCTTGAGCGTGAGCCCGTCGACGGCGACCGTCTCCCCGTACCGGATGGTGAGGTCCTTGACCTCGACGGAGAGCGTCACTTCGCCCCCTCGATCCGGCGGACGATCTCGTCCAGGGGGATGCCGATCACGCGGGCCTCGGTGATCATCGCGTCGACGACCTCCTCGAAGAAGCGCTCGCGCCGCTCGGTGCGCAGCTTTTCGCGGGCATCCGGGCTGACGAACATGCCGATGCCGCGCCGCTTGTAGAGCACGCCCTCCTCGACGAGCTGCTGGAAGCCCTTGGCGGCGGTGGCGGGGTTGATCCGGTAGAAGCTCGCGTACTGGTTGGTGGACATGACCTGCTCGTCCTCCCCAAGTGCCCCGCTCAGGATGTCCTCTTTGATCTTGTCGGCGATTTGCAGATAGATCGGACTCCGGTCGTCGAACACGGGAGCACCTCAAGGTTCTTAGGTTCATTACTTGACTAATGAACCGTAGCACCGAAGAACCGGCCAGCGCAATCCACCGGGATCAGCGGGAGCGGAGGAACGCGGGGACGGACGCGACCGCCGCGACCTCGTCACCCCGAAGCCGGCACTTGACCGTGAGGAAGCCGTCGTAGCCCACACAGGACAGTGCGGAAAGGACGGACGACCACTCCAGATGCCCCGCCCCGGGCTGAAAGCCGTTGGAGTCGGCGGCCAGTACGTGCCCGACGAGCCGGCCGGCGCCCCGGATGGCGAGAGCCGGGTGGTCCTCCTCGATGTTGAGGTGGAAGGTGCCGACGGCCAGGCCCAGCCCGCCCACGCAGAGTCCCGCCGTGCCGACCGCGCGGATCAGCTCCGCGCCGTGGTCGACGCGGTTGACCATGTGGTCCTCGTACCGGTTGAGTGGCTCCAGGAAGAGCCGCACGCCCTCCTTCTCGGCGTGCCGGCCGAGCTCGGTGAGCCCCTCGACGAGCACGTCGCGGTCCCCCTCCGCGCTGCGCGGCGGGCGGAACGGCGGCAGCAGCGGCGAGAACATCCCGCGCGACGCGGGCGTCACCACGCCCCGCCCGCCGATGTCGGCCATCGCCGACAGCTGCGACTTCACCTGGTCGATCGCGTCCCGGCGCAGCTCGCGGTCGAAGGCGCCGAAGAAGTGCCGCATGTCCACGCTGACCGTCGGGAGGACCACCCCGTCGCGGACCGCGCGGCGCAGCTCGGGGAGGCGCTGGCGCAACGTGTACGCGCCACGGCCGCGCAGCTCGATCGCGTCGTAGCCGACCCGCAGCGCGAACTCCCACTTGTCCTGCAGCCGGTCGCCGGGCAGGAGGTGCTCCAGACACGCGATCTTCACGGGAACCCCCAAAACGGTGGCTCCCCCGAGATTACGCAAATCTGGTAATACGCCGCGTCAGCGACACAGCGTGAAACCCGGACGATCCCGTGCTACTAGGACAAATACGGATAGGATTGCCCCGTTTGTCCGTCAAGGGGGTCAAGTGGCAAGCGTCGCCGAGGTGAAAGCGGCCATCGATGCCGCGATGCAGCACGTGCAGGAGGGCCAGGAGGCCGTCCGGGCGGCCAACGAAAAGCTCGGCGAGGCGCAGCTCAGCCTCGCCGCTGCGGTCGAGGGCAGCGGGCACGAGTCGGTCACCTCCGCGCAGGCCGCGCTCGCCCAGGCCGCCACCGAGCTCGACGACTGCCTGACCGCCACGCTGGGCGCGATGGAGCAGGCCCAGCAGTACGCCGCCGCCCTGTAGAGATCATGAGCGAGCGAATCATCGGGCTCAGCGCATCTGGTGGCTCGCGGCCGCCCGCAGCGAAGCGAGGACGGCCGTGAGCTCACTTCTGCACGCGCTGGCGTACCGGATCCAGGAGGTCGGCGAGGAGCTGCCGGTGGGGCAGGTGGCCACGGCCGCCGACCGGTTGCGCACCGCCAATGGGCTGCTCGCCTGGGTGATGCGGGCCAGCGCGACGACCGCGCCGCCGCCCGCGCTCACCGCCGCCGGCGAACACCTCGACCACGCGGCGGGCGCACTGCTCGCCGCCCGGGAGGCGCTGGCCGGCTACCTGGTGTCGATCGGGCTGCCGCGCGACGCCGTACCCCCGCCGGACCGGGACTGGCACGCGGCGCTGGCGCCGGCCGCGGCCCGGCGACCACCCGCGAACGCCGGGCCGCCGGCCCTGACCCATTTCTGGTCCGACCGGGTCGACGAGCTGACTGAGCGATCAGGCAGCCGGCCGGAGCGGGGCGCGGAGTCCACCGTGGACCTGCTGCACCGCTGCGCCCGGACGGTCCCGGACGAGGACCGCGCCCGGCTGCGCCGGGAGTTGGCCGCGGTGGACCCGGCCGTGGGCCTGGCACTGTCCGCGGTGGCACCGGCGCCGCTGCGGTTTCTCGCCGCCGAGATGCTCGGCCACCCACCCTCCAAAGAGGACCTTTCCCGGGTACGCGAGGCGCTGCTCCCCCGGGTCCGCAAGCTGCTGCCGGCCGTGGACGACGTAGTGGTCGACGAGTTGCTCGCCCGCGCCTGCCACGCCCCGCCGCCGCAGCGCGAGGAGGGCGAGCGCACGCACCCGGTCGACGCGGCGGTCACGGCGGCCGTCCTCGTGGGCGTCCTGCTGCGGGTCACCGGGCGGGAACCGGACGAGCTGGCCGCGGTGACCGAGGAGCTGCGCCGCGCCGGCGAGCGCGAGGAGAAGGAACGCCGTGGCTAGCGTCCGTCAAGGGGTCGTGGCCGGGGTCCGGCGAGACCTGGCCGTGGCGCGCGGGCTGACCCGGGCGGCGCTGAGCGCGGCCGAGACGGCGCGGGACGAGGCACGGCGCCACCGGGACGAGGCGCTCGCCCGGCACGGCGAGCGGCTGTCCACTCTGGCCACGGCGCGCGAGGCGGCCCGGAACGAGATCCGCGCGCGCTTCGACCAGACCGCGGGCGCCGTCGTCGAGGACCTGGCCGCCGTGGCCGCCTCCTGCGCACCCGGTGCGGCCGGCGCGTCCTGGCGGACGTGGCGCCCCACCGAGCCGGAACGGGGAAGGCGCCCCGGCCTCTTCCGGATCGGTACGCTCGGGCAGGAGCCGGCCGCGGCCACGATCCCGGCTCTGGTACCGCTGCTCGACCACGCCCACCTCTCGTTCACCGGCGATCCGTCCACAGTGGATGGCGTGATCGCCGGCCTGCTCCTGCGGGTGCTCGGCAGCACGCGCCCCGGCGAGGTACGGCTCACGGTCTACGACCCGGAGCAGCTCGGCGGCAGCCTCGCCGGCTTCGCGCCGCTGGGCAACGCCGACCTGCTCACGTTCGTCGGGCCGGGCGGGCTGACCGCGATGCTCGACGACCTGGTGGAGCAGATCCGGCGGATCAACGAGAGCGTGCTCGCCGGCGAGTACGCGTCGCTGGCCGAGCTGACCGCCGCCACCGCCGCCCGCCGCCCCGAGCCGTGGCGGCTCGTGGTGCTGCTCGGCGACGCGGCCACCGCCGCCGACCTGACCGCCGGCCAGCGTGCGCAGCTCGACCGGATCGTGCGCACGGGCGTGGCCTGCGGCGTACACGTGCTCGCCCGCGGCCTGCCGATCGAGACGCATCCCACCGTGGAGCGCGTCGCCGTGTCCGGGGGCACCGCCGCCTGCGGCGCCACCGGGGTCCTGCCGGTCCGCCTCGACCCGCCGCCGGCCGCCGACCGGGTCGCTGCCGCCTGCCGGGAGCTGGCCGAGCTGCTGCTGGCCGGGCCGCCGGCGGCGCGCTTCGCCGACCTGGCCCCGGAGAAGCTCTGGACCGAGTGCTCGGCCACCGGGCTGGCCGCCCCGCTCGGCGACGGCCCGGACGGCGAGTTCGTCGAGGTGCTGCTCGGCGACGACCCGCCGCACGCCCTCATCGGGGGCCCCTCCGGCTCCGGCAAGACCAACCTGATCTACGCCTGGCTGGGCGCGCTGACCGCCCGGTACTCCCCCGACGAGCTGGCCCTCTACCTGCTGGACTTCAAGGAGGGGGTGTCGTTCGCGCGGTTCGCGCCGGGGCGGCGGGACCCGAGCTGGCTGCCCCAGGTGCGGCTGGTCGGCGTCAACGTCAACGGCGACCGCGAGTTCGGGCTGGCGCTGCTGCGCCACCTCGGCGAGGAGCTGCGCCGCCGGGCGCACGCCGCCAAGCGCCACGAGGCCACCAAGCTCGCCGAACTGCGCGCCGAGGACCCGAGCGGCCACTGGCCCCGGATCGTGGCGGTGATCGACGAGTTTCAGGTGCTGCTGGCCGGCCGCGACGCGATGGCCACCGAGGCGGTCGGCCTGCTGGAGGACCTGGCCCGGCGCGGCCGCTCGCAGGGCATCCACCTGGTGCTCGCCTCGCAGGACGTCTCCGGCATCGAGGCGCTGTGGGGGCGGTCGGCGCTGGTCGCCCAGTTTACGCTCCGGATCGCGCTGCCCAAGGCCCGCCGCATCCTGGCCGACACCAACCTCGCCGCCGATGTGATCCCCCGCTTTCACGCGGTCGTCAACGCCGACTCCGGGGTGCCCGACGCCAACCGCATCGTGCGCCTCCCCGACGCCAGCGACCGCGGCGCTTGGCGGGCGCTCCAGGAGAAGCTGTGGCACGCCCGCCCCGAGGGCCTTGAGCCGCCCCGCCTCTTCGACGGCGACGCGGTCCCGTCGTACCCCGAGGAGCTGTCCGCGGACGGCGCGGTGCTCGGCGAGACCATCGACGTACAGCCGCGGCCCGCGGTCGTCCGGCTCGCCCGCGCGCCCGGGCGCAACCTCGCCGTACTGGGCACCCGGGTCGAGGAGGCCTGCGCGGTCCTGGGCGCCGCCGGCCGCTCACTGGCCACAGTGGACGACGATGCGCGGTTCAGCGTGGTGTGCCTGGACGACGACGCCTCCCCGGCGGCCGGCCTGCTGCACGCCGCCCTGCCCGGCGCCGGCTGGTACGACGACGCCGGCGCCGCCGCCGAACTCCTCGCGCAGCTGGCCGACACTCCCACCGGGCCGCCGCACTACGTCATCGGGTACGCGTGGGACGCCGCCGCCGGCCGCCTTCCGGCGCTGCGCGAGCTCCTGGCCCGTGGGCCGGAACGGCACGTGCACGTGCTCGGCTGGTGGCGCGGCGTCACCCGGCTCCGCGACGACCTCGGCGGGGTGGGCGCCCGCTTCGACGCGGTCGGCGCGTGGGTGGCGCTGGACGTACACGGGTCGGAGCTCTCGCCGCTCTCCCCCCAGCCGGGCGGGCCGTCCTGGTACCCCCGCCCGCACCGCGCGCTCTTCTTCGACCGGGCGGTCCACCGCGCACCGGAGGTCATCATCCCGTACGAGGTGGGCAGATGAGCGCGTTGGGAGCCTCGTGGCCGCCCGCAGCGAAGCGAGGACGGCCATGAGCGAGCGCAGCGAGCGAATCATCGAACTCAGCGCGTCTGGAGCCTCATGGCCGCCCGCAGCGAAGCGAGGACGGCCATGAGCGAGCGCAGCGAGCGAATCATCGAACTCAGCGCGTCTGGAGCCTCATGGCCGCCCGCAGCGAAGCGAGGACGGCCATGAGCGAGAGCGAGTACCGGCGGCTGGTCGGAGCGCTCGCCGCGGCCGCCCGGGAGCGGGACGCGGCGCTGGCCACCGCCGAGCGCGGCTACCAGGACGGTGCCACCGAAGCGGCAGCGGCACTGGCGCGGGCGCAGGCCGCGACCGTCGAGGCCGAGCGGCGGGCCAGTGCGGCCGCCGCCGCCGTGGTCGACGTGGACCGGGAGGCGGGCCGCGTCTGGGACGAGCTGCGCCGGGCCGGAGGGCTCTGGGCGCGGCTCCGACCGGTCGGCGAGCTTCCGCTGCCCGCCCCCGTGGACGGTGTACCCGCCGAGCGGGCCGGGGCGGATGCCGTCGCCCTGATCGAGACCGCCGCGAAGCGGATCGACCAGCTGCGGCCCGGTGCGCCGCGGGCCCCGCTGCCGCGGTGGCTGCTGCCGCTGCTGCCGCCGCTCGGCGCCGCCGCCGCGACCATGACCGGGCTGGTCGCGGGCGGGCTGGTCACGCTGGCACACCTCGACTCCGAGCTGTCCTGGCCGCTGCGGCTGCTGGGCTGGGTGACGTTCCTGCTCGCCCCGTTCACCGGCCTGCCGCCGGCGGCGCTGTGGGTGGGGCGGCAGTTCGGCAGCCGTCTGGACGCCGGGGCCGCCGGGCTCATCGTGCTCGGCGGGATGGCGGCGAGCTGCGGCCTGTCGCTGCTCTTCGCCCGCTGAGCCCGCGAGGCAGGCCGGACAGCCGCCGGCGGGGCAGCTCGTAAGCCTGGGGTCACGGCAGGCCGTTCGCCGACCGGACCACCGTGACGAGTTCGTCCATGATGGACGTCAGTGCGAAGTCGCGCGGCGTGAAGACCCTCGCCACGCCGGCCTCGCGGAGCTTGCTCGCGTCGGCGGGCGGGATGATGCCACCGACGACCACCGGCAGGTCCGCGCGGCCGGCGGCCTTCAGCCCGTCCAGCACCGCGGGTACGGCGGCCAGGTGCGAGCCGGACAGCACCGACAGCCCCACGATGTCGACGTCCTCCTCGACGGCGGCCGCCACGATCTGGCCCGGGGTGAGGCGGATGCCCTGGTACACGACCTCGAAGCCGGCGTCCCGGGCGCGTACCGCGATCTGCTCGGCGCCGTTGGAGTGCCCGTCGAGGCCGGGCTTGCCGACCAGCAGGCGCAGCCGGCCGGTGCCGAGGTCGCGCGCGGTCCGGCCGACCCGCTCCCGCACCCCGGCGAGCGTGGGATCCTCGTGCACGGCCGCCGAGGCGGAGAGGCCGGTCGGCGCCCGGTACTCGCCGAACACCTCGCGCAGCGCGCCGGCCCACTCGCCGGTCGTCACCCCGGCACGTACACAGTGGAGGGTTGCGGGCATCAGGTTGCCGGTGCCGGCGGCGGCCGTGCGGAGGGCGGCCAGCGCGGCGTCCACGGTGGACTGGTCGCGGCCGGCCCGCCAGGCGCGCACCGCGTCCGCCGCCGCCCGCTCGGCGGCCGGGTCGACCTGCTCGATGGCCTCGGCACCGGAGGCGGTGAGCGGCGACGGCTCCGTCTCGGTGAAACGGTTGACGCCGACCACCACGTCGGAGCCGTCCTCCAGCCGGCGGCGGCGCTCGGCGAGCGAGGCGACCAGGGCGCTCTTGAGGTATCCGGTCTCCACGGCGGCCACCACGCCGCCCAGGTCGAGTATCTTGTCGAGCTCCACCCGGGCACCGTCCACGATGGAGTCGACGAGCGCCTCGACCACCCGGGAGCCGTCGAAGAGATCGGGGTACTCCAGCAGGTCCGACTCGTACGCCAGCACCTGCTGCATACGCAGCGACCACTGCTGGTCCCACGGGCGGGGCAGGCCGAGCGCCTCGTTCCAGGCGGGCAGCTGCACCGCACGCGCCCGGGCGGTACGGGAGAGGGTCACGCCGAGCATCTCCAGCACGATCCGCTGCACGTTGTTTTCCGGCTGGGCCTCGGTGAGGCCGAGCGAGTTGACCTGCACGCCGTACCGGAAGCGGCGCTGCCGGGCATCCCGCACCCCATAGCGCTCGCGGGTCAGGTCGTCCCAGAGCCGCGCGAACGCCCGCATCTTCGCCATCTCCTCGACGAAGCGCACGCCCGCGTTGACGAAGAACGAGACCCGCTGCACGACGTCGCCCATCCGCTCCGGCGCGACCTGACCGCTGTCGCGCACCGAGTCGAGGATCGCGACCGCGGTGGCGAGCGCGAAGCCGACCTCCTGCACCGGCGTGGCGCCCGCCTCCTGGAGGTGGTACGAGCAGACGTTGACCGGGTTCCACTTAGGAGCGTTCGCCACCGTCCAGGCGATGGTGTCGGTGGTGAGCCGCAGCGACGGGCCGGGCGGGAAGATGTACGTGCCGCGGGAGAGGTACTCCTTGACGATGTCGTTCTGCGTCGTGCCGGTCAGCGCGGCGGTGGGCGCGCCCTGCTCCCGCGCCGCGACCACGTAGAGCGCGAGCAGCCACATCGCGGTCGCGTTGATGGTCATCGAGGTGTTCGCCTCGGCGAGCGGGATGCCGTCGAAGAGCGCCCGGGCGTCGCCGAGGTGCGCCACCGGCACACCGACCCGCCCCACCTCACCGGCCGCGAGCTCGTGGTCGGGGTCGTACCCGGTCTGGGTCGGCAGGTCGAAGGCGACCGAGAGGCCGGTCTGGCCCTTGGCCAGGTTGCGCCGGAAGAGCGCGTTGGTGGCGGCCGCCGACGAGTGCCCGGCGTAGGTGCGCATGACCCACGGGCGGTCGCGCTCGGGAAGGCGGCTCTCCATGCGAGCAGTCTAAGTTACCGTTCAGTCACAAGAGTCGGTGAAAAACCGCACAGGGCCGTCCGCCATAGTGTTTGCCCATGGGGAACGATCTCGCGGTCTCGGTAAAGGGGCTGCGTAAGGCGTACGGCCGCACGGTCGCGGTCGAGAGCCTGGACCTGGACGTACGGCGGGGCGAGGTCTTCGCGCTGCTCGGCCCGAACGGGGCCGGCAAGACCACCACGGTGGAGATCCTGGAGGGGTACCGCAAACGGGACGGCGGCGAGGTCACCGTGCTCGACCACGACCCGGCCCAGCCGACGGCCGAGTGGCGGGCCCGGGTCGGGATCGTGCTGCAGGGCACCGGGGAGTTCGAGGAGCTGACGGTCGGCGAGCTGGTACACCACTTCGCGGCCTTCTACCCCAAGCCCGACGACCCGGACGAGGTGATCGCGCGGGTCGGGCTGAGCGACAAGGCGAAAGCCCGTACGGTCGGGCTCTCCGGCGGGCAGAAGCGGCGGCTGGACGTGGCGCTCGGCATCGTCGGCCACCCCGAGCTGCTCTTCCTGGACGAGCCGACGACCGGGTTCGACCCGGAGGCGCGGCGGGAGTTCTGGCAGCTGATCCGGGAGCTCAACGCCGCCGGTACCACGATCATGCTGACCACCCACTACCTGGACGAGGCGGAGGCGCTGGCCCAGCGGGTCGGTGTGATCGCCGGCGGCCGGCTGGTCGAGGTGGCCGAGCCGAGCCGGCTGGGCAACCGGCAGAGCGCGCCGGCGACCGTCTCCTGGCGTACCCCCGATGGGTCTGTCGAATCGACGGCGAGCGACACGCCGACGGCGCTGGTCACCGAGCTGGCCGCGCGCTTCGGCGGCGAGGTGCCGGGCCTGACCGTCACCCGCCCCACCCTGGAGGACGTCTACCTGCGGATGATCGGAGCCGGGTCGTGACCACGTCGAGCGTCGAGCTGGCCCGGCGGCAGGGCGTGCTGGAGCTGAGGCAGTTCACCCGCAGCCGCGAGGCCGTCGTCTTCACGATGGCGTTTCCGGTCATCATGATCCTGATCTTCGCCTCGATCTTCGACGACGAGATCGCGCCGGGCGTCAACTACACCCAGTACTTCATCACCGGCATGATCGCGACCGGCCTGATGACGGTCGGCTTCCAGAGCCTGGCCATCCAGATCCCCATCGAACGGGACAAGGGCGTGCTCAAGCGCTTCCGGGGGACGCCGATGCCGAAATGGGTGTACTTCGCCGGCAAGGTGCTCATGGTGGCCGGCATCGGCGTGGCCGAGGTCGTGCTCCTGCTGGCCATCTCGATCGGCTTCTTCGACCTGGAGGCGCCGGCTTCGATGGGGAAGTGGCTCACGTTCGCGTGGGTGTCGATCCTGGGGCTGAGCGCCTGCACGCTGTGCGGCATCGCGTTCTCGTCGGTGCCCCGAAACGCCCGCGGCGCCACCGCGGTCGTGACCCCGGTGGCGCTGGTGCTGCAGTTCATCTCGGGCGTGTTCTTCGTCTTCACCGACCTGCCGACCTGGATGCAGCAGGTCGCCGCGATCTTCCCGCTGAAGTGGATGTGCCAGGGGCTGCGCTCGGTCTTCCTGCCCGACTCGTTCGCCGCGGCGGAGCCGGCCGGGAGCTGGGAGCTGGGCAAGGTCGCGCTGATCCTGACCGCCTGGTGCGTGGTCGGGCTGGTTCTCTGCGTCCGCACCTTCCGCTGGTCGGATAAATACAGCCGGTGAAATGAAGCGGGGCCCCGGTCCGCGACAGTGGCGGACCGTTTACGCGGGGTCCCCGGGGAAACGTGGAGCGCAGCGGAGCGTTTTCCTGGGGTGCATTCCCGCGGGCAACGCGGAGGTCGACGGCGAGCTGGCGCTCGCCGAAACCCCCGACCTCCGCTGCCGGCTCCGCGCGACAGGCCCAAGCGCTCGCCGCCCGCGGCGGCCAGGGACCGCGACCAAACGCGAAGGGTAAGGCGGCGGGAGCAACGGTCCAGACCACGACGGGCGTCGCGGTAGCTCAAATCTTGATCTCGGATTTGGCCCCTCAGTAGTCGTAGAAGCCCTTCCCGCTCTTGCGGCCGAGGTCGCCGGCGGTGACCATGCGCTGGAGCAGCTCGGGCGGGAAGAACTTCTCGTCGGCGGTGTCGGTGTAGATGTTCTTCGTGGCGTGCAGCAGCACGTCGACGCCGGTCAGGTCGGTGGTGGCGAGCGGGCCCATCGCGTGGCCGAAGCCGAGCTTGCAGGCGGTGTCGAGGTCTTCCGGCGAGACCACGCCCGACTCGACGAGCTTGACCGCCTCGACCACCAGCGCGGCGATCAGCCGGGTGGTCACGAAGCCGGCGATGTCGCGGTTGACCACCACGCAGGTCTTGCCGATCTCCTCGGCGAAGGAGCGGGCGGTGGCCAGCGTGGCGTCCGAGGTCTTGTACCCGCGAACGAGCTCGCAGAGCTTCATCATCGGTACCGGTGAGAAGAAGTGCGTGCCCACCACCGACTCGGGCCGCTCGGTGACCGCCGCGATCTGGGTGACCGGGATCGCGCTGGTGTTGGTCGCCAGCACCGCCTCCGGCCCGCAGATCTTGTCCAGCTGCCGAAAGACCTCCTGCTTGACGTCGAGCCGCTCGAAAACCGCCTCGACCACGATCTCCGCCCCCGCCGCCGCCTCCAGGTCGGTCGTGGTGGTGATGCGGCCCAGCGCGGCCTCGACGTCGTCCGGCTGGATCGCGCCCTTGCTGGCGAACTTCTCCAGCGACTTGCGGATCCCCGCCACGCCCCGGCCCGTCGCCGCGTCATCCAGGTCACGGAGAGTAACTTCCCAACCGGCCTGCGCCGCCACCTGGGCGATGCCCGAACCCATCAGACCGGCCCCGATGACCGCCAGTCGACCCGCCATGCTCACACTCCTCACTCGTCGCTGCGTACGCATGGATGCTAAACGACCATTCAGGATGACCTTGAGGTGTCACACTGGCGCCATGGCGCTGGCCGACAGTTGGTACCTGGTCGGGCCGCTGATCGCGTTCGCGGTGGTGGGCGTGATGAGCGTCGTGCTGCGCCGGGCCTTCGGGCGGGACCGGCTTCGACCGGCGCCCCCGCTCGCCGACGACTTCGGGCTGCTGCGGGTGGCCGCGCTGGTGGACCGGCTGGACGTGGCCGAGGCGGTACGCCGCACGCTGCACCAGGCCGGCATCCGCTCGACGCTCTCGACCGGCCTGGACGGCCTCATCAAGATCCTCGTGTTTCCGGACGACGCGTTGCGGGCGCGGCGCGTGCTGGAGCGGGATTCGTCGGCCTGACTCTCCGGCCGCAGGAGCGCCGGCCTGCGGCGGCGGGCCCCGCCTGGCCGGGCTACTGGAACGTGAAGGTCGGCTCTTCCGGCGCGGCCACCCGCTCCACCTTGACCCCCATCGCGCGGAGGTTGGGCACGAAGTCCGGGTAGCCCCGGTCGATGTGGTGCACGTGCGAAATCTCGGTCATCCCGTCGGCGCAGAGCGCGGCCATCACCAGCCCGGCGCCGGCCCGGATGTCGGTGGCGCGCACCGGGGCGCTGGAGAGCCGCTCCCGGCCCTGCACGACCGCGTGGTGGCCGTCGGTGCGGATGTCGGCGCCGAGCCGGACCATCTCGTTTACGAACATGAACCGGCCGTCGAAGATGTTTTCCGTCACCAGCGAGGAGCCGTCGCTGACCGCGGCGAGGCCGATCGCCATCGGGAGCAGGTCGGTCGGAAAGCCCGGGAACGGGAGCGTGACCACGTCGACCGCGCTCGGCCGGCGGTCCATCTGCACCCGGAACGCGTCCGGCCGGGTCTCCACCAGCCCGCCCGCCGAGATCACCTTGTCGAGGGCGATCTCCAGGTGCATCGGGTCGACGCCGGTCACGGTGACGTCACCCCGGGTCATCGCCGCGCCGAACGCCCAGGTGCCGCCCACGATGCGGTCGCCGATGGTGGCGTGCCGCACCGGACGCAGCTCGCTCACCCCCTGCACGCGAAGCGTGGATGTGCCGGCCCCCTCGATGTGGGCGCCCATCTCGGTGAGCATCGTGCAGATGTCGACGATCTCCGGCTCGCGGGCGACGTTGTCGATCACCGTCTCGCCGCGCGCCAGCACCGCCGCCATCAGCAGGTTTTCGGTGGCACCCACGCTCGGGAAGTCGAGCCAGATCGTCGCGCCCCGGAGCCCGCGCGGCGCCGAGGCGATCACGAAGCCGTGCTCTCCGGTGATCTCCGCGCCCATCCGGGCCAGCCCGTCGATGTGCATGTCGAGCCCGCGCGAGCCGATCGCGTCGCCGCCCGGGTGGGCCACCCGCACGAACCCACGCCGGGCCAGCAGCGGGCCGAGCACGCAGATCGAGGCGCGCAGCCGGCGCACGAGGTCGTAGTCGGCCTCGGTGCCGGTCTCCGCGGGCACGTCGATCGAGACCTCGTCGCCGTCGTACTCCACGGTGCAGCCCAGCCGCCGCAGCACCTCACCCATGATCGCGATGTCCGTGATCCGGGGTATGTTGCTCACCACACTGCGGCCGGGCGCCAGCAGGGCGACCGCCATCAGCTTGAGCGCCGAGTTCTTGGCGCCGACGACGTGCACCTCGCCGGCCAGCCGGGCCCCACCGAGCACCTGGATCACATCCACGTCGGCCATCGTAGAAGCCTCGCTCACCGCCGTGTCGAGGGCTGGGAGCGCTGACGGTCGTACGCTAAGGCTCATGGCCGTCCACCTCACCAGGATCTACACGAAAGCCGGAGACACCGGCGCGACGCGGCTCGTCAACAACGAGCAGGTGTCCAAGACCCACCCGCGGATCGCCGCGTACGCCGACGTAGACGAGTGCAACGCCGCGATCGGGGTCGCGCTCGCGCTGGGGCAGCTCACCGACGAGGTGCGGGGCGTGCTCTCCACCGTGCAAAACGACCTCTTCGACCTGGGCGCCGACCTGGCCAACCCCTCGTCCGAGCCGGGACTCAGGGTGACCGAGCCGTACGTGACCCGCCTCGAAGGCTGGTGCGACGACTTCAACGCGCGACTGTCCACACTCGACTCCTTCGTGTTGCCTGGTGGCACACCGGGTGCCGCGCTGCTGCACGTGGCACGCACGGTGGCGCGCCGCGCCGAGCGTGCGGCGTGGACGCTGGTGGAGGCCGACCCGGAACGAACCGGCACCCTCCCGGCAAAGTATCTCAATAGGCTGTCGGATCTGCTGTTCATCCTGGCGAGAACGGCAAATCCCGGCGGCGACGTGCTCTGGGTGCCGGGCGCCAGCAGGTGAGGCGCGGCGCGCTGGTCCTGTGCGTACTGGCGCTCGCGTCCTGTTCCTCCTCGCCGCCGCCGCAGCCTGCCCCGCCCTCGCTCCGGGCCCTGACCTGGCGCGAGGTAACGCTCCCAGCCGCGGACGCGACGGTCCAGGACGTCGCATTCTGCGACGACCACTGGCTCGCGGTGGGCGGGCTCCCGACCGGACCCGCGGCGTGGCGGAGCACGGACGGCATGACCTGGACCGGGGTACGGCTGGCGCCGGTCAGCTTCTACGGCCGGCAGAGCACGATCTCCACGGTCGCCTGCCGGGGCGCCGACACGGTCGCGGTGGGCGCTGCCTCGGGTGGCGCCCACGGCAACCCGCGTACGAGCACGTGGCGCAGCCGCCCGGACGGGAGCTGGCTGGAGTACGAGCCGGCGTTCACCCAGTTCGGCGGCCAGGACTCGGTCGGCGTGGGCACCGCGGCCGCCGCGCTCGGCCCGCCTGCCGGCTGGGCCATCGTCGGCAACTGGCTCGGCCCGGACGGCTCCCCCGGCCCCGCGCTGTGGCACTCCACCGACGGGATGAGCTTCGAGCGCACGCTGGTCGCGCCGGGCTCCTCGGCGCGCGCCACGGACGTGGCACCCTTGCCGGGCGGCGGTGGCTGGCTGGTGGCGGGCGAGGCGTACGGCGCCACGCTCACCGGCGCCTCCTGGACCTCCCGGGACGGCACGACCTGGACCCCGGTCCCGGTGGGCGGACCGCTGGCGCTGGTCACCCCGTACGGGGACGGCACGCTGGGCGTGGGGGCGGCCGGCGCCTGGTGGTACGACGGCACGACCTGGCAGAAACGCGGCACCCTCGGCGACGCGAACGGGTGGCGCTTCCTCGCCCTCTCCGCCACCTCGGTCCTCGGCGCCGTGACCGTGGCGGCCGGCTCGTCGTGCCGCCTCTGGACCACCCGCGACGGCGGCGCCACCTGGCAGGAGGCGGCGATGCCAGCGCCCCTCCCGGTGACCGCCGAGACGGTCGCCGCGACCGCCATCAGCGGCGACACCCTGCTCCTGGCCACCGACGACGGCACCCGCGCGAGACTCTGGTTGACCACCGCGTAAGCCACCCGCCGCAATCGCCCCGCGGGCCGCCGCTGATCGCTTCGCCTTCGCCGGCCCGCGGTGCTGATTCCGGGCGAACGATCACCGCGCCTCCACCCAGGCGCCCTGAGATCAGCCCAAGGCGCAGATCGTGGTACTTAGGTGTCCCTGGAAGGGCACCCAGGTACCACGATCTACCAAGGGCCAGCCAACGTGACGCCGATCATGGTCTGGTGCCGCCACGACACAACCGCGAGCCGCCTGGTGCGGTGGCCACTAGCCGCCCGGCCCGGGGGCGCAGGCCCCGGAGACTGTCGGCGCGGGACCGGGACCGGCGGGGGGTTGTCGAGCGCGGAGGGTGCGGCCGCGGGAACGCACCCGCGCAACGGCCCGGACCACGACAGACGTCGCGGTAGCTCGGGTTTTCGTCTTGAGAATTGGTCGGCGCGGCCTGATTCCGGCTAACCCGCACAGGGTGTGGGCCGGGGGCTAATGGGTGGCCAGAAACGAGGAGACCGCCCCGGGCGGGGCGGCCTCCAGCCATGACAGGAAACCCGTTACCGTCGACTTGGCCATCGCGATCTCGACGGGGGCCTGGTGGCTCCGACAGCGGAGGATCACCCAGTCGGCGGGCATGCTCATCAGCTCCTGGCCCTCGGGTTTGCGGCGGCGCTCCACCACGAGTCCGTTGCGGTCGAGGCGGCGCTTGGGGCGGATGGCGAGGCTGAACATGCGGTAGAAGCGGAGCTCGTCACCCATGAAGCGGCCGAAGCCCGGAGACCAGCCGCGGCCGTCGAGCATTGTGGACACGCGGAGGTTGAGCTTGATGGTGCCGGCGCCCGCCATCAGCGCGCGGCGGATGAACAGGACCGCCACGAAGGCGAGCAGGATGACTACGCCGATCCCGATCCACTCCAAGACCAGCATCGGCGCGCGGTCAGCGGGCGGCTGGAGCGGCCGGCTCGGCGCTCTCCGCGAGCACCGTCACGCCCTCGTCCGTGATGGAGAGGAAGCCACCGGCGACGTCGTAGGTGATCTCCTCGCCACCGCCGACCTTGACCCGGACCTGGCTCGGCTCGGCCAACTGGCCCAGCAGGGGCGCGTGGCCGGGAAGCACACCCAGCTCACCCTCGGTGGTCCGCGCGACGAGCATCTCGGCCTCGCCGGACCAGACCTTTTCCTCGACGGCTACGACCTCGACGTGCAGCTGGCTTGCCAACGCTGACTCCTCGGCGACTCTGGGGATTAGACCGAGTTTAAACAGCGTTTCGACCCCGCCCCAACGAGGGTGGTACGTAACACAGTCACAAGCGCGTCGTCACTTGTTGATGAGCTCGGGGTGTGCCGTCATGAACGTGTCCACGGTGTCGTCTTGCACCGCGGCGAAGAAGTCCTTCGACGGGTCGAGCAGCCGCTCGCCCCGGTAGTCGCGGCCGGTGCCCACGCCTTCGCCGGGCAGCTTGACCATGGTGATCGAGCTGGACCGGATGTCGCGGAGCGTGATGGCGTAGTCGACCACGCTGTGGCCTCGGCCGTTGAAGACCAGCGACTGGCCGGCGGCGCGCAGCACGTTGTCGAGCTTGATCGGGTTGGTCACCACGTCCTTGCTGAACGCCTGGTTGACCATCGCCTTGAGGAACTGCTGCTGGTGCCGCTGCCGCACGTAGTCGCCGCCCACCGTCTTGCGCTGCCGCACGATGTCGAGCGCCTCCCACCCCTTGAGATGGTGGGTGCCCTTCTTGTACAGCTTCTGCGGCCCCACATACCCGTCGCCGTTGGGGTTGCCGTCGCGGCCGCTGCCGTCCGGCTTGAGGTGCTCGGAGCGGATGTCCATGTCGAGGGTCATGGTGACCCCGCCCATGGCGTCGACGATCTTGCGGAAGCCCTGGAAGTTGACGATCGCGCCGGCGTCGAAGCGCTTGATGCCGGTGTGCCGCGTGATCGTGAGCGCCAGCAGCTCGAAGCCGCGGGCCGGGTCGGGCACCTCCTGGCCGGGCACCCGGCTCCCGTACGCCATCGCGGCGTTTATCTTGTCGCGACCACCCCCGAAGTCGGCCTTCGGAAAGCGCGGGATGTCGACGATCAGGTCGCGCGGGATCGAAAAGAGGTACGCCCGGTCGTGCGCGTCCGGCACGTGCAGGATGATGATCGAATCGGAGCGGGGCGGCTCGTTGGGGTTTTCGAGCCGGGGGTCGATGCCGACGAGCAGGATATTGAGCGGGCCCTTGATGTCGGTCTTGGGCTCGGGCGTCGGGCCGGCCTGGTCGCCGAAGAGGTCGGCGGTCTTCACCGCGCCCTCGTAGCGGGAGAGCAGCACCTCACTGGCGAGCAGCGTGCCCCCGCTGCCGAGCAACAGCAGGGTGCCGAAGATGGTGCAGAGCACCGCCCACCGGGGCAGTCGACGACTCGGCTTGCCCACGCGCCCTCCAATCGCCGGTCCCTCTACAGGTATGACGGAACAGAGGGCGTGAAGGTTTGTTCATCGACGGTAGCTCGACATAGACCGAGGCGCCCGCCGGAAATGGCGGACGCCTCGGGTGGAAAAGGGCGGACTATCCCAAAGGACGGTCAGTCGTTCTTCATCAGCTCGCGGGCGTTGCGCTCCAGGTCGTCCAGGCCGCCGCACATGAAGAAGGCCTGCTCGGGGAAGTGGTCGTACTCGCCCTCGCTGATCTTCTTGAACGCCTCGACGGTGTCCTTGATCGGCACGAAGGAGCCCTCGATGCCGGTGAAGACCTTCGCCGCGTACGTGTTTTGCGACAGGAACCGCTCGATCCGGCGGGCCCGGCCCACCGTGATCTTGTCTTCCTCGGAGAGCTCGTCCATGCCGAGGATGGCGATGATGTCCTGCAGGTCCTTGTAGCGCTGCAGGATCCGCTTGACCTCGGAGGCCACCGCGTAGTGCTCCGCCCCCACGAACTCCGAGGCGAGGATGCGGGACGACGACGCCAGCGGGTCCACCGCCGGGTAGATGCCCTTGTCGGAGATCGACCGCTCCAGGTTGGTGGTCGCGTCCAGGTGGGCGAACGTGGTGGCCGGCGCCGGGTCGGTGTAGTCGTCGGCGGGCACGTAGATCGCCTGCATCGAGGTGATGGCCTGGCCGCGGACCGAGGTGATCCGCTCCTGCAGCTCGCCCATCTCGTCGGCCAGCGTGGGCTGGTAACCCACCGCCGAGGGCATCCGGCCGAGCAGCGTGGAGACCTCGGAGCCGGCCTGGGTGAAGCGGAAGATGTTGTCGATGAAGAGCAGCACCTCCTGCTTCTGCACGTCGCGGAAGTACTCCGCCATGGTCAGCGCGGAGAGCGCGACCCGGAGGCGGGTGCCCGGCGGCTCGTCCATCTGGCCGTAGACCAGCGCGGTCTTGTCGATGACGCCGGTCTCGGTCATCTCCAGGATGAGGTCGTTACCCTCACGGGTGCGCTCGCCGACGCCGGCGAACACCGAGGTGCCACCGAAGTTGTTGGCGACCCGGATGATCATCTCCTGGATGAGCACCGTCTTGCCCACGCCGGCACCGCCGAAGAGGCCGATCTTGCCGCCCTTGACGTACGGCGCGAGCAGGTCGAGCACCTTGATGCCGGTCTCCAGCATCTCGGTCTTGGGCTCCAGATCGGCGAACTCCGGCGGCTTGCGGTGGATCTGCCAGCGGTCCTTGATCTCGAGCTTTTCGCCCTCTTTGAGGTTGAGGCACTCGCCGATCGCGTTGAACACGTGGCCCTTGGTGGCGTCGCCGACCGGCACCGAGATGGGCTCGCCGGTGTCGCTCACCTCGGCGCCCCGGATCAGGCCGTCGGTGGGCTGCATCGAGATCGCCCGGACCATGTTGTCACCCAGGTGCTGGGCGACCTCCAGGGTCAGCGTCTTGTCACCCTCGGCGAGCGACACGTTTACGTGCAGCGCGTTGAAGATGTCGGGCATCGCGTCGCGCGGGAACTCGGCGTCGACGACCGGGCCGATGACCCGGACCACGCGGCCCGTAGCGGTCTTGGTCTCTGCTGGAGCAGTCATCACACTTCACTTCCCGAAGCGGCCAGCGCGTTGACGCCGCCGACGATCTCGCTGATCTCCTGGGTGATCCCGGCCTGACGGGCGGTGTTCATCTGCCGCGTGTAGTTCTGGATCATCTCTTCCGCGTTGTCCGTCGCGCTCTTCATCGCGCGCCGGCGGGCCGCCGACTCGCTCGCCGCCGACTCGAGCAGGGCAGCGTAGATGCGCGTGTTGATGTACTTGGGCAGCAGCGCGTCGAGCAGCGCCTCCGCCTCCGGCTCGAACTCGTACGCCGGGAGCACGCCCTCCACCCGGGGCCGGTCCTCGACCTCCATAGGACCGATGATCCGGGTCGTCGGCGACTGCGTCATCAGAGACTTGAACTCCGTGTACACGATGTGCAGCTCGTCGACGCCCTGCACGCCGTCCGGCCCGGAGTGGTCCTCGCCGTCGTCGGCGCCGTGGATGAACGCCTTGATCAGCGTCTCACCCACCATGCGCGCGTCGGTGAAGGCCGGCTGCTCGGAGAAGCCGGTCCAGCTCGCCTCGATCGGGCGATTGCGGAAGCGGTAGTACGTCACGCCCTTGCGGCCGATGACGTACAGGACCGGCTCCTTGCCGTCTTCGCGCAGGCGGGCCATCAGCGACTCGGCCGTCCTGATCGCGTTGGCGCTGTAGCCGCCGGCCAGGCCGCGGTCGCTCGTGATGAGCAGAACGCCGGCCCGCCGCACCTGGGGGCGCGCCGTCAGCAGCGGGTGGTCGACGCTGGCGTTGGACGCCAGCGCCGTCAGCACGCCGGTGATGGCCTGGGCGTACGGCAGGGATGCCGCCACCCGCGCCTGGGCCTTGGCGATGCGGCTCGTCGCCACGAGCTCCATCGCCTTGGTGATCTTCTTCATCGACTTCGCCGAGCGGATCCGCTGGCGAAGAACGCGAACCTGGGCCGCCATACGCCGTCCCTACCGCTTCTCGGCCGGGGTGTCGCGGTAGCGGGTCACGGTCTCGTGCTCCGGCTCGCCCTCCAGCGCCTTGGCCTCGGCCTCGTGGCCGATCGGGCTGGTCTCCTTCGCCAGGAACATCTGCTTGAACTTCACGATCGCCTCGTCGAGCGCCGTGGTGATGTCGTCGTCCCAGTTGTTGTCCGCGATCGACTGCAGCGTCGCCTTGTACGAGTGGCGCAGGTACTCCAGGAACTCCGACTCGAACCGGCGGATCTCGTCCACCGGTACGTCGTCGAGCTTGCCCTCGGTGCCGGCCCAGATCGAGACGACCTGCTCCTCCACCGGGTACGGCGTGTAGTTGGTCTGCTTGAGCAGCTCGACCAGCCGGGAGCCCCGCTCGAGCTGGGCGCGGGAGGCCCGGTCGAGGTCGGAGGCGAACGCGGCGAACGCCTCCAGCTCGCGGTACTGCGCGAGGTCCAGCCGGAGCCGGCCGGCGACCTTGCGCAGCGGCTTGACCTGCGCGGCGCCACCCACTCGGGACACCGAGGTGCCCACGTTGATCGCCGGCCGGACGCCCTGGTTGAACAGGTCGGTCTCCAGGAAGATCTGGCCGTCGGTGATCGAGATGACGTTGGTCGGGATGAACGCCGAGATGTCGTTGGCCTTGGTCTCGATGATCGGCAGACCGGTCATCGAGCCGGCACCCATCTCGTCGGAGAGCTTCGCGCAGCGCTCCAGCAGGCGGGAGTGCAGGTAGAAGACGTCACCGGGGTACGCCTCGCGGCCCGGCGGGCGGCGCAGCAGCAGCGACACGGCGCGGTAGGCCTCGGCCTGCTTGCTCAGGTCGTCGAAGACGATGAGCACGTGCTTGCCCGCGTACATCCAGTGCTGGCCGATGGCCGAGCCGGCGTACGGCGCCAGGTACTTGAAGCCGGCCGGGTCGGAGGCGGGCGAGGCGACGATGGTCGTGTACTCCATCGCGCCGTGCTCTTCGAGGATGCCCTTCACCGACGCCACCGTGGAGGCCTTCTGACCGATCGCGACGTAGATGCAGCGCACCTGCTTCGTCGGGTCGCCGGACTCCCAGTTGGCCCGCTGGTTGAGGATCGTGTCCAGCGCGACGGTGGTCTTGCCGGTCTTGCGGTCGCCGATGATCAGCTGCCGCTGGCCCCGGCCGATCGCGGTCATCGCGTCGATCGCCTTGATGCCGGTCTGCAGCGCTTCCTTCACCGGCTGGCGGGCCATCACGTTGGGCGCCTGGATCTCAAGCTCCCGGAAGCCCTCGTTTTCGATGTCGCCGAGGCCGTCGATCGGCGCGCCGAGCGGGTTGACCACCCGGCCGAGGAACTTGTCGCCGATCGGCACCGAGAGCACCCGGCCGGTGCGCTTGACGCTCTGGCCCTCCTCGATGCCGGCGAACTCGCCGAGGACCACCACACCGATCTCGCGGACGTCGAGGTTGAGCGCCACGCCCAGCGTGCCGTCCTCGAACTCCAGGAGCTCGTTGGCCATCGTCGAGGGCAGGCCCTCGACGTGGGCGATACCGTCGCCGGCGTCGGTGACGGTGCCGACCTCCTCGCGGGAGGGGGCGGGCTTGTAAGAGGAGACGTAGCGCTCCAGGGCGCCGCGGATCTCCTCCGTCGAGATGGTCAGCTCGGCCATCCTCAGCTTCCTTCTGGGTTCGAGTGGTACTAAGCGGGCTTAGCGCTTCGCGAGCGCGTTGCGTGTGTCGGTGAGCCGGCGCAGGACCGTGCCGTCGTACAGGTCGGAGCCGACCCGCACGCTCATCCCGCCGAGGATCTCCGGGCGCACGATCTGCTTGACGGAGACCTCTCGACCGTACAGTTCGGCGAGCTTGGCGCCCAGCCGGCGCTCCTCCTCGTCGGTCAGCGGGGCGGCCACCGTGACGTACGCCACCTGGCGGTCCCGCCGGTCCGCTGCCAGCTCGACGAGCCGGGTCAGCGAGCTGTCGAACGCGCGCCCGCCGAAGCCGGTCAGGGCCACCTCCACGAGGCGGATGGTCACCGGCTTGGCCTTGCCGTCGAGCAGCGCGCGGGCCAGCGTGGCCCGCTGGGCCGGCGGCGCGACGACGTCGCCCAGCGCACTGGCGAGCGCCGGGTCGGCCGAGATCACCTGGCGGAAGCGGAACAGCTCGTCCTCCACCTCGGCGAGGTCGCCGGCCCGGTCGGCGCTGGCCAGCAGCGCCTCCACGCCGAGCCGCTCGGCCGCGTTTAGCAGCTCGGACGGCGCCGACCACCGCCCGGCCACGAGCGCGCCGACCATCTCGACGGCCGGCTTGCCGACCTTGTTGCCGAGCAGGCCGGAGAGCAGGCCCTGGCGGTCGGTGCCGCTGCGGGCCGGGTCGGAGAGCGCCCGGCGCAGCCGCGGCTCGCGGCGCAGCAGGTCGGCCACCGCGAGCACGTCGT
The DNA here is from genome assembly GCF_031085175.1 of Phytohabitans maris. Classification (GTDB taxonomy): domain Bacteria; phylum Actinomycetota; class Actinomycetes; order Mycobacteriales; family Micromonosporaceae; genus Phytohabitans; species Phytohabitans maris. The sequence continues at coordinate 114,031 of NZ_JAVHUY010000011.1, forward strand.
CGGCGGTGCCGGCGATCGTCTGCGGGTTGGCCCGGCGGGCGTGCGCCTCCAGCCGCTCGGTGGCGGCGGCGTACGACTCCCGGCTTGCTGCCTGCATCAGCGGGCCCCGGTGCTCTCGAGGTCGGACAGGAAGCGCTCGACCGTGCCCTTGCGCCGCGCCTCGTCGGCGAGGGACTCACCCACGATCTTGCTGGCCAGGTCGACGGCGAGCGTGCCCACCTCGGCCCGCAGGTCGCGGACGATGGTCGCCCGCTCGGCCGCGAGCTGCTCCTTGCCCGCCGCGATGATGCGGTCGGACTCCTCCCGCGCCTTGGCCAGGACGTCCTGCCGGATGCCCTCGGCGTCGGCACGCGCGTCGTCCCGGATCCGGGCGGCGTCCGTGCGGGCCTCGGCCAGCTGGGCGCGGTACTGCTCCAGCAGCTGGTTTGCCTCGGCCTGCGCCGCCTCGGCCCGCTTGATGCCACCCTCGATGGCCTCGACCCTCGCCTGGAAGGTCTTCTCCATACGGGGGAAGACGAACTTCATCAGCACGTAGCACAGCAGCGCGAACGCGATCGTGCCGACCACGATCTCCTGCCAGAGCGGGATGATCGGGTTGTGCTCCTCGGCCCCCTCGGCGGCGAAAAGGTACATCTGAACCTCCGTTCGGAAGGCTGTCAGCCAGCCCAGATGAAGCCGAACGCGACACCCAGCAGGGCGAGCGCCTCGACCACGGCGAAGCCGATCCAGACGAACGGCTGGGTCAGGCGGGACGACTCGGGCTGGCGCGCGGTCGCCTGCACGTAGCTGGCGAAGATCAGACCGACGCCGATACCCGGGCCGATGGCGGCCAGGCCGTAGCCGATGGCGGCGGTGCTGCCCGTTACCTCAGCGAGCAGTGGCATAGCTGTGCTTCCTCCTGGTTATCGCGGCGTGTAGCTCACGCGCGGGACGACGGAACTTACAGATCAGTGCTCTTCGGCGAGCGCGCCCTGGACATAGCTCGCGGTCAGGACCGTGAACACGTACGCCTGCAGGACGATGACCAGCGCCTCGAGGAACGTCAGCGCGATCGCCATCAGCCAGGACACGACGGACACCGGCGCGAGCCAGACGTTCGACTGGAGCATCACGAACCCGCCGAGCGTGAACACCAGCAGGATCATGTGGCCGGCGAACATGTTCGCGAAGAGCCGGACCGCCAGGGTGAAGGGGCGGAACACGAAGGTCGAGATGAACTCGATCGGTACCAGCAACGGCAGGATGAACCAGGGCGCCGGTGGAATGAGCGAGTTCTTCATGTACTTCGCGAAGCCGTGCTGCCGGATGCCGACCGCGTTGAAGAGCACCCAGCTGATAATGGCGAGGATCGCCGGGAACGCGATGTGCGAGTTGGGCGACATCTGGATGCCCGGGATGATGCCGAAGAGGTTGGTCAGCAGCACGAAGCAGAAGAGCGTCGTCAGGTAGGGCGCGAACCTCACCCCGTCGTGCCCGATCAGGTCTCTGGCGACGTTGTTACGCACGAAGCCGTAGATCGACTCGGCGATCCACTGCCGCTTGGTCGGCACGAGCTTCGGCTCCCGGTAGGTGACCAGGAAGAAGATGATGAGGGCCGCGACCGCCACCCACACCAGGAGGGTGACTTTGGTGAACCAGGGGGTGGTGCCCTCGACGATCGGCGGCAGGAAGAAGTCTTCCACGGTCGGCGGCCACGGGATCTCCGCCGCGAGACTGCTGCTCAAGAGCCTGCCCCTCCTCTAGACGCCCAGCCGGCGGACAACCAGATAGATGCCCCCGGCCGCGCCGATCACCGCTCCGATCCCGATCGGCACACCGCCGAGATCGAACCAACGATCGACCAGCCAACCGATGAAGCCCCACACCGCGATGCCCGCGATGAGGTAGCTGATCGCCACCCAACCCTGCCCAGCGCCGCCGCCGGCAGGAGGTTGGGGGGATTGGTCACCGGCCATGACGCGCCGAACCATATCAGGGAGGGATTTTGAGGGTGCGACTCACCCCCCACGCAAGAGCCTTGTGCGGGCGGCTGAGACACTGGAGTCGTCTGTGCCCGTACGCTACTCCTCATTGGCAAGTCCGGTCGCCCACCGTTCGCCGGGTGTTCGCCAAATGCATGAGACGCCGATCACTCCATAGCACTTTGTCTACGTTTCGGCCAGACTCGGGTGAGCCACCAGATGTGCACGCCGGTCCATGCGACGATCCCCGCGGCCACCCCCCAGCCGAATGGCAGCAGGCCGGGCCAGTCGCTGGCGCCGACCGGGATCATGGCGGCGCCGAGCAGGCTGTACTTCATCACGTAGAGGCCGACCCCGAAAGGCAGTACCAGCCTGGGGTTTTGCTTGTCGGCCCAGGCAAGCACCACTGTAGACAGTGTGAAGCTGGCGCTGGGCAAGGCCACGCCGACGGCCGCGCCGACCGCGCCGGCACCGCCGCGGGCCAGCCCACCGACCACGGCACCGGCCACGACGACCACCGCGCTCGCCAGCAGCAGCGTGGGCAGGTGGCGCAGCCGCCAGTGCCCGTCGTCGCCGGCCACCGCCGGCACAGTCGCGTGCTCCCCGGCCGTCATTCCGGGCCCCGGCGGAGACGTGGAGCGAAGCGGAGCGTCTTCGCTGTGTGGTTGTTCATCGCGGGTACGCCGGGAAGGCCCGGACCAGCTCGGTGACCTCGGCGCGCACGCCCTCCAGCACGCTCCCGCCCGCCGCCGGGTCGGTGCGCACCGCCTTGGCGATCAGCCCAGCGATCTGCCGCATCTCCGCCTCCCGCATCCCCTGCGTGGTCACGCTCGGTGTGCCTACCCGGATCCCGGAGGCGACCATCGGCTTCTGCGGGTCGTACGGGATCGCGTTCTTGTTGAGTGTGATGGCCGCGGCGTCGCAGCGCTGCTCCGCCTCCCGCCCGGTGACGTCCAGGTCACGCAGGTCGATCAGGGCCAGGTGGGTGTCGGTGCCGCCGGAGACCGGGCGCATCCCCTCGCCGGCCAGCCCGGCGGCGAGCGCCTGGGCGTTCTTGACCACCTGTGTCGCGTACCCCTGGAACTCGGGCAGCGACGCCTCGCGGAGGGCGACCGCCTTCGCGGCGACGGCGTGCATCAGCGGCCCGCCCTGGGTGAACGGGAAGACCGCCTTGTCGATCCGCTCGGCGAGCCCGGCGCGGCACAGGATCATGCCGCCGCGCGGGCCGCGGAGCACCTTGTGGGTGGTGAAGGTCACGACGTCGGCGTGCGGCACCGGCGACGGGATGGCCTTGCCGGCGACCAGCCCGATGAAGTGGGCGGCGTCGACCAGCAGGTAGGCGCCGACCTCGTCGGCGATCTCCCGGAACCGGGCGAAGTCGATCAACCGGGGGTACGCCGTGGCGCCGCAGATGATCATCTTTGGGCGGTGGGCCAGGGCGAGCTCGCGCACCTCGTCGTAGTCGATCAGCTCGTCGTCCTTGCGCACGGTGTAACCGACGGTGGCGAACCATTTGCCGGAAAAGTTCACCTTGCTGCCGTGGGTCAGGTGGCCGCCGTGCGGCAGGTCCATGGCGAGCACGGTGTCGCCGGGCTGGAGCAGCGCCGCGTACGCCGCGAGGTTGGCGCTCGCCCCGCTGTGCGGCTGGAGGTTGGCGTGCTCGGCGCCGAAGAGCTCCTTGGCCCGGGCGATGCCGATCTCCTCCGCCTTGTCGACCTCCGCGCAACCCCCGTAGTAGCGCCTCCCGGGGTAGCCCTCCGCGTACTTGTTGGTCAGCGTCGAGCCGAGCGCGGCGAGCACCGCGGGCGAGGTCAGGTTTTCGCTCGCGATGAGCTGGAGCCCGCCGCGCACCCGGTCGAGCTCGCCGAGCACCACGGCGGCGATCTCCGGGTCGGTGGCCTCGAGTGCCGCGAAGTCAGGCCCCCAAAAGTCGCTCATGCCCGTCCTCGCTTCGCTGCGGGCGGGCACGAGGCTCCCGAAGGGCTGTGCCTTCTGATTCGCTCGCTTCGCTCCCTCATTGGGGCAGTTTAGGGGCCACCGAAGGCCGCGCCCGCGCTCGGAGGGGTGAACTCCTGCCTCGACTCGCCGGAGAGCGCCGAGGCCATCGTCCGGGCCACCGCCACGATCACGTCCCGCTGGATCGCCGAACCGACGTGGTCCCGCGGGTCGTCCGGGTTGGCGGCGATCGAGGCGACGGCGAGCTGCGGGGTGAAGCCGACGAACGACTCGGTCGAGGCGTCCTCGGAGCTACCCGTCTTGCCGGCCACCGGCCGCCCGTCCAGGATCTCGGAGACCTGTTCGGCGGTGCCGCCGTCGCAGCGGCCGTACGTGGACTGGTCGCCCACCGGGCAGCGGGCCGCGTCGGTGGCCGCGCGGGCCACGTCTTCGCTCAGCACCCGCTCGCACTTCGGGTCGCCGGCGGCCACCTTCTCGCCGGACGAGTCGGTGATCGACAGGACCGGGGTGGGCTTGCAGTGCATGCCCTCGGCGGCCACGGTCGCGTACGCGTTGGCCAGGTCGAGCGGGGTGGTGGCCGCGACGCCCAGCGTGAACGAGCCCCATCCGGCCGCGTTCTCCTTGGCGAAGTTCGCGTCGCTCTCCGCGCGGAACGTGATGCCCAGCCGCTGCGCCATCTCGACCACCTTGTCGGCGCCGACCTGCTGCTCCAGCCAGACGAAGTACGTGTTGACCGAGCGCCCGAAGCCGGTCCACATCGTGCGGTAGCCGTCCATCCACGACGGGTTGGCGTTGCTCGGGCACCACTTGCCGTCGCAGCTCCCCTCGCCGCTGGCCGGGTACTGGGAGACGAAACGGGCCGGCGCGTCGAAGCCGGTGTCCAGGGCCCGCCCGGACTCCAGCGCGGCCAGCATGGTGAACATCTTGAACGTCGAGCCGGCCTGGTACCCGTTGATCGCCCCGCCGCCGGCGACGAGCTGGTTGGTGGTGTCGTCGAGGCTGTAGTGGCGGTTGACCGCCATCGCGAGCACCCGCCCGGTGCCCGGCTGCACGACCGCCATCGGGGCGGCCCGATCGCTGCCGTACCCGTACACCTCCAGCACGTTGCGCTGGGCGGCCTTCTGGATGTCCGGGTCGAGCGAGGTGACCACGCGGTACCCGCCCTGGAGCAGGTTGCGCTCCCGCTCCTGCGCCGTGGCGCCGAACTCCGGCTGGGCCATCCACCACTGCCGCACGTAGTCGCAGAAGAAGCCCCAGGAGTTGTCGCTCGAAGCGACGCAGCCGCTGGGCATCTCGGTGGGCTTGAGGCGGAGCGGCTCGGCCTTGGCCTTGGCGGCCTGCTCAGGTGTGATCTTTCCGGCGCGGGCCATCGAGTCCAGCACGTACCCGCGGCGCTCCAGGGCCTGCTCCTTGTTGCCGCCGATCGGGCTGTAGCTGTCCGGCGACTGCACCAGGCCGGCGAGCAGAGCCGCCTCGGCCAGTGTCAGCTTGGCCGGCGCCTTGTCGAAGTAGCGCTCGCTCGCCGCCGCGATCCCGTACGCCCCGGCGCCGAAGTAGGCGATGTTGAGGTAGCGGCTGAGGATCTCCTCCTTGGAGAGCTCCTGCTCCAGCGCGATCGCGTACCGCATCTCCTGGAGCTTGCGGCCGGCGGTGTCGGCGGTGGCCTCCTCGCGCTGCTGCGCGGTGAGGCTGGGGTCGGTCTTGAGGACGTTCCGGACGTACTGCATGGTCAGCGTCGAGGCGCCCTGCTCGACCTGGCCGCCGGTGCCGTTGGCCACGAACGCCCGGATGACGCTGCGCAGGTCGACGCCGCCGTGCTCGAAGAAGCGGGCGTCCTCGGCCGCCACGATCGCCTCCCGCATGACCGGTGCCACCTCGTCCAGCGGCACGTCCTGCCGGTTGACGTCGTAGAAGCTGGTGATCAGGGTCTTGCCGTCGTTGGCGTAGATGTACGAGCGCTGGGCCGGGGGCGGTGTCCGCAGGTCGCTGGGGAGGTCCAGGAACGCGTCGCTGGCGGACTTGGCGGTCAGCGCGAGCACCGCGTTGGCCGGGAAGACAGCGGCGGCCACGGCCAGACCGGCGAGCACGCCGCAGAGGACCAGGGTCAGAAACTTGGACAGCAGAGACCGGGCACGCACGTGCCAAGAGTTGCCGGCAGGGGCCTGCGTATACCAGGTCTGAGCCGGATTGTCAGCTAACTCTCAGCCGCGTCGTCGTTTCAGCAGTACCGCGTAGAGCGCGCCGAGGACGACGATCACCGCTGCCCCGCCCCCGACGAGCGGGAGGGCGTTGGTGACGGAGACCGGCTCGGGCTCGGCCTGGATTTCCGTCGGCGCCACCGGCTCCGTCGGCGCAGGCGGCTCCGCCAGCTCCGTGGCGACCGGTGCTGCCGCTTTTGTGGCTTTCGCGGGCTTCGCCGCCGGCTTTGTGAAGATCACGTCCGAGCAGGAGTAGTACGTGTCCGGGGTGCTCGAATTCTGCCAGATCGTGTAGATCAGGTGGCGTCCGCTCTTGTCGGCCGGCAGCGTCCCCTTCATCCGGTACGCCTCGTCCCGGAACGCCGGGTCCGCGACCGACAGGAACGGCTTGCTCTCCAGGTCGGACCAGGCCAGCGGCTTCTCCGGGTCGTAGCCGTCGCGGGTCACGTAGAGCTTGAACCTGCCCTCGTGCGGGATCGTGCTCCGGTACGCGAACGCGAAGCTCGCCCCCGAGGTCAGCCGCGTCGCCGGCCAGTCCGCGCGGGCCAGGTCGAGCCCGGCGTACCGGTCGATGCCGGCGCTGCACAGCTTGCCGTCCGGGATCACCTCGCGGTCCCGCCCGTCGACGCCGGGCAGGCGCAGGTTGTCCCAGTCCGCCCACCGCTGGCGCCCGCTGGCCGAGAGGGCCGCCTGGCAGGCCGCCGAACCGGCACTCGTACCCTCGGTGCCGCACGCCGCGAGGCGGCTCACCGGGCTGGTCAGGGCGCCGTGCGCCCGCGCCGGAGCCGGGGCGGCCAGGACCACCAGCGCGGCCGCGGCGAGCGCGTAGAGCACCTTCACGGGCTGTGGTACGTAGCCGGCGGTCCGCGAGATCAAAGCTCCCCTCAAGTCGTTGGAACGACTTGAGGGGAGCTTTGATCACAGCGAAGCGGCGATCTCCTCGGCGGTGACCGGGCCCTCGCGGAGCACCTCGGGCGCCGGACCGGTCAGGCGGACGAGCGTCGACGCCGCCGCGTACCGCACGGCGCTCTTGTCCTCCACCACCGGTACGTCGCGCACGTCGCCCCAGGGCAGCTCGTCGAGCAGGTCGCGGTCGAACGGGCGGGTCTCCTCGCCGGAGCGGTTGAGGCTGGTCGCGGTGATCGGCGCGTCGAGCGTGGCGATCACCTGGAGCGTGGCGGCGTGGTCCGGCACCCGGATCCCGACCGTCCCGCCCAGCGTGACCATTTCGTCCGGCAGCGCGCCGGTCTGCGGTACCACGACGGTCAGCGGCCCCGGCGTGAACGCGCCCATCAGCTGGCGGGCGGCCGGCGAGAGCCGCGCGTACCGGGAGGCCATGCCGATCGAGGCGCAGGCCACGTGCATGGCGTGCGCGCGGTCGCGCTCCTTGACGTCGAACGCCGTGCGCAGGGCCGGCAGCGAGGTGGCCAGCGCGGCGAGCAGGTATCCGGTCTCGGTGGGGAGCACGGCCAGGCCGCCGTCGCGCAGCCGCCCGGCCACGAACTCGGCGTCGGCGAGCCGGAGCAGCCCGGAGTGCGCGGACGGCGCCAGGAAGTGGAACCGCGTCACGAGACGGCCTCGGGCATGAGGGCGCGGGCGAGCGGGTCGACGGTGTCTTCGATCTCGTCCGCCACCCGGGTGAACGCCTGGTCGCCGCGGCCCCACGGGTCGTCGAGGTCGTCCGAGGCGACCGGCGGCGAACTGCCCCGGGCCGCGTTGACCGCCTCGACCAGGGCCACCCCGCGGTTGTACACGGCGTCGGGGGTGACGCCGCCGGGCGGCAGCGCGGAGAGGTCGACGGTGCCGAGCAGCCGGCCGAACTCGCCCAGCACGAACGTGCGGGCCGCCGCGTCGGGGCGCAGCGCCACCACGTACTCCTGCTGGTCGGCCGTTGCCGTGAGGACGAGGTCGGCGGCGTCGATCAGGTCGGAGCGGAGCTTGCGCGCGAGAAACCCGTTGGGGTCTGCGCCGCGGGCCCGCACCTGGCGCGCGGCCGGCGGGTTCATCTCCTCGCCGGCGTGCCAGCCGCCGGTGCCGGCGCTGTGGCTGTGCAGCATCTCCTCGGCCGGCGGCGTCGGGCCCGCCTTGGCCAGCCGCTCGCGCACCGCCCGGTCGAGCAGCCGCTCGGCCATCGGGGAACGGCAGATGTTGCCCATGCACACGTGCAGGACGGTGAACGGCGGCACGTCAGGACTCCGCGTCCGGGCTCTGCTGGCTGGCGCTCGCTCCGCTCCCGCTTCGGCCCGGAGGCCGGCTCCCGCCGCCCTCGTCGCTCCGCTTCTCGGACCGGCGGTCGCCGGCCTCTTCCGGGCCAACGATGTCGGGCACGACGTCGCGGATCTTTTCGAACGGGATCGCGCCGTTGCGCAGCACGCGGGGCACGTCACCGGTCAGGTCGACGATCGAGCTGGGCTCCGGGTCGAGCGAGGCGCCCGCCTCCAGGTAGATCCGCACCGCGTACCCAAGCTGCTCGCGGGCCTCCTCGGCGGTCTTGGCCGCCGGCTGGCCGAGCTTGTTGGCCGACGAGACGGCCATCGGGCCGGTCTCGCGGAGCACCTCGAGCGCCACCGGGTGCAGCGGCATCCGCACCGCGACCGTGCCGCCGGTCTCGCCGAGGTCCCACTGGAGGCTCGGCGCGTGCTCGACGATGATCGTGAGCGCGCCCGGCCAGAACGCGTCGGCCAGGTCGCGGGCGAGCTTGGGGAGCATGAAGACCAGGCCGTCGAGCGTGTGGCGGGAGCCGACCAGCACCGGCGGCGGTGCCTGCGGCTCGGGGCCCTTGGCGTCGCGCAGGGCGGTCACCGCGTATGGCGTGAAGGCGTCCGCGCCGATCCCGTAGACCGTGTCGGTCGGGAGCACGACCAGCTCGCCGTTCTTGACCGCCTCGATCGCCGCGGCGATGCCTCGGTCGCGGTCGGCCACCAACCGGCAGTCGTAGAGCATCACGGTGTGCAGTCTGCCACGTGAACGGCGGTCGCGTACCGCGGCCGGCCAGCTAGATCATGATGATCTTCGATGTCAGTGAAGCGGCTGTCCGCGCGGAGCAACGCGGGCACCGCGACGCCCTGCGAATCGTCGTGCTCCACCGCGAAAACCCCGCCCGGGCGGAGCAGCGCCGCGGCCCGCCCGATCACCGGCCGGATCACCGCGAGGCCGTCGGCGCCGGCGAAGACCGCGTCCCGCGGGTCGTGGTCGGCGACATCAGCGGGTACCGGCGCGCCGGCTGGCACGTACGGCGGGTTGCAGAGCACCGCGTCCACCGTGCCGTCGAGGTCGGCGAGCACGGCCGGGTCGGTGACGTCCCCCTCCACCACGTGGATCGGGGTGTCGCCGGCGGCCGCCCGCGCCTCGGCGTTGCGGCGCAGCCAGGGCAGGGCGGCGGGCGAGCGCTCGACGGCGTACACCCGGGCGCCGGGCACCTCGCCCGCCACCGCGAGCGCGATCGCACCCGAGCCGGCACAGAGGTCGACCACGGTCGTACCGGGCGTTATCAAAGTGATCGCCCAGCCGGCCAGAAGCTCGGTCTCCGGCCGCGGGACGAAGACACCGGGCCCCACCGCCAGGTCCAGGTGGCGGAACCCCGCGCTGCCGACCAGGTGCTGTACCGGCTCGCCGGCCGCCCGCCGGGCCACCAGAGCGTCGAACTCCCCGAGCTTGGCGGCCGTAAACCCATCTATCAGCGCCAATCGCCCACGAGGCACGCCGAGCACATGGGAGGCAAGGATTTCTGCATCGACTCTCGCCGATGGCATACCTGCCTTGGACAGCACGTTTGTGGCGTACGACACCGCCTGCAACGCCCGCGTCCGGTCCGTCCCTTCGATGGGGTGTTCCATATCGCCCGTCACGAGATAATCATTGGATAGCGGGTCGGTGTGGCGACCCGGGGGTACGCCGGGGGTCTTCCGGGGGTTAGGAGGCTTGAGTGAGTTGGCTCGACCGGGTCACCGATCAGGCCGAAACGCTCCAAAAGGCCCGTAAGCTGCAGGAAAGCAGCCGCTCGGCGGAGGCGTGCGTCCTGCTCGACCAGATCCTGGCCACGACCGACGACCCGTTCACCCGGGCGGACGCCCTCGTGCAGCGCGTCGCCGCCTTGATAAACCTCGGCCGCACCGCGGAGTACAACGTGGCGGTCCAGATGGCCTTCGACGCGATCCGCGACCTCGCCGAGCCACTCCTGCTCGGCAACCTGCACGCCCTCGCCGCGCTCGCCGCCCAGCACCAGGGTGCGCTGGAGCGGTGCGTGACCCACCTGGTGCACAGCGCCCGCGCCATGGCCACCGTCGAAGACCTCGACTGGGACACCGCCGTCGCGTGGAACGACCTGGCGATGGCGTACTCGTACCTCGGCTTCCACGGCCACGCCCTGGGCGCGATCGAAAAGGCGCGCCAGGTGGCGGCGGCCGCGGAGGTGACGCCCGAGACGTTCGCCGCGCCCGGCATCCGGCTGCGCAACGCGGTGGCGCTCGACCACAACGGCGACACCGACGGCTGCCTGCGGGTCCTGCGTGACATCACCGCCGACGCGGAGCGCTTTCTCGACGACAACGGCGGGGCCAAGCTCCGGCCGAGCGGCCGCGCGGCGTACGGGTACGCGATCGCCCGCCGCGCCGCGCTGGGCGAGCCGCCCGAGTCCTCCCGACAGGCCGCCCGACTGCTGGCCGACGGCGGCGACGGGGCCCGCGCCCGCGACCTGCGCATGCTCGGCGAGGTCTGCCTCGCGATGGCGTCGGGGCGGCCGATCGAGGCACTCACCCGGCTGGAGACGGTGGCCGTGTCGAGCGAGACGCTGGGCGCGGCCGAGCACGCCCGGCTGCGCAGCCTCACGTACGCGCGGGCCGGCGACCACGCGGCCGCGCACCGGGCCGACCGGCACGCGTTCCGGCTGGCCGCGCAGCGCAGCGACCGCCTCCGCGACGTGTACGTCGAGGGCATCGCCGCCCGGCTCGACCACGAAGACATGCGCCGCTCGGTCTCCCGCTACCAGGACGAGGCGCTCACCGACCCGCTCACCGGCCTGGCCAACCGCCGCCACCTGGAGCGGTACGTCGCGGCGATGGTGGCCCGGGGCGAGCGGGCCACGGTCGGCGTCTGCGACCTCGACGGCTTCAAGGCGGTCAACACCGCGCACGGCCACCTCTCCGGCGACCTGGTGCTCCAGCGCATCGCCGGCGTGATCAACAGGGTCATGCGCCGCGGTGACTTCGTCGCGCGGTACGGCGGCGACGAGTTCGTGGTCGTGCTGCCCGGCGCCGGCATGGCCGAGGCGGCCGAGGTGGGCCGCCGGATCGGCACGGCCGTCGAGGCGGAAGACTGGGAGTCGCTCGTGCCCGGCACGCCGGTGGGCGTCAGCGTCGGGTTCGCCGAGGTCAGCGCCGCAGCCAACCTGCGCGAGGCGCTCGGCACCGCGTTCGAGCTCGCCGACCGCGCGATGCTCCGCGCCAAGCCCGGCGCCCGCCCCCAGCCCGTCGCTTCCTGAGCCGTGATCGGCGCTCACCCGCGGCATCAGCTCCGCTTCAGCTCCGTGTCTCCCGCCAGGCGGGCCTGCCGGTCGGCCTCGGTGAGCGCCTCCAGGACGCCGTCCATGTCGCCGGCCAGCACCAGGTCCAGGTTGTACGCGGTGTAGCCGATCCGGTGGTCGGTGATCCGGTTCTGCGGGAAGTTGTACGTGCGGATCCGCTCCGACCGGTCGACGGTGCGCACCTGCGAGCGGCGCGCGTCCGAGGCGGCCGCGTCGGCCTCCTCCTGGGCGGCGGCGAGCAGCCGGGCCCGCAGGATCCGCATCGCCTGCTCGCGGTTTTGCAGCTGGCTCTTCTCGTTCTGGCAGGAGACCACGATGCCGGTGGGCAGGTGGGTGATCCGGACGGCGGAGTCGGTGGTGTTGACCGACTGCCCACCCGGGCCGGACGAGCGGAAGACGTCGATCCGCAGGTCGTTGGGGTCGATCGAGACGTCGACCTCCTCGGCCTCGGGGAGTACCAGCACGCCGGCCGCGCTGGTGTGGATCCGCCCCTGCGACTCGGTGACCGGTACCCGCTGCACGCGGTGGACGCCACCCTCCCACTTCAGCCGCGACCAGACGCCGTTGCCGCCCTCGGGCACCCCCTTGGTCTTGACCGCCAGCGACACGTCCTTGACGCCGCCGAGGTCCGAGTCCTGAGCCTCGATCACCTCGGTGACCCAGCCGCGCCGCTCCGCGTACCGCTGGTACATGCGGAGCAGGTCGCCGGCGAACAGGGCGGACTCCTCGCCGCCCTCCCCCGCCTTGATCTCCAGGATCACGTCCTTGGCGTCGTGCGGGTCGCGCGGGATGAGCAGCTCGGCGAGCCGCTCCTCCAGGACCGGCAGCCGGGCCGCGATCGCGTCGGCCTCGGTCGCGAACGAGGGGTCTTCGGCCACCAGCTCGCGGGCCGCCGAAAGGTCGGCACGCGCCTGCTCCAGCTCGCCGGCCGCCTTGTGCAGCGGGGCGAGCTCGGCGAAGCGCCGGCCCACCCGACGGGCCGTGGCCTGGTCGGCGTGGATGGACGGGTCGGCGAGCCGCTTCTCCAGCTCGGCGTACTCGTCCAGCAGTCCGCTCAGGCGATCGGTGCTCATCAGATGCCTACCCCTCGGGATCGGTGAGTACATGCGAACGGCGCCCGCCCTCGCGAACGAGGGACGGGCGCCGTCGGGGTAGCTACTTGGCCTTCTTGGCGGCGGCCTTCGCGTACTTCTGCTGGAACTTCGCGACCCGGCCGGCGGTGTCGAGCACGCGCTGCTTGCCCGTGTAGAACGGGTGGCAGGCGCTGCAGGTCTCGACGTGGATCTGACCGTTCTTCGCCGTGCTGCGGGTGGTGAAGGTGTTGCCGCAGGAACAGGTGACCTCGGTCACCACGTACTGCGGGTGGATGTCGGGCTTCATGTCGCCTCGGTCCTTTCGTAAATGGTCGCCGGGTCGCCATCGTCACGGACCGCCGCCTGAGGGCGGCCCGCTCCGGCGTGAACCGGAACCTTGGCCGATTGACCAGTGTGCCATGCCTGGCCGATCGGTTGAACGCGGGGATGCCGGGTGTCATTCCCGGGCCGGTGTCGCGGCGCCGGCCCGGGAGACGGCCGGGCTGGCATGCTTGTAGACGATGCCGCGTTTGATCATCACGCGAGGCCTGCCCGCGTCCGGTAAGACCACGTTCGCCCGAAAACTCCAGCCGGGCGTGGTCCGGGTCAACCGTGACGACCTGCGGCGCATGCTCCACGGCGACCGGCTCTACACCACCTGGGCCGAGGGGCAGGTCACGGTCGTACAGCGGGCGCAGGTCGAGGCGCTGCTCCGGATCCGCGCCGACGTCTGCGTCGACGACACCAACCTCTCCTCCCGCCTGGTACGCGAGTGGGCGCAGCTGGCGGCGCGGCACGGTGCGACGTTCGAGGTGCATGACTTCACCGACGTACCGGTCGACGAGTGCGTACGCCGCGACGCCGACCGCCCCGAGTCCGAGCGGGTCGGCGAGGACGCGATCCGAAGCATGTACGAGCGCTACCTCGCCGGCCGCACGCTGCCCCTCCCGGTGCCGGACGTCGCTCCCGGCCACCCCGCCGTCGTGTACGACCCGCCACCGGGCGCGCCGAAGATCGTCCTGGTCGACATCGACGGCACGGTGGCGCTGATGGGCGACCGCAGCCCGTACGACATGCGCCGGGTCGGCGAGGACCAGCCGCACCGCGCGGTGATCGCCGCGGTCCGCGCCATGCACGCGGCCGGCCACGCCATCGTGTACTGCACCGGGCGCGACGAGTCCGCCCGCGCGGCGACCGAGGAGTGGCTCGACCGCCACGTCGGCGTCCCGTACGAGGCGCTCTACATGCGCGACATCTACGACTCCCGCCGCGACGCCGTCGTCAAGCGCGAGATCTTCGAACGCGAGGTCCGCGACCGCTACCACGTCGTCGGCGTCTTCGACGACCGCATGCAGGTGGTCAGGATGTGGCGCGAGCTGGGCCTGACCGTCTTCCAGGTCGCCGAAGGCGACTTCTGAGCACCCCCACGTCCGTGATCGAAGCTCCCCTCATGCCGGTCTAGCGACGAGGGGGGGGCGTGGATCACGGCGGGGGGGGGCGGGGCGGGGGGCGGTCGCGCGGGCGGTGACGCCGTTCACCGTCACGGCCAGCACCACCGAGCCACCCGAACGCAGGGCGACCAGCTTGCCCGTCGACGGGTCGAACCAGGCCACGTGCCACGGACGCAGCCCCGCCGCGGATCCGATGTGGACCGACGGGGACGCGCTCCAGTCGGCGCTCACCGGCGGCGCCACCGGCACCTCCCGGCCGCTCTGGGTCAGCACCGCCGTCACCTCGACCGGCGTGCCGCGCGGTGCCGTGGCCGGGGCGGTGACCGCGAGCGAGTCCACGTGTGCCTGGGTCTCCGCCACGATCTCGCCGCGCGGGTCGACGCCGAAGTGGGTCCAGCCGGTGAAGCCACCCAGGTGCGGGGCGGACGACGGGGCCTTGCCGGAGTTGCCGTTGACGACGTACGGGACGCCGTCGACCCGGTCGGCGTGGAACGTGCCCACGTGCGCGCCGACGAAGAGCGCGCTCTTGCCGGACCGGCGCTCGAAGTCGCCCAGCCACTGCTCCACCAGCGCGGCCTCCTTGCGGTCGCCGAGCTGGCTCGCCTTGGCCGGCGTGGGATCGCGGGGCGGGTGGTGGTGGAGGACGACGACCGACCTCACGCGCCGGTCGGTCCGCGCCGAGTCCAGCGCCTGCCGCAGCAGCTTGACCTGCTCGAAGCCGCCGCCGCGCAGGGTGCCGGTGGAGGAGTCGAGCGTGACGAACCGTACGCCCCGGTGGTCGAAGACGCGGGACGTGGCGCCGAACACCGCCTGGAAGTTGGCGATCGGCGCGCCCATGATCTCGTGGTTGCCGGGCACGTAGTAGTACGGCAGCTCGCCGCCGAGCTCCTCGTCCAGGATCCGCTTGGCGAGCGCGAAGTCCGCCTCGGTGGCGGTGTCGACCAGGTCGCCGTTGACGACCAGGAAGTCCGGCCGGGCCGCCTTGACCTCGCGGAGCGTACGGCGGGCCTGGGCGACCAGGTCGCTGTCCGGCGCGGCGGCGACGAACTGCGCGTCCGACAGCACCGCGAACCGCCACTGTGCACCGTCCACTGTGCCATCCCTGACGACGACGCGGTCGGTGCGGAGGGGTACCGCTGGTTGGGCCACGCTGGGCGGGACTTTGGCGACGATGTCGTCCACCAGGATCTCGCTGGTGTACTGGGCGTCGGGGCGGGTCTCGGCCACGTAGAAGCGGCGCACCCGCACCGGGTACTGGACGCCGGCGGGCACGGCCATCTCCACGTACCGCCAGCCGGTCCAGGTGACCAGCGGGCCGCTCAGCACGTGCTGCTGGTCGAGGGCGTCGTGCAGGTGCAGGCGGGCCCACTCGCCCTTGCCGTTGCCGTATATCCACATGCCGAACGCCTGCGGCTGCCCCGCCACGGGGATCCAGGCCGGCGGGTCGGCGTACGCGGCGCGGGTGCCCGTGGAGAGGCTGAAGTCGTACGAGAGCCTGAGGCCGGTGCCGGTGTGCCCGGGCGCCGGGGCGACCGAACCGGCGGCGCGGGCGTGGCTGAACTTCCAGCTCGCCGCGTCCTCTTCGAACATCGCGACCGGCACGTCCTCCAGCCCCACCGTCACCGGTACGGCCACAGTGGAGCGTCCGACGTGGAACGTGACGAGCCCGGCGCCGACGTCCTTCTTGGCGCGTACGGCGAACGAGCCGTCACCGGTGGCCGAGACGTCGAGCAGCGAGCGGTCGTAGTCGAGGCGCACGTCGGCCGGCTCGATCGGAGCGCTGTTGCCCTCCGCGTCGTACCCGACCACGCCGAGCGTGCCGGAGCCGAGCGCCGCCAGCCCGAGCCGCGCGGAGGTCGCGTCGATCCGCTCCAGCGGGCCGAGCACCCGCAACGCGATGTCGCCGGAGGCGCGGCCCTTCGCGGCGGTGACGGTCGCCGTGCCGGGCGGCCCCGCACGGAAGACACCGTCGCGGCTCACGGACCCACGACTGGCGCGCCACGACGGCGTACCCGATGCGGGTCCATAGGTCTCGTCGTAGCCGGCCGCCGTCAGGCGGCGGGTGAGTCCCGGGAAGACCCGGTCCGGGTGACCGCCGCGGACCGGGTCGGTGCCCGGGGCCGCGACGGGTTCGGCGGCCGTCTCCACCCAGAAGCCGGCGAGCCGGCCGGAGCCGGGGGCGGCGTAGAGGGCGAGGCCGTTGGGCACGGGGCGTTCGGAGCCGTCGGACGGGCTGTTTTCCACCCGCACGGCGGCCTGCCCCGGCTCGCGAGCGAGCAAAGTGGACGATCCGCCGCCGTCGAGGTTGAGCGCGTTGTGCGCGCCCAGCTCCGCCATGAGGCGGCCGAGCTCGGTGAGCGTGACGCCGCGGCTGTCCGCCTGGCGGCCGTCGACGGTCAGCAGGTACATGCGGCGGCCGTCCCGGGAGAAGCCGACGGCGGTGCGCGGCTCGGGCGTGACGTCGCCGATGTCCTGCGGCACACCGTCTTTGACGAGCACCTGGCGCCCACCCACGGCCGCCTTGAGCGGGCCGCCATCGGACGAGCGGGGCGCGTACGACACGTCGACCGCGTCCCCCGGCTGGAGCCCGGCGAGCGCGTCGGCACCGGCGTCCCGGCCGAGCAGCACCGTCGTGCCGGCCGGGATCGGGCCGCTGCCGGGCCCGCCGGACACCGATACCACTGAGCCGCCGCTCAGCGTGACCTCGGTGACCCGGGCCGCGCCCTCGACCGCCCGCCGCCGGTCGTACGAGCCCCAGAGCGCCGTGAACACGCCCACGCCGCCCGGCTGCACCAGGTTGTTGAACTGGGTCAGCGCCACCCGCGTGCCACCAGGCAGCGCGGCCGTACCGTCGAAGTGGACCTCGACCACCTTGCCGACGCCGCCCGGCGTGATGCCCACGGCGTTGACGCTCCCCTGCACCGGCGACTGGATCAGCCGTCCACTCTGGATGCCGATGCCCTGCGCGGCGCCGGAGGCGTTGATGTCGAAGAAGTCACCGTTGACCGCGGCCACCGCGCGCGTGCGGTCGGCGGCCGCGCGCAGCGGCTCGGTCCTGGCGACCGCGCCGGAGTTGACGTAGTCGACGCTCAGCTTGCCGGAGAGGTCGGCGGTGAGCGCGTCGGCGCGCAGCCAGCCGGCGGCGTGGTAGCGGTCGAATGAGGTCAGCGTCAGCCCGGGCGCGACCGGGCGGGTGCGCTTGCCGGTCTCGATGTCGTCGAAGGCGTCGACCTGCGCCCCACCCAGGGAGGCCGGCCCCGCGGCCGAGGCGGCCTGCACCGCACCCAAGGCGGCTTGCGTCGCATCCAAGGCGGCCGGCGCCGCGCGCAGGGAGGCCAAGGAGGCCGGCGCCCCACCCGAGGCGGCCGGCGCCGCGCCCAACGAGGCCAAGGCGACCGGGGGCGCCGGGGCGGCCACGGGAGCGGCCACCGCCGGCGCCGGCAGACCCAGGATCGAGACCAGGACGAGAACGGCTGCGCTCCGCATGTCGCGTAGTCAACCCGATCTCGCATGGAACTTTCAATAGCTCGATGTCTAACTGAAAGAAAACTTCAGGCAGCCGGTACCAGGGGCGTGGCTTCCAGGGCGGGACGCACACCCGCTCCCTTGGCCAGCGCCATCGCCTCGGCGTCGAGGTAGAAGTTCGGGCGCTGGTCGGCCTCGTGGTAGTACCGGTGGAAGACCGGCGTGGCGCCGCCGGACATCGGCGGCACGATCCAGGTCCAGTCCGCCGGCACCGGCCGCCCGGCCCGCTCCTCGTTGCGCATGTGCGCGAGGAAGCGCTCGGACTCGGTGTGGTGGTCGGTGATCTTCATGCCGGCCCGGTCGAACGACCAGAGCACCGCCCGGTTGAGCTCCACCAGGGCGCGGTCCCGCCACAGCGTCGCCTCGCGCGACGTGTCCAGGCCGAGCCCGCGAGCCACCACGGGCAGGAGGTTGTACCGGTCCGGGTCGGCGAGGTTGCGGGCGCCGATCTCGGTGCCCATGTACCAGCCGTTGAACGGGGCGAGCGGGTAGTCGACGCCGCCGATCCGCAGCCGCATGTTGGAGATGGCCGGGATGGCGTGCCACCGCAGCCCGAGCCGCTCGAACCAGCCCAGCTCGGGGTGCCCGATCGGCACCTCGACCACGGCCTGTTCGGGCAGCTCGAAGAGGCGTGGGCCCTCGCCCGGCGCCTCCACGACGACGGGCAGGACGTCGAACTGGCCACCCCGACCGCGCCACCCCATCGCGCGCATGGCGTCGGTGAAGGGGACGTACCGGGGGTCGCCGACGACGCCGTCCTCGGTGCGGTAGCCGGCGTAGCGGATGAGCTGTTCGTTCCACACCCGGGCGTACGGGCGCCCCGGCTTGGCCGGCGCGAAGATCGAGATGACCGGGCGGATGGCGCTCCCGCCGCCGGCGACGTGCAGGTGCCGGACCAGGAGCGAGAAGATTTCCTTGGCGCTGTGGGCACGGCGCCGGTCGAGCACGGTGAGACTGCGCCAGTACAGGCGCCCGATGCACCGGCTCGCGTTGCGCCAGGCGACCTTCGCGCCCCAGACGAGCTCGTCGGTCGTGTGAACGTACGTCCCCGTGGCGGCGATCTGTGCGCGGACGACAGCGAGCCGGGGCTCCACCGGGCCGAGCCTGGACACTTCGCTATAGCAGAGCCGGAGAAACTCCTCGGCTTCCGCGGGATCCGCCGGCGCGGCCGGATCCCATTCTTCGGCGGGCACGTTTCGGTAGCCCGGCACCGTCATCTGCGCCTCCTCAGCTGACGTCCGTTTCCGCTCCGCGCGCCACCAGAGGACGTGGTGACGCGCGAAGTGTGAGGACCGTTTCACGTGGAGTCACTCAGACATCGCACAGCGCGTGCGATCGGGTCATCTGATGTCGGACCGCCGACAAAACGGTTGCGGCCCCGGCCGGAGTGATCCAGCCGGGGCCGCGCATGCAGACAGGGTGATCAGGCGGGGTCCGGCGCGGAACGCACCGCACCCCGCCCCCGAAGGGTCTCTACTCGCCCGGAGTCGACTTTGCGATCTGCATCAGGAACTCGATGTTGGTCCGGGTCTGCTTGAGCCGGTCGAGCAGCAGGTCGAGCGCGGCCTGCGTCTCCAGCGAGCTGAGCACCTTGCGCAGCTTGTGCGAGATGGCCAGCTCCTCCGGCGCGAGCAGGATCTCTTCCTTACGGGTGCCGGACGCGTTCAGGTCGACGGCCGGGAAGACCCGCTTGTCAGCGATCTTGCGGTCGAGCTTGAGCTCGGCGTTGCCGGTGCCCTTGAACTCCTCGAAGATGACCGTGTCCATCATGGACCCGGTCTCCACCAGCGCGGTGGCGAGGATGGTCAGCGAGCCGCCGTTTTCGATGTTGCGCGCGGCGCCGAGGAAGCGCTTTGGCGGGTAGAGCGCGGTCGAGTCGATACCACCCGACATGATCCGGCCACTCGCCGGAGCCGCCAGGTTGTACGACCGGCCGAGCCGGGTCACCGAGTCGAGCAGCACGACGACGTCGTGGCCCAGCTCGACGAGGCGCTTGGCCCGCTCGATCGCGAGCTCGGCGACCGTCGTGTGGTCCTGCGGCGGGCGGTCGAACGTGGCCGCGATGACCTCGCCCTTGACCGAGCGCTGCATGTCGGTGACCTCTTCGGGCCGCTCGTCCACGAGCACCACCATGAGGTGGACCTCGGGGTTGTTACGCGTGATCGCGTTTGCGAGCGCCTGGAGCACCATCGTCTTACCGGCCTTGGGCGGGGAGACGATCAGTGCCCGCTGACCCTTGCCGATCGGCATGATCAGATCGATGATCCGGGTCGTCAGGATGTGCGGCTCGGTCTCCAGCCGCAGGCGCTCCTGCGGGTAGAGCGGAGTCAGCTTGTAGAACTCCGGGCGCCGGCGCGCCTCGTCCGGGTCCATGCCGTTGATGGTGTCCAGCCGGACCAGCGGGTTGTACTTGTCGCGGCGCTGCTCACCCTCGCGGGTGGCACGCACCGCGCCGGTCACCGCGTCGCCCCGGCGCAGGCCGTACTTCTTCACCTGCGACATGGAGACGTAGACGTCGTTGGGACCGGACAGGTAGCCGGTCGTGCGGACGAACGCGTAGTTGTCGAGGACGTCGACGATGCCGGCGACCGGCACGAGCACGTCGTCATCGGTCACCTGCGGCTCGTTGCCCCCGCCGCCGCCCTCGGCACGCTCGCCGCGGCCGCGCCGGCGGTCCCGGAAGCGGCTGCGCCGGCTCCGCCGGCCACCGCCCTCCTCGCCGTCGTCGTCTCCGTCGCGGTCGCGCTCGTTGCGCTGCTCACCGCGGTCGCCGCGGTCCCCCCGCTGGCCGCGCTCGTTGCGGTCGCGGCCGTTGCGCGACTCGCGGTCACCCCGGTCGTTGCGGTCGCCGCGGTCACCGCGGTCGCCCCGCTCGGCGCGCTCCGCCTCGTCGGGAGCACCGTCGCCGCGGGACTCCGGCGGGCCGGCCGGCCGGCTGGCCCGGCGCGAACGCGGCTCGCGCTCCTCGCCGTCGGACGGCGGCTCGGAAGACGTCACGGTCACGGGCGCGTCGCCGCCACGACGCTCGGTCTCGGTGGTGTCGGGCACCTCGGCGCGCACCTCTTCGCGAACCGGCGCGACCGCGGCCGCTACCTCGGCCCGCTGGCGCGGGGTGCCGGCGGTGCCGTCGGCCCCGCCACCCTGGCGCTCGGAAATCGCGGCGATCAGCTCGCCCTTTCGCATCCGGGCCGTACCCGAGATGCCGAGCGACGCGGCCAGGCTCTGCAGCTCCGGCAACAGCATCGCCGACAGCCCGGTGCCTCGGCGCGCGCGACGCGCGGTGCCGGCGGCGGCCTGGTCAGCGACGTTGGTGACATCCGACGTCACGTCGGTGGTGTCGCTCAATGGATTCCTTCCCTCGATAGGCCGGGGCTGCCCGGATCGAAGATCCTAGGTGGCCGGGCGGCCTCGGTGCACCCGCCTCACGTACCAGGGCGGGAGTTTGTAACACAGCAGCGGTGGGCCTAAGCAGCGGATAAGACGAACTGACCGCCGAAAGCTTCGGGGTGCGCCGCCACGCAGAGATCTATTGCCTCGCGACTGTGCTAGGGCCAGAGCGTAATCAACTCATCGGACCTGCGGCAACAGTGGTCCGCTCGGCGTGTCCCAGTGTACCCCCTCGACGCGGGCCCCGGTGACATCTACTCCCAACCGTTGTGCGAGCCAACCCATTCCCGGTGCGAAATCTTCCGGTACCGGCGACAGCGCGAGCACGGAGGGTCCCGCCCCGCTGACCACGGCCGCCACACCCGCCTCTCGCAACGCGGTGACCAGGGCGAACGTGGCCGGCATGCCGGGCGCGCGGTACTGCTGGTGGAGCCGGTCCTCGGTCGCCGGGAGCAGCAATGCCGGCTCTTCGGTGATCGCGTGGACCAGCAGCGCGGCCCGGCCCGCCGAACGCGCGGCGTCCGCGTGCGGCACGGTCGCCGGCAGCGCCGCCCGGGCCTCCGCGGTCAACCCGCGGTCCGCGGGCACGAAAACCGTCGGTTGTACGGATTTGGCGGGTTGCCGCGTCACGGCGATCGCGCCCGATTCCTCCGTCCACGCGATCGTGAACCCGCCGAGGAGGCAAGGCGCGACGTTGTCGGGGTGCCCCTCGATGCGGGCCGCGAGGCGCAGCGCGGCCGCGGCGTCCATCCGCCACTGCCCGTCGACGGCGAGAGCGCGGGCGAGCTGGATGCCGGCCACGATGGCGGCGGACGAGGAGCCGAGGCCGCGCGCCTGCGGGATGCGGTTGACGCAGGTGACCGATACCCCGGGCGGGCGGCCACCCAGCTCGTCGAAGGCCGCGAACATCGCGCGTACCACCAGGTGGGACGCGTCGGCCGGCAGGTCGCCGGCGCCCTCGCCGGACACCTCGACCGCGACGCCGCCCGCCGTCACCCGCGCCGAGACGTCGTCGTAGAGCGCCAGCGCCAGCCCGAGCGTGTCGTAGCCCGGGCCCAGGTTGGCGCTGGTCGCCGGGGCGCGTACGCGCACGTCGCCGGGGACGAAGGAGGGGGCCACGGGCTCATGGTAGGTCCCTTGATCGGCCTGCCTAGGGTGGCCCCGTGGACGAGTTCGGATACGTCGCCATCCAGTTCGCCGCCCAGCTCCCGGCGCTGATCGTGCTGGTGGTCGGGCTGGCGCTGCTGGCCGCCCGCCGGCGTACCCTCACCGGCCGTGCCGGCGCGCTGGCCGTCTCCGGGTGCGCGGTGCTGCTCGCCGGCGTCCTCCTCAGCATCGCCTGGACCAGCAGCTACATCTGGATCTACAGCGGCGGCGACTTCGACGTCACCGAGTTCGGCCTGATCGCCTCCGGGGTGGGCCTGGTGCTCACGCTGGTCCACGCGACCGGACTGGCCCTGGTCATCGCCGCCGTCCTGGCCGGCGCCCGCCCCGCCGCGCCGCCCTCGTTTCCCATCCCTCCGTGATCGAAGCTCCCGTCAAGTCGCTAGAACGACGTGGGGGGAGCTTCGATCACGCTGGAGTTAGGAATCCGCGGGTGGGCGGCGGGGTGAGCGGCCGGCCTGCTTGAGCGCCAAGCGGAGCGCGAACTCGATCTGCGCGTTGACGCTGCGCAGGTCGTCGGCGGCCCACTTGGCGACCGCGTCGTAGACGTCGGGGTCGAGCCGGAGCAGGAGCTTCTTGCGCTCGGGCATGAGCTTCCTCGGGTCAGGCGTACAAGGAGCCCGTGTTGACCACCGGCTGGACGGCCCGGTCGCCGCAGAGGACCACGAGCAGGTTGGCCACCATCTGCGCCTTGCGCTCCTCGTCCAGGTCGACGACGTGCTCGTCGCGGAGCCGGTCCAGCGCGTTGGAGACCATGCCCACCGCGCCCTCCACGATCTTGAACCGGGCACTCACGATCGCGCTCGCCTGCTGCCGGGCCAGCATCGCCTGGGCGATCTCCGGCGCGTACGCCAGGTGGGTCGTGCGCGACTCGAGCACCTCCACGCCGGCGAGCTCGACCCGCTCGCGCAGCTCCTGGGTCAGCTCCTCGCTCACCACCGAGCCGTCCCGCAGGCTGGCCCGCCCGCTGTCGTGCGCCTCGTACGGATAGCTGGTCGCCAGGTGCCGCACGGCCGCCTCGGACTGCACCGCCACGTACTCGACGTGGTCGTCCACGGCGAACGCGGCCTTGGCCGAGTCGACCACCCGCCACACGACGACGGCCGCGATCTCCACCGGGTTGCCGTCGGCGTCGGAGACCTTGAGCCGCGCGGTCTCGAAGTTGCGCACGCGGAGCGTGACCCGGCGCTTGGCGGTCAGTGGCCAGGTCCAGTGGAAGCCGGCCACGCGGATGCTCCCCACGTAGCGCCCGAAGAACTGCACCACCTGGGCATCGTTGGGATTGACGACCGTAAAGCCGGTGGCGACCACGCCGACCACCAGCGCCCACGCCGAAGCGGTGATCGAGATGCTCAGCGCGGTCGCGGTCTCGGAACCGCCCGCCGTGGCGAGGATCACCACCAGGCCGACCACGGCCAGCACGAACAGGCCCGCGACGGCGACGAACCCGGACACCCGGAAAGCCTGTCTCTCCATGACGACTCCCGACAGCCTCGATAGCGAAGTGATATCACTACGATAGCGTCACGGGGTCTCCTCCGCCACCACCGCCGTACCGAGGCCGCGGGTCGCGATCCGCCAGCCGACCGCGTAGACGAGCGTGACCAGCGCGCATCCGGCGATCAGCGCCCGGCTGTCCACGTGGTCGACGAGCGCGGCGGCCACGAGCTGGCTGACCGAGATGGAGAGCGTGGCGAGCATGAGGTCGGCGGCGAAGACTCGACCCCGCAGGCGGTCCGGCACCTCGCCCTGGAGCGCGAAGTTGGAGAGGATCCAGTTGGTACCGCCGGCGAAGTGCGCGGCGAAGACCAGCGCCAGCACCAGCGGAAACCAGGGCGAGACGGCGACGCCGAGGTAGGCGAGGCCGTACGCGATCATCGAGATCGCCAGCCCGGGCAGCAGCCACGAGCGGTGGCCGAGCACCCTGCGCATCGCGATCGGGCCGACCAGCGCGCCCGCGCCGCGTACGCCGAAGAGCAGCCCCGCCCCGATCGCGCCCACGCCGAAGCGGCCGGCGAGCAGCGGGAAGACGGTCAGCACGCCGTTGCCGAGCCCGACCGCGGACTTCACCGTGACGAGCGCGAGCACCCGCGGGCGGTGCGCGATGTAGGCGAGCGACTCGCGGATCGCGGTCCAGGTGCCCGGCCGGACCTCGTCGCCGTTGCGCGGCGCCTGCAAGGGCCGGCGGATCCGCCACTCCAGGCCCGCGGCCACGGCCAGCGCCGCCGAGGCGATCCAGAAGCAGGTGTACGGGCTGAAGGCCGCGCTCAGCACGCCGCCGAGCGAGGCGCCGACGACGGCCATCGTGCCCCACGCCGAGCCGGCGACCGCGTTGGCGGCGGCGAGGTCCTCGATGTCCACCACGTTGGGGAGGGCGGCCTGGGCGGCCGGCGAGTAGAACGCCTTGGCCACGGCGAGCGCCCCGATCGCGACGAGCGCCAGGGCGGCCGCGCCGGCACCCCGTACCGCCTGCAGGAGCACCACGGCGAGCAGCGCGGCGACGTTCGAGAGGACGAGGAGCTTCTTGCGGTCGAGCCGGTCGGCGATGGTACCGGTGACCGGGAGCAGCAGCGCGACCAGCCCGGTGTCGACGGCGAGGACCAGCCCGCCCCAGACGCCGCTGCCGGTCAGCTCCGGCAGGAGGACCAGCAGCGGCACCATGACGAACCAGTCCGCGCCGAAGACGACGAGCTCGGCCGCGAAGAGGTTACGGAAGTCGCGGTTGTGCGTAAGGACCGATAGGGGAGACGCCACGTACCAAGACGTTACGTCACTGCATTGGTTTCTTGATCTTTGGCAGGCGGAGCACCTCGAACTGGTCGGTCCCCTCGATCAGCGCGGCCGAGGGCTTGGCCGGCGGCGGGGCGACGAGCGGCTCGTGGCCGTTGCTCGGCCGCGGCCCGGCGAAGACCAGGTCGGGCTCGCGGCGGAACCGCTCCTTGAAGCTCTCCACCATCGTGTAGAGCGTCGGCACGAGCACCAGCGTCAGCAGCGTGGAGCTGATCAGGCCGCCGATCACCACGATCGCGAGCGGCTGCGAGATGAAGCCGCCCTCGCCGGTCAGGCCGAGCGCCATCGGCAGCAGCGCGAAGATCGTGGCGATCGCGGTCATCAGGATCGGCCGCAGCCGGCGCCGCCCGCCCTCGACGACCGCCTCCAGCACCGGCATGCCCTGCTGCCGGTACTGGTTGACGAGGTCCATCAGCACGATCGCGTTGGTGACCACGATGCCGACGAGCATCAGGATGCCGATCAGCGCCGGTACGCCGAGCGGGGTGCCGGTGACCAGCAGCAGCGTGATCGCGCCGGTCGCCGCGAACGGGATCGACACGAGCAGGATCACCGGCTGCACCAGGCTGCGGAACGTCGCCACCATGATCACGAAGACGATCGCGATCGCGGCGAGCACGGCCAGCCCGAGGTCCGCGAACGCCTCGGCCTGGTCGGCGCTGACGCCCCCGATCTCGTACGTGGCACCCGGCGGCAGGTCGAGCCCTTCGAGGCGCTCGGTCAGCGCGGCGCTCACGGCACCGACGTTGGAGCCGGTCGCGGTGCCGGTGACGGTGGCACTCCGCTCGCCGTCGATGCGGGTGATCTCGACCGGGCCGGCGACCTCGTCGATGTCGGCGACGTCGTCGAGGCGGAAGGTGCCGATCCGGTGCGCCCGCAGTGCCTCCACTGTGGCCGGTGAGCCGGCCGGGGTCACCACCACGTCCTGCTGTACGCCATCGATGCTCACCCGCCCCACCGGGCCACCCCGCATGATCTGCGCGACGATCTGGCCGATCGCCTGCTCGGTGAGGCCCACGCGGGTGGCCGTGGCCCGGTCGACCACCACGTCGAGCCGCGGCACGTCCGCCGACAGGCTGGTGCTGACCTGGTCGACGTCGGGTGTCTCGGTCATCGCCTGGCGTACCTGGTCGGTCGCCTGGGCCAGCGCGTCCGGGTCGGCGGCCTGGACGATCACCTCGAGCTCGTCGGTGGAACCGCCGTCCGGCCCGCCGCCACCGCCGACCGTGATCTCACCGGCGCCGTTGATGCCGCCCAACTGCTGGCGCAGCTCGTCCTGTACCTCGCCGGAGTCGACGCCCTCCTTGACCGTCACCGAGAAGCTGGCCGCGGTGACCCCGCCGCCGTCCCACGGCGCGCCGCCGCCACCGGCGGTCACCTGGTACGACTCGATGTCGTCGCGGCCGGCCAGCACGCCCTCCACCCGGCGGGCGGCCGCGTCGGTGGCGTCGAGGCTGGTGCCGGGCGGCAGCTCCTGGCTGATCACGAACGTGTCCTGCCCGGAGTCGTCCAGGAAGTTGGTCTTCAGCTGCGTGGAGAGCCCGAAGGTGCCGAGCAGCACCGCGAGCCCGATGCCCACCGTGGCCCACCGGCGCCGGGTGGCGAAGCCGATCACCGGCAGGTACGCGAGCTGGAGGAAGCTGTGCCGCTCCCGCTCCTCGGCCGCCCGCCGCACGGACGCCTCGTCGCCGGCACCGGTCGCCGGGCGCAGGAACCAGTACGCCAGCACCGGGATGACGGTCAGCGAGACCAGCAGCGACGCGAGCAGGGCCACCGTCACCGTGATCGCGAAGGGCGCGAAGAGCTGCCCCACGAACCCGCCGACGAGCGCGATCGGGGCGAACACCGCGACCGTGGTGAGCGTCGACGCGGTCACCGCGCCGGCCACCTCCTTGACGCCGTCGAGGATCGCCCGGCGCTTGTCCTCGCCGTACCCGAGATGGCGTTTGATGTTTTCCAGTACGACGATCGAGTCGTCGACGACGCGTCCGACCGCGATCGTGAGCGCGCCGAGCGTGAGCAGGTTGAGCGAGTAGTCGCCGATCCACAGGGCGATCAGCGCGACCAGCACCGACAGCGGGATCGACACGGCGGTGACGAGGGTCGAGCGGACGGAGAGCAGGAAGACCAGGATCACGAGTACGGCCATCAGCAGGCCGAGCAGCCCCTCGGTGGTGAGGCTGTCGATCGACTTCTCCACGAACGGCGCCTGGTCGAAGATCACGGTCAGCGTGGCCCCGCTGCTCTCGCCCAGGTCGGCGAGGCGGTCGCGGATCTCGTGCGAGATCTCCACCGCGTTGCCGTCGGGCGCGGCGGTCACCGCGATGCCGATGCTGTCCTGCCCGTTGGTGCGGGTGAACCCGGTCGGCGGCGCCAGCCCCGGCTCGACGGTCGCCACCGCGCCGAGCTGCACCGGGTTGGCCCCCGGGCCGGGCGCCAGCCACAGCTCGCGCAGCTGGTCGATGGTCGTGATCGGCGTACCCACCTGGATCGTGCGGGTCTTGTCGTCGGCGGTGAGCGCGCCGGCCGGGATCGCCACCCCGTTGGCCTGCAACGCCGTGCTGATGGAGCGGACGTCGAGGCCGGCGGCGGCCATCTTCGCCGGGTCCGGCGTGACCGCCACGACCGGGTCGCGAGCACCCTCGATGTCGACCGTGCGGACCCCGTCGATCTCCTCGAGGTCGGGCACGACCGTGCTCTCCAGCCGGTCCACGAGCTCCTTCGGGTCGCCTCCCTCGCCGTTCGACGCGAACAGCACGACCGCCGGCAGGTCGTCGGTGCTCCCCGCGAAGACCTGCGGCTCCACCCCGTCCGGCAGTTGCGGGCCGACCCGGCTGAGCGCGGTCTGCAGCTTGTTCGTCGCGTCGTCGAGGTCGGTGCCGAACTCGAACTCGACCTGGATGCTCGCCGACCCCTCGCGCGACGTGGAGGTCACCTTGCTGAGGCCGGCGATGCCCCGCACGGAGTTCTCTATCGGCTCGGTCACGCGCTGCTCGACGATCTCCGGCGCGGCACCCGGGTAGGGCGCCACGACGAACGCCGCGGGGAACTCCAGCGAAGGCAGCAGCTGCTGCTTCAGCGAGGGGATCGCGAACGCCCCGAACGCGGTGACGACCACCGCGACGAGCGCGACCAGACCGCGGTTGGCAAGGCTGAGTCTGGCGAACAACGACATGTCGGAGCTCACTCCAAGGGGGATGGGAAACGCACGAGGGATGCGGCGCTCACCTTAGCGGTCGCCACTCTGGTGCGGTGTAGGACATCCGGCCTCACCTGCCCCAGCCGTACCGACTTTCACTCTTTTTGTTACGAAGATTCGTCCCGGCAGGTGGTTATCGGTCGGGTGGCGAACACTCGATCGCGGCAGAGTGGGGCATCCTGGAGCTGCGACGCGAGACAGGAGAGACGCCATGTGGCGGGGTCTTATAGAGCAGTACCGGGACCGCCTGCCGGTCACCGGTTCCACGCCGGTCGTCACGCTGTACGAGGGCAATACGCCGCTCGTGCCCGCTCCGGTGCTGTCCTCCCGGCTGGGCTGCGACGTCTACCTCAAGGTGGAGGGGGCCAACCCGACCGGCTCGTTCAAGGACCGGGGCATGACGCTGGCCGTCTCCAAGGCGGTCGAGAGCGGCTCCAAGGCGATCATCTGCGCCTCGACCGGCAACACCTCGGCCTCCGCCGCGGCGTACGCGGCACGCGCCGGCCTCACCTGCGCGGTGCTCGTACCGCAGGGCAAGATCGCGCTCGGCAAGCTGGCCCAGGCGCTCGTGCACGGCGCGCGGCTGCTCCAGGTGAGCGGCAACTTCGACGACTGCCTGTCACTCGCCTCGAAGCTCTCCCTCGACTACCCGGTGGCCCTGGTCAACTCGGTCAACATCGACCGCATCCACGGGCAGAAGACGGCCGCCTTCGAGATCGTCGAGGCGCTCGGCGACGCGCCCGACATCCACTGCCTGCCGGTCGGCAACGCCGGCAACATCACCGCGTACTGGCTGGGCTACCAGGAGGACCGCCAGGAGGGCAACGCGACCCGGACGCCGAAGATGTACGGCTTTCAGGCCTCCGGCGCGGCCCCGATCGTCACCGGCAAGGTGGTCGCCGAGCCGTCGACCATCGCCACCGCGATCCGCATCGGCAACCCGGCGAGCTGGACCAAGGCGGTCGACGCCCGCGACGCGTCGGGCGGCCTGATCGCGGCGGTCACCGACCGGCAGATCCTCTCCGCGTACCGGCTGCTCGCCCGCGAGGTCGGCGTCTTCGTGGAGCTGGCGAGCGCGGCCAGCGTCGCCGGCCTGCTCCAGGAGGCCGAGGCCGGCCGGGTCCCGCGCGGCTCCACGGTGGTCTGCACGGTGACCGGCCACGGCCTCAAGGACCCGGAGTGGGCCATCTCCACGGCACCGTCCCCGACGACGATCCAGCTCGACGTCATCGCCGCCGCGCGAGCCCTCGACCTGGCCTAGCCCATCCGAGTTGATCAGGGAGCTCGTGGGCGTGTCGGCCGGCGCTTCGCCCCACAAAGTCCCTGATCGACCACGGCGGGGGCGCGTGAAGCGCGGAGGGTGAGGCCGCGGGAGCAACGGTCCGGACCACTGCGGACGTCGCGGTAGCTCTATATCGCTTCGATGCCTTCGACGCGGAGGACGCTCGCGATGGAGCGGACGATGTCGAGCTGCTGGAGCTCGCGGACGGTGGCCGTGAGCGCGGCGTCCGGGGCGGCGTGGGTGACGATCACGAGGACCGCCTCGTCGCCGCGGCCGGACTGGCGGACCGTGGCGATCGAGACGTCGTGCTTGGCGAAGACACCGGCCACCGCGGCGAGCACGCCGGCGCGGTCGGCCACGTCGAGGCTGATGTGGTAGCGGGTGACCGCCTCGCCCATCGGGCGGATCGGCAGGTCGGCGTAGCTGGACTCGCTCGCGGCGCGGACCCCGGCGAGCCGGTTGCGGCTGACCGCGACGATGTCGCCGAGGACGGCGCTCGCGGTCGGCGCGCCGCCCGCGCCCCGGCCGTAGAACATGAGCTGGCCGGCGGCGGCGGCCTCCACGAAGACCGCGTTGAACGCGTCGCCCACGCTGGCCAGCGGGTGTGAGCGCGGGATCATCGCCGGGTGCACCCGCACGCTGACCGAGTCGTCGATCCGCGCGGCGATGCAGAGCAGCTTGATGGTGCAGCCCATCGCCTTGGCGCTGGCCACGTCGGCGGCGGTGACCTCGGTGATGCCCTCGCGGTGCACGTCGGCCGCGCTCACCCGGCTGTGGAACGCGAGCGAGGCGAGGATCGCCGCCTTGGCCGCCGCGTCGAAGCCCTCGATGTCGGCGGTCGGGTCGGCCTCCGCGTACCCGAGGGCGGTCGCCTCCTCCAGCGCCTCCTGGAAGCCGGCGCCGGTGGCGTCCATCGAGGAGAGGATGTAGTTGGTGGTGCCGTTGACGATGCCGGTGACCCGCGTGATCGTGTCGCCGTGCAGCGACTCGCGCAGCGGCCGCAGCAGCGGGATCGCGCCGGCGACGGAGGCCTCGTAGTACAGGTCGGCGGAGCCCTCGGCGGCCGCGTCGTGCAGCGTGCCGCCGTCTTCGGCCAGGAGCGCCTTGTTGGCGGTCACCACGCTCTTGCCGGCCTTCAGCGCCTCGACCAGCCAGGTGCGGGCCGGCTCGATGCCGCCGACCACCTCGACCACCACATCGACGTCGTCGCGCTTGACCAGGCCGAGCGCGTCCGTCGTGAAGAGCGCCGGGTCGACGGGCACCCCACCGCGGTCACGGCCGAGCCGGCGCACCGCGATGCCGGCGATCTCCACCGGCGTACCGATCCGGGCCGTGAGGTCGCTGGCCTGCTCGTGCAGCAGCCGGACCACCTCGGAACCGACCGTGCCGCACCCCAACAGCGCCACCCGTACAGGCTTCATCCCACATCCAATGCCAGCAGGTCGTCCTCGGTCTCCCGCCGGACGATCACTCGCGCGTGCCCGTCACGCACCGCCACCACCGGAGGCCGCGGCACGTGGTTGTAGTTGCTCGCCATGCTCCGGCAGTATGCGCCGGTGCCGGGCACGGCGAGAAGATCTCCGGGCTGCACGTCGGCGGGCAGGAATTCATCCTTAACGACCACGTCACCGGACTCGCAATGTTTTCCCACCACCCGGGCGAGGATGGGGGGCGCGGCGGAGGTGCGGGAGGCGACGGTCGCCGAGTACGTGGCGCCGTAGAGCGCCGCCCGGATGTTGTCGCTCATGCCGCCGTCGACGCTCACGTACGTGCGGATGCCGTCGACGTCCTTGACGGTGCCCACCTCGTACAGCGTGAAGACCGCCGGCCCCACGATCGCCCGCCCCGGCTCGATCGACAGGCGGGGCAGCTTCAGCCGCAGCGCCTCGCACTCGTCCGCCACGATCTTGTCGAGCCGCTTGGCGAGGTCGGCGGGGGTGGCCGGGTCGTCCTGCGTCGTGTACGCGATGCCGAAGCCGCCGCCGAGGTCGAGCTCGGGCAGTTCGACGCCGAGCGCGTCGCGGATCTGCGCCTGCAACCCCAGCACGCGGCGGGCGGAGAGCTCGAAGCCGCTGGTGTCGAAGATCTGCGAACCGATGTGCGAGTGCAGCCCGCACAGTTCGAGCACGCCCTCCTCGACGATCTTCTGGGCGGCGGCGAAGGCCGCGCCGCCGGCCAGCGAGAAGCCGAACTTCTGGTCCTCGTGCGCGGTCGCGATGAACTCGTGCGTGTGCGCCTCCACGCCCACCGTCACCCGCAGGAGCACGGCGGGGCGCCGGCCGAGGTCGCGCGCGATCGCGGTGAGCCGGTCGATCTCGTGGAACGAGTCGACGACGATCCGCCCCACGCCCGCCTCGACCGCGCGGGTCAACTCGGCGACCGACTTGTTGTTGCCGTGAAAGCCGATCCGCTCCGGCGGCATCCCGGCCGAGAGCGCGGTGGCCAGCTCACCGCCGGTGCAGACGTCGAGGTGCAGCCCCTCCTCGGCGACGATCCGCACCACCGCCCGGCAGAGGAACGCCTTGCCCGCGTAGTACACGTCGCAGCCGGCGAACGCGGCCAGGAACTCGCGGCAGCGCTCCCGCATGTCGTTCTCGTCCAGCACGTACGCCGGGGTGCCGAACTCCTCGGCCAGCGCCCGCACGCTGACCTCACCGACGGCGAGCGCGCCGTCGGCGGCGCGCGCCACGCCCGTGGGCCACAGTTGCGGCAGGATCGCGTTGACGTCTTCGGGGGTACGGAGCCAGGCCGGCCCGGTGCTGCCCAGCTCTCCGTGCAGCGCCCCCGCCTCGTGTGCTCGCACGGGCGTTACATCCTCTCCGGCGCCGAGACGCCCAGCAGGTCAAGACCGTTAGCGATCACGGTACGGGTGGCGTCGTTGAGCCACAGCCGTGCGCGGTGCAGATCACCAATCGGCTCGTCACCCAGGGGGAGGATGCGGCAGTTGTCGTAGAAGCGGTGGTACGAGCCGGCCAGCTCCTCCAGGTAGCGGGCCACCCGGTGCGGCTCGCGCAGCTCGGCGGCCGCGGCCACGATCGCCGGGTAGTCGCCGAGCGCCTTGAGCAGGTCCTGCTCCTTTTCGTGGCCGAGCAGCTCGGGCCGGAAGTCGTCGGCCTCGCCGCGGGTCAGCCCCACCTCGGCCGCGTTGCGCGCGACGCTGGCGGTGCGGGCGGCCACGTACTGCACGTAGTAGACCGGGTTGTCGCGGGTGCTGCGGGTCCACAGGTCGACGTCGATGTCGATCGGCGAGTCGCTGGAGAAGCGGGCCAGCGCGTACCGCGCGGCGTCCACCCCGATCGCCTCGACCAGGTCTTCGATCGTCACCACCGTGCCGGCGCGCTTGCTCATCCGCAGCGGCTCGCCGTCTTTGACCAGGTTGACCAGCTGGCCGATGAGGATCTCCAGCGTGCGCTCGGGCCGGTCGCCGAAGCAGGCAGCCATCGCCCGCATCCGCCCGATGTATCCGTGGTGGTCGGCGCCGAGCAGCATCAGCAGCCGCTCGAAGCCGCGCTCGCGCTTGTCGAGGTAGTAGGCGCAGTCGGCGGCGAAGTAGGTCCACTCCCCGTCCGACTTGCGCAGCACCCGGTCCTTGTCGTCGCCGAAGTCGGTGGTGCGCAGCCAGATCGCGCCGTCCGCGTCGTACACGTGGCCCTGCTCGCGCAGCCGGGCCACGGCCAGGTCGAGCTCACCCCGGGCGTGCAGGTCGGACTCCCGGAAGAACAGGTCGAACGGCACGCCGAAGTCGGCCAGCGAGCCGCGGATCTCGCGCAGCATCCGCTCCACGCCCTCGTCCCGGAACGTCCGCTCGTCGGCGTCCGGGTGCTCCCTCTTGATCTCGGCGGCGATCTGGCCGATGTACTCCCCCGCGTACCCGTCTTCGGGCACCGGCCGCCCCTCCGCCGCCGCCTGGAGCGAGCGGGCGAAGCGGTCGATCTGCGCGCCGGCGTCGTTCACGTAGTACTCGGTGCCGACCTCCGCGCCGCTCGCGCGCAGCAGCCGGGCCAGCGCGTCGCCGAGCGCGGCCCAGCGGGCGCCGCCGATGTGCACCGGGCCGGTCGGGTTGGCCGAGACGAACTCCAGGTTGATCCGCTGGCCGGCGAGCCGGTCACTGTGCCCGTACTCGCGGCCGGTCTGGACCACCACGCGGGCGAGCTGGCCCGCGGAGGCCGTGTCGAGGCGGACGTTGAGGAAGCCCGGACCGGCGATCTCGACCGACTTGACCCCGGGTGTCCGGCCCAGGTGGTCGGCGATGCCGGCGGCCAGGTCGCGGGGCTGCGCCCCCACCTTCTTGGCCAGCTGAAGCGCGATCGTCGATGCGTAGTCGCCATGCTCGGGGTTGCGCGGGCGCTCGACCGTGGTCGATGCTGGCAGGGCGGCAGGATCGAGCCCACGCTCGGCAAAGAGCGCGCGGGCGGCGGCGAGGACAGCCTCGGCGAGCTTGGCGGGAGTCACCGAGCAATGCTAGCGGGGGTACAGTGGGTCCCTCGGCGGCGACCCTGTGCCCGTGCTCGATCCGCCATCCCCTGACCGACCGACCAGACGAGGCACCATGAGCGTGAGTACCCCGGCCGGCGACCAGCGCCGTCCGTCCGTGGTCAGCACAGGTAAGAAGGCGCCGGCTGGCTCCGCCAAGTCATCCACTTCCGGAAAGTCGGCGACCACCGACAAGTCAGGCTCCGGCTCCGCGCGCAAGGGCACCACGGGCGGCGGCAAGGGTGGCGGCACCGGAAAGGGCGGCGGCGGCAAGGGCCCGCGCAAGCCGATCACGCCGGTAAAGGTCAGCCAGGGCCGTAACTGGGGCCCGATCGCGCTCTTCGTCGTGGTCGGTGTGCTGGCGGCCGGCATCGTTGGGTATGGCGCTTACGCCGCGTTCCAGGGCTCCCGCTCCTGGGAAGACCGCGCCTCCGACATCAGCGGCATCGTCAACTACCGGGAAAAGGACCCGTCCCTGACCCAGGGCGGCCAGCACGTGCAGGGCAAAGTGCAGTACACGGTCACGCCGCCGGTCGGCGGACAGCACAACCAGGACTGGCAAAACTGCATGGGTGACGTCTACGACGCGCCGATCGCCAGCGAGCACGCGGTGCACAGCCTGGAGCACGGCGCGATCTGGATCACGTACCGGCCGGACCTGCCCAAGGAGCAGGTCGACAAGCTCGCGGCCAAGGTGCGGGGCACGGAAAAGATGCTGATGAGCCCGTTCGACGGCCTGGACAAGCCGATCTCGCTGCAGGCGTGGGGCTACCAGCTCAAGGTCGACAACGCCGACGACAGCCGGATCGACCAGTTCATCAAGACGCTGCGGGTCAACGCCTCGGTCGAGGGCCCGACCGCCCTCTGCGCCCAGGGCATCACCGCCACCGGCACCGAGCCGCGCAACCTCCAGCAGCCGAGCACCGAGCAGCCGATGCAGCAGCAGGGCGGCTGAGCTCGTGGTGGCCACCGCCACGTCTCCCGACGAAGCGACGTCAGCCTCGCCCGGCGGCCCCACCCGGGCCGCCGGGCGGCGCTGGGGCACCGTCGCCCTGGCACTCGCCGTCGCGGTCGGCCTCCTGCTCGGGTACGCGGGGGGTTGGCTCACGCCCCGCCTCACCCGCCCGGGCGACACCTCGGCCGAAGCGGGCTTCGCCCGTGACATGACCACGCACCACACGCAGGCCGTGCAGATGGCGCTGGTCGCGTTCAAGTACGGGCAGGATCCCGCGGTCACCCAGCTCGGGGTCGACATCGCGACCGGCCAGCAGGGCGAGATCGGCATCATGCAGACCTGGCTGCGCCAGTGGCAGCTCGACCCGACCGGCTCGGAGCCGCCGATGGCCTGGATGCCGGATGGCGAGCAGTTGATGCGCGAGGGCGGCCTGATGCCCGGCATGGCCACCAAGGAGGAGATGGACAAGCTGGAGGCCGCGCGCGGCCACGAGCTGGACGTCCTCTTCGTCACCCTGATGATCAATCACCACCTGGGCGGCATCCACATGGTCGACGCCATCCTCGACCGGTCCGGCAACGACCAGGTCACCGAGGCCGCCCAGCGCATGAAGAACACCCAGCAGGGCGAGATCGCCAACATGCGGAGCATCCTCAGTCGCATTCAGTAGTTTTCTGACTACCCAGCGCTACCTGACCCTTTTGTCATCGTTGTCCGGGCGTGGGGGTTGTTGTCGCTGCATCGTCATCCCGCCGTACGCCCATGGGCAGTGCGGCCCCGGACCTGCTCTTCTCCCATCCGGCCGATCCCGAACCCCTAACGGCCGATCCCCAGCTCCCCGCGACCGGCGTCGCGGTCGCCTTCCGCGCCCCGCGCGCTACGCCGCCCTCTTCTGCCCGGGCCGAGAGCACGGCACCGACCGGCCACACCCCGACCCGCCCGCTCGCGCCGAGACGCCCGCTCCCGACGTCGGGCATCCCCGCGACCACCCGCGGCCCGGCCCCCAGATCCGCTGGCTCCGCTCCTGCGTCAAGCCGCGCTCCGGCTTCTCGCTCTGCTTTGGCCTCTGGCCCTCGCCCTGATTCGGTCGTCAGTTCTCGGCCCGCTTCAGCCTCTAGCCCCCGGCCCGCTTCAGCCTCTGGGCCGCAGCCCCCTTCGGCCTCAAGCCCGCGGCCCCCTTCAGCTTCTGGTCCTCGGCGGGCTTCGGCTTCTGGGCCTGGCTTTGATTCCGCTGTTGGGCCTTGGTCTGACTCGGTCCCTTGGTCTGACTCGGCTATTGGCTCCCACGCGGGGCCGGCCTCTCGGCCTGCCTCGGTCTCTGGCCTTCGCTCCGAGTCGGCCGCTGGCCGTCGGCCTGACTCGTCCCCTAGCCGTCGGCCTGGCTCGGCCTCTGCCTTTCGGCCCGACTCGGCCTCTGGCCTTCCGCGTGCTGGCCTTCGGCCCGACTCGGGCGCTGGCCTTCGGCCTGAGTCGGTCCGGTCGGGTTCGACTTTGGTCCGGCCGCTGGGTGGCTGGGGTCCGGCCGACGCTGGTCCGGCCCCGACCGGGGGCTCCCCTCCCGCCCTGGTCGCCGCGACCCGCGCGGCCCTCCCCTCGGCCCCGACTCCACGAGCCCGGCCCGTCCCGCCCGCCGTCCCAAATGGGTCCAGCGCGGCGGCGCCCGCCCGAACCCCCGCCACCGCAGCCCCGACCCCCGCCACCAGCCCGACGATCGCGGCCAACGACGGGCGCCGCGGCCCACTCGGCAACCCGCGACGCCAGGCCGCCCACTGGTGCCGCCGCCACCGGTCAGGCGGCGACGGCGCGGTAGCCACCCGCCGCCGCCACGGCACCCTCACCCGCGACCAGGAACTCACCCTCGTCGAGACCATGCGCGACCGCTTCCCCGACCAACTCGACCTGAGCGGTCCCCTGTGGAGCCGCCAGACCGTGGCCACGCTGGTGGAACGCCTCTTTGACATCCCGCTCAGCCCAGCCGCGGCCGGGCGCTACCTGCGCGCCTGGGGCGTCACCACCCGCGAACCGGTGGACCGCGCCTGCCCCCTCTGCGCCGAGTCCGTGGTCCGCTGGCAGGTGGAGACGTACCCCACCATCAGCCGCACCGCGCAGAAGCAACGCGCCGAGATCTACTGGGCCGGCAAGTCCCGCCTGCACGGCACGACACCGGCCACGGAGGTGATATCGGCCGTCTCCACCCGCGGCTGGATCCGCTTCATGGTCACCACCGATCCCGGCCTCCCCCGCGACTTCCTGTCCCGCCTGCGACCCCCGACGGGCCGCCCAGCCCACGTGGTGGTGGACGCCTCCTGGTCGTACCGCGAATGGCCGCGCCGGGCGCCCGAAGGCGTGACCCTGCACGCACTGCCCTGCTGCGAACGCGGCCGCTAGCGTGGGCGGTGTCGGTTCGGCCCGCCGGCGGGGAGCCTGCTACTCTTCGTGGGTCGCTGAGCCCCCGTAGCTCAGGGGATAGAGCACCGCCCTCCGGAGGCGGGAGCGCAGGTTCGAATCCTGCCGGGGGCACCAACTACATAGACCATGACTTTGATGCGACTTGTCCAAATAGCTAGAAATGCACCCCCTCTCGTATCTAGCGGCGCGACCCTGTCTATCTGGAAGGTCCAGGGCTGGCCGAACGTGTTCTCCTCCAGGTCGCCGGAGTGAAGACTGCGCCTTGGCGGCGGCATAAGAGTGTGATTGCCCCTCCGCGTAGCTTCACGCGCAACGGGATGCCGACGTTTTCCGCTGAGAAGTATGGCGTAGCTTCCGAAGGCAGACGGAGGAGCCTCGATAGGGTTGTGACGTCCAAGCGTCAGAAGGGAGCAGGATGGCGCTCACCACGTCTCTGGCGGGTCGGGTTCGGAACACGAGCCTCCCGAAGAGCCACTCCCTCCTACCGCTGCTAGAGGCGATCGTCAACGGTCTCCAAGCGATCGACGCACGCTTCGGCTCGAACATCGGACAGGGACGCCTGCGGGTCACGATCGAACGGAGCGGCCAGGATGAACTCGACTTCGGCCCCTCTGGTCCTGGCCGTTCGGCACTGAAACCGATCATCGGCTTCGCTGTCGAGGACAACGGAGTGGGCTTCACCCCAGACAACATGGGCTCGTTCGAGACGCTGGACAGCGACTACAAGGCCGAAATGGGTTGTCGAGGAGTGGGCCGTCTCCTCTGGCTCAAGGCATTCAACAGGATTTCAATCCGCAGCGCGTACAAGAACGAGGACGGCGATCTGTGCACACGACAGTTCAGGTTCTCCGTTGACCGTGAAGTCGAGCATATTGAGCCGCCAGACGGCTTTAGTGACGCTGGAACCGTTGTTCATCTGGACGGCTTCAAAGACAGCTTCCAAAGGAGCGCGCCGAAGACCGTTGAAGCCATCGCCCGCGAAGTCTTCGAGCATTGCATCTGGTACTTCCTCCGACCCGGTGGCGCCCCTGAGGTGATGGTTGTAGATGATGAGGCAGTCTCTCTGAACAAGTTGATGGAGGACTTTGTCTTCTCCGGGCTGCCGACGACCACGGTCACGGTTAAGGGTAAGAAGTTCGACATGGTCAACCTCTGCCTCATGTCCTCGACACGTAATACCGTGCCTCGGCTGTATTGGTGCGCTGCGAGCCGGGTCGTGACCGAGGAAAACCTGACTGGCAAGATTCCCGGATTGTACGGTCGCCTGAAAGACGACACGTCAACCGAATTTACGTACGTATGCTACCTGTCGTCCGACTATCTTGACGCCCATGTCCGCGCGGACCGCACTGCTTTCGACATTGACGAACGGGTGGACGGCACGTTACTGGATGAAGATATTTCACTGGAAGACATCCGCTCGGGCGTGCTGCAGGAGGTGGAACGAATCCTTTCCGACCCACTGGCCGCAGCCCGCAACGAGGGTAGGGCGCGAGTCAATGAGTTCGTAAGCAATCGCGCGCCTCGGTATCGACCGGTCCTTCCCCGGCTTGAGTTACTCGGCGTGACCGTGGACCCATCCATCAAGGACCCGGACCTTGAACTTCTGCTGCATCGCAACCTGCAGAAACTGGAGGCCGCGGCCATCGCTGAGGGTCAGGCGGTGTTCGCAGAGGCTGGCTCCGCTCCCTTGGAGGACTACCAGGAACGACTGAGTCGCTACCTTGACGCCGTCAAAGACATTAATCAGTCCGATCTGGCGGCATATGTCTCCCGCCGGAGGGTGATTCTCGACATCTTATTCAAGATCATCAGGACGAACGGACAGGGCAAATACTCCCGAGAAGACGCTATTCACTCGCTTCTAATGCCGATGCGCACCGACTCGGATGAGATCGGGTCTGATGCATCGAACCTGTGGATCATTGACGAACGACTCGCCTTCCACGACTACCTTGCCTCCGACAAGACGCTAAAGAGCATTCCTATCACCGGTTCCGAGTCGACCAAAGAGCCGGACATACTCTCAACGCGACTCGTCGACACTCCCGTGCTGACAGCAGAGGGCGAAACTTTGCCACTGCCCTCGATTGTCGTCATCGAGATCAAGAGGCCTATGCGAAATGACGCATCGGAAGATAAGGACCCAATCCTTCAGTCGCTCGATTACGTAAAGCGAGTCCGCAGTGGTGGCGTGTTGACGGCCGCGGGGCGTCCAATCCCAGCGTCTCAGGATTCGCCGGCATTCTGCTACATCCTGGCCGATCTCACGCCGACACTAGTGAGTAGGTGCGAGTATGCAAATCTCCGACGGACTCATGATGGCCTCGGTTACTTCGGATTTAACGAGCCAGCGAAGGCGTACATCGAGGTCACGTCTTTCGACAGGCTGATAAACGCCGCCACAGAGCGCAATCGGGCATTCTTCGACAAACTGGGACTGCCGTCGAGCTAGTCCTCCAAAAGGAATGTCCGGCTCCTCCAGCCGCATCGGCTGGTACGTGATCCTTGCCCCACCGCACTCACCAGCGCCCATACGTCGGACCTGTTACCTGATGGTTCGTATGCTGCCAGCTTGGGTGCACTCCCCGTCAGAACAGAGCAGATATGCGGGTCGTGGCGGTCTGATGGGCCGCGCAGCGACCGCCGCCGGTAGCCACCGCGCAGCGTTGGCCGTTCCTCATGGACGCGCCGCATTGGACGGCCGGGTCGTGGACGTGACACAGGCCAGATGGACGGGCCGCGGCCGCGCAGGGGTCGCCCGTCTTGGTGGTCGCGCGGCATTTCATCACCGGTGTGGCGAGCCGGCGGGGTGCGGGCGCTCGTGGCGCGGCGGCAGCCGATCCGGCGGCCTCGCGGAGACCCTTCGCCGCCAGCTGGTCGGCGCGCTCGTTCTCCGGGTGGCCGGCGTGGCCCTTGACCCAGAGCCACTCCACATCGTGCCGTCCCGCCGCCGCGTCCAAGCGTTGCCACAGGTCGGCGTTCTTGACCGGTTGCTTGCCGGTCGTCATCCAGCCGTTGCGCTTCCAGCGTGGCAGCCACTTCGTGATGCCGTCGCGCACGTACGTGCTGTCGGTGTGTACCCGCACCACCGCGGGCCTCGTCAGGCTCTCCAGCGCCTGGATCGGCGCCATCAGCTCCATCCGGTTGTTGGTGGTCGGGGTCGCCTCGCCGCCGCAGAGTTCCTTTTCGTGGGCGCCGTACCGCAACAGCGCGCCCCAGCCACCCGGCCCCGGATTGCCACTGCACGCACCGTCGGTGTAAATGTCCACGACTGCCACACCGGCAACCTACCGAACGCGACGGCCAGACCGGCAAACGACCGCGCACGGTCGTCCCGCGCCGCACCCTCCCCACGCCCGTGATCGAAGCTCTCTACAAGGAAAACTGCCGATCAGGGCGTTGCGGAACATCTCCCACTGGCCCCACGGCCGTGCGACCAGCGACCAGCGGCCCGGGCGCGGACGTACCGCCGTCGGCGTCAGGCGCGGGTAGGAGAATCACTGTGGAGGGACTCGGATGATCATTGAGGCGCGCTTCAACGGCCCGCCCGGCTCGGGCAACGGCGGCTACAGCGCGGGTGTTTTCGCCGGCGGCGGCGCGTGGGAGGTCACCCTCCGCGTGCCACCCCCGCTCGACACCCCGCTCACGCCCACGGACAGCAAGATCCAAACCCCGGACGGCGCCGTCGTGGCCGAGCTGGCGCCGGCCACCCCCATCACCGTCGCGGTCCCACCGATCGGGTACGCGGACGCGGCTGATGCCGCCACCCACTACCCCGGCTTCGTCGAGCATCCGTTCCCCACTTGCTACGTCTGCGGCCCCGACCGCCCCGACGGCCTGCGCGTCTTCCCCGGCCCGCTCGTCGACGGCACGACGGCCGCCCCGTGGACCGTTCCCGACGGCGTGGCCGAGCCGATGGTCTGGGCCGCGCTGGACTGCCCCGGCGGCTGGGCGGTCATCCAGGGCGGCCGTCCGTACGTGCTGGGTCGCATCGCGGTACGCATCGCACGCGTGCCCGACCCCGGCGAGCGGTGCGTGGTGCGCGGCGCGCTCGCCGAGGCCGAGGGGCGCAAAGCGCTGGTGCACACGACGCTGTACGGCCAGGACGGCGACGAGGTGGCGCGGTCCAGGGCCACCTGGATAGCGATCGCGCGCTGAGCCCGGGCGGTGTTCGGCGCACCGCCCGGGCCGCTGGCGAGGCGTTCAGCAGGTCAGGTTGCCGCCGGGGCTGGTGCCGAGGATCTGCACGAACTGCTGGTACTTGGCGACCCGGCTCTGCACCTGCGCCGGGTTGCCGCCGTTGCACTCGATGGAGCCGTTGATGCTCCGGATGGTCTCGCCGAAGCCGGCGCCGTTGACCATCGCGTTGTGCGGGGTCATCGTGCCCGGACCGCTCTGGGTCATCCAGTACCAGATGCCGGTGCGCCAGGCGACCGACGCGTCGTTCTGGACCAGCCACGGGTTGGTGAGCAGGGGCAGGCCCAGCGCGTCACCGGCGGCCTTGTAGTTGAAGTTCCAGCTCAGTTGGATCGGGCCGCGCCCGTAGTACGCGGCCTGGCCGGCCGGGCAGCCGTACGGCTGGCTGGCGTCGCAGTAGTGCGGGTAGTTCGCGGTGTTCTGCTCGACGATGTGCACGA
Organism: Phytohabitans maris; assembly: GCF_031085175.1. Taxonomy (GTDB): domain Bacteria; phylum Actinomycetota; class Actinomycetes; order Mycobacteriales; family Micromonosporaceae; genus Phytohabitans; species Phytohabitans maris. The sequence continues at coordinate 156,015 of NZ_JAVHUY010000011.1, forward strand.
GGCCGCCGGTCTCGTGGCTGACGTTGGCGAGGAAGGCGGCCGCTTCCTGGCGCCGGACCGTGTCGCTGCCGGTGCGGGCGAACGCCGGGTACGCGCTCAGCGCGGCGACCAGGCCGGAGTACGTGTAGAAGGAGTTCCGGCTCGGGAACATCTGGTTGAACTGCGCCTCGGTCACCACGAATCCGTTGCCACCCGGCGGCGGCGCGGTGGTCGGGGGCTGACCGCCACAGGTGTACGGCTCCCAGTACCAGGTGCTGATCGTCGGGTCGTAGCCCGGGTTGTCGTGCTCGGCGATGTAGTACAGGCCGTTGGTGTACCGGACGATCGAGCCGGTCGTGTACCACTGGCCGGCGACCCAGTTGGGGTGGTTGCAGGTGCCCGGGTTCGGCGGGGTGGTGCCGCCGCACGTGCCCTGGTCGGCCCAGACGCCCGAAGTGCCGGGCGGCGCCTCGCCCTGGGTCCACCACTTGGCCAGCCAGTTGTGGCCGTTGTGCGAGGCCGTCATCCCTCCTGTGTAGACGGACGACGCCTGCCACGGCGCCGCACAGGCGGCCGCGGACGCGCTGGTTATCGGCACGATCGCCGCCAGCGCACCCCCGATCACCAGTGCCGCGACCGTCGCGATCGTGCGCACCTTCAACACGTGGTCACCTCCTCGATGTGTGGTCGTGACGTTCGTCGATGAGATAGTGAGCGTAACACGGTAAATAAACTTTCCTAACAATTACCGGTGGGGGGCAGGGCAGAAAGGTGGCCGATGGCCCGGGGGATCCGGTCCCGGCCGGCACCCATCCGCGCGCCGGCCGGCGCCGAATCGCTTTCGTGACCACCGGGACCGTGATCGCCGGCCGTTACCGGCTCAGGGAGGCGATCGGAAGTGGCGGCATGGGCCAGGTCTGGCTGGCCGCCGACGACATGCTGGGCCGCAACGTGGCGGTCAAGGAGGTGACCACGCCCGACTCGGGAGAGTTCGCCACCGTCCGACAGAGCCTGCGCGAGGCCCGCTCGGCCGCCTCGCTCAACCACCCCAACGTGGTGCAGATCCACGACATCCTGCACACCGACCGGCCGTGGATCGTGATGGAGTACGTGCCCTCCCGCTCCCTGTACGACGTGATCGTCCGCGACGGCCCGCTCAGCCCGCGCGACGCGGCCCGGGTGGGGCTCGGCATGCTCGCCGGGCTCCGGGCGGCCCACCGAGCCGGAATCATCCACCGCGACGTCAAGCCGCAGAACGTGCTGGTCGGCCACGACGGCCGGGTGGTACTCACCGACTTCGGCCTGGCGGTACGCCAGCGGGAGGGCGCGGCCGGCCGGGCGGAGGCGCTGATCGGGTCGCCGCAGTACATCGCGCCGGAACGGGTGCGCGACGGCGCCTCGACGCCAGCCACCGACATGTGGTCGCTCGGCGCGACTCTGTACGCGGCGGTGGAGGGACGAGCCCCGTACCAGAGGGAGACGACGACCGGGACGCTGCTGGCGCTGGCCAGCGAACCGCCGGACCCGCCGCGCCGGGCCGGTCCTCTCGCCCCGGCCCTGCTCCGCCTGCTGGAGCGGGACCCGGCCCGGCGCGCGGACGCCGACGCTGTGGAGCGCCTGCTGCGGCCGATCGCGGAGGGCGTGCCGCGGCCGGCGGAGCGCTCGCCGGACGAGGCCGCGCTGGCCCGGCTGACCCGCATCCAGCTCGCCGTGGCCAGCTTCGTGCTGGCCGCGACCGCCACCGTCGCGGTCATCCTGGCGACCGGCTGGTCATAACCCCGACCCGAGTACCCTATTGAGCTCGCCACCGGCACCGCGCTCACCAGCGCCTGACCCGCGGCTCAGGGCGGCGGGTGCAGCCCCTCGTGCCGTACCCGCCAGCCCTCGGCCGGAAAGCCGGGGGCCGGCGGGCCGCCGTCCCAACCGGCGGCCATCAGCGCCACCGCGGCGAGCAGTCCCCCGTTGCCGGGCAGGTAGATCGGGAGTGACGGGGTCTGCCGGTTGTGCCCGTTCGGCAGGTGGGTGTTCTTGGCGACCGGCATCAGCAGCGCGTCCAGCGCGGCCTCCGGCTCGCCCAGCCGGGTCGCGGTCATCGCGATCGCCGGGTAGTCCCAGCCCCACGTGCTCGGCCAGTCCCATGTGGACATGACCGCGCGGAGCGTGGCCCGCATCGTCTCCGGCTCGATCAGGCCGGTGGCCGGTACGACGCCGAGCGCGTAGAGCATCGAGGGGTGGTCGTCCACGATCGTGTACGGCGGCATGTCGATCGCGGCGTACACGCCGTCGCGCACGCGAGGGCGGGCCATGTGCTCACCCACCTCCGTCCACAGTGGCTCCGGGGGCAGGCCCAGCCGCTCCCGCCACCGCTGGGCGACCCGCAGGCCCCACGCCCAGTACGCCAGCTCGAACGCCGGGTTGGTGACCGTGGCGCGGATGTCGCCGTACGACTCCTGGGCCGGCACGAGCGGCGGGCCGAGCGTGTAGCCGTGCTCGCCCTTCGCCGCGTACGTCGCCATGAACGCGGCGGACTCGAAGACGATCTCGGCGTACCGCTCCAGCGTCTCCCGCGCGCCGGTCGCCCGGTACACGAGCTCGGCGAGGTGGATCGGGTGCGGCTGCTGCCACACCAGGAACGGGCCGATCGGACTCGGGCTCTCCCGCCCGTCCGGGCCGACCTGCTTGGGCCAGCGGGCGCCGGCGCATCCCTGCCGCCGGGCGGTGGCGCGGGCGCCGGGCAGCGCGGACGTGTACCAGCCGAGGCTCCGCTCCAGCAGCTCGGGCCGGCCCCAGAGCGCGAAGTGCGCGCCGTGCCACCAGTGCATCTCCAGGTGGAAACGGCCCCGCCAGCTGTTTACCATCAGGCCCGTCTCCTGCGGCGGCAGCGAGCCGGCGCAGTGGATCCGGGTCAGGTACTGGGAGAGCACGATGCGGCGTTCAAGCTCGGCGGCACGCGGGTCGGTGCTGCCGGCGAGGTCGACCGCGCCGCCGCTCTCCCAGAAGGCGGGCCACCCCGTCTCGGACGCCTGAACGGTCTCGTCGAAGCCCGCCGACGCGTTGAAGCCGACCGTCATTTCCAGGCGGCCTTCGGCGGAGACGAGCAGCTCGTGCGGACCGGTCTGCCGGATCGATCCCGGCGCCACTCTTATGTCCACTGTGTACCGGGTGTCGTCGAGGACCCGCGCCACCGTGCACCCGAGCCCGATCGGGTACACGATGGACGAATGCGCGCCGGGCCGGGACCAGTCGGCCGCGACGCTCCACGACTGCGACCCGTACGGGAACGCGACCCGCACCGCCAGTCCGGCGCCGAGCAGCGGGCTCTCGACCCGTACGGCGAGCACGTCGCGCTCGGGGTGGCAGGCCGTGACCACCCGCACGGGAGTGCCCCGCAGGAGGAACCGACTCTCGATGACCCCGGTCCAGAGGTCCAGGCGCTGCCGTACGGCGGTGACGTGGCCGGGCGGCACGGGCCGTCCATCCAGGACGAACCCGATCCGGGCGAGGTCGAGCCGGTGGGGGTTGTTGCGCAGCCACGCTTCGGCCGCCGAGGCTGGCGCGTCGCCGGTGCCGGTGACGTCGCCGCGCATGTCCACATAGGGCACCGGGCCGCGCGGCGTGTCGTACCACCGGTAGGTCTCGGCGAGTTCGAACCCGCCCGGGTGACTGTGCCAGCCCCACTGGGACATGGTGGCCAGCAGCGTCCCCGGCTCCGGGCCGTCCCGGTTTTCCACCGGGTACAGCTCGGGGAAGGTCTGCAATCCGGTGACGTCGACGGTGCAGCAGAACTCGCCGTTGCCCACCGACAGCGGTGACGCCGGCTCGACGCCGGTCACCTCGACGGCGTGCCGCGCGACCAGTTTCCGCCGGTCGATCGACGCCACCGGATCGCCCCCGTTCACTGGATGGCGGCCTCGACCTGCTTGACGAACTCGTCCGCGGCCGCGTCCGGCGTCTTGCGGTTGAAGAGCACCTCGTCGTTCAGCCGGGTGAGGATGTCGGGCGTGTCGGTCGAGCCCTCCGGGCCGATGACGAGCGGTGGGCCCATCGTCGGCGTCGCCGCGTCGATGAACTCGGCCTGCGCCTTCTGGTCCTCGTTGAGGGACGGGAGGATCGCCTCGAGCACGTCCGGGTTGGCCGGGATGCCGCGGTCGGTGAGGATGAGCTTGCCCGCCTCCTCGCTGTTGACCAGGAAGTCGAGGAGCTTCGCCGCCTCCTTGGGGTGCTTGCTCTTCGCGTTGATCGTGTAGACCTGCGAGGCCTGCAGCCACATGCCCTTTTGCTGGGCGCTGCTCTCACCCGGGTAGCGCAGGAGCTTGAGCGGGTGGCCGGAAGCCTTGCGCAGCGCGCCGAGCTGGTTGCTCCAGTCGACCTGCATGCCGGCGAGGCCACGGCCGATGAGCGTCTGCTCCGGCGAGGGCTGGCCGGCCAGTTCGGCGGTGGTCGCGGCGGGCGGGGAGGCGCCGGCGTCGCGCAGCTTGGTGGTCAGCGTCCACCAGTCCACCAGCGTCTGCTTGCTGATGCCGAGCTTGCCGTCCGGCGTGTAGAGCCCTTCGCCGCGCTGGCGGGAGAAGACGTCGAGCGTGTCGCTCTTGGTCGGGTCGGCCACGCCGTACGTGCCCTTGGGCGACTTCTTGGCCACGTCGGTGGCGATCCGGACGAAGTCGTCCCAGGTCCAGGTGGCGTCGTCGGGGAGCGGCACGCCGGCTTTCTGGAAGACCACCGGGTCGGCGATGATGACCGGCGCGTTGACGCCCGTGGGTACGCCGAACTGCTTGTCGTCGAACTTGCCGTTGCCGAGCGCGGCCGGGTCGATCTTGTCGGTCTCCAGCTCGCCGCTGACCCGCGACAGGTCGAGCAGCGCGCCACGGCCGCCGTACTCGCGGGGGTAGGCGCCGCCGAGCGTGATGACGTCGGGCCCGCGCCCGGAGGCGACCTCGGTGGCCAGCTTGTCGAAGTACGCGTTGAAGTCGGCGAAGTCGCCGGTGACCTTGATGCCGGGGTTCTTCGCCTCGAAGGCGGCGATGACCTTCTTGGTGGTCTCCGCCCGGTCGTTGTTGCCCCACCAGGAGAAGCGGATCTCCACCGGGCCGTCGCCGCTGCCACCACCCGAGTCGCCACCGCAGCCGGCCGCGGCCAGCAGGGCGGCGCCGGCGACGAGAGCTGCCGCGAGACGCGTGTTTCTCATCTGAGGCTCCTGTTCGCTTGTAACGATTCACAGAACGTGCGGGTCACTTGAGACCCGTGGTGGCGATGCCCTGGGTCAGGTAGCGCTGCCCGGCGAGGAAGAACCCGAAGATCGGCGCCAGCGCCACCACGGACATCGCGAAGAGCTGCCCCCAAGCGCTCTCCCCCTGACCGTCCAGGAAGGAGTTGAGCGCGACGGGTGCCGTGTAGGTGTTGGGATCGGTCAGGAAGATCAGCTGGCTGAAGAAGTCGTTCCAGGTCCAGATGAAGGTGAACAGCGCCGAGGTGGCCAGGGCCGGCAGGGACAGCGGCATGACGATCCGCCAGTAGATGCGGAAGTGCCCGCACCCGTCCATCCGCGCGGCCTCGTCGAGCTCGCGTGGCAGGCCCCGGATGAACTGCACCATCAGGAAGATGAAGAACGCGTCGGTGGCGAAGAACTTCGGGACGATCAGCGGCAGGGTGGTGTTGATCCAGCCGAGCTCGGAGAAGAGCACGTATCGCGGGACGATCAGCACGTGGATCGGGAGCATGAGGGTGGAGAGCATCATCGCGAAGAAGATCGCCCGGCCACGAAACCTCAGCCGCGCGAACGCGTACGCCGCGAGCGAGCAGGAGAGCAGGTTGCCCACCACCGAGAAGAACGCGACGACCGCGGAGTTCCACAGGTAGAAGTGGAACGGGTGGGCGAGCGCGGTCCAGCCCTCGGTGTAGTTGTCGAAGTCGACCTGCCGCGGCCAGATCGACGGGTCGCGAAAGATCGTCTCGGTGGGCTTGAACGAGCTCGACACCATCCACAGCAGCGGGTAGAGCATCGCGAGGCCGAGCACGATCAGCAGCGCGTGCTTGCCCAGCCGCCGCGACCGGCCGCCGCTCCCCGCCCCCGGCGGGCGCTCCGCCGGCGTGTCGAGCGCCGGCCCGGCCGGCAGCATCGTGTCAGTCGCCATAGAAGACCCACTTCTTCGCGAAGAGGAAGTTGACACCGGTCAGCACCGCGATGATGACCAGCAGGACCCAGGCCAGCGCCGAGGCGTAGCCCATCTCGAACGAGCCGAAGCCCCGGTCGTACAGGTAGAGCGTGTAGACGAGCGTCGAGTCGACCGGACCGCCCTTGCCGCCGCTCACCACGAACGCCTGGGTGAAGTTTTGGAACGCGTCGATCATCTGGAGCACCACGTTGAAGAAGATGATCGGCGTGAGCAGCGGCAGCGTGATGCGGAAGAACCGCGAGACGGGCCCGGCGCCGTCGACCGACGCGGCCTCGTAGTACGACGCGGGGATCTGCCGCAGGCCGGCCAGGAAAATCACCATCGGCGCGCCGAACGTCCAGGCGTTGAGCACGACGAGCGTGCCGAGCGCGGTGTCCGGGTTGGCGATCCAGCTCGTGCCCTCGATGCCGACCACGTCGAGCAGCTGGTTGACCAGGCCGTCGCCGCCGAAGATCTGCCGCCAGAGGATCGCGATCGAGACGCTGCCGGCGAGCAGCGACGGCAGGTAGTACACGGAACGGTAGAAGGCAAGCCCGCGCACGCCCCGGTTGAGCAGCATCGCGAGCGCGAGGGCGAGGCTCAGCTGGAGCGGCACGGAGACGAAGACGTACTCGAACGTGACCACCAGCGACTTGTGCAGGCGGGTGTCGTCGAGCATGCGCTGGAAGTTGTCGAGGCCGACCCACTCGGGCGGGCTGAGCAGGGTGTAGTCGGTGAAGGAGAGGTAGAGCGAGGCGAGGATCGGCCCGAGCGTGAAGACGGCCATGCCGATGAACCACGGCAGCAGGAAGGCGTAGGCGGCACGGTCCTCCCGCCGGCTTCCTTTGCTCTTGAGCAGCTTCCGATGGCTCGGCTGCGCACGCCGCTCCGCTCCTCGGTCGCCAGCGCTCCCTGCGATGTCGCCGAGTCCAAGCTCGCTCATCGGAGCACCCTTCGGTCGTGAACGAGTGGGGGTCGACGCCTCTCGCCGTGCCGCAGGCCCTCACTCCGGAGCTGAGTAACCAGTTTCTAACAGAGCCCTAATGTGCTGTCAACGATTAGTTTTCACGTTTCAATGAAGGACAAATAGGGCGACGGTCACCGCGCGCGGCGCCCTGGCAACCGATTGCCAGGGCGATCGAGTAACCGGTATCTTGGCCCGGCGACGACGTTCGTGCTGGATATGGGCACCCAGGGAGCGACGGCATGGGCCTTGAGATGGGCGACACCCACCGAAGTAAGCCGCGGTCCCGCCGCGGTGGCGTCCGGCGCGATCCGGCGGCCGCCACGATCAGCCGGGTCGCGGACGCGGCGGGCGTCTCCCGCGCGACCGTCTCCCGGGTGATGAACGGCAGCACCACGGTCGCTCCCGAGCTGGCCGCCCGCGTGCGCGCCGCCGCCGAGGCACTCAACTACGAGCCGAGCCTCCTGGCCCGCAGCCTCGCCCTGGGGCGCACGAGCACCGTCTCGCTGATCGTGCCCGACCTGGCCAACCCGATGTTCCAGGACATCCTGCGGGGCCTGAGCACCGCCGCCGGGGCACACGGCCACCGCCTGATGGTCGCCGAGTCCAACGAGAACGCCGAGGCCGAGCAGATCCTCGCGGTCGAGGCGCGGCGCCGCTCCGACGGGCTCGTGCTCGCCTCGTCGCGCATCCCCGAGCCGCAGCTACGCGCCCTGCACGAGCGGCTCGCGCCGCTCGTGCTGCTCAACCGGGAAATCCCGGGCACCGCGGTGCCGTCACTCTCCGTCGACTACCACGCCGGCATCCGCGCGATCGTCGCCCATCTTCTCGGGTACGGGCATCGCCGCCTCGTGTACCTCGCCGGCCCGCCGGCCAGCACCTCCAACACCGACCGGCTCGTGACACTGCGTGCGGAAGCGGCCGGCAGCCCCGGCTTCCACCTGACCGAGCTCGACTGCGGCTCCACGTTCGAGACGGGGCACGCGGCGGCCCGCGCGGTGCTCGCGACCGGCGCGACCGCGGTGGTGGCCTTCAACGACATGGTCGCCTTCGGCGCGCTGAGCGGGCTGCACGAGCTGGGCGTCTCGGTGCCGGGCCAGCTCTCCATCACCGGCTTCGACGACATCCCGTTCGCCCGCTACACCACGCCGCCGCTCACGACCGCCTCCATCCCCAAGAACGAGCTGGGCCGCCAGGCGTGGGAGCGGCTCTGGGCGCTGATGAGCGGCGCTCCCCCGGGCTACGACGCCCGCTTCCAGCCACGCCTGCTCGTCCGCGACACGACCGGCCCGGTGCGCGCGTGAGCGAGCGGAGCGAGCGAATCATCGGGCTCAGCGTCATTTGCGGCTCGCGGCCGCCCGCAGCGAAGCGAGGACGGCCGTGAGTTTACAGTGGATCAGCGCCAGCGGTGAGCGCCTCGTCGACGAGGCCGGCGAGCCGGTCACGCTGGCCGGCGTCGGCCTGGGCGGCTGGCTCAACATGGAAAACTTCGTCACCGGCTATCCCGGCACCGAGTCGCAGCAGCGCAAGGCGCTGCGCCGGGCGCTCGGCGAAGAGGGGTACCAGCGATACTTCGACCGCTTCCTGACCGACTTCTTCGACGCGGCCGACGCGCGATACCTCGCCTCGCTCGGGCTCAACTCGGTGCGGATCCCGTTCAACTACCGGCATTTCGAAGACGACGACCGGCCGTTCGCGCACAAGGCCGAGGGCTTCGCCTGGCTCGACCGGGTGATCGGGCTCTGCGCCGGCGCCGGCCTGTACGCGATCCTCGACCTGCACGCGGTGCCCGGCTACCAGAACCAGAACTGGCACAGCGACAACCCCACCCACTGGGCGTCGTTCTGGACGCACCGCCACTTTCAGGACCGGGTCGTGCACCTGTGGGAGGCGCTGGCCGACCGTTACCGCGACAACCCGACGGTCGCCGGTTACAACCCGGTCAACGAGCCGGCGGACGCCTCCGGCGAGGTGATCGGCCCGTTCTACGCGCGGCTGGAGCGGGCGATCCGCGCGGTCGATTCGCGGCACGTGCTGTTTCTGGACGGCAACAAATACTCCACGGACTTCTCCGCGTTCGCCGAGCCGTTCGCCAACACCGTGTACACCGCGCACGACTACGCGCTGCCCGGGATGGCGGCCGGCAGCGAGTACCCGGGGATGGCGCGCGGCGAGTACTTCGACCGCGAGGTGGTGGAGGAGACGTTCCTGCGGCGCACCGAGTTCATGCGGCGCACCGGTACGCCCATCTGGATCGGCGAGTTCGGCCCGGTGTACACCGGCGACCCGGCCGTGGACGCCTCCCGCCTGCGGTTGCTCCGCGACCAGCTCGACATCTACCGCGCGCACGGCGCCAGCTGGGCACTGTGGACGTACAAGGACATCGGGCTGCAGGGCCTGGTGTACGCCGACCCGCAGAGCCCGTACCTGCGCCGGATCGGCCCGGTGCTGGAAAAGAAGGCGCGGCTGGGCGTCGACTCGTGGGGCGGTGTCGACACCGGGATCCGTGACGTGATGGGCCCGATCGAGGAGCTGTTCGCCCGCGAGTTCCCGGACTTCCAGCCGTACCCGTGGGGTCGCCGCGCCTGGGTCAACCTGCTCGTACGGCACATCCTGCTGGCCGAGCCGATGGTGGGTGACTTCGAGCGCTGCTTCGCCGGCGTCACACCGGACGAGGCGGCGGAGCTGGCCGGCTCGTTCGCCTTCGACCGGTGCGTGCGGCGGACCCCGCTCGCGCTCGCCCTGCGCGAGCACCTGGGCGGCTCGGCGGCCGGCGGCGGGGTCAGCCCGGACCGGCGCGGGTGATCGTGATGCGGAGCAGGACCCGCTGGTCGCGCTCCATCGCGACGCGGTAGTCGTCCCAGTCGGGGTGCTCGCCGGAGATGCGCCGGTAGTAGTCGACCAGCGGCTCCATCGCCTCGGGCAGGTGGACCACCTCCGCCGTGCCCTCGACATAGACCCACTCGCCGTAGAAGGCGTCGTTGAGGGCGCAGAGCACGACGCGGGGGTCGCGGATGATGTTGCGGGTCTTGACCAGGGGCTCGCGGGCGCTGATCACCACGTGGCCGGACCCGTCCACACCGGCGGTCACCGGCGTCATCTGCGCCCGCCCGTCCGCGTGGTACGTGGTCAGGACCGCCCGGTGATTGCGCGCCACGAACTCCAGCGCTTTTTCGATCTCCACGTCAGCCAAGGCTACGGGGCGACGAGCTGAAACGACACGTGATCCTGCCAGCGGCCGGCGATGTCGAGCGGTGCGAGGCCGGAGCGGACGAAGCCGTTGCGCGTCACGATGCCACATTCTCCACGGTCCCGGCATCATGGATGCGATGTTTCGATGGTGGAAGCGGTGGCGGCGCCGGCGGGCGCGCCAGCCCGACGTGACGCGGCCGGCCCCCGCGCCCGAGGTGGGCATCGAAGCGTGGATTCGGGCCCGAGGGCTACGCGCGGTGCTCGACGACCCCGACCCGGCGGTGGCCGGGGCGGCCGAGGAGTACGTGCGGACCGCGACCGGCCAACGGCTGTCGACGCTGTGGCTCGCGCACGCCGGCCACCCCCGGGTGCGCGAGATCCTGCTGGACGATCCCCGCCGCGTGCCGGACGACGTGGTCGACGCGGCGTGGTCGCTCTGGCTGTCCACACCGGACCGGCGGCTGTGGGAGAAGCTCGACGGTCGCCCCGCCACCGGCGGCACCGCGCGACAGCCGAGCCGCATCCTGCTGGGCCTGGCCACCCCGGCCGAGACCTGCGCCGCGGCCCTCAGCGGCGGCTCCTCGGACCTGCTGGTCGCCCACGCGGTGGCGATCTGCCGCGACCGGGGGTACGCGCCGGACGACCCGGTGGCACGGGCGGCGCTGTTCGCGCTGACCGGGCAGGTGGCGCGATACCGCGAGGTCGACCCGGACAGCGCGCTGCTGGCGCGCGCCTACCAGCGCGCGCCGCAGCGGTTGCGGCGCCGGCTGCGGGCCGCGATGAGCGAGGTCGAGGGCATTCACCTGGTACCGGTCGTGGGCGGTGACGGCCGGCGGGCGTTGACCGAGACGGAGCGGGAGTACCTGGTCCGCACGCTGACCAACCGCCGTGCCTGGGAGGAGCTGTGGCGTCTGGCGCTGCTGCTCCCGCTGGCGCACGCGATCGGGGTGGCCCGGCGGTTCGACGGCTGGCGCCCGGTGGAGGAGCGCGACCGCGCTCTCTTCGACCGCCTGCTCGCGGTCAAGGACCGCGACCTGCGATCGCTGCCGCCGCCGGCGCGGGCGCTCTTCGAGCGGCAGCCGCACCTGCTGCGAAAGGCGATCCCGAGGTACCTGGAACAGACCGACCCGGTCCTGGTCGACCTGCTCCGCACGCGGCTGGCCCACGGCCAGGGCGAGGGCGCGTCAGTGTGACGGCGACGAGGCGGCGAACGGGCCGGCGCCCAGGACGGCGCGGCACACCTCGCGCTCCGGCTCGGTGCTGGCCAGCAGGTAGACCACGCGCAGGTCACCTTCGTGGTGATAGGTGAAGTGGTCGACGATGCTCTCCACCATCGTCCGCACGGTGGGCTCGAGCCGGCCGCCGGCCACGCCGGTGCCGAGCAGCGGGATCAGCACGCTGCGGACCGAGTCGACCGCGGCCAGCCGTTCCGCCTCGACAAGCACGTTGCTGACGCAGCGGCCGATGTCGGGGACCTGGCGGTAGCCCTCGCCCGGCTCGCCCCGCACGGCCGCGACGTGGATGACGTGCCGCACGCGGTTGCGCCCGGCCAGGTCACCCGGGCCGGTGGTGACGACCGAGCCGGGGGCGACCGGCACCCGGCCGGAGACCTTGCGGGCCAGTTCCTCGGCGATGCTGTCTTCGACGACCTGTCCGGCGTCGTCGTGCTTGGCACCTTCGAAGCGGATGATCGCCGAGATCGAGTACTCCTCGAAGCGGGACATCCGCATGTCGGTGTTTTCCGAGTTGACCCAGACGTCGGCGACCCGCACCCGGCGGATGTCTCCGGTGATGACGCCGACGAAGGTGTCCGCGCGGTACTGCTCCCCGGTCAAGCGGTAGAGGAACGTCTGGCTGAGGTGGAGCAGCGCCGGCTTTCCGCCTGACTGAGCGGTCACTCGGGATGGTGGCTGCCGGGCCGGGCGCCCGTCGGCGATCCGCTCCCAGGCGTCCAGCCAGGGGCGGAGGTCGGCCACCCGGACGCCGAGCGCCCGCAGCAGGTCCTCGTACACGTCTGCGGGTGGCAGCCGGGTACCGCGCAGGTAGGCGTCGAGCGTGCTCGGCGCCTTGTTGGTCCGGGCCGAGAGGTCTCGCACGGAGAGCTGCACCTGACCCTTGCGGGCCTCGCGCCGCCGCAGCCGGGTGAACGCCTGTGCGAGGTCGTCGAGCGTGTGCAGGCGGCTCGGATCGGGTGGGCGCTCCGCGTGGGTCATGACGCCTCTCCCGTCGTCCCGTGTCCGCGCGCATGTGCCGTCCCGAGCCATCGCGGACGTTCGCGGACAGCCGGAATCCGGCGTCCGGAGGCACGTCGCGGCCGATGCTCTTTCCACGCGAGATTGTCGCACTGCCGGGAGTTCGGCGTCACCAGCCGGCGTCCCCGGGCAGAGGCGGGAGGTGTGGGGAATGTATTCACGTCGATGGCCAAGCGACCGGCCGCACGACAGCGACCCTTTCGAGCGCGGCGAGATCGCCGTCTTGATCGTGGCCGCCGTCCGCTGGCTGGTCACCATCCTGCTGACCAGTTGGGGGTACCTCGAATGAGTCCGGTAGGTGAAGGCGTCAGCCCGTTTCCGGCCGGCCGGTCCGGCAGGACCCGGCTGAGCGTACGGGGGCTCACCGAGCTCCTCGTCGAACTCGTCGGCGCCGACGGGCGGGACGTCATCGTCCTCGCCATCGTGCCGCAGGAGCAGCAGCCAGCGGAGCCCGAGGGCGGCGACCGTCCCGAGGCGGGAAACCACGTGCACCGGCCGGTGGGGCTCTCCACCGCCACGGAGCGGCAGCCCGCCGACACCGAGTGGGCGAGCCTGACCGACCGCGAGCGGGCGGTGGCGTGCCTGGCCGGGCAGGCGCTGACGAACCAGCAGATCGCGCGGCGCCTGAAGATCTCGCCGCACACCGTCAACTTCCACTTGCGACGGATCTTCCAGAAGCTGGGGATCGACTCGCGGGTGAGCCTGGCCCAGATCGTCCACGCGCGACGGTCGAACATGGACCACGGGTCGCGCGCGGGCCAGCCGCCGGAGGACAGCGGGCCGCCAGAGCCGGCCGGCGGCGGCGTCAGGCGGTGACGGGTTCCGGTCCGGGCGCAGTGGCGGGCGCCCGGTCGAGCCCGAAGGCGCGGTGCAGGACCACCGCCGCGCGCACCGTGTCGGCGGCCGGCACCACCGCCGAGACCCGCGACTGGCTGGCCCCCACCCAGCTCGGCGCGATCCCGGCGACGGCCAGCTCGGACAGCATCTGGGCGGTGAGCTGGGGGCGGCTCAGCAGCCCGGTGCCGACCAGCGAGACCTTTCCCACGGCCGCGTCGGCGACCGCCTCCCCGCCGGCGGCGGCCACCAGGCAGGCCAGCGGCTCGCGCAGCCGTGCCGCGCCGGCGGCGGTGACCGTGAAACCACAGCGCCCGGGCGCCGCAAACGCGAACAGGTCCGGCTGCACGGCCTGCTCGGCCAGCAGGTGCAGCAGGGCACCCGGCGGCACCGCGTCCGTGGTGACCAGTACCACGTCCCGGTCGTCCGCCACCGCCACGACGCAAGAGCGCTCCTCCAGGACGTCGCGGCGGCTCTCGACCAGGGTCCCGGGCCCGTCGGACGCCGAGTCGCGCACCTCGATGTCCACTTCGGACATCTGGGCGAGCTCGACCGAGCGGGCGTGCAGCACCCGCGCTCCGGCGAACGCCAGCTCGGCCATCACGCCGGCCGGTACCACGTGCAGCAGCCGGGCCGCCGGCACGATCCGCGGGTCCGCGGTGAAGACGCCCGCGACGTCCGTGTAGATCTGGCAGGTACGCGCGCGCAGCTCGGCGGCGAGCGCCACGGCCGACGTGTCGGAGCCGCCCCGCCCCAGCGTCACCACGTCACCGGCGGCGTTCACGCCCTGAAACCCGGCGACGACCACGACGTTGCCGGCGGCGAGCAGGCTCTCCACCCGCCCGGTCCGGATCCGCTCGACCGAACCGCCGCCGTGCGGGCCGCTCACCCGGAAGCCGGCCTGGCCGCCGGTGAGGGAGACAGCGGGTACGCCCCGCTCCCGCAGCGCCATCGCCAGCAGCGCGGCGGAGGCGCACTCGCCGGTCGCCAGCAGCTGGTCGGTCTCGCGCGGGTGCGGTGCGGCGCTGACCCGGGCGGCCAGCCGCAGCAGCTCGTCGGTGGTGTCGCCGGTGGCGGAGACCACGACCACGACGGAGAGTCCGGCCGCCCGGGTGCGCGCGATCCGGTCGGCGACCATGCCGATCCGCGCCACGGTCGCCACCGAGCTGCCGCCGTACTTCTGCACCACCGTCGTCATCTGCGGACCCCCGTTTCCGTTACGCCTCACGCTATGCGGGGCGGTGCGGCGGCGACCACTACCAATGCGAGTAGTGGCCGCGGTCCTTTGGGCTCGGCACCGTGAAAGGCATCCACGGTCGAAGGGATGGGATCATAGTGAGGTTCTTCGTCGTCGACGCGTTCACCGGCAACGCGTTTTCGGGCAACCCGGCCAGCGTCGTGCTGGTCGACGGTGATTTTCCGGCGGACGGGTGGTTGCAGGCGGTGGCCGCCGAGTTCCGCCACGCGGAGACCGCGTTCGTCCGCCCGTGCGGCGAGCGCGTCTGGGACCTGCGCTGGTTTACGCCGATCGTCGAGATCGACCTGTGTGGACACGCGACGCTCGCGACCGCGCACGTGCTCGGTGGGGAGAACACGTTCCGGACCCGCGGCGGCGTGCTGCGGGCCCGGACGTCGTCGCCCGGCTGGGTGGAGCTCGACTTCCCCGCCGACCCGACCGAGCCGGTCGAGCCGAGCGCGGAGCTGCGGGCCGCGCTGGGCGGTACGGAGGTCGTGGCGGCCGGGCGGGGCCGGTACGACCTGCTCGTCCAGGTCGCCTCGGCCGAGCAGGTGCGGGAGCTCCGGCCGGACACCGAGGTGCTGGGCCGCCTGCCGTACCGGGGTGTCCTCGTCACGGCCGCCGACGGCAGCGCGAACGGTGTGGTGAGCCGCTGTTTCTACCCGGCCGTGGGCACGCCCGAGGACCCGGCCGCCGGATCGGCGCACTGCACGATCGGCGGCTGGTGGTTCGAGCGGCTCGGCGTCGAGGAGCTCGCGGCCCGGCAGCTCTCCGCGCGCGGCGGGGCGCTGCGGGTGGCCCGGCGGGGAGACCGGATCCGCCTCAGCGGCCAGGCCGTCACGGTCATGCGCGGCGAGCTGGTCGGTTAGCCGGCCTGGAGCGCGGTGACGAGATCCTGGGTGGTCGCCGTCACCGCGCACCGGCGTGCGGCGTAGTCGAGGGCCATCAAGTGGTCCTCGGCGCTGAAGTCGGCGACCGCGTCCGCCACGAGGAACGGCTGGATGTCGTGCGAGTACGCGTCGCAGGCGGTGAGCAGGCAGCCGATGTGCGCGAATACGCCGCAGACCACGAGCTGGTCCCGCCCCATCGCGGCCAGCTCGGCGGCGAGGCGGGTGCGGTGGAACGCGCTGTACCGGTACTTGGTCACCACCAGGTCGCCGGGGCCCGGTGCGATCTCCTCGACGATCCCCCGCGCCTCGACGGCGTCCGACATCCCCTCGCCCCAGACGTCGTGGAGCAGACCGCGGTCGGCGCGCGACATCCGTCCGGGTTGGACGGTGAAGACGACGGGGATGCCGAGCGCCGTGGCCGCCGTGCGCAGCCGGCCGACGTTGGCGAGCAGGGGCCTGATCGGCGAGCGGTCCGCCGGGAAGAACGACACGAAGTACCGCTGCATGTCGTGGATCAGCAGCACCGCGCGGCGCGGGTCAGCACGCCACGCCGCCGGACCGGGACGCAGGTGCGCCGGCGTCGGCATCGGGTACGGCGCGATCGTCGGGATCGGCATCGAAAGGCTCCATTCGTGTGCACTGTGGACTCGGGTGGTCCCATCCGTACAGCCAGTCCTGGTCGGAGAGCCGGGCGGACGCGAGCCGGCGGTCCCGGTCGCGCTGGCGCGGCCCGTCGGGGAGGTGCAGCCAATCGGCGCCCTCCCGCACCGCCGCGAGCACGCGTTCGACGCGGGGACGGCGCAGCGCCTCGTACCGTGCCAGCCCCTCCGGGTCGCGCAGGTGCGCGGCGAGCGTCGCGGCGTCCTCGATCGCCTGCGTCGCGCCCTGCGCCAGGAACGGCAGCATCGGGTGGGCGGCGTCACCGACCAGTGCGATCCGCCCGCGCTGCCAGTGCCGCGGCGGCGGCCGGTCGAAGAGCCCGTGGTGGACCAGCGGTCCGGCGGCGAGCAGTTCGCGCACCCGCGGATGCCAGCCCTGGTAGGCCTCCGCGAGCCGCCCGGCGTCGCCGATGGCGTACCCCTCGGGCGGGCTCGTCGCCGCGACCGTGGCGACGACGTTGACCGCGTTCGAGCCGCCGACCGGATAGCTGACGCAGTGCTGCCCCGGGCCGAGCCAGACCGTGACGCGGGGCGGCCCGGCGGGCCACGGCAGCCGGTCGGCCGGTACCAGCGCGCGGTAGACGGTGTGTCCGGCGAAGCGCGGCGGATCCGTGGCGAGGGCGCGCCGCACCACCGAGTGGAGCCCGTCCGCACCCACCACGACGTCCGCGTCGTACCAGCCGCCGCCGGCAAAGCTGAGGCGCACGCCGGACGCCGACTCGTCGACCCCGACGCACCTCTGTCCAAACCGGACCGGCCCGGCGGCGCGCAGCAACATGTGGCTCAGGTCGGTGCGGCGCAGCGTGTAGTACGGCGCCCCGTACCGCTCCCGGGCGGCCGTGCCGAGCCCGACCCGCCCGATCAGCCGGCCGTCCCGCCACCGCCGCAGTTCCCGGACGACGGGCCGGGCCGCGACGGCGCGCAGCTCGGGCTCGAGCCCGAGCCGGTGCAGGATCCGCGCGCCGTTCGGCGAGATCTGGATGCCACCGGCCACCTCGGGTGGCCCGCCGGCCCACTCGAAGACCTCGCAGCGCACGCCTTCCCGGGCGAGGCACGCGGCGGTGACCAGCCCGCCCACACCCGCACCCACCACGGCGATCCGCATCTCCGCACTCTCCACTTCGGACTGTCAGTAGTAGCTCAGCGCCTTGTCCCAGTCCTCGTCCTCGCGGAAGAGGCCGCGCGGCTTCATCACGTCGGCGCTCGCGGTCAGCAGCGAGAGCGGCACGAGCCGGCCCGGCGGCACGCCGACCACCTCGGCGTCGATGCCGTAGGTGCGACCGACCGCCGCCACGAGCGCGGCGACGGCCGGGGCCCGGTGCGGCTCGGCCACCTCGATCTCGACGCGCAGGTGGCTGCTGGCCGCCCTGGCCCGCCAGAAGAGCACGCCGAACTCGGCCGGTAGCCCGAAGACGAGCTCCTCCAGCCCGGTCTGGGTGAGCGGTACGCCGCCGGCGCGGCTCTGAAACGCGGTGCGGCCGAGCACCCGGACGGTGGGGAGCGACCAGCCGCACCCGCAGGCGCCGTACGCCACCTCGACCTCGTCCTCCATGTTGTACCGCAGCAGCGGCATCGCCTCGCGGAAGAGCGGCGTGACGACGAGCTGGCCCCGGCCCTCCGGCGCGGTACGGCCGGTCAGCGGGTCGTACACCTCGAAGAGCGCGCGATCGGCCCACAGGTGCAGCCGGCCGCACGGGCACTCGCCGGCGAGGCTGCCGGTCTCCGTCGCGCCGTACTCCTCCACGACCGGCGCGCCCCACAGCGCGGCGATCCGGTCCCGGCGGGCCGGGCTGAGCGGTTCGCCGCCGACGAAGAGCGCGCGCAGCGCGGGGAAGTCCCGGTCGGGCCGGGCACCGGCGGCCGCCGCGGCAGCCGCCCAGAGCAGCGTGTCGGTCGGCAGCGACCAGGTCACCGTGACGTCCAGGTCGCGCAGCACCCGGACGACCCGGGAGTACGGCATGGCCAGCGAGCGGTTGTCCGCCGGCACGACCGTCGCGCCGCACATGCGGGCCGCGGCGTGCGCGAGATGGCCGGTGATCATGAGGGCGTACGGCGTGCGGACCAGGAACATGTCGCTCGGCTCGATCGCGATCCGCTTGCGCGCGAACCGCTCGGCCAGGTCCAGCCAGTCCCCCGCCGTGTAGTACGACGACGTCGGCGCCCCGCTGCTCCCGCTCGACTCGTGGTACGTGGCGAGTTCGGCGCGGTCGACCGCGAGGAGCCCGAACGGGTACGCGTCGCGCAGGTCCCGCTTCGTGGTCAGTGCCACCTGCCGCAGCTCGGCGCGGTTGGTCGGCACGTCCCCCCGCGCCCGGTAGAACGGGGAGCGCGCCGCGACCCGCAGCGCCTCCGCCAGGTGGACGTCCTGGAGCCGGGTCAGCTCCGCGTACCCGCGCCAGTCTCCGATCCGCGGCCGGTCCATGTCTCCTCCTCTCCGAGCAGCCGGCGGGCGTTCGCCGACATCACCAGGTGCCGGTCCGCCCGGCTCATCTCGACGGCCGCGAGCTTCACGACCTCCACGCGCGGGTGCTGGAGCGGGTACTCGGTGCCGAACACCACCCGCTCCGCCCCGAGCCGCCGCAGTGCCAGCCCGGCGACCGCCGTGTAGCAGCCGGACGTCTCGGCGACGATGTTCGGGCACGGCGCGATCTCGGCCAGGCCGCTCGCGTCGAGGCCCGTGTGTCCACAGTGTCCGTACACGAAGGACACCTGCGGGAAGCGCCGGGCGAGGGCGGCAAGGTCGCCGGCGCGCGTGCCCGGGTGGGCGAGGCAGACCACGTAGACCGGGTGCCGGGCGGCGGCCGCGATCTCGACGAGCTCGTCCACCGCCGGGTCGTCGAGGCGAAACCCGTGCACCGCGGGGGAGATCTCCAGCCCGCGGTGGCCCGGCGCAGCCGCCCGGTACGCGGCGACGTCCCGCCACGGGTCGGCGAGAAAGAACGGCAGGAGCCGCCCGGCGGTACCGCCGCAGATCGCCCGGACGCGCTCGTTGTCGGCCGCCACCTCGCTGCGACCGCCGCGGGCCACCTGCGCGGAGAGGCGGTCGAGGTCCAGCAGGCCGCCGGCGGAGACGGCGGCCCGCTCGATGCCGGTGCGGTCCATGGCCGCGAGCAGCGCGCCCGCGGCCTCCGGACCGGGCCCCAGCCGGGCGTGGAAGTCGAACACGTTCACTGCTCGTGGCAGAACTCGTCGATGGGATAGCCGACGTGGCGTTCCCGCCGCGGGAGGTGGCCGAGGATCTGGTCGCCGGGCCGGAGCGCGGTCGAGTTCAGCACGGCCGCGCCCGGGCCGAGGATCCGTACGTGCCAGTCGTCCTGCACGATCACGTTGACCCGCTCGCCGTCGTCGGAGACCGCGTCGATGGAGAGCAGCGGGCGGGTCTCGATCTTCACCCGACCGACGATCGCGTGCCGGGTACGCCCGTCCGCCCCGACCGCCAGCACGGTGTCGCCCGCGCCGAGCTCGCTCAGGTACCGCGTGTGCTCCGGGTCGGCGAGGGTGTACGACATGATCGCGCCGGCGTTCACCCGGAAGGGTCGGGTCGGCATGTACGGCAGCGGATGCGTCTCGCTGACGCAGAGCACCATCCCCTTGGCCCGCGAGCCGACCAGGATGCCCTCGTCCTTCTCCAGGTAGGTGCAGGTGTCGACGCAGGCCCGTTCCCCCATGCCGGCGTGGGTGATCGCGGTGACCGTGAGCGTGACCAGCTTGAGCGCCTCCGGCTTGCTCGTCACGACGTCCCGCAGGCGGGCCGCCTCGCCCGGCGCGGTCGGGGCCAGCATGAGCCCGCCCGGCCCGTGTTCGAGCACCCCGAGGTGCACCGGCGCGTCGGCCACCCGGTCCATCGCGGTGATGATCAGGCCGGGGGCCGCCGCGCCGGGACGGTGGGTGGCCGCCGCGGCCGCGAGCACGATCTCCAGCGGGATGTTGGTCGGGTCGCGGAAGCGGAGCACCGTGCACTCGTACCGCCGGACGCTCGCGCACGCCCGCTCCAGGCTCTCCTTGTCGGTGACTTCCACGTACACGCCGAACCGCCGGTCCGGGTGCCGCTGCGCCAGCTCCTCCGGCGTTCCGTGCACGACCGGGTCGACCACGACCAGGTCGGCCACGCCGAAGTCCGCCGGCAGGTCGGCGCCGGAGGGCAGGAGCACGCGGGTGACCGCCGGCGGCAATGGCGCCAGGTCCGCGGGATCCGCCGCGACGATCGCGTCGAACCCGTGGTGCAACGCCTCTTGGCAGAGCGCCGCGGTGAATTCACCGGCGGATCGGATGTCGAGCCAGCACTGCTTCAACGCCTGCTCTCCTTTCATCGAGCGACCTTTCGTCAGGTCGGCTTTCGTCGGCTCGGCTTTCATCTGGTCGCTTTTCATCGGGCCCCTCCCAAGACCGTGGAAGCCGTCCGGTCGTGGACGAGCGCGGCGATCCGGCGGGCCGCCGCCGCTGGATCCGCGGCGGTGAAGACGAGGCGCCCGGCGGCGATGCCGCCCGCGCCGGACCGCATCGCGTCGGCGAGGTGGCGCAGCGCGTCGTCCGGGCCGGGCGAGGGGGCGCCGCCGGCCGCGAGGACCGGCACCGGGCAGCTCGCGGTGACCGCGGCGATCCCGGCCGCCGAGGCGGGCAGGGACGATTTGACCAGGTCCGCGCCGAGGTCGGCCGCGATGACGGCCGCGTGGGCCACGAGCTCCGGCGCGCGTCCGTCGGCGACCTGCGGTCCGCGCGGATACAGCATCGCAAGCAGGGGTACGCCCCAGCGGTCACTCGCCTCGGCGACGGCGGCCAGGTCGGCGATCTGCCGCCCTTCAGTCTCCGATCCGACATTGACGTGCACGCTCACCGCGTGCGCGCCGAGCCGCAGCGCTTCCTCCACAGAGGACACGAGGTACTTGGCGTCGGGATCGGGGGCCCGGCGGGTGCTCGCGCTCAGGTGGACGATCAGCGACAGCGACCGGAACCAGCGGGGGTCGAGGTGCCGGAGCGCGCCCTTGTGCAGCACGATCGCGTCCACGCCGTTCCCGGCAAGTTGCCCGACCAGCCGGTTGAGCTGGCCGCTCCGGGTGATCGGACCGTCGGTCACGGAATGGTCGAGCGGTACGACGAAAAGGCTTGAAGAATCGTGCCGGTACAGATGCTGTAGCCGGATGCGACTCCCGACCGTATTGTTTAGTGTCATTTCCGCTCCTCGGCGAGCGCAATTAGCGACATGCGAAAAACGTTAAGTGCTCGGCCGGCCCCCGCCCATAACGCGAATGAGTAGGCGGGTAGGTACCGCGTGTTCGAGTAGTGGCCGGCGTGGCGCGGGAAATGCCACCGTGAGGGCCATGACCGAGCGTAGCGAGGGAATCATTGGGCACAGGGCGCTTGGAGTCTCGCGGCCGCCCGCAGCGAAGCGAGGACGGCCGTGAGCGACTTCAGGTCCGTACTGGTGAACGGCGCGCCGGCGTTCGCGCTGCTGTCCCGCCCCCGCTCCGGCGGTGGCGACCGGCTCGAGGTGTTCGTGGGCGACCCGGTCGAGGTCGCGACGCTGGCCGGCCTACCGGCGGCGACGGAGCGCCTGCTCGCCCTCGTGCCGTACCGGCAGATCCGGGAGCGGGGTCTGGCCTGTGTGGACGATGGCGAGCCGCTGGTGGCCATCGAGGTCCGCGCGCACGGCGAACTCCCCGTCGAAGAGGCGCTGCGGCTGCTCCCGGTGGACGGCGCGCGCCTCGACGGTGGCGCCTTCGACGTGGACGACGCCGCGTACGAGGCGGTGATCCGGCGGGTCGTCGCCGAGGACATCGGCCGGGGCGCGGGCTCCAACTTCGTGGTCCGCCGCACCTTCCACACCGCCCTGCGGGACCCGTCGCCGCGCACCCGGCTGGCCATCTTCCGCCGCCTCCTCGCCGCGGAGACCGGTGCCTACTGGACGTTTCTCGTGCATTGGAACGGGCGCACGCTCGTCGGCGCGACGCCCGAATGCCACGCCCGCCTCGACGGTGGCGTCGCCACGATGAACCCGATCAGCGGCACCTACCGCTACCCCGAGTCCGGCCCCACGCGCGGCGGGCTGCGCCGCTTCCTGGCCGACCGCAAGGAGACCGAGGAGCTCCTGATGGTGGTCGACGAGGAACTCAAGATGATGGCCCGGGTCTGCGCCGGCGGCGGGCGGCTGCACGGGCCGTTCCTGCGGCCGATGTCCCGCCTGGCCCACACCGAGTACACCATCTCTGGACCGTCCAACCTGGACGCTCGTGAGGTGCTCCGGCTCACCATGCCGGCCCCGACGGTGACCGGCAGTCCGCTCGCCAGCGCCTGCCGCGTGGTGGCCGCACACGAGCGGTCCGGTCGCGGGTACTACGGCGGCGCGCTGGCCCTGATCGACCGGCGCGGCATGGACGCGGCGCTGCTCATCCGGACCGCCGACATCGGCGTGGAGGGCAACGTACGCATCCCTGTGGGCGCAACGCTGGTGCGCCATTCCGACCCGACGGCGGAAGCGGCCGAGACCCGGGCAAAGGCGGAGGCACTGCTGCGCGCGCTCGGCGGCCAGCCGGTCGCGCCGGCGGGCGAACCCGGGCGCGAAATCCCCGTCGGCTACCGGCTCCGCCGCGCTTTGGCCACCCGCAACCGGGGACTGTCGGGTTTCTGGCGCGGGCGGGAGCGACCCCGCCCGGCACCGTCACTGGCCGGCCGGCGGCTGCTGCTGATCGACGCCGAGGACGACTTCACCGCGATGCTCGCCACCGTCGCCGCGTCGACCGGCCTGTCCGTGGAGGTACAGCGATTTGACCGGGACCTGCCCAGCGAAGCGGACCTCGTGCTCGTCGGCCCGGGGCCCGGCGATCCCCTCGACCGCACGGATCCCCGGATCGCACGGCTGCACGAGGTGACCCGGAGCCTCCTCGCCGCCGGTACGCCGTTCCTGGCGGTGTGCCTCGGCCACCAGGTGCTCGCGGACGAGCTCGGGCTAGCCGTACGCCGCCTGAAGACGCCCCGGCAAGGCTTGCAGCAAACGATTTCCCTGTACGGCCGGCCGGAGCGGGTGGGCTTCTACAACACGTTCGCGGCGGCGAGCGGGGCGGACCGCGTGTACTGCCCGTTCACCGGCGACCCGGTGGACGTCCGGCGCGATCCGGCCACCGGCGTCGTGCACGCCTTGGCCAAGCCGCGGATGCGCTCGACCCAGTTCCACATGGAGTCGGTGCTGACAGAAAACGGACCAGCGATCCTCCGCCGAATGATGATCGAACTCGTGACAGAGTCCGGCAGAGTCACCACGGCCGCCGGAGTCCGCGCGTAGCGCGTCTTCATCCGGTGGCGCCCCCGTTGCCGTTAAGCAAGTGAGCGATCTACGGACGGCGCTGGCGAGGTCGGCCGAAAGGTTGCTTAACTGGATCACTTCCATCTATCACAATCTGCGCTGGGTTGCCGTAACAAGATCCCCGGGGGGTGGATCCGCTGACGACTTTCGGTCGCGATGAAGAACAAGCGATCTTGCGAAAGGCGTTCGCTGACACGGCACGGGGGGTTGGCGGGTGTGTGGTGCTGACCGGTGCGGCCGGCATCGGCAAGTCACACCTGCTGCGTGCGGCGGTCGAAGAGGCCCGGGCCGACGGGCTGGCGGTGGCTACCCGGGCGGCGTTCGAGCTCGATCGGGCGGCGCCGTTCATCACGCTCGCGTCGGCCTTGCAGCAGATCGAGCCGGCGACGTCCGCGTTCGACTGGATCGCCGATACGGGTGAAAGCCAGTTCCAGACGCTCGACCGGCTCGCCGGGGCGCTGGAAGACTTCGTGGCGGAGCGGCCGCTGGTCATCGCGATCGACGATGCACAGTGGACGGACGAGTTCTCCGCGCTGGCGATGCGGGAGCTGGTGACCGCGCTGGCCTCCTCGCCGGTGCGGTGGCTGTTCGCCCGCCGGCCGCGGCAGGAGGCCACACCCGGGCAGCAGCTGGTCGATCGGCTGATCCGGGAGGGTACGCCGGAGATCGTGCTGGGCCGGCTGGACGAGGGGGCGGTGGCCGGGCTCTGCTCCCAGGCCGTCGGCGCCCGGGTCGACAACACCGTGCTGGCGTTGGCGGCCGGCTGTGACGGCAGCCCGTTGCAGCTGGAGCAGCTGATGCGGGCGCTGCTGAACACGCGGCAGCTGCTGATCCGGGACGGCGTCGCGACGGTGGTCGGTGACCAGCTGCCGTCGAGCTTCATCACGATCGTGGAGCAGACGCTGAGCAGCCTGTCGGAGCAGACGCGGCGGATGCTCGAGGCCGGCAGCGTGCTGCACGGCCGGTTCAGCGCCGACACGCTCGCGCGGCTGCTCGGCACCCGGCCGGCGGCACTGCTGCCCTCGCTCTACGAGGCCACCTCCGCCAAGGTGCTCGTCGACGAGGGAGACGGCCTCGCGTTCGGGCACGATCTGGTCCGCAAGGCGATCTACGGCACGGTCGGCGGTGCCGCCAAGGCGCTCTACCACCGGGAGGCGGCGGTCGTCGGCCGGGAGGAGGACCGCTCGCCGGTCGAGGTGGCCGAGCACCTGCTGCGCAGCGGCCGATCCACCCGGGAGGCGGCGACGATGCTGCGCGAGGCCGCGCTGGAGGTCGCGCCGGCGGCGCCGAGCACCGCCGCCGACCTGATGGTCCACGCCCTCGACGTGCTCGGCGCCGACGACCCGGACCGGCCCGAGCTGGCCGCCGACACCGTGGGCCTGCTCGCCCGCGCGGGCCGGCTGGAGCGGGCGCAGCGGCTCGGCGAGGCGGCGCTGTACACCGGGCTGGAGCCGCCCACCGAAGCGGCGCTGCTGCTCGGGCTGGCCGAGGCGTTCAAGCACGCGGGCCGCAACCGCTCCGCCGTGGAGTACGCCTCGCGGGGGCTGAGCTACCCGGACGTGCCGGAGGCGGTGCGGGCCAGGCTCTGGGCGGTCCGCGCGCACGCCCTCTTCTACACCGGCGACCTGACCGGCACCGACCGCTCCGGCACCAGCGCGTACCGGTCCGGGATGGCGGCCGAGGAGTACGGGGCGGCGGTCTTCGGGCTCACCGCCCGCACCCTGGCCGCGCAGGCCGAGGGGCGCCTGGACGACGCGCTCGCGCACGCCACCGAGGCCACCGAGATCGCCGACGGGATACGGGGCGAGGCGGCGCACTGGCACCCCCGGATCTGGCTCGGTGACGCCCAGGCCGCGCTCGACCGGTTCGAGGAGGCCTCGGCCACGTTCCGCCGCGGGCGGGAGGAGTCCGAGCGGCTCGGCACCGCCTGGTCCACGCCGCTGTGGCACTACTACCACGCCGCCCTGCTGGCCGCCTCCGGACGGCTCGACGAAGCGGTCGCGGAGACCGACGCCGGCGTCAAGATCGCCGAAACCCACGCCGCGTACGCGCTGGCCGTACCGCTGCTGGCCGGGCAGGCCCGGCTGTCCGTCCTGCGCGACGACACGGCACAGGCCCGGGAGTACATCGGCCGGATGCGCCACTGGCTGGCCGAGGGCATCACCACCGCGCCCGAGGACGCGACCTGGGCCGAGGGGATGCTGCTGGAGGCGACCGCCGGCCCGGACGCCGCGCTGCAGACCCTCACCGTCATCTACGACGCGATGCCCCGCCGGTCGCTGCTGCTCGTCCAGGACCCCGGCGCCGCCGCCACACTGGTGCGCGTAGCGCTCCTGGCCCACTCGCCCGAACGGGCCGAGGTGGTCGCCACCACCGCCAGCGATCTCGCCGACCGCAACCCGACCGTGCAGGCCCTCACCGCGGCCGCCGCGCACGCCGAGGGCCTGCTCCGCCGCGACCTGGGCCTGCTCCGAGAGGCGATCGACGGGTACCGGGGCATCCGCCGCCCCCTCGCCCTGGCCGCCGCCCTCGAAGACGCCGCCGACGCCACCCCCGACCCGGTCCGCGCCCGCAAGCTCGCCGAGGAGGCGCTGGCGATCGCGACCGACTGCGGCGCCGAACGGGCCCGGCGCCGGCTGGAGCAGCGCCTCGGCCGTGAACGCGTCCGGCAGTCCGCGCCGCCGTCCGTGCTCGAGCGGCTCTCGCCAGCGGAACGACCCGTCGCAATCCTGGTCGCAAGGGGACGAAGTAACCGCGAAATCGCCGAAGAGCTCTTCCTCTCCCGGCATACCGTCGACAGCCACTTGCGGAAGATATTCGTGAAACTCGGCATCAACAACCGTTCCGTACTGGCCCGGCTGGTCGGAGACGAAGGCAGCAATAGCGCAAGCACGTGATGCGTAATCGGCCGCCATCCCCAAGCATTGCCATGTGACGCCGACGTCACTGTGTCTGCGACAGGGGGTGGACCTCTTGGCTACGCCAGCACTACGTACCGAGGTACTCGTGGTGGGAGCCGGGGCGGTTGGTGCAATTCTCGCTTTGGAATTGGCACATCACAATGTCGCATGCATTGTGGTCGAACGGGCGGTGACCGGGCCACGCCATCCGGGCCTGGACTTCCTGGCCGGGCGCAGCATGGAGCTGCTGCGCCGGCTCGGGCTGACGGAGCTGATCCGCGAGCACGGCGTCAGCCCCGACCACCCGACCGGCCTGGAGTGGAGCCAGGGGCTCGACGACCCGCCGATCCTCGTCTCGCCCGGCGGCCCGGCCGGCGTGGAGTCCGACGACGGCGGCGGCCCGGCCGAGAGCCACCAGCTGGTGTCCGGCGCCCAGCTCGCCAAGCAGCTGCGCGACGCCGTGCGCCGGCATCCCCTGGTCGACCTCCGTGAGGGCTGGACGTTCACCGGCATGCGGGTCGAGCCGGACGGCGCGGTGGCCGAGCTGGTCGAGGTGGGCAGCGGCGACCGCCACTTCGTCGAGGCGCGCCACGTGGCCGGCTGCGACGGTGCGCACAGCACGGTGCGGCGCTGCCTGGAGGTGCCGATGGAGCAGCTGGCCGCCCCGGCGCGGCACTGCTCGGTGTACTTCCGGAACGAGGACCTCACCCGCCGCTTCGCCCGGCGCGGCCTCTCCACGGTCATCGTCGGCGGCGTGGCGCTCGTGGCGCGGGGCGACCACGACACCTGGGTCGGGCACCTCGGCCTCGCGCCCGACGAGCCGATCACCACGGACCCGGTCGCCATGCTCCGCGCGATGCTCGGCGTACGGCTGGACGCGACCGAGGTGCTCGGCGTGACCCAGTGGGACGACTCGCTGGCGGTGGCGACCACCTACCAGCGCGGTCCGGCCTACCTGGTCGGGGAGGCCGCCCACCGGTTCCACCCGGTGACCGACAGCGCCGACATCAGCATCGGCGACGCGATCGACCTCGGTTGGAAGCTCGCCGCGGTGATCAACGGCTGGGGCGGTCCGGGCCTGCTCGCCAGCTACGAGCTGGAGCGGCGCCCACGCGCGTTGATCGACCGGGAGATGCTGGCCCGGTCGCTGGAGACCCGGCGCAGGTTCAGCCGGCTGGCCAAGGCCGGCGCGACCCGCGAGTTGCTCGCCGAGGTGTTGCAGCAGGAGCCGCACCTGCTCGGCACCGCGGGTGTCCAGGTCGGCGACCGGCTCGCCTCCTCGGTCATCTGGGCCGACGACCGTCCACAGTGGCCGGGGCCGGACGAGGCGCCGCCCACGATCGCGCCGGGCGGGCGGCCACCGGCGGTACGGCTGGCCGACGGCTCGCAGCTCTTCGACCGGCTGGGGCTGGAGCTGACGCTGGTCGACCTGACCGACGACGACGCCGGCCGGCCGCTCGTCGACGCCGCCCGCGAGCGCGGGATCCCGATGGCACACCTTGTCACCACGGATCCGGCCGTCCGTGCCCGGTGGGATCACCCGTTGGTGCTCGTACGGCCAGATCAGCACGTCGCGTGGCGTTCGGGAGCCGCGCCGGACGACTGGGACACCGTGCTCGATCTGGTTACGGGGCGTAAGACCACGTGAATACGTCATGTGTGAGACCGGACTGTCCGGACAGGCTCACTCCAACCCCTGGAGCAGCGACAGAGAGCAGGTCCGATGACCCTGGCGATCTCCAACCCCGACCTCTACCACACCGTTGTCGGTGAGTGGCACCGGCGCCTCTCCACCACCGGATCCACGAAGCGCAGCCACTGGCGCACCAAGGTCATCTACTTCCGGTCCGTCGCCCGGCTCCTCGCGACCCACCCGGGGGTACGGCTCACCTGGCGGCGGATCGTCGAGATGGCCGGGCCGGACGGGAGCCGGAGCACCTTCTACGAGGTCGCCGGGGCCCACGCGCGACATCCACTCATCGACGCCTTCATCCAGGACGGCCGGCTCGACTCGATCCAGCTCGCGCTCTGCTACCGCCGCCCCGACGCGGTCACCCAGCTCGTCGACGAGACGAAGGTCTGGTCCTTCTGGCCGTACCGGGAACGCCTGCTGGCCGCGTTCGCCGCCGAGCCGGTGCCGGCCGAGGCGATGGAGGCCGCACTCTCGGAGGCGCTGACCATCTGGGCCGGGCGCAACCCGGGGCTGGCGGCCGCCCTGGACCACGCTCCGCCGGCCTGCGCGGTGGAGGATCTCATGATCATCAAGGGCCGGCAGGTGGCCGCCTTCCGCGCGACGAACGAGCTGAGCGCCATAATCCGACGCGCCACCTGAGGTAAGAACTACGCGTTCACGTCATGGCAAGAGCGCGCCGCCTCCGCACACTCGATCCCCTCCCCTCGAGACGAAGGGTCGGCATGAGCGACAAACGATCAACGACCTGGACCAACCCCGCCACACCCTCGATCCGGTACGGGCCGTTCGCGCGGATCTCCGACTGGTGGTGCGGGGGGCGCGACGGCCGGAAGGGCATCCCCTCGGTGCCCGAGGAAGCCCGGCCGGGCACGCCGCAGGCCGAGCTGAGCACGCCCCGGATGATGTTCCTCGGCCAGCTCGGCGTCGGCCGGATCGAAAAGGAATGGATCACCTTCCAGATCGAGGTGGCCGGCCTCGAAGCGAAGCTGCGCGATGCCATCGCCCGGCGGGACGCGCTCGCGCTGGAGCCCGGCGGGGCCGCCCGGCTGGCGGCCGCCCACGCCGAGATCGCCCACCTGGAGGAGCAGATCAAGATCGGCCTGCGGGTGACCCGCCGGCGCGCGTCGATGATCGAGGCGTACGTGCGGCGGCGGTGCGCGGCGTACCTCACCCGCCTCGTCCGCCGGCACCCGGACGGCGCCCGGCTCAACCACCTCATGCGCCCCCGCTGGCCGGATCAGGTCGACTGGGCCCGGGCCAGCCTGGGGCCAGACGTTCCGGCCGCCGTGCCGCGAGCCGGCGTCCTCGGCGTACGGGGCAGCTGAGCGGCGGGAGTGGCCGGCGCCTCATCGACCGCCAGCGACTTGATACCCTAGGGGGGTATGGGTACGCTGGCCGCATGAACACGCCAACCAGGATGGCCGGCTACGCCCTCGGGCTGGCGGCGGTCTTCGCCGCGGCCCTGGGCGCCGGCAAGGTGGTGGGTGGCCCGGAGCCGGCGCCGCCGGTGGCCGCCCACGACGGCGGTGGACACGGGGACGGCGGCGACGGCGGTCACGACAGCGCCGCGGCCGAGATGCCCGGTGGCCTGCAGGTCGCCCAGGATGGATACCGCCTCAGCCCGGTCAGCGGTGGACTCCCGGTGGGTGACCCGGCGCCGTTCCAGTTTCGGATCCTCGGGCCGGACGGCACGCCGGTCACCGGCTACACGCCGACCCACGAAAAGCAGCTGCACCTGATCGCGGTGCGCCGCGACCTGACCGGCTTCCAGCACGTCCACCCCACGATGGCGGCGGACGGCACGTGGTCGGTCCCGCTCGCCGCGGACGCGCCGGGGCAGTACCGGATCTTCGCGGACTTCCAGCCGGCCGCCCGCGCGCAGGCGCTCACGCTCGGCGTGGACGTACCGGCCCGGGGCGACTACCGGCCCGCTCCCCTGCCGGCCCCGGAGCGCTCGGCGACCGTCGACGGCTACACGGTGACGCTCGCCGGCGACCTCGTGCCCGGTACCGCGTCGAAGCTCACACTCACCGTCAGCCGGGGCGGCCGGCCGGTCACCGACCTCCAGCCCTACCTGGCGGCGTACGGGCACCTGGTGGCCCTGCGCGACGGCGACCTGGCCTACCTGCACGTACACCCGGACGGCGAGCCCGGCGACGGCAGGACCGCCCCGGGACCAGAGATCACGTTCTACGCGGAGGTCCCGTCCGCCGGGGCCTACCGGCTCTTCCTGGACTTCCAGCACGCTGGGAAGGTACGTACGGCGGCCTTCACCGCGACGGCGGGCGGCGCCGAGCTCCCCGCGGCGCCGGGCCACGACGACGACGGGCACACCCATGGCTGAGGGAGGAGGACGCGTGACGAACCTCGTGGAGCTGGAGATCGGCGGCATGACCTGCGCGTCCTGCGCCTCCCGGATCGAAAAGAAGCTCAACCGGATGGACGGGGTCAGCGCCACGGTCAACTACGCGACGGAGAAGGCGGCCGTGACGGTCACCGACCCGGCGGTGAGCGTGGCCGACCTGATCGCCACGGTGGAAAACACGGGGTACACCGCCGCCGTCCCCACGCCTGAGCCGGAAGCCGAGACGCCCCGGGAGGCGGACCCGCTCCGCACCCGCCTGCTCGTCTCGATCGCGCTCACCGTCCCGGTGGTGGTGCTGGCGATGGTGCCGGCCTGGC
The DNA here is from genome assembly GCF_031085175.1 of Phytohabitans maris. Classification (GTDB taxonomy): domain Bacteria; phylum Actinomycetota; class Actinomycetes; order Mycobacteriales; family Micromonosporaceae; genus Phytohabitans; species Phytohabitans maris. Next base: position 186,746 of record NZ_JAVHUY010000011.1, read on the forward strand.
AGTTCGAGTACTGGCAGTGGCTCTCGCTCACGCTCGCCGCGCCGGTCGTCGCGTGGGGCGGGCTGCCGTTCCACCGGGCCGCCTGGGTCAACCTCCGGCACGGCGCCGCGACGATGGACACGCTGGTGTCGATGGGCACGCTGGCCGCGTTCGGCTGGTCGGTGTGGGCGCTGTTCTTCGGCACGGCCGGCGAGCCGGGCATGACCCACCCGTTCCGCTTCGCGATCGAGCGGGGTGACGGCTCGGGCAGCATCTACCTGGAGGCCGCCGCCGGCGTGACGGTGTTCATCCTGGCCGGGCGCTACTTCGAGACCCGGGCCAAGCGCCGCGCCGGCGCCGCACTGCGCGCGCTGCTGGAGCTGGGCGCCAAGGACGTCGGGGTGCTGCGCGGCGGCGCCGAGGTGCGGATCCCGGTGGCCCAGCTCGCGGTCGGCGACCGGTTCGTGGTCCGCCCCGGCGAGAAGGTCGCCACCGACGGGGTCGTGGAGGAGGGCTCCTCGGCCGTCGACGCCAGCATGCTGACCGGTGAGTCGGTGCCGGTCGAGGTGGGCGCCGGCGACGCGGTGGTGGGCGCGACGGTCAACGCGGGCGGCCGCCTGGTCGTACGGGCCACCCGGGTCGGCGCCGACACCCAGCTGGCCCAGATGGCCACGCTCGTCGAGCGGGCGCAGACCGGCAAGGCGCAGGTGCAGCGGCTGGCCGACCGGATCTCCGGAGTCTTCGTACCCATCGTGATCGCGATCGCGGTCGGCACGCTCGGCTACTGGCTGGGCACCGGCAACGGCGCGACGGCCGCGTTCACCGCCGCGGTGGCCGTGCTGATCATCGCCTGCCCGTGCGCGCTCGGCCTGGCCACGCCCACGGCGCTGCTGGTCGGCACCGGGCGCGGCGCCCAGCTCGGCATCCTGATCAAGGGACCCGAGGTGCTGGAGTCGACCCGCACCGTCGACACGGTCGTGCTCGACAAGACCGGCACGGTGACCACCGGCCAGATGGCGCTCGTCGACGTGACGGCCGGCGCCGGCGAAGACCGCGACGAGGTGCTGCGGCTGGCCGGCGCGGTCGAGGCCGGCTCCGAGCACCCGGTGGCACGCGCGATCGCCAGGGCCGCCGCCGAACGCGGCGCGCTGCCTCCGGTCGAGGGCTTCCGGAGCACGCAGGGCGTCGGCGTGGAGGGCTCCGTCGAGGGGCTCGGCGTTACTGTCGGTCGCCCTGCCAGCGGGACTCGCGTACCAGATGATCTCGCGGCGGTGATGCGGACGGCGGAGGCCGTCGGGCGGACGGCCGTGGTGGTGTCGTGGGACGGCCGTGCCCGCGGGATCCTGGCCGTCGCTGACGCGGTCAAGCCCACCAGCCGGGCGGCGGTGGCCGCCCTGCGCCGGCTCGGCCTCACGCCGGTGCTGCTCACCGGTGACAACGCGACGGTCGCGAAGGCCGTCGCGGCCGAGGTGGGCATCGACGAGGCGGTCGCCGGGGTGCTGCCGGCCGGCAAGGTCGACGTGGTCAAGCGCCTGCAGGACGAGGGCAAGGTCGTGGCGATGGTCGGCGACGGCGTCAACGACGCCGCCGCGCTCGCCCAGGCCGACCTCGGGCTGGCGATGGGCACCGGCACCGACGTGGCGATCGAGGCCGCCGACCTCACGCTGGTGCGGGGTGACCTCACCGCCGCCGTCGACGCCATCCGCCTCTCCCGGCGCACGCTCCGCACCATCAAGGGGAACCTCTTCTGGGCCTTCGCCTACAACGTCGCCGCCCTTCCCCTTGCCGCCGCCGGCCTGCTCAACCCGATGATCGCCGGGGGTGCGATGGCGCTGTCGTCGGTCTTCGTGGTCAGCAACAGCCTGCGGCTGCGCGGCTTTACCGGGTCTGCTCCAGGGTCCCGCTGACCGTTAACCAGATGCGCGGCGCGGTGGAGATCCGTACCGTTCTCGTTGGAGACAGTCCAGCGGCGCGCCGGCATCGCCGACCGCGTTCCGCGCATTGGGGTCTTCAGCCAACGGTAAAGCCGACAGGCCGAGGTTCGAATCCTCTTTCCAGGAGCGGCCCCGCGCGACCCTGCCCGTGAGGGCGGCGGTGGTGCGGCCCTGCGGGCCCGCGACCACGGTCGCGGACGCCCCCGCCGCGCCATCGTGGGGTGGCGCGGGGTCCGCTCCGTCCACTGTGGGCATAGGCTCGTACGGAGGTGAGAGATGGCAAAGGTCACCGTCATGGACTGGGAGCGTCGGGTGCGGTTCACCGACGGGCGCTTCGACGAGGTGCTCGCGCCCGGGCGGCACCGCTACAACAGCCGCCGTTCCCACCTGCTCACCGTCGACATGCGACAGCGCAGCACGCTCGTCCAGGGCCAGGAGCTGCTGACCGCCGACGGCGTCACCGTCAAGGTCTCCGTCCTGGTGGTCTGGCGGGTCACCGACCCGCGGGCGTTCCTCACGGCGTCCACCAATGTGGAGTACGACCTCTACACCGCGGCCCAGCTCGCCATCCGCGACGCGGTCGCCACCACGGCCTTCGACGACGTCCTGGCCGACCGCGGCCGGCTCTCCGCCGGACTGACGGAGGCGACCGCCGCGCACCTGGACGGCCTCGGCGTCGAGCTGGTCTCGGCCACGGTCAAGGATCTGATGCTCCCCGGCGAGCTCCGCCGCGCCGCGACCGAGACGCTGCTGGCCCGCGAGCGCGGCAAGGCCGAGCTCGAGCACGCCCGCGCCGAAGCGGCCGCGCTCCGCACGCTCGCCAACGCCGCGCGCCTGCTGCAGGACCACCCGGCCCTGCTCCAGCTCCGCACCATCCAGGCGGCCGCGACCCCAGGCACGACGGTCGTCCTGACCCCTGACCCCAGCTACATTCCCCGCTGAGCCACCGCCGGGCCCGCGACCGCGGGCCCGGCACTTTCACTCGTTCGGGGTCGGCCGCACGCTCTCCGGGTACGCCGTCGCGGTTGTCCCGCTGCCCGTACAGCTCGCAGTGCGCCGCAGCGTCCATGAACTGACAGTCGCATGTGGACTCATAGCGATACGGTCCGCCGGTCCAGGTTTCTGGTACCCCTCGAAAGGCGGAATCCCATGTCGACTCCGAAGGCGCTCGCCATCGGCGGCGGTACAGCGGTGGCGCTCGGCTCGTTGGCCTTGGTCATCACCCGCGACCTCGCCGTGCTCACCGGCCCGCTGGTCTGGTTTCTGTTCTGACGGCTACGACAGGGCGATCACGTCGTAGTGGTCGAGGCGGTCGACGGTCAGCTTTAGCTTGCCGCCGCGGCAGGTGTACCGCGGCGACGCCGGGCGGCCGCGGTCCGGCGAGACCAGCGTCAGCGCGCGCGGGCAGGAGGGCAGGTCGGCTTCGACGGTGAAGCCGGCCTGCGGCACGATGCCGCCGTCGTAGTTGTGGTTGACGAGGTGGATCGTGCGCCTGCCGGTGTCCCGCCGTACGAGCAGGCTCGCCGAGACACCGGCCGCCCCGACGCGTACGGGCTCGGGGGCGATCGCGTTGTCCGTGAAGAGCGCGCGGTGCTCCTTGTAGAAGCGGGTGTAGGTCTTGAAGAAGTCCATCATCCCCAGGTCGGTCGCGGTGGGGCTGCCGACCGTGTCCTTGAGGTGGAAGGCCGGGAAGATGCCGTTCGCGTACGCCTCCGCGCCGAAGATCTGCCAGTAGTCCTTCTTCTCTTCCAGCGGCAGGTTGAGGTAGTTGGTCATCATGTCGTTGGGCCAGTCGATGAAGACCACCACCGGTACGTCGCCGGCGATCCGGGCGCTCTGGTCCTTCAGGTAGCGGTACTGCGACTGGAGCGACTTGGCACCGTTGAGGTGGCCGTCGACCACCGGCACGTAGTCGGCGCCGCGGAAGTCGGGCGTCTGCTCGTCCGGGTTCCACGGATACATGCCGACGCTGTTGAAGTCGACATAGGGCCACAGCCCGTTCGAGGAGACGAGGATGCGCCGGTGCTTGGTCCGCCACGCGTACGCCCGCGTCTCGTCCACGATCTGCTTCCAGTACCGCCGGAGGTACGTCGCGGTGAACGACGTGTCCTCCGCGTACATCCGGTTGGCGACCACCCGTCCCCACTCGGGAGCCAGCGGGTTGGCCGCGTTCAGCGGGTCGAGGTTCCAGCCGCCGGCCCGCAGGTACTCGCGGTAGTTGAAGTTGGCTTCAAGGTCGCCGGCCGGGACGTCGCGGCGCGGGAGGTTGTCGTCGGTCATCCCGAACCGCGACTTCCAGTCAGCGGCGGTGAAGGCCGGATACTTCGCCAGCAGGTACCGGTTGAAGTCGGCGATCGCGTAGTCGTCGAACCCCTCGTTGCCGTTGAAGCCGTACTTCGAGCCGCCGCTGAAGCCCGCGTTGACCTCGTCGAAGTTGACCCCGTCGACGCCGCCGTCGACCTGGATCCGGGCCCAGGACAGCAGGTACTCGCGGTAGCTGGGATTGAAGATGTTGCCCCGCCGCGCCGGCTCCGGAAAGCCGAACTCGTCATGGGGCACGGGATTGCCGTCCGCGTCCCGCGTCGACATGTCGTCGAAGACCTCGGCCGTGGCGAAGTCTTTGGGGAAGATGACGCTGGCCGTGCCGCTCCCCATGAACGTGATGCCCTTGGCGTGGTAGCGCCCGATCTGCGCGAAGTTGTAGTCGGCGGCCTCGTCGCCGGCCGTCGACCACTTTCCGATCGCGCGGATCGTGGTGTCCGGGTCGAGCTCGTAGACCTGCGGGTCTTCCTCGTGCACGTCGGACTGGCTGAACCCGTACACGACGAAGTCGTCCGGGCTGGCGGTGGCCCCGGCGGCGGATGCCGGCTGCGCCGGGACCGCGAGGGCCACCGCCACGATGCCTATCGACCAGCGTGTCGCTCGAGATCGCCGTGGCATCGCGTCCCCCCGGCCGTAGCTTCGGCGCTGCCTGTCGGCAGATTCCCGAAGCATAGGCCGGTGCCATCAATATAGGAAGTCGTCAATTAGTCGATTCGTAGGTCGTCCCGGGCGGCGAGGGCGGCCGACATCACCGCCTCGCGCTCGGCCCTGCTGAGCCGCCCTTCGTCCGCCCACCGGATCGAGACCCGCCGCACCTCGCCGACGAACCGGTCGTGGTCGGGGAACGGCGCCGCCGCCCAGACCGCGTCGAGCAGTGTGGTGCCGTCAGCGGCGGCGCGGTTGGGTACGCCGGAGTCGTGCGTGCCGAAGACCACGGTCGGCTCGTGGCGCCGGAAGTAGATGTGCTGTGCCTGGGTGTCGCCGACGTAGAGCGGGCGGAGCGTGTGCCCGTTCGTGGTGAATGTCCCGTCTCCCCCGGGCGTGATCGCGTGACCGAGCCCGCCGTCGAGCTTGACGTCCTTGTAGAGCGAGAACTCCCGGTACGCCGGGTCGGTGCTCAGCGCGGGCAGCACGATCGGCCCGTTGAAGATGGTCTGGGTGTCCGGGCGGTCGAGCGCCTTTTCCACCCGTAGCCGGAACGGCAGCGACACGTGGATCGTGTCGCCGGTGTGCCACCGCCGCCGCAGCCGCAGGTACGTCCCCGGCGTCATCGGCCCGCCCCGCTCGCTGCCGTTGACGCTGACCCGGAAGCCGGTGGCCCACGAGGGGATGCGGAGGTGGATGTCGAGCCACCCCTCGCCGGTGACGGTGAGCGTGCTCTCCTCCTGCCGCGGGAAGTCCGTCACCTGGGTGATCGTGAAGCCGCGCGCCGCCCAGTTCAATGTGGACCCGACGTACAGGTTGACGTAGAGCGCGTCGTTTTCCGCCGACCGGAAGTAGATTGACTCCTGGTACTTGGTGTGGTTTTCCAGCCCGGTGCCGCCGCAGCAGGTGCCGGTGTTGCCAAAGCCGCGCACGCTGCCCGGAGTGAGCGGCAGGAAGTACGTGACGTTGGGGCTGGTGGTGCTCTCCGTGTCGCGCCGCGAGCCGAGGATGTGGTTGAGCAGCCCCCGCTCGTAGTAGTCCATATAGGTCGGATCCGGGTCGTGGAAGAAGAGGTTGCGCGCGACCTTGAGCAGGTTGTACGTCGTGCACGTCTCGGCGCCGTTGCCGGCGATGGAGTTGGCGATGTTGCCACGCGGCTGGAAGAGCTCGGCGTTGGTGTTGGCGGCGAGGTCCGGGGTGGCCGGCCAGGTGCCGCTGGTGCCGCCGTGCGCGTACATGCGGTGCGGCACCACCATGTGCCAGAAGTTCTCCGCCGCCGTGTAGTACTCCGCCTCCTCGGACTGGTCGAAGACCCGCAGGTAGCCCAGGAACTGCGGCACGTGGGTGTTGGCGTGCAGCCGGGTGAGCACGTCGCGGTCCTCGACGGTCGCGCCGAAGAGCGACTGCCGGTTGTCGAAGCACTTGGCGGCGACCAGGTAGCGCTCGTCGCCGGTGATGGCGTGCAGGTCGGCCATGACCTCGTTCATCGCGCCGTACTCGCCGGCGATGTAGATCGCCCACATCCGGTTGAGGGTCTCGCGCGGCAGCACGGAGAGGCGGCTGTGCACCCAGTCGCCCATCTTGGTCACGATGTCGAGCGCCTGATCGTTGCCGACCAGCAGGTACGCGTCGAGCAGGCCACGCATGATCTTGTGGCACGTGTAGTAGGGCGCCCAGATCGTCGGGTACGTGGCGAACGACTCCAGCCGCACGAACTGCGTCTCCGGGTATGCGGCGAGGAAGCCCGGATGGCTGTAGAGCCCGCTCGCCGCCAGCGCGTCCTGGCACTTTCCGAGCTCGGTGACGATGTAGTCGACCTTGTCCCGGAAGACCGCCTGCCGCGTCGACGCGTACGCCTGGGCGAAGAGGGTGATGAGGTGGCCGCTGTAGTGGCCGCGGAGGTTGCCGGTCGCGTCGTCCCAGCCGCCGGGTGGCGAGGACCCGGCCGGCGTCGGCAGGCCCGCGGTCACCCGGAAGTTGTGCAGCACGCGGTCGGCCGGGTATGCGGCAGCGAAGGTGAGCACCCGGTCGCGCTTTTGCGCGAAGACGGTGCCGTCCTGGAGCGTCACCTGGTCGAGCGCGAACGGCTTGACCCGCCAGCTCGGGTTTTGGTCCAAGAAGTCCGCCTGGCTCAGTGCCCGCTCCGTGGCGGCGTAGGAGGAGCCGGACAGGGCCGGCCCGATGACGGCGCCGACACCCACCGCGCCGGCTGCCCTGAAGAGTCCACGTCGGTCGATCGAAACCATGACACGCCTCTCCCGCGCTATGTGTTAGCGCGAACATGCCCGGCTTGATCCACAGCCTAACGAAGGATCAGCCGAGCCGGAAGGGCCCGGACCCTCATGATCGAGGAATTCCCATACAGTGAGGCCGTCTCACGTCCGTATGGAGAAGGAGATCGCTTTGGGACTCACCCGGAAGCGGATGCTCGGCCTCATGGGCGCGACGGCGGCAGGGTCTGTCGCCGCCTCGCTGAGCCCGTCCGCCGCCCAGGCCACGGCCCGCGGGACCGCCGCCGCCTTCGCTGAATCGCACGTGATCCACCGGGATGTGTGCGTGATCGGGGGTGGCTCGGCCGGCACGTACGCGGCCACCCGCCTCGGAGACTTCGGCAAGAGTGTGGTGCTGGTGGAGGCGAAGGACCGGCTCGGCGGCCACACCGAGACCTACCACGACCCGGTCACCGGCGGCACCGTCGACATCGGGGTCATCGTCTTCGAGGACGACCCGCTGGTGCGCGCCCACTTCGGCCGCTTCGGCGTCGACCTCGTCCCGGTCGGCGGCTTCGGCACGGTCAACCGATACATCGACTACCGCACCGGGCGGCCGGTCGACTACACGCCACCGCAGCCGGCCGCGCTGCCGACCTATTTCGAGCTGATCAGCCAGTACGGGCCGATCGACACCGGGTACGACCTGCCCGACCCGGTGCCACAGGACCTGGTCGCACCCTTCGCCGACTTCGTCGACAAGTACCACCTCGGCTCGGTCGTGCCGCTCATCTTCAACTACGGCCAGGGCCTCGGTGACCTCCTCGCCCTGCCCGCGCTGTACGTGATCAACAACTTCGGCGTGGGCGTCGTGCGCAACATCCTGTCCAACTCGTTCATCACCACCGCCGCGCACGACAACAGCCTGCTGTACGAGCGGGCCACCGCCCACCTCGGCGACGACGTGCTGCTGGAGGCGCAGGTGCTCCGCGTCGACCGGACGCCCGGCGAGGTGCGGGTGCTGGTCGCCACTCCGGACGGACCGCGCCTGATCCGCGCCGGAAAGCTCGTCGTGACCATCCCGCCGCTGCTGCGCGGCTTCGCCGGCTTCGACCTCGACGCGGTCGAACGCTCGCTGTTCAGCCAGTACGTCAGCGGCGCCTACTACACCGGCGTCGTACGGCTCTCCGGCGTGCCGGAGGGCGTCAGCCTGGAGAACGTGGCCGCCGACACGCCCTACAACCTGCCGCCGCTGCCCGGGCTCTACCAGGTCAGCCCGACCGGCATCCCGGGCCTGTACAACGTGAAGTACGGCAGCCCGGCGCCGCTCTCCACCGACCAGGTCCGCCGCAACATCCGGGCCGACATCGAACGGATCGCGAAGGCCGGCACCTACCCGGTGAAGTTCGAGGAGCTCGAGGTCTTCGCCAGCCACACCCCGTTCGAGATCCACGTCTCGCCGGAGGCGATCGCCCGCGGCTTCTACCGCAAGCTCAACGCCCTGCAGGGCCGCAACCGCACGTACTACGGCGGCGCGGCCTTCTCCTCGCACAACTCCACCCGCGTCTGGACCGCCCTCGAACGCATCCTCCCGTCGATCGCCGCCTGAGCGGTCGCTGGGGCTGGCTCGTCCGTGTGTAACGCTTCACGGGCGAGTCAGCCCGGCGTGTTTGCGCGGTTACTGTGTGCGATGGATGCCAGCATGCCCGGCATGGACCTCGCTGTTCTGGGCTGGGCGTGGCGGGCGGCGCTGGGCGTGCTGTCGCTCGCGCTCGGGTTCGCGCTGCTGCTGCGGCCGTTCGACTCGTTGACGCTGCTGATCGTGCTGATCGCGGTCGGCCTCGCGGTGGATGGCGTCCGGCGGCTGGTCGGAGCCGACCGCGACGTACGCGGGCTCGTGGTCGGTGGCCTGCTGCTGGCCGCCGCGGTGCTGGTGGTGGCCTGGCCGGCGATCTCGGTCTCCGCGCTCGCCGTCGTGGTCGGGGTGAGCTTCCTGGTCAACGGCGTGCTCGACCTGGCCGCCGCCGCCCCGCGCCGGTCCGCGCTCTGGGGTGCCGCGAGCGGTCGGGCCGGGCGGGTGGCCGCGCTGCTCTCCGGGGCGGCCCTGGTGATCTTCGGAGCGCTGGCCCTGATCTGGCCGGACGTGACGATCCTCGTCATCGGGATCGGCTTCGGCGTCCGCATGATCGTCTTCGGCGCCAGCGTGATCGCGCACGCGCTGCGGGACGGGCGGCGCCCCCGCGCGAGCGGGAAACCCCTCCTGCGGGTACTCGACCTGGCCGGCCGGGGCCTGCTGCTCGCGCTCGCCCTCGCGCTGCTCGCGGCGAGCATGTACCTGCACCGCGCGCCGGGCCACCCGACCGCCTTCTACTCCGCGCCGCGCGAGGTGCCCGCGGAGCCCGGCCGGCTGATCCGCAGCCAGCCGTACACGCACGGCATGCTCGACGGCACCCGCGGCTGGCTGATCCTCTACACCACCACCGGCGTACGCGGTGAGCCGCGGTTTGCCTCGGGCTTCGTGATGGCCCCGGACCAGCCGAGCGCGGTGCCCCGGCAGGTCGTCCTCTGGACCCACGGCACCGAGGGCGCGGACGTGGCCTGCGCGCCGACGCTGCTGCCCGAGCCGCAGCCGCTGATCGGACCGGTCGCGGCGATGCGGCAGGAGATCGCCCGGGGCCGGGTCGTCGTCGGCCCGGACTACCCCGGCGCCGGCGTACGGGGACGGCAGAGCTACCTGATCGGCGTGGACGAGGGGCGCTCGTCGCTCGACGCGGTGCGCGCGGCCCGCCAGCTCGACGGGGTGAGCCTCGCCGCCCAGACCGTCGTGTGGGGACACTCGCAGGGCGGGCAGGCGGCGATCTGGACCGGGATCCTCGCGCCCGCCTACGCCCCCGAGGTGTCCATTGTGGGCATCGCCGCGGCCGCGCCCGCCAGCGACCTGCCCGCGCTCGTCGACTCCACGCTCAAGACGCCGCTCGGCCAGGTGCTGGGTACCTTCGTGCTGCGCGCCTACGCCGAGACGTACCCGGACGTCCGCGTCGACGAGTACGTCGACCCGCGCCTGCGCACCGTCTACCGGGCGATGTCACGCCGCTGCGTACCGGCCAGGTCCACAGTGGTGTCCGGGCTCACCGCGATGGCGGCGCACGGCTCCCTCTTCTCCCGGACCCCGACCTCCGGCCCGCTCGCCGCCCGCCTCGCCGAAAACGTGCCGAGCGGGCCGGTCGCCGCACCGCTGTACATCGCCCAGGGCACCGCCGATCCGCTCGTGCTCCCGTCCATGCAGGACGGTTACGTCGCGCACCGCTGCGCCACCGGCCAGCCGCTGCGCTACCAGACCTACGCCGGCCGGGACCACCTCTCGCTGGTGGCCGACGACTCGCCGTACATCGCCGATCTGACCGCGTGGACCCAGGACCGCTTCGCCGGCGTACCCCAGCGGAACACCTGCGGTTAGCCGCGATGAGTTTCGGCCGGGTCAGCCGTCTGTTCTGGTGAGCCCCTGAAACGCCGCACGACACTGACCCGGTACGAGACACAACGGAGGACACCATGGCCACCACGCCGCACGAACCGACCGGCGCGCTGCCCGGCCGCCCGCCCGTCGTCGACCTGGCCACCTGGCAGGCCGCCCGCGACGAGCTTCTGGTCCGCGAAAAGGCACACACCCGCGAGGGGGACGCCATCGCCGCGGCTCGCCGCCGGCTGCCGATGGTGGAGTTCGACGGTACGGTCGAGGTCGTCGGACCCGACGGCCCGGTCCCGTTCCTGGACCTGTTCCAGGGCCGCGACGAGCTCGTCGTCTACAAGCACATGTGGTACGACGGCGCGCCGCACCAGGGGCAGTGCGAGGGCTGCACCACCACGGCCTGGCACCTGCGGGACGCCTTCTACCTCAACGCCCGCGGCGTCTCGTTCGCCATCCTTACCACCGGCCCGTGGGACGAGGTGGCCGCCTTCGTCGAGTTCATGGGCTACACCGAGCCCTGGTACTCGGTGCGCGGCGTGGACGGGCCGGCCGGCGGCGACATGGGTTTCCTCACCTGCTTCCTGCGCGACGGCGACCGCACGTTCCTCACCTACTCCACGACCGGTCGCGGCAACGAGCGGGTCAACGCCGCCTTGGGGCTGCTCGACATGACGCCCTACGGCCGCGGCGAGGCGTGGGAGGAGAACCCCGAGGGCTGGCCCGAGGGGCGGCACGCGTGCTGGACCTGGCGCTCGGACGCGGACGGAAAGCACACCTGGGGCCCGACCAGCCGCCCCGTACCGCAGTGGACCCGCCCCGGCGCCACGCCCGTGGAGACCCTCGGCCGGCAGGGCCACCACCACTGACCGGCGTTCCCGGTCGGGCGCCGGGCCGTGGATCAGGCGGTGGCGCGGGCCAGGCTCACTCCGCTGGCGATGATCCCGATGTGGCTGAACGCCTGCGGGAAGTTGCCCATGAAGGCGCCCGTGGCCGGGTCGATCTGCTCGGACAGCAGGCCGAGCAGGCTCGTCCGGGCGCACAGGGACGCGTACAGGTCGTTCGCCTGTTCGAGCTGGCCTTGCTGGATGAGGTTTTCGACCAGCCAGAAGCTGCACAGCACGAAAGCGCCCTCGTCGCCTTCGATCCCGTCCGGCGCCTCCTCGTGCAGGTAGCGGTAGAGCAGGCCGTCACCCGCGGAGAGCCGTTGGGCGATCGCGGTGGTGGTGGCGATCATCCGTGGGTGGGTGGCGGGCACCACCTGACGCAGGGGGAGGGCCAGCAGGCTGGCGTCGAGCACACCGCCGCCGTCGAGGTGCGCGCTGAGCGTCTGTGCCTTCTCGTCCCAGGACCGGTGGAGGATGCTTCGGGTCAGCTCGGCGGCCGCCGCGCGCCAGCGCTCCGTCGGGCCGGGCAGGCCGAGCTGCTCGCCGAGGGCCGCCGCCCGATCCAGCGCCACCTGGCACATCGCGGCCGAGTAGGTGAACGCGCGGCCGTTGTTCCGGATCTCCCAGAGCCCTTGGTCTGGCTCCCGCCAGGCCGACTCGGCGGATTCGGCGAGACCGCGCAGCTGCGCCCACAGCGCCGGTTGCAGCTCCCCGCCGGCGCGTACCCATTGATCGGCGCAGTCGAGCACCTCGCCGTAGACGTCGTGCTGGCGCTGGTCGGCCGCGCCGTTGCCCCAGTGGACCGGGGCGGAGCCGCGGTAGCCCTCCAGCCCGGGATCCGCGACCTCGTCCGGCACCGGGCCACCGTCGAGGGTGTACATGATTCGTGGTTGCCGGCTCTGCTCGAACGCGTCGAGCACCCACCCCAGAAACGCGTCCGCCTCGTTGCCGAACCCGATGCGGCGCATGGCGAACACGGTGAACGCGGCGTCGCGTACCCATGCGTATCGGTAGTCCCAGTTACGGACGCCGCCAATCGGCGCGGGCAGTGAGGAGGTGGGTGCCGCGACCATGGCGCCGTTGACCCAGTCGTCGCAGAGCTTGAGGGTGATCGCCGAGCGCCGGACCAGGGGCTCCTGCGGGCCGCTGTAGGTGAAGTTGGCCATCCAGCGCCGCCACGCGTCCGCGGTCGTCGCCAGCATGTCCTCGGCGTCGAAGCGGTGGTGGCGGTGCACCCGGCCCCAGGAGAGCACCAGGTCCAGGTGCTCGCCTTCGTCCAGGTCGAAGGTGGCCGGCAGGCCGGTCAGGGGACGGTTGGCGCGCAGGTGCAGCCGCAGGTCGGGCCGGCGCGAGGGGCGGATCTCCAGGCCGTCGAGCGCGGCGCGGGTCTGGCCGCCGTCACGGGGCCGCAGGTCGATGTCGAGCCGGATGGTGCCGTTGCGGACACGCGCCGAGCGGACCAGCTCCGCGCGGCCCGCCGGTGCGTCGTCGGTGAGGTCGGCGCCGGGACGCACCACGATCGCGTCGGTGATCTCAAGCAGGCCGGTGGCGGTGCGCAGCTCGGTGACCAGCACGGCGGTGTCCGGTACGTAGCGCTGCCGCGCCTCGCGCAGGTCCTGGGCGGCGACCGTGAAGTGCCCGCCGCGCTGGTTGTCGAGCAGGCCGCCGAGCACCGGGTCGGCGTCGAACTGGGGCAGGCACAGCCACGGGATCGAGCCGTCGAGGCCGACGAGCGCCACGGTGGCGCCGTCGCCGATCACGCCCAGGTCCTCCAGCCGGAGGTAGCCGTCGGGTCGGTGTATGGGCCGCATCGGAGGGTTCGGGTCAAGCACGGGCTCTCCTCCGACCTCTACCGGGCGAGGACCCGGCCACCAAACAGGGCGAGCGTCTCACCGGTGACGTAGCTGCTGTCCGCGTTGCTGGCGAAGAAGAGGAAGGCGGGTGCGATCTCCTCCGGCTGCGCGGGCCGGCGCAGCGGTACGCCGTCGGTCAGGTCGCCGTAGCCGGCCATCTGCTCCGGGGTACGGCTCGACGCGTTCAACGGCGTCCAGACCGGTCCGGGCGCCACGCAGTTCACCCGGATGCCCCGCTCGATCAACTCCGTCGCCAGTGACTTGGTGAACGTGTGAATCGCGCCGTTGGTTTCGGCGTACCCGATGAGCGACGGGTTGCCCTCGAACCCCGCGACCGAACCGCAGTTGACGATGCAGCCGCCCGCCGGCAGGTGCCGTAGTGCCGCACGGGCCATGTAGAAGTAGCCCGACACGTTGGTGTGGAAGAGCTCGTCGAGCGCCTCGTCGGAGACGTCCGCCAGCGACGAATACTGGAACAGGATGGCGGCGTTGTTGACCAGGATGTCCAGCCGGCCAAGCTCCGCGACGGTACGCTCCACGGCCGCGTCGCAGAACGAGGAGTCCTTCACGTCGCCGGTCAGCACCAGGCAGCGCTGTCCCTCTTTCTCCACCAGCTCCCGGACGTGGTCGGCGTCCTCCTGCTCGCTGGGCAGGCAGACCACGGCGACGTCCGACCCCTCCCGGGCGAACAGCACCGCGACCGCAGCCCCGATACCGCTGTCCCCACCGGTGATCAGCGCCGCGCAGTCGGTCAGCTTCCCGGACCCGCGCAGCGCGGTCGCCTGGTTTCGCGGGCGAGGCTCCATCCTCGCGTCCAGCCCCGGCCTCGACTGGGACTGCCCGCGAAACGGTGGCGCGGGCTGCTCGACAACTCTGTTCATCACAAGGCCCCCCGTCAGTCGTCCCGCCGCGATGCCCCTGGCCGCCGCGGCTAAACACGACCCGCATGCGGTGGACGCACCGGAACGGCCGACGGCACGCCCGCTCCCCGCCGACTCCGGCGGTGTGCCCGCCGGGACGGTGCGTCAGAGGATGGCGAGCCGGTCCACCAGCAGCTCCGTCCTGCGCTCGGTGTCCTCCGGTGGCAGCCGCCCGGCCCGGGTCAGGGTTGCCAGCCCGTGCAGGGCCGCCCAGAACACCTCGGTGAACAGCCCCGGGTGGACGCCGTCGCCGGCGACCTCCGCGAGGCTCTCCAGCAGGGCGGCGAAGCCGTCCTTGAGAGGCTCCGGGGTGTCCTCCTTCGCGAACGCCAGGCCGCCGTCGAGCTGGAACATGGCGTCGTAGACCGCCGGGTTGCGCGCGGCGAAGTCGAGGTAGGCGCGGGCGAGGGCGGTGACCCGGGCGCGCGGGCCGGCCGCGGCGGAGGCCGCGGCCCGCACCGCCGCAGCCATCTCGGCGGCGCCTTCGAGCGCGACGGCGCCGATGATCTCGCGTTTGCCACGGAAGTGGCTGTAGAGGACGGGCTGGCTGTATTCGATGCGCTCGGCGAGCTGGCGGGTGGTGACCGCGTCCCAGCCCTGCTGCTCGGCGAGTTCGCGCGCCGTCGCCAAGATGAGGCGCTCGCGGTTTGCCCGCTCGCGCTCCTTGCGTTCCTGTACCGACATGATCCGATCCTAGCACCGCTAGACAATCGAGCAGCAGCAGAGCTAGCGTTGCAATGTCAGCTATCAACGCTAGATTCCCGGAGGGGTCGTCATGCTCAACGCACTCGAGGTGTTCACCACCGTGGTCGTCGGCGTGATGGTGGGGGTGGAGTTCTCCGTCGCCTTCGTCATCAACCCGATCAACGACGCCCTCCCGGACGACAGCGCCCTACGCGCCCGCGCCCACGGGGGCCGGATGCTCGGCGCCGTGATGCCGGTCTGGTACATCAGCTCGCTCGTCCTCGCGGCGGTCTGGGCCATCGCCGGATGGCACCACCCGGGCGCCGGCCTCGTCGTCGCCGCCAGCGCACTGCTGGTCCTCAGCGTGCTCATGTCGATCCTGCTGCTCGTCCCGATCAACAACCGGGGCAAGACGTGGACCCCCGACAACCGGCCCGCCGACTGGAAGCAGCAGATGAACCGCTGGGACCGCTACCACTACGTCCGCGTCGCCGTGCTCATCGCCGCCTTCGCCCTGCTGGTCGCCGCCCGCACCTGAGCCGGCGGGCCGGGCACCGCCCGCCCGCCGCACAATCCCTACCCCCGGCGGCAGCGGGCCACCGAAATCCGGCCGGATGATCCGCCGAAGACGCCGCGTCGACCAGTTGGCCGACGCGGCGTCGTGGTGGCGAAGTGCGGCTAGAACGGCAGTCGCAGGACCGCGCCGGAGACATCGGCCGCGTTCGTGGCTTGGATCCGGCCGATCTCGGTGCTGGTGAGCGCTCGCTTGTACAGCCGGGCCTCGTCGAGCGTACCGGCGAAGTGCTGCGCGCCGTCGAGTCGCTGTCCGAAGTGCATCGTGAACGGGCGTCCGGGGCTGACCGTGCCGGCCGGAGCGGTGGCGCTGCCGGCGGTTACGCCGTCCACGAACAGCCGCAGCGTGGTGCCCTGTCGCTGCAGGGCGACGTGGTGCCAACTGTTGTCGTTGTAGGCGCTGGTCGACATGACCGAGGCACCGTTGTCGCCGCTCTGGATACGGCCCTGGATGCGGTCGCTCCCTGGTTCGGCGCGCAGCCACACCTGGGAGTACTGGTCGCCGACGTTGTATGCCCAGAAGATGGGACGGTTACCGCTTGCGGCGTTGTACTTGATCCACGCCATGACGGTGAAATCGCCGCCGTTGACCGCGAGCGACTCGGCGAACGGCACCTGCACGTAGTCGTCGACGCCGTCGAGCGTGACGCCGCCGTCGAACCGGCCGCCGGCGACATGCGCCGCGCCACCCCGGATGCGCGCCGTGTTGTCCATACCGGACACGTCCGGCGAGGCGACGCCGCCGGAGTAGTTGTCCGGCAGCCCGAGATCCTGCTCCGAGAACCGGGTGACGCGGATCTCCTGGTGCGACACCTGACCGTCGTCCCCGGCCTCGAAGGCGAGGACGACGTTTCCGTCGTCCGCGACCGTCATGCCGCTGTAGCTGGCCGGTCCGGAGTAGATGAGCTTGCCGTCCGAGACGCTGTCCCAGGTGCGGCCCTCGTTGTAGCTCGACCGGATCACCATGTCGTGACGGTCGCTCACGTTGTCGCCCGTCCGGGTGCGGTGGTCGGCGGGCGCTGAGAACAGCACCCGGTTGTACCTGTCGCCGTCCAGAGTGGACCTCAGGGGCAGCAGGGCGCCGTATACCTTCGGCCCGCGGAGGTTGTCGACGACCTGGAACGGACCGGCGAACGTCGCACCACCGTCGGTGCTGGTGCCGTAGGTCCGGAACTCGCCGACGTCCCCGTCGCCGATGTTCTTGCGGGCCTGCACGTAGATCGAGCCGTCGTTCTGCTCGAACAGGCTCGGCTCACCCGCCCATTCGCCCGAGGTGTCGG
This sequence comes from Phytohabitans maris, assembly GCF_031085175.1. Taxonomy (GTDB): domain Bacteria; phylum Actinomycetota; class Actinomycetes; order Mycobacteriales; family Micromonosporaceae; genus Phytohabitans; species Phytohabitans maris. The sequence continues at coordinate 203,499 of NZ_JAVHUY010000011.1, forward strand.
AGATGGCGCCGAGGTGCCACTGCGTCTCGCCCGGGTCCTTGTAGACAAGCCGCACCCGGTGGCCACTCGATGGCGACGTCCACACCGCGACGACCAAGCGGCCGGCATGGGGTCCCCGTTCGAGCTGGATGCCGTGGCTCGGCCCCGGCCGAAGGCTCCAGTCCGGATAGGTGGGACCGTTGGCCCAAGTGTCCCCGTCATCGCTGCTGACGAGGATGAACGCGCTGGAGGTGTCGTCGGTGTCGGTCGGTGAGGTGTCGCGGCGGCCGAACATATAGATGTCGCCGGTGGTGCGATCGACCACCGGGCTCGCGTTGAGGGCGTCGGAGATTCCGCCTCCGCGCACCCGCTTGACCGGTGTCCAGGTCCTGCCGTCGTCGAGCGACCGGCGCACCACGATATCGGAGCTGCTGAAGTCCTCGCACTTCCCGGCGACGAAGTACTTCCCGGTGGCGACGGCGATGATCGTGCCCTCGTTGGTGGTCACCAGCCGGGGACCGCGGAAGCAGTCGTACCCGCCCATGCCTCTGGTGAACAGGTCGGCCGGTACCGGGATCGCCGCCTCGGCGACGGGTGCGCGCACGGCCACGCTCATCGTGCCGGCGAGCGCGAGAGCGAGGCAGGCGGCGGTCATGGCCGCCATACGAAGTCTCATCTGGGCCCTTTCAGGGGTTAGGAAACAGGGTGTCCTTTGTGGTCACGACGACATCACCTCAGTACCTGCCAGGGGCTCCTCCTCTGCTGCTGGCCGGTGCCGGGCTTCGACCAGTCACACACGCCCGCACCGAAGATCTCCACCAGCCGGGTGCGCTCGGCCGGCGTGAAGCCCACCTCGTAGTCACTCCATTCGACGTCCTTGCGCTGGCAGGCGACCACGTCGTCCGGCAGCGGGGCGCCGGCCACCAGTCGTGGTGTGGAGTAGGCGGGGTACAGCTGCCCGCACTCACCGGCGTTGTCAGCCGTGATCGGCTGGACGATCTCGCGGGGCTGGGTGTCGCGGCTCCAGCAGGCGTCGGTGAGGTCGTCGGGCTTGTTCCGTACCACCCGCTCGTGCGCCGGTCGCCCCGAGTCGTCCCCCGCCAGCGCGGTCAGCCAACGGTCCATACTGGACAGCGCGTACCGGAGGGTGGGGCTGTTCAGGCTGAACCCGCCGTACCGGTTGTCCTCGACCAGGAAGACCTGGTTGTCCGCGTCGCCGTTCACCGCCTCCAGCCGCGCCCGGGTGGCGAACCCGTGCGTCATCATGTGGATGTCGCCGTTCGTCGCGTCCTCGGTGTACGCGCGATAGTCGATGATCGGCGTGGCGGCCAGACCCATCCCGCCGTACAGGATGCGCCCGGTGCGGTACGCGGCGCGGGTCGCGATCGGGTCCGCCACGGTGCGGTGTGGCGTCGGCCTGGCGTCGAGGTCGAGTCCGCCGATGCCCTCGTTGAGGTCGAGGAACTGCCGCGTGGTGATCGCGCCGGAGTTCAGCGCGGCCAGCCCGTACTGCACTCCCACGTTGTCCAGCGGCCGCCGGGCGAACCCGGTGGCCGGGTCGCGTCCGTAGACGTTGACGGTGTGGTCGTAGACGTCCCCGCGCGCGCCGCCGGGGTTGGTCTGCGCGTCGTAGCGCAGCGCCGCGGGCAGCGCGGCGGGGAACTCGGCGGCCGGGTCGAGCCGGTTCGCCCCGTCGCTGAGGTTGTGGATGCTCTGCCACCGCCGGAAGCCGGCGACCTGGCGCTGCTGCTCCTGGCTGAACTCACCCGGCGCGACCTCGGTGAAGTAGTGTTCGAGCAGCCGGGCGTCGAACAGCGTGATGTTCGTCGCCGACGTGACGTCGGGAAAAGTCTGGCCGACCACGATGCCGTCCAGCAGGCCCGGGTAGTTGTCGGCGATCTGGTGGCTCTGGTAGGAGCCGCCCGAGGAGCCCCAGCCGATGGTGAAGAGCGGGTCGCCGTACCGCTCGACGAACCGTTCCTTCACGATCATCATCGTCTCGGCGGCCAGCAGGTCGTTGCAGTTGTTGCCGAAGACGTTCAGCGACGCCGACGCGACCGCGTAGCCCCGACCGAGCAGTTCCGGGGAGAGCACACCGCCGGTGTTCGTGCCCTGGGTGTACCAGCCGCGCCGGCAGCCGCCGCCGAACGTGTAGACGAGTCGGTCGTTCCAGCCGGGGGCGCGCTGGTCGAACGCGGGCTCCGCCGCGGCCGGGTCGTGCAGCATGGAGATCTGGTAGATCGCCCGGTTGAGCGTGCCGGTCTCGATCCGGATCAGGAACGGGACCGTCTCGCCGGTGCTGGTGGTCGTCCAGGCGAGGTCGTCGGGGCGGGCGGACGGGTCCGGCAGTGGCATCGTCTGGCCGGCGGTCGACCGGTACGCGTAGTCGACCCGGGTGGCCACCGAGCAGTCGCCGTCGAGCGGGGCGCCGAGGGTGCCGCCGTCGACCAGGCGGAACAGATCCGTGGTGCAGACGTACGGTGTCTGGTGTGGACCGCTGATCACCGGGCCGGTGGCCGGATGGTTCGTCACGACGAGCTGGTCGCGCAGCCGGCCGGCGGTCGCGACGAGACGGTTGGGCCCGGGGCGGAGCCGGTCGACCAGACCGGTGAGGGTGTGCGCGCCGGCGTCGGCCCGGAAGGAGCCGGTGATGTCCGTGCCGTTGAGCGAGAGCCGCACGTCGCGCAGCGGCCTGCCACGCGGCACCTCCGCGGCGACCAGCACGTCGCCGGCCGTGACCAGCTCGGGTCGGGCCGACAGCGACACCAGCCGCAGGCTGTCTCCTCCCCCGGCCATCGCTGGGCGGCCCGGCTGTGCCAGGGCGATCGGCGCGAGCACGACGGCGGCGCAGGCCGCGGCCACAGTGGAGCGGCGCATCATCGACCTCCGGGGTTGGCGTAGACGGCGAACTCGGCCAGTTGGGTGTTGTGGCCGGGCTGGGTGGGATACCACCCCTGTGTGATGCGCAGCCGCACGTAGCGAGCCCGGGTCGGCGTGACCGTCGTTGTGTGGTCCGCCCGCGGCGCGTCCACTTCGGACCCGACGGTCGTCCACCGCCTGCCGTCCAGCGAGGTCTGCACGTCGTACGCCCGCGGGGCCCAGCTTCCGCGTCCACTCGTCCCCACCGCTCGCACGACCGTGGGAAGCCCGAGGTCGACGCCGATGGTCTCCGGTCTCCCGGCGGTGGGTGCCTCTCCGGGCGTCTGGCCGCTCGACACCCAGTACGTCGACTCCTGCCCGTCGGTCAGGAACGACGGCGGATGCTGGTACTGGTAGGTCGACGCCCAGACGCGCGGATACGGGCTTCCGGTCGGGTTGAGCGCCAGGTTGCCGGAGTGCCGAAGCGTCACGTACGCCTGCCCGCGCGCCCCGTTGGAGGCCGCCGCGTCGACCACGAGGCTGGACGAGCCGGCATCGTTCCGGCCGCGCAGGCGCACCTGCGTCGTCACCGCCGCCCCTCCCGGAACGCGCAGGATCCGCTGATCGGGTGCCGCGTCGACCCCGTCGCCGGCCGTCACGCCGACCGACACCACCACCGGTCTGGGCGAGTTGTTGGCGATGCGGACGCGTGCCTGGTTGGCGCCGCCGGCCGCCAGCGGCAGTTCCCGTTCGAGGGCTTCCACGGTCAGGGTCGGCTGCCGCGCGTCGACCGGTGTCAGGCGCACCGGGCCGAGCAGTCCGTAGGCCATGCGTTCGCGGCCGGCCGCGCCGGTGCCCGGTGCCACCCGGACCGCGTTGAGCAGGGTCGAGGAGACGCGTACCGTCATGGTGTTTTCGCCCGGCCGCAGGAGGTGCCCCACCTCGATGTGCCGCGGATCCTGCGGATTCAGCGCCGGGATCCTGGTGCCGTTCACGGTGACGGTCGCGGTGTCGACGACGGCGCCCAGATCGAGGTACGCGGTGCGAACGCCGCCCCATGAGCGGTCCAGGGTGAACGTCGATGTGTACGTCCCTACGCCCGACGCGTCGCCGAGGTCGACGTCGTATCCGTTCGCCGGGGTGATCGCCGACCAAGGCGGCAGCGCGCCGCGCTCACCGGCGACGAGCGGGACCGCCCGGAGGCTCGTCCTGGTGGTGTCACCCGGCAGCCCCGACGCGCCCCGGCTCCAGCTCTCCACCTGGAGTGTCCAGTCGTCGAGAAGCACCGGGGCGAGCCCGTCGTTGCGCGCGACAGTCGGACCCCGTTCGGTCGCGGCGGTCCAGCGGAAGGTCTCGTCGCGGCGCGTGGAGAGCGCGATGACCTTCGTGTCGGCCGGCTCGAGGGCGACGTCGACCACCACGCCGTCCCGCGTACGCCGGTAGTCGGTGAGCGGTGTGATCTCGCCGGTCCACGTGTCCAGCTCGTACGGCCAGCCCTCGCCGGTGAGCGTCAGCCGCTGCTCCGCCGCCCACGACCGCTGGTTGAACAGGTAGTAGAAGTCGGTGGTCGGGTCGGTACGGCGGACGCTCAGCACGTCGGCGGAGTCGGTCGCGTGCGCGGCGGCGGGCCTTACGCCGAGCCGGGCGAGCAGGCCCGGCACGGCGTCGAGCTCAGCGACCCGGTGCACGGTGGGCCGCTTTGCCAACTGGCCGATCACGCGGCGCAGCTCGGCGTCCCGCGCCGCCGCATCGTGGAACCCCGGCGTCGCCGATGGCAGGTCGCCGACGAAGACGACCGGCAGGCCGGCCCGTGCCAGGTCGAGCAGCCGGTGCGCGGTGTCGACCGCCATCGTCGTCTGGTTCGCGAGGACGATCGCCTGGTACGCGCCGGCCTCTGGAAACAGCCGTCCGCGCGACACCCGCGCCGACGGCATCCGCAGGTGCGCCGGGCTGAGGTACTCGTAGGTGTAACCACGCTCGGCCAGCGGCGAGTCGCTCTCCAGCAGGGTTTCCGGTCCGGTCAGCGTGGTGGCCGGTGACCGCAGACCGAAGTCCTGCAGGTACATGGCCACGTCGAAGGTCGGCCTGCCCTGCCGGAGCACCAGTTGCAGCCGGGCCAGGTGGTCGTTGATCGCCCGGTAGTCCGGCCAGTTCGGGCCGCCCTTGGCCCCCCACGCCTCGGCGAACGAGGTGTTGCCGCCGTACGACATGCCCGGCCAAACCGCCTGGTCGGACGTACCCTCCCCCTTCGTCAGGTACGGGTAGCCGTGCCAGATCACCTGGGTCACACCGCCCGCGTAGCCGCGGTACACCGACCGCAGGTTGCCCGGCACCTGCCAGCCGCCCGCGGTCGTCGCCCACACGCTCTCCCGGGCCGCGCAGCACTCGCTGGACACGACCGGGGTGCGGTTGAGGTGCGCACCGACCGACACCAGGCGGTACGCCTCGATGTTGTCGTAGAACACCAGGGACTCGCCCTCGGGTACGTCGACGTGGGTGGCGGCCTCCGGCGTGTCGATGGGACCGCCGTACGGCTGGCTCCGCAGCGCCATGCCGCGGTCGTTCGCCCATTGACGCAACGGTTCGAGCCGGGCGTCGATGTACAGGTCGTTCCAGGTCTGCCGGTAGTCGGTCCGGATGCGCCGGCCGCTGCCGTCGGTGAAGTCGAAGAACGGCGCCTCGGTGAGGCCCGCCGATCCCGCGCCGGCGAGCGCCGGAAGCAGCGGGATCGGTGAGTAGCCCCGCCGCCGCTCCCACTGGCCGGCGAAGTCCCACGTCCACTTCTGCGACGTGCCGAGTTCGAGCGAGTCCTCGAAGAGGTCGACCCGGCCGGCGGCCTTGAGCGCCTCCCGCACCGGCGGCGTGAGGATCGACGAGTCGTAGAACTCCGTCGTCGCCCGCGCCCCCTGCGCGCCGAGGTGGTCGAGGAAGTAGTTCGGTTTGGTGGTGGTGAAGTTGTTGCGCAGCTGGCCGTCGCCGGTCTGGAAGAAGCCGATCAGCACGTACGTGTCACCGGCGTCGCCCGGCACGTCGAGGCTCAGCGCACCGTCGTCACCGACGCGACCGGTGAGGTCACGCACGCTGGCGCGGTCGAGCATCCGGGGGCCGCTGCCCTGGCTGTCGCAGGCCGCGTCCGCGCAGCGGGCCAGCAATGCGGCGACCAGCGTGTGCCGCGCGCCGGTCGGTGGTCGGGGGTCGTAGTTGGTCGGCAGGGCGCCGCCGTACCGCGTCCCTCCCTTGAGGAAGGCGTGCGAGAACACAAGCTGTTGCGACGCACGTGGATCGTTGACATCGGTCACCGTGGGTACGATGGCCGGCCACCGTGGACTGATCGTGAAGTCCAGAGCCAGGTCGAGGTCGTCGGCGCTCTCCAGCATCGTCTGGACCTTCCGCGCCCAGAGCGGCGACCCCCAGCCGTATTCGGCGAGGAACTCGGGGTCGAAGGCCCGGGGGCCGACGGCGGTGGTCGTGGCGACCTCCGCGCCGCCGGCGCCGATGGCCTTCATGTCGGCGAGCTCGGCGCGCAACTGCTCGTCTTCTGTGAAGGCCATCGGCATCCACCAGCGATACTTCGGACGCACCGTCGATGGTGGATCGGCGAACGTCCCGGCGGTCAGCCGTGGCGTGGGCGCCGTGGACCCGGCCGCGGCGGGGTTCGGTGGAGCCGCCGCCGTGGACGGGTTGGCGACCAGGGCGCCGCCGAGCACGGTCGCGAGGATGGCGCCCACGGCCAGAGGTGCCCGCGCACGGTGGCGTCTCGGGACAGGGAGCATCGCGGCACCGCCTTCAGGCGCCGGGTGGGATGACGGCGTTCATCGGCAGGTGTGCGGTGAGGCCACGGATGCCGCTGGTGTTCGTGGCACGCAACCAAGACAGCTCAAGACCGGAAAGGGCCCGGTCGTAGACGCGGAACTCGTCCATCGCACCGTGAAACCGGTTCGCCCCGTCGAGGCGCTGTCCGATGTAGATCGGTGTGGGATCGCTCGACTGGACGGCACCGGCCGCGCCGGACGCCGACGCGACCGCGGTACCGTCGACGAGCAGGGTGACCGTGCCACGGTGCCGGCGCAGCGCCACGTGGTGCCAGGCGCCGTCGGCGTACGCGCGGGCGGAGCTGACACTGGCCGAACCGGAGGCGGTGGTCACCGTGCCCCGGATCCGGTTGCTGCCCGGCTCGGCGCGCAGCCACACCTCCGGCTCGCCGTTCTGGCCGTAGGCCCAGAAGATGGCCTGATCGCGGCTCTTGTCCTCGTACCGGATCCAGGCCGACACGGTGAAGTCACCCGCACCGAGTACCGGGGTCGTCCGGTACGGCAGCTGCACCCGACCCCGCTGGCCGTCGAACTCCAGCGCCCGACCATACCGGCCCTTGGCGGTGGTGACGCCGTCGAACACCAACGCCGACCGGCCTCGCAGGTCGGGCGTCGTGGACGGAGTGTGCAGGTCACGGTGACTGAGCCGGACGAAGGCAATCTCCGAGCGGTAGTCGGTGGTGCCACGCTCGTACAGCAGCCCGAGGTCGCCACCGCGCAGCTCCACCATGTCGGAGTAGCCGCCCCAGCAGGCGCACTCCTCCACCGTGGCGCTCCGGTCGTTGGTACCCCACACCTGCACACCCTCGTCCGTGGAGTCCAGCGGGGTGTCGACCGACTGCCAGCTCAGCCCCTCGTCGAATGTGGAGCGGATCGTCGGCCGGATCCGCGGCTCCACGTTCACCGACGGCGCCATCGTGAGGATCCGGTTGTAGGCGTCACCCTCGTCGGTGGCCCGCAGCCGCAACGCGGACGACTGGATGGGCGGTGCTTCGAACCCGGGCACGTTGGTGTAGTCGCGGTGGTAGGTCTCGCCGCCGTCCCGGCTGATCGCGATCGACCGGTGCGGCAGCACGTTCGGGTCGGCCTGCTCCTGCGGGGTGCCCGCGTTCCAGTTCTGCCGGGCCCACACGAGGATGTCGCCGTTGACCAGCTCGACAAGGCTCAGCTCGCCGAGGTTCTGCCGCTCCGCGGGCGCGTACTCGACCTGGGCGCCCTTGTGCCAGGTGTCGCCGCCGTCGTCGGTGTAGGCGAGCATGAGGCCGAACTGCTGGCCGGCGCGGTAGTTGACGCCGATCACCAGCCGCCCGGCGTGCGCGCCGCGGGTGAGCTGGATGCCGTGTACCGGCGCGGTCTGCATGTGGCCCCACGTCGGGTCGTCCAGCTCCTCGTACATGCTGCGCGGCGGGCTCCAGGTCGCCCCGTTGTCGTCGCTGTGCTGCAGGTACGGGGTACGCGGTGCGCCTTCGTGGTTCTTGCCGGGCGTGGCCGGGTCGACCGGGTTGTGCGTGCCCATCAGCAGGATCCGGCCGTCCGGTGCGCCGGTGCTCGGCGCGCCCGGCAGCTTCCGGTACACGACCGGGCCGGGGTTGCCCCGGGTCGCCGGCGCCTCCGGATCGCCGTCCTCGCCGCGTGCCACCGTCTGCGCCGGCAGCCACCGCGTGGCACCGGCGGGCAGGCGCCGCAGCACCACCTCCATGTTGGACTTGTCGGCGCAGGTGTGGAAGCGGTGCTCGGCGAACGCCAGCAGCGACCCGTCCACCGCCCGGACGATCGCCGGGATGCGGTAACACCCGGACGGCACGTTCGGGCTGGAGAAGAGCACGGTGGTCCGCGTCCGGAACGGGTCCACAGTGGCCACCTCGGCAACGGCGGGCGCGCTCTGGACCGGTGTCAACGCTGCGGTCGCGCTCACCAGCGCGGCGACCAGCACCGCGCGATATCGGGGCGAACGATGTGTGGTCACGATCGACGTTCCTCTCCTCGTCGGGGGCCGGGAGTCGGGGTCGGGAGTCAGGGTCGGGAAGCGAGAGCCAGGAGCCGGGGCGGGGTCGGGGGTGTCGGGAGTCGGGCGTCAGGAGCCGGTGCGGTGCTTGGCCACCGCGCTGGCGAACAGCTCGTGCCGGGCGGCGCGGTCACCGCCGGCGACCGTGCCCCGCCGCGGGGCGTCGGGGTCCAGATAGGTGGGTGGCGTCGCGTCGTACAGCGCCCACCGCGCGGCGGTCTCGCGCATCCGCCGCAGCGCGTCGCCGTGCGCCGGGTCGTCGACGACGTTCGTCAGCTCGTGCGGATCGGCGGTCAGGTCGAAGAGGGCTTCCCCGGCGACGTCCGACCACAGCAGCTTGTACCGGTCGGTGCGGGCCATCCCCGCGATGCCGTGCCGGCGGTCTTCGGCGAAGACGCACTCGTGCCCGGCGGCCGGATCGGTCAGATCGTTGCCCGGCAACGGCGTCGCCGGCGGCAGCCCGCAGGTGGAAAGGACCGTCGGGGCGACGTCTATCAGCGAGACCAGCGCGTCCGAGGTCTCGCCGGGCCACTGCCGCCCGGGAAACTTGACCAGCAGCGGCACCTTCACCACCGGGTCGTACATCGGCCCGTCCTTGAGCAGCAGGTGGTGGAAGCCGAGGTACTCGCCGTGGTCGGCGGTGAAGACAATCAGGGTGTCGTCGTACAGCTCGCGCTGCCGCAGCAGGTCGAGCATGCGCCCGACCTCGTGGTCCAGCTGCGTGATGGTGGCGTAGTAGTGCGCCATCACCTGACGCAGCCGCGGCAGATCCAGCGGCCCGTAGTCGAAGTACTCCCGCCGGTGTCGCTGGTCGGCGTCCGGGATCGTCTCCGTCCAGCCGGGCAGCGGGGTCAGCGCCGCCGGGTCGTACACGTCGTCCCAGCCGGCGGGCGGGTCGAACGGGTGGTGTGGCTTGACGAACGACACGTGCAGCAACTGGCCACCGGCGCCGGACCAGCCGGCCAGCACCCGTCGCGCCCGCTCGCCGATCCAGGCGGTGGAGTGCCACCCCTCCGGCAGGTTCGACCGCCCGCTACCGTAGCTGTCCCAATAGGACTGTGGGGCCTGCGCGCGAAACTCGCGCTCCTGGTCGACCAGGTCGGTCACCGGCGCCAGCCCGGCCGCCGCCAGCTCCCGGTGGTAGTCGTCGTCGTACCGGCCGGGACCGTCCTGCTCGGCCAGCTCCAGGTGGTCGTAACCGACGTCGAGGTACGTCGGCGTGAAGTGCATCTTGCCGACCGCGGCCGTCTGGTACCCGGCCCGGCGCAGCGTCCGCGGGAAGGTGTCGATGCCGGGGGCGAGCGTGCAGTGGTTCGTCCAGCCGCCGTGCTGGCGGACGTGCAGGCCGGACACCAGCGAGTACCGGGACGGCGTGCAGACCGGAAACGGGCAGTACGCCTCGCGGTAGTGCACACCGTCGCCGGCGAGCCGGTCCAGGTGCGGGGTACGCACGTCCGGGTTTCCGGCCACGCCGAGGCAGTCCGCCCGAAACTGGTCGGCCTGGATGACGAGCACGTTCGTCGCCATCAACAGCCCCGGCCGGTGAACCCGAGCGCGGTCACCTCGGCGCGCAGCGCGGCCGCCCGCTCCGGCCCCGGTGACACCAGCGGTGGCCGGCATCCTCCACAGTCGACAGCGAACAGGGCGCCCATCGCCTTGAAACCGGTCAGCTCCCCGCCGTGCCGCGCGGCCGCGTCGATGACCTGCTGTGCCAGCAGCTGGCACTCCTGCGCCTCGGCCAGCTCGCCGCGGGCCGCGTGGTCGAGCAGCTGCCGGAAGAGCGGACCGGCGAAGTTGTACACCGATCCGATCGCGGCCCGGGCACCCCACTGCCACGCGGCGAGCACCAGCTTGGCGACGCCGACGAAGATTTCGTGCCGCCCGCCGGCGACGTGTAGGCAGCGTTGCAGGTCGACCATGTCGTTGTGGGCGAACTTGAGGCCGGCGAACGTCGGGATCTTCTCCCGGGCTTCCAGCAGCACGTCGCTGGCGCGCAGGTTGACACCGGTCATCGACGGGATGTGGTAGTAGGTGAACGGCAGGGTCGGTGCGGCGCCGGCGATGGCCGCGCAGGCGTCGACAAGTGCGGCCACCGTCTCCGGCCGGTGGAAGTACGGCGGGACGGCGGAGATCGCCCTCGCCCCCACCGACTCGGCGTGCTCGGCCAGCCGGCGCGCCTCGGTGACGCTGGAGTGTCCGACGTGGACGATGACGTCCAGCCGGCCGGCCGCGACCTCGCACCACCGCTCCACCAGGGCCATCCGCTCGGCGGTCGACAGGGACGCCCCCTCACCGGCGGTACCACCGACGTACGCCGCCGCCGAACCCCACGCGAGCAGGTCGTCCGCCTGCTTGGGCACGGTGTCGAGGGCGAGTTCGCCGGTCTCGGTAAACGGGGTGAACACGGCGGTGAGCAGTGCCATGTCCGGTCCGTCGGAGGAGTAGCGCAACGAGGTCATACGGTTCCTTTCAAACGCGCCTGCCGGCAGTTCAGCCCTTGGTCGCGGTGAGGTTGACGAAGTCTCGGACGTCGGTGACCAGGCCGGTGATGCGCTTGTCCAGTGCGAACAGCGACGGCATGGTGCTGATGCCGATCGCCCACGCCTCCTCGACGAGGACGGCGTTCAGCGCGGCGTAGGCGGTCTTCTGCGCCTCGGGCGTGATGGCCGAGCCGGCCGCGTCGACCGCCTCGACGTACGCGGGCGGCACCTTGTCGCCGAACGTGGTGTTCGCCTTGGTGGTCAGCATCTGCCGGCCCCGGGCGACAAGTGACGGGCTCTGCATGTTGTTCGGTTGCGCCGCGGCGGTGCACTGCAGCTTGCTGGCGAACAGCGCGTCGAGGTACGCCGCCTCCTCCTGTGGGGCGATCTCCAGGTCGAAACCGATCTTCTTCAGGTCGGCCTGGATGATCTCCAGCTTCGAGACGTCCGGGGTCCCCGAGGCCACGCCCGCCACGGCCTTGCGGGCGCCGCCCGAGCGCTCCAGCAGCGCCGCCGCCGCGTCCAGGTCGAAGCGGTGCGAGTCGAGGTAGGCGGGCTCGAACGCGGGCGAGGACGGCATGAACGCCGTGTACACCGGGTCGCCGATGCCGAAGTTGACCTGCTTGAGGATGCGTTCGCGGTCGATCGCCCGCCCCACCGCCTGCCGCAGGAGCTTGTTGTCGAAGGGCGGGATGAGGGCGTTCATGAAGAAGATCGACATCCGGCCGTTCCCCTCCACGAGGGTGTACCGGTCCCGCAGCCGGTCCGCGTGCCGGAACGCGATGTACGCGGCGCCGTCGACCGAACCCGACTCGAGCGCGGCGACGAGAGCGTCCTCGTCGGTGAAGAACCGGTACTCCACCTCGTCCAGGAACGGCTTGCCGGCGTCGTAGAAGTCGGGGTTCTTCTTCAGTACCAGGCGCTGGTTGCGCTGGAACTCCACGAGCCGGAACGGGCCGGAGCCGGCCGGCTCGTGCTCCAGCTTGGCCGGGGTGTTGCTGGCCGCCGGGACCAGCGGGAAGGCGAACATCCAGTCGAGCACGAGCGGCTCGGGGGTGGGCCGCTTGAAGTCCAGGCGCACGGTCCGGTTGTCGACCGCGGTCGCCGCGGCGATGAACCCGGTCGGCTGGGCGAGGGTGAACCCGGCGTCCGGGTCCTGTGCCCGCTTGACCCCCGTGACGACGTCGTCGGCGGTCACCGGCGCCCCGGAGTGGTACGTCGCCTGCCGCAGCGTGATGGTGACCGACCCGCGGTCGGCGGCGAACTCCCACTTCTCGGCCCCGGCCGGGATGGGCTTGTAGGTGCCGTCGGACGGGTAGTCGACCAGGTACGTGTAGAAGGAGTGGATGTGGATGTCGGTGTTGGTGAGATAGGGATCGAACTGCATGATCTTCGTCGTGCCGAGCGTGATCTTGCCGGTCGTGCCGCCCCCGCTCTCCGCACTCCCGGAGCCGCAGGCGCTGAGCAATGGCGCGCCGGCGAGCGCGCCAGCCGCGAGAAACCCGGTCCGCAGCAGCGTGCGGCGGGCGATGAGGCGGGACTGAATCGGGGAAATGGTCATGGCGATGCCCCTGAGAGTTGGGATGGGGGTGGACTCAGGTAAGCCGGATACGTGGGTCGAGGACGGCGTAGAACACGTCCACCAGCAGGTTGAGCAGCAGGAAGGCGGCGACCACGAAGAGCACCCCACCCTGTACGAGGGCGTAGTCGCGCTCGCCGATCGCGGTGTAGAGCAGGCGTCCCAGACCGGGGTAGTTGAAGACGGCCTCGATGACGACGGTGCCGCCGAGGAAGCCGCCGAGCTGGAGCCCGACGATGGTGACGGTTGGCAGGGACGCGTTCCGCAGCGCGTGGCGGCGGATCACATCCCGTTCCGGTACGCCCTTGGCGCGGGCGGTGCGGATGTAGTCCTTGCCCATGACCTCGCCGAGGGAGGTGGCCAGAAACCGGGCGGTGACGCTGGAGGTGTGCACGGCGATGGCGGTCGCCGGCAGGATCGTGGCGGTCAGCGCGCCGCCCGGGTCCTGCCACAGTGGTACGAAGTCACTGGAGGCGGGCAGCCACCGCAACTGCACGGCGAGCACGATGATCAGCAGCAGGCCGAGCCAGAACGCCGGCACCGCAAGGCCCGCGGTGAGGTAGCCCTGTAGCACCCGGCCGACCACCGCGTACGGCCGCAGCGCCACCACGATGCCGACCGGCACCCCGATGAGCAGGGTCAGGGCCATCGCGAACCCGGCCAGCTGCACCGTCGCCGGGATCCGGTCGAGCAGCTCGCCGACCACCGGCTGGCCCGAGTAGTACGAGTCGCCCAGGTCGCCGGCGACCGCGTGGCCGATCCAGGACACGTACTGCTCCACAATGGACCCGCCCAGGCCGAGCCGCTCGCGGGTCGCCTCCAGCTCCGCCTCGCTCGCGTCCGGGCCGAGCAGCACCGTCGCGGGATCGCCGGGCAGGGCGAACGTGAATCCCCACACCGCGATCGAGCCGAGTAGCAGCACCGCGGCGAACTGCAGCAACCGCCGGACCAGGTAGCCGTACATCTAGACCGCACCTCCGGTAGTGACGCGCGCCGCCACGTGCGGGCCGCTGCCACTCACCGCGAGCTGCAGGCCACGCCCGATCCGGTCGAGGCAGAACACGGTGGCGACCAGGCAGAGCCCGGGGAACAGCCCGTAGCTCGGGCTCTGGTAGAGGTACGAGCGGGCGTCCTGGAGCATGCCGCCCCAGGACGGCGCCGGCGGCGGCGTTCCCAGGCCGAGGAAGGTCAGGCCCGCCTCGACCACGACCGCCATCGACGCGGTGACGACGAGCTGGATGACGATCGGACCGAGCACGTTCGGCAGCACCGTACGCACCATCGTGTCTGGCGTGCTCGCGCCCATCCCCCGGGCGGCGAGCACGAAGTCGCGGTCCCGGATGCTGAGCGTGGCCACCCGGGTGAGGCGGGCGAACTCCGGCACCGCACCGATCCCGATCGCGAGGATCAGGTTGAGCCGTCCCGGACCGAGTACCACGATGATGACCAGCGCGAGCAGGATCCCCGGCACCGCGAGCAGCAGATCGACAAGGCGCATCGCGACCGCGTCCACCCACCGCCCCAGATAGCCGGCGAGTAGCCCGAGCGGTACCCCGATGCCCGCGCCGACCGCGGCGGCGCCGGCGGCGGCGACGAGTGAGGCGCGGGCGCCGTAGATCAGCCGGGACAGGATGTCGCGGCCGAGCTGGTCCGTGCCGAGCAGGTGCGCCCCGGACGGGCCGAGCAGCGGCTCGCCGTCTTGCGCGGCCGGGTCGAACGGGGCGACCAGCGGCGCGAACAGCGCGAGCGCGGCCAGCACCAGCAGCCCGGCCGCGCCGGCGACGGCCGACCGGGACCGGGCGAACCGGCGCAGCGACGCCAGCCGCCGCCGAGGCGCTGGCGTGGGCGCGTTCGGGGCCGTGCTCATCCGCGCACCTCCGGTCCCTGGCCGGCGGCCGGCTCGGCGGGTCCTGGTGCGGCGGTCTGCTCGGCCGGTCCCTGGCCGCCGGCCTGCCCGCCGGGTTCCATGCCGGCGGTCCGCTCCGCGAAGTGGCATGCGGTGTGGCCGCCGGCGACGAGCCGCAACGGCGGTTCCTCTTCGGCGCAGACGGCGGCCGCGATCGGGCACCGGGTGCGGAACCGGCATCCCGAGGGCGGATCCACCGGGCTGGGTACGTCACCGCCGAGCGGCACCCGCTGCCGGTCCGCGCGGCCGACCGGATCCGGTACCGGCACCGAGGCGAGCAACGCCCGCGTGTACGGATGGCGCGGGTCGTCGTACACCCGCCGCACCGATCCGGACTCGACGATCCGGCCCAGGTACATCACCGCGACCTCGTCCGCGACCTGACGGATCACCGCGAGGTCGTGGCTGACGAACAGGTACGCCATCGCCGACTCGCGCTGCAGGTCGGCGAGGAGGTTCAACACCTGCGCCTGCACGGATACGTCCAATGCGGACACCGGCTCGTCGAGGATCAGCAGCCCCGGCCGGGAGGCCAGCGCCCGCGCGATCGCGACCCGCTGGCGCTGCCCGCCGGAGAACTCCGCGGGCAGCCGGTCCGCGTGCTCGGGCCGCAATCCCACCCGGGTGAACAGGTCGGCCACCTGGCGGCGGCGCTGGCCGTAGGGCAGGCCCTGCAGCCGCAGCGGCTCGGCGACGTTGTCACCGACGGTCAGCCGCGGGTTCAGCGAGGCGTACGGATCCTGGAACACCATCTGCGCGCGCCGCCGGATCCGCCGCAGCTGGGACCGGCCCGCCTTGCCGACGTCGTCGCCGTCGACAAGGATCTGGCCGCCGGTCGGCTCGACGAGGCGCAGTACGAGCCGCGCGAGCGTGGTCTTGCCGCAGCCGGACTCGCCGACGAGCCCCAGCGTCCGCCCGGCCGGGACCCGCAGCGACACCCCGTCCACCGCGTGCACCCACGCGGACGGGCGGGCGAGTACGCCGGAACGCACGGGGAAGCGCACCATGGCCTCGCGGATGTCGAGCACCGGCGCGGCCGGCTCGCGGGCGCTCCCCGGTTCGCCGGCGCCGTCCGGCGCACCAGCCGGCTCGGCCCGCGCACCCTCCGGGCGGGCGGTGAGCAGGCCCGCCGCCTCGTCCGGAAAGTGGCAGGCGCTCCCTGCGGTGCCGCTGCCGTCGGGCACCGCCTCCGGCCGGACCTCGGTGCACACCGCGCGGCCACGGGAGACCGGGCACCGGGGCGCGAAGGCGCACCCCGGCGGCAGGTCGCTCGGGTCCGGCGGCTGTCCCGGGATCGGAAGCAGGCGGTCGGACGCCGTGTCGAGCCGGGGCAGCGCGCCGAGCAGGGCCGCCGTGTAGGGGTGTCGCGGCCGGGTGAAGATCTGGGTGACGTCGCCGGCCTCGACGATCCGGCCGCCGTACGTCACGCTGACCCGGTCGGCGGTCTCCGCGACGACGCCCAGGTCGTGCGTGATCAGTACGACGCCGGCGCCGGTCTCCTGCCGCGCCACCCGCAGTAGGTCCAGGATCTGCGCCTGCACGCTGACGTCCAGCGCGGTCGTGGGCTCGTCCGCGATCAGCACCTTCGGGCGGTTGGCGATCGCCATCGCGATCATCACGCGCTGGCACATGCCACCGGAGAACTGGTGCGGGTACTGGTCGTAGCGGGTCGCCGGGTGAGGGACGCCCACCATGTCGAGCAGCTCCACGACCCGGGTCCGCGCCGCATCGGCCGACAGGGCGCGGTCGTGCACCCGCAGCGCCTCGGCGATCTGGTGGCCGACCCGCTGGACCGGGTTCAGCGCCGAGATCGCGTCCTGGAAGATCATGGCCACGTCCCGCCCGAGCCGCCGCCGCAGGTCCGGCTCGGGCAGGGCGAGCAGGTCGACGTCGCCGAGCATGGCCTTCCCGGACACCCGGCGCAGGTTTGGCGTGCGGAGCAGACCCAGCGCGGCGAGCACCGACACGCTCTTGCCGGACCCGGTCTCCCCCACCACACCGAGCGTCTCGCCGCCGAGGACGTCGTAGCTCATCCCGTCGACCGCGCGCACCACGCCCGCCGGCGTCGTGAACTCGACGACCAGATCGCGCAGGCTCAGCACCGGTCGTCCGGCGCGATCCGGCGCCACGGGCGGGGCGCTGCCGTGCGCGGTCCCGTCCCGGACCGCGCCGTCGAGGGCTCCACCTGACACCGACGACCTCCTCCGCGCTGGCGTGGCCGACGCATTGCTGCAAGATGTCCTACAGATTTCGCTACCGTAGGGTCCATAGATCATGGTGTCAAGACTGGCAAGATATCCTACAGGTTGGCGCGAACGGGAGGTCGATTCAGAGAGTGGCGACTCGGCAGGACGACGTGGAGCCGGAGTTCCGGCGGCTGGGCAACCCAGCTCCGCTGCACCAGATCGTGCAGCACGAGATCAGAAACTACATCCTCAAGCAGGGGCTGCGCCCCGGTGATCCGCTCAAGCCGGAGTCCGAGCTGGCCCGGCTGTTCGGGGTCAGCCGCAACTCGGTCCGCGAGGCGGTCAAGGCGCTGGAGTCCACCGGCGTCCTGGAGACGCGCCGCGGCAGCGGCGTCTACATACGCGACTTCTCCTTCACTCCGCTGCTCGACCACCTCCCGTACGGCCTCATGCAGGACCAACGGGCCCTGCGCGAGCTGGCCGCGCTGCGCAAGACCCTCGAAGCCGCCCTCATCACCGAAGCGATGCAAGCCATGTCGCCGGAGAGCGTCACCGCGCTGCGGGAGACCCTGGAGACGATGCGCGGGCTCGCCGAACAGGGTGAGGGCTTCGCCGAGCAGGACCGGCAGTTCCACCAGCTACTGTTTCGCGACCTCGGCAACGCGATGCTGCTGCGACTGTTCGACCAGTTCTGGCTGGCATTCCACGCGGCGGTGCCACCGGCGCGCGGCCGCACGCCGATGGACGCCTACCACGGCCATGCCGCCATCCTCGACGCGATCCTCGCCGGCGACCCGGACCAGGCGCGCACGGCGGTCCAGGACCACTACATCGGCATCGAGTCCAAGCTCGCCGCGGACCCGCCGACGGAGGCGCCGCCCACCGAGATGACCACGGAGCCACATTGACCAGGCGACCCGGCCGGTCAACCGTCAACGGCGCCCCGGCAGCCGAGGCACCGGCATGCGGGTGATCCAGCTAGGGCCGGACGCCCCCGGAGTCTGGCGGGGAAGCCTGGCCTGGACCGAGGAGGACGGCGCCTGGCAGCCGTGGCGGCTGCCACCGGAGCGGGTGGAGACCGCCCACGCACCCGACCTGGTCGCCCGGGCGCGGATGGCGGCCGGGATCCGGGCGGCCGTCCAGACCGACGCGACCGCGCTGGAGCTGCGGGTCATCGCCCTGGACGGCGAGGTGGCGCCGCTGGACGTGGTCGTCGACGGCGTGCTGTGGCGGCGGGAGCCACTGGCCGCCGGAGCGACCGACCGCCGCGTCCCGTTGCCACCCGGGCGCAAGGTCGTCGAGGTCTGGCTGCCCCAGTTCGGCGAGGCCCGGATCGGCCCGTTGCTCCTGCACGGCGCCACCGCCGCCGAACCCGCCGGCGCGGACGGGGAAGTCCGGTGGGTCACGTACGGCAGCTCGATCACGCAGTGCCGCACCGCCTCGGGGCCGAGCGAGACCTGGCCCGCCCTGGTTGCCAGGCACCTCGGATGGGACCTGACCTGCCTGGGCTTCAGCGGCGAGTGCCACCTCGACCCCATCGCCGCCCGGGCGATCGCGGAGCGCCCCGCGGACTTGATCTCGCTGTGTCTCGGAATCAACGTGTACGGGCGCGGGAGCTTCGGCCCCCGTACCCTCGCCGGCCAGGTATCCGGGTTCGTCCAGACGATCCGTGACGCCCACCCCGCTGTACCGATCGTCGTGATCTCGCCGATCAGCTCGCCGAGCCGGGAGACGCTGCCCAACCCGGCGGCGATGACCCTCGAAGACGTCCGGGACGCCGTCGCCGCCGCGGTGACCACACTCCGCCGCCGCGGAGACGCCCTGCTGCACCTCGTCGACGGCCCGAGCGTCCTCGGCCCGGACCACGCGCACCTGCTGCCGGACGGCCTGCACCCGGACGCGGACGGCTACCGGCTCATGGCCGAGCGGCTCGCCCCCCGCCTGGCCGCCATCCGGTCGACACCCACGAAGGAGCGAACATGCCGCGACCTCGGCACAACACCCGCCGGCTAGCCGCCGGCTGCGCAGCCCTGGCATTCGCCGCGACAACCGCTTCCGCCCCCGGTACGGCAGCCGCTGAACCAGCCGCCGCGGACGCCTGGTCGACGTCCTGTGACGCCGAGGCCGCCGGCTACCGGCCGGTGCGAGCGCTCGACCTACCCACCGCCGCGAACTGGCAGGAGACGACCCCGCCGTACACATTCGACGACACCGCCGCCCTCGCCGGCGGCCTCGACCGGGTCGGCTACTGCCTGGAGCTCACCACCGAAGCGGGTACGAGCTGGGTGTGGACGGCCATGGAGGCGCTGAGCGCCGACCCCGACGACCTGGGCCTACCGACCCGCATGGAGCAGTCCCGGCACCAGTTCGTCGACGATCTGACGGTCGCCTCCAACGTCCCCGGCGTACCGCGGGTCGACGGCGGTTCCGGCTGGGTTGAGATGTGGCCCAACCAGTACGACGCGACAGGCTCCCGGCAGATACCGGGAGCGTCCGATACCGCGCGGGACGCCGACGACGCGGTCCTGTGGGCGAACGGGTACGGCTCGTTCCAGGTGCACGCGTTCGCCGACGCCGGCGACGCCCGTGGCCCGCGCACCGCGGACGCTCCCACCGCGACTCCGGTGCTGGCCGTCAACGCCTTCACCACCCCCGGACCGCAGACGATGGACATCGGCATCGGCGCCAGCCCGGGCGCGAACCCCGACTGGACGTCCGCCCGGAACGCCGGCGACTACACCGCCCGGCGGCTCACCTTCTACGCCCGGCCCTCGCTGGTCCGGGTGGACACCGCCCCAATATCGCGGCAGGTGGTACCCCGCCCGGGCCGGACCGCCACCAGAGTGTCGGTGCCGGTCCGCGGGACGGCGACCGACCCGGCCGTCACCGCGGTCGAGCTGCGGTCCACCCGCGACGGCCGGCGGACCGTCCAACGGGCTGCCGTGTCACGGACGAGGCCACGGTTTTCCTTCACCGTCTCGCTGCCGGTGGCGCTGACCTCGACCGATCTCGAACTTGTCGCGGTCACCGCCGGCGGCGCCAGGCATCGCGTCGGCCACGCGGTCGACGTCGTAGCCGGTGACGTCGTCGTCGTGCAGGGCCAGTCGAACGCGCAGGCCGGCCAGCAGCCGAACTCGACGTCGTCGGAGGCGGACCGGTCCCGGTGGGTACGGACCTTCGGCACCTCCAACAACAACAACCCGCGGTTGGCCGGCGCCATCGGCGGCTGGACCTACGCCATGGGCGACAACATCCAGCGGGTCGCGGCGGTCGGCCAGTGGGCGGTCCGGATGGGACAGCTGATGTCGGCCAGGCTCCGCATCCCGATCGCCATCGTCAACGGTGCCCGTGGCGGGCAGCCGATCAGCTACTTCGCCCGCAACGACAGCGTCCCCACCGACGGTGAGACGAGCTACGGCATGCTGCTGCGGCGCCTCACCCGGGCCGGCCTGACCGGGCCGGACGCCATCGACGCCATGCTCTGGTACCAGGGTGAGGCTGACCGCGACAACGCCGAGGCACACGTCGCCGGATTCACCGAGCTGGTCGCGGACTGGCGCCAGGACTACGGCGCCAAGCTGCCGGTCTACGTCCACCAGGTCCGGAGCTCCCCATGCGACCAGGCGACCCCGGTCGCGCTGCGGGAGGCCCAGCGGCGGCTGCCGGACACCATCGACAACCTGCGGGTACTGTCGACGACCGGCCTCAACGGCCACGACGGTTGCCACTTCGACTACATCGACGGCTACCGCACCTTCGGCGAGCACAACGCGGCCATGCTCCTCGACGACCTGTACCGCCCGGGTGCGCCGAAGGTGGCACCGCCAAACCCCAGAGCTGCCCACCGGGTGGACGGCGTCCCGAACCAGCTGGTGGTGGCACTCCGCTCCCCCGCCGGCCCGCTGACCGTCGAGGAAGGCGCGGCCGCGGACTTCCGGGTGCCGGGGACCGTCGTGGAGTCCGTACGCTGGCAGCGCGGTCGCGGCCTGGTGCTGACGCTGGACCGGCCGGCGCCCGCCGACGCCACCGTGGCGTACCTCGCCCACCGCCGCGCCGGCCCCCGCGTCATCAACGCCCTCGGCATGGGTCTGCTCGCCTTCCAGGTCCCCGTCGAATAGCAATGGCATCGCGGCAAATGCCCCGCCATGGTGAACAGCGTCGACCCGGCCGCTGGCCGTCGTGGGTGTACCGGTCCGGGAGCGAGCCGGACCCCCGGTTTACGCTCGCCAACGAACGGACCTTCCTGGCCTGGATCCGCACCGCGCTTGGCCTGGTCGCCGCGGCGGCACCGATGGTCATTGGGGTGGCCGTCGCCGCACGCGTCCGCTACCGCGCCGGTCACCACGTCCTGCACACCGGCCGATCCCTGCCCGACGGCCGGCTCGCCGCCGCGTGCGTCCTATTGACCACACTGGTCGCGATCACCGCCGCCATATACCTCGCCGCCGGCTGACCAGCCCGACCTCCGCGCGCCGTGTACTGGCCTGGGCAATGGTCACGGTGTCATCAGCGGCGCGAGCCGAGCGCGGGTCTGCTCGTCAAGCAGGGGCTCGATCCCGGCGAACTCCTCCTGCGCCCCCTCCGGATACGGCCCTTCGAGGGCCGCCTGCCAATGGTCGTATGCCTGCTGCACATCACGGAGTCCGAAGTCGTCCACGCTGTGAAGCATGCCCAGGTCTACCGCGAGCCGCTGCTCCGTGTAGCCGTCGTCGTCGTACTGAAAGTAGCGGAACTCCGCATAGCCGTAGATGACCCCTTCCATCTCGTGGTCGAAGTAGTCCTGCGCCAGGTATAACGCGAGCAGCCGCTCCCAACCGTGCGTGTACTCGCGGGTGTCATCGCGTTGCAGCGCCGTTCGCAGGTCCTCGCCCGGCGGCAGATCCAGAATCGTGTGGAGGTCGCCCGCTCTGGCCGCGGCGACAAAAGCCGCCAACGCCTTGTCGTTCCAGTCCCACGGTCGTTTCGCCATGGCGGCATGCTAGCGGCACACGGCTAGTTGGTCGGTCTGGCCACCGCGATGTCGTCCGCCCATCGCGGCAGGCTGGCGACGGATATCCCCTCGAACCAGGGCGGGCGCGGGCCTGTTGGTCGCAACGTGCCTGCCGGGGTCGTTGAAGCAGTCAGTCGACCAGACGAGGCTCGGGCAGTCACTTGACGGCTCCTTGCATCAGCGCCTTGACAAAGTTGCGTTGGAAGATCAGGAAGATCACCAGCGAGGGCAGGATGATCAGCAGGGATCCGGCGCAGAGGAGCACGATGTCGGTGCCGTACTGGCCCTGGAACGCGCCCAGCCCGCCGGCCACGGTCCGCTTCGTCGGGTCGTCGACGAGGACGAGGGGCAGCAGGTACTGGTTCCAGCTGGCGAGGAAGAAGAGCACAGATAGTGCGGACCACGCCGAGGTGGCGAGCGGCAGGTGGATGCGGCGGAACGTCTGCCAGGTGTTGGCGCCGTCGACTTTCGCGGCTTCGGTGAGCGCGGGCTCGGCGCCGAGAAAGTGTGCGCGCATCCAGAAGACGCCGAACGGCATGAGCAGTCCGATGAGCGGCAGGACGATCGCCAGCCGCGTCCCGAGCAGTCCCATGCTGCGCAGGTCGTAGTACAACGGGGTGATCAGCGCCTCGAACGGCAGGGTGAGTCCGACGAGGAGAAGACCGTAGATCGCCTTACCGAAGGGCACGTTCAGCCGAGCGAGGGCGTAGCCCGCGGCGGTGGCCATCGCGACCGTGGCCGGTACGACGCCAAGCACGATGAGGGTGCTCGAGCGGAACAGCGCGAGGAAGTTCGCCGCGCTCCACGCGTCGACGAAGTTGTGCCAGTGCGGGTCGCTCGGCCAGCTCAGCCCCTGCGGCGTGCTGCCCGGCGCCGCCAGTGCCGTGGTGAACATACTCAGCAGCGGCACCACGGCGAACAGCATCAGCGCGAGCAGGATCCCAGTGCGTGTTACTCGATGGGCGAGGCCCGATGTGGTCATTTCTCCCTCCCGAGACGCTGGATCGGCCAGATGACCAGCAGCACGACGACGGCCAGGAACACCGCGAGCGCCGAGGCCTGGCCGACGTGCTGCTGCAGGAACGTCAACCGGTAGATCTGCACGCCGGGCACCATCGTCTGGTAGCCGGGACCGCCTTGCGTCGCGATCTGGACGACGTCGAAGCTCGCCAGCGCGGCGATGGTCGTGAACGTCGTGCACACGACGAGTTCGCGCCGCAGCCCGGGCAGCGTCACGGCGAAGAACTCACTGACCCGCCCGGCCCCGTCCAGCCGGGCCGCCTCGTACAGCGCCGGATCGATCTTGCCGATGCCCGCGAGCAGCAGCACCGTGCAGAAGCCGAGCATGACCCAGACCCCGATGACGCCGACCGCGGGCAGAGCGAAAGTGAAGTCACCGAGCCAGGCCCGCGTGTACTGATCGAGGCCGACCGCGCGCAGGACCTGGTTGACCAGGCCGTTTGAGGAGTACATCCACGTCCACGCGATACCGGCCGCGACCAGCGGAAGCACCTGCGGGACGAACAGTACGACCCGGGCGGTGGTGCTGAACGCGCCGGGCTTCAGTTCGCGGATGAACGACGCGGCGACCAGACCGAGCCCGACCGGCAAGACCGTGTAGAACACGACGAGGACGAACGCGTTCACCACGGATCGCAGCAGCTCCGGCTGGGTGAAGATCGCTTTCCAGTTGTCCAGTCCGGCAGGCGTCGCCGGCCCGATGCCATCCCAGTCGTAGAACGAGTACTGCACCGACTGGAGCATCGGGAACAGCACGAAAACGCCGTACATACCGAACGCTGGCGCAACCCAGAGGAGCGCGCTCCAACTCCGCCGCCGGACGGACGGCACCGCATCACCCCTGGGTCGGCTCGCCGCGATCATCGCCCGAGATCGCGCTCGTAGTCGGACTGCACCTTGGCCGCGAACGCCTCGGGCGTCGTCTTGCCGGCCAGCAGCAGCTGCGTTTGCGGGATGAGGCTGTTGACGTGGATCGAAGCCGTCGCATCAGCCATGAAGCCGACCAGCCCGTTGCTCTTCAGCAACTCCTGGAACGCGCTGACGGTGGCGGCAACCGCCGACCCCTCGGGCGCGGTCGGAGCTGGCGCGTCCGCCGGGCCCGCCGGCACCAGCCCGCCGAGGGTCACCGTCTCCTGCCGCGCCTGCTGGTCCGTCTGCACGAAGTCCAGGAACGCGGCCGCCACGTCCGCATTGGGCGACCTCGCCGGGATCCCCAGGTTGGCGGCAGCGGTCATCGCGTACGACGGCCCACCGGCAACGCCGGGCGGGAACAGGAAAAACCCGAACTGGTCGGATCCGGTCTTGTCGAGTCCCGGAGCCTGCCAGTTGCCGCTCGGGAAGAACACACCGTTGCCCTTGACGAACTCGGCCGGTGCCCGGGTCTGGTCGATGTCGTTCACGTCGGCCGGCAGGTATCCCGCCTGCCCCCAGCGTTGCAATGTCGTGGCGGCCTTGACCGTCGCCGCCGTGTCGATACTCGCGCCAGGCTTGGTGTAGTTCCAATCCTGGACGGCTTGCACGTCACCGGCGTACGACATCACCAGGTTCTGCAGCGGATAGACGCTGCCGCCGTCCTTGCCGTTGATCATGATCGGCTGCAGCCCGGCGTCCTTCGCGTTGGAGAGCAACTGCTCGAACTCGGCGACGGTCGCCGGTGGCCGCGTCATACCAATCCGCCGCGTAAGCGCCTTGTTGTAATACACCCCGGTCAGGCCGAAACCAGCGCCCGCGGCGTACAACGAGCCCGTTCCCCGCTCTCTGCCGTCCGGGCCGACACGGGTGGACGCGAACTGCGACTGCGGCCACTCGTTCCACCCATACGCCTGCGCATACGGGTCGAGGCTGATCAGCAGGTGGTCCTTGGTCAGGTTGCCGAGCTGCGGCACGCGGACGAGGTCGGGCACGTTGTTCCCGGCGAGAGTACGCGCGATGGTCGTGGTCAAGGTGGCGTAGTCCTGGCTCTCCACCTTGACGGTCACGTTGCTGTACTTGGCGCGAAACAGCTCGCCGAGAGCGGTGTAGAACGGGACGTCGACGCCGCTGGTGACGAGCAGCTTCAGGGTGACCGGTTCGCTGCCGATACCGGTGGAGGCCGGCTTGGACGGCACCGGGCCGTCTTCGGAGTTGCCGCCGGGTGCACAGGCGGCCAGCAGCAGGGCAGCCGCCGCGGCGACGCCGGCCGCCCGGAACGTTCCGCAGTAATGGGTCAGCGATCGCACGAGAAGTCCTTAAGGCTCGATAGTGTGGGTTGACCGGAACGCGCGGCGTACGGCGTCGCCAGCCTTGCCAACGGCGTGATGCGCGTCGGTCATCACCGCGAACATCTCGAAGAAGCCATGGATCTGCCCCGCGTACTCGGTCAGCTCGACCGGCACGCCGGCCGCCTCCAGACGCCGGGCATAGTCCTCGGCCTCGCGGCGGAGGAAATCGTGTTCGGCCGTGATGATCGTCGCAGGCGCGACACCGCGCACAGATTCAGCGTGCAGCGGAGATACATACGCCGCCTTGCGGTGCGCCGGGTCGGGAACGTACGTCGCCCAGATGTACTGGAGCCGACGGTAGCTGCTGGAGCCGAAACCCGACTGGCCCGCGAAGGTCTCGTACCGCCGCCGGAACGCGACCTTGTAGTCGGTGTTTTCGACGCTGTCGAGTGCCGGGTAGACGAGGAGTTGGGCGGCTAACCGAACGCCTTCATCACGCGCTTTGAGCGCGGCGGCCGCGGCGAGATTGCCGCCCGAACTGTCCCCGCCGACAGCCACGCTGCCGAAGTTGTGGCGTGCCCAGGTGACGGCCGTCCAGGTGTCGTCGAAGCCGGCTGGAAACGGGTGCTCGGGCGCGAGCCGGTAGTCGATGGACAGGACCCCGCACCCGGCCCGGTTCGCGAGTGCCCGGGCGACACCATCGGCGGTGTCGAGGTCTCCGTGAATCCAGCCACCGCCGTGCGCCCAGACCAGCACCTCCTGTTCCGCGCCCGTGGGCTGTTCCGCGCCCGTGGGCAGATAGAGCCGAGCCGGTACGCCGTCCGCGTCGACCGACTCGACGGAGGCCACCGGCGCCGGCTCGCCAGTCACGGCCAGGACCTTCGCACGTGCGTCCGCCCGCACGACCGCGAGGTCGGCGGCCCACGGGTCGGGTGATGATCCGGAGCTGTCCAGGAATGCCTGAACCTGCTCGTGCGGCCGCGGCGGAGTGTCTTCCTCGCGGACGAGCGGGGTTCCCCGCCGGGAAGCTGCACTCATTCGATCGCGCCTCTCGCCAAAGTTCAGACTGAGCACTCAGTCTGTTTCGCCGAGGTTACCGAGTACTCAGTCGGTTTGTCTATGCTTGACGAAGACCCGTCCCGACCGTCGCGAGGAGATCAACCGTGTCCCCTGCCCAGAAGCCCAAGACCTCAGCGAAGGGCCTCGAGACACGGGACCGCATCGTCGACGTCGCCGTACGATTCATCGCCCGCAACGGAGCGCGCGGCACCAGCCTCGCCGACATCGCGGCCGAGGCAGGCGTGTCACAGACCGGGCTGCTCTATCACTTCCGCACCAAGGAGGCCCTACTCAACGCCGTCATGGACCGCCACCTAGCCTTCTCCGAGCAGTGGCTGTGGGGCGACGGACCCGACCCCGGCATCAAGATCGTCGACATCATCGCCAAGCACATCGCCAACTGGCCCAGCCAGCACGACGGCAAGGTGGCCAACCTGCTGGGCATGAACATCGTCGTCCTCGGCGAAAACGTCAGCCCCGACACCGACCTCCACCCACGACTGGTCGACGGCTACCGAACAACGATCGACCGCGTGACAGCGACCCTGCGGTCCGCACAAGAGCGCGGCGAGATGCGGCAGGACATCGACCCGCGGCTCAAGGCAATGGAGATCATCGCCTTCTGCTACGGCATCGAGGCCGCGTGGTTGGTGGACCCGACGATCCCGGTCGCCGCGGCAGCCGCCCAATGGGCGGCACAGCAGACCAGGCAGTTGGCGACCGGGTCGGCGACGCCCTGACGACACGCCCCCGGGAGTCCGGCAATCATCGAAATGCTCACGGGTCCGCGCCCTCCGGACACCCGGGGGCTGGACGACGAGCGCCCCAAGGGCGACGACAACGCTGCCTGGGAGGCCATCGGTAACCCCCCGAAACCCGCGACGCCGAACTACGCGTCGTCCGCGAAACGGCAGCCGCCCGCCGACGCAGCGCCGCGTGACCCACCCCGGCAGCAGCCGGACAATCGGCCTGGTCCTGTACACCACCGCGATCCTGGCCTACGCAGCCGGCTCCATGCACGCCCACGAGCCAGTTCTGCTCGCCGACGAAAACAGCCAGGACGTCGCCCCGCCCGAGCACCGCCTCATCGAGGCCGCCCGCCGCGACCCCACACGCGACCTCCGCGAGCTGCTGCCCTCGACCACGCCATTACCGTCATGCCCGACCGGCGCACCGACGCCGACCCGCTCGCCGACTGGACCATCTACCTCAACGGCCGGGAAGACGCCGCGGCCGCAGCCGTCATCGCCTACAGACACCACGCGGGTCTCCTCACCGGCGAACCGGACCTGTACGCCATCGCCGGCGAGCAACCCGCCTGGATCATCCCCATCGACGGCCGCCGGTAGCTGATAGACCGACGTTGCTGGCCCCACAACCGCAAGCACGCAAACGGCACGGTCCACGCCCGCCCGGCGTCGCTCCAACCACCAGGCCACCACCAGCGGCGCATCAGCCGGCGCCACGCCCGGACAGCGAACCACAAGATCTTCGGCGGGCGCCGGGGACCTCCAACGGCCGTAGCCGAGTGCGCGATGCAGAAACCCCAATCGAGCAAGGCATCGTTCTTGCCACTCAGATGCGGTCGGCGTTCGGATGGCGGGCGGTCGTCGCGAGCAGGTAACAGTGATGCCTGTGGCTCTCACCCTGATCCGCCGAAACCCTCTGGACTTGCGTTTTCTTGAAGGCGTTCACTGCGTGATGACGCGAACTTGCGGGCCGTGCGGTGATCGGCCGTCCCTTTGCTTGACGTGTCGGCGTCCTGGCCCACAAGCTCGCGTAAGCGATCACTGGCAGGAACAACGACAACAACTGGAGGACGCCTTGACCAAAGGCTTGCGCCGGATGGGCGTGGCGATCGCGCTGGTCAGTGCTATGCTGCCGGGCGCACTTTTCTTCACGGGTAGCGCGGCTCAGGCGAGCGGATGTTATGTCGAACTCGAGGTGAATTTCGATAACGGCGTACTGTCCGCTTCCCATTACCAAATCTGCGACCAGACCAACAGTCGGAAAAAGCTCAAGGTGATGATCGAAAAGTACCAGCCGGCGATTGGAACCATTCCGGCTCGATGGGTCATCGTCGCGGAGGGCAAGGGCGACGTCGTTTACCGATGCCAGGGAACCGTCACCAACCTCTTCTGGATTGACCGTCACCGGCAAAGCTACTACGCATGTGACTAGTTGGAACGGTCTGTTCCTAGTTGGATCGGTTTCGATTCCGGGAAGTGTGATGACTGGCAAAATACCGCGCCGAACCGTGATGCTCGCGGCCGCGGCGGCGATCGTGGCTCTCGTCTCCGAGTCGACCGCGATCGCCGCGCCACCGGAGCCGCCGTTGCGGCTCGTCTCCACCGGCGCGGTGACCGTCGAGCGACTACCGGGCGAACCCGTCGCGCTGGACCCGGGCACCCACGTGGTGGCCGGGTCCGCTCCGTTCGAGGTGCGGGCGGCGCGAGGCACGTACACCGAGCCGATCGTCGCCACCCGACTCGCCCCGTCCGGAGCGGTCGCGCTTCCGGCGGGCCTGGTGACGGACTTCGCCGGCCTCCCCGCGTTCATCAACATGACGGTGACGGATGCGGCGGGCAACACGGTGGCCGACCGAAACGAGACCTTCTGTCCCAACGGCGCCGCGGTGCGAACCCGTCCGGACGCCCCGGCCTCATCGCCCTACCCCAGCCGCTGCGCGCACGCCCCGTTCGCGCTGGGCGCGGTGTGGGGGATCCAGGCCGGGTGGAGCGTGCGGACGGCACGACGGTGGCCCGCCCCGCTCTTCATCGACGACGGCACCTACACAGCTGTGGTATCGGTCAACCAGCCCTACCGCGACCTGTTCGGCTTTGCGCCGGACCAGTGGTCGGCGACCGTGCGGGTGACGGTACGGACGGCGGCCGCCGAGGAAGAGACGACGGCGAGGCCCCATTCACACCTGCACACATCGTTGACACCGACCGGGCAGCGGCCGACCGGCACGCCCACGGTGCCGGACGGGCCGAGGCCGGACCTGCGGCCGCTGCCCGCATTCTCGATCTCCATACCGTGGCGCGAGGTCGAGCGTGACTACCTGAACTTCGCCGCGACGGTCTGGGTCGCCGGCACGGCGCCGCTGGTCGTCGACGGCTTCCGCCGGCCCGACCAGCAGCTGATGGACGCGTACCAGTACTTCTACGACAACCGTGGCCGGCAGGTCGGGTACGCGCCGGTCGGCACGATGGAGTGGGACCCTCGGGACGGCCACCACCACTGGCACTTCACCGACTTCGCCCGGTACCGGCTGCTCAACGCCGACCGGACCGTCGCCCTCCGCAGCGGCAAGGAAGCCTTCTGCCTGGCCAACACCGACGCGATCGACTACACGCTGCCGCGCGCCACCTGGCAGCCGGTGAACGACGACCTCAGCTGGTGCGGCGACGCGTCCGCCCTCGCCGTCCGGCAGCGGCTCGACGTCGGCAACGGCGACACGTACACCCAGGACCTGCCGGGTCAGAGTTTCGACATCACCGACCTGCCCAACGGCACCTACTACATCGAGATCGTCGCCAACCCCGAGCACGCCCTCCACGAGCAGAACACCGCCAACAACACCTCCTACCGCAGGGTCGTCATCGGCGGCACGCCCGGCGACCGGACGGTACACGTCCCGCCGCGCGGACTTGTCGACGGGTGACACTCAGACGATGCCCCCGTTCGTGCGCGGGACCTGGCCGTCGACCCAGCGGGCGGCGGGGCCGGCGAGAAAGGCGACAATCCCCATGGAGTACGCCGCCGGCCACGATCAAGCGCGAGATGACGACGTCGCTACCAGACCTCGCAGTACGCGACTGCCGCAGTCCTTCGCCGATAGGAGGCCACACGTTACGGCATGAGAGTATGTCGATCGAGGTTAGTTGCGATGGGTTGAGTCGACGCGTGATCCTGGCCCCAACCTATTATCCAACGGACTCTTTAGCCTCCGATCCGGGATCGTAAACAATAAATAATGACGGAATCGGAGGGAGGTTTCAGCTCCGCCGTCGATAGGTGCGCCAACGCCGGCGACCAGGTACAACGTCATATTGGACCTTGAGGATGAGAGCAACAGGTGTGGTTACCCGCGCTCTTACCTCAAGGCCCAACCCATGACCAACCCGCCACACCGACACCCCACCCAGTTACCGGACAGGCTCTAAGCTTGTTGTTTAACTTCGGCCGCCGTCGGTGGTGACTGCTGTCCTTTGTAGACGTCGGCGTGTCGATGCTCGACGTGGAACGGCCACCGTCCGATGATCCTTCGGTTCCCTGGCAGGACACGAAGAACGGATGGTGGCCGTGGCCACGATTGTGGACTACCTCGGTGGTCTGGTGTTGCCCGACACGCCCGCAACGCCGCTGCCCGCAGCGTTGGCGCCGGCGGCACGTTTGGCGGCGTTCCGCCGCGACTACTACCGGTGCTTGACGGCGAGGACGGACGCGTTGTTCGAGTTGACCGACGCAGTGCTGTGCGCTGACGGGCCGGTGACCAGCCTGGCCGAGTTGTCACTGACCGCCGAGCATCGCCGCGGTCACGGTGCCCTGTACGACGGCCTGAACTGGGGCGATATCGACATCGCCCGGCTGCGTGTGACGCTGGCCGGTCTGCCGCTGCCACGCACCGCCGATGCCCGGATCGTGTTGGCGGTCGATGTCAGTAACTGGCTACGGCCGGAAGCGGTGACCTCGCCGGATCGGCTGTTCTGCCACGTCTACGGCCGGGCCAAGGGCCAGGCGCAGATGATCCCTGGCTGGCCGTACTCGTTCGTGGCCGCGCTGGAGTCCGGCCGCACCTCATGGACCGCGATCCTGGACGCGCAACGGCTCGGCCCGGCCGATGACGCCACCGCAGTCACCGCCGACCAACTCCGCGACGTGGTGAACCGGCTCATCGAGGCGGGGCACTGGCGCCAGGGTGACCCCGAGATTCTGATCGTCGCCGATACCGGCTACGACACCGCCCGGCTCGCCCATGTGCTGACCGACCTGCCCGTCCAGTTGCTCGGCCGGCTCCGCGCCGACCGGGTGCTGCGCCTGCCCAAACCGGCCCGGCCGGCGGGCACCACGGGTAGGCCACCCAAGCACGGGCCCGAGTTCCGGCTGGACACCCCGGCCACCTGGCCGACACCGCAACACCAGACGACCACTGCCACCAGCCGGTACGGCACCGCAACCGCGGCCGGCTGGGACCGGCTGCACCCACGCCTGACCCGCCGCACCTGCTGGATCGACCACCACGGCGACCTACCCGTCATCGAAGGCACCCTGATCCGCCTCCAGGTCGAGCATCTGCCCGGCGACCGCGACCCCAAACCACTGTGGCTGTGGTGCTCCGCCACCGGTGCCACCGCCGCCGACATCGACCGCTGGTGGCAGTCCTTCCTACGCCGATTCGACCTGGAACACACCTTCCGCCTGTTCAAACAAACCCTCGGCTGGACCCGCCCGAAACTACGCACCCCACAAGCCGCGGACCGCTGGACCTGGCTGATCATCGTCGCGCACACCCAACTGCGGCTGGCCCGACCCCTCGCAGCGGACCTACGCCGCCCCTGGGAACGACCCGCGCTGCCGGGCCGACTCACCCCAGCCCGCGTCCGCCGCGGGTTTCGGAACATCCGCCCGAACACCGCCCTGCCAGCCAGCGCACCGAAACCCGGCAAACCCGGACCCGGACGCCCGCCCGGCTCACGAAACCGACGCCCCACACCCCGCCACGACGTCGGCAAAACCGTCAAACGCGACCTGACCATCACCGCGCACAACCAGCGCAAAGGTTAAAGAACAAGCT
>NZ_JAVHUY010000012.1 GCF_031085175.1 Phytohabitans maris
CGGCGGGGTGGCCGCGGTGGCGCCGCCGGCGGGGCGCGCGGCGGCCGGGCGGGACGCGGTGGCCGGGGCGGTCAGGGCGCCGCGCGCGGTGCCGGGCCGGAACGGGGCCGGGTCGCCGTCCGCCGGGGCGGGAAGCGGCGGGCCGCCGAGTCCGAGCCGGAGGCGACCTCGCCGGAGCCCTCCAGCGCCGAGTCGCCGTCCGGTGTGGATTCCGCGGCGGAGAGTACGTCGAACGCGGAGTCGGATCGGGAGGAGACCACGTCCGGCGCCGAGTCCGCCCCGGTCCGTCCCCGCCGGCGCGGCGGCGAGGGTCGGGGCGCGGCCGGCACCGCTCGTGGCGGGTCCGGTGCGGGTCGTGGCCGCCGGGTGGTGCGGGTGCGTCCGGCCGGGAGCCCGGAGCCGAGCGGCGTGCCCTCCAGCAGCCGGGCCACCGGGTCGACCCGGTCGGCGCGGGCGGGCCGCCGGGGCGCGGCCGAGGTCGTCGGCTCCGGACCGTACGCCGGCTGGACCGTGGACGCCGTCGAGGTGCGGCCGCCGGACGGGCGGGGGGAGCCGCTCACCTACGCCGGCTACCGGGCGCCGGACCGCGCGGAGTTCGTCGCGATCGACCCGGAGACCGGCGCGCCGATCGGGTCGTTCCGGCCGGGGCCGCGGGGGGCGTGGGTGCCGATCGAACCCGCTCCGGACACCGAGATGCCTGACGCCGGGTCGGAGAGCTCGGAACTGTCCGACCTGGACAGTGACGACGTCGAGCCTCCCTCCGATATGGACGCCGGCCCGCCGGCGGCCCGGCCCGAGCCGCCTCGCGAGCCGGTCGGCAGCGACCTGGCGCTCTTCCTGACCGGAGCCGCGGCGGGCCCGAGCACGGCGCCTCGGGACGGTGCCCCCGCGCGGACC
Source organism: Phytohabitans maris (assembly GCF_031085175.1). Classification (GTDB taxonomy): domain Bacteria; phylum Actinomycetota; class Actinomycetes; order Mycobacteriales; family Micromonosporaceae; genus Phytohabitans; species Phytohabitans maris. The sequence continues at coordinate 898 of NZ_JAVHUY010000012.1, forward strand.
GGCGGGGACGAGACCGGCGCCGCCGAGACCGGAAGCACCGTGATGGCCACCTTCACCGACGGCTCGTACGCCATCGCGAAGCGACCGCCGGCCGGCGCCCCGGACTGGCACGCGGTCGGCGTCCGGATCTTCTGGCCGGACGGCACGCCCCGGGGCGGCTACGAGGCGCGCCGGCTGGTCCGCGCCGACCACGTCGCCGCCGCGCGGATGCACACCCACACCGACCTGCCGGGCGCCTTCCACCTCAACATCCTCTTCGCGACCGAGCAGAGCGACCGGGAACACCTGGACCTGGTCGGCCTCACCGCCGAGCCGGCCCGGCGGATCCTCCGGGACGTGTACGGCGCGCAGCTGCTCCCCGGGTCGACGCCGGACGTGCACCACTACCGGATGTCGCGGGAGGCGGCCAACCGGACCGCGCGGCAGCAGCTGGCGCGGCTCGGCTGGACCGTGCACCCCGAGGGCGAGGCCCCGGCCGTCGCGGGCGGCGGGACCGGCCTCTCCGACCGCGACGCGGACCACTTCTACCAGCTCGCCAAGAGCGTCGGCTGGGACGCCGCGGGTGAGGACCGGCTGAAGCGGGCCAGGCACCGGGTGGAGAAGGGGCTCGGCACCCGTACCCCCAGGGACAAGGCCCGCGAGTTCGTGGCGCACGTGGTCGCCGAGCACCGGGAGACCGAGCCGGTCCAGCGGGCCCTCGACCAGCTCGACCTCGGCGGGCACCGGCTGTACCGGGCCACGGTCAAGGGGCGGCCGGTCGTGCTCCGGGCCCGGGTGGACGGCGCCGGGCACGTGGTCAGCGCCCGGCCGGCGACCCGGCTCGACGAGGAACTGCGCGGCCACGACCACGACTCGGTCCTGGCCGAGCTGCTCGGCGCGGGCGGCTGGACGGTGCGGGCCGGCCACGCCAGCACCGTCGACCCGGACGCGCGGCGGATCACCCTCGACTTCCACAGCACCGCCGCCTGGACCACGCTGGCCGCGGCGCACGCGATCGCGACCGGCCCGGACGCCCCGCCGCACCTCGCGATGGAGTACCGGACGTTCCGCGGCGCCCAGATCCTCCCGACCCTGCGCCGGTGGGCGCACCAGCTCCAGGAGAGGCTGACCGGAGACGAGCAGGACGTATACAGCGCCCTCGGCATCGTCGCCCGGCGCACCGCCTGGGAGGCCGGGACGCCGGCCCTGCGCGGTCCGTTCCCGGTGGACCGGCCCGAGCCGGACTCGGGCTGCGCCGGCTGGTTCCTCGGCCGCACCTGGAAGGCGGCGGTCGACCCGGACCAGCCGGTCGATCACGTGCTGCGGACCATGGGACACGAGATGTTCCACAGCGAGCAGCGCGCCGTGACCGGCCAGTGGCGGGCCAACGAGACCGGCGACCCGGCCGTGCTGGCCACGTTCACCGACAACCGCGACGTCCAGCTCGACCTCTGGGACCCGCGACGCCGGCCGGCGGACGACGAGCGGTACCCGGCGGCCGCGAACCTCTGGACGTACGACCTCGACCGCCCCGAGGCGCGCGCCGTGAACCGCGTGCACAACCGCATCGCGAAGCTGGCCCGCGACGCCAACGACCGGCTGGCCGCCGCCCGCGCGACCGGGAGTCCCGGCGAGCGCCTCCTGGCCCGGTTCGAACGGGGCCAGGCCGCCGCCCGGCTGCTGGCGGCCGACGCCGACTCCCTCTACACCGCGCAGCTCATGGAGGCGCAGGCCTTCATGTACGTCGTGGACCTCGCGGCGGGCGGCTCGGTGCTGGACTGGACCCGGATGCCGGGCGCGCTCGTACCCGGCGGGATCGACGGGTACGACGTGACGCCGCTCGGCACGGCCGGCAGCTTCCTGCGCCCGGCGGGGTCCACTCTGGAGCCGCCGGAGCGGCTGTCCCATCCGGACCGCCCGCTCGTGGTGGTGCCGGTGGCCGATCCCGCCGACGCCGGCCGGGTGCTGCGCGAGCTGCGCGACCGGCTGCCGGCCGGGGCGCTGGTGGAGCCGCTGCTGCCCGAGCGGGTGACCGCGGAACGGGCGGTGGAGCTGGCCGAGGCGCTGGGCGAGGGGCACGTCCTGGCGATCGCCGCCGACCGGGTCAGCCCGGCCGGGGCGCTGGTCGACCACTTCGTGCCGTACAGCCGGGGGCACGCGCCGACGCTGCGGCCGGCGGCGCACTACCACACCGTCCACGCGACACCGCAGAGCCCGCTCGTGCGGCTGACCCGGGTCGGGCTGTACGCCGAGGGCGGCGAGCGGTACGAGCTGCTGCCCGGCTGGCACGCGGTCGTCGTAGGGGAGCGGGTGTGGATCGGGCCGGCCGGCGAGCAACCGTCCATCGAGGACGACGACCCGCCGGTGGTCATCGGCACGATGCACCGCGACACGCCGTGGACGGTCTGGCAGCACGGGCTGTGGGTGGCCCGCGACCTCGCCAGCCACCGGGGGACCACCACCGACGCCGGGTTCGTCCGGGTGCACCGGCCGGCCCCGTCGCCGCCGCCCGTGCCGGTACCGGACCCGGAGGTCGTCCACGCCGTCGACGCGCGGGACGAGGAGCTGCTCCAGCGGGCCTTCGGCGCCGGGCGGGCGGTCGACCCGGCCCGGTACCGGTACGACCCGCCGGCCGGCGACGACCAGGCCGGGCCGTCGCGGCGGGAGCTCGGCTTCACCGCGTACCACCTGGTGGACGAGCTGCTGGACCTGGCCGGCGCCGACCCGGCCGACGGCGACCCGGACCGGCTCGTCGCGGCGCTGGACGACCTGGCCGGCCGGCTCGGCGAGCCCCGGCGCGAGCTGCTGCCGGTCGCGTACGCGGCCGCCCGGGTGTACGGCCTGGGCGAGCTGACCGGGGCCCGGCTCCGCCTGGTGCACGGCGTGCTGCGCGGCCGCCACCCCCACGGCCCGCTGCCCGTCGGGGCGCCGCCCACCGGGCCCGCGCCCAGCCTCGCGTGACGCGGGCGCGGAGAACGGCGTGAACGCGATCGCCATCCGGCCCGTAGTGGAGGCGAAGCGGGCGGATTGGGGAGTGGCGTGGATCTGCGGGATCGGGTGCGCCTGCGCACCGTCTTCGCGGGCCGGCGGGAGGAGCTGGCGGCCCTGCACGCCGCCCGGCGCGACGCCGCCGGGCGGGGCCGGCTCGTCCTGGTGCGCGGGACGGCCGGCGTCGGCAAGTCGGCGTTGCTGGACGCCGCCGCGCGGGCCTGGCGCAAGGCCGGCGTACAGGTGATCCGGGTGAGCCTCGCCGGCGCGGACACCGCCGACCCGTACGGGTTCCGGCGGCTGGCCGACGCGGTGCGGGACGAGTTCGAGCGGATCGGCGAGCCGCGGCTGGCCGCCTCGCTCGGCGTGCTCGGCGGGTCGCCGGCGGGGGACGGCGCGGCGATGGGGCTGGTGCTGGCGGCGGGTACCGCGTTCGACCTGATCAGCCGGCGGCGGCCGGTGGTCCTGGTCGCCGACGACGTCGACGGGGTCACCGCGCCGGTGCTCGCGCTCGGCGCCGCCGCCCGGCCGGGCTGCCTGGTCGTGGCCGCCTGCCGGGACGGGCGGCACCCGGCGGCGGTCCAGCTCGCGGCCCGCGCCGACCTCGTGCTCGACCTGGCGCCGCTGCCCGAGGAGACGGTCGAGGCGCTGCTCACCCGGGCCCGCGGGATACCGCCGGACGGCGCGCTGCTGCCCGCGCTGCGCGGCGCGCTCGGGCCGCTGCTCGGCCACCCCGGCACGCTGCTGTCCACCCTGGACGACCTGGAACGGAGGCGGCGGCTGGCCGTGCGCGGCGGCCACCTGTGCCTGGTCGGGCCGGCGGCGCCCATCGCGCTCCCGGCCGGCCACGAGCTCGTCGCCCGGGCCCGCGCCCTCGGCCCGGCGGCGCGGTGCCTGGCCACGGCCGTCGCGGTCGCGCCGCTGCCGGTGGACGACCTGCCGGTGCTCGCCGAGGCCACCCGGGACCGGCTGGACGACTACGGCCGCGCGGCCGACCGGCTCGTCGACGCCGGCGTGCTCGTCGTCGACGCGGGCGGCCGGCTCCACCCGCGCTGCGCCGCGCTCGCCGCCCGCCTGGTGGAGGACGCCGGGCCGGCCGGGGTGGGGCGGCTGCACCGGGCCCTCGCCGCCGCGCTGCTGCGCCGGGTCGGGCACGGTGACGCGGCCGACCGGGCGGCCCTGGCCGACCACATCGCCCTGGCCGGCCGCGCGATGCCGCCGGACGGGCGCAGCGCCGCGTGGCTGTCGGCGATGGCGGACCGGTACGAGGAGGGCGGTTCCGACCGGACGATCCGGTGGCTGCGGGCCGCGCTGTGGCACGCCAGCACCGCCCCCGAGGCCGGCCCCGGGCGGAAGCGGGCGGGCCGGCGGGGCCAGGAGTGGGAGCGGACCCGCGCGCGGCTGCTGAGCCTGCTGGTCCGCGCCGGCCGGTACGACGACCTCGCCGAGGTGGTCGCTGTGGCACCGGGCGCCGGGCCGGTCCCCGGCGACCTGGCCGTCGCCGCCGCGCTCGCGGCCGTCCACAGGGGAGCGCCGCACGGCGGTACCGCCGACCCGTACGCGTGGTGGTTCGGCGAGCCGGGCGCCGCGCCGGTCCAGAGTGGAGCCGCACCGGACGGCGGGTCGGCGCTGGTGAGCGCGGCCGAGCTGGCACGGATCCGGTCGGCGCTGCGGGGCGGGGCGGAGCGGCCGGCGACCCGGGCGGACGACCGGCTGCTGGCGGCGGGCTCCGCCGGTGACCTGGTCACCGTCTTCCAGATCGTGCTCGGCCCCCGTTACGGTCCGCCGGGGAGCGGACCGCTCGCGGCGTACCGGCGGCTGCTGGACCGCTTCGCGGCCGGTGACCTGCCGGCGGTGCTCTCCGCCGCGCGGGAGGTGCGGGCCGGCGCCGGCGGCGGTCTCGTGCCCGACCTGGCCGGGCTCTTCGCGGCGGAGGCACACGCCCTGCTCGGCGACGCCAGGCAGGCGGCCGCCTGCCTGGCGGACGTGCCCGCGCGACCGTCCACAGTGGCGCTGCGCGCCTGGGTGGCGTGCGGGCTGGCCGACCGGTTCACCGGCGACACCCGCGCCGCGCTGCGCGACGGGTGGGCGGCGGTCGAGCGGCAGCGCGCCGGTGGCGGGCGGATCGGCGTCGAGCAGCTGCTGCCGAGGCTGGCCGGGCTGGCCGCCCGCGCCGGCGGGCCGGAGCTGGCCGACCGGTTGCTCGCGGAGGCGGAGCGGCTGCGCATGCGCCCCGACCCGTGGATCACCCGGGAGACCGCGCTGCTGGTCCGCGCGCTGGTGCGCCGGGATCCGGTCGCGGCGCGGGCCGGCGCCACCCTGACCCGGGGCCGCGGCCACCGGCCCGACCTCGTCGAGACCTACCTCGCGGTCGGCGCGCTGGCCGCCGAGGCCCGGCCGTGGCTGCGCCAGGCGTACGAGGCGTGCGCCGGCCTCCCCGCACCGCACCTGCGGTCCCGGGTCGTCGCGCTGATGCGCGAGCGGGACGTCCCGGTGCCCCGGGCCCGACCGCACCGCGCCGGCCTGTCCACAGTGGAGCGGCAGGTGGTCGAGATGATCCGGGACGGCCGGACCAACCGGCAGATCGCGGCCGCGCTGCGGATCAGCGAGAAGACGGTGGAGAACCACCTGACCCGGCTGTTCGCCCGCACCGGCTGCCGCTCCCGGGTGGAGCTGGCGGCGGCGAGCCTGTCCGGGCAGGCGTTGGAGGCGGTGCCGGGCGGTGCGCCGCCACCCGGGCCGGAACCCGGCACGGCGCGGCTCGGCATGGCGTCCTGACCCACCGCACCGGAGGTACCACCAGCGTGAACCAGCACAGGATCACCGTCACCCAGTCGGGGGGCGCCGGCTACCGGACGCTGACCGAGGCGCTCGCCGCCGCCACCGACGGCGCGACCATCGCCGTACGCCCCGGCAGCTACCCGGAAAACCTCGTGCTCACGAAGATCGTCACGATCACCGCGGCGGACGGTCCGGGCACGGTGCGGCTCACCCCGCCGGCCGGCGTACCGCTCATCCTGGCCGCCGAGTCCGCCGCCCTCTCCGGCCTGGCGATCCAGGCCAGCGACGCGGAGAGCCCCGCGCTCGCGCTCACCGCCGGCCAGCTCAGCGTCACCGAGTGCGAGCTGAGCGCGGCCTCGTGGGCGGCGGTCTTCGTCCGCGACCGGGGTTCGCTCACGATGCGCGGCAGCCGGGTCAGCAACCGGGTCGGGGCGGGCGTCGTGGTCACCTCGGCGACCGGCAGCGTGCTCGACGACTGCCGCATCGAGCGGCTCGGCACCTCCGGCGTCGTGGTCGCCGAGCACGGCGTGGTGCGGGTGCGCGCCTGCACGGTCCGGGACGCCAAGGGGAACGGCATCTGCCTCAACGGCCACGGCCGGATCACCATCGAGGACACCGAGGTCAGCGGGGCGGGCAAGCCGGCGCTCGCGGCCGAGCAGCAGTCCGCGGCGACGGTACGCCGGCTCACCGTCACCGGCACCAACGGCGTCGGCGTGTACCTCGCCACCACCGGCACCGCGACGCTGGAGGAGTGCACAGTGGACGGCAGCGCCGCCGACGGCGTCTTCACCGGCGAGCGGTGCGCCCCGACCCTGCGCCGCTGCCGGGTGACCGGTGCGCGGCGCACCGGCTACCGGTTCGCCGGCCGGGCCGGCGGGAAGCTGGAGTCGTGCACCGCGCACAAGGTGGCCGGCGTCGGGGTGAGCGTCGGCGACCGGGGCACCCCGGAGTTCACCGACCTGGTGGTCAGCGACTGCACCGGCGCCGGGGTGCACCTCGACGGCGGCGCCGACCCGTTCTTCCACCGGCTCCAGGTGCTCGGCTGCGACGGGGCCGCCATCGAGGCCGTCGACGGCGCGCGCGGCCGGTTCGAGAACGTCACGGTCGAGCGCGGCGGCGCCGTCGGAGTCTCGGTCAGCGGCGGTGCCCGCCCGTCGCTGAGCGGGCTGAGCCTGCGCGGCAGCGCCGCCGCGGGGGTACACGTGACCGGCGCCGCGGCCTCGCTGACCGACTGCGAGATCGCGAACGCCGGGGCCGAGGGCGTGCGGGCCGGCGCCGGCGCGGACGTCTCCCTGGTCGGCTGCCGGGTGCACGACGCGGAGGGCGCCGGCTGCCGGTTCGACCCGGAGTCGGCCGGGACGGTCACCGACTCCGAGTTCTCCGCGAACGGCGGCGACGGGATCGAGCTGCACACCGCCGACGCCGTGCGGATCACCGGCTGCACCGTACGGGACAACGGCGGCGCCGGGCTCCGCCAGGTGGTACCCGGCGGCGCGGTACGGGTCGACGCGCTGACCAGCACCCGCAACCGGCTGCCCGACGCGTACGGCTCGGTGGCCGCCGCCGCACCCGAGCCGGCCCCCGCCGCCCGTCCCGAGGGGCAGCGGGCGGCCGTCGCCCGCGGCTCGGACCCGCTGCGCGAGCTGCACTCGCTGGTCGGCCTGGACGGCGTCAAGCAGGAGGTCACCTCGCTGGTCAACCTCAACAAGATGGCCCAGCGCCGCAAGGAGGCCGGGCTCTCCGCCCCGCCGATGGCCCGGCACCTGGTCTTCGCCGGCGCGCCCGGCACCGGCAAGACGACCGTGGCCCGGCTGTACGGCGCGATCCTCGCCGAGCTGGGCGTGCTGCGCAAAGGGCATCTCGTCGAGGTCGCCCGCGCCGACCTGGTCGCGCAGATCATCGGCGGTACCGCGATCAAGACGACCGAGGCGTTCAACTCCGCGCTCGGCGGGGTGCTGTTCATCGACGAGGCGTACACGCTGAGCAGCAGCCGCGGCGGCACCGGCCCGGACTTCGGGCGGGAGGCGATCGACACGCTGGTCAAGCTGATGGAGGACCACCGCGACGACGTCGTGGTGATCGCCGCCGGCTACTCCGCCGAGATGGAACGCTTCCTGGCCGCCAACCCGGGCATGGAGTCCCGGTTCAGCCGGACCATCGAGTTCGTCAACTACACCCCGGCGGAGCTGGTGACCATCGTGGAGAACCACTGCGCCCGCCACGACTACCGGCTCGACGAGGCCGCCGGCACCGCCCTGCTGGCGTACTTCGACGAGATACCCAAGGACGGCACGTTCGGCAACGGGCGCGAGGCCCGCAAGGTCTTCGAGCGGATGGCCGACCGGCAGGCCTCCCGGCTCGCGGTCGCCCCGGACGTGGGCGCGGCCGAGCTGGCCCTGCTCACGGTCGAGGACCTGCCGTTCGCCCCGGCCAAGGGGACCGGCCGGTGAGCCGCCCCACCCAGAGCCCGCCGGTCACGGTGATCGCCGGGCCGGCCGGCATCGGGCGTACGACGGCGCTGGACCGGCTCCGCGCGGCGGCGGGGGAGCAGGGGGCGCCCACGGTCGGCCTGCGCCTGGCCCAGCCGGAGAGCGGGCTCCCCTTTCACCTGAGCTACCGGCTGGCGAGCGAGCTCAGCGCGCTGCCCGGATCCACAGTGGACCACTCAAGGGCCGGTCGTACGCCGGTGGAGCGGCAGGCGGCGGCGCTGGCCGCGACCCTGGCCGCGCAGCCGGGCCTGACCGTCTTCCTCGACGACGCGCAGTGGATCGACGAGGGGTCGCTGGCCGTGCTGGACCGGGCGGTCCGGGTGCTGCCGGAGTCCGCGGCCCGGCTGGTCTGCGCGGTACGGACGCCAGTGGTCGCCGGGCCGGCCGCGGCCGCTCGCGCGCTGCTGGACCGGCTCCGCGCGGACGGGCTCGCCCGGGTGGTCACCCTCCGGCCACTGTCCACGGTGGAGACCGACGGGGTGGTGGCCGAGCTGGTCCGGGCCCGGCCGCACCCGTCGTACAGCCGCTACCTGCACCAGGTCAGCCGGGGCGTACCGGCGGCGCTGCGCGCGGCGGTGGAGGGCCACCGGCGGTCCGGGACGCTGCGCGTGGTCGAGCACCGGGCCCACCTCGCCGGCGCCGAACCCGCGCTCGACCTGCCCGAGGGCGACGACCTGTTCGCGCCGATCCGGGCCCTCCCGGCGCCGGCCTGGCCGGTGGCGAAGGCGGTCGCGGTGCTGTACCCGCTGGACGGCCCGGTGCCGGACCTGGCCGCCACCGCGCTCGACCTGCCGCCCGAGCGGGTCGCCCAGGCGCTGGCCGACCTCGTCGAGGCGCGGGTGCTGCGGGCCCGCCGGACCGGTGGGCAGCCCTCGTGGCGCTTCGTGATCCCGCTGCTCGCGCCGGCGCTCCGGGCCCACCTCGGCCCGTTCGAGCGGCGCAGCCTCGCCCGCGCCGCCGTCGACGCGCTCTGGACCGGAGCCGCCCGCTGCCCCGACCGCGCGTACCTGGCCGACCGGCTGGCGGAGGCGGGCCGGTTCGTCGACAGTGGACGCGCCCGGCACGAGCTGGTGACCCACGGCGCCTCGGCCGCGGTCGCCGACGGGCCGGCCGCGGTCCGCTGGCTCTCCGCCGCCGCGGAGCTCACCCCCGAGCGGGGCGAACGGGCCCGGGTAGTGCTCGCCCGGGCCACCACCCACGCCCTGCGCGGCGACTTTCCGGCCGCGCTCCGGGACGCCCGGCTGCTGCTCCAGGAGCACCCCGCCGACCTGACCCCGGACGGCTGGGCGCAGGCCCTCCAGGTGTACGTGACCGGCCTGCGCGGCACCGGCGACGTCGCCGCCGTGGAACGGGTCGCCGCCGGCACCGACCGGCTCCCCGGCCCCGCCGCGCCGGCCGCCGCCGCCCGCGCCGCCGCACTGTCCATGCTGGACTGTCCACTCGAGGCCGAGCGGCTGCTGGCCGGTGCCGCCCCGCTCCCAGGCACCGTGCCGTTGCCCCGTGCCGCGCCCGATGGGGCCTTCCCAGACGCGGCGGGCTTCCCGGACGTTGCGGCGTTCCCGGACGCGGCGGCCTTCCCCGACGCGGCGGCGCGAGCGGCGGGTGCCGCGGCGGAAGCGGCGGGCGGCGTGCCGGAAGCGGTGGCGGTCGTCGCGGCGACCACGACGGCGCTGCTGGGCCGCCCGCAGCCGCTGCGCACCCTCGCCGACCGGCCCGGCGAGCCGTCGCCCTGGCTGGTCGCCACGCAGGTCCGCGCCCTGGCGATGCTCGGCGACGCCGGCCCCGCCGAGCGGCTGCTCAGCGACCGCGGGCTCACCGCCGCCCGGCTGCCCGAGCTGGACCAGGCGCTGCTGGCCTTCCGGCACGGCCGCTGGGACGAGGCGCTCGACCTGGCCCGGCTCGGCCTCGCGGCCGGCACCTTCACCGGGTACCAGCCGGGGTACGCCGCCCTGTGCCACGCCGCCGCGGTCATCCAGCTCGGCCGGGGCCGCCCCGCCCGGGCACGGGCGCCGCTCGCCGCCGCGCGGGCCGGCCGGGCCGCCCTGCCGCACCTGCTCGACCTCGCCGAAGCGGAGATCGACCTGGTCCTCGGCGCCGCCGACGCGGCCGCGGCGCGGGTCACCGCCGGCCTGGCCGGCGCGGCCGCCTCCGGTGCCGTGCCGGGCACGGAGGAGCTGTGGCTGCTCCACGCCGAGCTGGCGGCGGCGCGCGGCGACCGGGACGGGGCCGGGCGTGGCGTCGTGGAGACCGGGCGGCTGGCGGCGGCGACCGGCTCGGCGTACACCGCCGTGCACCACCTCCTGGCCCGGGTCGCCGCCGACCGCGACCCCGCCGCCGGGGCCGAGGCGGTCCAGCTCGCGCGCCGGCTCGACCAGCCGTTCCTGCTGGCCCGCACGCTGCACCGGGCGGTAGCCGCGGGTGGCGACGCCGGCCGCCTGCTCGGCGAGGCGTACGAGCTGTACGGCGCGCTCGACGCCGGGCTGCACCGCTGCTGGGTACGCAACCTGATGCGCGCCCACGACGTGCCGGTGCCCGGCCGGGCGGAGACCGTCGTCGAGAACGAGCGGCTGCTGGCCACGCTCGTCGCCGAAGGGGCCTCCAACCGGGAGCTCGCCACGGTGCTGCGCACCAGCGAGAAGAGCGTGGAGGGGCGGCTGAGCCGGCTGTTCGCCCGGGCCGGGTGCCGGTCCAGAGTGGAGCTGGCGACCGCGGTGCTCACCGGCGAGTACGGGACGGGATGGGGAAGCTGATGCGGGATCCTTCGACCGGTCGGCCCGCGGACGGCTCCGGTACGCCGCCGGACCCGGCCGGCTGGATGGCGGCGCTGACGCCCGGCTCCGCCCCGCCCGCCGCCGAGGCCGGCCCGCGCCCCGGCAGGCGCGGTGTCCTGCTGGGTGTCGCGGTCGCCGCCGTGCTCTGCGTCGCGGCCGGCTCGGCGTACCTGGTGAGCGGCGGTGACGAGCGGCCGGCCGCCACCGCCACACCGTCGCCGGCGGACGCGGCACCCGCCGCGGCCACCCCGCTCGCCGTCCCCGAGGAGTCGGCGCCGGCACCGACCGTCGCCACCTCGAAACCCGTGTCGCCGCGCCCGTCCAAGCCGGCCGCGTCCCGGCCCACCGCGCCCAGGACCACCCGGCCCGCGGTCACCGGCCGGTCGAACCCGTCCCGGACGAACCTCGCCCGCGGCCGCCCGGTCCGGGCCTCCAGTGTGGAGGGTCGGCCCTGGGCGCCGGCGAACGCGGTCGACGGCAGCACCCGGACCCGCTGGTCCAGCGCGTTCAGCGATCCACAGTGGATATCGGTGGACCTCGGCGCGAACTGGCGGGTCGGCGAGGTCGTCCTCGCCTGGCAGCACGCGCACGCCACCCGGTACCAGGTCGACGTCTCGCTCGACGGCCGTCGCTGGTCCACTGTGTACGCCACCCGTGGCGGGCGGGAGGGCACGGTGCGGATCGACACGGGCCCGGTGGTCGCCCGCCACGTCCGGGTGCTCGGCCTGGCCCGGTCCAACCAGTACGGGTACTCGCTGTGGGAGCTCGAGGTGCGCTGAGCCTAGCCGAAGCGGCGCCAGCCGCGGCCGTTCGGCTCGAAGACCCGGGTGATCGGCACCTGCCCGAACGCGCGGCGGGGCAGGATCAGCTCCACCCCGCTGGCCCGCAGGTCGGGCAGGCGCGACCGGACCGGCGCGAGCGGCGTGAGCCGGTCCGCGGTGGCCGCCACGTCGATCGCGTACCCGGGCTCGACCCGGAAGCGCACCAGCCGGTGCCCCGGGCGTACCGGCGGGCGGCGGGTGTGGATCGGGAGGAAGTCGGTGACCGGCGGCCCGGACACCACCGCGTACGCGGTCCGGGCCAGGCGGGGCCAGCGCACGACGTCGTCGGGGAGGCCGTCGGTGCCGTGCCGGGCGCCGGTGCAGCGGAGGGTGAGCGGGATCGCCGGTACCGCCCCGGCGGAGGTGACCTCGCCGGCACCGTCCACTCTGTACCCCTCGACCAGGCGGGTGCCGTCGAGCCAGCCGCCGGGCAGCAGGTAGGCGCCGGGTACGCCGGCCAGGTGCCGCAGCTCGTCGGGGAGGTGCCCGGCGGCCAGGGTGAGGTCCACCGCCGCGCCGCGCTCCACCCGTACCGCGACGACGTGGGCGCCGGAGCGGGCCGCCCGCTCGGCGTCCGGCCAGCCGACCAGGAAGAGCTCGGCGCTGGGCAGCCCTTCGACGGCGACCCGCTCCGGCGGCCAGGCACACCCGACGAAGAGCCGCACCGGCGCCGGGTTCACGTACGGCCGCTCGGGGAGCCACCGGAGCCCGTGCCAGCGGGCCGGCGGCACCGGCTGTTCATCCACTGTGTACCTCCGCGGTCGGCCCCGTCCAATCTCCTTCACGACGGTTACGCGCGCCGACCGGTTCAGGATCACCGTGAACAACCGCCGGCCCCGCAACGTATTGAGGAGGGTGCACGGGGTGGGACGGACGAGAAAGGCGGCGCGCCGGATGCGACAGGTGGAGGACGTCAGCGAAGCGGCGATGCCGCCCGAGTACGCCACGGAGGCGGCCGACCGCAGCCGCGCCGCGGCGGCCGAGATCGAGCGCCGGCTCGGACAGCTCGGGCGGTACCTCGCCGGCCTCGACCCGGACGGGTTGGACCTGCCCACGGCGCGGTTCGACGCGCTGCTGACCGCGTACGACGTGTACACGCGGATGCTCACCGACGCGCTCGACGACATCGCCGCGGCGCTGGACCGCCGGTCCACACCGGAGGGTCCGCCGGTCCCGCCCGCGGCGGTGGTCGCCGGTACGGCCAGCCAGGTGCTCGCCGAGCTGGAGTCCCTCAAGCGGGTGCTGGAGCCCCTCGCCGGCACCCCGGCCGGGGCGGAGCCGTGGCTGGGCCCGACGGACGAGTGGACCATCGCCACGGACGGGCTCTTCGGGCCGACCGGCGTGCTGGGCGTCATCGTCCGCGCTTCCGGCGCCGCCTGGCCCGATCAGCGCGTGGCCGCCTGGAGCGCCTGACCGGGTGGGCCTGGGTCCGGCTGGGTCCTTCGGCTCAGGCGTCCCGGTGGGGCGCTTCACTACCGTCCGTCGCTAACCGCGGGTGGGACGCGGGGACGGACGGAGGGCGCGGGATGAGTGTTCGCGAGGCCGGACTGACCACGGTGGACCCCCACCTCGAGCGCCGGATGCGTGCGCTCGTGGCGGCGAACGGCCAGCCGCTGTTCTACTTCCTGCTCCGGCTGACCCACGGCCAGTACGAGCTGGCCGAGGACCTGCTGCAGGAGACGATGCTGCGGGCCTGGCGCAACCTGGCCGAGCTGCCGGCCGAGCCCCCCACCGTACGCCGCTGGCTGTTCACCGTGGCCCGGCACCTGGCGGTCGACTCGGCCCGGGCCCGGCAGGCCCGCCCGCCGGAGGTGTACGGCGTCGACCTGAGCTGGGTGCGCGCGCCGGACGACGCGGTGGACGGGCTGCTCGACCGGTTCGCGGTGGTGGACGCGTTGCGCGGCCTCACCGCCGAGCAGCGGGCCGTGCTGGTCGAGCTCTACTTCGGCGGCGCCTCCGTGGCGGAGGTGGCTGCCCGGATCGGCATCCCGGAAGGGACCGTGCGGTCCCGCTCCTTCTACGCCCTGCGCGCCGCGCGCGGCCACCTGGAAAGCGCCGCCGGGAGCCACGCCGGCAGCGCCGTCCGCAACCACCTGGACGGCGGCGCCCGGGGCCATGCCGACAGTGCCGCCCGCGGCCGCGCCGAGAGCGCCGCTCATGGCTACCACGACGGCGCCGGGTCCGGGGGCCGTGGCGCGGTCTCCGGCTGTTTCGCCCGCGCCGCCTCGCGCAGCGCCCAGGTCACGGCCGCCACCGCGACGGGGGAGAGCCAGCCCAGCCCTTCGGCGACGGCGTAGACGGCGCGGACCAGGTCCGCCGGCTCGAAGTGGCCGTAGACGAGGCAGCCCCGCACCGGCGCGCGCAGCAGCGCCGTGATGGCGCGGCGCTCGGTCGCGAACGTCAGCGCGATCACCAGCGACCACCGGGCCAGGGTGTGCATCACGTCGGTACCGGCCGGCAGCACCCGCTCGTCGAGCAGGGTCACGGTCGGCCGCAGCCGGTGCGCCAGCGCCAGCCCCTCGTCGCGGTCGCCGGTGAGCCCGACCACCCGTACCCGGCCGGAGGCGTCCAGCATGGCGCGCATCGCCACCCGCTCGGGCGGGTCCGGGTGCACGATCAATACGCTGATCACGGCCGCTCCTCGCTCCGCCGCGGTGGCGGGCGGCTCCCCGCCCCACCCCCAGTACGACGGCTGGCCGGTCCGCTGCGTTCAACGCCCCGACCAGCGCACCACCGCCTCGGTGCGGTTGGCGGCCTGGAGCTTGGTGAAGATGTGGTGGAGGTGGTTCTTGACCGTCTTCTCGGTCAGCAGCAGGCGCCGCGCGATCGCCGCGTTCGAGTGGCCGGCGCAGAGCAGCTCGATGACCTCCTCCTCGCGCGGCGTCAGGCCGAAGGCGCGCCGCCGCTGCCGTACGTCGCCGGCGCGGGCGGCCTGGTCGCGCAGCGCCGCGATGGTGACCGAGGCGCCGCGGGGCGAGAGCCAGCCCTGGCCGGCCGCCACCGCCCGGACCGCGCGGAGCAGTTCGGGCGGCTCGAACTCGCCGTGTACCAGGTAGCCGCTGGCGCCGCCGCGCAGCATCGCGCTGATGAGCTCCTCGGCGGCGTCGCTGGTCAGTACCAGCACGGCGGTGTGCTCGGCGAGCCGGCCGACCACGCTGAGCCCGTCGGCGACCGGCATGCGGTGGTCGAGCAGGGTCACGTGCGGGTGCAGGCGCTGCGCGGCGGTCACGGCGGTCCGCCCGTCCGGGGCCTCGCCGACCACCTGTACCTCGTCGGCGCCGGCGAGGTAGCCGCGCAGTGCCCCGCGCACGATCGGGTTGTCGTCGACGATCAGTACGTCGATCACCGGGTCACCGCCCACCGCTGGCGCGCGGCGGCGACCGGGGCGCCGGGCAGCGGCACCCGGGCGACCACCGTCGTGCCCACGCCGGCGACCGAGTCGACCCGCAGGGTGCCACCGGCCGCCTGGGCCCGCTCGACCATCCCGACGATGCCGAACCGCCCCGCGGCCGACAGGTGGGACAGCTCGCCGGGCATCGCGAAGCCGGCGCCGTCGTCGTGGACGGTGAGCTCCACGGCGCCGTCCGGCGTGTGGAGGCCGACCTGGACCAGGGTCGCGCGCGCGTGCCGGGACACGTTGTGCAGCGCCTCGTCCAGGATCCGGGTGAGCTCGTACCGGGCCGCGAGCGGAGGCTCCACGGTGGACACCTCGACCCGTACCGGGATGCCGGTGCCGTCCGACCACACTCGGCAGACCCGCTCGACGCTCTCCGCGAAGGGCCGGTCCGGCACGTCCAGGCGCAGGGCGGTGAGCAGCTCGCGGGCCTCCCGTACCGCGGCGTCGGTCCCCTCCGAGACGGTCGCGGCGAGCTGCTCGGCGAGGTCGGGCTGGCGGCGCAGCAGGGAGGGGAGCGCGACGGCGGCGAAGGAGACCCCGCGCAGCGTCTTGGAGACCGAGTCGTGCAGCTCGCGGGCGAGCCGGGCCCGTTCCGAGGCGGCCGCCGAGCGCTGGGCGGACGCCACCGCCGCCACGGAGACCTCGATGTACCGGGCCAGCGCGGCGGTCATGACCGCCGCGCCGAACCCGCAGACGATGTCGATCATCGGGAACGCGAGCACGAACGGCGCCGCGAGCGAGCTTCCGGCGCCGGCGTCCACCCGGAGCAGCTGGGTCGCCACGGCCAGGCCGAGCACCGCGTTGACGATCCACAGTGGAAACGCGCGCCGGCCCAGCAGCGCACCGGTGAGCGCGGCCCAGCCGGCGGCGTAGCAGAAGTAGGCGACCCCGCCCTCGCTGAGCACCAGTACCCCGATCATCAGGGCGGCGTCGACCACGAGGACGCCGAGCCGCCACCGGAGTACGGCCGGCCAGCGGCTCTGCACGGCGACCTGGACGGCGGTGGCCGCGGTGATCACGGCGAGCGTGCCGACCGCGCGCCCGGCGTCGACCAGCCCGAGCCCCACCACCACGGCGGCGAGGGTGACGGCGAGCCGCCCGAGCAGCAGGGCCCGGCACACGGCGGCGTACGCGACGAACCGGCTCATCGGCGGGGTCAGCTGATCGTGACTTTGTCGATGTCGGCGGCCGGGTGGTTGTCGTTGTGGAAGAGCAGGGCGACCCGGCCCGCCGGAAGGTACGCGTTGAAGGTGAAGGTCCTGGGTGTCTCCCAGCCCGCGCCGGGGGTGTCGAACGACCAGCTCCGGCCGTCCGTTGTGGACACCTGGATCTGCCGGTCGCCGTCCGACTCGTAGGTGACCGTGACGGTCCGGCTGCCCGCGCTCGGCAGGTCGAGGTAGACGGTGAGCTTGCCGAGGTACCGGACCCGGCCGCCGCCCTCGCAGGTGGCGCAGGAGGTGACGCCGGCGCCGTCGGCGAGCAGGTTTCCGGGGTCCTCGGCCTGCACGCTCACCGCGGTGAACCGCTTGACCGTCGCGGTCGGCCCGGCCGGCGTGCCGCGCGGCGACGGCGCGGCCGCGGTGTCCGGGTCGCCGGTCGGCACGGTGGGCGCGGTGAGCCGGCCCGGCTCGGCGGGCGGGGCGGTCGGACTCAGGCTCGGCCGGGGCGCGGCGCCGGCGGCCGGCGACCCCGCCTCGGCGGGCGGGCTCGACGTGCCGGGCGGCGTGGCGCCGGCCGGGAACGCGGCCGGTCTCTCGCCGGCCGGGGAGATCATCGGCGGTATCGCGATCGCCGCCAGCACGATGGCGCCGGCCAGCCCGCCGATCCCGGCCCAGTGCGGTGCGCGGAGCGAGCGAGCCGGTATCGCGGGCGGGTGAAGCAGCTGGCGGACCGGGTCGGGAGCCTCCGGGACGGGGTCAGTGGACACCGCGCTCCACCCCGCCGCGTGAACAACGAACCGGATTCGTCACCCCAGGCACGGGGAGAATCTACACAACGCTCACCGATAGCCGTCCATGGGATTGAATCTTCAACCAATCGTTACCTCGCCGACATCAGGGGCCGGCGAGGTGTCGTCGGATGGAAATTTGCCGATGTGGCAGGTCGCCGCCGTTCCGGGGGCGATCCACCGCCCGCGGCCACGGCCCGACGGTAGCTGCCCGATCGGCCACCGATCCTGAGTCGAAAGACCCAGAGCGGACCCATGAACGGGACCGCCCTCCCGCCCGTCGTGCAACGGTCAGCCTCCGGTACCCGGGACCGGAGCCACCGCCGCGACGAGGAGACGACCGCCGTGAAGAAGCCGCACCCGCGTGCCCTGGTGGCCTGGTGGAAGGGGATGAGCCGGCGCGGCGCGGCGGTCACCTCGCTGGTGCTCGCGCTCGTCTGCGTGCTGACCGGCGTGGCCGGGCGCGAGCTCGCCCTGGCCGACCCGGCCCGGACCGCGGGCCGGCCGATCGACGCCGCCATGGCCCAGACGCTCTCCCTCGCCGCGCTCTCCTGCCCGGCGCTGAGTGGCCCCCGGCTGGCCGGGCAGGTGATGGCGAACTCCGGCTTCGAGCCCGGCGCCGCCGGTGTCGCGGCGCTGCCGGCCGAGACGTTCAAGACCTGGGCGCCCTGGCCGCGGGCGGAGCCCCGGGACACCGCGGCGAGCGTCCACGCGCTCGCCCACCACATGTGCGACCTCGTCGGCCAGGTGCGGCAGGCCGGCGTCGGCGGCGACCGGTGGCGGGCCGCGCTCGCCGCGTACCGCTCGGGGACGGACGCGGTCAAGGCGGCGGCGGGCGTACCGGCCGGCGCCGCGCGGTACGTCGACCTCGTGGCCGGCTATACCGCCTGGTACGCGGACCAGGCCGTCTTCGGCGGGGCGGCCGTGGCCTCCGCCGCCGCGCCGGCACCGCCGGAGGCCGTGCCCGCGCAGTACCTCCCGGCGGTACGCGCGGCCGGCTCGGTCTGCGCGCCGGTCACTCCGGCCCGGATCGCCGCCCAGCTCATGGCCGCCTCCGGCTTCGACCCCAACCTCCGCTCCGCGGACGGCGCGATGGGCATCGCCCAGTTCCGCACGGACGCCTGGGCCGAGTACGCTCCGCCGGCCGGCTCGCCCTGGGACCCGGTGGCGGCTGTCGGGGTGCTGGGGTACGCGATGTGCGACCTGGTCGCGACGTTCGCGCCGATGGGCGGGGACAGCTACCGGTACGCGCTGGCCGCGTTCCGCCTCGGCGCCGACGCGGTGCGCGCCGCCGGCGGGGTGCCACCGGTACCGCCGGCCGTGGCGTTCGTCGACCGCGCCACCGCGCTGGTCGACTTCTACGCCGGCGTGGGCAGGGCGGCGCCGGCCGCGAGCCCGTCGCCGTCACCCACCCCCTCGGCGAGCCCGCGATCGCCGAAGCCGACCGCGCCCCCGGCCCGGCCCTCCCGGACGTCCAGCCCGTCGCCGGCCGGGCCGACCCGGTACAAGCTCCTCAACGTCCACAGTGGAAAGGCGATGACCGTGCCGAACCGGTCGAAGTCGCCGAACGAGATCATCGTGCAGCAGCCCGACAACGGCGACCCGGGCCAGCGCTGGCTGCTGGTCAAGGAGCGCGACGGCACGGTACGGGTCAAGAGCGCCTACAACGGCATGGTGCTCTCGCCGCTGGACGGCTCCACCGAGCCGTACGCCTTCGTCGCGCAGGTGCCGGACGCCAGCTCCCCGGCCACCCGGTGGCGGCTCGAGGACATCGGCGGCGGCCTCTACCAGTTCCACAACACCGGCAGCGGCCTGCTGCTGGCCCTCCAGTACATGGTGGACACCGACGGCACCCGCCTGTTTCAGCACCCGGACAACGGCACCGTCGACCACCTCTGGCGCCTGGTACCGGTGAGGTGAACATGGACAGTCCGATCAGGACGCTCGGGCGGTGGGGCCTGGCCGCCGCGCTGGGCCTGCTCGCCGCCCTCGCCCCGGCGCCGGCCCGCGCCGACGACTCCGCGTACGTCAAGTTCTACACGGTCAACACCGCGTACCAGGGTGCGCCGGAGAGCCTCGCCGGGATCGCCGAGCGCTTCCTCGGCGCCACCGACCGCGCCGACGAGGTCTTCCACCTGAACCTCGGCCGGCCGCAGCCGGACGGCGGCACGCTGACCGACCCGGCCAGGCTGCGGCCGGGCTGGCGCCTGGTGCTGCCCTGGGACGCGGTCGGCGCCGGCGTCCAGTACGGCACGCTGGCGCCCGCACCGCCCCCGGCCGCCCCGACGTCACCGCCGAAGGGGACGCCCGCGCCGCCGGCCGCGAGCGGCAAGCCGGCGCCGGGTGGCGCAGCGGTGCCGGGTGGCGCAGCGGCGCCGCAGCAGGGGGTGCGGCCGACCACCGCCCCCAGGCCGCCGGCCGCCAAGGGGTGCGCGCCGCCCAAGGCCACCCGCGCGGCCGGCCCGGACTGGGCCACCCGGCGGCTCGCCGCCGACCGGGCCTGGTCCCGCGGTCGGGGCAAGGGGCAGCTGATCGCCGTCGTGGACTCCGGTGTGGACGGTAGCCTGCCCCAGCTCGCCGGGCACGTGACGGTCGGCGTCGACGTCGTGACGGCCGGTGGGCGCGGCGACGTCGACTGCCTCGGTACCGGCACCGCGATGGCCGGGATCCTCGTCGGGCAGGGCGGCAAGGGCGGCGGGCCGGCCGGCGTGGCACCCGACGCCACCGTCCTGCCGGTGCGGCTGGTCACCGGTGCGCCCACGGCGCGCCCGGCCGACCAGGCGGCCGCGATCGGGCAGGCCACCGCCGCCGGCGCGACCGTCATCGCACTCGGCTCCTATGTGGACACCAACGAGACGGCGGTGGCCGAGGCGATCGCCGCCGCCACCGCGAACGACGTCGTCGTGGTCGCCGGCGCCGCACCGGACGGGACACCGGTGAACGCGGCGGCCGTCCTGCCCGCCGGCGGCGTGCTGCGGGTCGGTGCGGTCGGCGCCAACGGCCAGCCGGCGGTCCGGTACCGGCCGGGCGGCGTGGACGTCGTCGCGCCCGGCGTCGACGTCACCAGCCTGGGCGTGGCCGGCGCGGGCGGGTTCGTGGGCAGCGGCACCCAGTACGCGGTGGCGTACGCGGCCGGGCAGGCGGCACTGGTCCGCTCGGCGTTCCCCGACCTGGCGGCGAACCAGGTGGTGCACCGCGTCAAGGCGACCGCCCGCAAGCCCACCGACACCGCCGCCGGCGCCGGGTGGGGCCACGGGATGATCGACCCGTTCGCGTCGGTGCACACGGAGCTTCCGGACGAGCGGCCGGCGCGCGGGACGGGCCCCGCGCCGCGCGGAGTGACCGCGCCGGACCCGGTGGGCGGGCCCGGCGGCGGCCGCGTGGTGGCCCTCGTGGCCATGGCGCTGGTCATGCTGACCGCCCTGGTACTGCTGGTGTTCCGGCTCCGGCTCGTGCTTCGCGCCCGGGCCGCCCCGGTCGCCGACCCGTACCGCGAACCGGACGCCCCGGCGACGACCTGGCCGACCCTCTCCGACCTCCCGAAGAGCGACTGAGGCACGGTCGTGCCCGGCTGGTGAAACCACCGCGGAGAGCAACGCCGCGGGAACGCACCCCAAGAAAACGCTCCGCTGCGCTCCACGTTTCCCCGGGGACCCCGCGCAACGGTCCGGACCACGGCGGACGCCGCGGTAGCTCGGAATCTGGGTTTGAAACGATCCGCTAGGCTCTGCGGCCGTGAACGAGACCTCGACGGCATTGCGGGCGGCGGCGGAGCGGCTCGCGGCGGCCGCACCCGGCACGGCGGGCGCCGCGGCCGAAGCCCTGATCGCGCTCGCGGTGGCCGATCCCGACCTGCGGCAGCCGGCCGCCGACGCGATCTGCGACTGGCTGCGCGCCCCGGCCGAGCCGGACGGCGGCACGCCCGGCGAGCGCGGCGCCGTGCTCGCCCTGCTCGCCGACCGGCTGCGTCCCGGCGCGGCGGCAGCGTGGGACGGCATCGGCCTCGACCTGTCCGGGGCGACGCTCACCGACGCCGACTTCGGCGGCTGCCGGCTCGACGGCGCCGGGTTCGCCGACACCCGGTTCCACGGCATGACGGTCTTCGCCGGCGCCACCTTCGAGGACCACACCGAGTTCCAGCGCGCGGTCTTCTACGGCGACGCGCTCTTCGCCGGGGTGCGGTTCGCGGGCGACGCCGAGTTCGGCATGACCCGCTTTCGCGGGCGGGCGGAGTTCACCGGTGCGGTGTTCGGCGGGCTGGCCTGGTTCGGCCGCGGCACCGACACCTGGTGGGAGGATGACGAGGCGTGGGACACGGTCGAGGAGATCGACCCGGCGCCCTGGGACGAGCCGAACGAGGACGACCCGGAGTGGCCCGTCGCGGTCCTCATCGAGGACTACCAGTCCTGGGAGGAGGGGGGCGACGGCGCCCGCTTCGGCGCTGACGCGTCCTTTGTGGACGCCCGTTTCGAAGGCCCGGCCTGGTTCTACAACGCCCGGTTCGGGGCGGCGGCCGCGTTCACCGGTGCGCGGTTCACCGATCGGGTCCACCTCGACCAGTCCGCGGTCGACCTGACCGGCGCCCACTGGGCCGGCGGCACCGACGCCGGCGAGTCGCAGTGGCCGCTGGGCTGGACGGTGCGGCCGGCCGGCGCCGAGGGCGGCGACCTGGTGCCGGACGCCTCGGTGGCGCCGTACGCGCGGCAGCTCGCCGACCCCGACCCGACGGTCCGCTCGGCCGGGCTCCAGATCCTGGCCCAGCTCGGCGACGACCGGCCCGACCTGCGGCAGCGGGTGGTGGCGACGCTCTGCGCGTTCCTGCGCGTGCCCGTACCGTTCGACCTGCGCGCGCCGGAGCGCACCGCCGACCAGGCCGGGTGGCTGCGGCCGAGGCAGGAGGCGCAGCAGTTGCTGGCCTCGCGGCTGCGGCCCGGCCCGGGGCAGTGGAAGGACGTCGACCTGTGGCTCTGCGGCGCCACGCTGGTCGACCTCGACCTGCGCGACTGCGAAGCCGGGTACGCGGACTTCACGGGCGCCCAGTTCCACGGCACGACCCGGTTCGACGGCAGCCGGTTCGAGCGGGCGGAGTTCACCCTCGGCGGGCGGTCCGGCTGGGCCACCTTCCACGGCGACGTGGTGTTCGGCGGCGAGCCGCCCGAGGACGTGGTGTTCCACGGCGCGGTCGCCTGACCCCTCGGGCGGTCAGGGTGATCGAAGCTCCCCTCACGCCGTTGGAACGACGTCAGGGGAGCTTCGATCTAGAAGAGGCCGAGCGGCTGGTCGCTGTAGGAGACCAGCAGGTTCTTGACCTGGCTGTAGTGGTCGAGCATCATCCGGTGGTTCTCGCGGCCGATGCCGGAGATCTTGTAGCCGCCGAACGCCGCTCCCGCCGGGTACTGGTGGTAGCAGTTGGTCCACACGCGACCGGCCTTGATGCCGCGCCCCATGCGGTACGCGCGGGTGCCGTCGCGGGTCCAGACGCCGGCGCCGAGGCCGTAGAGCGTGTCGTTGGCGATGGAGAGCGCCTCCGCCTCGTCGGCGAACGAGGTCACCGCGAGCACCGGGCCGAAGATCTCCTCCTGGAACACGCGCATCCGGTTGTTTCCCTTGAGGACGGTCGGCTGGAAGTAGTACCCGCCGGCGAACTCGCCCTTGACGTCGGCGCGCTTGCCGCCGATGAGCACCTCGGCGCCCTCTTTCCGGCCGATCTCCACATAGGACTCGACCTTCTCCAGCTGCGCCGCCGAGACCTGCGGGCCGAGCTGGGTCTCGGTGTCCAGCGGGTCGCCCTGCCGGATCGCCGCGATCCGCTCGATCGCGCGGTCCATGAACTCGTCGAAGATCTCCCGCTGCACCAGCGCGCGCGACGGGCAGGTGCACACCTCGCCCTTGTTGAACGCGTACAGCACGAGCCCTTCGACCGCCTTGTCCAGGAACGCGTCGTCGTGGGCCAGCACGTCGGCGAAGAAGATGTTGGGCGACTTGCCGCCCAGCTCCACGGTGGACGGGATGAGGTTCTGCGCCGCGTACTGCATGATCAGCCGGCCGGTCGCGGTCTCCCCGGTGAACCCGACCTTCGCGATCCGCGGGTTGGCCGCGAGCGCCTTGCCGATCTCGCCGCCGGGGCCGTTCACCACGTTTATGACACCGGGCGGCACGACGCCCTCGATGACCTCCATCAGCTTCAGGATCGACCAGGGCGTCGGGGACGCCGGCTTGAGCACCGAACAGTTTCCGGCCGCCAGCGCCGGCGCGAGCTTCCAGGCCGCCATCAGCAACGGGAAGTTGAACGGGATGATCTGGCCGACCACGCCGAGCGGCTCGCGGAAGTGGTACGCCACCAGGTCCTTGTCGATCTCGGTCGAGCGCCCCTCCTCGGAGCGGGCCGCCGCGGCGAAGTAGCGGAAGTGGTCGACGACCAGCGGGATGTCGGCGCCGAGGGTCTCCCGCACCGGCTTGCCGTTCTCCCAGCTCTCCGCGACGGCGAGCATCTCCTTGTTGGCCTCGACCGCGTCGGCGACGGCGTTGAGCACCGCCGCCCGCCCGGCCGCCGACGTATCGGCCCAGCCGCCCTTGGCCGCGTGCGCCGCGTCCAGCGCCCACTCGACGTCCTCCGGCGTCGACTGGGCCACCTCCGTGATCGCGCCGGCCGTGGCCGGGCTCAGGTCGACCCGGTAGTTGCCGTGGGCCGGTGGTAGCCACTTGCCACCGATGAAGTTGTCGTAGCGGGGCTGCACCGCCACGATGCTGCCGGTCCGCCCCGGCGGGACGTACTTCATGCCGTCCTCCTCGAAAGGACCCCTGGACGACCGAACGCCCAGGCGAGACCGCGCGATGCGGCCTCATCCCCACGCAACTCCTCGGGCCCGGCCCCCGCGCAGGGCCCAAGGACCCAGCCCCGCGCCGAAGGTCCCGACCGTGCCCGCTACAGGCCGGAAACGCGGGCGCAACGGCCGGGCGCTTGCCGTTCCGCTGGGAGAAACGGCAGGTCAAGGGCTTGTCACAGATCAAGTTACTCATTGGTAGCCAATTGACAGCGCTCGCCGGACGGTCCTAGCGTTCCTCTCATTCGAACGGCGTACGGCTCATCCGAACACTTCGATCGGGTGTGTCGAAGGGTGCCGTCAGAGGGGAGGCCGGGCATGGCCGACGGAAACCTGGGATCGCTCCTCACCCCGGTGCGGCTGGGCGGCGTGCGGCTGCGCAACCGGGTCTTCGTTCCCGGCCACACCACCAACTTCGGCCACCACAACGAGCCCACCGCGCGGCTGGCGGCGTACCACGCCGAGCGGGCCCGGGGCGGCGTCGGCCTGATCGTCACCGAGGCGATCCGGGTCCACCCGACCAGCGCGGGGCGCAGCATCAGCCTGGGCAGCTTCGGCGACGCCAGCATCCCGGCGTACGCGGCCGTGGCCGAGGCCGTGCACGAGCACGGGGCGCGGATCTTCGCGCAGATCATGCACGCCGGCCGGCAGGCCAACGGGGACGCCACGCGCACCGCCGCCTGGTCCTCGTCGCCGGTCTCCTGGGCGGCCGGGGCGCACGTACCGCACGCGATGGGGCGCCGCGACATCGCGGTCGTGGTCGAGGCGTTCGGGGCGGCGGCGCGGCGCATGCGGCGAGCCGGGTACGACGGGCTGGAGGTCCACGCCGGACACGGCCACCTGCTCCAGCAGTTCCTCTCGCCGCACACCAACCGCCGCACCGACGGGTACGGCGGCGCCCTCGACAACCGGCTGCGCCTGACCCGGGAGGTGCTCGCCGCCGTGCTGGCCGCCGCGGACCTGCCGGTCGGGCTGCGGGTCAGCGCCGACGAGTTCCTGCCCGGCGGGCTCGACCCGGACGCGGTGGTGGAGATCGTCGCCCGGCTGCGCGCCGACTTCCCGCTCGCCTACGTCCACGTGAGCCACTCCGCCTACCACGGCAGCTACTCGCTCGCCACCCAGATGGCGGACATGAGCTTCGGCCACGCCCCGTTCCGCCATCACGCCGCCCGCTTCAAGCGCGAGTTCCCCGACCTGCCGGTGCTGGCCGTCTGCCGGCTGGACAGCCTGCCCGAGGCGGCCGAGCTCGTCGCGGCCGGCGAGGCGGACCTGGTCGGCCTGGCCCGGCCGCACATCGCCGACCCGCACCTGGTGCGCAAGGCGGCGCAGGGGCGCCAGCACGAGGCCCGCTCCTGCCTGGCCTGCAACCAGGGCTGCATCGGCCGGCTGGAGGCGAGCCTGCCGATCTCCTGCGTGGTCAACCCGGAGGTCGGCGCGGAGCGGGAGTGGCGGGACGCGTGGCGCGACCTGGCGCAGGCGGGCCGCTCCCGGCGGGTGCTGGTGGTCGGCGGTGGCCCGGCCGGCCTCGCCGCGGCGGTGGCGGCCCGGCGCGCCGGCCACCGGGTCACCCTCGCCGAGGCCCGGCCCAGCCTGGGTGGGCAGGTCGCGCTGGCCGCGACCGTGCCCGGACGGGTACGGCTGCGGCTGCTCACCGACGACCTGGCCGCCGAGGTACGGGCCAGCGGGGTCGAGGTCCGCCTCGGCCACCGGGTGGGTGTGGAGGAGGTGCTCGCCGGCGGGTACGACGACGTGGTGGTGGCGACCGGCTCCCGCCCGGCCCGGCGCCCGCTGCTCGGCGGCCCGCCGGTACGCGACCTGTGGCAGGCGGTGGCCGGCCTGGCGAGCCGCGAAGCGGGCACGTTCGTCGTGACCGACGACGAGGGCACCTGGGCGGCGGCGTCGGTGGCCGAAGCCCTGGCCCGGCACGGGGCCACGGTGCACCTCGTCTCACCGACCGCGGCGGTCAGCGCCCGGATCACCACGTACTCCCGGCTGGCGCTGCTCAAGCGCTTCGCCGACCTCGGCGTCGTCGTCCATCCAATGCGGACGGTCCG
The DNA here is from genome assembly GCF_031085175.1 of Phytohabitans maris. Classification (GTDB taxonomy): domain Bacteria; phylum Actinomycetota; class Actinomycetes; order Mycobacteriales; family Micromonosporaceae; genus Phytohabitans; species Phytohabitans maris. Next base: position 26,950 of record NZ_JAVHUY010000012.1, read on the forward strand.
GGCGGTGGACGCAGCGACGGTGGCGCTGACCGGCCCGCTCGCCGGCGCCGACATCGTGCTCGACGGCGTCACCGCGGTGGTGGACGCCGGCACGGCGGTCGCCGACGACGAGCTCTTCCGCGCCCTGGACGCCCTGCCCGGCGGGCCCGAGGTCCACCTGGTCGGGGACGCCAACGCCCCGCGTACCGCCCTGGAGGCGGTCTACGAGGGCCGCCTCGCCGGGGCGTTCCTCGGCCGCCACGACACACCCGCCGCCGAGCGGGTGAGCCTCGCCTACTGACCCAAGGAGTGGAAATGCTCGACATCGAGGAACGGTTGACGCTCGACGAGCGTTCGGCCGTCGACTTCGTCCTCAACCTGCGCAAGCGCTGGGCGGACACCGTGTACCCGGCGCTGACCCGGGAGTACGCCGCCGCGGGCGAGCCGGCGGCCACTGTGGACGCCGCCGGCCGGGTGCTGCGCGAGCTGCCGCTGTACCCGTGGTTCAGCCACCTGGAGCGGGTGCAGCAGAAGATGCTCTGGAAGGTGGCCGGCGAGGCGGTGCTCAGCCGCCGCGAGGAGCTGGCCGAGCAGCTGGCGTCGGTACCCGCCGAGCCGGCCGGGTCGCTGGCGCTCGACCCCGACCTGGAGCTGCCGGACTGGTACACCGACTACGACATCCACATCCAGCCGGGCGGCTTCTTCTCCGACGACATGTCCGCATACGTGTACGAGTTCGGCGCCCGGATCGTGATGCTGCGCGACAACGACGGCTACAAGTTCCACCGGCTGTTCATCGAGACCGCGCTGCCGTCGATGCCGGCCGCGACCCGGGTGGTCGACATCGGCTGCGGGTTCGGCAAGAGCACCCGCCCGCTGGTCGGCCGGTACCCGACCGCGCAGGTCATCGGCATCGACCTCGCCGCCCCCGGGCTGCGGCTGGCGCACGCCGAGGCGGAGGCGGCCGGGCTGGCCGTCGACTACCGCCAGGGCGACGGCCGGGCGACCGGGCTGGAGGCGGGCTCCTGCGACGTGGTCACCGGCACGATGGTGCTGCACGAGATGCCGGCGCAGGCCATCCGGGAGACGATCCGGGAGGCGGCCCGGCTGCTCAAGCCGGGCGGGGCGCTGCGCTTCCTGGAGTTCCAGCTCACCGGCGACCCGCTGCGCGACGCGACCGTGTACGAGCACGCCGAGCGCAACAACGAGCCCTTCTTCCACGCCCTGTTCGGTTCCGACCTGGTCGCGATGTGCGCGGAGGCCGGCCTCACCGGCGCGCGCTGGGACCCGTTCGACGAGCGGACCAAGGGGGTACAGCCGGAGGGCTGGGGCGACCGCGCCGAGTGGCACTTCCCGTGGGCGGTGCTCTCCGCGACGAAGCCGGAAGCCTCGAAGCCGGGAGCCGCCGCATGAGCGAGCGGAGCGAGCGAATCATCGGGCGCAGCGCGTATGTAGCCTCATGCCCGCCCGCGGCGAAGCGAGGACGGGCATGAGCGTCGAGTTCGACTACTTCGGCGACCCGCGCTTCGGCAAGCTTCTCGACCTGGTGCTGCAACTGTCCACAGAGGTACACGTGACCCGGCAGCGCGAGCGCGTGCTGGAGGCGCTGCTGGTCCGGCACGGCGTCATCGGCGCTGGCGAGGTCGACGGCTTCGCGGCCGGCGACGACGAGCAGGTGGTGCTCGACCGGGAACGGGACCAGCTCCTGGCCCGGCTGATGCGCATCCTCACCGAACAGGGCCCCGCCGAGCACCCGCTGCGCGACCAGTGGGAAGCGGCCCTGCACGGCAAGACCGGCTGACGGTCTCGCCTCCCCACGACCCGGTCCGACCGATCTGACGAGTCAATTCGAGGGGTGTCCACATGAGATACAAGACGGGTCTGCTGCCGGCGGCGTTGGCCGCCGTGGTGGCACTGGCTGGATGTGGGGGATCCGGCGACGACGCGGGTGCCGAGCAGGGCGCGCCGGCGAAGCTCACCTTCGCCATCGCCTCCGCCGTCATCGGCCCGAAGGAGGAGGTCGCCGTCTTCGCGGTGGCCAAGGAGCTGGGCTACTTCGAGGAGGAGAAGCTCACCGTCGAGACGATCAACACCGACGGTTCGGTCGCGGCGCTGCAGGCGGTCGCCTCCGGAAGCGGTGACGTCACCGCCGCCGACACCGGTTCGATCCTCGGCGCGACCGAGAAGAACGTGCCGGTCAAGGCGATCGGCGGCCTGGTGCAGAACTGGCCGTGGGTGATCGCGGTCAAGCCGGGCAGCACGATCGCCGGCGGCGGCGACCTCAAGGGCAAGAAGATCGGCGTGATCAGCCTGGCGTCGGGCTCCGCCCCGTACGCGCGGGCGTTCGTCGCCGAGGCCGGCCTGGACCCGGCCAAGGACGTCGAGCTGCTGCCGGTCGGTGTCGGCGCGCAGGCCGCCGCCGCCCTCAACGACGGCAAGGTGGACGCGCTGGCGCTCTACACGCAGGCGTACACGGTGATCGAGAACGCCGGCACCACGCTGACGTACCTCGACAACCCGGACGTCTTCGACGGCATCCGCTCGCTGAGCTTCGCCGTCGGGGCGCGCACGCTGGAGGAGAAGCGGGACGTCTACACCCGGTTCCTGCGCGCCTCGTACAAGGCGATGCTCTTCTCCGCCAAGAACCCGGAGGCGGCGATGCGCATCGGGTACAAGGTGTTTCCGCAGATCCTGGCCGGCAAGCAGGCCGACGCGCAGATCGCCACGGACACCAAGGTGCTGACCGCCTGGCTGAAGACCGCCACGCCCACCACCGGTACGCCCGAGCAGTGGGGCGACTGGGGCGCGATCAGCGACCAGGAGTGGGCCAAGACCCAGGCGTACACGAAGCAGGCCGGACAGATCACCGGGGACGTCGAGCTGGGGAAGGTGTGGGAGCCGGGCCTGCTCGGCGCGGCCAACCAGTTCGACAAGGCCGCGGTGGTCGACAAGGCCGCCGGCTACACGGCGAAGTAGCGGCGGACGGGGAAGGGAAGTCGATGGCCATCAAGGCGATGGGACGCCGGACGCGCCCGCCGGCGGCGGAGGTGTCCGAGGGTACGTGGATCGAGGTCGCGGCCCTGGACAAGCGGTACCAGCCCCGCCGGTCGGCCCCGACGCAGGCGCTGGTCGACATCAACCTGACCGTCCGGCGCGGGGAGTTCATCTCCGTCGTCGGGCCGTCCGGGTGCGGCAAGACCACGCTGCTGAAGATCCTCGCCGGGCTCAGCCCGAAGTCCGCCGGGACGGTGCGGATCGCCGGCCGCGAGGTGACCAAGCCCCTTCCCGAGGTCGGGATGGTGTTTCAGGCGCCGACGCTGCTGCCCTGGCGCACCATCTTCGACAACGTCATGGTGCCGGCCGAGATCCAGAAGCTGGATCCGGCTCGGCACCGCGAACGCGCCCAGCAGCTGCTGGACATGGTCGGGCTGACCGGGTTCGAGCGCAAGTACCCGCACGAGCTCAGCGGCGGCATGCAGCAGCGGGCCGGGATCTGCCGGGCGCTCGTGCACGACCCGGCCGTGCTGCTGATGGACGAGCCGTTCGGCGCGCTGGACGCGATGACCCGCGAGTACATGAACGTGGAGCTGCTGCGGATCTGGCGGGAGAGCGGGCAGACGGTGGTGCTGGTGACCCACTCGATCCCGGAGGCGGTGTTCCTCTCCGACCGGGTGGTGGTGCTCAGCCAGCGCCCGGGGCGGATCGCCGAGATCGTCCCGATCGACCTGGAGCGCCCGCGCGACCTGGGCGTCATGTCCTCGGACCGGGCCGGCGTGTACGTGGACCGGATCCGCGCCCATTTCAACGCCGCCAGCGTGATCGACTGACGAGGGGGAGACCATGGCGACAACCGAGGTGGTCGGCGGGGCCCGTACGCCCGCGCCGGAGAAGCCCACCCGCCGCCGGCTCGACCTGCGCGAGCGGCCGCAGCTGTGGCTGGTACCGGCCGTGTTCGTGGTGGTCGTGCTCGCCTGGGAGTACGGCACCGAGCTCTTCTCCGTCGACGAGTACGTCCTGCCCCGCCCGTCGCAGATCTTCGACGCGCTGGGGCGCCAACTCGGCGACGGGCTGTTCTGGAGCCATCTCTGGGTGACCAGCCGGGAGGCGCTGCTCGGGTTCCTCATCGGGGTCGGCGCCGCCGTCCTGCTCGGCACCTTCATCTCCCAGGTCAAGGTGGTCGAGGCGACGCTGATGCCGTACATCGTGGCCTTCCAGACCGTGCCGAAGGTGGCCCTGGCGCCGCTGTTCGTGCTCTGGTTCGGCTTCGGCCTGACCAGCAAGGTGGTGATGGCCGCGGTCATCTCGTTCTTCCCGATGCTGGTCAACGTCATCGAGGGGCTGCGGGCGGCGGACGCGGACCGGATCCAGATGCTCACCGTCTTCGGCGCCGGCCGGGCGCAGATCTTCCGGATGGTACGGCTCCCCACCGCGCTGCCGTTCATCTTCGCCGGCCTGGACATCGGCATCGTCTTCGCCATCCTCGGCGCGGTCGTCGGCGAGTTCATCGGCGCCAAGGAGGGGCTGGGCTACCTGCTGCTGCAGACCAACTACAACTTCGACATCTCCGGGATGTTCGCGGTGCTCGTGGTGCTCTCCGTGATGGGGCTCGTCGCGCACTTCGTCATCCGCCTGCTCCAGCGGCGGCTCGCGTTCTGGGCCGAGGACACCCGGGTGATCGGCGCATGACCGATCCGTTCCGGCTCGACGGCAGGGTCGCCGTGGTCACCGGCGCCGCGCGGGGGATCGGCGCCTGCGTCGCGGCGACGCTGGCCGGCCGCGGGGCGACCGTGGCCAGCGCCGACCTCGCGGGCGCCGCGCACCGGGTGGACGTCCGCGACGCGGCCTCCTGCGCGGCGTTGGTCTCCGATGTGGTCGACCGGTACGGCCGGCTGGACCTGCTGGTCAACAACGCCGGCGTGGTGCGCCGCGGGCCGGCCGCCACGATGTCCGAAGTGGACTTCACCGAGGTGCTGGACGTCAACCTGACCGGTACGTTCCGGATGTGCCAGGCGGCGTACCCGGCGCTGCGGGCGGCCGGCGGCGCGGTGGTCAACCTCGGCTCCACCAACGGGCACATCGCGGTCAAGGGGAGCGCCGGCTACTGCGTGAGCAAGGCCGGCGTGCTGCACCTGACCCGGGTGCTGGCGCTGGAGTGGGCGGCCGACCGGATCCGGGTCAACGCGGTCGGGCCGACGATCGTACCGACCGACATGACCGCCGACGTCCGCGGCGACCAGCGGTACATGGCGGAGAAGATGGCCACCATCCCGCTGGGGCGGATGGCCGAGCCGGCCGACGTCGCGGGCGCGGTCGCCTACCTGCTCAGCGACGCCGCCGCCATGGTCACCGGCCAGACGGTCTTCGTCGACGGGGGCGTGACCATCCAATGAGCGTGAGGAGCTCCATGACGACCAGCGACCCCACGAACCCCGACACCGCCGCCGCGCTGGCCGCGGTCGACGCGCACTTCGACGAGTTCGTCGAGGAGCTGCGGGAGCTGTGCCGCATCCGCAGCCGCCGGCAGGAGCCGGCGGAGATGGTCCGGGCCGCCGAGTTCATCGCCGGCTCGGTACGCCGGTGGGGCGGCACCGCCGATGTCGTGCCGTGGGAGCAGTCCCACCCGTACGTGCTGGGCGAGATCGGCGGCGCGGGGGAGCGGGCGCTGCTGCACTTCGCCCACTACGACGTGGAGGTCGAACCGGCCGGCGACGACGCCGACTGGGTCAGCCCGCCGTACGACCCGCGGGTGCGCGACGGCCGGCTCTACGCCCGCGGCGTCGCCGACGACAAGGGCGCGCTGATGTCCCGGATCCACGCGGTCGCCGCCTGGCGGCTGGCCGGGCTCACCCCGCCGGTGACCAGCCGCTTCCTGGTCGAGGGGAAGCAGTGGCTGCACAGCCCCGGGCTCGGCTCGTTCGTGCGCGCCCACGCCGACCGGCTGGCCAGCGACGGGACGCTCTGGGAGAACTCCTGGGTGGACCGGCGGGACCGGCCGCTGCTCAAGCTCGCCGAGAAGGGCGTGCTCTACCTGCGGCTCACCGCCCGTACCCTGCCGCGCGACCTGACCAGCCAGAACACCGCGCTGCTGCCGGCCGCGACGGCCCGGCTGGCGGCCGCGCTGGCCCAGCTCCAGGAGCCGGACGGCGCGGTGACCGTGCCCGGCTTCGCCGACGACGTACGGCCGCTGACCGCGCGGGAGCGGGAGCTGCTGTCCGATGTGGACTTCGACGGCGACTTCCTGCGCCGCCGGGCCGGGGTCGAGCGGTTCACCGGCGACCTGGACGACGCGGCCGCGGCGGTCGCGATCCGCACCGTACCGACGCTGACCGTCACCGGGTTCGGCGGCGGGGACATGCGCGACGACATCACGCTCGGCGTCCCGGCCACCGCGTCGGCGAAGGTGGAGATCCGGCTCGTACCCGGCCAGGACCCCGACCGGGTGCTCGCCGCCGTGCGCGACCACCTGAAGGCGACCGGCTTCGGCGACGTCGACGTCGAGGTGATGGCGGTCAGCCGCCCCAACGCCACCGACCACCGCAACCCGTTCGTGGCGCTGGTCGCGGACGCCGCCCGCCGGGTCTACGGCACCGAGCCGGTGGTCGAGCCGTACACCCAGTGGATCGGCAACCAGGGCGTGCTGGCCGGGCGCCCGATCGTCGGCGTCGGGGTGTCCCGCGACGACTCCGGTGTGGACGGTCCCAACGAACACATCCGCCTGGACGACTACCGGGCGGGCATCAGGCACGTGGTGGAGGTCATGGCGGCGATGGGAGCACTGGCGTGAACGCGAGGGGGGCCGCGCGTCGGGGGTACGTGGACGTGCCGTGGGGGCAGGTGCACTACCGGGAGGCGGGCGAGGCCGGCGCGCCGGTGCTGCTGATCGCGCACCAGTCGCCGCTGTCGTCGGCGACCTACGACCCGGCGCTGGCCCCGCTCGCCGCCCGCGGGCTGCGGGTGGTCGCGGTGGACACCCCCGGCTTCGGGATGTCCGACCCGCCGCCGCGGCCGTGGAGCATCCCCGAGTACGCGGACGGGCTGTGGCGGGCCGCCGACGCGCTCGGACTCTCCGATGTGTACCTGCTCGGGCAGCACACCGGCGCGGTCATCGCCGCCGAGGCCGCGCTCCAGGCCCCGGACCGGGTGCGCCGGCTCGTCCTGCAGGGGCTCCCCCTCTACGACGAGCGGGAGCGGGCCGAGAAGAAGGCGTCGTACGCGCCCGGCTACACGCCCGGCCGGGACGGCGAGCACCTGCGGGTGATCTGGGACCGGGTGTACGGCCTCTACCCGCGGCTCACCCCGGAGGAGGCGGGCCGGCAGGTCGTGGAGTACCTGCTGACCGGCCCGGACTACGCCACCGCGTACCGGGCGGTCTTCGACCACGTGGTCGACACCGAGGCCCTCGCCAAGGTGCCCACGGTGCTGCTGCACGGCGACGCCGACCTGGTCCACCGGTTCAGTCCGGTGGTGCGGGCCGCGCTGCCGCACGCGCCGCTGGTCACCATCCCGGGCGGCACCGACTTCGTCGCCGGCGAGCAGCCCGAGGCGTTCGCCGACGCGGTCGCCGCCCAGCTCGGCCTGGCGGAGGCGGCGCGATGACCGTCCCGACCGCGGTGCCGCTCGACGTCCTGTACGTCGCGACCGTCCAGGTGACCGGTGGCCGGGGCGGCAGCGCGCGCTCGCTGACCGGGGCGCTCCAGGTGGAGCTGACCCGCCCGGCGCAGCGCGGTCCGGACGCGCCCGGCACCGACCCGGAGGAGCTCTTCGCCGCCGGGTACGCCGCCTGCTTCGACAGCGCCCTCGCGGTGGCCGCCCGGCAGGAGAAGGTCAGCACCGGCCCGACCAGCGTCACCGCCTCGGTCTCGCTGGGACGTACCGCCGACGAGCGGTACGCCATCGCGGTCGAGCTGGCGGTCTCCGCCCCGGACTGTCCACAAGGGGAGCTGGAACGGGTCGTGGCGGCGGCGGACCGGCTCTGCCCGTACTCCAACGCCGTGCGGGGCAACACGCCCGTGACAATCCGGGTCGACGGCCGCTCCTGAGATCGAGGATTGGACATGACCACCACCACATCGCTCGCCGAGCGCGACGAGAGCCGGATCCGCTCCGGCCTCGGCCGGGCCCTGGGCGTCATCAACATCATCGCCGAGCGGGCGCCGGAGACCCTCGGCGTCTCCACGATCGCCCGGGAGCTGGCGCTGCCCAAGGCGGTGGCGTACCGGATCCTGAAGGAGCTGGTGGCCGACGGCTTCCTCAGCTTCAACGAGGAGACCAAGCGCTACCGGCTCGGCGCCGGCGCGCTCGCCGTCGGGCTGGCCGCGCTGCGCGCCCTGGACGTGCCGGACACCGCCCGGCGCTACCTGGGCCGGCTGGTCCGCGACAGCGGCGAGACGGCGACCCTCTCGGTGCGGCAGGGCTGGTTCCGGGTCTACATCGACCAGGTGCTCTCCCCGCACGAGGTGTGCATGTCGGTGTCGCTGGGCACCCGGCACGCGCTGCACTCCGGCTCGTCGTCCAAGGCGATCCTGGCGGCGCTCCCGGACGGCGAGATCGCCGAGTACCTGGGGCAGCCGCTGGCCCGGGTCACCCCGTACACGATCACCGACCCGCACCTGCTTCGCGAGGAGCTGGCCCGGATCCGGCTGCGCGGGTACGCGGTGAGTATCGGCGAGCGGCAGAACGGCGCGGGCAGCGTGGCCGCCCCGGTCCGGTACGCCACCGGCCACGTCTTCGGCTCGATCTCGCTCTGCGGGCCGCAGGACCGGTTCACACCGGAGGCGTGCGCGGCGCACGGCGCGCTGGTGGCCGCGGCCGCCGCGGAGATCTCGGCGGAGCTGGGCTACCGGCCGCCACGGCTGGGAGGTGGCGCCGGTGAGTGACGGGCCGCTGGCCGGCATGCGGGTGCTGGACGTCTCCACGATCCTGGCCGGGCCGCTCTGCTGCCAGATCCTCGGCGACTACGGCGCCGACGTGATCAAAGTGGAGCACCCGACCGCCGGCGACAGCATGCGCGGCCACGGCCGGTCCAAGGACGGGCATCCACTGTGGTGGAAGGAGATCTCCCGTAACAAGCGCACGATCGGGCTGAACCTCTCCGCCCCGGAGGGCGCCGCCCTGCTGCTGCGCCTGGCCGAGCGGGCCGACGTGCTGGTGGAGAACTTCCGGCCGGGCACGCTGGAGCGCTGGGGGCTGGGCCCGGACGAGCTGCACAAGGTCAACCCAGGCCTGGTCGTCGCCCGGATCACCGGCTTCGGGCAGACCGGCCCGTACGCCGCCCGGGCCGGTTTCGGCACCCTCGCGGAGGCGATGAGCGGCTTCGCCCACCTCACCGGCGCCGCGGACGGGCCGCCCACCCTGCCGGCCTTCGGCCTGGCCGACAGCATCTGCGGGATCGCCGCCTCGTCCGCGGTGATGATGGCGCTCTGGCACCGGGAACGGCACGGCGGCCAGGGCCAGGTGGTCGACCTGAGCCTGCTGGAGCCGATCATGGCCGCGGTCGGCCCGAGCCCCATCGTGTACGACCAGCTCGGCGTCGTGGAGCGGCGCAACGGCAACCGCTCGATCAACAACGCGCCGCGCAACACGTACCGGACCAGCGACGGGGCCTGGGTCGCCGTCTCGACCAGCGCCCAGGCGATCGCCGAACGGGTGCTGAAGCTGGTCGGCCACCCCGAGGTGATCGACGAGCCGTGGTTTCGCAGCGGCGCCGGGCGGGCGGAGCACGCCGACGAGCTGGACGGGTACGTGGGCACGTGGATCGGCGCCCGCACCCGCGAGGAGGTGACCCGGGCCTTCACCGAGGCGGGCGCGGCCGTGGCCCCCATCTACGACGCCCGGGACATCGTCGAGGACCCGCACGTGCGGGCCACCGGGATGCTCACCGTGGTGGACGACCCCGACCTCGGCCCGATGCGGATGCACAACGTGATGTGGCGGATGTCGGCGACGCCCGGGCGGATCCGGTTCACCGGGCGCGGTCCCGGCGCCGACACCGACACCCTGCTGATCGACGAGCTCGGCTGCGACCCGGCCGAGATCGCCGCTCTCCGAGCCCGCGGCGTCGTCGCCTGACGTCGCCGCAGAGACCCTGCTGAAACGCGAGGAACCGTGACCATCACCGCCAGACCCGCCGACCGCCTGCTCGACGCCGTACGCGGCGGCGCGCAGATCTACGACCTCGGCCGGCTGCTGACGATCGGCATGCCGCAGTCGCCGAACCACCCGCCGTTCTGGCTCAGCATGCCGCGCCGGCACGGCGACGGCGTCCGGGCCGACGGCGGTTCGGCCGCCAACGACCTGCTGGTGATGGGCACCCACGTGGGTACGCACGTGGACGCGCTGGCGCACGTCTCGCACGAGGGCCGGCTGTACGGCGGGGCCGACGCCGCCGACGCCCAGGTCGGCGGCCGCTTCGCCGACCTCGGGGTGCACACGGTCGCGCCGATGCTGCGCCGCGGCGTGCTGCTGGACGTGCCCGCGGTGCTCGGCGAGGACTGCCCGCCCGGGTACGAGATCACGCCGGCCGACCTCGACGCCGCGGTGCGCCGGCAGGGCACTCCGGTCGGGCCGGGCGACGTCGCGCTGGTGCGCAGCGGCTGGGGCCGGCTCTTCGACCACGAGGACCGCACCCGCTACGTCGGCTTCGAGTCCGGCGTACCCGGGGTGAGCACCGCCGGCGCGCAGTGGCTCGCCGCCCGCGAGGTGCACGCCGCCGGCGCGGACACGATCGCGTTCGAACGCCTCCGTCCCGGCGAGGGGCACGCCTCGCTGCCCGCGCACCGGGTGCTGATCGTGGAGCACGGCGTCTACCTGGTCGAGGCGATGGCGCTGGACGAGCTCGCCCGGGACGAGGTGTACGAGTTCACGTTCATCATGGCGCCGCTGCCGATCTTCGGCGCGACCGGTTCGCCGGTACGCCCGCTGGCGGTGGTCGCCCGTGGCTGAGCCGACGCTCGGGCGGCGGGTCGCCGGGTTCGCCGCCGACACCCCCGCCGCCGCGCTCCCGCCGGAGGTGGTCGACAGCGTCCGCCGCCGGGTGCTCGACGTGGTCGGGCTCTGCGTCGCCGCGTACCCGCTGCCGACCAGCCAGGCGGCCCTGGCGTACGTGCGCGAGCAGGGCGGGCGGGGCCAGGCGAGGGCGATCGGCCTGGACGAGCCGGTCCCGGCCGCGCTCGCCGCGTTCGCCAACGGCGTGCTGGCCCACTCGCTCGACTACGACGACACCCACCTGCCGTCGGTGCTGCACCCCAGCGCCTCGGTCGTACCGGCCGCGCTCGCCGCCGCCGAGCTCACCGGCGCCTCCGGTGCGGAGGCGGTGGCCGCCATCGCGGTCGGCCTGGAGGTGTGCGTGCGGCTCGGCATGGCCGGCTACGACCGGGCCGCCGGCAACTCGGTCTTCTTCGAGCACGGCCAGCACGCCACCTCCATCTGCGGAACGCTCGGCGGGGCGGTCGCCGCGGCCCGGCTGCTCGGCCTCGACGCCGAGCGCACCCTGGACGCGCTCGGCGTCGCCGCGTCGATGGCCGCCGGCGTGATCGAGTCCAACCGCACCGGCGGCACCGTCAAGCGGCTCCACTGTGGATGGGCGGCGCACGCCGCCGTGGCCGCGGCGAGCCTGGCCCGGCACGGCATCAGCGGCCCGCCGACCGTCCTGGAGGGACGGTTCGGCTTCTTCCAGGCGTTCCTGCGCGGCGAGTTCGAGCCGGGGGAGGTGGTCGACGGGCTCGGCGAGGCGTGGGCGGTGCCGGGCATCTTCTTCAAGCCGTACCCGGCCAACCACTTCACCCACGCCGCCATCGACGCCGCGACCGCGCTGCGGCTGCGCGGCCTCCCGCTGGACGAGATCGAGTCGATCACGCTGGGCGTACCCGCGCCGGTCATCCGGACCATCGGGCAGCCGATCGACCGCAAGCGCGCCCCGCGCACCGGGTACGAGGCCCAGTTCAGCGGCCCGTACGCGGTGGTCGCCGGGCTGTACGGCGGCGGGGTGCTGGGGGTCGGCCCGGACGACTTCACCGACGCGCTCGCCAACGACCCGGCCCGCCGTGCCCTGATGGCGCGGGTCGAGGTGGTGCCCGACGCCCGCTGCGACGCCATCTTCCCCGACCAGTTCCCGGCGGTGCTGCGGATCACCACCCGCGACGGCCGGGAGTGGACGGAGGAGGTGCTCGCCAACCGGGGCGGCCCGCAGCGTCCACTCTCGACACAGGAGCTGGCGCTGAAGTTCCACCACAACGTCTCCGGCCGCCTGTCGCCCGACACCGCCGCCCTGGTCGAACGGGAGATCGGCCGGCTGGACTCGGCGCCGGACGTGAGCCGCCTCACCGGCCTGCTGCGATCCTTCGAGGAGTAAGCGATGACATCCTTCGACCTGCTGCTGCGCGACGTCCGCGCGGTCCACCACGACCGGCCCGAGCCCGAGGCGGTCGACATCGCCGTGACGGACGGGCGGATCGCCCGGATCGCGCCCGGCATCGACCCGGCGCAGGCGGCCTCCATCGTGGACGGTGGCGGGCGGCTCGCGTTTCCCGGCGTGGTCGACGCGCACCAGCACTGGGGCATCTACAACCCGCTGGCCGAGGACACCGCCTCGGAGAGCCGCGCGTCGGCGCAGGGTGGCGTGACCACCGCGCTGACGTACATGCGCACCGGCCAGTACTACCTCAACCAGGGTGGCCCGTACGCGGACTTCTTCCCCCGGGTGCTCGCCGCGAGCGAGGGGCGCTCGTACATCGACTACGGCTTCCACCTCGCGCCGATGATGAGCGGGCACATCGACGAGATCCCGGAGCTCGTCGAGCGGTACGGCGTCACCTCGTTCAAGATCTTCATGTTCTACGGCAGCCACGGCCTGCACGGCCGCTCGGCCGACCAGAACTCGTTCCTGATGATCCCGGAGGGGGAGCGGTACGACTACGCCCACTTCGAGTTCGTCATGCGCGGCGTGCAGGCCGCCCGGGAACGCCACCCCGAGCTGGCCGACCGCATCTCGCTCTCCCTGCACTGCGAGACCGCCGAGATCATGAGCGCGTACACCCGGCGGGTCGAGGAGGCGGGAGTCCTGCGTGGACTGGAGGCGTACCACGCGTCCCGGCCGCCGCACTCCGAAGGGCTGGCCGTCTCGATCGCCTCGTACCTGGCCCACGAGACCGGGCTGCCCACGATCAACCTGCTGCACCTCTCCTCCGCCAAGGCGCTCGACGCGGCGCTGCGGATGGCCGAGGCGTTCCCGCACATCGACTTCCGCCGCGAGGTGACCATCGGCCACCTGCTCGCCGACATCACCACCGCGCACGGGCTCGGCGGCAAGGTCAACCCGCCGCTGCGGCCGCGCGAGGACGTCGAGGCGCTCTGGGGGCACCTGCTCGACGGCAAGGTCGACTGGGTGGTCAGCGACCACGCCTGCTGCCGCGACGAGCTCAAGTTCGGCGAGCCGCGCGACGACGTGTTCCTGGCCAAGTCCGGCTTCGGCGGCGCCGAGTACCTGCTGCCCGGCCTGCTCACCGAGGGGCGCCGGCGCGGGCTGCCGCTGTCCCGGGCCGCCGCGCTGACCTCGTGGAACCCGGCGCGCCGCTTCGGCCTGGACGGCAAGGGCGCGCTCGCCGAGGGGTACGACGCGGACGTCTGCCTGGTCGACCCGGACGCCACCTGGACCGTGCGCGCCGAGGACTCGCAGTCCACACAGGAGTACACGCCGTTCGAGGGCTTCGAGCTGACCGCCAGGGTGACCGACACGTTCGTCCGCGGCGAGCACGTGCTGGTCGACGGCAAGGTGACCGGCACACCGCACGGCCGGTACGTCCCGCGGGCCGGGCACTAGTGGCGGTGGCCCGCAGCTACCTCTACGTCCCCGGCGACCGGGCGGACCTGATCCGCAAGGCGCCGGGGCGGGGCGCCGACGCCCTGGTGCTCGACCTGGAGGACGCGGTCGCGGTGGCGGCCAAGGAGCGGGCCCGGGAGGTGGTCGCCGGGTACCTGGCCGCGCCGCCGGGTGGCGTGCCGCTGTGGGTACGGGTCAACGCCGACCGGCTCGACGCCGACCTGCGGGTGCTGACCCCGGCCGCGGCCGGCGTGTGGCTGCCGAAGGCGGAGCCCGACCTCCTGCACGACCTCGACCGGGCGCTGCGGGACACCGAACGCCGCCTCGGCCTGCCCGACCGCACGTTCCCGGTGGTCCCGCTGATCGAGACGGCGCGCGGCGTCCTGGACTGCGCGCGGGTCGCCACCGCGCCGCGGGTGCTGCGGCTCGGGATCGGGGAGGCCGACCTCGCCGGCGAGCTCGGCATCCGGCCGGACCCGGACCGCACCGAGTTCGCCGCGATCCGCTCCCGGGTCGTCGTCGCCTCGGCCGCCGCCGGCATCACCGCACCGGTCGGCCCGGTCGAGACCGACCTGCGCGACACCGCGCGGCTGGCGCGGACCACCGGAATCCTGCTGCGGCAGGGCTTCCGGGCCCGCAGCGCCGTCCACCCCGGACAGCTGGCGACCATCAACGCCGCCTTCACCCCCGACGCCGCCGAGGTCGCCGCCGCCCGGCGGGCACTGGACGCGATGGAACGGGCCGAACGCGACGGCTCCGGCGTGGCCACCGACGCCGACGGCCGGCTCCTGGACCGGGCGGTCGTCCGCGCCGCCGCCGAGGTCCTCCGCCGTGCCCGCTCCACGCCGTGACCACCCGGAAAGGTACTGATCCACGCGTGTTCGGCTGAAACCTCCAAAATACCGCTATGTCCGTGTTTAAGATGCGGGGTCACAAGGGCGGACACGGAGGCGGTTTCGTGGATGTGAAGGGCGTGCCCGCGCGATGACGGGCAGCCGCGTCGTCGTGTCGGTCGAGGCCCGGTTCGACCGCACGCCGGACGGGAAGGTGTGGAGCCGCACCCCGCCCACGCGCTCGTTCTGGGACCGGTACCTCACCGCCTTCGACACGGTCCGGGTGGTGGCCCGGGTCCGCGACGTCCCGGCCCCGCCGGCGGGCGCCGCCCGGGTCGACGGGGACGGCGTGGAGGTCTGGCCGGTCCCGTGGTACGTCGGCCCGGCGCGGTTCGCCGCCCGCGCCGCCGCCGTACGGCGGGCCGTCGTCGGGGCCGCGGGGGCGGGCGACGCGGTCGTCGCGCGCGTACCCTCGGCGCTCGGCGCGATGCTCACCCGCTCCCGGCACCGGGCCGGCCGGCCGTACGCCCTGGAGGTGGTCGGGGACCCCGACACGGTCTTCGCCCCCGGCGCCGTACGGCACCCGCTGCGCCCGGCACTGCGCTGGTGGTACACGCGGCGGCTGCGCTGGATGTGCCGCACCGCCGCCGCCGTCGCCTACGTCACCGACCACGTGCTCCAGGCCCGCTACCCGGCCGGCGCCGGCGCGGTGACCGCCAGCTACTCCAGTGTGGAGCTTCCCGCGGCGGCGTTCGCGGACCGGGTCCGGGCCGGTGGCGGCCGCCGCCTGGTCTCCGTCGGCTCGCTGGACCAGCCGTACAAGGGGATCGACACGCTCGTCGAGGCGCTCGCGCTGCTGCCCGACCGCGAGGTGAGCCTGCTGCACGTCGGCGACGGGCGGCACCGGGCGGCGCTGGCCCGGTTGGCGGCCGAACGCGGCGTCGCCGACCGGGTCCGGTTCGCCGGGACGGTACCGGCCGGGGCCCCGGTCCGCGCCCTGCTCGACGGCGCCGACCTCTTCGTCATGCCGTCGCGCACCGAGGGCCAGGGGCGCGCCCTCATCGAGGCGATGGCCCGCGGCCTGCCGGCGGTCGGCTCCGACGTGGGCGGTATCCCGGAACTGCTGGACCCGCCCTTCCTCGTCCCGCCGGGCCGGCCCGACGCGCTGGCCCACCGCATCGCCGACCTGCTCGGCGACGAGGCGCGGTGCCAGGCGGCCGCCGAGCGAAACCTGCGCCGGGCCCGCGACTTCGCCGCCGACCGGCTCACCCCCCGCCGGACCAGCTTCTACCGTGCGGTCCGGGCGACCGTGGACGCGAGCCGCGACGATGACCTCGCCATTCGCTGACGCGCGCCACCTCAGCGCGGCGCTCTCCGCCACCGTCGTACCGGCCGCGAGCCTGGTGCTCGCCGTGGTGGACCCGCGCCTGGGCCACTGGTTTCTGGTGCCGGTCACCGTCTGCGGCGTACTCGTGGGTGTCGACGTGGTCGACTGGCTCCGCCGCCGGCGCGACGTGCTCGACCCGCAGGCGCTGGTCGGCCTCCTCGGCCTGCACTTCTTCTACCTGGCGCCGATCCTGCACGTGCTCTGCGACTACTGGATGCGGGAGTCGTTTCCGGCCGGGGACTGGCGGGACGCCCTCGGCGCCATGGCCCTGCTCAACGCCGCCGGCCTGGCCGTCTACCGCGCCGTCCTGGCGGTGCGCCCGCGGCGCGGTACCCGTGCCATGCTCCTGCGCCAGGGCACCTTCTACGCGGCCGGGCTGGCGGCGGTCGCGGTCGGCGTCGGCGCCTTCGCCGTCGAGGTGGCGCTGCTCGGCGGCTGGCAGGGCTTCGTCTCGACGATGACCGGCAACCGCGCGGACCTGGAGGGCCTGGGCTGGGTGCTGATCGTCGCCGAGTCGTTCCCGCTGGTGGCGTTCGCGCTCGTCACGTTCCGGTGGCGCGAGGTGCTGGCCCGCCACCCCGCGCTCGTACCGCTCCTGCTGCTCGTCTTCGCCGCCGCCCAGTTCGTCGTCTCCGGCGCGCGCGGCAGCCGCAACAACACCGTCTGGCCGGTGCTCGCCGGCCTCATCCTGGTGCACTACCTGGTACGCCAGGTGCGGCGCCGCACGCTGGTCGGGTTCGCCCTGGTCTTCGTCACCTTCATGTACGCCTACGGCCTCTACAAGGGCGCCGGCACGCAGGTGCTCGACATCGCCCGCGGGCAGCGCACCGTCGCCGAGATCTCCGACCGCACCGGGCGGGACCTGCCCACGATGCTCCTCGGCGACCTGGCCCGCGCCGACGTGCAGGCGCTCGTCCTCGAACGCATCCGCACCGGCCAGGCCGCACCCGCCATGGGCGCCACCTATCTCACCGCGCCGGCGTTCGCGGTGCCGCAGTGGCTGGCGCCCGATCCGCCGCCCGGCAAGGTCGAGGCGGGCACCGACGCGATCTTCGGCAGCGGCGCCTACGAGGCCGGGCTCCGCTCGTCCCGGGTGTACGGGATCACCGGCGAGGCGGTGCTCAACTTCGGGCCGCTCGGCGGGCTGCTCTCGTTCGCCCTCTTCGGCCTGGTCGTCCGCGCCGCGCGCCGCTTCTGTACGGCGGCGCGCTCCTCGCCCGACCTCGCCCGCCGCCTGCTCGCGCCCTCGGTGACCGTGATCGCCATCAGCGCGCTCTCCTGGGACGCGGACAACCTGGTCTGGTTCTGCCTGAAGCACGTGATGCCGCTCGCGGCCGTGGTACTCGTCGCCGTCGGGGGCGGCCGCGAGCGGCCCGCGCCGTCCACCGTCGCCGCGGTACCGGAGGGGAGTCGTCGATGACACGCCAGGGTTTTCGTGGAGACATCGAGGGCCTGCGCGCCGTCGCGGTCGTCGCGGTGCTGCTCTGGCACGCGGGCGTACCGGGCATCGGCGGCGGCTTCGTCGGCGTGGACGTCTTCTTCGTCGTGTCCGGGTTTCTGATCACCCGGATGCTGCTCGACCAGGTGCGCGCGAACGGCCGCGTCTCGCTGCTCGACTTCTACGCCCGCCGCGCCCGCCGCCTGCTCCCCGCGGCCTGCGTCGTGCTGCTGGTCTCGCTGGTCGCCACGTACGCCTTCCTCCCGCCGATCCGCTGGTCGGACACCGCCGGTGACGTGGCGGCCGCCGCCGTGTACCTGCTGAACTGGCGGCTGGCCCACCAGGCGACCGACTACCTCGCCCAGGGCGAGGCGCCGAGCATCGTGCAGCACTACTGGTCGCTCTCGGTCGAGGAGCAGTTCTACCTCGTGTGGCCGGCGCTGGTCCTCGCCGCGTGCCTCCTCGGCGCCCGCCGCGGCCGCGACCCGAAACGCCTGCTGCTGCCGGCCATCCTCGTGATCGCGGCGGGGTCGTTCGCCGTCTCGGTGCACCAGTCCACCGTGAACCCCGAGGGGGCCTACTTCGCGACGGCCACGCGCGGCTGGGAGCTGGCGCTGGGCGCGGTCGTCGCCGTCGCCTGGGCCCACCTGTCGCGCCTCCCGCGCGCCGCCGCCGTCGCGCTCGGCTGGGCCGGGCTCGCCGCGGTCGCCGTCTCGGTCGTGGTGACCAGCACGTCGGAACCCTTCCCCGGGTACGTGGCGCTGCTGCCGACGCTCGGCGCGGCCGGTGTCGTCGTCGGCGGGCACGCCGCCGGGCGGGCGGGACCGGGCGTCCTGCTCGACACCCGCCCGGCCCGGGCCGTCGGCGCGCTCTCCTACTCGCTGTACCTGTGGCACTGGCCGGCGCTCGTCGTCGCGGAGTCCGCCTGGGGCCCGCTGCGGCCCGGCCCGGCGGTCGCGGTCGTGGCCGCCGCCGCGGTACCGGCGTGGCTGACCTACCGGTTCGTCGAGAACCCGATCCGCCGCTCCCGCCACCTGCGCCACCGCCCGGCCGTCACGGTCCGCTCCGGCGCGCTGGCGACGGTCGCGACGGCCGTGGTCGCCCTGCTCTTCCTCCAGCTCGTCGGCTGGCCGGCGAACCGCCCGACCGTCACCGGCTCGACCGCGCTCACCGGCACCGACACCGCCGCCGGCGGCTCCGACGCCGCGTCCACGTTGGGCGCCGCCGTGCTGCGCGCCCGCCCGGCCGGGGACCCCAAGGGCGCGGCGACCGACCGGGTCGACGGCATCCAGCCCGACCCGGGCGCCGTACGCGAGGACGTGCCCAGCTCCTACGCGCTCGGCTGCCACCAGGAGGAGTCCGAGGACGCGGCGCTCACCTGCGTCTTCGGCCCCGACGACGGTGAGGTGTCGGTCGCGCTGGTCGGCGACTCGCACGCGACCCAGTGGGTACCGGCGTTCGAGGTGCTCGCCGAGGAGCACCGCTGGCGGGTCACCACGTACACCAAGTCGTCCTGCCCCCTCGCCGACATGCGGGTGGCGATCGGCCGCACCAACCGGCCGTACGAGAGCTGCGCCCGCTGGAACGACAACGTGCTGGCCGCCCTGACCGGCCCGGACCGCCCCGACCTGGTCGTCGTGACCAGCTCGTACTACCGGGTGATCCGGGACGGCGACCTGCTCGACGCGGCAGACGGCTGGACCGCGTACGTGGAAGGGCTGCGCGGCCGGTGGCGGCAGCTCGCGGCGGCCGGGCTCCGCGTGGCGGCGCTGCGCGACACGCCGTACCCCGGCACCGACACCGCGGCCTGCGTGTCGGCGAACGTCGACCGGCTCACCCGCTGCGCGTACCCCCGCGAGGCGGCCCTCGGCGGCGCCGGCGCCGCCCAGGCGGAGGCCGTGCGGGACCTGCCCGGCGTACGCTTCGTCGACCTCAGCGACGCGATCTGCCCGACCTCGCCCTGCGCGGCCGTGATCGGCCAGGTGATCGTCTTCCGCGACACCAACCACCTGACCGCCACCTACGCGCGGTCGCTCGCGCCCCGGCTCCGCGCCGAGCTGGACCGGGCGGGCGCTACTGGTAGCTGACGTACTCGGGGGAGGGGCGGAAGGCGAGCACCTCGCGAGGCGTGTACATCCGCACGTCCTCGTCGTAGAAGAGCTTGTATCCGATGTGGAACTGCCCGGGCCGGCGCAGCCGGCCGAACGTGGCGTCCTTTTCCGCGCGGGTGCCGAAACCGTCGACGTGCTGCACCATCGCCAGGCCGGGCCGGGCCTGTACGCGGGTGATGTCCGGGATCATCGACGCGCGGAACTGGTGCAGGACGAAGAGCTTCTCCGGCAGGCCGCGCTCGCGGACGATGCCCGCCACGTACGCCGACACGAGGTTGACCTCGGCGGCGCTCACCCGGCCGATCGTGCGGCCGGGTACCTGCCCGGCCGCCATCCGCCACTCCGGGTCCAGCGCGAGCCCCACGTGCGGCTGCTCCAGGAACGGGCGCAGCTTGGCGACCTCGGTGAGGAAGTCGCTGCGCCCCGGCTGGACGTCCAGGACGACCAGCAGCCGGTGCCGGCGGGCCGCTTCGACGTACTGGCGGATCCGGGCGAGGTCGATGGTGCGCCGGTACCGGCCGTCCTTGCCGGGGCTGGCCTGGGCGACGGTCGCGATCAGCTCGTACGCGACCTGGACCGGCCGGCCGCCGGCGCCGTACCCGCGGGCCGCGCCGCGCAGGCGGGGCAGGATCCCCTCCGGCGAGGACTCGCCGAGCACGCCCAGCGCCGGGTTGCCGGCCGTGCCGTAGTACGCCACCACCCGGTACGCCGGGAAGATGCGGCGCCCGCCGAGCGGGAGCTCGGACGCGGCCGGCGGCGGCGCGGGCGGCGCGGTGGACGGCGCGGCGGTGGGGCCGGCGCTGGGCGGGGGAGCGCTCGTGGGCCCCGCCGCGGGTGGACCTGGCTCACTGCCGCAGCCGGCGACCGCGGCCGCGAGCAGCGCCACCGCGACGCGGCGCGTGACCGGCTGCGACACGGTGCCTCCCCTCGTCGGCCCGGGTCGACGCTACCCCCGACGCGGCACCGGCACACGCGCCGCGGGCTCAGGACCGGACGCCGAGTCCACTGAGCACGACGTCGAGGAACTGCATGAAGGCGACCTGCAGGTCGAACGGCGGCTCCTCGTCCGTCCCCTCGCACCAGTCGTAGAGCAGGCCGAAGTAGCTGCTGTAGAGGACGGTCGCGATGCGGTCGGGGTCGACCGTCGCGGTCAGCTCGCCGCGGTCGGCGGCCGCCCGGAGCAGGCCGGCGAAGACGCCGATCAGCGCGTGCGGGTCGGCGTCGAACGGGCCGCCGCACTCGCGCCACCCCATGAGCATCCGGCGGGTCAGCGCGCGGTCCTCGACGTTGAGCTTCGCCAGCTCGTCGAAGTAGTGGCGCAGCACGACGGCGAGCTGCGGCTCGGCCAGGACGCTGCGGGACAGGCGCTGGTGGACCCGGTTGCGGCGGCGCTCGCCCCACTCCCGGATGAAGTCGCGCTTGCGCGGGTAGTGGTTGAAGGCGGTCTTGCGGGCCACGTCGGCGCGGACGGCGATGTCGTCGACCGAGGTGGAGCTGAAGCCGTTCTCCAGGAAGAGCTCGCGGGCCGCCTCGTAGATGGAGTCGTGAAGCTGCCGCCAGCGGCGCTGCCGCCGGTCGTCCGGGACATCGAGCTTCACGTCTCCTGCCATGCCCTCAACCTTTCACTCGGGTGCAACGTTTTATCGAAGCGTAAGCATACGGTGCACGTCAAGCGGGTCTGATGCGCCCGTGTTGTCGTGGAAACAAATCCGAAACGACCCTTGACAAGCTGTGACCGCAGCCACAACGATACATACACTCGGGTGTAACCACACCTTCCAGTGCAGATTGTGGGTCGGTCGATGCGGGTCGTGCGAGTACCCGAAGGAGCGGGCGGCTGGCGGGTCGGCGCCGTCCTGGACGACGGGCTGCGCCTCTACCCGCGCGGCACCTCGGTCCTGGCCGCGCTGGGCGCCGTCGTGCCGGAGGGCGCCGAGCCGTCGCCGCCGGGGGAGTACCTCGCTCCGCTGGCCGGGGCG
The DNA here is from genome assembly GCF_031085175.1 of Phytohabitans maris. Lineage (GTDB taxonomy): Bacteria > Actinomycetota > Actinomycetes > Mycobacteriales > Micromonosporaceae > Phytohabitans > Phytohabitans maris. The sequence continues at coordinate 48,493 of NZ_JAVHUY010000012.1, forward strand.
GTGAGCCTGCGCGACTGCGTCGGGTTCCTCGACCACGTCCGCAACGCGCGGCGCGCCCGCGGGGTCCGCGAGCCCCTTCCCCCGGCCTGGGCCGCGCGGCCCGCGTTCTACTTCGCCAACCCCCGGTCCCTGCTCGCCGCGACCGCCCCGGTGGCGCTCCCGCCCGGCACGGCCGCCTTCGACCTGGAGCTCGAGGTCGGCGCGGTGATCGGCCGGCCGGGCCGGGACCTGACGCCGGAGCAGGCGGCCGGGCGGATCGCCGGCTACGTGCTGTACTGCGACTGGAGCGCCCGGGACGTGCAGTCCGAGGAGCGGACCATGCAGATCGGGCAGGGGAAGGGGAAGGACTGCGCGGTCTCCCTGGGCCCGTGGATCCTCACCGCCGACGAGGCGGCCGGCCTGCGCCGCCGCGACGGCCTCGACATCGAGGTCAGCGTCCACATCAACGACGAGCCGCTGGTCCGCACCCGGTTCCTCGGCATGGACTGGTCCTTCGAGGAGCTGGTCGCCTACGCCTCCGTCGGCGCGGACGTCCTGCCCGGCGACGTCGTCGCCTCCGGCACCGTCCCGGGGGGCTGCCTCATGGAGCACTCCGCCGAGCCGGACTTCCGGGGCTGGCTCCGGGCCGGCGATCGGGTACGCCTCGACGCCGGACCGCTCGGCCTCATCGAGACGACCATCGCGCCGCCGCCGCCCGTGGTGTCCTGGCGGGAAGCCGCCACGACGCGCGCCACCACCATCACTGACTAGGAGAGACCCGTGAGCAAGAGCACCGTCTACCGCGGCGCGCAGGTCCTCGTCGGCGACCCGCGCCGGCGCGACGTCCGCCGCGTCGACGTCGAGGTCCGGGACGGCCTGATCGCCCGGCTCGGCCCGGACCTGGAGGCACCGGACGCCGAGTCGGTCGACGTCTCGTGGGGCTGGATCATGCCCGGCCTGGTCGACACCCACCACCACCTGTGGCAGTCGACGATGCGGGCGTTCACCTCGGACTTCACGCTCGACGACTACTTCTGGACGATCCGGCGCAACCACTCCGCCCGGCACCGGGCCGAAGACGTGCACAACGGCACGCTGGGCGGGGCGGTCGGGCTGCTCGAGGCGGGCACCACCTGCACGGTCGACTTCTCCCACTGCGTCCTGACCCCCGAGCACGCCGACGCCGGTGTCGCCGGCTTCCGCGCGGCCGGCATCCGGGGCGTGTGGTGCTACGGCTTCTACCACCAGCCGATGGACGACCCGTGGTTCAAGAAGCCGGAGGAGCGGCACGCGGACGCCCGGCGGGTACGGGCGACCCACTTCGCCGGCGACGACGGCCGCGTCCGGTTCGGGATCTCGCCCACCGAGATGGTGCGCGTGCCCTTCGAGCAGATCGCCACCGAGATCCGGGTCGGCCGGGAGCTGGACGCGCTGATCCACCCGCACACCAACACCCGCTTCCGGCCCGGGTACCCCTCGGACATCCGCCAGTGGCACGACGCCGGCCTGATCTGGGCCAAGCAGCTGCACTCGCACTGCAACACGGCCGACGCCGACGACCTGAGGATCCTCGCCGACGCGGGCGCGGCGGTCAGCTCGACGCCGGAGACCGAGCTGGGCATGGGGCTCGGGCAGCTGATCGTGCGGGCGGCGGACCGGGCCGGCGTGACCACCGGCCTCGGCGCGGACATCCAGTCCAACAACAGCCCCGACCTGTTCACCGCCATGCGGATCGCGATCGCGGCGGAGCGTGGCCGGTACCACCAGCCGGTGATCGAGGCCGAAGGCACCTCCGCGCTGGGCGAGGTCGCCCTGCGCACCGAGGACGTGCTCCACTTCGCCACGCTGGGCGGCGCGCGCGGGCTCGGGCTCGGCGACGTCTGCGGCTCGATCGAGGTCGGCAAGGCCGCCGACCTGCTGTTCATCCGCACCGACACGCCGCGCCTGCGGGCCGTGACCGACGTCGTCAACGCGATCGTCATGCACGTCGGCGCCGGCGACGTCGACACCGTGCTGGTCGGCGGCGAGGTGGTCAAGCAGGGCGGCCGGCTCCGCGAGGACCTCCGCTCGGCGGCCGTACGCGCGCTGGACGAGTCCGGCGCGTGGCTCGACGCGGCCATCCGCGAAGGCGGCGGCTGGCGGCCGGACAAGCCCGAGTGGATGGGCACGCCGGCCGAGCACCGCCTGTCGAACGCCGGCACCTGATCCCACCGAACGATGCCGAGGAGAACCATGTCCATATCTCGACTGCGCCCATTTGTCGCAGTGGTAGCGCTCAGCGCCCTGCTCGCCGGCTGCGGCGAGGCCGGGTCGGCGGATACCGGCGGCCGGACCACCACCGACGCCGTACTGGAGAAGGCGCGCACCCTGGTCGCGGCGAACTTCGCCGGGACCGACCGCGACCTGCCGGCGAGCGGCCCGGCCGCGGTGAAGGGGAAGAACGTCGTCGCGCTCGCCTGCTCGGCGACCGCCCCCGGCTGCGCGCTCCCGGCCCAGGGCTTCGTCGACGCCGCGACCGCGCTCGGCTGGACCGCCCGGCTGGTCGACGGCAAGCTCGACCCGTCCGTGTACAACACGCAGATCCGGGCCGCGGCGACCGCCGGAGCCGATGCCGTCGCGCTGTTCGGCGTGGACTGCGCGGCCGCCGAGGGCGCCATCAAGTCGGCGCGGCAGGCCGGCACGCTCGTGTTCGCCGGAAACGCGCTGGACTGCGACGACACGTACGCCGGCGGCGGCGAGGCGATCTTCGACGGCGGCCTGATCTGGGGCACCGCCGGCACCGACTACGGCCGCTTCCTGGACGAGCAGGTCGGTACCTCGATCGCGGCCTGGGTGATCGCCGAGACCGGCGGCAAGGCCAAGGTCCTGCAGATGCGGCAGGACGACAGCGCCACCACCCGGCACACCGGCGAGTCCGAGTTCAAGGCGCTGAGCGAGTGTGGCGGCTGCCGCGTCGACACCGTCCCGTACACCGGCGCGGACCTGCTCGGCGGCAAGCTCCAGGCGAAGCTGAGCGCGGCGCTGCAGCGGCACCCGGACGCGGACGTCGTCATGGTCCCCGCGGACGCGGCCATCTCGCTCGGCGCCGGTGCCGCCGTGGAGCAGGCGCGGGCCGGCGGCCGCGAGCTCCTGCTGGTCGGCCACGAGGGGGTACCCTCCTCGATCCAGCTGATCAGGAAGGGGCAGCAGTCGTTCGCCCTCGGCCGCCCGTGGCCGTGGACCGGCTGGGCCACCGCCGACGCGCTCAACCGCCACTTCGCCGGCGCGCCGCAGGTCGACCCGGGCTTCGGCTTCGGCGCGATGGACGCCGAGCACCTCCCGGCCGGCGACGTCTACGACGGGAACGCCGACTCGCCCAGTTACCAGGACAACTACCGCCGGATTTGGGGCGTCTCCTGACATGGGTACGGCGCTCGAGTTCGTCCGGGTCAGCAAGACCTTCCCGGGTACGCGCGCGCTGAGCGAGGTGTCGTTCGCGGTCCGCCCGGGCAGCTTCCACGCGCTGGCCGGCGGCAACGGGTCGGGCAAGTCGACGCTGATCAAGATCCTGGCCGGGGTGTACCAGGCCGACCCGGAGGGCGAGGTCCGCTGCGGCGGGTCGGCGTCGGCCGCGGACTCCGTCACGCCGTCCTGGTCCCACCGGGCCGGGGTGCGCTTCGTCCACCAGGACCTCGGGCTCTTCGACACGATGACGGTGGCCGAGAACCTGTTCGTCGGGCGCCGCTACCCGCGTACCGCCGGTGCCATCGCCTGGACCGCGATGCGCCGCGCGGCGCAGGAGTGCCTGGACCGGCTGCGGGTACCGGTCGACGCCCGTACCCCGGTCGGCAGCCTGCGCCCGGCGGACCAGACCCTGGTCGCCATCGCGCGGTGCCTCTTCGACAGCGCAGGCGGCGAGGTGTCGCTGCTGGTCCTGGACGAGCCGACGGCCCGGCTCCCGCAGGCCGAGGTGGACGAGCTGCTGAGCCGGCTCGACGAGTACGCCGCGAACGGGCAGAGCATCCTCTACGTCTCGCACCGGCTGGACGAGATCCTGGAGCACGCGGACACCGTGACGGTGCTGCGCGACGGCCGCCACGTGGCGACCCGGCCGGTGGCCGGCCTGGACCGCGCCCAGCTCACCGGGCTGATCGTGGGGCAGCAGCGGGACCTGGTGGAAAAGCGCGAGCCCCGGCCGATCGCCCCGGAGGTCGCCGTCACCGTACGCGGCCTCAGCGGCGGGCCGCTGCGCGGGATCGACCTCGACGTACGCCGCGGCGAGATCCTGGCCGTCGCCGGCCTCGTCGGCAGCGGGCGTACGTCCCTCGTGGAGACGATCTTCGGCGTGCACCGGCCGGCCGGGGGCAGGGTCGAGGTCAACGGCCGCCGGCTGCGCCCGGGCAGCGTCCCGGACGCGGTCGCCGCCGGCCTCGCCTACGTGCCGGAGGACCGGGCCAGGCACGCCGCGTTCACCAACCTCGGCCTGGAGATGAACCTGTCCGCGGCCAGCCTGCGCCGGTACCGCCGCGGCTGGCTGCGGCGCGGGCCGGAGCTGCGCGACGCGGCCGAGGACATCCGGCGGTACTCGATCCGCGCCCCCGGCCCGCGCGCCGCCCTCGGCCAGCTCTCCGGCGGCAACCAGCAGAAGGCGATCCTGGCCCGCTGGCTGCGGACCCGCCCCGCCGTGCTGCTGCTCGACGAGCCCACCCAGGGCGTGGACGTCGGGGCCCGCGCGGAGATCTACACCCAGATCGAGAAGGCGGTCGACGGCGGCACCTCGGTGCTGCTGGTCACCTCGGACCTCGACGAGCTGCTGCACCTCGCCGACCGCGTGGTGGTGCTCGCCAACGGCCGCGTCACCGACACCGCCCGGCAGCGGGACGTCACCCGCGAGTGGGTGGCGACCCGCATGTTCGACGCTCCCCAGGAGATCCCATGACACTCAGCGCCGGTACCCGTGACGACCAGGTCCAGGCCCCGCACGACGGCGCGCCGCCGCCGGCGGGCCGGTCCCGGCGGACCACCGCGTGGCCGCTGGAGCTCGTGGAGCGGTTCGGGCTGGTGCTGCTCCTCGGCGGCATCGTCGTCTTCTTCTGCCTGTGGCCGGCGACCTCGGACGTCTTCCCGACCGTCGCCAACGTCCGTAACATCGCCGCGAACGAGTCGATCCTCGTGATCGCCGCGCTGGCCGCGCTCATCCCCCTCGTCGCCGAGCGGTTCGACCTCTCGGTGGGCGCGATCGTCGCGACCACGTCGATCGCGACCGCGAAGATCGCCACCGAGTGGGAGCTGCCGCTCGTCCTGGCGATCGCCGGCGGCGTCCTGGTCGGCGCCGCCATCGGCCTGGTCAACGGCTTCCTCATCGCCTACTTCAACGCCAACTCCCTGGTCATCACGCTCGGCATGTCGACGCTGCTGGCCGGCATCGGGGTGCTCTGGACCGGGTACCAGACCCTGCTCGGCGTCCCCCAGCCGCTGCTCGACTTCGGCAACCTCTCCTGGCTGGGCATCCCCCGGCCGGTGTGGCTGCTGGCCGCCACCGCCCTGGCCGTCGCCTTCCTGCTCGGGTTCACGATGTTCGGCCGGCGGCTGCTCGCCATCGGCTCGAACGAGCCCGCGTCGCGCCTGGTCGGCATGCCGGTCTCCCGCACGGTCATGCTCGCCTTCGCCTGTTCCGGCGCGGTCGCCGGCGTCGCCGGTGTCCTGCTCCTGGCCCGCACCGGCAGCGCGGCGGCCGGGGTCGGGACCGGGTACACGCTGCCCGCGCTCGCCGCGATCTTCCTCGGCTCGACGACGATCCGCCCCGGCCGGTTCACGGTCGCCGGCACGCTCGTGGGCGTCTTCTTCGTCGCGGTCAGCATCAACGGCCTGACCCTCGCCGGCGCCGAAGACTGGGTCGAGCCGGTCTTCAACGGCGCCGCCGTCGTCCTCGCCGTCTCCGCCGCGGCGGTCATCGCCAAGAAACGCAAGCGCGCCGCCCGCTAGCGCGGCGGTCGTCGCGAGAGAAACGCAGGCGCACCGTCGCCAACAACCGCAGGCGCGCCGCCCGCCAGCCCGGCGGTCACCGCCAAAGCCGCAGGGGCGCCGCCCGCCAGCCGAAAGGGAACGATGAGCACACAACACGAGAGCGACCCCGAGCTGGTATCCGTGGCCGAGGGGGTGTACGCGTGGCTCCAGCCGGACGGGACCTGGTGGATCAACAACGCCGGACTCGTCGTGGGGCGGGAGCGGGCGCTGCTGGTCGACACGTGCACCACCGAGCGGCGTACCCGGCGGCTGCTCGACGCGGTCGACGGTGTGCGCGGGGAGACGCCGCTGACGCACGCGGTCAACACCCACCACCACGGCGACCACACGTTCGGCAACTCGATGCTGCCGCCGTCGACCTGCGTCGTGGGGCACGCCCGGATGCGCGAGGGGTTCCTGGCCGACACGACGCTGGAGACCTTCCCGCCGTTCTGGTCGCCGCGGCCGGACTTCGGCCAGCTGCGCCGGCGCGCCCCCGACCTCACGTTCGAGTCCCAGCTCACCGTGCATCTCGGCGGCCGGGAGGTGCGGCTGGTGCACCCCGGCTTCACCGCGCACACCGCCGGTGACGCCGTCGCCTGGGTGCCCGACGTGCGGGTGCTGTTCGCCGGCGACCTGCTCTTCCCGGGACACACGCCGATGATCATGGCGGGGGAGCCGACCGGCGCGATCCGGAGCCTGGACTGGATGGCCTCCTTCGCGGCCGACAAGGTCGTACCCGGGCACGGGCCGGTGCTCGACGCGGCCCAGCTCGGCGAGGTGCTGGCCGACCACGAGCGCTACTACCGCTTCGTCCTGGCCGAGGGGAAGCGCGGTGTCGCCGCCGGCCTGACCCCGCTGGAGGTGGCCAGGAGCGCGGACCTCGCCGAGTTCCGGCACCTGCTCGACCCCGAGCGCTTCGTGCTGAACGTCCACAGTGCCTACGGGGAGCTGACCGGTACGGCGGTCGACCGGCCCGCGGCGCTGGCCGACTGCGTCGCCTGGCTGGGCGCCCCGATCCACACGAAGGTGTGACCGTGACCTCCACCAAGCTCCGCGCGTCGGTCACCGAGAGCCTCGCCGCCGTCCTGCGCGACGGCGGCACGCTCGCGGTCGGCGGGTTCGGGCTCTGCGGCAACCCGTTCGGGCTCATCGAGGCCGTCCGCGACCTCGGCGTACGCGGCCTGACCGTCGTCTCCAACAACATGGGCGTGGACGGCAAGGGCCTGGGCCTGCTCATCGAGAACGGCCAGGTCGTCAAGGTCGTCGCGTCGTACGTGGGGGAGAACCGCGAGTTCGCCCGGCGGTACCTCGACGGCCGGCTCGAGGTCGAGTTCGCGCCGCAGGGCACCCTGGCCGAGCGGCTCCGCGCCGGCGGCGCCGGGATCCCGGCGTTCTACACCCGCACCGGCGTGGGGACGGTGGTGGCCGAGGGCAAGCCGCACGCCGAGTTCGACGGCCGCACCTACGTCCTGGAGCGCGCCATCGTCGCGGACGTCGCCCTGGTCCGGGCCCACCTCGCCGACGCCGAGGGCAACCTCGCCTACCGCCGGACCGCGCGCAACTTCAACCCGCTCGTCGCCACCGCCGGGCGCACCACCTTCGCCGAGGTGGACCGCGTCTCCGGCGGCTACCTCGACCCGGAGAGCGTGGGGACCCCGGGCATCTTCGTGGACCACGTGGTGCTCGCCCCCGCGCGGCCACCCGAGATCGAACAGCTCACCGTGCGGCGCCGCCCGGAGGTTCAGCATGTGGACGCGTGACGAGATGGCCGCCCGCGCCGCCACCGAACTGCGCGACGGTGCCTACGTCAACCTCGGCATCGGGATACCGACCCTGGTCACCGACCACGTGCCGGCGGGCGTCCGGGTCACCTTCCACAGCGAGAACGGGATGCTCGGGATGGGCGAGTTCCCGTGGGAGGGCGAGGAGGACGCGGACCTGATCAACGCGGGCAAGCAGACGGTGACCGCGCGGCCGGGGGCGAGCTTCTTCGACTCCGCCGACTCCTTCGCCATGATCCGCGGCGGTCACCTGGACCTCGCCATCCTCGGCGCGATGCAGGTGTCGAGCCGGGGTGACCTGGCCAACTGGACGATCCCGGGCCGGCTCGTCAAGGGCATGGGCGGCGCCATGGACCTGGTCGCCGGCGCAAAGCGGGTGCTGGTGCTGACCGACCACGTGGCCAAGGATGGTACGCCGAAGGTGGTCGAGCGCTGCACGCTCCCGCTGACCGGGGCCGGCGTGGTCGACCGGGTGATCACCGACCGGGCCGACTTCGACGTACGCGACGGGCGGCTGGTGCTGACCGCCCTCGCGCCCGGCGTGACCGCGGCGGAGCTGACGGAGATCACCGCTGCGTTCGAGATCGACATGGGAGGCGACGGATGACCACGGACGTACTGATCACTGGCTGGGCGCACTCGCGGTTCGGCAAGCTCGACGAGGGGATCGAGGCGCTCGTCGTGGGCGTGGCGGCCGAGGCGATCGCCGCGGCCGGGCTCGAACCCGAGGCGATCGACGCCATCTACTACGGCCAGTTCAACGCGGGCATGCACCCGCTGGCGTTCGCGTCGTCGCTGGCGCTGCAGGCCGACGACGGGCTGTGGGGCAAGCCGGCGACCCGGGTGGAGAACGCCTGCGCCTCCGGTGCCGCCGCCGTACACAGTGGACTGCTGGCGCTCCGCGCCGGGGCGGCCCGCAACGTCCTGGTGGTCGGCGCCGAGAAGATGACCCACGCCGGCGCGGACGTCGTGGGGGCGAGCCTGCTCGGCGCCGACTACGACACCGCCGGCCGCGCCTCGTCCACCGGCTTCGCCGGGCTCTTCGCCGAGGTGGCCGACGAGTACGCGCGCCGCTACGGCGACTGCGCCGACACGCTCGGGACGATCGCCGCCAAGAGCCACCGCAACGCGCTCGACAACCCGTACGCGCACCTGCGCAAGCCGCTCGACGAGGCGTTCTGCCGCACGGAGTCGCCGGCCAACCCGCGGGTCGCCGGCATCCTGCGCCGCACCGACTGCTCACCGATCTCGGACGGCGCGGCCGCCCTGGTGCTCGGCCGGGAACGCTCCGCGGCGGCCCGCCATCCCGCGGTGCGCTTCCTCGGCGTGGGGCAGGCCAACGACTACCTGCCCGCCGGCCGCCGCGACCCGGTCGCGTTCGCCGCCAGCCGGGTGGCCTGGGACCGGGCGATGGCGATGGCCGGGACCGGGACCCGCGACCTCTCCTTCCTCGAGGTGCACGACTGCTTCACCATCGCCGAGCTGGTGCTCTACGAGACGCTGGGGCTCGCGGCCCCCGGCAAGGGCGCCCAGCTGCTGGCCGACGGCGTCGTGTACCGGGACGGGGCGCTGCCGGTCAACCCCTCCGGCGGGCTGAAGTCCAAGGGGCACCCGGTCGGCGCCACCGGCGTCAGCCAGCACGTGCTGGCCGCCATGCAGCTCACCGGCACCGCCGGCGCGCTCCAGCTGGACCGGGCCGACCGCGCGGCGGTACACAACATGGGCGGGCTGGCCGTGGCCAACTACGTGAGCATCCTGGAGGCGGCATGAGCGCGGAGCGAAGCGGAGTGCGAGTGCTTCGCCGTCGTGGTGGGGCGGCGGCGTGACGCCGCGCCCGCTGGACGGCGTGACCGTGGTCTCGATCGAGCAGGCCGTCGCCGCGCCGCTGGCCACCCGGCACCTCGCCGACCTCGGGGCGCGCGTGATCAAGATCGAGCGGCCCGGCTCGGGTGACTTCGCGCGCGCGTACGACGAGACGGTCCAGGGGCTCTCCAGCCACTTCGTGTGGCTCAACCGCAGCAAGGAGTCCGTGGTCCTGGACCTGAAGTCCGGCACCGGCCGGCGGGCGATCCAGGCGCTCGCGGCCCGGGCGGACGTGTTCGTGCACAACATCGGCCCGCGGGCCGCCGCGCGCCTGGGGCTCGACGCGGCCACGCTCCGCGCGGCGCACCCCGCCCTGGTGCACGTCTGCGTCTCCGGCTTCGGCCCGGACGGCCCGTACTCGGACCGGAAGGCGTACGACCTGATCGTCCAGTGCGAGGCGGGGCTGGTCTCCATCACCGGTACGCCGCAGACGCCCAGCAAGGTCGGCATCCCGGTCGCCGACATCGCGGCCGGGATGTACGCCTACGCGGGCGCGCTCGCCGCCCTGGTCCGCCGTGGCCGCACCGGCGAGGGCGCGACGGTCGAGGTGTCGATGCTGGAGGCGCTGGCCGAGTGGATGGGCTTCCCGCTCAACTTCACCATGTACGGCGGGGTCGCGCCCGCCCGCACCGGGGCCTCGCACGCGGCCATCGCGCCGTACGGGCCGTTCCGCTGCGCCGGCGGGCAGGTCTTCCTCGGGGTCCAGAACGAGCGGGAGTGGTCCGCGTTCTGCCGCGAGGTGCTCGGTGATCCCTCCCTTGTGGACGACGAGCGGTTCGCCGCGAACATGCGGCGGGTCGAGCGCCGGGCGGAGCTGACGGCCGTGATCGAGGAACGGTTCGCCGCCCTCTCCGCCGACGAGGTGGCCGCCCGCCTCGACGCGGCCGGGATCGCCAACGCCCGGCTCCGGGAGCTGTCCAGCCTGGCCGGGCACCCCCAGCTGCTGGCCCGGAACCGGTGGCGCGACGTCGGCTCCCCGGTCGGCATGCTCCGCCAGCTGCTTCCCCCGGCGCTGCCGGACGGGCTGGAGCCGCCGCTCGGCCCCATCCCGGCCCTCGGCGAGCACACCGACGCGGTCCTGGCCGAGCTCGGCCTCGACCTGGCCCGGGCATGAGCCCGCCCGCCGCGGAGCCCGCCCGCCGCGGAGCCCACAAGCTGCGGGGCCGCCCGCCGCGGAGGGCCGCCCGCCGCAGAGGCCGCACACTGTGGAGGCGGCACGGCGCGGAGCCCACAAGCCGCGGGGCCGCCCGCCGCGGAGTCCGCCGCCGGCGGCGCCGACCTCGACCGCGGTGATCGTGGTATTCCGGTGCCCCTCCCGGGGCACCTAAGTACCACGATCTCGGTGACCGCCCGAGCCGGCCCGGGCCGTGGAACGACGCCGGACGGCGCGGGAGCGAACCGGCGCGGCCCGGTCAGCCGCCGACGGCGGCGCGCAGCGACTCCCGCAGCGACCCCATGGTCGCGATCACCGCGGTCGGCTCGTACCCGCAGTGGGCCATGCAGTTCGCGCACCGCGGGTCCTTGCCGCGGCCGAACGCGGACCAGTCGGTCTCCTCGATCAGCTCCCGGTACGTCTTGGCGTACCCGTCGTCCAGCAGGTAGCAGGGGCGCTGCCAGCCGAGCAGGGAGTACGACGGGATGCCCCACGCCGTGCAGGACAGCTCCCGCCGCCCCTCCAGGAAGTCGAGGAAGACGGGGGAGTGGTTGAGCCGCCACCGCTTGCGCCGCCCGTCGGCGAACGCCTTCTGGAACAGCGCCCGGGTCTGGTCGACGCCGAGCCAGTGCTCCTGGTCGGGCGCCTTCTCGTACGCGTACGCCGGGGAGATCTGCATGTTGTCGACACCGAGCTCGTCGTTGAGATAGTCGAGCACGCCGACGACGTCCTGCGGGGTGTCGGTGCTGAAGAACGTCGTGTTGGTCATCACCCGGAAGCCGGCCGCCTTCGCCTGCCGGATCGCCGCGACCGCCCCGTCGAAGCCGCCCTCCTTGGCCACCGACGCGTCGTGCCGCTCGCGCAGCCCGTCGATGTGCACCATCCAGGCGAAGTTGCGGTGCGGCTTGAACTTGTGCAGGTGCTTGGGGAGCAGCAGCGCGTTGGTGCAGAGGAACACGATCTTGTTGCGGGCCAGCAGCTGGCGGGTGATCTCGTCGATCTGCGGGTGCATCAGCGGCTCGCCGCCGGCGATCGAGACCATCGGCGCGCCGCTCTCCTCGATCGCGGCGACCGCCTGCTCCACCGGCATCCGTTGCTTGAGCAGCGACGCCGGCTGTGCGATCTTGCCGCAGCCGGCGCACTTGAGGTTGCAGGCGAAGAGCGGTTCGAGCTCGACCAGCAGCGCGAACCTCTCCCTGCGCAGCAGCTTCTGCTTGAGCAGGTAGCTTCCGAGCCGAATCGTCTGACGCAGCGGCATCGCCATGGTCAGCTCACCTCCCGGGGCAGCGTGAAACGTACGTCCTCGCGCGTGGTCTCGGTCTCGCGCACGGTCACCGGGCCGAGGCCGGAGAGGCAGTGCACGAGGTCGTCGACGAGATGGGGCGGCGCGGAGGCCCCGGCGGTGATGCCCACCCGGCGGGCGCCGGCCAGCCAGCGCAGGTCCACCTGCCCGACGTCGTCCACCAGGTGCGCCGGGGCGCCGGCGCGCTCGGCGACCTCGACCAGGCGCCGCGAGTTGGACGAGTTCTCCGAACCGACGACCAGGACCAGGTCGGCCTCCCGCGCGACGGCGGCCACCGCCCGCTGGCGGTTGGTCGTGGCGTAGCAGATGTCGTCGCGGCGCGGGCCGTCCAGCGCCGGGAAGCGGCCGCGCAGCACGTCGGCGATCCCCTCGGCCTCGTCGACGGCGAGGGTGGTCTGCATCGCGTACGCGACGCGGCTCGGGTCGGGCGCGGTGACGGTGGCCGCCGCGGCGAGGTCTTCCACCACGACCACGTGCTCGGGGGCCTCGCCGACCGTACCCTCGACCTCCTCGTGGTCGCCGTGGCCGATCAGGAAGACCGTGCTGCCCCGGCCGGCGTAGCGGCGCACCTCCGCGTGCACCTTGGCGACCAGAGGGCAGGTGGCGTCGATCACCGACAGGTGGCGGGCCTCCGCCTCCGCGCGCACCGCCGGGGCGACGCCGTGCGCGGCGAGCACCACCACGGCGCCCTCGGGCACCTCGTCGACCTCGGTGACGAAGACGGCTCCGCGCTCCTCCAGCTCCCGGACGACGTGTACATTGTGGACGATCTGCCGGCGTACGTACACCGGCGGGCCGTGCCGGTCCAGCGCCCGGCGGACGATGTCGACGGCGCGCTCCACGCCGGCGCAGAACGAGCGCGGGCTGGCCAGCAGCAGCTCCCGGGGTCCGGTGGCGGCCGCCCACTGCCGCAGCGCCGGTGCCGCCCGGCGCAGCGCGCGCAGCGCCCGGACGCCGCGCGCCGGGGTGCCCAGGCTCCACAGTGGATGGTCCGGAGTGTCGACGACGGCGCGTACGACGGCGAACGGCGCCTCCCCGCCCGGCGCGAGCCAGGCCGACTCCATGTCGACGGCGAGCCCGTCCCCCGGACCCTTGTGCGGCCGCGCGCTGGACCGGACGGGTCCGATGTGGACGTCCAGGCCGAGGCGGCGCAGCGCGCCGGCGAGCAGCGGCGCGGAGGGGGAGGGCCGGACGCCGTCCTCGTCGCGCACCTCGCTCGCGACCACCAGGTCGCCGGCCGCGAGGCCGGGTGCCAGGCCGCCACCCACGCCGGCCACGACGGCGGGACCCGGGCCGACCCGCGCGGCCGCCGCCCGCGCCTTGGAAGGACCCATGCCGGTACGCACGACGCGCAGGTCCGGCGCGGCGCCGAGCAGGGCCGCCCGCTCGACCAGCAGCGGGGTGTAGACCGTGGCGCCGGTCACGGGCGCCCCGCCAGGTACCGGCCGATCGCTGAGATCGGGAAGACGAGCCGGTACAGGTGGTAGTTGATGTAGAAGTCGCCGGGAAACCCGGTGCCGGTGAACTGCGGCTCGTCCCAGGTGCCGTCCGGCCGCTGGGTGTCGACCAGGAAGCGGACCCCGCGCTCCACTGTGGACGACGACTCCTCGCCGGCGGCGAGCAGGGCCAGCAGCGCCCAGGCGGTCTGCGACGCGGTCGAGGTGCCGCGGCCGGCCAGGGCCGGGTCGTCGTACGAGCGCAGGTCCTCGCCCCAGCCGCCGTCCGGGTTCTGGTGCGCCTCCAGCCAGCGCACGGCGCGGCGGATCGGCGCGGCCCGCCGGTCGGTGCCGGCGGCCACCAGGGCCGGCACGGCGGCGCCGGTGCCGTACACGTGGTTGGCTCCCCAGCGGCCGAACCAGGACCCGTCCGGCTCCTGCGCCTTCAGCAGCCAGGCCACCCCGCTCCGGCACGCCGCGCTGCCGGCCCGCCCCTCGGCGGCGAGCATCTCCACGACGTGCGCGGTGACGTCGGCGGAGGGCGGGTCGATCACCTCGCCGAAGTCGCAGAACGGGAGCTTGTTCGCCAGCGTCCGGGTGTTGTCGGCGTCGAACGCGGCCCAGCCGCCGTCCCGCGAGCGCATGCCGGCCGTCCACGCCACGCCCCGGTCGATCGCCGCGCGGAGCCGGTCCCGGTCCGGGTACGCGGTGCGCCGCAACGCCAGCACGATCTCGGCCGTGTCGTCGGTGTCCGGGTAGCCGTCGTTGTCGAACTCGAACGCCCAGCCGCCCGGCGCCAGCCCCGGCCGGCGCACCGCCCAGTCGCCGGGTACCCGGATCTCCTCGTCCAGCAGCCAGCCGGCGGCGCGTACCAGCGCCGGGTCGTCGGCCGGCGCGCCGGCGTCGAGCAGCGCGGTCATCGCCAGCCCGGTGTCCCAGACCGGCGACTGGCACGCCTCCAGCCGGCGTACCCAGCCCTCCGGGGTCCGCTCGCGGACGGTGAAGCGGTCGAGGCCGGCCAGCCCGGCCCGCAGCGCCGGATGGTCCAGCGGGTAGCCGAGCAGGTGCAGGGCGAGCAGCGAGTACACCCACGGGGGCTGGATGCCGCCCCACGACCCGTCCGCCTCCTGGCGGGCCAGGATCCACTCCGCCGCCCGGCGCCGCGCCAGCTCGCGCAGCGGCCGGACCGGGCGCCGGCCGTACGCGTGCAGCACCCGGTCGAGGCGCTGGAACGCGCCGGCTGCGCTCCACGGCCGGTCCCGGCGCGCGTGCCTTCCGGTCCGCAGCTCGGCCACGCTGAACGGCAGCGGCCGCACCGGGCGGAGCGAGCCGACGACGGTCAGCGGCACCACCGTCTGCCGGGCCCAGCAGGCCCAGTTGTAGATGTTGAGCGGAAACCACTTCGGCAGGAAGATCATCTCGGGTGGCAGCTCGGGCAGCCGGTCCCACGACCACTCGCCGAAGAGGGCGAGCCAGATCCGGGTGAACACCCGGGTGCGCTCCAGCCCGCCGGAGGCGAGGACGAAGTCGCGGGCCGCCACCATGTGCGGCGCGTCGGCCGGGTCGCCGGCGAGCCGCAGCGCCACCCACGCCTCGACGGTGGTGGAGAGGTCGGCCGGGCCGCCGTGGAACGTCGCCCAGGTGCCGTCGTCGCGCTGCTGGGAGCGGATCCACCGGGCCGCCTCCGCGGTCTCCTGCTCGCCGCGGATGCCGAGGAACTCGCGCAGCAGCAGGTCTTCGGCGTCCATGGTGACGTTGGTCTCGAGCTCCCCCTTCCACCAGCCGCGCTCGTCCTGCAACCCGCGCAGGTGGGCCACCGCCCGGTCCAGCGCTTCGGCGGTGCGGTCGCCCGCCCGGGTGCCGGCCCGCGCCGGTCGCCGTTCCTCGTGTCGAGTCGCCGCGCTGCCCTGGGTCATCACGCCTCCCGGGTGACGAGGAAACGGCCGAGCGCGACCAGCTCGTCGCGGGGCGGGTCCGGCATGGGAACGGTGGCGAGCGCCGACTCGGCCAGCTCCATCCGCCGCCGCGCCTCCTCGGTCGCCCAGTCCCGGCCGCCGGCCGCCTCCACCATCGCCGCGACCTCGGGCAGCGCCGCCTCGTCCACCGGGTCGGTGCCCGCCAGCCAGGCGGCGAGCCGCTCGCCGGCGGCACCGGGCTGGCTGGCCGCGTACGTCATCGGCAGGGTCTTCTTGCGCGAGCGCAGGTCGGAGTAGACCGGTTTGCCGGTCACCGCCGGGTCGCCCCAGATGCCCAGCAGGTCGTCGACGACCTGGAAGGCGATGCCCACCTGGGCGCCGAACGTGGCGAGCGCGGCCGTGGTGCCCGCCGGCGCGCCGGCCAGCACCGCGCCGATCGAGGCGCTGGCCGAGAGCAGGGCACCGGTCTTGCCGGCCACCATGTCCAGGCACTCGTCCAGGGGTACGGCGGTGCGTTGCTCGAAGGCGAGGTCCTGCACCTGCCCGCGGACCAGGTCACGGGTGGCGGTGGCCAGCAGCGTGCCGGCGGCGGCCGCGTTCGGCGAGCCGGACTCCAGCAGCACCTCCTGGGCCAGCGCCAGCAGCGCGTCGCCGGTCAGGATCGCGCTGGGCACACCCCAGACCGCCCACACGGTACGGCGGTGGCGGCGCAGCGTGTCGCCGTCCATCACGTCGTCGTGCAGCAGCGAGAAGTTGTGCACCAGCTCGACCGCGACGGCGCCGGGCAGCCCCACCTCGGCGGGGGCGCCGGCGGCCCGGGCGGAGAGCAGGGCCAGCGCCGGCCGCACCGCCTTGCCACCCTCGACGGCGGCGAGCTCACCGTCCGGTGTGGTCCAGCCGAGGTGGTACCGGGCCTGGGCGCGGCTGGTCTCGTCGAGGCGGTCCAGCACGGCGCGCAGGGCCGGGGTGACGATGTCGCGGCTGCGCCGCAGCGTGGTCGGTGTCGCGGTCATGGCGTCGTGACCTTTCCTCGGCGCGAGCTGGGGGAGTGCTCGGCCAGCAGCGCGCCGGCCGCCGCGTCGCCGCTGCGCACCGCGCCCTCCATCGTGGCCGGCCAGCCGGTCGCGGTCCACGCTCCGGCGAGGAAGAGCCCGGGCACGGCGGTGGTGGCGCCGGGGCGCAGCCGCGCGCTGCCGGGTGCCGGGCGGAACGTGGCGTGCCGTTCCCGGGTGACGAAGAAGTCGGTGACGCCGGCCTCGCGTACCCGCGGCAGGAGGGCGGCCAGCGCCGGCAGCAGCCGTTCGCGGAGGACGGCGGTGGGCAGGTCGACGAGGTCGTCGGCGGCCGACAGCGAGACCGCCAGGTACTGCCCGGTGGCCAGGCCGGACTGGGCGGTACGGTCGAACACCCACTGGATCGGGGTGTCGATCCCGGCCACGAACGGCGCGGACATCACCGGCCGGTCGAAGACGGCGTGCGCGTTGACGATCGGCGTGCTGCCCAGCCCGCGCGCCCATCCGTCCGGTAACGGGACGCTGCCCGGTGGCAGCAGGCGCTCGGCGGCGTCCGGCGGGACGGCGAGCACGACCTGGTCGACCATGTGGTCCTCCTCTCGTGACCGGATGAGCCAGCCCTCGCCCTTGGGTGCGACGGCCGTCACCTTGGCGCCGGTCAGCACCCGCGCGCCGGCGGCGGCGAGCCGGGCCAGCGCCGGTTCGCCGTGCAGGCGCGACAGGGGTACCGCGGACCAGCCGATGTCGGCGGCCGCGGTGTCGGTGAGCAGTCCGATCTGGAAGACCGTGGCGGCCAGGGCGAGGGAGGCGTCGGCGGCCCGCGCGTTCAGGGTGGCCACGCCGACCAGGTCCCAGAGCGCGCTGACCGCCCGCTCGCCCTGCCCGTGCGCGGCCAGCCAGGCGCCGAAGCTCTGCTCGTCGGTCGCCGGGCTCGCCGGGTCGACCCGGCGCAGGGCCAGCGCGGCCCGGACGAACGCGAGCCGCTGCGCCGGCGACAGCGGGCTGTACCGGGCCAGCGCCCCGGACAGGTGCAGCGGCGCGGGGAGCCCCGAGCGGCGCAGCCGGGCCGGCCGGGTCGAGGTGGGGCAGTGGACGGCGATGTCGAGCCGCGGCTGGAGCGTGACCCGGTCGGCGACGCCGAGCCGGTCCAGCAGCGCCTGGTACGCGGTGCAGCAGCGGAGGAAGACGTGCTGCCCGTTGTCGACGTCCAGGTCGCCCCGGCGGAACGAGTAGGTGAGGCCGCCCAGCCGTGGGGTGGACTCGAAGAGGGTGACCTGGCGGCCGGCGTCCGCGCAGCGCAGGGCCGCGGTGATGCCGGCCAGCCCGCCCCCGACGACGCCCACGCTCGCGCTCATGCCGCTCCTCGCTCCGCGGCGGGCAGGCCTGCGGTGCGGCCGTTCACGGGGCCCGGCCCGCTCACGGGACCCGGCCCGTTCACGGGACCCGGCCCGTTCACGAGGCGTGGCCCGCTCATGAGGCGTGGCCCGTTCATGAGGCGTGGCCCGTTCATGAGGCCCGGCCCAGGAGAGCGCGGGCGGCGACGCCGGCCTTCTGCCAGCCGGAGAGGGACAGGCGCTGGTCGTAGACGGCGGCCGGCCGCTGCGCGATCTGGTCCAGCAGCCGCACGTAGATGCCGGACATCGCGGTGCAGCAGGCGGCGCTGCGCCGGTCGAGCAGGGGGACGAGGCGCAGCCCGTCCCGGTACCAGCCGCGGGCCCGGGTGGCGCTGAAGTCGATCAGCGCGGCGAGCTCGCCGTCCTTGTCGACCAACGCGCCTCGCTCGTCCAGGGTGAGGTCCACGCCGAACCGGTCGAGGTCCCGCTGCGGCAGGTACACCCGGCCGTTGCCGAGGTCTTCGCGGATGTCGCGCAGGATGTTCGTCTGCTGGAGGGCGATGCCGAGCGCGTCGGCGTACCCGGAGGCCTCCGGGTCGGGCCGGCTGCCGAACACGCCGAGACAGAGCCGCCCGACCGAGCCGGCCACGCAGCGGCAGTACTCCACGAGGTCTTCGAAGGTGTCGTAGCTGCGGCCGGTGACGTCCATCTCCACGCCGTCGACGAGCTCCTCGAACGCGCCGAGCGGGATCGGGTACCGCCGGGCCGCGTCGGCGACCGCGAGCAGGACCGGGTCGGTGCTGGCGTCGATGTCGCGCAGCGCCGCCCGCAGCGCGGCGAGCCCGGAGGCCTTGTCCACCGGGCGCAGGTCGCCGTCGCCGATGTCGTCGATCCGCCGGGCCAGCGCGTACACCGCGCAGAGCGCCGCCCGCTTGGGCCCGGGCAGCAGCCTGATCCCGTAGTAGAAGTTGCGCGCCCGCTGCCGGGTGATGGACGCGCAGTGCGCGTAGGCCTCGTCGAGAGTGCCCGTCATGGCACCACCCTTCTCACTAGCCCCCTGGAAAGGTGTCGAAGTACAGCTAACCGTGATGTGCCCGGGCTTCCAGACATAATCGCCCAATTGGTCTTACGGAGCCCGTCGATCGCGGCCCGCCCGCCGGCCACGTATCCGGTCACCGCCAGCCGGGCCCAGCCGCGCAGCAGCCCCAGCAGCGGGGTGCCGGAGTCCAGGAGCGCCTCCGCGCGGTCGGTCTCGTACGCCATCAGGCGGCGCAGCCGGGGTGAGGTCTGCGGCAGGTCCAGGTCGGACTCCGGCACCCCGAACGCGGCCAGGTCCTCCTGCGGCAGGTAGACCCGCCCGGCCCGGCGGTCCTCGGCGACGTCCTGCCAGTGCTCGACGAGCTGCAGCGCCGTGCAGACCCGGTCGGAGAGCTCGACCGCCCGCGGCGTGCCGGCGCCGAAGACGGCCAGCACGATCCGGCCGACCGGGTCGGCGGAGAGCGTGCAGTACGCCCGCAGGTCGGCGTAGGTGGCGTAGCGGTCGACCCGCTGGTCCTGCAGGTTGGCCCGGACCAGGTCGTCGAACGGCTCCTGGGGCAGGTCGCATGCCCTTACCGTCGGCACGAGCCGGCGCAGCACGTCCGCCCGCGGGGTGCCACCGCGCCACACGGTCGCCAGGTCGGCCCGGAAGGCGAGCAGGGCCGCGGTGCGGTCACCGTCGCCCCGGTCGCCGAGGTCGTCGATCACCCGGGCCACGTCGTAGACGGCCCGCAGGTGGGTACGCGGCTCCCGGGGCAGCACCCGCAGCGCGACCGGGAAGTTTTCGGACTGCTCCCGGTGACGCAGATAGCCGTCCCCGGGCGTACTCCGCGCGGCCCCCGCTCGCGACGCCCCTGCCGATCCGGAACCCGGATGCGCCATGATTTCGATGCTGGCACTTCGAGCCGCGATAAGTCTGCGACAAAACGAGTAACTCGGTACATGCTGAGTTGTCACGCGCGTACAAAAGCGCCGCAAGCATGTACCCCCGACACAAAGATGAGGTAAACCGGAAACGATGCGATCACGCGATCGGGCAGGGGATGCCTCGCTGGAGGCGCTCGTTCCCGCACTGATCGGGCGGTTGCCACACCTGCTCGACGAGGTCCGCCGGCTGCTCACCGCCGACTGGCCGGACTACGCCCAGTTCCTCGCCGAGGAGCAGACCGAGGTCGAGGCCGCGGCGGAGGGCTTCATCCGGTGGCTGGTGGAGTTCGCCGAGCAGTACCTGTCCGAGCCGCCCGGTGACCTGATACCCACGCCGAGCACGCCGGTGGCGCTGTTCGAGGAGATCGGCCGCGTGCAGTGGCGGGAGGGGCGGGACCTCTCCGCGCTCCTGTCCGCGTACCAGCTCGGTGCCCGGGTGGCCTGGCACGAGGTCTCCAGCACCGCCCTACAGACCGGCGTCGCCCCCACCGCGCTCGCGGCGCTGGCCGAGGCGGTCTTCGCCTACGTCGACCGGCTCTCGTCGGCCTCCGCCCGGGGGTACGTCGCCGAGCAGTCGGAGGCCGCCGCCGACCGCGAGCGGCTCCGCGACGACCTGGTCGAGCTGCTGCTGTCGGACCGCTCGGACAGCGCCGCGGTGCGCGCCGCCGCCACCCGGGCCGGCTGGCCGCTGCCGCGCGAGGTCGCCGTCGTGCTGGTCGACCCGGACAACCCCGTCGGGCAGGCGATGCTGGCCCGGCTGGACGCCTCCTGCCTGCTCATCCGGCGCCGGCAGCTGACCGGCGCGGTGATACCGGACCCGGTCCGTCCCGGCCGCCGCCAGCGGCTGGCCGCGAAGCTGAGCGGCGCCGGCGCGGTCGTCGGGCATCCGGTACGCCCGGAGCAGCTCCCGGCCAGCGTGGAGATCGCCGAGATCGCGCTGCGGCTCTCCCGCGCGGGCACGCTGACCGACGACCCGGTGTTCGTGGCCGAGCACCTCGACGCGATCATCGTGCACCGGGACGCCCGGCTGCTCCAGGCCCTGCGCCGCCAGTGCCTGGCCCCGCTCGCCGGCCTGACCCCGGCCGTACGGCAGCGGCTGACCGAGACGCTCGCGGCCTGGCTGCGCCACCTCGGCGACCGCCAAGCCGTCGCCGCCGAGCTGCGGATCCACCCGCAGACCGTCCGGTACCGGATGGCCCGGCTGCACGACCTGCTCGGCGCCACGCTGGACGACCCGGCCGGCCGGGCCAGCCTGACCCTCGCCCTGGCCTGGGGCGTCGACGGCGTCGAGGAGGCCGACGAGGCCGCCGGCGGCGGGTCAGCGGCCGGCGGCGCCGCTCCGGTCCGCGGCCGGGTCACCTGCCGGGGTGACTGAGTCGGCCGCCGGGGCGACCGGCGTGGGCGCCACCGGGCCGCGAAGCTCCTCGATCACCGCCCCGACCGAGGCGGCCAGCCGCTCGGCGTCGTCGACCAGCGCCGGGTCGGCGCTCACCCCGATGCAGAGGGAGCCGTGCCAGCCCAGCGCGCCGACGGCCAGCGGCGCGCCGGGGGCCAGCGGCAGGATCGGGTACGCCGCCACGACCGGCGCGCCGGCCAGGCTGAGCTGGATCGGCGGACCCGGCATGTTGGAGACGATCGCCTGGAAGAACCGCGCGCCGTAGACGGTCCGCGCGAACCAGGCGTGCGCCGGCGTGGGGAGCAGACCGGCCAGCCGTCCCATCACGAACCGGGAGGCCAGCGCCCGGGTGCCGGTGCGCAGCCGGCGGCTGCCCGCCGCGACCCCGGCCAGCCGCTCGGCCTCCGGCAGCGGCCCGAGCGGCAGGTCCATCATCACCGCCGCGGTGGTGTTCCCCTCCGCGGCGGTGCCCGGCTCGCGCACCGTCAGCGGCACGGCGACCCGCAGCCGCGTTCCGGCGTGGTCGGGGTCGGGCAGCACCCGCCGCAGCCCGCCGGCGACCGCGGCGAGCAGCACGTCGGAGACCCGGGCGCCGTGCCGGGCGGCGGCCGAGCGGACCGCGTCGAGCGGAAGCTCCACGGTGCCGAAGCGCCGCCGCGCGGTGTCGCTGGTCGGGTAGCGGCTCGCCGGCCGGCCGTCGGTCGCGAGCTGGGCCAGGCCGGCGGCGGTACCGAAGGCGGTGCGCACCCGGCCGGGGCTCCGCCCGCCGCCCGCTGCCGGGCCGACCGCCCGCGGCGGGAGCACCGGCTCGAGCAGGTTGAGCGCCTGCGCGACGGTGCCGATGCCGTCGGCCACCACGTGGTGCACCACCAGGATCGCCGCGGCCCGCCCGCCGGCCAGCCCGGAGACGACGAAGAACCGCCACATCGGGCGGTCGCGGGGCAGCGGGGTCTGCGCGATCTCGGCGACCAGCGCGTCCAGCGCCGCGTCGCCCTCCGCCCCGTCGAGCCGGCGCTCCGGCACGTGCCAGGCCCAGTCCAGGTCGGGGTGGTCCACCCAGCGCGGGCGGCGCCAGCGCGAGGGCGCCGACAGCCGCTGCCGGAACCGGGGCAGCTCGTGCAGGTGCGCCCGCACCACGGCCTCGACGGCGTCGCGCAGGTCGGTCCGGTCACCGCCGTCCAGCACCGCCAGCCCGCCGACGTGCTGGGGCGCGGCGGCCGACTCGACGTGCAGGAAGAAGGCGTCGGGCGCGGCGACGCGCTCGCCCCGCCGGGGTGGGGTCCGGGGTCTCGTCACCGTCACGCACAGCACGACCACGAGTGTGCCGGCAACGGCGTCGAGGAGATAGTGGTTGGCCGTCGCCATGATCACCAGCGCGGTCACCGCCACGTGCACCGCGCTGACCCCCTGGACCAGGCGGCCGCCGGCGTACGCGGCGAGCATCGCGCTGACCCACACCGCCCAGGCGAAGTGCAGCGACGGCATGGCGGCCAGCTCGTTGGCGTGGGCGACCATCGGCGAGCCCCACGAGCCCCAGGTGTGCCCGAGGCGTACCGTGTCGACGAAGCCGAGGTCGCCGACCAGCCGCGGCGGCGCCACCGGATACACCGCGAAGCAGGCGATGCTGAGCAGGTTGACCAGGATGAACGAGTTCCGGGCCCAGCGGTAGACCGCCGGCCGGCGCAGGTAGAGCCAGAAGAGCAGGGCGAACGCGCTGATCACGTACGTGGTGGCGTACTCGTAGTTGGCGATCACGCGCAGCGTGTCGTGCGGCACCAGCCAGCGGTTCAGGGCCGGCTCGACGTCGATGTGCAGGGCGCGTTCCAGGTCGAAGATCCGCCGGCTGTGCGCCATGGCCGTGGCCCGCCGGCCCGGCCAGTCGAGGCCGGCCGCGATCGCGTAGACGGCGAAGACCGCCAGCCCGATCGCGATTTCCCGGACCCACGGCGGGCGCTCCGGCTTGCCCCCGATGGTCACCTTCAGACTTCTAGCACGTTTTGCGGCACACGCCCGGCGGTATCGGGCGTGACGCCGCCGTCAGGCGGCCGGTACGGGCGCGCGGAGGTGGACCGAGATGCCCGGCAGCCGGCGCAGGCACCGCCAGCCCCACCCGGTGCAGGCGAGGATGGTCAGGACGGTCAGCAGGCCGCTGAACACGCCGCGGGACAGCAGGCCGGCGTCCAGCCCGAAGCGGAGCAGGGTCAGGGTCAGCGCCGCGTCCAGCAGCCGGGAGCCGCCCCAGAGGAGCGCCACCTGGGTGAACATCCGGCGCACGCCGGGGCGGTGGAACAGGTGCGCGGGGAGCGTGACGAAGTCCCGGGCCAGCCGCATCGTGATCGGGCGGCCCACGGCGGCGCTGCCCAGGAAGAGCAGGGCCATGAAGATCGAGCCGACCACCGGCTGCAGCACGTACACCAAGGCGCTGGAGAGGACCAGCGCCACGCAGGCCCGGCCGCAGAGCATGCCGACGCAGAGCAGCAGTGTGCCGGGCAGGTGCCGGCCGAGGACCCAGCGGACCGTGACCGTCAGCGCGCACCAGCCGAGCACCGCGCCCAGCCCCGCCGCGAGCCCGGCGGTGTGCAGCAGCACGTACAGCAGGGCGGTCGGGACGAGCACCGTCTCGAGGAACAGCCGGGCGGCCCGGCCGAGCGCGGGGCGCAGCTCGCCGATCTCGATAACCACGTGCGGGTGGGTCTGCGTCATCATCCGTCCTGGGTGATCCGGTCCGGCTCCCGTGCGGCCATGGCCGGCGTCCGCTCCCGGGCCGGTCGCACGATCGAGGAGTGCGACAGCCCGAACACGCCGGCGCTGATCAGTGCTCCGGCGCCGGCGACCGCGGCCAGCGCGCCGGGGCTCGTCGGCGGCGCGACGTGGAACGCTAACACCCCGACCAGGTAGCTGGCTATGGGGTTGGTGATGGTCATCGCGGCGACCGCGGCGGCCAGCGAGCCGGTCGCGAACGCCCACTGCCCGAGCAGCAGGCCGGCCAGTGTCGAGCCGGCCAGGGCGTACCCGACCCAGTCCCGGGCCGTCGCGCCGACCCCGCGCTCGATCAGGTCCGCCGCGGTCAACTTCATCAGGACCGCGCTCATCGCGAAGCAGAGCCCGGCCGCGACCGCCAGCAACGTCGCCTGTACCAGCGCCCGCCGGCCGGCCGAGGCCAGCACCAGCCCGGCGACGGCCACGACCGTGGCGAGCCCCGACAAGATGATGTGTTCCCGGTTCGGGTCCCCCTCAACCGGCGCGGCGCCGCGTACCGCCAGGAAGAGCGCGACGCCGCCGGTGATCGCCGCCGCGGAGGACCAGGCGAGCCGGCTGGGCATCCGCCGGCTCCACGCGGTCGCCAGCGGCAGCGCGAACAGCAGTTGGGTCACCAGCAGCGGCTGGACCAGCGCCACCGAACCGAAGTGCAGGGCCGCCGCCTGGGTCAGGAAGCCCACCAGGTTGACCACCCAGCCGGCCAGCCAGACCCGGCTGCGGACCAGGCGGCGCGCCAGGGCGGGCAGGGGCGCCAGCGTCGCGCGGACCCGGCCGCGGGTGCGCGGCGGCTCGAGTGAGTTGTTGGCCGCCTGGGCGCCGTGTTGCTGCAGGGACGCGGCGGCGGCGAAGAGGAAGGCCGCCACCAGGCTCAGGCTGACGGCGAGCGGCACGGCGGTCCCCAGAGGCTAGGCGACGGGTACGGTCCTGATCCTTCCACGACCCGGCCCCGCGATCCGGGCGTCAGCTCCCGCCGAACCTGCCGGCGAGCCGCCGGTAGAGGCCGGGCGCCGTGGCCCGGACCGCGACCGGCAGGCGCAGCCACCCCGGCACGTACCGGTCGTCCCGCTCCGCCGCGATCGACCGGACCAGGACGTCCGCGACCCGTTCCGCCGGGATGGGGCGGGGGCGGCCGCGCCCGTACGGCTGCCCGCGGCGCTCGAAGAAGCGGGTCTCCACCACGCCCGGCGCGAGCGCTCCCACGCCGACGCCGGTGCCGCGCAGCTCCAGCCGCAGGCTCTCGGCGAAGGCGTCGAGGCCGCCCTTGGTCGCCGCGTACACCGCCTCGCCGGCCACGCCCAGGCGGCCGGCGATCGAGGTGACGAACATCAGGTATCCGCTGCCCCGGGCCCGCATCCCCGGCAGGAGCGCCCGGGTCAGCCCGATCGGCGCGGCGAGGTTGACGGCGACCAGGCGGCCGATCTCCGGTGCCGGCATCCGGTCGAAGGGGCCGGCCCAGCCGCCGCCCGCGCTGTGCACCACGACGTCGACCCGCCCGGCGACCTCCAGTGCCGCCGCGGCGAGCCGCTCGACCTGGTCCGGATCGGCCAGCTCGCCGGCGAGCGGCACGCCACCGACGGCGTCCGCGAGCGCGGCGAGCCGCTCCCGGTCGCGCCCGTGCACGACCACCCGCGCCCCGGCCCCGGCGAGCCGGACCGCGGTCGCCCACCCGATGCCGGACGAGGCGCCGGTGACCAGCGCGACACTGTCCCGGATCCGCATCGGTGCCCCCTGCCTGCCGAACCCCGCCAGGACGAGCGTACGTAACCCCGCCGCCAGCGGTGGCGACGCAACGCTGGTCAGCCCGCGCCGATCGTGGTAATCCAGTGCCCCTCCGAGGGCACCTCGGTACCACGATCTCAACGGCCGCCGCCCGGATCAGTCCGCGGCGGGGGCGGGGCCGGTCGACTGCCGGGGGTGGAGGCGGGGGGCGTCGGGGATGACCAGGTCGCGCGGGGGTTCGCCGTCGAGCTGGGCGACGAGCTCGTCCACGGCGGCGGCGCCGAGCTCCAGCAGGGGCAGGGCGATCGTGGTGATGCTCGGGACCGTGAAGCCGGCCGAGGGGAAGTCGCCGTACGCGATGACCGAGATCTCCTCCGGCACCCGGACGCCGGCGTCGCTGAGGTGGCGGATCACGCCGATGGCCTGGCCGGGCGAGCTGGTGAAGACGGCGGTCGGCCGGGCGGCGAGCAGCGCGGGGGCGCAGGCGAAGCCGGTCGCCTCGGTGAAGTCGCCGAAGAGCGGGGGGATCACCGGCAGGCCGCGGTCGCGGATGGCGCGGTCCAGGGCGGCGAGGCGGTCCGAGCTCTGCTCCACCTCGGCCGGGCCGGCCAGGTGCGCGATCCGCCGGTGGCCGAGGCCGGTGAGGTGCTCCACCGCGAGCTCGCCGGCCCGGCCCACGTTCATGGTGATGTTGCGGTTGGAGCCGGGGACCGCGCGGTTGACGAAGACGTGCGGGAACGACGTCCTGTCCAGGTGCGCCACGAGCGGGTGGCCGGGCACGGCCGAACCCATGAGCAGCCCGTCGACCCGGCCGCCGTCGACGAGCGATCGGCCGGCCGGCTGTTCCTCGAAGTCCTCGGCGAGCAGCGCGAGGTACCCGTGCTCGCCGGCCCGGCGGTAGGCGCCACGGGCGATCGTGATGTACGGCGGGTTGTCGGTGGAGGGGGCGATGAGGGCCAGCGCCATCGTGCGCGAGTTGGCCAGCGCCCGGGCACCGGCGTGCGGCTGGTAGCCGAGGTCGCGGGCGACCTGGAGGATCCGCCGGCGGGTCTCCGGGCGTACCGCCACGGTCGGGTCGCCGTTGAGCACCCGCGAGGCGATGCTCTTGGTGACCTCGGCGGCGGCGGCGACGTCGATGAGGCGCACCCGGTCAGGCGCGGAGCGTTTCACCTGCCCTCCCTCCCAGACAACCCAGCGGCGCACACGTGAGCGTAGTCAGCCGAAGTCGGGCGGGACCTGAAGGGCGTTCATGCCGCCGTCGATGACGATCCGGGCACCGGTGAGCGTCGGCGTCTCCCCGCCGGCCAGGAACGCCACGAGGTGCGCGATCTCCTCCTGGGCGGTCGGCTCGCCGGCCGGGATGCGGTGCCGGCGGGCGCTCGCCTCGCCGTCGCTGATCCCGTTCCAGCGGATGCTCCAGACGAAGCCGGGGGCGATCGCGTTGACCCGGATGCCGCGCGGCGCCAGGTCGACCGCGAGGCTGCGGGTGAGCCCGTCGACGGCGGCCTTGCTCGCGTTGTACGCGGTCCGCCCGGGGATGGCCCGCTCGCCGGCGAGCGAGGAGATGTTGACGATGACGCCCCCGCCGGCCGCCGCCATGTGCCGGGCGGCGAGCATCGAGCAGAGGTGGACGGCGAAGAGGTTGACCTCGAAGACGTCCCGGAAGAAGCGCGCCGTCTCGTCCAGCACGTCGTCCGGGCCGAGGCCGAGGTGGGCGGCGTTGTTGACCAGGACCGTCGGGGCCAGGCCGCGCTCGGCGAGGGTGGCGAAGCCGGCCTCGATCGCCCCGGGATCGGCCAGGTCGAAGCCGATCGAGTGGACGCTGGCGCCGGGGATCTGGGCGCAGAGGATGGCGGCGGCCGCCGCCGCGGCCGCCTCGTCCGGGCCGTGTACGACCACCCGGTTGCCGTCCGCCGCGAGCTGCCGGGCGATCGCGAACCCGAGGTTGTGGCTCGCGCCGGTGACGAGGGCGGTGCGGGGGCGGCTCATCCGTTGTCCTTCGTGTGCAGCGCCACCTCGTGCGGCGGCCGGATCTCGGTCAGGGCGCCGGTGTAGTGGCGCAGGTCGTGGCGGACGTAGGGGTACCGGCGCAGCGCCTCCGGGTCGATCTGGACGCCGAGCCCCGGCTGGTCCGGGACGCGCGCGACGCCGTTCACGACGCTCCAGCCCTCGGTGGCGATCTCGGCGCGCCACGGCACGTCGGTCGCCATGGTCTCCAGGTAGGTGAAGTTGGGGGTGCAGGCGGCCAGCTGCAGGGTCGCCGCGTTCGCCACCGGGCCGGAGGGGTTGTGCGGGGCGACGGAGACCTGCCACAGCTCGGCGAGCGAGGCGATGGTCCGGGTCTCCCAGATGCCGCCGGCGTGCGAGACGTCCGGCTGTACGACGTCGGCGCAGCCGCGGCTGAAGACCTCCCGGAAGTCCCACCGGGTGTAGAGGCGTTCGCCGAGCGAGATCGGGGTGGAGGTGCTCTCCCGCAGGGTGGCGTAGTTGGCCAGGTTGCCGGGGATGAGCGGCTCCTCCAGCCAGAGCACGCCGTACGGTTCGAGGGCCTTGGCGACCTGCCGCGCGGCGGGCAGCTCGAAGCGGCCGTGCGCCTCCACGATCACCTCGGCCCGGCCGTCGACCGCCTCCGCCACGGCCTCAACGGCGGCGAGCGCGTCCCGCAGCGCCGCCCGGGGCAGGGTGCGGAACGCCGAGCCGAACGGGTCCCACTTCAGCGCGCGGTACCCCCACTCGACCGCCTCGCGGGCCTTGTCGGCAAACTCGCGCGGGTGCTTGGCGCCGGCGAACCAGCCGTTGGCGTAGCACTCGACCGAGTCGCGGACCCGGCCGCCGAGCAGCTCGTACACCGGTACGCCGAGCGCCTTGCCCTTGATGTCCCAGAGCGCCATCTCGACCGCGGACAGGGCGCTGGTCAGCACCGGGCCGCCGCGCCAGTACGCGTCCCGGTAGGCGTCCTGCCACCAGCCCTGGATGTCGCGCGGGTCCCGGCCGGCGAGCCCGTGCTCCAGCGCCCGGACGGCGGCCTCGACGGTGTGCTCCCGGTACTCCAGGGTGGCCTCGCCCCAGCCGTCGATCCCCTCGTCCGTCTCCAGCCGCACGAGCACCCAGTTGGTGCGGTACGCGTCGGCGACGTACGTGGTGAGCGCGCGCAGCCTCACGGCTCCCGCCGTTCGAACCCGAGCCCGGCCACGACCGCGGCGTCGGTGAGCACCAGCGGGTAGTCGGTGAGCGGCAGCCGGTACCGCAGGCCGCGGGTGCGCCAGTCGGTGTGGGTGAGCTCGGGCGGCCGCTCGACCGCGTACACCTCGCCGGTGAGCAGGTCGAGCAGCACCGGCTCGGGCATGGCGAGCCGGTCGTCCCACCACAGCTCGGCGTCGATCGTGGCGTGGCCGGCCCGCTGCTGCGGGTCCTCGGCGAGCCAGTACGCGAACAGCGGCGCCCCGTCCCGCTCGAACGTGGCCACGTGCGGCGCGGCCATCAGCGTGGCCCGCTGCGGGGCGGCCGGGTCGCGCTCGGTGAACAGGCACATCAGCTCGGTGCGCCGGGTCCGCTCGTCGAAGAGGTGGCAGACCCGGCGGGCCACCTCGAACGAGACCTTCGGGGTGTAGCTGCCGCCGTGGATGAGCCCCATCATCACCGGCGCGTTGACCTTGTCGCCGGCCTGCCGGTACGGGCGTTCCATCAGGTCGACGGCGTGGAAGTAGAAGATCTTGTCGAAGCCGAGCTCCAGGTCGGCCAGGAACCGGCGGGCGATCCACTTGGCCTGCACGACCTGGTCCATCGTGTACATGCCGAGCCAGTCGTCGTGGTGCCCGGAGAGCTGGGAGGGGCAGCCGTTCTCGCCCTGGTAGAGCGCGATGCGCCGGTCGGGGGAGTGCTCGTCGAGGAGGCGGCGCAGCAGGTCGCGCATGTTGCGCAGGTTGTGCTCCGGCACCATCTGGTACGGGTGGAACGAGAACGCGTCGATCGACCCGGCGAGCCCGGCGCGGAGCGCGCCCACGAGGAAGGCCGGGTCGACGAGGGAGGTCGCGCCGCCGATGACGGTGGCGTCCGGGATCTCCGCCCGGACCGCCTCGGCGGTGACCCGGACCAGCTCGGCGTAGTCGGCGCCGCTGACCGGGCGGGGCTGCCAGAACTGGGGGATGTTCGGCTCGTTCCACACCTCCCAGTGGGTGACCCGGCCGCGGTACCGGGCGGCGAGCGCGCGCACGTACGCGGTCCAGGCCGGCAGCGCGCGCTCGTAGTAGGTCGGCACGTACCCGACGGCGGACTCGTGCGGCGCGTCCGGCATGTAGAGCTTGTTGCCGAAGGTGACGCTGAACATCGTCCGCACCCCGGCGCCGGCCAGACTGTCCACGATGGAGTCGAGCCACTCGAAGTCGTACCGGCCCTCGGCGGTCTCGCAGCGGCTCCAGCCGGTCTGCACCCGCGCCCAGGTGGCGCCCAGCCGGGCCAGGTGCGGGTAGACCGGCTCGGGGGTGAACATCCACCGGTCGAGGGTCTCGAAGCCGATGCCCAGTCGCGAGGAGGCGATCTCCGCCGTCGGCCGGGTGATCGCGACCCGGCCCATCGGGCTCACGCCCGCCAGCGGTGGGAGTTGGTCACGGACGAGCGCGTCGACGTCCTGTGGTGTGGTCATTGGTTCTGAGGTTCCTTCATACGTGGGCCGCTACTTGCCGATTCCGGCGGTGAGCCCCTGGATGATCTGGCGGGTGGCGAAGACGAACAGCACGAGCAGCGGCACGGTGGCGATGACGAGCCCGGCGAAGAGCGAGGCCCAGTCGTTCTGGTACTCGCCGAAGAACGTCGTCAGGCCGACGCCGAGCGTGTAGTTCTCCCGGTTGCGGAGCATCACCAGCGGCATCAGGAAGTCGTTCCAGATCGGCACGAAGCGGAAGACCACCACGGTCGCGATCGCGGGCCGCACCAGCGGCATCATGACCCGCAGGAACACCGTGAAATGGCCGCCGCCGTCCAGGAACGCGGCCTCCTCCAGCTCCGCGGGGAGCTGCCGGAAGAACGAGACGAGCACGAAGATGGTGAACGGGACCCCGTTCGCCGAGTAGATCAGGATCAGGCTCAGCGGGGAGTCGATCAGCCGCAACGCGTCCATCAGGTAGAACATCGGCAGGATGGCGAGCATGAACGGGATCAGCAGCCCGGACATGAACAGCCCTTCCAGCGCGCCGCGGCCGGGGAAGCGCCACCGGGCGATCGCGTACGCGGCGGGCAGCGAGACCGCCGTCGAGATGGCCACCGAGCCGACCGTGATCAGGATCGAGTTGAGCGCGTACCGGCCGAAGGATGCCTCGGTCCAGGCGCTCACGTAGTTCTCCACCGTCGGATCGGTGGGGAACGGCCACGGGTCGCTGGCGATCTGCAGGTGCGTGCGGAACGAGTTGAGCACCATCGTGATCAGCGGCGCGACGCAGATCGCGGCGTACAGCCACAGCACGGTCATCACGACGACCTTCTCCGCGCTCCAGCGCCGGCGCCGGCGGCGGGGCGGGGTGGCGCCACCGGTCGCGGGCGTGGCGGGTGCGGAGGCGAGTGCGGTGCTGGTCACGAGAGCCTCTCCTCCTGTGCGCGCAGCAGGCGCCGGCCGAGCAGCGCGCCGCCGAGGATGAACAGGAACAGCAGCGTGGCGAGGGCCGACGAGACGCCGAGCGCGTTGCTCGCCCCGGACTGGAAGGAGACCCGGAAGAACAGCAGGCTCAGTACGTCGGTCGCGCCGGCCGGCGAGCCGGTGGCGCCGCCGAAGGCGTACGGGAGGGTGAACGTCTCCATCGCGCCGATGAAGGTCAGGATCGACACCGTGCCGATGACCGGGGTGAGCAGCGGCAGCGTGATCCGGCGGAAGCGGCTCCACCCGGTGGCCCCGTCGACGCTGGCCGCGTCGTCGAGCTCCGGCGGGATGCCGCCCAGCGCCGCGCCGTACAGCAGGACCGGGAACCCGATCCACTGCCAGACGCTGACCAGGATGAGCACGGGCAGGGCGGTCGTCGGGTCGCCGAGCCAGGACAGGGCCAGCGAGTCGAGGCCGGCGGCCTGGAGGCCGGCGTTGACCGGGCCGAACGTGGGGGAGAGCAGCAGCGTCCACAGGTAGCCGACGACGAGCGGGCTGACCAGGTACGGCGTGGTGTAGAGGACCTGGAACACCCGCCGCATCCGCCCCAGCCGGTGCAGCTGTACCGCCAGGAACAGGCCGATCGAGTTCTGCAGCACGAGCGTGCCGGCGAAGATCGCCAGGTTGTGCAGGAAGGCGCGGGGCATCTGCTCGACGAACGGCTGCTCGGTGAAGAGGACCACGAAGTTGTCGAACCAGTTGAAACCGGCGAGGTTCGTGCCGCCGCGCCACTCGAACAGCGAGTAGCCCAGCGCGCTCACCATCGGGTAGAGCAGGACGACCGCGAACAACGCGAAGGCCGGGAGGATGAACAGCAGGACGGCCGTCGCGGGCGCGCGCTGCACGCTGGACGCCTTCCTCGCGGTACGTGCCATGGGTGGTGGGCTCCTGGGTCGGGTGCGTGCGGGGCCTCCCACCGGAAGGCGGGAGGCCCGCACGTCGCTACTCGTGCGCGAAGTCGGCCGGCTTGAACCACGCGTCGATGCCGGTCTGGACACTCTTCGCGGCGTCGGCGGGCGTGGTCTCGCCGAGCCAGATCTTCTGGACCTGCTCGCCGAGCAGATCGGTGCCGGACGGCGAGCCGTACCGCAGGTACGCGGCGCCCAGGTACGCCGAGGGCGTGGCCTGGTACCGCTGGTACATCTCGGCCAGCAGCGGGTTTTCCAGCGTGACCCCGTCGCGCGCCGGGATCGTGCCCATCGCGTTGGCGTACAGGTTGCCGAACTCGGTGCCGGCGAGCCAGTTGAGCAGCGTCGCCGCCTCGTCCGGGTGCTGGCTGCGCTTGGCCAGCGCCCACCCGCCGTCGGCGTAGCTGACCGTCACGGCCTTGGACGGCCAGTCCGGGTTGGCCGGCACGTCGAACGTCCCGTAGTCGATCTTCGCGCCGAGGTTCTTGAACGTCGTCACCTGCCACGTCCCGGACGGGAACATGGCGGCCCGGCCGGTCGCGAAGAGGGTGACCGCCTCGTCGAGGCTGACCGAGGTGACGTTGTCGACCAGGAACGGCTTGACCTGCTCGGTCAGGCCGATCGCGGCGACGCTGTCCGGGTCGGTGAGGTTCTTCTGGCCGGCGAGGAACGCCTGCTGGAAGTCGCCGGCGCCGCGCCGCGCGTTGCCCAGGATCTCGGACGCGAGGGAGATCTGCGCGGCGACCGCCCCGGGGACCACGATCGGTGCGGTGCCCGAGTCCTTGATCTTCTGCGCGGCCGCGAGGAACTCGTCCCACGTCGCCGGCACGCCCAGCCCGAGGTCGGCGAAGACCTTCTTGTTGTAGTACACCTGTGCCGTCTGGATGCCCTGCGGCACGGCGTAGAGCTTGCCGTCCGACTTGCGCTTCGCGCCGGCCAGGGCCGGCTTGCTGAAGCCGCTCCAGTCCTTGACGACGTCGTCGAGCGGCACGATGTTGCCGCTGTCGGCGAAGCTGGACAGCACACCGTAGGAGCGCAACGCGACGACGTCAGGGCTCTGCGACCCGGCGAGCCCGGTGGTCAGCA
Organism: Phytohabitans maris; assembly: GCF_031085175.1. Taxonomy (GTDB): domain Bacteria; phylum Actinomycetota; class Actinomycetes; order Mycobacteriales; family Micromonosporaceae; genus Phytohabitans; species Phytohabitans maris. The sequence goes on from NZ_JAVHUY010000012.1 coordinate 81,722, forward strand.
GCGTCTCGTAGTTCTTGTCGAGCTGGGCGACCACCTCGACCTCGATATCCGGGTGAGCCTTCTCGAACGCATCCGCGATGCGGTCCTTGAAGGCGGTTGCGGCCTCGTTGCTCCACGTCCACACCGTGAGGCGTACCGCGTCGCTCGACCCGCTGTCCCCGCCACCGCAGGCGGTGGCGAGCACGGCCGTGCTGACGAAAAGCGCAAGGCTCGCGATGACTCCCCTGCGCCCGAAAAGGCGCGGGGATCGCCGTGCCGTCATCGTTGACTCCTTCGTGGGATGGTGACCTCCGTCGTTCCCTTTAGAAAATCGGTTTTCTAAGGTCGTGCACACGCTAGCGCGCGGCTACGGGACGGTCAACCCCCGGTTACAAGCAGGGTCCGCCGGTGATCGAAGCTCCCCCCAAGTCGTTCTAGCGACGTGAGGGGAGCTTCGATCACACGCAGGCGGCGAGCGGGTCGCGCGGCCCGATCCCGGGGTGGGCCGCGCGACCCTCATCCGGGCAGCGAGAAGCCCGGATGACCGGCGTCACGAGGAGGGATTCGTGGCGCCGGCCGTCTGGTAGATGCTCACGCCACCGGCGCGGTAGAACAGCGTCCAGCCCGGTGCGGTGGCGAGTGTGCGGTCCAGCGCGTCGAGCGACCCGTCCGGCAGGTGGCCGAAGTACTCCGCGTACCGGCGCATGCCGTCGCTGACCACCAGGTACGACGTGCCGTCGCCGCCGAACGACCGGACGAACTCGTCGATCTTCGGCAGGTACGCGTCGTTGAGCCAGACGTGCTTGAGCCCCGCGCCCTGGACCAGGTCCGGCTCGCCGACCGGCACGCTCCGGTTGAACTCGCGGTACTCCGCGGTGAGCCGGCTCGGGAAGTTCGGCGCGGCGAGCGCGATCACCGAGCCCGGCTCGGCGTGCGCGTACAGGTACTCCGCGGCGGCGACCTCGGCCGGGTCCTGCCGGTTGACCATGAACTGCCCCTGGCGCCCCTGCAGCGTGGCGAGCGCCAGCATGGCCAGCACCACCCCGCCGACCAGCACCGGCACCGCCCGGCGGCGCGGCGGGACGTGCCGGTCCAGCCGGTGCCGGCCGCCCGCCCAGCGGGCCCCCAGCCGCACCGCCGCGCCGGCGATCAGCAGCGCGCACCACGGGGCGGAGAACAGGTACACCCGGTAGATCGCCTCACCGCCGTAGCTCTGCGCGAACAGCAGCACGAACGGCGCCGCGGCCAGGACCGTGGTGATCAGCACCGCACCGGCCCGACCGCGCCGGGCGGCCCGGTAGACCACGACGGCGGCCGCCGCCCACACGCCGAGCGCCAGCAGGCGTACGACGATCGCGGAGAACGCCTGGCCGGTGGTGCCCCACCCGTCGGCGTTGCCGCTGGCGTTGCCGAAGACGTCCAGGCTCTCGAAGATGTCGAACGAGCCGGAGACCAGCCCGTACCGGGGCACCAGGAAGAGCACCGGGACGGCGACCACGACCAGCGCCGTCCACCGTGGACGGACCAGGCCGAGCAGGACCAGCGGCACCACCTGGGCGGCGACCAGGTACGGCGAGAGCTGGTGGGTGGCGGTCAGCGCGAAGTCCAGCAGCACCAGCGCGCCCAGCGCGGCGGCCGTCCCGGCGGTGGAGACCGCTGCCGGAGCGCCGGGCTCACCGGCCCGCAACCAGGAAAGCAACCGGTTGGTTGGCGCGGGCTTCCCCGGCGAGCGCAGCCAGCGCAGGGCGACCAGGATGACGCCGAGGGCGAGCACGTGCGCCAGGGCCTGCGGCGACAGGTAGTCCTCCTCGATCCAGTTCGCGCAGACGAAGAGGAAGACGGTCAGCGCCGCCACCCGGCGGTCGGTGGTGAGCGTGCGCGCGATGGCCAGCAGCACCACGACGTCGAGCAGGTTGAACAGCACCGGCGCGAACCGGGCCAGCGAGAGCGCCGAGACGCCGGAGAGCTCCGAGATCTGCGCGGTGGCCGCGAAGACGCCCGGCCAGCGCTGGTACAGGTCGCCGGAGTCGAGCACCCGCCCGTACTGCTGGAAGAGGTCGATCACGCCGACGTGCTTGAACGTCCACGCGTACTCCGGCTCCGGCAGCAGCAGCGGCGCGGTGGCGTGCAGGAGCAGGATCAGCACCACCGTGTACCCGGCCAGCGCGCCGATCCGCCGGGCCCCGCGCACGATCTCGGCGACGAAGCCGGCGCAGCACAGCAGCAGCGCGGCGAAGAACGCGGGGTGGATCCCGGCGAGCAGGCCGAACTGCCCGACCCCGGCGGCGTCGGTGTGCGCCACCGCGTACCCCCACAGGGCCAGCGCCCCGCCGAGCACGCCGGCGTCGGCGAGGGTGAGCCGCCACCGCACCGGGCGGCGCGCGGCCGGGGCCGCCTCCGGCGCCGGGACGGCCCGGGCCCGGACCAGCGCGGCCGCGCAGGAGAGCGCGGCCACCGCGGCGGTGCCGAGCGCCACCGGTACCGGGTGCCAGGCGTGCAGCCAGATCGCGCCGCACGCGACGGCGACCGTGGTGGCGAGGCTGAGCAGGACGGCCATCGCCCAGCGCAGCGCCGGTTCGGCGATCCGGGCGTGTCCGACCAGCGCGGCGCCCGGCGCGAGGCAGGCGAAGGCGAGCACCAGCGGCAGGCGCAGCGCGGTCGGGGCCGGTACCGCCACCGCGGCCGCGAAGGCGACCGAGAGCATCAGCCCGGCGTACGGCAGGCGGGTGTCCAGCGGGACCCGGCGGTCCCGGACGTCGTGCGGCGCGGGGCGCGCCGAGCGGACCATGGTGATCGATCGGTTCATGGCGTCCCTCCAGCCACTACCGGTACGGGCGTCACGGCGGTCGCCGCCGTCGCGGCGCGGTGGTGCCGGACCACCGCGGGGAGTACGAGCAGGGCCGCGCCGGCCTGCGCGACCAGGTAGGCCAGGGCCGGCCCGGTGGTGCCGAGCGGGCCCACGCCGAGCGCCGCGCCGGCCAGGAACACGGTCGCGGCGGTGAGCTGCACGGCGGCCAGCGGCCACATCCGCTTGGCCATCGTCGCGAACGCGGCGTAGAGCAGCACGACCGCGGTGCACGGCAGCGCCAGCCCGATCAGCCGCAGGGCGGTGGCGCCCTCGGCCGCGTACTCCGGTCCGAAGATCCGCAGCAGCGGGCCGGGCGCCAGGGTCAGCACCAGCGCGCTCGGTACCACCACGAGCAGCCCGAGCCGGACCAGCCGGTCGAGGTGCGCGCGGGGGTTGTGGGCGCCGGAGGCGGCTTTCGAGCCGGACGCGGTGACCACATAGGACGTGACCAGGTTCCAGAGCAGCGTGGTGACCGAGACACCCATGATCCACGGCAGGTAGAAGTGGGCGCTGGCGACGTCGCCGAGCGCGGTCGCGACGAGCACCGGGGGCACGAAGGAGACCGCGTTGGAGATCAGCCCGTTGACGTACTCGGCGCTGACGAAGCTGGCGATCCCGCCGCCGGCCGGGCCGGCCGGGGTCCGCCCGTGCGCCGGCACCAGCCGGAACACCACCCAGTACACGACCACCAGCGCGACCGCGATGGCCGGGGCGGCCCAGGCGACGAAGATCCGGCCGGCCGTCGCGCCGCTGGCGAGCGCCACCAGCAGGGTGAGCCGGAGCCCGGCGAGGAGCGCGTTCTTGACCGGTACCCAGACCGCCTTGCCGAGCGCGGCCAGCACCCCGTCCTGGATGAACAGCTGCGCGCCGGCGACGACGGCGAGGACGAAGAGCGGCACCGACGTGCCGGCCGTCCCGGTGCCCAGGCCGAAGCCGAGGTATCCGGCGGCCATCAGCAGCGCCATCCCGGCCGAGGCGGCGTACCCGCCGAACACGATCCACCGGGTGCGGTGCCCCGCCGTGGGCAGGAAGCGGGCGAAGAGGCTGACCAGGTTGAGCTGCGCCAGGGCGGCCAGCAGGGTCATCGCGGAGATGAGCGCGGAGGCCCGGCCGACCGTGGCGGCGGGGAAGAACCGGGCCGCGACGACCCAGAACAGGAACCCCGCCGCGGCGGTGGCCACTGTGGACGCCATGAGTGCGGACGCGTTGCGCACCATCCGGCTCACCCCTGTCCGGATTTTTCCCGGCGGCGCCCCCGCAGGTACGCCAGCGGGCCGCGGACCATCCCGCGCCGGTTGGCGCTCAGCAGTTCGCGGGGGAAGTCGTCGCGCAGCCCCACCTCGCGCGCCGGCGACGGGCCGAGGATGTCCCGCAGCGCCGTCGGCGCCAGCCGCAGCAGCGCCCCGAGCGTCCGCGGCCGGCTCAGCAGCAGGCTGGTGTACGCGGCGGTGAGCCCGGTCCCGTACCCGACGAGCTGGCGGCGCAGCCCCTCCAGGTCGGGGCGGTGGTAGTGGCGCACGAGCGCGGTCGGCTGGTACGCGATCGTGCCGCCGTCGAGCAGCACCCGGGTGAAGGCCAGCGTGTCCTCGCCGCCCATGGCCGTGCTGCCGGCGCCGAGCGCCGGGTCGAACCCGCCGATCGACTCGATCACGCCGGGGCGGAACGTCATGTTCGCCCCCACGCCGAACGGCGGCAGCGGGTAGAGCGGGCTCTGCTCGTGCGCGGTGGCCGGCGAGAAGACCGCCGGGGTGAAGCCGCGCCCCTTGCTGTGCCCGCCGTACTGCTCGAACCAGACCTCGGCGGGCGTGGCGAGCTGGGCCGGGACGACCACGCCGGAGACCACGCCGGCCTCCGGGTGCTCGGCCAGCGCGCGGGCCACCTCGGCGAGCCAGTGCGGGTCGGCGACCACGTCGTCGTCGGTCCAGGCGAGGATCTCGCCCGGGGCGGCGGCCACGGCCGCGTTCCGGGCCCGGGACAGGCCGGGCTCGGGCGCGAGCAGGTAGTCGACCGGGCCGCGGCGGGCGGCCGCCGCGACCACGCGGGCGGTGGCGTTCGTGCTCGGCGCGTTGTCCACGACCAGGACCCGAAACCGCGGGTACTCCTGGGCGAGCAGGCTGTCCAGGCAGCGGGCCAGCTCCTCGGGGTGGTCGCGGGTGCAGACCACCACCGTGATCGGCGGCGCGTCCCGCAGCACCCGGGCACGGCCGGCCAGGAACGGCGCCTGCCCCGGCACCCGTACCCCGGCGGCGGTCAGCGGGCCGTCCAGGTCGCCGCCGCCGGCCCGGACCCGTTCCCGGATCGCCGGGCCGAGGTCGCGGTCGATCGCCGCGGCCAGCCGGTCCGGCGCCAGGCCCCACGCGGGCAGCGCGAGGTCGAGGCTGCCGACCGGTTCGGTGAAGGCCCGGACCAGCAGCCAGACCCGCTCGACCCGGTGTCCGTCCGATGTGGACCCTGGGATGGTCGGCAGCGGGCCGGCGACGTCCACGTCCCGCACCACGGCGGGGATCCGGTCCACGCCGGTGGGCGCGCTCATCGTGAAGGTGCTCTCGATCGTGGTCACGGTGTCCTCCGGGTACGCGTACCGGAGCTGGACAGCCACTCCACCGCGCCGCCGGCGGCCGCGGCGGCCAGGCCGGCGACGACCGTGCCGGCGCGGGCCAGGCCGTGGCGCTCGGTCCCGCGCACCGCGCCGGCCAGGTCGCGCCCGACGGCGAGCGGGACGGTGCGGCGCAGGTACTCCCGCTCGGAGGAGAGGCTGTCCCGCCCGCCGAGCAGCCGGGACATCTCGACCTTGCCGCGCCCCTCGTGGTAGCAGCGGCGCAGCAGGTAGCGGAGGCTGACCGTGCCGTCCGGGATGGAGTGGTCGACGCGGGCCAGCGGCACGTGCACCCAGTGGCCGCCGGTGTGCCGGCTCATCCGCAGGCAGAGCTCGGTGTCCTCCGGCCGGGACCGGCCACCGACCTTGCCGAAGCCGACCCGGAAGCCGCCGACCGCGGTGAAGACCTCGCGGCGCACGGCCATGCTGCCGGACCAGACGTTGCGGACGGTCGCCGGGATCGGCGAGACGCCGGTCTCCGACGCGCCCACCGCCCAGAGCAACGCGTCCGGGAACCAGTCCGGGCGGCGCTGCCAGCCCGGCATGATCGCCCCGCCGGTACCCACCACGCGCGGGTCGGCGAACGGCCGGACCAGCCCGGCCAGCCAGCCGGGGTGGGCGACCGTGTCGTCGTCCAGGAGCGCGACGACCGGGGTACCGGTGTGCGCGACGCCGGTGTTGCGGGTGCCCGAGACGCCGCGGGCGTGCTCGTTGCCGACCGCGGTCACGCCGGGCAGCTCGCGCCGGACCCGGGCCAGCAGCTCCGGGTTGTGGTCGACGGCGACGACGACCTTCGCCGGGGCGGGGGACTGCTCCCGCACCGACCGTACGGTGGCCACGAGCCGCGCCCAGCGCCGCTCGTCGTGCGTGGGGATGACCACGCTGACCGGGGCCATGTAGGTGTTCATGCCGCCCGCCTCTCGCCGGCCGGCTCGGCGGCGCCGGCCGGGCGGACGGGCAGCGGCACCGGGGCCTCGACCGGAGCCGGGGTCGCGACGCGGGACCGCTTGGCGTTGCGGCGGTACTCCGACACGATGGTGCGCAGCACCCGCATGCCGTCGCGGAACGTGTTGAGGTTGCTCTCGCCGTACTGGCGGGGCGCCTCGACGCTGGGCACCTCGGTCACCCGCAGCCCGGCCGCGGCGACCCGGATGTTGATCAGCGTCTCGATCTCGAAGCCGTCACCCCAGAGCCGGCCCCCCGCCGGCGCCGGCGCGTCGATCGACGGCAGGTCGAGGTGGTCGAGCACCGAGCGGTGAAACGCGTTGTAGCCGTAGCACAGGTCGGTGAACCTGGTCCCGAAGAGCGTGTTCACCAGGCCGTTGAGGCCGCGGTTGCCGAGCCGGCGCAGCGGCGTGATGTCGTAGCTGTCGCCGCCCTCGCGAAAGCGCGAGCCCTTGGCGAAGTCGGCGCCGCCGTGGACGGCCGCCACGAACCGGTCGATCTCGCCCGGGTCGGTCGAGCCGTCCGCGTCGATCATCACGATGATGTCGCCGCGAGCCTCGGCGAACCCGCAGGCGAGCGCGTTCCCCTTGCCGGCCCGGGTCTGCTGGGTGATCACGATGGACGGACGCAGTTCCCGCGCGACCTCGACGGTCCGGTCCACGGAGCCGCCGTCGACGAGGATCACCTCGACGTCGGCCGGGATCCGGGCGAACACGGCGGGCAGGTTTCGCTCCTCGTTGAGCGTGGGGACGACGACGCTGACCGACGGCCGGCGCGCTGGCCGGCCACGGCCGTGAACAGGTGATGTGGTCATTTGATCGGCCCTCCCGAAAAAGGCGCAAAATTGCCTTTCTCACGATCAAGCGGATTGGTTCCGACATGGTCTGAGAAATCTCGCTGAAGCAAGAATTGCGCGTATTTGTCGCCTCGGACTCGGGCCAAAGGGCCTGCCGCACCGGGCCGAGAGGTCGAGTGCGGCTGTATACGCAGCGCTAATTCGGACGGCGATCACCAGCGCGGCACTCTTGGCGCACCCGGGCCGAAAGCCGTCACCGCCGATGCGTGGCGCCCGATCCGGTACGCCACTCCGCAAACCACCCGTGACCTGGGCGTACTCCTGCGCTTGCCGGGGCCGCATGGGACAGTTGGGAGGGCGCCGTGGTTTCGATCACAGCAATCGTGGCGTTCGATCGGCGGCCGCGAAAAACGGTCACCGGGTCGGAAAATCTCGCAGTGCCGATTGTCGAAATATACGCTACGTAATGGCGAAGCTTCGCCTGGTTACATTGGCGTTTGTCGGTGCGAGAAGGCCGGGGTATATGTGTAGCGATTCTGTAACGCAGCGTAATTGCACGCCTATCCCGGGCGGCGCTGAAGGGGAACTACAGCGGTACTGCAGCGGCCGGCGCGAGCATCGCCGGACTGGCGCGCCGAGTGGGACAGGAGGGCCGGTGGCCGAGGTGGTGCTGTTGGCTGACGAGCGGATCTCCGCGGTGCCGGTCAGCGACTGCGGCGAACCGCTGGTGGACCTGCGCACGGTCGCCGGCGTCGAGGTGGACGGCCGGCAGGCCGACGCGGCCGGGGCGTACGCGCGGGTCCGGGCGGGCGCCGCGCGGCTGCTGCTACGGGCCCAGCGCGCGCTGCCCGCCGGGTACCGGATGGTGGTGGTCGAGGGGTACCGGCCGCCGGCGTTGCAGGCGCGCTACTTCGACGAGCACGTCGCCCTCCTGCGCGGGCGCCACCCGGACTGGCCGGCGGCCCGCCTGCGCCGGGAGGCCAGCCGGTACATCTCCCCGCCGGCGGTGGCGCCGCACGTGACCGGTGGCGCGCTCGACCTGACGCTGCGCGGCCCGGACGGCCGGCTGTGCTGGATGGGCACCGAGGTGAACGCCTCGCCCGAGGACAGCGACTGCGCCTGCTACACCGACGCGGACAACATCTCCGGCGAGGCCCGGAGCAACCGGGCGGCGCTGCGCTCGGCGATGACCGGCGCCGGCTTCGTCAACTACCCGACCGAGTGGTGGCACTGGTCGGTCGGGGACCGATACTGGGCATTCGTCACCGGCGGCGCGGCGGCCCGGTACGGTCCGCTGCCGCACTGACCGGCCGATCGAGCGCGCTTGATATTTTCCGCGTCCGTCAATCACACTGATCTCCCGGGACGCCCGATCTCCCGGACGCCCGAGGCAAGGGGATCGTCTCACGGGGGGCTCGGTGGAATTCCGTCTCCTTGGCGCACCCGAGGTCTGGGTGGACGGCCGGCAGGTGGAGCTGACCGCGGGCAAGCCCATGGCCCTGCTCGCCGCCGGGCTGCTGCGGGCCAACCGCGTGGTGTCGACATCGGTCCTCGTCGACGCCGTCTGGGGCGACGCGCCACCGGCGACCGCGGCCGCGCTGGTGCAGACGTACGTGTCGAACCTGCGCCGGGCGCTGCTGCCCGGTGGCCGGCCGGTGATCCTCACCCGCCCGCCGGGCTACCTGTTCGACGTCGGGCACGACGACCTCGACGTCAGCCGGTTCGAGTCGCTGGCCGCCGCCGGCCGGGCGGCCGCCGCCGCGGGGGAGGACCGCGAGGCGGTACGGACGTTGGGGCAGGCCCTGGCGATCTGGCGCGGCCCGGCGCTCGACGGCCTGCGTACGCCGGTGCTGCGGCAGGCCGCGGAAGGGCTGGAGGAGCAGCGGCTCGGCATGGTCGAGGAGCGGATCGGCGCCGAGCTGCGGCTGGGCCGGTCCGGCTCGCTCGCCGCCGAGCTGGCCACGCTCGTCGGGGCGCACCCGCTGCGGGAGACGCTGCGCGCGCAGCAGATGCTCGTGCTGTACCGGCTGGGCCGCCAGGCGGACGCCCTGGAGGCGTACCGGCAGGCGCGCGAGCTGCTCCGCGCGGAGCTGGGCATCGATCCCGGCCCGGAGCTGCGCCGCATGCACCAGGCGATCCTGACCGGCGACCCCGCGCTGCGCCCACCGCCGAGCGACCCGGTCGCGGTCACCGGCCCGGAGCCCGCCCCCGGCCCGGAGCCGGCGGCGGAGGCGGTCCCCCGCCAGCTGCCGCCGGCGATCGGTGAGCTGATCGGGCGCGACCGGCAGATCGAGCGGCTCCGCCAGCTGCTGCGCCGCGCGCCCGCGGCCGGCCAGCCGGTCTGCTGCGCCATCACCGGGAAGGCGGGCAGCGGCAAGACGGCCCTGGCGGTCGCGGCCGCGCACGCGGCCGGCGACGTGTTCGACGACGGGCACCTCTACGCGGCCTTCCGGAGCGCGGACGCCGGGGAGAGCGGCGAGATCCTCGCCGCGTTCCTGCGCGCGCTGGGCGAGCCCGCGTCCCGGCTGCCGGAGTCGGTGGAGGAGCTCAGCGGCCTGTTCCGCAGCCGGATCGCCGGGCGGCGGATCCTGATCCTGCTGGACAACGCCGGGCCGGAAGCCCAGATCCGGCCGCTGCTGCCGGCGCACGGCGGGTCCGCGGTGCTGCTGACCAGCCGTACCGCGCTGATGGGCCTGGATCCACAAGGGACACTCGGCCTCGACGTGCTGGAGCCCGGCGACGCGTTGCTGCTGCTGCTGGCCCGGCTGGTCGGCGCCGAACGGGTGGCGGCCGAGCCGGCGGCGGCCGACGAGATCGTCCGGCTCTGCGGCGGTCTGCCGCTGGCCGTGCGCACCGCCGGCGCCCGGCTGGCGGTACGGCAGCGGTGGCCGCTGAGCGTGCTCGCCGCCCGGCTGCGCGACGAGCACCGCCGCCTCGACGAGCTGGTCGCCGGCGACCTGGAGGTGCGGGCCAGCCTCCAGCTGAGCTACTCCGGCCTGCCCGACCCGACCCGGCTGGCGTTCCGCCGGCTGGGCGTGGCCGGGGTGGGGGAGTTCTCGCCCTGGCTGCTCGAGCCGCTGCTCGACGTCGCCGAGTCCCGCGCCGAGTACTTCGCGGAGCGGCTGGCCGACGCGCAGCTCGTGGACGCCACCGGGGTCGGGCTCGACGGGCAGGTGCGCTACGGCGTACACGACCTCATCCGGCTCTTCGCCCAGGAGCGGGCGGACGCCGAGGAGCCGACCGCCGACCAGCGCCACACCGTCGAGCGGCTGGGCCGGCGCCTGCTGGCCACCATCGCGGACCTGCGCGCCCGCGTCCCGAGCGGCGGCGGGCCGGCGGCGGACGCGCAGGCGTGGCTGGACCAGGAGCGGTGGCTGCTGGTCCAGACCGTGGAACGGGCCAGCCGGCTCGGCCTGCACCGGCTCGCCGGCGAGCTCTGCACGGCGGTACGGGTCTCGTTCCGGCTGCGCAACGCGTTCGAGGCGTGGTGGCGCACCCACCAGGCCGCGCTCGGCGCGGCCCGGGCCGCCGGCGATCGGCTCGGCGAGGCCAACCTGCTGCGCGGGCTCGGCCAGCTCCGGTACGAGCAGGACCGGCTGGACGACGCCGCCGAGTTCTACGGCCGCGCCCTGGAGGCGTTCCGCGAGCTGGGCGACCTGCGCGGCCAGGCCGACTGCCTGATCGGGCTGGCCTCCACGCACCGCGAGGAAGGCCGGTTTCCCGAGGCGTTGCGGCTGCTCGACGAGGCCAGCCGCGCCTGCGCCCGGCTGGAGGACACGGCCGGGCTGGCCGAGTGCGCCTACGGCATCGGGTACGTCGACCGCGAGGTGGGCGACTTCGCCGGTGCCGAGGCGGCGTTGCGCCGGGCGCTGGCCGCCTACCGCCGGATCGGCGACCGGCGTGGCGAGGGGCTGACGCTGCGGTCGATGGCGATGGTCCACCGGGCCCGGGGTGAGCTCGACGCGGCCGAGCCGCTCGCCACCCGGGCCGTGGCGGTGTTCGAGGAGATCGGCGACGACCTGCTCGCCGCGTACGGCCAGCAGTGCCTGGCGAAGGTGCGGATCAGGCAGGGGCGGCCCGGCCTGGCCGAGGAGCCGTTGCGCGCGGCGCTGCGGGTCTGCGCCGACCTCGGCGACCGCTTCGGCGCGGCGCTGGTCACCCGTACCATCGGCGAGCTGCACCTGGCCGCCGGCGACCTGGAGGCGGCCGAGGCGCGGCTGGGCGAGGCCCGCGAGCACTGGGTGGCGATGGGCCTGGACCTCTTCCGGGCCCGCACCGACCGCGACCTCGCGGAGGTCCACCGGCGCCGCGGCGACCTCGCCACCGCCGGCGAACTGCACGCGCGGGCGCTGGCCACCTTCCAGCGGTACGGCAGCCGCGAGCGGCACGAGCTGGCGGCCCGGCCGGCGTCCTGAGCCGCACGCGGGCCGGTGCGGCGGGAATGCAGGCGCGGTACAGCGCGGCTGCAGCAGCGGGCTCCACTGTGGTGCGCGACGAACCGCATCGTCGCGCATTCACGGGAGGAAACGACATGACCAGCAGACCCAGCCCGCCTCGCAGGCGGCCGCCCGGGACCATCCGCCGGCTGCTCGGCGCGGCGGCGACCGCGGCGGCGCTCTCCGTCACCGCCGTGGCGGCCGGTGCCGTCCACGACGTCGCGGGCGGCGCCCGGTACGCGTACGCCGCGCCGACCCGGTCGGCGATCGCGGCCACCGCGAACGCCGAGGTGGGTACGACCGGCGACGGCAACCAGTGCCAGAAGTACGGGCCGCTCTGCGCCGACTGGTGCGCGATGTTCGTCACCTGGGTGTGGGAGCGCGCCGGCGTCGTGGGCGCCCCGCGCGGCACGTATGTGGCGACGGAGGTCGGCCGGTGGGGTGCCGACCGCGGGCTGTTCAAGCCACGCCCCGCCGGGGGCCGCGGGCAGCCCCTGCCGGGCGACATCGTGGTCTACGGCGCGCCCGGCTCGGGCACCGGCGGCCATGTGTCCATCGTGTACTCGGTGAACCCCAACGGCAGCATCACCACGATCGACGGCAACTACAACAACCGGGTGGCCCGCCGGACCATCGACCCGGTCACCGCCCGGGCCGGTGCCCGCGACGTGCTGATTTCCGGCTACGTCACCCCGCCCGGCGTGGAGGCGACTCCGCCCGACGACCACGGCCTCGCCGACGTGACCGGCGACGGCTTCACCGACCTGGTGGCGTTCAAGCCGGACGGCACGATGTGGCTCTACTCCAACAACTTCGTCCGTGACGGCGGCTGGCCCTACAGCGACGTGCGGCAGATCGGCCAGGGCTGGAACGGCTTCGACCGCGTCATAGCGGCCGACGCGACCGGCGACGGGTACGCCGACCTGGTCGCGTTCAAGCCGGACGGCACGATGTGGCTCTACTCCAACAACATCGAGCGCGACGACGGCCGCCCCTACAGCGACGTGCGGCAGATCGGCCACGGGTGGAACGCGTACGACCGGATCGTCGCCGCCGACGCGACGGGTGACGGGTTTACCGATCTGGTGGCGTTGAAGCCGGACGGGACGATGTGGTTGTTCTCCAACAACTTCGTCCGTGACGGCGGGCAGCCGTACGGCGACGTGCGGCAGATCGGCACGGGGTGGAACGGTTTCGACCGCGTCGTCGCCTCGGACGCCACCGGTGACGGCTTCACCGACCTGGTGGCGCTCAAGCCGGACGGCACGATGTGGCTGTACTCCAACAACTTCGTCCGTGACGGCGGCCGCCCCTACGGCGACGTGCGCCAGATCGGTACGGGCTGGAACAACTTCAACCGGATCGTCGCCTCGGACGCCACCGGCGACGGCTACGTCGACCTGGTCGCGTTCAAGGCCGACGGCACGATGTGGCTCTACTCCAACAACTTCGCCCGTGACGGCGGCCGGCCCTACGGCGACGTGCGCCAGATCGGCCAGGGCTGGAACGCCTTCAACCGGATCGTCGCCTGATCCCTCCCCTCGGGAAGCGCGGGCCGCGCGGCGGCCGGCGTACCCCGCCGACCTCCCCTATCTGACAGGAATCGCTGTGCGTATCAGAAGACTTCTCGGCTACCTCGGTGTCACCGCGTCCATGGTGCTCGCCTCGATCGTGCTGGTGAGCTCCCCGGCCCACGCGCTGAGCACCCGTCCCTGCGACCCCAACGGCACGACCGCGAGCGACGCGAACGTCGCCCGCCGCCTCAACCAGACCCTGACCGGCGGGATGCGCGGCAACATGACCGCCTACAACGTCTCGTGCGCCAGGACGATCGCCACCGTCATCAACGGCCGCGGCCTGCCGGTGCGGGCCGCCCACATCGCCATCACGACGACCGTCGTCGAGTCCACCATCCACAACTACACGGCCGGCGACCGCGACAGCCTGGGCCTGTTTCAGCAGCGGCCGTCCCAGGGCTGGGGCACCCCGGAACAGATCATGAACCCGGTCTACGCGACCAACCGCTTCATCGACGCGATGCTCGGCATCAGCGACTGGCGCACCGGTCCGATCGGCCGGATCTGCCAGGACGTGCAGCGCTCCGGTTTCCCGGACCGGTACTACACCGCGACCAACGACGGCATCGCCATCGCCAACGCGGTCTGGGCCATCACCGGACCGGAGCCGCAGGTCGGGCACAGCATCACCGGCGACACGTACACCGACCTGGCCGCTTTGAAGGCGGACGGGACGATGTGGCTGTACTCCAACAACTTCGCCCGGGACGGTGGCCGGCCGTACGGCGACGTGCGGCAGATCGGCCACGGCTGGAACGCGTACGACCGGCTCGTCCCCGCCGACGCTACCGGCGACGGCTACACCGACCTCGTGGCGTTGAAGCCGGACGGGACGATGTGGTTGTTCTCCAACAACTTCGTCCGTGACGGCGGCTGGCCGTACGGCGACGTGCGGCAGATCGGCCACGGCTGGAACGCGTACGACCGGATCATCGCGGCCGACGCGACGGGTGACGGGTTTACCGATCTGGTGGCGTTGAAGCCGGACGGGACGATGTGGTTGTTCTCCAACAACTTCGTCCGCGACGGCGGCCAACCCTATGGCGATGTGCGGCAGATCGGCCAGGGCTGGAACGGCTTCGACCGGATCGTCGCCTCGGACGCCACCGGTGACGGGTACGCCGACCTGGTGGCGCTGAAGCCGGACGGCACGATGTGGTTGTACTCCAACAACTTCGAGCGCGACGGCGGCTGGCCCTACAGCGATGTGCGGCAGATCGGCCAGGGCTGGAACGGCTTCGACCGGATCGTCGCCTCGGACGCCACCGGTGACGGGTTCACCGATCTCGTGGCGCTCAAGCCGGACGGCACGATGTGGCTCTACTCCAACAACTTCGTCCGCGACGGCGGGCGGCCCTACAGCGACGTACGCCAGATCGGCCAGGGCTGGAACACGTACAACCGCATCATCGCCTGATCCTCCCGAAAACGGCGCGGCGGTCGCGGTGCGGCCGCCGCGCCGGTCAGCGCGCCCCCGACGGCGGCCGGATCTCGCCGGAGCCGCGCGGGATGGTCGTGGTCGGCAACACGGTCCGGCGCGGGCCGCTACGGTCGCCGTCGAGGCGCTGGAAGAGCAGCTCGGCGGCGACCCGGCCCATCCGCGCCGGATCCTGGGCGATGACGCTCACCCGGGGCTTGAGCAGGTCGGCCATCGGAAAGTCGTCGAAGCCGACGAGCGCCACCGTGCCTTCGAGCCCGAGGCGCTGCAGCGCGGCGATGGCGCCGATCGTCACGAGGTTTTGGCTGGCGAACAGCGCCGTGGGCGGGTCGGCGGAGCGCAGCAGCCGTACCGTCGCCGCGGTCGCCTCCTCGACGGTGTGCAGGTCGTGCGCGTGGTCGGCGGGGCGCCACGGCAGGCCGCGCTCCAGGCAGGCCCGCTGGTATCCGGCGAAGCGCTGCTGCGCGGTGGGGATGATCCGCAGGTCGCCGAGGTACCCGACGTGCCGGTGGCCGGCGTCGGCGAGGTGGTGCACCGCCGTCCGGGCACCGCCCTCGTTGTCGCAGAGCACGCAGTCGGCGCGGATGCCCTGCGGCGGGCGGTCGACGAAGACGGTCGGCGTGCCGGCCTCGATCTCGGCGCGCAGGTACCCCTGGTCCTCGCCGACCGGCGCGACGATCAGGCCGTCCACCCGCCGCTCGCTGAACGCGCGCACGAGGGTCCGCTCGCGGCCCTGGTCCTCGTCCACGCTGCCGGCGAGGATCAGCACCTGCCGCTCGTTGGCGGTGTCCTCGACCGCGCGGAGCAGCGCGCTGGAGAACGGGTTGGCGAGGTCTTCGAGCACCATGCCGATGACGGCGGTGCGGCGGTTGGCCCGGCGCAGCGCGCTGGCCGAGACGTTCGGCCGGTAGTCGAGCTGGTGGATCGCCCGGGTGACCGCGGCGACCTTCGCCGGAGTCACGCCGCTCTCCCCGTTGACGACGCGGGAGACGGTCTTGATGCTGACGCCCGCCATCGCCGCGACGTCGCGCAGGGTGGCCCGCTGCCGGTACGGCGCGGCGACCGGATCGCTCTGTGTCACCACAACATTCTGACAAGCTTGTCAGCGCCACGCCCGCGCGGGCGCACGCCGACGCGCCGTAACAAGGTGGAAACCAGGCGTTGACACATAGCTGACCATCGCTCAGACTCATCCGACAAGGTTGTCAAACGTGGCCCCGGCGCCGACCACGATCCGCTCCGTCTCCGTCGACTACCCGTATGGGAGCTGAGACGAATGCTCAGGAGAGTTCGAAGCACCGCGATGACAACGGTGTCAGTGTTGGCCGTCTCGGCGGGCCTGGCCGCGGTGGCGGTCCACGGTGCGTCCGCCGGTACGCCGCAGGACTACCCGGAGTTCCCCTACCCGGTGACGAACTACCAGGAGGACAACCGCGGGCAGTACCACTTCAGCGCCCGCGGCGGCTGGATCAACGACGTCAACGCGCCGCTCTTCCACGACGGCGTCTACCACCTGTACTACCAGCACAACCCGCACGGGCTGCGCTGGGACACCATGCACTGGGGGCACGCGACCAGCACCGACCTGGTGCACTGGCAGCAGAAGCCGATCGCGCTCGAACCGGGCGTGCACCCCGGCAACCTCTGGTCCGGCGGCGGCGTCGTCGACACCGGAAACGTCAGCGGCCTCAAGGACGGCGACCAGGACCCGATCGTCGTGTACTCCGGCACCGACGGCGTCACGGTGTTCTACTCCACGGACGGCGGATACACGTTCAAGACGTACGGCGGCGGCCGGCCGGTCGTCGTTCCACAGGGGACCAGCCGTGACCCGAAGGTGTTTCGCGACGAGGCCTCCGGCCGCTGGGGCATGGTCGTCTGGTCGGACCACGGCGGCAACGGCGTCGACTTCTACACCTCGACCGACCTGCTGCACTGGACGTTCGCCTCGCGGTACCAGGCGGGCTGGCTCTTCGAATGCCCGGACATGGTGGCGATGCCGCTCAACGGCGACCCGTCGAAGCCGCGCTGGGTGCTCAGCGACGCCAGCGGCGAGTACGTGGTCGGGACGTTCGACGGCACCCGGTTCAGCACCGACTGGACCCAGCCGCGCAGGTTCAACCACGGCCAGAACTCGGGCGACGGCAGCTACTACGCCGGCCTGACGTTCACCAACCTGCCGGACGACCGGATCGTGTCGATGGCGTGGCAGCCCGGCAACGCCGGCACGATCTGGACCGGCAACCTCACGTTCCCGGTGGAGATGCGCCTGGTGACGGTCGACGGGGAGCCGCGCGTGCTGAGCACCCCGATCGCCGAGATCGACCGCCTGCGCACCTCGACAAGGACCTGGACCGGGCGCACGCTCGACACCGCGAGCGCCCGCGCCCTGCTCGACGGCGTCGAGGCGGACACCTATGAGATCAAGGCCGAGTTCCGGATCCCGCGCGGCACCGGGCCGAGGTTCGGTTTCCGGCTCGGGGTGGGGCAGGACGGCTGGTACGACCACGAGGTCACCTACGACGCCGCGGCCGGGACGCTCGACGGGGTGCCGATGCCGCCGATCGACGAGCGGGTCACGCTCCGGCTGCTGGTCGACCGCGGCCAGGTCGAGATCTTCGGCAACAACGGCCGGCTCTACCGCAGCCTCAACGTCAACTTCGACAGCCTGCCCGGCGGCGACGCGGTCGAGCTCTTCACCGGCGGCCGGGTGCGGCTGGAGCGGCTGACCTTCCACGGGCTCGGCTCGATCTGGGGCGGCGAGTCCACATTGGTCGACAACCTCGGCGGCCAGTGGTACACGGACTCGGGGGTCTGGTCGGACGCGACCGGCGGCAAGAAGGGGACCGGCGGCGGCGACGCCTTCTACCTGAACACCCGCGGCGGCGACGACTTCACGTACGAGGCGGACGTACGGCTCGACTCCGGTGTCGCGGCGGCCGTCACGTTCCGCGCCAACCGGGACGCCACCCGGCACTACACCGCCAACGTCGACGCCCTCGCCAGGGTGGTCAAGCTCTGGCGGCCCGGCCGCGACATCGCCACCTACCCGCTGGACGTCCAGATCGGACGGACCTACCACCTCAAGGTGGTCGCCGAGGGGCCGCGGCTGCGGGTCTACCTCGACGGCGGCACCACGCCGGTGATCGACGCGACGGACGACACGATCCCCAGTGGACAGTTCGGGTTGAACGTCTACAACGGAACCGCGCTCATCCAGAACGTCCGGGTCGGGCCGGTGGGCTGAGCGCCGGGCCCGGTATCTCGCCGGACCCGCGGACGACGAGCCGGGTCGGTACGAAGTGGACGGTCGGTGTCCAGTGCTCGCCGTCGAGCCGCCGGAAGACGAGCCCGGCGGCGAGCCGCCCCATCGCCGACGGGTCCTGGGCGACGACCGTCACCGGCGGCTGGAGCAGGTCGGCGAGGGGGAAGTCGTCGAAGCCGACCAGCGCCACCTCGTGGTGCCGGCCCAGCTCGCGCAGCGCGCGCACCGCGCCGATGGTGACGAGGTTTTGCGCGGTGAAGAGCGCGGTGGGCGGGGCCTCGCCGGCGAGCAGCCGGAGCGCGGCCCGCTCTGCGTCGCCCTCGGTGTGCAGGTCGTGCACGATGTGCTCGGGCGACGGCCGGATGCCGTGGTCGCTGAGGGCCTCCTTGAAGCCCTGAAACCGTTGCCGGGCCGTGGCGATGGAGAGCAGGTCGCCGAGGTAGGCGACCCGGCGGTGGCCGTGCGCGACGAGGTGGTGCACCGCCTCGGCCGCGCCGGCGTGGTTGTCGACCAGGACCGCGTCGACGTCGACGCCGACCGGCGGGCGGTCGACGAAGACGACCGGGGTGCCGGCGTTGACCTCGCCGGCGAGGTAGCGCTGGCTCTCGCTGGCCGGCACCACGACGAGCGCGTCGGCCTGCCGGGTGGTGAACGCGTGGACCAGTGCCCGCTCGCGCTCCGGGTCCTCGTCGACGCTGCCCGCGAGGATCATCACCCCGCGGTCGCGGGCGACGTCTTCCAGCGCGCGGTGCAGGGCGGAGGAGAACGGGTTGGCGACGTCCTCCAGCAGGGCGGCGATCGCGGCGGTCCGGCCGTTGAGCCGGCGCAGGCTGCTCGCGGTGAAGTTGGGCCGGTAGTCGAGCTTGGCGACCGCCTGCTGGACGGCGGCGACCTTGGCCGCGGCGACGCCGCCTTCGCCGTTGACCACCCGGGACGCGGTCTTGGTGCTCACGCCGGCGAGCAGCGCGACGTCGCGCAGCGTGGGGCGGCGCGCCGGTACGCGGGCGGGTTCCTGCGTCACGGGTCATCCCTCCGGCCATGCGCTCGACAACGATGTCAAGATGTAACGTACCGGCACGTACTCAACTATTGACATACGCCAGAACGCAAGGGTTAACCTCCTCGACATCGTTGTCGAATCCGTCCTCGGCGACGAGACACCCCGACCGAAGGAGCGGACATGAGGAAGCGCACCGGCCGGCGGGCCGCGCGCCTGTTCGCCGCCGTAGCCGCCCTGAGCCTGCTGGCCACCGCTTGCGGCGGCGACGACGCGGGCGACGACGGTGTGGCGGTCTCACTCATCACCAAGAACTCCACGAACCCGTTCTTCGTCACCATGCAGGACGGCGCCCGGAAGGCCGCGGAGGGCGAGGGCGTCAAGCTCACCGTCGCCGCCGGCAAGGAGGACGGCGACGAGGCCGGCCAGGTGCAGGCCATCGAGGACGCGATCGCCCGCGGCGACGCCGGCATCCTCATCACGCCGAACGGCCCCGGCGTCAACCCCGCCATCAAGAAGGCCCGCGACGCCGGCCTGTACGTCATCGCCCTGGACACGCCGCCCGACCCGGCGGACACGGTGGACATCACGTTCGCCACCGACAACTTCAAGGCCGGCGAGCTGATCGGCAAGTGGACGGCGGCCCAGCTCGGCGGCAAGGCCGCCACCATCGCCCTGCTCGACCTCTTCAACGACAAGATCGTCTCGGTCGACTACAACCGGGACCAGGGCTTCCTCGCCGGCATGGGCATCCCCACCGGCGACAAGCGCAAGAACGGCGACGAGGCGCCGAGCGGGAGCTACTCCGGCGGGACGTACCAGATCGTCTGCAACGAGCCGACCGACGGCGCCGAGGACGGCGGGCGTACCGCCATGGAGCGCTGCCTCGCCAAGAACCCGAACGTCAACGTCGTCTACACCATCAACGAGCCCGCTGCGGTCGGCGCGCAGAAGGCACTGCAAGCCGCCGGCAGCAAGGACGTCATCGTCGTCTCCATCGACGGCGGCTGCAACGGCGTACAGCAGGTCAAGAACGGTCTGATCAACGCCACGTCGCAGCAGTACCCGCTGAAGATGGCCGAGCTCGGCGTCAAGGCGATCAAGCAGATCGCGACCGGCGGGGCCAAGCCCGCGGTCACCAGCGGCCTGGACTTCTACGACACCGGCGTGGCCCTGGTGACCGACGAGCCGGCCACCGGCGTGGAGAGCATCGACAGCACCGAGGGCGCGAAGATCTGCTGGGGCGCGGCCTGACCCACCTCGCCCGGCCGCGGCGCCCGACGGTGCCGCGGCCGGGCGCCGCCGGAAGGGAGCGGAGTGTCCACCACAGCACCACCAGCCACCGCCACCGAACAGTTCGCCCGGCGCAGCCGCTCGCCGGTGCAGCGGGTCCAGCACCTGCTCCACTCGTACCCGGCGATCAGCCCGTTCCTGGTGCTGGTCATCTCGTTCGCCGTCTTCTCCGCGATCAACCCGCGGTTCTCCTCGGCCAACTCGCTCTCGCTCGTCCTGCAGCAGGTGGCCGTGATCGGCGCGCTCGCCGTCGGGCAGACGCTGATCATCCTGACCGCCGGGATCGACCTCTCGGTCGGCGCGATCACGATCCTCTCCATGATGGTCGCGGCGAAGCTGGCCGAAGGGGGTGGCCTGCCCGGAGCGGCCGCGGTCGCGGTCGGCATCGGGCTGGGCATCGGCGCCGGGCTGTTCAACGGTGCGCTGGTCACCCGGATCAAGCTGCCGCCGTTCATCGTCACCCTCGGCACGCTGAGCGTCTTCACCGCGATCGGCCTGCTCTACTCGCGCGGCCAGAGCGTCCAGGCCGTCGACCTGCCGGACCTGCTCAACTGGACCGGCGAGTCGTTCCGGATCGGCGACTTCCGGATCACCACCGGCGTCGTGCTGGTCGCCGCGCTCTACGTGGTGGTCGGCTTCGCGCTGGCCAACACCGCCTGGGGCCGGCACGTCTACGCCGTCGGCGACGACAAGGAGGCCGCGCGGCTGGCCGGCATCCGGGTCGACCGGGTGCTGCTCAGCGTCTACACGGTGGCCGGCGCCATCTACGGCCTCACCGCCTGGATCCTCGTCGGGCGCGCCGGCGCCGCCAGCCCCAACGCGATCACCGACGCCAACCTGGAGAGCATCACCGCCGTCGTGATCGGCGGCACCAGCCTCTTCGGCGGCCGGGGCGCCGTGCTCGGCACGCTGCTGGGCGCGCTGATCGTCGGCTTCTTCCGCAGCGGCCTCTCCCTGGCCGGGGTGGACGACCAGTACCGGGTGCTCGCCGTCGGGCTGCTGGTCATCCTCGCCGTCGCGGTCGACCAGTGGATCAGGAAGGTGAAGGCATGACCCCCACCCCGGTCCTCTCCGCCCGCGGCATGGTCAAGACGTTCGGCCACGTCGTCGGCCTCGACGGCGTCGACCTCGACCTGTACCCGGGTGAGGTCCTCGCCGTCATCGGCGATAACGGCGCCGGCAAGTCGACGCTCGTCAAGTGCCTGACCGGGGCCCTGGTACCGGACGCCGGGGAGATGGCCGTCGACGGGCAGCCGGTCCGCTTCCGCCGCCCGCAGGACGCCCGGGACGCCGGCATCGAGACCGTGTACCAGACGCTCGCCGTCGCGCCCGCCCTCGACATCGCCAGCAACCTGTACCTCGGGCGGGAGCGGCGCCGCCCCGGGTTCCTCGGCTCGGCGCTGCGGATGCTCGACAAGAAGGGCATGCGCCGCGACGCCGCCCAGGCCCTCTCCGACCTGGGCATCGGCACGCTGCAAAACATGTCGCAGGCGGTCGAGACGCTCTCCGGCGGCCAGCGCCAGGCGGTCTCGGTCGCCCGCGCCGCCGCGTTCGGCAGCCGGATCATCGTGCTGGACGAGCCGACCGCCGCGCTCGGCGTCAGGGAGTCCAACCAGGTCCTCAAGCTGATCCGGGAGCTGCGCTCGCGCGGCCTGCCGGTCATCCTGATCAGCCACAACATGCCGCACGTCTTCGAGGTCGCCGACCGCATCCACATCCAGCGGCTCGGCCGCCGCGCCGGCGTGGTCACCCCGGCCTCGCACACGATGTCCGAGGCGGTCGCCATCATGACCGGCGCGACCACGCTGGCCGAGACCCCGGGCCGCTCCTGACCCGCTGCGCCGCCGGCGCCCGGTGCGGTGGCCACCAACCGGCTTCGCCGGCTCCGGCGACCAGCCGCCGAGGGCCGCCGGTCACCCGGCGAGCGTCCATGGTGCCCTACGGGGAGGTGAGCAGGGTCAGCCCGAGAGCGGCGAGCGGGGCCGCGACCGGCTGGAAGTAGGTGGTGCCGCCGGCGGTGCAGTTGCCGGAGCCGCCGGAGGTGATCCCCTGCGCCTGCGAGCCGGCCATGAACGGGCCGCCCGAGTCACCCGGCTCCGAGCAGACGCTGGTCCTGGTCAGCCCGTGCAGGACGCCGCCGGCGTAGGAGACGGTCACGTTCTTGGCCAGTACCGTGCCGCAGCGCCAGCCGGTCGTGTTGCCGTACCGGCAGACGCCGGCGCCGACCGGGGCGGACACCGCGCCGGCCACCGGGACGACCGACCCGCCGGCGCGGATCTTGCCCACCGGCGCCCAGCCGGCGTCGAGGCGCACGAACGCGTAGTCGGAGGTGGCCGGCCCGATCGCGGCGACCTCGCCCATCCGCTGGCCGCCCGGCGTGTACACCGGCTCGCCGACCTGGCTGGCGCACTGCCGCGCGGTGAGGAACCCGCCCTCCACGGTGAACGAGACCGCACACCGCCCGCCGGCCGCGGTCCGGAACGGGTCGCCGCCGTAGACGTCGGTCTGCGGCGCGGCCGGCGATGCGGACGCCGGGCCGGCGGCGCCGAGCAGCCCGGCGGCGACCACCAGACACCGGACGGCGACATGAACGAACCTGCGCGACATCCCCCGAGCCTAGGCCCCACACATCGACGCCGGTACATCAAACCTCCGTCATACCACGGCGACGGCCGGCCGCTCGGGCGGTCGATCAGGGACTTGGTGAGGCGGCGCGCCGACCGACACGCCCACGATCTCCCTGATCGACGCGGATGGGGGCGCGGGCCGCGCGCGAAACGCGGCTGGGCCGCCACAGGCGGCCCGGCACGCGCTCCCGGAGGGGGGTCAGATCATCCAGCGGTTCTTCTGGACGAGGGGCAGGCGGGCCCAGATCCGGCCCAGGCCCCAGGTGTGCCCGGCGTAGGTGAGGGCGAGCACGACCAGCACGATGGCGTAGACCAGGTGGTAGTCCATGAACGGGTTGGTCGACCCGGACGCCTCACCAGCGGCGGTGTACCGGTCCGGGGGAAACTCCGCGGCCCACATCATCAACATGATCAGACCACCGGCGGCGGCCGAGACCCGCAGACCGATACCGGCGATCAACGCCAGCCCGACCGCGGCCATCCCGACCATGAACAGGGCATCGACCCACCACAGGCCGGCCAGATCATGCGAGATCGACTGGAACGGCCCCACCTGCACGTGGGACAGGAACCCGTTGGTCGGCGAGCCACCGTTGATCCAGGCCCGCTCACCCGGGGTGGAAAACCCCAGACCAAACGTCTTGTCCAAGAACGCCCACAGGAACACAAACCCGGTACCGACCCGCAACACCGCCAAAGCACGGGCAGCGGTCGTGGTGAGCATGTGCCCAGGAGCCTCAGCAGTCTCAAGAGCATGGGCCGGCACCTTCACCGGACCACTGTTGGTGGTGGTCATCGCCGCCTCCGGAAGCCTCATCGCGCCTTCGTTTCGTTGACACCCACAGCCTCACCCGAACCGACCGCCGGCACCTGAGCCGGAACTCCCCACCTCCACAGGACCAAAGTCCCCAGGTCGGAGGAGCAGTGCGGGCCGGGGCAGCGAGTGCCCCGGCCCGCGGTGGTGCTGAGCCTCGGGTCAGCTGTCGGAGACGACCGCGTAGGCCCGGTTCCAGTTCTTGGCGTCGGTGTCGGGGCGGTAGTTGTTTTCGATGTTGCCGGCGGCGTCGACCGAGAACCAGAAGACCTTCGTGCCGTACGGCACGGTCAGGGTCTCGCCGGCCTCCCGGACACCGGCCGAGGCGTACAGGGTCGACTCGAACGTCGGCTTGCTGCCGTCGAGTGTGTAGAAGACGGCGGCCGGTTCGCTCACGTCGAACGTGACGTCGACCATGCCCTCGGTCGCGCTGGCCGCGGTGACCAGCGTGCTCGTCGGGCGCTTCTTGTCCTTGTCGTAGTCGCGGGCGACCCGCATCAGCTCGACCAGGCCGTTGGAGAACTCCAGTGCCTCGGCGTGCGCCTCGTCCCAGGCCGGCTGGAAGGAGGTGCCGACCTCGAAGTTCCAGGCGTAGATGCCGTACTTGTACCAGAGCATGTCACCGGAGTTGCCGGCCGCCGAGTAGAGCACGTCGGCGATCGGGCCGGTACGTGCCGGGGTGACCGCCATGTTCCGGTGGCGCTTGATGGCGGTCAGGATCCGCGACGAGGCACCCCAGAAGAACGACTCCTCGCCCAGCGTCGGCCGCGGCGCGGAGACCCGGTCCGGCAGGGAGTAGGCGCCCGGCGACCACATGAAGTAGTTGCCGGAGGAGTGCAGGTTCATCGAGAACTTGATGTTGGGGCGGCTGGCCAGCCAGTCCAGGTTCTTGTCCTCCGGCTCGGAGAGCTCGCTCGGGCCGGCGTACGTGCCGCTGGTGCAGCTCGACGAGGCACCCGAGTAACCGTCGAAGAGGCTGTACTCGGTGTAGTTGCGGTTGTTGTCGACGCCCCACGAGTTGCGGCCCAGCGCGTCGGTCTCGCCCCCCTCGGGGCAGTGGTTGGTCATGTTCTTGCGCTGGGAGTTGAAGTCGTAGAACGAGTAGTGCCCGCCGTCGGGGTTGATCGACGGGACGATCCAGATGTCGAGCGTACGGAGCAGTTCCTGCGTCTTGGGGTCGTGCTTCTGGTTGCGCAGCAACCGCTCGGCGGTCTCGATCGTCACCAGCGGCGGCACCCACTCCCGGGCGTGCTCCTGCGCGTAGGCGAGCACACCGGTCCGCGAGCCGTCGCGGAACTTGCCGATCCGGATGGCGTACACGGGATGGGGGTCGCGGGAGACGGTGGCCGGTGCGCTCAGCCCGTCGGTGAGCGGCGTGGCCGCGACCGGGGTGACCACGCCGTCGCCGGCGCTGCCGCGGTAGGTGTAGGCCTTGACCAGGCTGCCGGCCGCGCCGTTGACGACCGCGGCGACCTGGGCGGCGGTGCTCGTGACGGCGCCGGCGGCGTCGGTGGCCAGGCTCACCCGGATCGCCTTGCCGGTCACGGTGGCGTTCAGGGGCTGGTTGGCGGCGCCGGGGTTGGCCAGCTCGACGGTGATGTCGTTGCCGCCCTCGTGACCCCAGGCGAGCGAGTCGACCGCGATCCGGCTGGCGTTGGCGGAGCCGAGCACCACCTGCGCCTTGCGCCGGTATCCGTTCGTCTTGTACGGCAGTTCGACGATCTCGGCGAGCTGCGGGTACTCGGCGGCCAGCCGCTTGATCCGGTCGTACAGCTCGGTCGGGGTGAGGTAGCTGGTGACGAAGTCCTTCTGGTACCCCGGCCCTTCGGGCGACTCCCCGTCGATCGGCAGCCACTCCTTGACCTGGGCGACCGCGACGTCACCGGTCGGGCTGGTGATCTGGATCTTGTCGGGCCGGCTGGTGACGGTGGACGCGCCGCGGTGGTACAGGTACACGCCGGCGTCCACGAACCGGGAGATGGTCTGGGTGCCGCCGGAGCCGATCGGGGTGCCCGGGCCGCTGTCCCGGCTGACCGTCAGCGTGCTGGTCGAGGTCTGGCCCTGAGCCCACTTCGCCTCGACGGAGAGGACCTGGCTGGTGCCGGAGGTGTAGTAGTCGGCCCGGACGATCTTGACGTCGGAGGCGGTCGGGCTCGTGGCGAGGCTCGCGCTGAACGCCTGGTTTTCCGCCCTGTGCTCGGCGATGGTCGCCTCGCGCTCGGCGATCCGGTCGTCGCTGTCAGCCGGGTCGAAGAGCGTCGAGCCGACCGAGTAGCCGAGCGCCCGCAGGCCCTCGACCTCGTTCGGGGTGACGACGGCGTGGACCACGATGCCCGCCTGCGTGTGGGAGACGTGGTGGTCCAGGTCGACGCCGGTGGCGACGAGCCGGTCCAGCGCGTCCCGGTCGGCGACGGTCACCTCGACGACGCTGGCCTCCTCGCCGGCGAACCGTTCGAGGGCGGCGGGGGCTTCACCGGCACCGGCCGGTGCGGGGGCGGGCACGGCGGTGGCCGGACCGGCGAGCAGGAGGAAGGCGGCCGTCGCGGCGATGGCCGCGACGAGACCCCTTCGCCATCGTGGCTGAGAAGAAGGAGACATTCTGGTACCTTTCGTCTGCAGCGCAACGGCACCGTCATCCACTGTGGATAGAGGTTTGTCGAGGCGACGAAGCCGTGGGTTTGATCATCTTGAATGGCCTCGACTTGGCCTGTCAATGATCGATCGACCCGCTCGACACGTGTAGCAAAGAGCGGCTCCACACTGGACCTTCACCTCGACACCTGGCGGGCCGCGCACGTCGACCTCGACCACCGCGCCGTCGCCCGGGCCGATGGCCGTCAGCTGGCGGCCCGGATCCGGGCCGACCCGCACCACCTCGCCCCCGACCTGCTGCGCTCGCACATGCTCTACCAGGCCACGTACGAGCCGGGCGGGGTGCACCTCTGTGGTGCGGACCCGGCCGGGCTGGGCCAGCGCCGGGCAGCGGATGAGCCTCGCGCTCTGGGGCCGGGACGGACCGCGCGGCCACCATCCCCATCCCTGCCCGGACCGGCGGTTCCGGCTCGACCTGCACCGCCACCTCCGGGACGCCCGCCGGGCAGGAGAGCTGCCCGACGGGCCGCGTCCTGGCGGCGCGGCTACGCGGACGGCCGCTGACGCCCGCGATGCGCGTCCCATCGCGCACATCGACGAGTCGCCAACGCTGATCGAGTTTCGCTACCGCCAACTCAATTGCCTCACCTACAGAGTTGACCTCGACCGGATTGTCTTCCTCATAGGCACCTCGATCGAGGCAACGCCCTCACAAACAGTAGGCGAACGCGGCATATACAGACAGTAGCCGCCTCAGCGGAGAAGCAAAGACCGTCCGGTTTCAACGCAGGCATCAATTACAGCCAGCAAACTCCTGAGGGTTATCGACTGGTCAACCTTCATGCCATCGTCCGCATCTCCCGCGTAGATGCCGCGAGACCATAGGCCGAGTACTTCCCGCAGCCGCGACCGCATCCCATCACACTTGTCCGCCGGCAATCGGCCGTCCTCGAAGCAATCAATATCAAAGAATGGGCGAAGAGGTGTGTCGGTCGATGTCCACGGGATATGCCCGCCGTAATTCCACATTCTAGATAGCTCTATGCCTTCCTCACTTGCCAGGAGTCGAGTGAAGGCATGAAAGTGCGCCCAGCCGTAGCTAGCGACGAGCACGTCGCGTAGAGGATCTGGTACCGCTGCCGGTTCAACCGCGTAGGTCACCAACTCACTCACCTCTCACCAGCGCGGACCTCGGATAGTCCGCCAACTCTGTTGGCGGGCCACCGTCACTCTCTAGTCGAACGGATTAAAGTCCGTAAGGTCAAACTCTTTACTGAAGAATCTGACGCTATCTGCGGCCCGGTCGCCACCACCTACCGCTCGAGCGACCTGTCTTAATTCCCAGCACGTCGCACAATTCAATGGAATTCCTTGGCCGTCAAGTAGGTCTCAAATACCCTTCCTGGATTTGCTTGGCGCAGCTCCCGAGCAAGGCCTTCACTTGCGTCATGGACCCCGAACACGGCCGTCTTCTTACAGCCGTTGTTGTTGTGAACCAGCACCGGCGTGTCACCGGCGAGCACATAGTACGTGTGGGTGTCGGCGACCGTGAGGTCGCGCATCAGCTCGGTGCCGGCGACCGTGACGACCTCGACGACCGTCACCTCGACTGGTGGGCCACCGCCGCCGCTGCCCGCGCCCGAGCCGTCGCCCTCCAAGCGCTTGTCGTCGTGCGCCAGCAGGCGGTGCCCGACCTTCAGCTCACCCGCGTCCACCAACCGACCGTCCGTGGCGTCCCAGAACGGGTGATGCTGCGTCGTCTCCAGCGTCGTCGTCTCGCCGGTGTCGCTGGCGCGGACCGTGACATCGGTCAGGTCGCTGTCCAGGTTGATGTGCAGGCGCGTCACCTGGCGCGGTCCGGTCACCCCGGTCTCCGGATCGGTGGCCGCGACCTCGTCGCCCAGGCCGATGTCCTCGATCGGCTTGGCGCTGCCGTCCGCCATCAGCACCAGGGTGGCTGGGTCGAAGCTGTGCCGGTCCACGCAGCCGGGGTCGCCCCCGCTATCGCGCCGCGGACCCGCGGCGGCCGGTCGGGGGCCGCCGCCGCCGGAGCGTGTGGCGGATCCGCCCGAGCCGCCGCCGGAAGAACCGCCGGTGGCCGCCGGTGACCGGCCACCGCCGGAGGGCTTCGCTTGCAGGCCAGGTGTGGGCAGGCGGGAGGTGAGGCCGCGGGTCAGGCCACCGGTGAAGCGGCTCATACCGGCGCTGAGCGCGCCGTCCAGGCCGCCCTCGATCATCGTGCCGGCCAGGCCGCTCCAAGAGAACTCCTGGTCACCACGGCCGACGTCCACCATGTAGCCGGCGCCGGAGGCCATCGCGCCGGCGACTGCGCCCGCCACGATAAGGCAGCCCACGCCGGTGGCGCAGAGCGCTCCGACCGCGACCGCCGCCGCGAGCCCGGCCGCGGCCGTGGCGACGAACTTTCCCGAGATCCGTCAGTTCGCGATCGGCGGCACACCTGCCGAACCGGTCAACGCGATCGACGCTGCCTCTCCGTCGTCCATTCAGGACGGTGTCCGGGCGATCCTCACGAAGACCTGACCGCGGCCTCGCTGACATGGTGGAGGAGCTCGTCGGCGCGGACTACGCGGTACCGGTCGTCCAGCTCGGCCGCGACCGAGGCGACGTCGGCCGGGGTGAGTGACCAGGCGAGCACGCCGATCGACACGAACCTGGTGCCGCGCTGCGCTGCCTTCGCGAGCAGGCGGCGGCACTCGTCCACTGTGGAGACGAGCTGCCCGGTCGCGACCGGGAGGCCGGCGAGGATCCTGGTGCGGTGGCGATAGGTCCAGTGCTGGAGCAGGCCGACCGGCCGTACGTCGCGCGCGTACGCGGCTACCTGGCGTGCGGTCAGGTCGCGGTCGATGCGGTGCGCGCGGTTGAGCACGTTGACCACGGCGGGCTGCCCGAGGTCGCGCAGGTACTCGCCGGTCTGCCGGGTGAACGCGGCAAGCTCGGCGCGCGGCCACGCCCCCGGGTAGGCGTACCCGGCGCCGGATGGGCCGGCCACGAGCAGGTCGTTGGGGGTCGCGGTGCGCTGGTAGTACGCCAGGATCGCGGGTGCGGCGTCGCGCAGCAGCGGGCTGACCGTCCAGTTGAGAGGGACCCGGCCGCGCTCGGGCAGGTCCCAGAGGCGGCGCATGGCGTGCTGGCAGTACTGGAGATTGTCGCCGTCGGTCATGGTGAACGTGACGTACGTACGCTCCTCCTCCAGCGGCGGCACCGAGTGGGAGTCTACAATGGACCATATCGGAGACCGCGCGCCGCCGAAGACGGTGAGGTTGTGCGCGAAGTCGGCCGGCACCACGTACACCGCGTGCCGGGAGGCCAGCTCGGTGCCGCGGCTCTCGCCGGAGACGCCGCCCGGCCACCAGCCCACGTACGGCGAGTTGGCCGGCATGGCCCCGAGCAGCCGCCTCAGCAGCGCGCGCTCCCGGCGGGCGCTCGGGTCGGCCCAGACGACGAAAGCGCGGCAGGCGACCGCGTAGTCCCGCAGAAAACCCGGCCCGTCGTGGTCGATCCCGACGAGCATGCGCCGGGTCGTGCGCGGCCACAACCTTTCGACCCCCCACCGGTACGCTTCGGCGCCGTCACCGAATCGACCCCGGAGATCGGCCACCACGGGCAGGCCCAGGCGCTCGGCCGCGTCCGGCTCGGCGACGACGGCGTCCTCCAGTCCGGCCAGCGTGGTGGCCACGTTGACGGTGGCGGGCACGGCCGGGTCGGCCAGCACCGCGCCCCGGATTTCGGGCCGGTGCCGGGCGACCAGGGCGTCCACGCTTTCGACCGGCGCGCTCGGGAGGGCGAGCGTGTCGAGCCAGGTGTGGCTCCCCTCGTCGGCGTCGCGCAGCAGCCAGATCCGCGGCCGGCTCCGGTTCACGATGCCCTGGGTGGTGAGGGCGAGCAGCGTGTCGGCCGCCGGCGCGGCCCGGAGGTCGACCACGTCGAGCCGGTCCGGGTGTTGGAAGTGCGGCAGCGCCTGCCCCTCGGGCCAGATCACCCCTCCGAGGGTACGGAGAGGGCGTGGTGGAAGACGTTCCGCGGGTCCCAGCGGGCCTTCACGCGGCGCAGCCGGGCGGCGTTGGGTCCGAAGTAGACATCCGGCCACGGCGTGCTGCCGCCGGCGAGGTCGACATCGGGGTAGTTGATGTACGCGCCGGCCGGTGGCACGCCGCCCTCCTCGGCGTACATGCCGGCGTAGAACTCGCGGATCCACGCCAGGTGGCGGTCGTCCTCGGCGGGGTCGGTCCAGCCGGCGAGGTAGAAGAGGAGCATCGTGGCGTCACGCTGGGCACTGGCGGTCGCGGTGGGCGGGACCGCGTTGACCGCCCCGCCGTACGTGTTGAGGCTCAGCGACCCGGCCGGCGCGTCGTAGTCGGTGCGGGTCAGGTGGTGGTACGCGGCGGCGATCTGGCGCCCGGTCAGCGGCCCGCGCTGGAAGCCGGACTTCACCTTCAGCCGCCAGCCCTTGCCGTCGTCGCTCTCGCTGCCGAGCGTGGCCGCCAGCCACGGCAGGGTCTCCCGGGTGACCGACGGGGTGACGCCGACGCCCGCGCCGAGGGCCGCCAGGTGTGCGTCGAAGAGGCGCTCGTCGCCGCCGGCCACCTGGCCGACCAGCGTGTGCCCGCCCAGCGTGCGGCGGGACAGGATCAGCTCGCTGTACAGCCGGTTCTCGGGCGCGCCGGGCGTGCTGTGCCGGGCGCACCAGGCGCCGAAGTTGGCGGCGAGGCGGTGGAAGCCCGGCTCGTCCAGCCCTTCCCAGGGCCAGGTGACCGTGAAGGTGAGCACCCGCGCCGGCGGCCGCGGCAGCGACCGAAACCAGTAGCGGGTGACCACGCCGAACGTGCCCCCTCCCCCGCCGGTGTGCGCCCACCACAGGTCGCGGTGCGGATCGCCGGGCTCGCGCGTGGCGACCACCGCGCGGGCGGTGCCGGCCTGGTCGACCACGACCACCTCCACCGCGTACAGGTGGTCGGCGACCAGTCCGTGCAGCCGGGACAGGCGCCCGTAGCCGCCGCCCGCCGCGTGGCCGCCGATGCCCACTCCGGGGCAGGAGCCGCCGGGGAGGGTGACGCCCCAGCCGAGGTACAGCCGGCGGTAGACCTCGCCGAGCGTCGCGCCCGCCTCGACGGCGAAGGCCGACCGCGCCGGGTCGCGGTAGACGCCGGTCAGCCCGGACAGGTCGATCACCAGGCGGACGGCCGGGTCGTCGACGAAACCCTCGAAGCAGTGGCCGCCACCGCGCACGGCGAGCCGCCACCCTTGCCGTACCGCGTCACGCACCGCCTCGACCACCTGGCCGGTCGAGCCAACCACCCGTACCTCGTCGGGGGTACCGACGAAGCGGCGGTTGCCCCGGCGGACCAGGTCCGCGTACCGGGGGTCGCCGGGCCGCACGGAGACCGGGCCGAGCGGCGGTGGGCAGGAGGCGGGCGCGGCGGCGGAGGCGGGCGCGGGATAGAGGGCGGCGGCCGAGGCGACCGCCCCGGCGCGGATGAGCGCCCGGCGTGTGTGCTGTCCCATGCTCCCGAGCCTGCGCTCGCACGCGGCGCGCCCGGGAGTACTTTCGTCACACGACCTCGCGTGAGGAAAAGGAGTGTGCCGTGCGGTGCGCGGAGTGCGGCGGCGGCCTGCCACCGGCGACCGGCCGGGGACGCCCGCGGCGCTACTGCTCGCGCGGCTGCCAGGCGAGGGCGTACCGGCGGCGCCGCGACCGCGGCTCTGCCGGCCGGACCGCTCCGCGCGCCTCCGCCGGACGCCGGCCCGCCGCGGCCACCGGCGATCCCCGCGACCACCTGGTCCGCCTCGCCGTCGAGATCGCCGACGGCGCCGGCCTCGACGCGGTCTCGATGAGCGCGCTCGCGCAGCGCGCCGGGCTGCCCGCGCACGTGCTGTACCGGCACGTGCGCAACCGGAGCGACCTGCTCGCCGCGATGGCCGAGCGGGTGATCGCGGCCCGCCGGCCGGCTCGCGCGAAAGCGCCGCCCGATCCGCGCGAGCAGCTGGAGCGGCTGGCCCGCGAGGAGTGGGCGATGTACCGGCGCCACCCTTGGCTGCTGGGCATCCTCGCCACCAACCGGCCACCCACCGGCCCGGCGGTGCTGGCCATGGTCGACCGTACGGTGGCCGCCCTGACCCGCGCCGGGCGCGACGAGCGGGCGGCGTTCAACGGATACCTGGTGCTCAGCGGGTACGTGCAGGGCATGGCGCTGCTGATCGAGCGGGAGCCGGCCGGCACCACGTACCGCGCGTGGTGGTCGGCCACCCTCGACCGGCTGGAGCGCACCGGCCGCACCGAGGGGCGCCCGTGGCTGGCGGCGGCCCGCCGCGCCGACCCGGCCAATGTCGAGGCGGACCTCGACGGATGGTTCGGGTTTGGCCTGGGGCGGCTCCTGGACGGTCTGCTGGCGTGAAAGGACCCTGGCGGGCCGCGGTCAGCCGTCCTGGTAGTAGCGCTGGGCGCCGGGATGCAGCGGCACGACGCCGGTGCGTCCGGCGCCGCCCCGGTCGATCGAGCCCCACTCGGGGTGGCCGTTGACCAACTCCTGCCGGTACTTGAAGATCAGCGCGGTCAGGTCGTGGGCGAGATCGTCGGGCATGTCCGCCTCGACGACCACGAGGTTGCCGACGGTCACGGTCGGGATGTCGCCGGGCAGCCCGTACGCCGAGGCCGGGATCCTGCCCGCCACGTACGTCGCGGGATAGAGCCGGTCGAGCTCGGGCAGCAATCCGTCGAGCGGCAGGAAGCGCATCTTCGCCTTGGCGCCCATCAGCTCGGTGATGCCCACCGTCGGCAGGCCGCCGGACCAGAACGTGGCATCCAGCGTGCCGTCCGCCAGCCCGCGCGTGGTGGCCGCGAGCGAGAGGCTGGAACGCTCCATGTCGCGGTCGGGGTCGAGGCCGGCGGCCCGGATCAGGCGCAGCGCGAGAAACTCGGTGCCGGAGTTGACGGTTCCCGTGGAGACCCGCTTGCCGCGCAGGTCGGCCGGCGTCCGGATGCCGGCGTCGGCGCGCACGACCAGGTGGGTGTAGTTGTGGTAGACCACGGCGAGCGCGCGCAGCGGCCGGGTGCCGTCGGCGAAGGCGCCCCGCCCGCGCACCGCGTCGGCGGCCACGTCGGCGAAGGTCAGCGCGACGTCGACGTCGCCACGGCCGAGGCGCAGCAGGTTGTCGGCCGAGCCGGCGGTGGGCGCGACGATCGCCTCGTAGCCGGGCAGGTGGGTCGTGATGACGTCCGCGTACGCGCCGCCGACCTGGTAGAACACGCCGCTGGTGTTGCCGGTGCCGAGCACGAGGTGGCGGTCGCGCAGGTCGGTGGGTGGGTCCGGCGCGCAGCCGGCGGCGAGCGCCACCGCGGCCAGGAGGGCGAGGAGGCGGCGGGTCACGACGGGCGGGCGCCGGGGTCCAGCGCGCTGGCCACGCGCCGGGCGAGCACGGCCGTCTCGTAGCCCACCTGGCCGAGGTCGGCGCCGGACTCGGCGAGCACGGCCAGGTAGGCGCGGTCGGCCACCGACATGATGAGCAGTACGCCGCCCTCCATGTCGAGCACCGACTGGCGGATCTGCCCGGTCTGCATGCACTTCGCCGCGCCGACCGAGAGGCTGGCCAGGCCGCTGGTGATGGCGGCGAGCTGGTCGGCCTGGTTGGGCTCGAGCCGCTCGGAGGCGGCCAGCGCGAGGCCGTCGACCGAGACCGCCAGCGAGTACACGATGGACGGCACCTTGCTCGCGAACGAGGTCAGCAGCCAGCCGAGGTCACCGTAGTCGACGGGGGCCGGTAGGGACTCCGTTACGTGGTTCATCTGAATCCTCCCGGGACGGCTGCGGGCTCGTAGTCGGTGCGGCTGGTGGCGTGGTACTGCGGCCGGCGGCGATGCCACTGGCCAAACTGGACAGTCGGGCGCGGACCTCGTCCGGGTCGGGCGTACCCGCACGGCTCGGGCGCCCGGCGACGGGGCCGGACGGCAACGCGTGGGCGGGGGCGCGCCGGGGCAGGCCGGAGGCGGTCTGCCCGTCGACGGACGCGGGCGCCATCGCCGGGGTCGACGGGGTCGGCGGCGCCGGCTCCTCGACGTGCCGCACGGCGGCGACGCGCGGCGGCGCGGCCGAGGGGGTCGGATCGGGCACCGGCCCCAGCAACTGTCCACGGTAGAACCGGGTCGGCGGCGGGAGCGGTGCGAGGACGCGCTCCGGCAGCGTGACGGTGGCCGCGGTGCCGCCGCCCGCCACGCTGGTCAGCCGCACCTGGATGCCGTGCCGCGCGGCGAGCCGCCCCACCACCAGCAGGCCCATCGTGCCGACCAGCGTGCTGGTCAACGCCGACGGGTGGGCGATGCGCTCGTTGGCCTCGTCGAGCCGGTCGGCCGTGAGCCCGATGCCCTCGTCGAAGATGGCCAGCGCCACGTGGTCGACGGCCTGGCGGGCGGAGACCCGGACAGCGGTCGTGGGCGGCGAGAAGCTCGCCGCGTTTTCCAGCAGCTCGGCCAGCAGGTGGACGACGTCGCCGACGACGTGCGCGGCGACCGCCAGCAGCGGCGTCGCCACCGCGGCGACCCGGCCCGGCTCCTCGATCTCGGCCGCCGCGAGCTGGATCACCTCACGCACCGGTACCGGCTCGGTGAACCGCCGGCCCGGGTCGCCGCCGGCGAGCACCAGCAGGTTTTCCTCGTTGCGCCGCATCCGGGCGGCCAGGTGGTCGAGGGCGAAGAGCCGGGCCCGGCTGGCCTGGTCGACTTCCTGCCGGGCGAACTCGCCGATCAGGTGGAGCTGCCGCTGCACCAGCGTCTGCCCGCGCCGGGACAGCGCGGTGAACGTGGCCGTGGTCTCCATCCGCTGCAACGCCTGCTCGGCGGCGAGCCGCAACGCCTGCCGGTGCACGGTCGCGAACGCGGTGCCCAGCTCGCCGATCTCGTCCGCCCCGGGCGGGAGCATCGCCTCGACCCGGGTGCCCGAAGCCTGCAACGTGCCACGTACCGCCGGCTCGTCGGGCGCGGCCGAGACACGGGCGACCGCGTCGGGCAGCTCGGCGTGCGCGACGGTGAGCGCGGTGGCCCGCATACGGCGCAGGCGGCGGCTCGTACGCACGGCCTGGATGACCGCGCCGGCCAGCGCGAGCCCGACGAGCAGGCTGGTGAGCGCGGCGGTCAGCAGGGTACGGGTGTGCGCGGCGACCTGGATGTCGTACGCCTCGCGCTCCATGACGGTCGAGAGCTCGGACTGCATCAGCCGCAGCCGGCGCAGCAGGCCGCTCTGCGCCGCGTACCAGACGTCGGGGTCGACCTGGAGCGACGCGCGCCCCCCGCCACTGGTCAGCACCGCGTCACGGATCTCGCGGGCCCGGTTGACGTCGTCGCCGGTCACCAGCTGCGCGAACCGCTCGTCGGTCCCCCCGGGCAGCCGCTCGATCACCTCGAACTGCTGGTGCTCGGCACCCTCCCAGGCGGCCAGCCGCACCAGCTCACCCGGCTGCAGCCGCTCGCGCGTGAAGACCCGGCGCAGCAGGTCGAGCTGCTCGGAGGCGAGGTGCTCCAGCTCGGTGACGACCACGACCGCGCGGGCGCTCTCCAGCAGCCGCGGCTCGCTGAGCTGGCTGGGCACCGCGTCGGCGACGCCGATCATCGCGTGGGTCACCGCGTTGTACGCGTCGAAGACCTCTGGCGACCCGTCCGGCGCGCCGACCGCGGTCGCCCGCACGCTGGGCAGGACGGCGAGGACGGCGTCGGCCGCGTCGAGCTTGGCCGCCAGCGCCGGTGAGACCTCGCGGGCCTCGCGCGCCGCCGCCGTGTACCGCGCGCGGGCCGCGTCGGTGCGGGCCCGCTGCGCCTCCAGGAGCTGCTTGCCGGCCTCGCCGCCGCGCAGCCGCAGCGCGATGGTCTCGGTGTGCTCGAGCTCGGCCTGGTGGGCGACCGCGATACCGGCGCTCGCGGTGCGGGCCAGGACCCGGGCGTCGCCGGCGCGGTCGGACTCGGTCAGCGCGTCGCGGGTCTGGATCACGCCGAGCGTGACCAGGCCGACCGTCGCGACGAGCACGGGCAGGAGGATGCGCACGCCGATCGAGCGCAGCGGGCCGGGTCCGGACTGGTGCCCGGCGACCCGCCCGGCGCCGTCTTCCGGCGTGCGGTGCGCGGCCGCCCGGACGGCGGGCACGATGGCGCCGGCCTGAGCCGGCGCCCGCCCAAAGCCGCCCATAGCCGCACACTCCGTCCACTGGCCAGCTGGGCGTTTCCAGGACTCGGCAGCCAAACCAAAATCCAGGAAAGAAGCCCCAAGTCACCCCCCGCGGGCGACCACGCCTACGATCGGCCCATTCGGGCCTTAGCGACATCCTCTGCACAGGTACCTCATGCGAACCGATAGTGCCAGCGGGTAACGACAGGCGCCGATCATGATCTGTTCGGCTCGGATGATCGGCCGGTGCCCCCTCCCCCGCTCGTCGCGCGGAAAGATCACGGATTCGATTTCATTCCGGAATGACACCGGCTAATGGCTGAGAAATATGTGCAGGCATTCATGAGTTACTGTGTGCGCTGTGACGAGACGTACCGCAGAAGTCCGGCTTGATGCGCTACTGAGCACCGCCTGCGATGTGATCGTGGAGCGCGGCCTGGCAAACACCCGCACCTCCGACGTGGCCACCGCCGCGGGCGTCAGCCAAGCGTTGGTCTTCTACCATTTCGCCACCAAAGAAAATTTGCTCGCGCAAGCATTCGCGTACGCGGCCAAGCAGGACCTGGCCCGCCTCCACGCGGTCGTCCACTCCACCGCGTCGCCGCTGGAAAAGCTGAAAAAGATCCTCCGGCTGTACGCGCCACAGGGCCGTTCCAAGTCGTGGGCGATGTGGATCGACGGCTGGTCCGAGTCGCTGCGCACGCCGGAGCTGGAAAAGGTTTCCCGCCGGTTGGATCTCCGGTGGAAGGAAGCCCTTACCGAAGTGATCTCGGAAGGGGTCGACGCGGGGTCGTTCAAGTGCGAAGACGCGGCCGGCGCGGCCTGGCGGATCCTCGCGCTCGTCGACGGTCTCGCGGTGCAGGTGACGGTGCACGATCGGGTGATCAGCCGCCGGCAGCTCAGCGACTGGATCCGGGGCACCGCCGCCCGTGAAGTGGGCGTGGAGCCCGCCCAGCTCGCCTGAGCCCGCCGCGACGGTAGCGGGGGCGCGGCCCCCCGTGCTGGGCCGCGCCCCCTGGTTCAGTCGAGCAGCTCGCTGACCGAGCCGGCCGCGACCGTGCGGCCGCCCTCGCGTACCGCGAAGCCGAGCCCGACCTCCATCGCCACCGGCGCGCCGAGCGTGACCGTCAGGTCGACGGTGTCACCGGGCATGACCATCGTGATCTCGCCCAGGTCCACCGAGCCCGGCACGTCCGTGGTCCGGAAGTAGAACTGTGGCCGGTAGTTGCCGAAGAACGGCGTGTGCCGGCCGCCCTCGGCGGTCGTCATCGCGTACAGCCGCGCCCGGAAGCGGGCGTGCGTGCGGATCGAACCGGGCGCCGCGACCACCTGGCCGCGCCGTACCTGGTCGCGCTTCACGCCACGCAGCAGGACGGCCGCGTTGTCGCCCGCCTCGGCCCGCTCCAGCGACTTGCCGAACGTCTCCAGCCCGGTGGCCACAGTGGACGTCGTCGGTACGAAGCCGACCACCTCCACCGGCTCGCCGACCCGCAGCGCGCCGCGCTCCACGGCACCGGTGACGACCGTGCCGCGGCCGGAGATGGTGAGCACGTTCTCGATCGGCATCAGGAACGGCTCGTCCAGCACCCGGGGCGGCACCGGCACGTACCGGTCGACCGCGTCGAGCAGGTCCACGATGGACCGCGTCCAGCGCGGGTCGCCCTCCAGCGCGCGGAGGGCGGAGACCCGCACCACGGGCACCTCGTCGCCCGGGAACCCGTACTCGGACAGCAGCTCACGCACCTCCAGCTCGACCAGGTCGAGCAGTTCGGTGTCCTCGACCGCGTCGGCCTTGTTCATGGCCACCACCAGGTACGGCACGCCGACCCGCCGGGCGAGCAGCACGTGCTCGCGGGTCTGCGGCATCGCGCCGTCCTGCGCCGAGACGACGAGGATCGCCGCGTCCACCTGTGCTGCCCCCGTGATCATGTTCTTCACGTAGTCGGCGTGGCCGGGCATGTCCACGTGGGCGTAGTGCCGCGTGGCCGTCTCGTACTCGACGTGCGCGATGTTGATGGTGATGCCGCGGGCGACCTCCTCCGGTGCCCGGTCGATGCCGTCGAACGACACGAACTGGTTGACGGACGGGTCCCGCTGGGCGAGGACCTTGGTGATGGCGGCGGTCAGCGTCGTCTTGCCGTGGTCGACGTGCCCCATCGTGCCGATGTTGAGGTGCGGTTTGGTCCGCAGGAACTGGCTCTTGGCCATGGTTGGATCTACCCCTGTTTCCGGAAAGGCTTTGCTACGGGAGAAAGGCGGGGCACCCTCCACCCGGCGTCCGCGCGCACGTCCATGTCCGTCCGAAGTGGACGGCATGCCCGCGGGAACGGGAGGAGGGTCAGGTATCCAGACGGACCGGCGACGCACACACGGCGGCCGCGGCGGGCAGGCCGATGCCTGCGGGCCGCGCGAAGCCAACCGGGGCGAACATGACGATCACGATACCGACGAACGCCCGCGGGCAGCACTCTATTTCCGCGGCCTCCCGCGGCCTCTCCCGCAGTCTCTCCCGCGGCTCCTGCGGCCTCCCGCGGCTCCTGCGGCTCCTGCCTCTCGCGCCTCTCCTGCGGCCTCTCGCGCCTCCTGCTGAGGCGAGGCGGGGAGCCAGTAACCTGGCTCCCCGCCCCGGGTGTGGGACTTGCGTGTTGGTCTAGCCGAGGCCGCCGCGCATGGCCCCGATGAGCTCGCCGTTGGTCGTGTCGCCGGAGAGCTCCCAGAAGAAGGCGCCGCCCAGGCCCTGGGTACGGGCGTAGGACATCTTGCCGCCGATCGTGGCCGGAGTGTCGTAGCTCCACCACTGGTTGCCGCAGTACGCGTACGCCGTGCCGCCGACGGTGCCGTTGGCCGGGCAGCGGGTCTTGAGCACCTTGTAGTCCTCGATGCCCGCCTCGTACGTGCCGGGTGCCGCGCCGGTCGCCGTACCGCCGGGCGCGCTCTGCGTGACGCCGGTCCAGCCGCGGCCGTAGAAGCCGACGCCGAGGAGCAGCTTGCTGGCCGGTACACCCTTGCTCTTCAGCTTCTGGATCGCCGCGTCGGAGTTGAAGCCCTGGGTCGGGATCCCGGTGTACGACGTGAGCGGCGAGTGCGGAGCCGTCGGGCCCTGCGGGCTGAAGGCGCCGAAGTAGTCGTACGTCATCGGCATCAGCCAGTTGAGATTGCCCACGGCCCCCGCGTAGTCGGCCGCGTCGATCTTGCCGCCGCTGCTGCCGTCCGCCGTGATCGCCGCGGTCACCAGCGCGCTGGAGCCGAAGCGGGTACGCAGCGCCGAAATCAGGTTCTTGAAGGAGTTGGGCCCGCTGGTGTCACAGGTGAGGCCGCAGGCGTTCGGGTACTCCCAGTCGATGTCGATGCCGTCGAAGACGTCCGCCCAGCGCGGGTCCTCGACCAGGTTGTAGCAGGAGTTGGCGAACGCGGTCGGGTTCTGCGCGGCCTGGCCGAAGCCGCCGGACCAGGTCCAGCCGCCGAACGACCAGATCACCTTGATGTTCGGGTACATCCGCTTGAGCTTGCGCAGCTGGTTGAAGCTGCCCCGCAGCGCGCCGGCGTCCCAGGTGTCCGCGACGCCGTCGACGCTGTTCGCCGTCGTGTACGCCATGTCGTAGTCGGCGTACGAGTCACCGATCGCGCACTGGCCGTTGGTGACGTTGCCGAACGCGTACAGGATGTGGGTCAGCTTCGACGCCGAGCCGCTGGTGTGGATGTTCTTGACGAAGTACTGCCGCTGGTAGACGCCCCACTGGGCGAAGTAGCCGACGAGCTTCTGCCCACCGGGCGGCGGCGGGCTGGTCGGCGGGGTCGTCGTCGGGGGTGGGGTGGTCGGGGGTGCGGTGGTCGGCGGGTTGCTCGTGGGCGGCGCGGTGGTGGGGGTGGTGCCGCCGCCGCAGGACGCGCCGTTGATGGTGCAGTTGGTCGGGGCGCGGAAGGCACCGGTGCCGATGTAGCCCCAGGTCTGCGAGCCGCCGGGCGGGATGCTGCCGGCCCAGCTCTTCTTGGTCGCCACGTAGTGGTTGTTGGTGCGGGTGACGTCCGCGTCCCAGAAGCTGCTGATGGTGGTGCCCGCGGGCAGGTCGAACTCGATGCGCCAGGTGGCGACGGAGGCGTCCGAGCCGTTGGTTACCGTGACCTTTACCTCGTGGCCGCTCCCCCAGTCGGAGCTGGCCGTGAACTGGGTGGTGACGCTGCCCGCGCCAAAGGCCGACGCGACGGGGATCGCGGCGACTGCCACAGCGACCACCGTGCTGGCCCACAG
Source organism: Phytohabitans maris (assembly GCF_031085175.1). GTDB lineage: Bacteria > Actinomycetota > Actinomycetes > Mycobacteriales > Micromonosporaceae > Phytohabitans > Phytohabitans maris. Next base: position 122,340 of record NZ_JAVHUY010000012.1, read on the forward strand.
CGCACGCCGTAGGGATCTCCTCATCCGACGTCTCCCTAATTGTTAGGAAACTTTCCAGAAGGTTGATGCGACGTTACTCACACGTGTGTGAACTCGTCAAGATGCGAATTTCTCGATCGCGGCAGGGCTCAACCGCTGGCGCCCCGGCTACGTACGTAGGAGTGAGCGATCGGCCCGGACGGCACAGCCCCAGCGGTGGCCCCGGGCGGGCGCTCCAGTCGAGGGGAGGACGGCCCATGACGGCCCAGCCAGGCGAACGCACTGTGTCGTGGCTGGACGAGGACGACCCCAAGCGGGGCTCCGTGCCCTTCGTACCGGTGGAGTCGGTGATCGAGCTGACCCCCGCCGCCGAGGAGCCGCCACCCGCCAAGAAGTCGCGGCGGGAGAAGGCGCCCAAGCCCCCGAAGCCGCCGAAACCGCCCCGCGGGAGGCTGTGGCGGCGCGGGAAGGCGACCCAGGAGAAGCCCCCACGTGACGACCCACCCCGCGACGTGACGCCGCGTGCAGGCGACCGGCCGGCGCCGGCCGGCGACGACTGGCTCACCACGCTCCGCGGCCCGGCACCCCGGCAGGAGTGGGCGGCGTCCCGCGATACGAAGCCCCGTGACGGCGGGCTGGCGGCCCTCCCCGAGGAGGCACCCCGCAACACCGGACCGCATCCGGCCTGGGCCGCCGCCCCGGAAGGCGCGCTCGACGACGAGGACTGGGCCAGCACCCCGCCCGTCCCGCCGCCACCTCCGCGGGAGGCCCCTCGTGAGGACTGGTTCACGCCGCGGGAGGCACCCGGCGGGGACGGCGCGCCCAATGGCGAGGCGGACCGTCCGGAGTGGGACGAGCCACCCCAGCGCGGCGGCGACTGGGCCGCGGCACCGACCCCGGAGTGGGACCAGCCCCGGGAGCCGGCCGCCGGCCCGGACCGGGACGCCGCGTCAGCGGATCGGGGCACGCCCGCCACCGGCCCGGATTGGGACGCGCCGGCAGCGGCGGACCGGGGCGCCTTCGCCGCCGAGACCCCGCAGAGGCCGGACTGGGTCGCCACGCCGGATTGGGACACGCCACGCGAGACCCCCGCCGGCCCGGCCTGGGACGCCGCGCCACCACCGGACGGCCGGCCGGGCTGGGACACCAATCCCGACCAGCCCGACCACGGCTGGGACACCGCCTCCGAACAGGCCGACCCCCGAAACGGCTGGGACACCGCGCCCGAACAGCCGGATCCGCGAGACGGCTGGGACGGCCGCCCGGAACAGGCCGACCGCGAGGGCCCAGGGCAGGCGGACCGCCGCACCGGCTGGGACAGTGAGCCGGAGCAGATCGACCGCCGCACCGGCTGGAACGGCGGGCCCGAGCCGACCGATCGCGGCCGTGGGTGGGACAGCGAGCCCGAGCCGGCCGACCCCCGCAACGGCCGGAACAGCGGCCCCGACCAGTCCGACCGCCGCACCGGCTGGGACGAGCCGGGTAGCCGCAAGGGCTGGGACGACGAGCCGGAGAGCCGGGACGGCTGGGCCGGTGGCGGCGAGCGCCGCGTCAGCACAGGCAACGAGCCGGACGACCCCGGCGGCTGGGGCGGAGGCAGCGACCGCCGCGTCAGCACAGGCAACGAGCCGGACGACCGCGACGGCTGGGGCGGAGGCGGCGAGCGCCGCGTCAGCACAGGCAACGAGCCGGACGACCCCGGCGGCTGGGGCGGAGGCGGCGAGCGCCGCGTCGGCACGGGCGACGGGGGCGAGCGGAAGGCGCGCCCCGACTGGGTGACCAGCCCGGTTCCCGCGGGCGCCCCGGCCGCGGCCCCGGACGGTGGGTGGGCGGACGCCGAGCCGAGCGACAACCCGGTCCCCGAGGCATGGCCGGCGCCCCTGGACATCACGCCCGACGACGACCTGGACGAGCCCCCGGCCAAGCGGCGGCGCGGCCCCCAGCCCCGTCCCCGGCCCAGCGGCCCGCCGACCGGGGGGCGGACCGGCGGGCGGCCCAGCGGGCGCGGGCGCCGGCGCAAGCCGCTGATGGTGCTCGCGATCGCCCTGACCGCGGCGGTCGCCGCCTCGGCCGTGGTCGCCGCCGGCACCATCTACCGCCTGGTCTTCGACGGCGGGACGCAAGGCTCGCACACGATCGCGGCGCCGCTCGGCGGCCGTACCAAGGGGGAGCTTCAGCTCGCGAGCGGCGCCGAGACCGTCACGGTGAGCGGCGCGGACCTCGGCGACAACCTCTTCCAGGTGACCACGCCGGACAGCGACGACGCGATCCCCAGGGCGACGATCCAGGGCGACCGCACGACGGTACGGCTGACGTCGAACCGCGGCGAGGGGGCGAGCGCGGTCGAGATCCGCCTCAACTCGCGGGTGACCTGGCGGCTGGTCTTCACCACCGGCGCGAAGACGCAGACCGTCGACATGAGCGGCGGGCGACTCTCCGGGCTGGAGATGGCGGGCGGGGCGACGCGGCTGGAGCTGACCTTGCCCAAGCCGGACGCGACGGTGCCGATCCAGCTCCGCGGCGGCCTCAACGAGCTGCTGCTGCACGCGCCGCGGGGCGTACTCACCCGGGTGAAGATCGGTAAGGGCGTCACCAACCTCACGCTCGACCGGCTCAACCGATCGAAGGTCGCGCCCGGTACGACGTTCACGCCGAACGGGTGGGCGCAGGCGAAAGCCGGGTACGACGTGGACGCCGCCGAGGGCATCGGGACGGTGAAGCTGGACCGCCGCTGACCAGCTGTCCCTGGTGATCAAAGCTCCCGTCAAGTCGCTAGAGCGACTTGACGGGAGCTTTGATCACACCGCGCGCCTAGGTGAGCTTGCGGCGGCCGGCGAAGCCGCACTCCAGGCGGTGGTACCAGCTGATGTCCCGGTCGCCCTCCAGCCAGCACCACAGCACCGGCCGCCCGTCCCGCTCGCCGGCGAAGTCGAGCAGCACCGGCGCGTACCCCTTGACCTGGATGTCCTGCTCGCCGAGCTCGTCGAGGATGCCGTAGATGCGGGCCTCCAGCGCCTTGACCTCGGGCAGGCCACCATGCGGGCTGGTGCCGCCGTCGGCCAGGTCGGCATGCAGCTCGGCGAGGTCGGCGCGGAGCACGATCAGCTCGTCGACGCGCGGGCGCAGGGTGGCGAGCAGGTGGCGTGCCTGGGCCAGAGTGAACACGTCCGACAGTATGGTGCATTCGTTAGTCGGGCATGGACCTGCCCGATTTGTCGGGGTTTCGACTACACAAGGTGATCGACGACGTCGACCTCGACGGCGTGGTCGTGCGCGGCCTGCGCGGCAGCTTCCACCGCCGCCCCAGCGGGTCGGGGCTGCTCACCGTCGGCGTCTACAGCTACGCCGGGGCCGAGCTCATGATGGCCTGGGGGTACGTGGGTGAGGCGCACTGCCGCTTCAACGCGCTGCGCCGGCCGGATGGCTCGTGGGAGCCGCCGCGCCAGGGCTGCCCGCCGGTCGCCAGAGTGCACGACGGCGGGCGGGTCACCGCCCTCACGCTCGGCGAGCACATCCTGCCCGCCGAACCGGTGACCGGCCCGCCGTCGGGTGGGGCGCGCGCTCCTGGTCCGGAAGCTGTCCTGCCGGCGGTCGGCGGGCCGGAAGGACTCGGACCTTGGCCGCCGCCGGCCGCGTGCGCGGCCGACAGCGGGTCCTGAGCGGGGCGCTGCCCCGGGTCTCTGTCGAGTTGTGCACTTCTTTCACGTCCTGGGCGCCCGCCTGCTGCGGGGAAGATGGCGGGCGCCCCCTCGCGCTCCGGATAGGGCGCGGGCCTAGTGTGGTGCGCCCGCCGGCCGCACCCCGGCAGACGCGGTCCGGCGCACGTACAGCAGGGATGCGGCGGTCAGGCCGAGCCCGGTCACGAACGCGACCGCGTGCACGAGCGGGTGCACGATCGGCACGAACGCGATGACCGCCACCGGTATCTGGACGACCGCCACGAGGGCCGCTAACAGGCCCCGCCGCCGGCCGCCCCAGAGGTACGCGGTCCACACCGGCGCCGTCACCACGGCCAGCACGAGCACGTCGAGCACCGCGTGCAGGACGGGGCTGGAGACCTTGTCGTGGGCGAACGCGGAGGCCGGTGCGGAGACCCAGAGGGCCGCCGCAACACCGCCGAGGATCACCGCGAGACGTCGCATGGCCGTACCTCCCTGGGTGCCGCTATCACTACTCCCTGTCATGACACTAGGAGCGCGCGGAGCGGCCCGGAAGGGATGAACGCGTGAATGAATCAGGAGCACCTGAGAGTGGCGCGTGTTCCTGATCTTCGCGCTAGCCGCTCTGCTGGGCGATCTCGCGGGCCCGGTCGCGGGCCGCTTCCAGCGCCGCCAGCAGGGCCGCGCGGACTCCGTGGTTTTCCAGCTCACGGATCGCAGAAATCGTTGTCCCAGCAGGTGAAGTCACTGCTTCACGGAGCTTTACGGGGTGCTCGCCGGAGTCGCGGAGCATCACCGCCGAACCGATCGCGGTCTGCACGATGAGCTCGTGCGCGACCTGGCGGGGCAGCCCCAGCAGGATGCCGGCGTCGATCATGGCTTCGACCAGCAGGTAGAAGTACGCCGGGCCGGAGCCGGAGAGCGCGGTGACCGCGTCCTGCTGCGACTCGGGTACACGGAGCGTGGCGCCCAGCGGCTTGAACATCTCCTCGGCCAGCGCCAGGTGGGCCGCGGTCGCGTGCGGGCCGGCCGAGATCGCGGTCATCGCCTCGTCGACCAGCGCCGGCGTATTGGTCATGACCCGGACGACCGGGGTGCCCTCGGGCAGCCGCCGCCCGAAGAAGCTCGTCGGGAGCCCGGCGCAGAGCGAGATCACCAGCTTGCCGGACGGGATCTTGACGCCGATGTCGTCGAGCAGCGCGCCGGCGTCCTGCGGCTTGACCGCGATCGCCAGCACCTCGGCCTCGGCGACGGCCGTGAGGTTGTCGACCACGCGCACCCCGTACCGCTCGGCCAGCTCCTCGGCCCGGGCCTGGCGGCGGGTGGTCGCCAGCAGCTTGTCGGCCGGCCAGCCCGCGCGCAGCAGGCCGGAGAGCATCAGCTCACCGATCTTGCCCGCGCCGATCACGGCGACGGCGTGCACTCCGGGTGCCATGGGGTCATCCTCCCTCTTCGAACGTGGAAACGGCGCGCCGCCCTCGGGACGGCGCGCCGTTGCGGACGCTGGGTCTCAGCTGCCGAAGAAGACCTCGGCCTCGGTGTAGCGCTCGATCGGCACGGTCTTGAGCTCGCCGGTGCCGTCCTTGAGCGGTACGCGGACGATGTCGGTGCCGCGCAGCGCCATCATCTTGCCGAAGTCGCCCTCGTGCACCGCGTCGATCGCCTGCAGGCCGAAGCGGGTGGAGAGCACCCGGTCGAACGCGGTGGGCGTGCCGCCGCGCTGGATGTGGCCGAGCACGACCGTACGCGCCTCTTTGCCGGTCCGCGCCTCGAGCTGCTCGGCGAGCCACTGGCCGATGCCACCCAGCCGCACGTGGCCGAACGAGTCGAGCTCCTGGTTGTGCAGGACCATCTGGCCGTCGAGCGGCTGCGCGCCTTCGGCGACGACGACGATCGGCGCGTACTGGTGCTGGAAGCGCTTCTCGACGTACTGGGCGACCTGGTCGACGTCGAACTGCCGCTCGGGCAGCAGGATCACGTTGGCGCCACCGGCGATGCCGGCGTGCAGGGCGATCCAGCCGGCGTGGCGGCCCATGACCTCGACCACCAGCGTGCGGTGGTGGCTCTCCGCCGTCGTGTGCAGGCGGTCGATCGCCTCCATCGCGATGTTGACCGCGGTGTCGAAGCCGAACGTGTAGTCGGTCGCGTTGAGGTCGTTGTCGATGGTCTTCGGCACGCCGACGACCTTCACGCCCAGCTCGTCGAGCCTGGTCGCGACGCCGAGCGTGTCTTCGCCGCCGATGGCGACCAGCGCGTCGACGCCGAGGCCGGCCAGGTTTTCCTTGATCTTCTCCACGCCGCCGTCGATCTTGAACGGGTTGGTGCGGGAGGAGCCGAGGATGGTGCCGCCGCGCGGGAGGATGCCCCGCACCTCCGCGATACCCAGCGGCTTGGTCAGACCCTCGAGGGGACCCCGCCAGCCGTCCCGGAAGCCAACGAACTCGTGCCCGTACGTGGCCACGCCCTTGCGGACCACCGCTCGGATCACCGCGTTGAGACCAGGGCAGTCACCGCCGCCGGTGAGCACGCCGATACGCATGATGTCCTCAATCCTCCTGATGGGCTGCTGAAGCGAGATCTGATGGGCTGGTGAAGGAAGATGGCCCGTCGGCGTCATTGCCGGCCCTGCGGCGGGGCCGTCAGTGCGCACTGTAGTCGTCCACCCTGAACGCGGGATGGCCGGGTTCAACCCATCGCCCGCCACCGCGCGAGGTTGTGGCGGGCGTCCACCAGAGCGTCGTGGCGGTCGGCTTCGGCGTCCGGCAGATGGGGCCGGCCACGGTCGTCCCAGCGCTGCCGGAGGTCCTTGGTAAACCGGGGAATCTCCCGGGGCAGCGCCGGCATCGGCCCCCAGAGCTGGGCGAGCGCGACGTGGTCGTACGCCGCGTACCAGGCCCACAGCTCCATCCGCTCGTGCGGCCGCCCCTTGAGCGGCTCGGTCAGGAACCGGTGGAGGTCGTCCCGGATCCGCTCCCGGGAGCGCCAGGCGGGGTCGCTCGGCGAGGGGAGGCGGTCGAGCACGTTGCGGCGGACCCAGGGCACCGCCTTCGCGTCGTCGAACTCGGTCGAGACCGCGTAGAACTCGCGGCCGTACTCGTCGACGACACCGATAGAGACGAGGTCGACCACCTGGCCGTCCTCGATGAACTCGCAGTCGTAGAAATAGCGGTACACCATCGGGGGTCATCATGCCCGCTAGCCCGATCGAGTACTAATGCGACGAGCCGGCCGGGTAAAGCAGCCCCCCTCGCTTTACCCGGCCGGCTCCTCATCCCCGCCGCCGGACCCGCCGTGGCCCCCGTAAAGTCCCCCACCTGCGACGGATCGCTCCTCTAGCCTGCACGTATGCTGAGACTCTGACTGTCGCCGATGTGATCGCGCGGGTGTACAGGACACGACACGCGGGACGGCATCTGGTGTTGACAGGCCCGCCACTGGCGGTGATTGTTGTGTGTTCGACCTGTTTCTGCCGCGATGGCGGGCGAAACGGGAATGTGGTCCTTACCGGGGAGGGGTTGGACCGTGGAAGGTCGCCTGCCGGATCCTGGCGACGCACTGACGGGCGTCGAGATGTTCGCCGGTCTCGAGCCCGAGGCGCGACAGCGTGTCATCAACGCGGCCGTGCCGCGCACGTACCGGAAAGGTCAGCTCCTCTTCGTCGAGAGTGACCCCGGCGACTCGCTCATCGTCCTCAAACGCGGCGCCGTCGCCGTCTTTCGCACCTCGCCGACCGGCGAGCGCGCCGTCCTGTCCGTCGTGCGCCCGCCCGACGTCCTCGGCGAAGTGTCCCTCCTGGACGCCTCCACCCGGTCCGCCTCCGCCGAAGCCATCGAAGACTGCACCGCCCTCGCCCTGTCCCGGCCGGCGTTCATGGAACTGGTGCACAACAACCCGCGCATCCTGGACGCCGTCATGCGCTCCCTCGGCGCGCTGATCCGCCGCCTCACCGAGCAGAACGCCGACCACGTCTTCCTCGACCTGCCCGGCCGGGTCGCCAAGACGCTCGTGCGGCTCGCCGGCGAGAGCCAGGCCCCGATGATCACCATCGAGCTCAACCAGAGCCAGCTCGCCGAAATGGCCGGCGGCTCCCGCCAAAGCGTCAACCAGGCCATCGGCTCATTCGCCAGCCGCGGTTGGCTGCGCACCGAAGGACGCCGGATCGTGGTCACCGACGTGGCGGCCCTGCGGCGCCGGGCGGGCATGGCCGACCGCTGATTGTGACAGGGTGATTCGGCCGACTGCCCGCTTCCCGCGCTGGCGGGACGCCGCGATACTCGGTCTGGTAAGGGCCCCACGCCCTATCCGACAGAAGGGCCCCTACCTTCTTGGAGGACGGCATCACCGCCCCATGCCCTCGGTGCGCCCGGCCAGCCGCCGCAGCTGACCGATTCTGCGCAGGGTGCGGCGCCGAGCTCAGCCCGGTGTGCGCGCGGTGCGGCCGGCAGCTGGTGGCCGGTGCGGCGTACTGCACGGGATGCGGGGCGGCCGTCGGCCCGGTCCAGGCCGCGGCCCCGCAGGAGGACCGCCGGCGGATCAGCGTGCTCTTCGTCGACCTCGTCGACTTCACGCCGTACGTGGAGAGCAGCGATCCCGAGCTCGTCCGCGGGATGCAGACCGGCTTCTTCTCGGCCGCCCGCCGGGTCGTGGGGCAGTACGGCGGGGTGGTGGAGAAGTACATCGGCGACGCGGTGATGGCCCTCTTCGGCGCGCCGGTGGCCACCGAGAGCGACCCGCTGCGCTGCGTGCGAGCCGGGCTGGAGCTGCAGCGGGTGCTCACCGGGTTCGCCGGTGACCTGCGCTTCCGGGTGGGCGTGGCGACCGGCGAGGCGCTCGTCGACGTGGCCGCCGCCCGCGACGGCGGCCAGGCGATCGTGGCCGGCGACGTGGTCAACACCGCCTCCCGGATGCAGGCGGTCGCGCCGCCCGGCGGGGTGCTGGTGTGCGGCACCACGTACGCGCTGACCCGCTCCGCCGTCCGGTACGCGGCCCGCCCGGCGGTGACGCTGCGCGGCCGGTCGGCGCCGACCGAGGTGTGGCTGGCCGAGGCGCCGCTGCGGGCGGCCCGCGCCGACCGCGCGCCCGACGCGACGCCGATGATCGGCCGCGAGCACGAGCTGCGGCTCCTCGACAACGCGCTGCGACGCGCGCTCCAGGACCGCACGCCGCAGCTGGTCACCCTCTTCGGCCACGCGGGCATCGGAAAATCCCGCCTGGTACGGGAGCTGCACGGGCTCGCCACACCACCCGCGACCTGGTACGTCGGCAACTGCCCGCCGTTCGGCGACGACGTGGCGTTCGCGGCGCTGGCCGACATCGTCAAGGCGGCGACCGGCATCCTCGACACCGACACCGCCCCCACCGCGGCCCGCCGCCTGTCGGACGCGGTCGCCGACCTGGTACCGCCCGCGGAGGCCACCCGGCTGGTCGACGCGCTCCGCCCGCTCGTCGGACTGGACGGCAGCCGCCTGCCCGCCGAGGAGGCCGAGTCGTCGTGGCGGCGCTTCCTGGTCGCGCTCGCCGCCCGCCGCCCCACCGTGCTGGTCTTCGAAGACCTGCACTGGGCCGGCGACACCATGCTCCGCTTCCTGGAGCTGCTGGCCGCCTCCGCCCGTGACGTACCGCTCATGCTGCTCTGCACCGCCCGCCCCGAGCTGCTCGACCAGGCACCCGGCTGGGCCGGCACCAGCTCCCTCGCGATCACCCTGCCGCCGCTGCCCGACACCGGCATCGCCGCGCTCTACAGCCACCTGTTCGGCCGCGGCCCGGTCGCCGCCGACATGCTCGGCCCGCTGGTCGAAGTCGCCGACGGCAACCCGCTCTACGCCCACGAGTACGTGCGGATGCTCATCGAGCAGGGCACGCTGCGCCAGTCCGGGCGGGGCTGGTCGCTGGACGCCGAGCGCGAGCTGCCCATGCCCGACAGCGTCCACGGCGTGATCGCCAACCGCATCGACCTGCTCGACGGCGACGACCGGCGGGTGCTGCTGGCCGCCTCGGTGGTGGGCACCTCGTTCTGGCCCGGTGCGGTCGCCGCCGCGCTCAGCCGCCCGGTCGAGTGGGTCGAGCGCTGCCTGCGCCGCCTCGAACAGCGCGACTTCGTGCACGAGCGGGCCCAGTCCACGATCGCCGGGCAGGCCGAGTACCGCTTCCGCCACGTGCTCGTCCGCGACGTCTGCTACCGCCGCCTCCCCCGCACCGAGCGGGTCGCCCGGCACGAGCGCACCGCCGACTGGCTGGACGCGCTCTCCCGTACCCGGGACACGGATCTCGCGGAGGTCCTGGCCCACCACCGGTGGGCGGCCCACGACATCGCCCGCCGGCTGGGGGTCCGGGCCGAACGCCACGCCGCGGCCGCCCGCGGCGCCCTGCACCGCGCGGCCCGGCGCGCCTACGCGCTGCACGCGCTCGACGCGGCCGCCGCCCACGCCGAACGGGCCCTCGCGCTCCCCGGCATCCCCGGCCTCGGGCTGGAGCTGCTGGCGGCGGAGATCTCGTTCCACCGGCTGGGCACGCTGGACGTCGACTCGGTGGCCGCGCTCGCCGCCCGCCTCTTCGCCGGCGGCGACCACGCCGGGGCGGCCCGCGCCTGGACGCTGCTCGGCCAGGCCGCCTGGGTGCGCGCCGACCGCCCGGCCGCGCTGGCCAGCCTCGACCGCGCCGTGGAGCTCTTCGACGCGCTGCCGGACAGCGCGCAGAAGGCCGACGCGTACGCCGAGCTGGGCCGCCTCCACATGCTCAACTACGAGCGCGAACCGGCCGTCCAGGCGGCCACGGCGGCGGCCGAGATGGCCGAGCGGCTGGGCGCCGTCGAGGTGGTCGCCAACGCCCGCATCACCGTGGCCGCCGCCCGCTACCAGGCCGGCGAGCGGGCCGGGCTGGACGAGCTGTACGAGGTGCACGCCTTCTGCCGGGACCGCCGCCTGCTCGCCCTCCCCCGCGCCGTGCAAAACCTCGCCTGGGCGGTGCGCGAGGAGGGCGACTGGCTCGGCTCGGACACCCTGCTCGGCGGCGGCACCGACCCCGGCGTACTCGCGACCGGGTACTCCGGCGAGGCGATGCGGGCGTACTTCGCCGGCGACTTCCCGGCCCTGCTCAACGCCGCCGACGCCTTCCTGCACACCCCGACCGGCCGCTGGGACATGCAGGTCCGCGGCGTCCGCTCGGTCCTGCGCATCCTCCGCGGCGAGGCGCACGCGGACGACGTCGACGAGGCGCTGGAGACCGCGCGCGGCAGCGGCTTCCACCGCCCGTACTGGACCGCGCTGGGCCTGGGCGCCCTGTGCCGCGCGCTGGCCGGGCAGCGGCGCGAGGCGGCCGCCCTGCTCGACGAGCTGGTCGCGGCGTGGCGCCGGGTGCCCGCGCTGGCCAGCGGCGAATGGGTGGCCGCGGCCGCCCACGCGGCGGCCCTGACCGGCCCGGACGCGGCGGCGCCGCTGCGCTCCGCGCTCGCCGAGGTGCCGCACCGCACCCCGTGGGCGGAGGCCGCGCTGCACACGGTCTCGACCCCCGCCCGGCCGGCGGCCGGCCTCCTCGCGGCGGCGGAGATCTACGCCGGCATCCCGGACGCGACCGACCGGATGCTGGCCCTGGCGCTCGCCGCGGCCGAGCTGCGCCGCGGCGGCGACCACGCGGCGGCGGACGGCACGCTGCAGGAGGTACGGGCGTTCGCCCACCGCAACCAGGCGCCCGGACTGCTGCGCCTGGCGCACGGCGCCTTCCCCGACACCAGCTACTCGCCGATCCTCGCGTCCTGAGCACCGCCGTGAGATCCCCGGAGCCGGCGCGGCCAGCCGCGGGCGGCGCTGGCCGGGGTCAGGCGGCGACCGGGGCGGGCGGGGGCTCGGCGCCGGTGTCGGTGGGAGTGGAGACGGCCTTGGCCTGCTGGGTCTTGACCTTCTGGGCGTAGATGTCCACGTACTCGCGGCCGGAGAGCTCCATCAGCTCGTACATGATCTCGTCGGTGATCGCCCGCTCGACGAAGCGGTCGCCGGCCATGCCCGCGTACCGGCTGAAGTCCAGCGGGCGGCCGAAGCGGATCTTCACGCGCTGGATCTTGGGGATGATCTTGCCGGGGGGCTGGATCTCGTCGGCGTTGAGCATCACCACCGGGATGACCGGGGCGCCGCTCTCCAGCGCCAGCCGGGCCACGCCGGTCTTGCCGCGGTAGAGGCGGCCGTCCGGCGAGCGGGTGCCCTCGGGGTAGATGCCGGCCAGGTTGCCCTCGCGCAGCACGCGGAGCTGGGTGTCGAGCGCGGCCTGGGCGGCCCGGCCGCCGGAGCGGTCGACCGGGATCGTGCCGGTGCCGACGAAGAACATCTTCACCAGCCAGCCCTTGATCCCCTTGCCGGTGAAATACTCGGCTTTGGCGACAAAGGTGACTTTCCGCTTGACCATCAGCGGCATGAAGATCGAGTCAGAGAACGACAGGTGGTTGCTGGCGATGATGGCCGGCCCGCTGTCCGGCACGTGGTCGCGACCCTCTACCTGCGGCCGCCAGATCAGCCTGAGCCATGGCCCCAGCAGGATGTACTTGAGCAACCAGTACAGCACAGGCGTCCTTCCCGCAGAGCTCCGCACGCGCAACCCGCGCACGAACCCGTCCGGGATGAGCCTACGAAGCGGGTACGCCGCGCCACAACGCACTCCCCGAACCAGTCCTCGCCGTGTCACGATTCAGTGCACGGCCCGCACGCCCGGGTGAGGGCCGTCGAGCCGAGCCGACCCGGCGCCACGAGCGCCAGCGAGGAGTGTGTGCGGTGGCAGCGGGTGGCGCCCGGCGGGGGCGGCGAGACAACGGGCTCGACGCGACCGAGTACGCCGTGGCCGGCGACGTCGACCCCCGGGTCGGCGAGCACCTCCTCGACGTCCTGGCCGCCGGGGGCATCGCGGCCTACCTCCAGCCTTCCGCCGACCTCAACCCCGTCACCCGTACGACGACCATCCCGCCCCGCCCCACCGACCGGCTGTACGTGGACCGCGCCCACCTCGACGTCGCCCGCGACCACCTCGCCAAGCTGGCCGAGGCGCCGCAGCCCGAGCGCGATGTGGACGTCGACGTCGAGGCGGAGTGGCAGCGCATCGTGGCCGGCTTCCACACCGACGTCGCCGAGCGCACGCCGCCGTGGCCGGCCGCCGAAGACGCCACGCCGAGCCCCACGGCCGACCCGGGCGAGCCGCTGACCGACGCGACCCGGGTCAGCGGGGTGACGCTCGGCCGCCGGCAGGAGGAGCCGTCCCTTCTGGACGGTCTCGACACGTTCGGCGCCGATCTGCCCGGTGATGACGACGACGAGGGGTACACGCCACCCCCGCCACCGCCCCTCCCCCGCATCTCGCGGTACGCGGTGCTCGGCATCGTCGCGATCATCGGCGGCTTCGTGCTCTTCCTCTTCCCCAGCCTGCTGCCGGCCGACCGGGGGATCACGACGCTGCTCGGGTTCACCGCGATCCTCGCCGGTTTCGTGACGCTGATCTGGCGGCTCCGTTCCGGTGACGACGAGGAGGACGACCCCGACGACGGGGCCGTGGTCTGAAGACCACCCAACGAAAATGCTCCGCTTCGCTCCACATTTCCGCCGGGGCCCGGAAACCTCCCGCCGCACAACCCCTGAGGCAGAGAAATTCATCTACCGCCGTCTCCGTTACGTAACGCTTGTGTAACTTGGCGTCAGTAGGAATACTCCTATCACGCCAATTCCCCCGACCATGGCGCGCGGTTTGTCGATGGATTCTTCTTCCGATCGTCGCCCTGCCGAAACGAGGTGCCGAATGCGGCAGACTTCCCTCGTGGTGGTGGCCAACCGCCTGCCCGTCGACGACACGGTCGCGCCCGACGGCGCCTGTGAGTGGCGACGCAGCCCAGGCGGCCTGGTCAGCGCCCTGCACCCGATCCTCCATCACACGCCCGCGACCTGGGTGGGCTGGGCCGGTGGCACCGGCGCGGCACCGAGCCTGCCCGACGTCGACGGGGTGCGCATGCACACGGTGGCCCTCTCCGCCGACGACGTGCGCGACCACTACGAGGGCTTCGCCAACGCGACGCTGTGGCCCCTCTACCACGACGCCGTCGAGCAGCCCGTCTACCACCGCCGCTGGTGGGAGTCGTACCAGCGGGTAAACCAGCGCTTCGCCGAGGCGGCCGCCGAGATCGCGGAGCCCGGCGCGGTGGTGTGGGTGCAGGACTACCACCTCCAGCTGGTGCCGGGCATGCTCCGCGAGCTCCGGCCCGACCTGCTGATCGGGTTCTTCCTGCACGTGCCGTTCCCGCCGCCGGAGCTGTTCATGCAGCTCCCCCGCCGGGCCGAGCTGCTGCTCGGCATGCTCGGGGCCGACCTGGTCGGCTTCCAGCGGGCCCAGGCCGCGCACAACTTCGCCCAGCTCTGCGCCAAGGTGCTCAACGTGCCGGCCACCGACCGCCGGATCGCCGTCGAAGACCGGGTGGTCCGCATCGGCGCGTTCCCGGTCTCGATCGACATGGCCGAGATGGAGCAGCTCGCCGGGCGTCCCGACGTGGTCGCGCGGGCAAAGCAGCTCAGGGTCGACCTGGGCGAGCCGCAGCACATGATCCTCAGCGTCGACCGGATGGACTACACCAAGGGGATCGAGCACCGCCTCAAGGCATACAGCGAGCTGCTCGCCGACGGTCACGTCAAGGTGCGCGACACCGTGATGGTGCAGGTGGTGGTGCCGAGCCGCGAGCGCGTCGAGCAGTACCAGGTGCTCCGCGACCGGGTCGAGCGCGAGGTGGGGCGGATCAACGGCGAGTTCGGGCGGGTCGGCGAGCCGGCGATCCACTACCTCAACCAGCCGTTCGACCGGGCCGAGCTGGCCGCGCTCTACCGGGCCGCCGACATCATGGTCGTCACCCCGCTGCGCGACGGCATGAACCTGGTGGCCAAGGAGTACGTGGCGGCCCGCGTCGACAACAGCGGCGCGCTGGTGCTGAGCGAGTTCGCCGGGGCGGCGGCGGAGCTGACCCAGGCATACCTGGTCAACCCGCACGACCTCGACGGCCTGAAGCTGACGCTCATGCACGCCAAGGAGGCGGCGCCCGGCGACGTGAACGCGCGGATGGGCGCGATGCGCGAGCACCTGCGCGACCACGACATCCAGGCCTGGGCCCGCTCCTACCTCACGGCCCTGGACCACACCGGCTCCCTCGCCGCGCGCCTCACCACCGACTAGATTTGCCCCGGTCCGCGCCAGCCGTAGACCGTTTGCGCGGGGCCCCCGGGGAAACGTGGAGCGCAGCGGAGCGTTTTCTTGGGGTGCTTTCCCGCGGGCACCGCTGCGGCCGGCGGCTCGCTCGCGCTCGCCGAAAGCCCCGGCCTCCGCTGCCGGGTCCGCGGGACAAGCCCGCCGGGTGCATGGGCTCGGCGACCTGTCTGTGCGCGGCGCTCCCGCGCCGCTCCCCGCCCCCCCACGTCCGTGATCGAAGCTCCCCTCACGTCGCTAGAACGACGTGAAGGGAGCTTCGATCACAGGCCGCGGACCCGGCCGGGCACCGCGTCCGGCCCGACATGGCCTCGCCCACCACGCTTTGCCGCCTCCGGGGCCTGCGGCTCCCGAGGACGTCGCGGTAGCCCAAATCTCCATCGTGGAAAGGCTCCTCAGGAGCCGCCCTTTTCCAGCCAGTCGAGGATCGCGTCGATGGGCTCGCGCCACCGGGCGTCGAGCATCAGGTCGTGGCCCATGCCGGGGAAGAGCAGGGGCGCGCCGCCGTATCGGCGGGCGGCGCGGGTCAGCGCGGACGCCGGCACCACGCGGTCGTCGGGGCTCCCCACGACCAGCACCGGCGGGTCGCCCACCGCCGGCTCGGGCGCGCGGTGCAGGAGCAGCTGCCACTGGGCGCGGGCGGAGGCGCGGCCCAGCCGGCCGGCGTAGGCCTTGGCGACCGCGTCCGGCACCTCGCGGCTGAAGAGCTGGCGGCGGCGGAGGCGCAGCCGCCCCCCGAAGATCGCCGGAAGCGTGCCGCCGGGGTTTCTCCGCACTGCCGCCCCAAACGTCGCCCAGCCGCCCAGCACCGGCGCGGCCAGCACCGCGGCGCGCGCGGGGTAGCGGGCGAGGGCGCGCTCGACCACCAGGGCCCCGGCGCCGTGCCCGACCAGCACCGCCTGGCGGGGCAGGCTCGCCGCCGCCTGGACGACATCATGCGCGTACGCCCGGAGGGTGGCTTTGGGTGAGCCGGCGCTTCCGCCGTGGCCGCGCGGGCTGACCGCGTGCGCCGCGAAGCCGCGGCCGGCGGCGTGCTCCAGCCAGAACTCGGCGAACACCCAGGCACCGTGCCCGAAGCCCGGCACGAACAGCACCGGCGGCTTGCCCTCGTCGAGCTCGGGGGTGGCGCTGAGCACCTCGCGACGGACCGGCGGCACCGGCTTGGCCCAGTCGTCGAAGCGGATCAGTCTCATGCGCGCGCTCCCGCCAGGCCGTCGATCATCTTTTGCAGGGCCCGCAGGTAGTCGACGTGGCTGACCTCGAACCAGTGCCGCGGCGTGTCCTTGACCTTGGCGCCGGTCCAGCGGCGGTCGGGCTCCTTGGCCACCGTGCCGGCCCAGAACTCGCCGGCCCGCTGCGGCGCCGCCTCGCGCAGGCGCAACCACCGCGCGATCGCCACGGTCTGCCAGTGCACGAGCGGGAGGATGCCGGAGTCGGACTCGATCAGCCCGGCCACCGCCAGCGTGGGGTGCCGCCGGGAGAACGCGTGCAGGTGCAGCCGCGGCCGCCCCTCCGCCGTGGCGGCCAGCGCCTCCGGCGCCAGGAACTCGAACCTCGGCTGGTAGCCGGTCGCCGCGACCACCACGTCGGGCTCGACCTCGGTGCCGTCGGCGAGCTCCACACTGTACTGCCGGAAGCGGGCGACGTCGGGCACGGGCGCGATGCCACCGTGGCCGACGTGGTAGATCAGCTGGCTGTTGACGATCGGGTGGGTCTCGAAGACCTTGTGGTCGGGCCGCCGCATGCCGAAGCGCCGGAGGTCGCCCACCGCCAGCCGGAGTATGCGCTGCAACAGCCACTGGCGCAGGCGCAGCGGGAGGCGCAGCCGCAGGATCGCGTCGTGGAACTGGTCGGCGGGGCGGCCGAGCAGGTACTTCGGCGCGTACCAGTAGCCGCGGCGGGTCGAGTGCCAGCAGCGGGACGCCTGCTGCGCCGCCTCCACCGCGATGTCACACCCGGTGTTGCCGCCGCCGATCACGAGCACCCGCTTGCCGCGCAGCTCGGCCGGATCCTTGTAGGCCGACGCGTGGATCACCCTGCCCTTGAAGTCGTCGAGCCCGTCGTACGCCGGGAGGTTGGGCGACCAGTTGTGCCCGTTGGCGACGACGACCGCCGCGTACCGATGGGTGCGCTCGGCGCCGTATCCACCCGTGCTGCGCGTGGTCACGTCCCACCGCATCCCGTCGGCCGGCTCCACCTTGACCACCTCGGTGCCGAACCAGATGTGCGGCCGCAGGTCGAAGTGGTCGGCGTAGCGCTCGAGGTAGGCGAGGACCTGGCTGTGGTGCGGGTAGTCCGGCCAGTCGTCCGGCATCGGAAAGTCCGGGTACTGCGTGAGGGGCTTGGACGAGACCGGATGGGCGCTCGCGTAGACCGGGCTGCGGTCGTGGCGCCAATTCCACCCCCCGCCGACGCCGGTCTCGCGCTCGTAGCAGTCGACGCCGAAGCCGTGCTCCCTGAGATTCTTCACCGCGGCGAGGCCGCTGGGCCCGGCGCCGACGACGCAGACTGTCTCGCCCCGGTCGTAAACCGGGCGCCCGTCCCGCCACAGGGTCGCGCTGTCATGGTCGGTGGAGGTGGTCACCGAGTCTTCTCCTTGAAATAGCGGCTGCGAAATCCTCTCGACTGCCCGCCCTCTTTGTCCACCCCCGGACCGAGTGTTTCAAGGTTGATGCGACGCGACGGTCCATTGCACTCACGGTCCGCGCCGCTCAAGCCGTCCGCGCGGCCTCTGGGGTGCCCGCGACCCGCGCCGCCCGCGCGGTGCCCGCAGCGTCGCGTTACAGCAGAAACCAGGTTTCTGCTGTAACCATCGCCGGTTTTGACAGCAGAAACCTGGTTTCTGCGCGGATCATGAGCGGCGGCGGAGTGCGGCCTTCAGCTCGGCGACCACGCCGTCGAGGTCGTCGCGGAGGCGTTTGGACGTGACGTGCAGGACGATCCAGTCGGCGCCGAGCAGCCGGTTGAGGCGTTGGCGGTCGTGGTGGATCTGGTCCTGGCCCGCGTGCCACAGCCCGTCGTACTCCACCGCGACCTTCTGCGCCGGCCAGGCCAGATCCACCCGGGCCAGGAACCGGCCATCGCGCTCGATCACGTACTGGGTGACCGGCACCGGCACATCGGCCAGCACCAGCCGCACCCGCAACCGGCTCTCCTGCGGCGACTCGGCACCCGGGTCGGCGAGCGTGGCCGCCCGCAGCAGCCGCCGCCAATCACGGGCGCCCCGGCGCCGGGCGGCGTACGCCCGCAGGTCGGCGACGGTCAACAGCCGGCCTCGCAGCAGCAGGTCGATGACGACCACGGCCTCGACGAGGTCGAGCCACTGGGCGAGGTCCCAGCAGGTACGCACCGGCGTGGTCACCCGAACTCCGTCGAGATCACGCACATCCCCGTCGACCAGGTCGGCCGAGTGCGCGCGCAGGCCGGCCGAGCGGCCGAACCGCAGGTGGCGGGGTACCACCACCTCCACCGGGTGGTCAGGCTCCGCCGCGCCGGCGCCGTACAGGGCCGCCGCCGACCGGCCCGCGACAGCGGCACCGGCCGGTAGCAGGTAGTGGCATACCGCCAGGCAGCGGTGCCGGTGGGTGATCGCCAACGAGGCGTCCGCGTAGACCCCGCGAAACAGCGGCCGCCACGCCGCACTGCGCAGCTCGGTGGGGGTCAGCAGCCGCCGCCGCAAGGCGTTGCGGGCCAGGAAGATCTTGCCGGCCAGCGCCGCCGGACGCCGGGGAGGTTTAGGCATCCCTCCAGGTTCACCGCTGGTGCGGTCTCGTGCTGCCCCGCCCAGGGGCGGGGTTGAGGAGGGTGCGGAGGATCAGGACGGTCAGGGCCGTCAGCGTGACGTACCGGGGCACGCCCGCCCCGAGTTGTCGGGCCCGCGGCCAGCGGCTGGTAGTGGGCGGCTGGCGGCAGCGGTGCGGACGGGTCGCCCAGGGCCCGGGTGACTCACGTGAAGTGGAGGTGCGCCACCACCGGGAAGTGGTCGCTCGCGCGGAGTGCCTCGGGGGTGTCGACCACGTCGTATCCGAGCACGTCGACCCGCGGGTCCACGAAGAGCGCGTCGATGCGCTCGCGCGGGCTGGCGCAGGAGAAGGTGGGCCGCTGGACGTCGCCGGCCGCGTCGGTCAGGCCCTCCGCCAGGATGCGCCAGGCCTCGCCGGAGGAGGGCTCGTTGAGGTCGGCGCCGAGCACCACCGGCAGGTCTACTTTGGACAGCTCGGCCCGCACGGCGCTGGCCTGTGCCGGGCGCTCGTCCGCGTACGTCGACAGGTGCGAGCCGGCCACCACGAACCGCGCCGGCCCCACCGAGCACTCCGCGAAGGCAGCGCCCCGCATGTGCCGCCCTGGCGTGTGCGGCAGCCGGATCGACCATGAGTCGTGTACCCGTACCCGGAGGTTTGTCAGCACCAGGTTGCCCAGCGAGGGCAAGCCGCCGGCGGCGACCAGCATGCCGAAAGATCGGGCGAGCTCGGCGGTCTTGCCGCGCCAGCGGAAGCGGCGCGGCCCCTCCTGGACGATCAGCACGTCCGGCGCGACATCCTTGACCACCGCGGCGAGTGCGTCCTGATCGTCCTTCTGGCTGTGCACGTTGTACGTCAGCACCCGCAGATCCACCGAACCTCCTGGTCCGCTCGCTCGCGCCGCACCAAAAGCAAGCTCGCGCAACGGAAGCAAGCTCGCTCACGGCAACGACCCTAACGGCGGCGGGCGAGATCTCCCGCACCGACCACGCCGGCCGCGTTGCCCATCTCGGCGGCCACGAGCTCGGCCACCGGTACGCGGCCGCGCTGCGCCAGGGAGTCCATATAGGAGCGGCCGGTGGGGCCGAGCAGGAGGTCGCCGGCCTCCACGACGCCGCCGCCCACGACGAGCATCTGGGGGTCGAG
Source organism: Phytohabitans maris (assembly GCF_031085175.1). Classification (GTDB taxonomy): domain Bacteria; phylum Actinomycetota; class Actinomycetes; order Mycobacteriales; family Micromonosporaceae; genus Phytohabitans; species Phytohabitans maris. The sequence goes on from NZ_JAVHUY010000012.1 coordinate 142,078, forward strand.
GATCTGCACCATGTCGGCGAGGGCGATGCCGAGCCAGTGGCCGATCTGCGCGAACGCCTGCCGCGACACCGGATCGCCGTCCATCGCCGCGGCGGTGACCATCGGGCCGGTGATCGCCTCGGCGTCACCCTCGGCGAGTTCGAGCAGGGCGACCGCGTTGCCCGGCTCCTGGCGGGCGCCGGCGCGGGCGAAGCGCACCAGGGCGTTGCCGCTCGCGTACTGCTCGAGGCAGCCGAGCCGCCCGCACCCGCAGAGGTGCCCCCCGGGTACCGAGCACGTGTGGCCCAGCTCAGCCGCGATGCCGTGGATGCCGCGGACCAGCTCGCCGCCGAGCACGATCGCGCCACCCACGCCGGTGCCGATCGTAAACAGGACCATCGAGTCTTCGGCGTGCCGGGCGGCGCCGAAGCGGAACTCGGCCCAGGCGGCCGCGTTGGCGTCGTTTTCGACGATGACCGGAAAGCCGGTGGCGGCGGTGACGTACTCGCGGAGCGGCTCGTCGCGCCAGGCGATGTTGGGGGCGAAGATGACGTTGGACCGGGTGGCGTCGATCCAGCCGGCGGCGCCGATGCCGACCGCCTCGATCTCGCGCCCTTCGGCCAGTTCCTGGACCGCCTCGATGATCACGTCACGGGTCTTGGCCACGTCTTCGGCAGGGGTGTCGCGGCGCGTCTGCGCCAGCACCGCACCGGTCTCGTCGACCACGCCGGCGGCCACCTTCGTGCCGCCGACGTCAACACCGATGGTCAGTGTCACGCCGATGTCCCCTCTGTCGAAGCGCCCCTAGGGCCTGTATCAAATTCCTTGCCGGGCTGCGCCGGGCCCAGACGCCGCCATGCGGCGCCGGGCGTAGGGCCACATACAACACCGGTATGCGACCTTGCGCCCGCCACCACCTGACGCCGCCTGGACTCCGGCTCGCACCGACAAACTCTTTGATACAGGCCCTAGGGCCACGAACCTTCGCCGGCGTCGGGTGACCAGCGGCCGAGGGGCCACCGGTCACCCGGTGAACGTCAGTGGCCACCGCTCTAGCTCGGCCCTGGATCATGACTGGCCCGGGTGGCCGCGCGCCAGACATCCCCGTCATCGTCCCGCGAACCGGAATGGGACGTGGGCGTTTCCGGGGCAGATCGCGGCGTGGACAGCGACCGCAGCAGGCTCGCCACCCCGGCCGCGAGGTCGCCCGCCCCGGTCGCCACCCGCTCGGCGAACTCCGGGTTGGGGTCGCGCATCGCCCCGATGACCCGGCACACCGGGCACACGCAGCACTCGGCGGAGCCGGTCGCGACCGGGCCGGTGGGCGCGCCGAAGAGGGAGCCGGACGAGACGGTGGCGAGCACCGTCGCGACCAGGCGCTCGGCCTCCTCGCGGGCGGAGGCGGGGTCGGTCGGGTTCATGCGGACTCCCCCTCGGCCCGGCGCTTGAGCTGCTTCAGGGCCGTATCCATGATCATTTTCTCCGCCTTGCGGCGGAACATTCCCAGCATGCCCACCGACAACTCCACCTCCAAGGTGTAGGTGACGGTGGTCGTGCCGTCGCCGTTGTCGACGATGTCGTACGACCCGTTCTGCGCCTTCTGCATCTTCGACGGCGCGACGAGGTGCCACTCGATCCGGGAGATGTCCTCGGCGTACTCGTACTCCAGCGTGTACTCGTCGGCGATCACACCGGCGTCGAGAGTGAACCGCACCTTACTGGCGTACCCGTCCTCGTACTCTTCGAGGACCTCGACCCGCTTCATCGCCTCGGTCCACTCCGGGTACCGGGCGAAGTCGCAGATGACGGCCGCGACCCGCTCCGGGGGCGCGGAGACGACGATGGACTGGGTGGAGGAGTCCGCCATGTCGGCGAGGTTACCCGTGCGAGCGGGGAAGCCCAGTTCCCGGGTAGGTTGCGGTTAGTTTCCCGTGAGGAGTGCCGTGCGCGAGTTCGCCGTACCGCCGGTGGTGACCATCGACGCCGCCGCTAACCTGACCGACCCCGTCTGGGACAACGCCGAGGCCGCCCCCGACACGGTGCAGTTCTCCCGGCGTACCTCCGGGGGGTGGGTCGACGTCACCTGCGCCCAGTTCCGCGACGAGGTCGTGGCGCTGGCCCGAGGGCTGGTCGCCGCGGGCATCGAGCCGGGCGACCGGGTGGCCCTGATGAGCAAGACGCGCTACGAGTGGACGCTGATCGACTACGCCATCTGGTCGGCAGGCGCCGTCACCGTGCCGATCTACGAGACCTCCAGCGCCGAGCAGGTGGCCTGGATCCTCGCCGACTCGGGCGCCACCGCGTGCTTCGTGGAGACCACCATCCACCAGCTGGCCGTTGCCGGCGTACGGGAGCAGGTGCCCGCCCTGGAGCAGGTGTGGCAGATCGAGACCGGCGACCTGGAGGCGCTGGTCGGGCGGGGCGCGAGCGTAGAGGCGGCCGAGATCGACCGGCGGCGTGCCTCGGTCGGGGCGGACGACGTGGCGACCATCATCTACACCAGTGGCACCACCGGTCGCCCCAAGGGCTGCGTCCTGAGCCACCGCAATATCTACTCCGACATCGCCAACGCGATCCCCGGCCTGCACAACCTCTTCCACCCGGGCGCCTCGACGCTGCTCTTCCTGCCGCTCGCGCACTCGTTCGCCCGGCTGATCCAGGTCGGCGTGGTCTCCGCCCGGGCCCGGATGGGACACAGCGCGGACGTGAAAAACCTGGTGGCCGACCTGCAGGCGTTCCGGCCGACGTTCGTGCTCTCGGTGCCGCGGGTCTTCGAAAAGGTCTACAACACCGCCAAGCAGCGGGCGCACGGCGAGGGCAAGGGCAAGATCTTCGACCGGGCCGAGGCGGTCGCGATCGCGTACAGCGAGGGGCTGGACAAGCCCGGCGGGCCCGGCCTCGGCGTCAAGCTCCAGCACGCGCTCTTCGACCGCCTGGTCTACGGCAAGCTCCGCGCCGCCCTCGGCGGGCAGTGCGCCGACGCGATCTCCGGCGGGGCGCCGCTGGGCGTGCGGCTCGCGCACTTCTTCCGCGGCATCGGGGTCACCGTCTACGAGGGGTACGGGCTGACCGAGACCTCCCCCGCCGTCGCCGTCAACCTGCAAGACGCGATCCGCATCGGCACCGTCGGCCGCCCGCTGCCCGGCGTGACGATCCGGATCGCCGACGACGGCGAGATCCTCGTCAAGGGTGACATCGTCTTCGGGCAGTACTGGAACAACCCCCAGGCCACGGCCGACGTGATCGACGCCGACGGATGGTTCCACAGCGGCGACCTGGGCGAGCTCGACGCCGACGGCTACCTCAAGATCACCGGGCGGAAGAAGGAGATCATCGTGACCGCGGGCGGCAAGAACGTCGCGCCCGCGCTGCTCGAAGACCGCCTCCGCGCGCACCCGCTGGTGAGCCAGACGGTGGTGGTCGGCGACCGGCAGCCGTTCATCGCCGCGCTGATCACGATCGACGAGGAGGCCTGGCCGAAGTGGCTCGCCACGGCGGGCTACCCGGAGACCGACACGGTCGCCGAGCACCGGGAGGACGAAAAGCTGCACGCCGAGATCCAGAAGGCGGTCGACGAGGCCAACAAGGCCGTCTCGCACGCCGAGGCGATCAAGGTGTTTCGCATCCTGCCGCGCGACTTCACCGAGGCCACCGGCGAGATGACCCCGTCGCTGAAGGTGAAGCGCGGCGTGGTGCAGAAGACGTACGCCGACGAGATCACCGCGATCTACGGAGGCTGACCGGTGCTCCCGTCCCCCGTCGCGGCCCGACCGCGCACCCGCCCGCACGGGCAGCCCCGGCCGCATCCGCTGGCCGTGGCGGCGCGGCTGGTCGTGCTCGCCCTCGTCGCGGTGCTCACGCTGATCACCACGCGCGAGGTGGAGCAGCTGCGGTGGATCGGGCTGCTGGCGGTGGCGGGGATACCGGCCGTCCTGGCGCCGCGCCACGCGGTGCTCGGCCCGCTCGGCCGCTTCGCCGAGGTGATCATCGTGGGGCTGGCGGCCGGCAAGGTCGCGGCCGAGGCGCAGATCCAGGGGACGCTCGGCTCCGGGCTGGGCGCGGAGGCGATGCTGCCGTACCTGGCGGTCCCGCTCACCGTCGCCACCCTGTACCGCCGCACCCGCGAGGCGCTCGCGCTGCTCGGGGTCGCCGCGGTCACGCTGACCTTCGGCGGCGCGGTCACCGAGGTCAGCGACGAGCGGCTGATCACCGACGGCGGCTACCTGCTGGCCTGCGCGCAGTGGCTCATCCTCGCCGCGGTCGGCATCACCGCCGCCGGCACCCTCCAGCGGGTGCTCCAGGCGCGCGGCGAGGGCAACCGCCCCCCACAGCCGTACGCCGAGGCCACCCGCCTGCTCACCCAGCTGCGCAGCGTCGCCCGCCAGCTGCCCGGGGCCACGCTCGACCCGGGCGGCATCGCCGAGCACCTGCTCGACGAGCTGCGCACGATCACCCGGACGGAACGAGCGGCGGTGCTGACCGCGAGCGGCGGCGGCCGCCTGGTCGTACTGGCGCAGACCGGCGCCGACCGGGTCGACTGGGAGACCACGCTCGACGCCGACTCGGCGATCGCCGACGCGTGGGCGAGCCAGCAGCCGCAGACCGCCCACCGGTCGCAGGCGCGTTCACACCGCAAGGGTGATGTCTCGGCCCTCGTGGTCCCTCTTGTGGCCGGAGTCCGCACTGTCGGATTAGTGACTCTCGAGGCTGATGTCACCAACGCGTACCCCTCGTCGGTCGTGGGGCGGGTGACCGCGGTGACCGGGCCGGCCGCGCTGCGGTTGGAGGCCGCCCTGCTCTTCGACGAGGTCCGCTCCCTCGCCACGAACGAGGAGCGGCAGCGCCTCGCCCGTGAGATCCACGACGGCGTGGCGCAGGAGCTGGTGATGGTCGGGTACGGCATCGACAACGCCCTCGCGCTCCTGCCGGAGGAGGCGAAGGAGAGCGGCGAGGAGCTCCGTACCCTCCGCGGCGAGGTCACCCGCGTCATCACTGAGCTGCGGCTTAGCCTCTTCGAGCTGCGCAGCGAGGTCGACCGGCACGGTGGCCTGGCGGCCGCAATCTCCGAGTACGCCCGGCAGGTCGGCGCCTCCGCCGGGCTCCGCGTCCACTACACCCTCGACGAGTCCACCGCCCGGCTGCCGGCCGCCACCGAGGCCGAGCTCCTGCGCATCGCCCAGGAGGCGATCACCAACGCGCGCAAGCACGCCGGCGCGTCGAATCTCTGGGTCACGTGCGCCGTCGATCCTCCGTATGCGCAAATTGAAGTGTCGGATGACGGTCAGGGCATCGCTGACCAGCGGCCGGACGGGAGGTACGGTCTTGCGATCATGGCCGAGAGGGCGGAACGTATCCGTGGCCGGCTAGAGATCAGGCCACGTCATCCGAGCGGCACAACTGTCGCTGTCGTGCTGGGAAGCTCGCCCCGGCGCGATAGCGTGCGCGATAGCGTGAATGCACCAGAAGGGGAGTAAGCCCAGCATGACCACCAGCCCCACACCACCGACCACCCGCACCAAGGTCCTCCTCGTCGATGACCACGACCTGATCCGCAAGGGTCTTCGGCACGCGTTCGAGCGGGACCGCCAGTTCGAGGTCGTGGGTGAGGCGGCCACGGCTGCCGAGGGGGTCCGCCAGGCCGGCGCGTTGCAGCCCGATGTCGTGATCATGGACCTGCGCCTGCCGGACGGCAGCGGCCTCGAGGCCACCCGCGCGCTGCGCAAGTCCTCCTCGACCATGGGCATCGTCGTCCTGACCATGTACGCGGGAGACGACCAGCTCTTCGGCGCCCTGGAGGCGGGTGCCAGCGCGTTCGTGCCGAAGACCGCCCCGGCCGACGAGGTGGTGGCGGCCGCCCGGCACGCGGCCTCCTCCCCCAGCGCGTTCACCGCGGCCGACCTGGCCGAGGCGATGAAGCGCCGGCTCGCCCCGTCCGGCCCGCAGCTGTCGCCGCGCGAGGGCCAGGTGCTCCGCCTGCTCGCCGACGGCATGAGCGTGGCCGGCATCGCCAAGCAGCTGTTCGTCAGCGAGTCGACGGCCAAGACCCACATCTCGAAGCTGTACGAGAAGCTCGGCGCCGCCAACCGCGCCCAGGCCCTGATGACCGCGCTGCGCCTGGGCCTGCTCGAGGCCCCGGACGCACCGAAGTTCTAGGCCCCCTCTGTGATCGAAGCTCACTTCAAGTCGTTAGAACGACTTGAAGTGAGCTTCGATCACGCGCGCCCCACCGGCACCCGCGCTGCCATCGGCCGCCCGGTCAGGCGGCGAAACGCCAGGAAGGCCTCGCAGCCCAGGCAGAGGCCGAAGGCCGCGTTGAGGAAGGCCGCGACCAGCGCGAACCCGGCCATCACCAGCCCGAGCGCGGGCACGCCGGAGAGGTATCCGACGCCGGCCACGAGCGTGAACCCGAAGCCGAGCACCTGCGCGAAGCGCACCGGCGCGGCCGGTTCCAACTCAGCCGGGCGGCCCAGCCGGGGCGCGACCAGCGCGCGGTAGAGCAGCCCGTACGGGCCGCGGCGGGGATCGACGGCGGTGATGGCGAAGACCGCCGCCTGCGCGAGGGCGAGCCACCCTGAGCCGGTGATCAGGACGGCGACGACGACGATGGCGGTGAGCGCCGCGGCGAAGCGCGGGCCGCGGGGGTCGAGCAGCATGAGGAGCCTCCGGGGGTACGACGGGACGGACTGGAAAGCGGGTGCCAGTCAGCCCGTACAGAGGCTCGCCGCGAGCCGGCCGTGGTCGACGGCGCGGCGGCGGGTGAGCAGGAAGCGCTTGGTCATGCCACCGGCTCCAGCGGTCATCGCACCGGCTCCAGCAGTGCGGCGACCGCGGCGATGACCTGGCCCTTGGCCGGCACGCCGGAGGCCCGCTGGACCACCCGCCCGCTCCGGTCGACGATCAGCACCGTCGGCGTACGCCAGATGCCCAGCTCGCGGACCGCATCCAGGTGGCTCTCGGCGTCGACCTCCACGTGCCGCACCCCGTCGACGGTCTGGGCCACGTCGGCGCAGACCCGCCGGACGGCCCGGCACGGCGCGCAGAACGCGGAGGAGAACTGCAACAGCGTGGCCGGCGTGCCCTCCTCGACCCCGAGCGTGGTCAGCACCGCCGGCATCGGGGCGGTCTCCGGGGCGGCGCGCAGTCGGCCGTCGCGGCGGCGTCGCCACAGCCCGAAGGCGGTCGCGGCGGCCAGCGCCACCACGGCCACGACGAGCCCGCTCCAGGCCGTACGGTCCACGCTCCCCACGGTGACACGTCACCGTCAGGATGACCATGGCGTCCCGCCGGCTGGGCGAACCTCACACAGCGCCATTCGGGCGTAGTCTGCCGGTACGGGCGGGGTACAGCGGGCGGTCTGGAAGACGGCACACTCTACGGGCACAATGGCGGCGACCACCCAAGCCCGCCTTTTGGCCCCCGGACAGGACAGAGGGGACGGTATGCGACGTCCGGACTGGGCATCAGCGACGATCGAGATCGATCGGCCCAGCACAGCCCGCATGTACGACTACTTCCTCGGTGGGTCGCACAACTTCGCCGTCGACCGTGAAGCCGCCCAGGCGATGATCGCCGCCGTACCCGAGACGCCGCTGATCGCCCAGGCCAACCGCGCGTTCCTGCGGCGGACCGTGCGCTTCCTGGCGGAGGCGGGCGTCCGGCAGTTCCTCGACATCGGCTCCGGCATCCCCACCGTGGGCAACGTGCACGAGATCGCCCAGGCGGCGGCGCCCGAGTCCACCGTGGTCTACGTCGACGTCGACCCCCTCGCGGTCGGGCACAGCCGGGAGATCCTCGACGGCAACGAGCGGGCGGTCGCCGTCCAGGCGGACATCCGCGACCCGGACCGCATCATCGACCACCCCGAAGTGCGCAAGCTGATCGACTTCGGGCAGCCGGTGGCGCTCATGATCGTGGCGGTCCTGCACTTCGTCCGCGACGAGGACCGGCCCGCCGAGATCGTCGCCCGCCTCCGCTCCGCGCTCGCCCCCGGCAGCTACCTCGTGCTCTCCCAGGCCTGCGGCGAGGGGCGCACCTCCACCGAGTGGGCCGAGGCCTACGCGATCTACCAGCGCACCGACCACCCCCTGCACAACCGGGGACGCGCCGAGATCACCCGCCTCTTCGACGGGTTCACGCTGGTCGAGCCGGGCGTGGTGTGGGTACCGGAGTGGCGGCCGGACAGCCCGCACGCGGTCGAGGAGGCCGAGCGGTCCATCTACATCGGCGGCGTAGGTCGGCTCGGGTGAGCCACGAGCGCGGCGGGCAGCGCCCGGGCCTCGCGGTCTTCGCGCGGGCCTGGGCCAAGGCGGTGACCGGCACCAGCTACCTGCCGGTGACCCCGGCCCAGTTGGAGGGGTTCCTGGAGGGGCTGACGGTCCGCCTCGTCGAGGCGCTCTACGCCGAGCCGTTCAGCCTCCGCCGCGGGTACCAGATCGGCGCCGACCTGGTCGCCGCCCACATCGCCTCGGCCGAGGGCCTCGGCCGCACCATCGAGGTCATCGAGCTTCGCCTCCTGCGCGACCTCGGCCTCTCCCCGACCGCCCCTTCCGCCGATCCTGGTTCCGGAGACGACCTGCGCGACCGGATGGCGCGGCTGCTCGGCAGCGTCGCGATCGGGTACGCCCGGGCGCTGCGCGACCGCACGCTCGACGAGCAGGAGTCGATCCGCCGGGCCGCGATGGTCGCCCGCGAGCAGGCCGAGCAGGCGCTGCGCGAGAGCGAGTCCCGCTTCCGCCACCAGGCCACCCACGACCCCCTCACCGACCTGCCCAACCGGGCGCTCTTCACCGAGCGGCTGGCCGCCGCCTTCGACCGCGACGGCGGTTCGTCCCGCCGGCTCGGCGTCTGCTTCGTCGACCTCGACGGCTTCAAGATGGTCAACGACACGCTCGGCCACCACGCCGGCGACCTGCTGCTGACCTCGGTCGCCGCCAAGCTGCGCCGCGGGGTCGGCGAGCACCTGGTGGCCCGGCTGGGCGGCGACGAGTTCGTCATCCTGGTCGAAGACACCACCTGCACCGACGACGTGCTCAAGGTGGCCGACGCCGCGCTGGCCGCGATCAACGAGCCGACCGTCGTGGACGGGCAGGAGCTGCGCGTCTCGGCCAGCATCGGGATCGTCGAGCGCCCGGTCGCCGGCACCACGCCGAGCGAGGTGATGCGGGCCGCCGACATCACGCTGCACTGGGCCAAGACCTCGGGCAAGGGGCGGTGGGCGCTGTTCGACCCGGAGCGCAACGAGCGCGAGCTGACCCGGTACGCGCTGTCGTCCGCGATGCCCGCCGCGCTGGAGCGGGGCGAGTTCTGCCTCGACTACCAGCCGCTGGTCTCGCTCGCCGACGGGCGGCTGCTCGGCGTGGAGGCGCTGGTGCGGTGGCGGCACCCGCAGCTCGGCGTGCTGCGGCCGGACAAGTTCATCGGGCTGGCCGAGGAGACCGGGCTGATCGTCCGCCTGGGCGGCTGGGTGCTCGCCGAGGCCTGCCGGCAGGCCCGCCGCTGGGTCGACCTGAGCCCGAAGGCACCGTTCGTGAGCGTCAACCTGGCCGTCCGCCAGGTGCGCGGCCAGGGGCTGGTCAAGGAGGTCACCGGCCTGCTGCGCGAGCACGGCCTCCCGCCCGACCGGCTCCAGCTGGAGATCACCGAGAGCGCCATGATGAACAACGCCGACGAGTCCGTCGACAGCCTCCGCTCCCTGGCCGACCTGGGCGTGCGGATCGCGATCGACGACTTCGGCACCGGCTACTCCAACCTGTCGTACCTGCGGACGCTCCCGGTCTGCGAGCTGAAGGTGGCCGGCTCCTTCGTCGAGGGCCTGCGCGCCCCCGCCGCCGAGCCGGCCAGCATCACCGACGAACGCATCCTGGCGACGCTGGTGTCGCTGGCCCACACGCTCAAGCTGACGGTGACGGCCGAAAACGTGGAGACGGCGACCCAGGCGGACCGGCTGCGCGCCATCGGCTGCGACGCCGCCCAGGGCTGGCACTTCGGCGCCCCGATGCCCCCGTCCCACGTAGACGCCCTGCTGTAGCCGATCTTTCAAGACAAAGATCCGAGCTACCGCGACGTCCGCGGTAGCCCGGAACTTCATCTTGGGCCAGTGGCCGCGCCGTGACCAGCAGCGGCGCGCCCGGACGCCCGGGCCTCTGGATGCCTTTCGAGGTCAGGGTTCGGCGGGCCCCGCCGGTGAGCTTTGATCACTCTGACGTCGAAAGGTCCTGCCGGAGTAGCTCGGCCATCCTCGCGGCCTGGGTCTCCCACCGCCACTCGCGCTCGACCCAGGCGCGGCCGGCGGTGCCCAGGCGACGGGCGAGGTCGCGGTCGGTGAGCAGGGTGGCGACGCGGTCGGCGACGGCGCCGGTGTCTCGGCCGCTCACGACGTAGCCGGTCGCGCCCTCGCGGACCGCGTCCGGCGCACCGCCCGAGTCGCCGGCGACCACCGGGAGGCCGGACGCGGAGGCCTCCAGGTAGACGATGCCGAGGCCCTCCACGTCGAGACCGCGGTTGCGGGTGCGGCAGGGCATCGCGAAGACGTCGCCGGCCGCGTAGTGGGCGGGCAGCTCCTCCGCCGGCACCGAGCCGGTGAAGACGACGCCGTCCATGCCGGCGGCGAGCCTTTCCAATGTGGACCGGTGCGGGCCGCCGCCGACCACCAGCAGGGCCGCGTCGGGGACCCGGCGGCGGATCGCGGGCAGCGCGCGGACCAGCGTGTCCTGGCCCTTGCGCGGGACCAGCCGGGAGACGCAGACGACGACCGGGCGGTCGCCCAGGCCGTGGCGGCGGCGGATGTCGGTGCCGTCGACCTCCGGGTGGTACGCGTCGACGTCCACGCCGGGCGCGAGGCGGCGCAGGTCGGTGAGGCCGTGCAGCGCCCTGTCGAGCCGGACCCGGGTGTACTCCCCCAGGTAGGTGACCACGTCGGCGCCGCGGGCGATGCGGCGCAGCAGGCCACGCGCGCCGGGCAGCGCGGCCCAGCCGATCTCGTGGCCGTGGGTCTGCGCCACCGCGCGCTCGATGCCGGTGCGCCGCCGCAGCCCGGGGGCGAGCAGGCCGAGCGGTGCCGCCGCGCCGAACCAGACGGTGTCGCAGCCGTACGCCCGGGCGATCTCGGCCGAGCGCCGGGCGGCCCGGCGGGTGGGCAGCAGCATGCCGGTCGCCTCGCGCACCACCTCGAACGGCTGCTCGGCGTCGAACTTCGCCGCGCCCTTCCAGGTGGAGGCGTAGACCACGAGCGAGCCGGGCGGCTGCCGGACGGCGAGGCCGTGCACGAACGACTGGATGCCGCCCGGGCGGGGCGGGAAGTCGTTGGTGACCAGGAGCGTGGTCATCGCTCGCCGCGCGCGAACGCCCGCGCCGCCGCCATCCGCTCCACGGTGGACGGATGGGAGGCGGAGTAGAGGTACTCCCAGCGGGGCGGGTCGGGGTCGCCGAGGTTGACCGTGGAGAGGCGGCGCTGCATCGACTCGAACGTGCCCGGATCGCCGGTCAGCTCCAGCGCGTGCGCGTCGGCCCGGGCCTCGACGCGGCGGGAGACGAGGCTCTGCGCGGGCGCGGCCACGATGCCGGCGAGGCTCACCACCGCGACCATCAGCGCGAGCGCGCGTGGCTCCCCCATCGACTCGACGCCGGCCGCGCGGAGCAGCCATCCCCAGCCGCCGAGCAGGTAGAGCGCCACGACCGCGGCGGCGGCACCGAGGGCGCCGAGCAGGGTGCCGGTGAGGACGTCGCGGTCCTTGGCGTGCCCGAGCTCGTGCGCCACCACGCTCGCCACCTCCTGCGGCGGCGCCTCGCGCAGGAGCGTGTCGTACACGACGATGCGGCGGGTGGGGCCGAGGCCCGACACGTACGCGTTGACCGCGCGGGTGCGCCGCGACGCGTCGGCCACCAGCACGTCCTTGACCGGCACGCCGTCGCGCTGGGCCAGGCTGATCAGCTCGGTGCGCAGCGGCCCCGGCTCCATCGGCGTGAACTTGTTGAAGACCGGCTCCACCAGTACCGGAAGGACGAACGACAGCAGCACGACGAGCGCGGCCGCCCCCGCCGCGCCGAACGCCCACCACCAGCGCGGCGCCAGCCGCGTGACCGTGTAGAAGCCGAGCAGGGCGATGGCGGCGATGACCGCGCTCACCGCGTACGACTTCAGGACGTCGACGGTCCAGCCGGCCCAGGTCTGGGTGGAGAGGCCGTAGCGCACCATGATCGTGTGGCGCCAGGCGGCGAGCGGGAGCGTGACGACCTCGGCGACGAGCACGATCGCGAGGCCGCCGAGCACCGCGCGGGCCACCCAGTGGTCGCCGAAGGGGCGCCCCACCAGCTCGACCAGGCGGCTGCCCAGCGGGCTGAGCCCCAGGGCGAGCGCCACCGCCAGCCCGAGCGCCATCGCCCCGTACGACCCCGGGCGCAGCGCCGCGTGGAACTCGCGCCCCCGGCGCACCTGCTCCTGCGGCAGGTCGCGGAGGGCGTCGAGCTGGTCGGCGCGGGGTGCCGGCGGGCGGTGCCAGGGCACCAGCAGCACGGCCGCCACGAGCAGCGCCACGGCGAGGCCGCCGAGAGCGACGGCCGCCCAGAGCCTAGGGGTCATGGACGCCGATCGTAACGGTTACGCCACGTGGCGGCGCCGGCGTCTCGCGGCTGTCGCCGCGGGCGGGTCACGCCACGTGCCGGCGCCGGCGTCCGCCGGGCATGAGCCGCAGCCGGGGGCGGGCCGGCTCGGAGATGACCTCCACCTCGAAGCCGGCGCGGGCGAACGTCTCGATCGCGCGGCGCTCGTCACCGGTGAGGTCGGCGCGCTCCGCCGGAGTGTCGAGCAGGGCGCTCAACATGCACCCGCCACACGCGGCTCCGCGGACCGCGCAGGTGTCGCAGTCGATGAGCATGGTCCCTCCTCAGGGTGGGCCGTCTGGCACCGTCCGTGACATCGACGCTATGGGAGGGGTACGACAAAAAGCGCCGGAGCGGATCCGGCGGGTGATGGGCTGTGATCGAAGCTCCCGCCAAGTCGTTCTAGCGACTTGGCGGGAGCTTCGATCACAGCGGTGGGGTGCACTCCGAAGGCTCGCTAGACGCGGGAGAGCCTGCGCAGCAGGGAGTCGGCGCCGAGCGGGTACGCACCGTGGCGGCGCACCCCGTCGGCGACCTCGCGGTCGGAGGAGACGACCACGACGGGGCGTCCCGTGGGCTCGGCGCGGACCAGCCGGCGGATCAGCTCGTCGGCCGTCTCGCCCTTGCGGGAGAAGAGCACCCGTACGTTGCGCGGGGCGGGTGGCAGCCCGTGCACCCGTTCGGCGCCGTCGAAGACCACCGTCACCTCGTCGCCGGTCTGCGCGGCGATGCCGCCGAGGCCGGTGATCAGCCGTTTGCGCTGCTGCTCCAGCGACATCTCGCCGAAGCCGCGCTTGGTCACGTTGTAGCCGTCCACGACCAGGTGGGCCCGGGGCAGCGCGAGCAGCTGGTCGAGGCGGGCGGGGTCGTCGGCGTCCAGCGCGCGGGTGCTGGAGACCTCGTCGGGCCGGACGGCGAACGAGTCGGCCACGAAGTCGGCGGGGCGCCGGTCGGCCGGGTCGAGGGCCAGCTCGCGGCGGAGCCCGACGGCCGCCTGCCCGATCGTCTCCAGCAGCAGCCACAGCCGGGCGTCGTCGACGGCCCGCGCCTCCTTCGCGCTGGTGCGGGCGTTGCCGGCGACGGCTTCGGCCTCGGCGAGCTTGGCCCGCACCCGGCGCAGCTCCGAGTCGTGGTCGGCGGTGGCGCGGGTGGCCCGGCCCCGCTCGGTGGCGAGCATCTCGGTGGCCTTGCGCTCGCGCGCCTGCGTCTCCCGCAGCGCGCGGGTGGCCTGCCGCGCCTCCTCGCGAAGCTGCCCCAGCTCCTCGCGGACCCGGGCGAGCTCGTCGCGGAGCTTTTCCGCCTCGACCTTGGCGACAGCGCGGTCGTGCTCGGCGCGGGCGGCCCGGTGCTCGGCGTCGCGGAGCAGCTCGGCGACGGCGGCGCTGTCGGCCTCGGCGCGGACCGCCTCACCGGCGGCGGCGACCAGGTCGCGCCAGCCGTCCGGGCGGGCCAGGTAGGCCAGCGCGGCGACCTCGACCGGGTCGGCGGCGGCCGGGCAGATGCCGTCGAGCACGGCGGCGCCCAGGTCACCGGCCTCGTCGAGGACCCGGCTGGTGATCCGCTGGCGGAAGAGGGGGTCGCCGGCGAGCTGGGTGGCGATCATCGGGCCGCCATGGCGGGCGCGGCGGTTGGGCGCGAACTTCGCCACCCGCCGCAACGCCGCCGGCAGCTCGTCGTTGGGGAGCGTGGGCAGGGCGGCCGCGGTGAGGGCGATCACCCGCTGGCGGACCGGCTCGGGCAGCACCGGCTCCGGCTCGTCGGGCGGCGCACCCGCTTCCGAGGGGACGTTTAGGGGCATATCACCCGAGACAGGCTCCGACCCCCCATGGGCCGCGCCATCAGCGGGGCGGCCGTCGGGCGGAACCGGTACGGACATCCCACAAGTCTCCCACCACCAGCGCCGTCCCCGCCCAGTCGCGCAGACGATCTTTTCCGGGGACCGGGGATGTCGTACCTGTGTTCTAGCGTGCCGCGCGTGACGAATGTGGACTACGTCCAGGGGACGCTCGACACCCTTTTCGACGATCCCGCCGCCCTCTCGCTGCGGGAGACCACCTTCGTCGTCGTCGACCTGGAGACCACCGGCGGGGCACCGGACGGCGGCGGCATCACCGAGATCGGCGCGGTCAAGGTGTGCGGCGGCGAGGAGCTGGGCGTGCTCGCCACGCTTGTCGACCCGGGCGTGCCGATCCCGCCGTTCATCACCGTGCTGACCGGCATCACCCAGGCGATGACCTACGAGGCACCGCCGATCGAGCGGGTGCTGCCGAGCTTCCTGGAGTTCATCCGGGGTGCGGTGCTGGTCGCCCACAACGCGTCGTACGACGTGGGTTTCCTCAAGGCCGCCTGCGCCAAGCACGGCTACCGGTGGCCCAACCCCAAGGTGCTCGACACGGTCGCGCTGGCCCGGCGGGCGATGACCCGCGACGAGGTGCCCAACCACCGCCTCGGCACGCTCGCCGCCCACTTCCACACCGTCCGCCAGCCGACCCACCGGGCGCTCGACGACGCGCAGGCCACGGTGGAGGTGCTGCACGCGCTGATCGGCCGGTTGGGCAGTTTTCGGGTGCACACGCTCGGCGACGCGATCGAGTTCGCCAAGGCGGTCACTCCCACCCAGCGGCGCAAGCGCCACCTGGCCGACGGGCTGCCACACGTTCCGGGGGTCTACATCTTCCGCGCCGCCGACGGCCGCCCCCTCTACGTCGGCACCTCCGGCGACATCGCGACCCGGGTGCGCAGCTACTTCACGGCGGGTGAGAAGCGGGCCCGGATCTCCGAGATGCTGGCCGCCGCCGAGACGGTGGAGCCGGTGGAGTGCGCCCACTCGCTGGAGGCGGAGGTGCGCGAGCTGCGCCTGATCGCCGCGCACGCCCCGCCGTACAACCGCCGCTCCAAGTACCCGGAGCGGGTCGTCTGGCTCAAGCTCACGGCGGAGGCGTACCCCCGGCTCTCCCTGGTCCGCGCGGTGGGCGAGCCGGAGGCGGCGTATCTGGGGCCGTTCAGCTCGCGCCGCTCGGCCGAGCTCGCCGCCGCCGGGGTGCACGACGCGGTGCCGCTGCGGCAGTGCACGCTGCGCCTCTCCACCCGCAGCACGACGCCCGCCTGCGCGCTGGCCGAGCTGGGCCGGTGCCCGGCGCCGTGCGAGCACCGGATCTCCGCGCAGGAGTACCTGGAGCGGGCCGCCACCCCGTTCCGCGACGCGATCACCGGCGACCCCGCACCGCTGGTCGACCCCCTGCTGGCGCGCATCCGCAAACTTTCCGACGCACGCCGCTACGAGGAGGCGGCGGTGGTCCGCACCCGCATGGCGGCGCTGCTCCGGGCGGCCGTGCGCATGCAGCGGCTGTCCGGGCTGACCGGCATCGCCGAGCTGGTGGCCGCCCGCCGCCACCAGGCCACCGGCGGCTGGGAGCTGGCGATCGTGCGGCACGGGCGGCTGGCCGCGGCCGGGGTGTCGCCGCCGCGGGTGCACCCACGGTCCACGATCGACATGCTCCGGATCACCGCGGAGACGGTCCTCGGCCCCACCGCGTCCACTGAGGAGAGCGAGCGGATCCTGTCCTGGCTGGAGCGGCCGGACACCCGCCTGGTGCAGATGTCCGCCGGTTGGGCGTCACCCATCCGAGGGGCAGCACGCTTCCGCGATCTGCTCATCCGGGCGGAAAGGGCAGCTTCCGGTAAAGACTCGACCGAAAGCTCATGACTAAGTAACCATTCGTATGACCGAGACTCACTTAGGCTGTTAGGCAAGTGCATTCCTGGCGGCCAACGCCCGTTTTACGGCGTGAACGTGTGAGGGAGGTGTCTCGGTGGACGTCGACGCCGGCCACGGCGCCGCAATCGGACGCGCCCTGCCGACACAGACATCCGACCTCCCCCTCACGACTCGGTTGCGTTCCTACCTGTCCTGGAGCTCGTCCTCCGACGACGATCCGGTGACGGTGCTGACCCGGACCCATCGCACCATCCATCCGTACGCGGACGCCACCGTCCTGCGCCGCGGCTACGCGATCGCGGAGAGCATGCACCGCGGGCAGTACCGCAAGAGCGGCGAGCCCTACATCACCCACCCGCTGGCCGTCGCGCAGATCTGCGCCGAGCTGGGCATGGACACGACCACGCTGGTCGCCGCGCTGCTGCACGACACGGTCGAAGACACGACGTACACGTTGCAGGCGCTCGACGGCGACTTCGGTCCCGAGGTGGCCCACCTGGTCGACGGCGTGACCAAGTTCGACAAGGCGTTCTACGGCAAGGCGGCCGAGGCCGAGACGATCCGCAAGATGATCGTCGCGGCCGGCAAGGACGTCCGGGTCCTGATCATCAAGCTCGCCGACCGCGTGCACAACATGCGCACCCTCGACGCCCGCTCCCCCGCCTCCCGCGCCCGCATCGCCCGGGCCACGCAGGAGGTGCTGGTGCCGCTCTGCGACCGGCTCGGCATCCAGGCGCTCAAGCGCGAGCTCGACGACATCGTGCTGATGCACCTCCACCCGGACGAGTTCGAGCGGATCGACGACCACGTGCGCAGCCGCCCCGACTGGTCCGACTACCTCGACACCGTCGTCGCCGCCGCCCGCCTCGCGCTCAAGCGGGGCAAGGTGACCGCCGCCGTCGCCCCCCGCCCCCGCCACTACTACTCGATCTGGAAAGACACCGTGGCCGGCGGCCACGGCATCCCGTTCGACCTGCCCCGCATCGCGGTCGTGGTCGATGGGCCGGAGGGTGACTGCTACGCCGCGCTCGGCGCGATCCACGGGCAGTGGCGACCGGTGCCCGGCCGGTTCAAGGACTTCATCGCCTCCCCGAAGAACAACCTCTACCGCTCGCTGCACACCACGGTCATCGGCCCCGGCGAGCGCACGGTCGAGGTGCTGATCCGCACCGAGGCGATGCACCGCGCCGCGGAGTACGGGGTAGCCGCCAACTACCGCTTCAAGCGCCCCGCCGACCGCAGCGAGTCGGTCCGCCTGGACGAGCTGTCCTGGCTGCGCCGGGTGCTCGACTGGGAGCAGGATGCCGCCGACGCGGCCCAGTTCCTCCAGTCGCTGCGGTGCGACCTGGCCGAGGCGCAGATCCTGGTCTTCGCCGAGGGGCGCCAGGTGCTGCTCCCGGCCGGCGCCACCCCGGTCGACCTGGCCTACGAGCTCTCCGCCGAGACCGGCGACCACTGCCTCGCCGCCAAGATCAACGGTCGCCTCGCCCCGCTCGCCTCCGAGCTGCAGGACGGCGACGTGGTCGAGGTCTTCACCGAGGCGGCGCACGGGCCGCAGCGCGAGTGGCTCGACTTCGTCAAGTCGCCGCACGCGCAGATGCAGATCAACCGGTGGTTCGCCGACCACCAGGAGCCCGGCATCAGCATCAGCGACAAGGTGCGGCTCGGCCGGGCCACGATCGGGCTGGCGCTGCGCAAGCACAACCGCGGCCTGGCCAGCGAGATGCCGCTGCGCACGCTCGCCGACGACCTCGGCTACCCCGACCTCGAGACGATGCTGGTCGCGGTGGTCGACCGCACGATCTCCCCCGACGACGTGGTCGACCAGCTGATCGCCCTCGTCGACCGGCGCGAGTAGATACACCGATAGCCTGGGCACGTGAATCCGCTGCGCGCCGTCACCTACCGGGTCTTCTACCGCCTGCCCGTCGGCCTGCGCCGGTGGCTCGTGCGGCGCGCCGTCCCCAAGTACATCGTGGGCGCGGTCTGCCTGGTCCGCGACTCCGAGTCCGGCGACGAGCGGCTGCTGCTGCTCCGCCAGCCACCCGGCCGCGGCTGGAGCCTGCCGGCCGGCCTGCTCCAGCGCCAGGAGGCGCCGATCGTGGGCGCCGCCCGCGAGCTGGCCGAGGAGTCCGGCATCCGGCTGCGCCCGCAGGACCTGCGCCCGGCCGTGCCCAACGCGGTCGTACACGCCCGGGGCTGGGTCGACGTCGTCTTCGAGGTGTCCGTGCCGGCCTCCACCACCACGCTCACCGTCGACGGCGCCGAGGTCTACGAGGCCGCCTGGCACCGCCTCGACGACCTGCCAAAGCTCACCCGCGCGACCGCCAAGCTCCTCGCGTACTACGGGATCGGCCCGCTCGCCGACCAGCCCGGCCCCTGGGCCGCACTCGAACGATGAGCGATCTCTGCGCGGTGATCCTGGCCGCGGGTGAGGGCCGGCGGCTGCGGCCGCTCACCGCCCGCGTGCCCAAGGCGCTCTGCCCGGTCGGCAACGTGCCGCTGCTCGACCACGCGCTCGCCCGCGTGGCGCGGCTCGGCTTCGCCGACCCGGCGACCGTCGCGGTCAACGCCAGCTACCTCGGTGAGCAGGTGGTCGCCCATGCCGGAGGGCGGGCGCACGTCTCCCCAGAAGACCACCCACTGGGTACGAGTGGTGGGGTGGGCAGGCTCCGGAGCTGGATCGACGGCCGGGGCGCGCTCGTGGGCAACGCCGACGCCTACCTCGCCGGCCCCGGGGCGGATCCCGTGGCGCTGCTGGACGGCTGGGACGGCGAGACGGTGCGCCTGCTCGGGCAGCCCGCACCCGGCGAGCCGTACGGCTTCTCCGGCCACCGCTTCGCCGGCTTCTCGCTGCTCCCCTGGCGGTACCTGCGCGACCTCACGCCCGAGCCGGCCGAGCTCGTACGCACCGTGTGGCGGCCGGCCGAGGCCGAGGGGGCGCTGGAGGTGGTGACGTTCACCGGCACGTTCCTGGACACCGGCACGCCCCCCGACTACCTGGCGGCCAACCTGCACGCCGCCGGTGGTGGCAGCCTGGTCGCCCCGGACGCGCGGGTGACCGGCCCGGTCGAGCGGGCGGTGGTCGGCGCCGGCGCGGTCGTGGAGGGTGCGCTGACCAGGGCCGTGGTCTGGCCGGGCGGGCACGTCGCCGCGGGCGAGCACCTGGTCGACGCGATCCGGGTCGGCGCGGACCTGACCGTGCCGTAGGCTCACGCCGCCGAGCTGACCCGCTCTTCGACCGCGACATCCTGCTCCGCGCCGGCGGCGTCCGGGCCGGCCGCATCGGCCGGGTCCTCGTCATCCGGGCCTGCGGCGTCTGCCGGGTCCTCGTCGTCGGGGCCGGCCGGGTCGGGATCGTCCGCTGGAGCGTCGCCGGCCGGTGTGTTGGGGCGGGCGGCCAGCCACCACGCGACACCCGCCGCCGCGGCGGCCGTGGCCAGGGCGATGCTCCAGCCGACCGGGCCGAGCGGGCGGGAGCCCATCAGCTGGCTCAGGCCCGGCGTCTGCACCGCGACGGCCAGCACCGCCACCGACGCCAGGCAGGCCACGGCGACGACCCGGTCGAGGCGGCCGGCCACCATCGTCTGGCCCAGCTGGGCCCCGACCATCGCCACGAGCGCCACAGTGGACGCGCGGGTGGCGGTGCCGGTCAGCCGGGCGAGCGTCCAGGCCACGGCGGTCGCGGCCGCGGTGACGACGGCGCGGAGCCGGATGTCGCGGTTGAGGGCCGGTCCCAGCGAGGCGTCCGGCCCCTCGGCCAGCAGCGCCTCGGGTGTCGCGCCGGCGGGTGGCCGCGCGGCCAGGGCCAGCGCCGGTACGACGTCCGTGAGCATGTTCACCAGCAGCAGCTGCCGGGTGTTCAGCCCCGGACCGCCGAGGATCCCGGCGCCGACGGTGAAGCCGATCTCGCCGAGGTTGCCGCCGAGCAGTACCGCCAGCGCGTCCCGCACCGACGACCAGAGGACGCGCCCCTCGACCACCGCGTCGACCACGGTCTCGATCCGGTCGTCGGTCACCACCACGTCGGCGGCGTCCCGGGCGGCCGGCGTCGCGCGCGAGCCGAGCGCGACGCCCACGTGGGCGGCCCGGATCGCCGGCGCGTCGTTGGCGCCGTCGCCGGTGACCGCGACCACCTGCCCGGCCCGGCGCAGCAGCCGCACGATGCGGACCTTCTGCGCCGGCGCGGTACGGGCGAAGACCGTCACGCCCGGCAGGATCCGGGTCAGCTCCTCGTCGTCCATCCGGTCGAGCTCCGCGCCGCTGAGCACCTGCCCGCCGTCGAGTACGCCCAACTCGGTCGCGACCGCCTCGGCGGTACGGGGATGGTCGCCGGTCACCATCACCACCCGTACGCCCGCCCCGCGCAGCTTCGCCACCGCCTCGGCCGCGGCCGGGCGCACCCGGTCGGCCAGCGCCACGAAGCCGAGGAAGCGGAGCCCGTCCAGGTGCTCCTCGTCCAGCGCGTACGTCTCCGGCACCGGGCTCTCGGCGACGGCGAGCACCCGGTACCCGCGCTCCGCCAGCCGGCCGGCCGCCCCGGTCAGCTCCCGCCGCGCCCGGTCGTCCAGCGGCCGGGTGTCGCCGCCCAGCAGGCGGGCCGTGCACTGGGCCACCACGGTCTCCGGGGCGCCCTTGACGCTGAGCGTCCGCCCCTCCCGGGAGGTACCCACCGCGGCGTGGAAGCCGCGCCGCGGCTCGAACGGCAGCTCGTCCTGGCGTTCCCAGCCGGACAGTCCATCCTGGACGGTGACGCCGGCGTCCTGCCCGCCACCGGCGACCGCGCGGTCGGTGGGGTGCGGCAGCCGCCGGCCGGTACGGTGCGCCGGCGTGGCCCGCAGCGCCGCCGCCAGCACCGCGCGCAGGCGTTCCGGCAGCGCGTCCGGGGCGGCCTCGTCGGCGCCGTCGGTGACCAGCCGCAGCCGCAGCCGCCCCTCGGTGAGCGTGCCGGTCTTGTCGAAGCAGAGCGCCTGCACCCGGCCGAGCGACTCCAGGGTCCCCGGGTTTCGCACCAGTACGCCGCGGCGGGACAGCCGGCGGGCGGCGGCCAGCTGGGCCACGGTGGCGACGGAGGGCAGCCCTTCCGGCACGGCCGCCACGGTCAGCGAGATCGCCGGCGAGAGCGCCTGGCTCATCGACTGTCCACGCAGGAGGTTCGCCGCGAGCAGCAGCGCGCCGCCGGCGGCCGACAGCGGCAGGGTCTGCCGGGTGAGCCGGTCCAGCCGGTCGTGTACCGCCCCGGGGCGGGGCGCCTGGGCGAGGTGCTCGGCCCGCCGCGCCTCCGTATCCGGGCCGGCCGCGACGACCGTCGCGAGGCCGTGGCCGGCCGCGACCGCCGTACCCTCGTAGACCATGCTCACCCGGTCGGCGGGCATCCGC
The DNA here is from genome assembly GCF_031085175.1 of Phytohabitans maris. GTDB lineage: Bacteria > Actinomycetota > Actinomycetes > Mycobacteriales > Micromonosporaceae > Phytohabitans > Phytohabitans maris. The sequence goes on from NZ_JAVHUY010000012.1 coordinate 163,751, forward strand.
GCGGCGCTGGGCTGGGCGGTCTTCGCCACCGGCAGCGACTCGCCGGTGAGGTTCGCCTCGTCCATCTCCAGCCCGACCGCCTCGACGACCCGGCAGTCGGCGGGTACCGCGTCACCGGCCCGCAGCTCCACCACGTCGCCGGGCACCACCTCCTCGGCCGGCACGGTGACCTGCTCGCCGTCGCGCAGCAGCCGCACCGGTACGGACGCGTGCTCGGCCAGCCGCCGCACCGCGCGGTCGGCACCGAGCCGCTGTACCCCGCCGACGAGCGAGTTGACCGCGACCACGCTGCCGATCAGCGCCGCGTCCAATGTGGACCCTACGGCGGCGGCCAGCCCCGCGCCGGCGGCGAGGGCTGGAGTCAACGGGTTCGCCAGCTCCTCGGCGACCGCGTGCCCGAGCCCGGTCGTCTCCGGTTCGGTGCCGGCCCGGTCCGGCTGCCGGACGGCGGCCTCCCGCTCGTCCAGGCCCCGGGGCGACGAGCGGAGCCGGGCGAGCACCTCCCGGACCGGTATCGCGTGCCAGGGGTTGCGGTCCACCGGGCGGGGCGGGCGCATGCGTATCACCGGGTCGGCGTGCCACACGCCGACGGCGATCCCGGCCAGCGCGGCGACGTTCGAGGCGAGCAGGGCGTTGCGGGAGCCCTTGGCACCCGTACCGGCGAGCCCGAGCACGGTCGCGGCGACGGCCTCGTACCCGGCGATCCGCGCGCCCGCGGCGGCGGCCAGGCGGGCGGCCGGTACGGCGGCGAGCAGTTGCACCACGTCGGCGAGGCCCGGCCCGCAGACCAGGTGGCCGGTGCCGCGGTGCGCCGGCGTGACCGGGCCCGAGCCGACCACCGCGATGCCGATGTCGGCGGCGGCGAGGCCGGGGCGGCCGTGCCCGGCGATCAGGACGATGCCGCGCCCCTCCTCCTCCAGCCGGCGCAGGGAGGCGCCGAGCCGCGAGCCGCCCGGGATCGAGCCGGTCACCTTCAACCGGCGGTCGAGGCGGCTGGAGACGCCGGCCACGTACACGTCGCCGACGCCGGCCGCCGCCGACACCAGCGCCTCGGCGTACGGGTCGAGCTCGGGCAGGAGCGTCACCTCGGCCACGGCACGGTCGCGGCGAAAGAGCGTCACCGTGCCCCGGTGGCCGGCCCGCTTGGGCGCGACCCGCCAGCCGTTTCGCCGCCGTTCCCGGGCGGGGTCGGCCGGGTCGAGCAGGCCGAGCGCGCGGGCGTGCAGGTCCGCGTCGTCCGCGCCCTCCGGGTCGGCGCCGGTGGAACGCACCTCGTCGATCATCCACCGGCCGGTGACCAGCACGCCCGCGTCGATCACCACGGTGTCCACCCGGTCGAGGCGGCGCAGCGCCTCCCGGTCCACCACGACGACGTCGTGCTCGGAGACGCACCGGCCGAGCCGCGCGGCGAACGACTCCTTCGCCAGCCGCGCCGGCTTCGCGGTCGTGGCGGCGAGGGCGGCCGCCGAAAACCGGGGCGAGGCGGCGAGCAGCCCACCGGCCGTACCGCCGAGGCCGACCGTTGCGGCCCGCGAGGCGTACCGCTCGACCGGCCCCTCGGCGAGCGGCCGGGGCCGGTCCGCGCCATCCGTTCCCTCCTCGCCGTCCTCGCCCTCCTCGTCCGCCTCCCGCGCCTCCTCGGTGAAGAGCTCGCCCGCCCGCCGCCGCCACGCCGCCGCCCGGGCCCGCGCCTCGCTGAGCCGCTGCACCCGGTGTACGGCGTCGACCAGCAGCCCCACCGGCTGGCCGGCCAGCGCGCTCAGCGTCGCCTCGCCGGCCGCCACGACCGGCTCGGACCAGGCCGGGCCGAGGCGGGAGCGCACCGACGTACGCAGTTGCGGCACGTTGACGGCGGCCGAGACGAGCGCAGGTACGGAGTCGGGCAGCCGGGCCGTCCGGGTCAGTACCCCGGCGGCCGCGACACCGGCGCCGGCCAGGTTGACCCCGAGCGCGAGAAGCTCGGTGGTGACCGCGGTCGACGGCTCGTCCGGCTGGGTACGGGCGACGGCGGCCCGGTCGACCTCGGCGAGGAAGCGGGACACCTTGTCGAACGGGGCGGCCCGGCGGAGCAGAGCGGAAGGACGCATACGGCTCGGTATCCGCGCCCAGCGTAATCAAACATCGTCAGGATGCCTTGACGTCAAGGTGGCTTGACGGCATAGTGGTCGGCATGTCGACGCCGGACGAGCTGGAGCGCCAGCACACCCTGCAGACCGCCGTGGCCCGCTACGACACTCTGCGCACCCGGGACACACTGGCCCCACCCGCGCTGGCCGGCGACGAGCCGCCCGCGGCGGTGCCACTGTCCAAAGAGGAGGCCCTGGAGATGCTCGCGCTCGGCGAGCTGATCGCGCGCAAGGCGGGCTACGGCCGGCAGCTCGGCGTGCGTTCGGCCCGGTCGGCCGGCGCCTCCTGGTCGCAGATCGGCGCCGCCCTCGGCACCACCAAGCAGTCGGCCTGGGAGGCGCACAACCGGTGGCTCGGCGAGCAGGATGCGGAAGTCGCGAGGCCATGGGCCTCGACCACGGAGGATGAGCGCCGAGCGACCGAGCACGGTGGGCACAGCGCCGGAGCGGATGACGGACCCACCCTCGATGCCGATAGGGTAGGCGCGTGATCACCGCGATCGTCCTGATCGACTGCGCCACCGACTCGATCCCCGAGGTGGCCGAGACCCTGGCCGCCCTGCCCAGCGTCAGCGAGGTCTACTCCGTCGCCGGCCACGTCGACCTCATCGCGATCGTGCGCGTCCGGGAGTACGAGCAGATCGCCGAGGTCATCGCCGGCTCCATCAACAAGACGCCCGGCGTGATCGACACCGAGACCCACATCGCGTTCCGCGCCTACTCGCAGCACGACCTCGAGGGCGCGTTCGCGATCGGCCTCGACGATGCCGACTGAGGAGTACCTCCAGGAGCACCTCGACCGCGGCACCGACCGCATCGGCCTGCAGGTCTATCCGGAGCCCGAGGGCGTCCAGGACGCCCCGGTCGTCGTGGTCTGGCCGGCGATGGGCGTCCGCGCCCGCTACTACCGCCCCCTGGCCGCGTCGCTGCGCCGGGCCGGCCTGGCCACCGTCGTGGTCGACCTGCGCGGCACGGGGGCCAGCACCCCGCCACCCAGCCGTTCCTCCGGGTACGGGTATGCCGAGCTGGCGGCCGACGTCGGCGCGGTGCAGGAGGCGCTGAAGCCGAGGCTGGACGGCCGGCGCCGGCTGGTGCTCGGCCACTCGCTGGGCGGTCAGGCGGCGCTGCTGCACCTGGCCGCGCGGCCCGGCGAGTCCAGCGTGGACGGTGTGGTGCTGGTGGCGGTGGGGCTCCCCTACTGGCGCTCGTACCCCCGCCGGCGCTACCGGCTGCTGGCCATGACCCAGGCGATCGGCGCCACGAGCGCCCTGCTGCGCGTCTGGCCCGGCTGGGGTTTCGGCGGCCGGCAGGCGAGGGGCGTGATGCGCGACTGGGCGTACACGGCGCGGACCGGCCGCTTCCCCCGCCTGGACGGCGTGGACGTGGAGTCGGCGCTGCGCGAGGTGGGGACGCCGGTGCTGGCCATCAGCGTCGACCACGACCAGTTCACGCCGCACGAGACACTCGACCACCTCTGCGCCAAGCTGGCGTCCGCGCCCCTGACCCGCGAGCGCCACACGATCCCCGGCGCCGACCACTTCACCTGGGCCCGCGCCGCCGACCCTCTCGCCGCCCGCATCGCCGACTGGTCCCGCTCCCTCCCCACCTGAACCCCGCACAGCGACTGCCGCCGGCAGATCGTGGTACACGGGTGCCCCTCCAGGGGCAGCGAAGTACCACGATCTCCGCCTTGGGCTCACCTCAGCGCCCCGATCACGGCGAGGCGGGTCGGGTCTTGGACCACGACGGGCGTCGCGGCAGCTCAGATCTGGGTCATGCTGGTGCGGCGACCGAGGCGCGCTGCGCGGCGCGGACGGCGTTGCGGAAGAGCATCGCGACGGTCGTGGGGCCGACGCCGCCGACCCGGGGCGTGATCGCGCCGGCGACCTCGGCGCAGGCCTCGTCGACGTCCGGCAGGAGGCGGCGGCCGGCGTAGCGGACGCCGGCCCCGATGACGACGGCGCCAGGCCGGACGTGCTCGGGCTGGATGATCCCCGGTACCCCGGCGGCGGCGACCAGGATCTCGGCGCGCCGGGTGTAGCGGGGCCAGTCCGGTACGCCGGTGTGCACCACGGTCACGGCGGCGTTGGCGGTGGGGCGCTTCTGCGCGAGCAGCAGGGCCAGCGGGCGGCCGAGCGTGGCACCGCGGCCCAGGATGACCACCTCGCGGCCGGCGACGGGGATCTGGTGGTACGCCAGCAGCGCCTCGATGCCCGCCGGCGTGCAGGGCAGCGGGCCGGGCAGGCCGACCGCGAGGCGCCCCATGTTGAGCGGGTGCATGCCGTCGACGTCCTTGTCCGGGTCGATCCGCTGCAGCGCCGCGTCGTAGTCCAGGTGCGCCGGTACTGGGTACTGGACCAGCAGCCCGTGCACGGCGGGGTCGGTGTTGAACCGGTCGATCGCCCGCTCCAGGTCGGCCTGGCTGGCGTTGGCGGGCAGGTGCTCGTGCGGGGAGGTGAAGCCGAGGTCGGCGGCCTGGCGCTGCTTGATCCGGATGTAGCCGGCGCTGGCGTCGTCGTCGCCGACCAGGATCGTGGCCAGGCTGGGCGTGACGCCGCGCTCGCGGAGCGCGGACACGGCGGCGGCGGTCTCGGCCAGGACGGCCTCGGCGACGGGTGCGCCGGGGAGCAGGCGGGCGGTGGCGGGCATGCGACCTCCTCGGCACGGGCGCCCAGGCGGTCGACGCCCGCGACGAAGCTCCCCGATGGTTGAAGCCATCCTCCGGCCGCCAGTCGCTGTCCCACCATCATGCCGCACCGCAGAGAAAGCCAGCCCCGCGGAGAAGCCACACCTGCGGAGTAGCCAGGCCAGCGCATAAGCCAGACCCGAGGAGAAGCACAGGCCCGGCCGAGAAGCCGCACCCGCGAAGTAGCCAGACCCGCCGAGAAGCCGCAACCCCGCGGAGAAGCCACACCCCGCGGGGAAGCCAGACCCGCGGAAGGTGGGACCGCGACGCCGGACCAGCGAAAAGAGAGGAGGCCGCGGGTCCGCGGCCTCCTCTCCGGTCACACGTCGGACCCTTACTTGGTGATCTCCTCGCGCTCCGCGGACGGCGCCGCCGAGACCGGCGGGTGGCCCGGGGAGACCGGCGCCTCGGACGGCTTTTCGATCGGGAAGAAGAAGCCGCGGATCGCCGGGCCGAGCGCGCCCAGCCGGTTCATCTTCTTCGGGACCACCCAGCCGGCGTAGTCCAGGCTGCCGTGCCCGTGCTCGTCGACCGGCGCGAGCGGCTGGTGCACCTCCATGAAGCGCCCGTCCGGCAGCCGCCGGATGATGCCCGTCTCGACGCCGTGCGCCAGCACCTCGCGGTCGTGCTGCTGCAGGCCCAGGCAGATCCGGTACGTGACGTAGTAGGCGAGCGGCGGCGCGATCAGCAGGCCTATCCGGCCGGCCCAGGTCATCGCGTTCAGGCTGATGTGGAACTGGTCGGCGATCACGTCGTTGCCGCCGGAGAGCGTCAGGACCAGCCAGAACGCGATCGCCATCGCGCCGAGCGCGGTGCGCGCCGGCACGTCGCGCGGGCGCTGGAGCAGGTTGTGCGCGCGGTGGTCCTTGGTCAGCCTCGCCTCGATGAATGGATAGGCCATCGGCAGCATCGTCAAGATGCCGGGCAGCACCACCGTGGGCCAGAAGATCGGCGGGATCGTATAGCCGTCACCCCAGCCCCAGAGGTCGAAGCGGATCTCCCAGGCCGGGAAGAGCCGCGTCGAGCCGTCCAGGAACATCACGTACCAGTCGGGCTGGCTGGCCGCCGAGACCGTGTACGCCTCGTACGGGCCGAAGAGCCAGATCGGGTTGATCTGGAAGAGACCGCCCATCAGCGCGATGACGCCGAAGACGATCATGAAGAAGCCGCCCTGCTTGATCGTGTACCGCGGCACGAAGCGCTCGCCGACCACGTTGTGCTCGGTGCGCCCCGGACCCGGCCACTGGGTGTGCTTCTGCTTGAAGACCAGGCCGAGGTGGACGCTGATCAGCGCGAGCAGCGCGCCCGGGATGAGCAGCACGTGGGCGATGTAGAACCGGCCCATGATGACGTGGCCGGGGAACTCGCCGTCGAAGATCGACGTGGTCACCCAGGAGCCGATCACCGGGATCGACAGCATGATCGCCGAGGCGATCCGCAGGCCGGTGCCGGAGAGCGCGTCGTCCGGGAGCGAGTAGCCGGTGAAGCCGGCGAGGAAGCCGATCCAGAAGAGCAGCGAGCCGATGATCCAGTTCGTCTCACGCGGCTTGCGGAACGCGCCGGTGAAGAAGATCCGGAACATGTGCACCACGATCGCCGACATGAACGTCAGCGCCGCCCAGTGGTGCATCTGCCGCATGATCAGGCCGCCGCGCACGTCGAACGAGAGGTCGAGGCTCGACGCGTACGCCGCCGACATGTGCGTCCCGCGCAGCGGCGCGTAGCTGCCGTCGTACGTGACGGTGGTCAGCGACGGCTCGTAGAAGAACGTCAGGAACGTACCGGTCAGCAGCAGGACGATGAACGAGAAGAGCGCGATCTCGCCGAGCAGGAACGACCAGTGGTCCGGGAAGACCTTGTTGAGGATGTTGCGCAGCGGTGTGGCCGCCTGGAACCGGTCGTCGAGCCCACCGGCCACCTTGGCGGGGACCGCGCTGACGTCTACCTTCCGGCGCTTCATGGCCGCTCCCAGAATGCTGGCCCAACCGCCACCTTGTAGTCGGACGTCGCCACGAAGAACCCTTCCTCGTCCACCGTGATCGGCAGCTGGGGGAGGCTCCGCGTGGCCGGCCCGAAGATCGGCCGGGCGTTGTCGGTGATCAGGAACTGCGACTGGTGGCAGGGGCAGAGCAGGCGGTTGGTCTGCTGCTCGTAGAGGCTGGCCGGGCAGCCCGCGTGGGTGCAGATCTTCGAGTACGCCACGAAGTTCTCCCACTGCGCGCCCGCGTTGACCGGCTTGGCGCTGTCGCGGGTCCGCTCCGCGTCACCGGCCCGCAGGTGGATCAGGAGCGTGGGCGAGTCGGCGTGCTCGTTGGTCGCGCCACCCGGGATGCCGGGGAAGACCGTCATCTGGCCGCCGACGCTGACGTCCTCGGGGCGGATCGGGGTGCCGTCCTCGCGGGTCAGCCGCACCGGGCGGCCGCCGTTGGCGGCCGGGTCCCAGCCGGTGCGGAACAGGATCCGGTCCTTGGTCGGGCTCTTGATCAGGCCACCGATCAGCGGGGCGGCGGCGACCAGGCCGACCGGGGCGAGGCCCAGCAGCGCGGCGAGGCCGAGCGTCTTGCGGCGCTTGATGCCCAGCTCGTCGACGATGTACGCCATCGTCTCGCCGGTCAGCTTGCGCTGTGCCCGGTCGGACGGGCCGTCGTGCCGGTCCTGGATCGCGATCTCCCGCGGCATCAGCTTTTTGCCCCAGCTCAGGATGCCGAAGCCGATGCCGAGCAGGGCGATGCCGAGGGTGAGCCCGAGCAGCGGGGTGTAGAGCTTGCTGTTGTTGGCGCCCAGCTCGTACTCCCACGGCCACCAGATGTAGATGATCATGAACGCGGTGGCGGCCAGGCCGGTGACCAGGAAGAACAACGACACCGTACGGACCGTCCGGCGCTCGGCCTTGGTGCCCTTGACCGGGAACGGGTCCTCGTAGTGGACGATCTCGACACCGTCACGCCGCGCGCCCTCACGGACGATCTCGAACCGGGACAGCCGCGGGTCGTGGACGTCGACCTCGTCCGGCTCGACGTCGTGGGCGTGTGTATCCGTGGTCATGACTTCCCCGCAATCCAGAGCGCCGCGAACACCAGCGCGACGATGCCGACCAGGAAGATCGCGAGCCCCTCGGTGACCGGGCCGAACCGGCCCAGGCCCCAACCGCCCGGGTCCTTGTCCTGCTTCAGGGCCTCCTGGACGTAGGAGATGATCTCCTTCTTCTGCTCCGGCGTGAGCTGGTTGTCGCCGAAGACCGGCATGTTTTGCGGGCCGGTCAGCATGGCCGCGTAGAGCTGCCGGTCGGTCGCCTCCTTCAGGTCCGGCGCGTACTTGCCGGACGAGAGGGCGCCGCCGCCACCGCCGAACGCGTGGCACGACGAGCAGTTGATCCGGAAGAGGTTGCCACCGCGGGCGATCGCCTCGTCGTCACCCTCCGGGGCGCGCAGGTCACCGTCCGGGATCTGCGGGCCGCCGCCGAGCTCCTGGATGTACTGGGCGAGCTGGCGGGTCTGGTCGTCGTTGAACATCGCCGGCTTGCGCGGCGCCTGCGCCTCCTGCCGCGCCATCGGCATCCGGCCGGTGCTGACCTGGAACTCCACCGCCGCCGCGCCCACGCCGATCAGGCTGGGACCGCGGCCCTCCACGCCCTGGGCGTTGCGCCCGTGACAGCTGATGCAGCTCTCGTCGAACAGCGCCTTGCCCTCCTGCGCCGCCGTCGACAGCTGCGGCGTGTCGTCGGCCGACAGGCCGGGGGCGAAGACGGTGTACACACCGCCGGCGAGCGTCAGCGCGATCGTGAGGCGCACCACCGTGCCCAGGCGCCGCCGCACCCGGCTGCGCGGTTGTGACCGCCTGCGGCGCAGCCGCGCCAGCAGGCCGCCGGGGGTGTCAGAAGTCATGCCAGATGTCCTTCATACCTATGGGACGAAGCGAGCGGGCGGAACGTGACAACCTACTCACGCTCACTGGAGCAGGTAGATCATCGAGAACAGCGCGATCCAGACCACGTCGACGAAGTGCCAGTAGTACGAGACGACGATCGCCGAGGTGGCCTGCGCCGGCGTGAACCGGCCCATGGTGGTGCGGGCCATGAAGATCAGGAACGCCACCAGGCCGCCGCTCACGTGCAGGCCGTGGAAGCCGGTGGTCAGGTAGAACATCGACCCGTACCCGTCGGCGTTGATCTTCACACCCTCGTGCACGAGCTGGCGGTACTCGTTGGCCTGACCGAGCACGAAGATGAGCCCCATCACGAACGTGAGGGTGAACCAGCGGCGCAGCGAGTGGACGTCGCCCCGCTCCGCGGCGAAGACGCCGAACTGGCAGGTCACCGAGGACGCGACCAGGATCAGCGTGAACACCGTCGCGTACGGCAGGTTGAGGACCTCGGTGTGGTGCTCCCACTGCTCAGGGGCGGCCGCGCGGATCGAGAAGTACATCGCGAAGAGCGCCGCGAAGAACATGAGCTCGCTGGAGAGCCACACGATCGTCCCGACGCTGACCATGTTGGGCCGCGTCAGCGAGTGGATCCGGCTCTTGTCAATTGCTGAGGCCGCAGTCACGCGGTCATTATCGCCACCTCGTAGTACGACGTTGCGTCGGGGTCACCTACGACGCGATGTCGTGGGTCGGAGGACACCCCCGAAAGCGCGTGGCCTAGCCTCGAACCGTGGCTCCCTTCACCGTTTCGTCCATCTTCACCGAGGTCAGCGTCGACAGCTGGATCGCGGTGCTGCTGGTCGTCGCGGCGGGCCTGTACCTCTACGGCGTACACCGCCTGCGCGCCCGCGGTGACCAGTGGCCGCTGTCCCGCACGGTGCTCTTCGTCGGGGTGGGGCTCGGCTCGATCGCCGCGGTGACCGTCACCGGCGTGGAGGCCTACGACACCACGCTGGTCTCCGTGCACATGGTCCAGCACATGGTGCTCACCATGGTCGCGCCGATCTTCCTGGCCCTCGGCGCCCCGGTCACCCTGGCCCTGCGGGTGCTGCGCGGCGCGCCCCGCAAGCGGCTGCTCGCCGTGGTGCACAGCCGGTACCTGCGGGTCCTGTCGTTTCCGCTGGTGGCGTACGCCATCTTCGTCGCCAACCCGTTCGTGCTCTACTTCAGCGGCCTGTACCGGCTGACCCTGGAGAACGCGTTCGTGCACGAGCTGGTGCACGCGCACTTCATCCTCACCGGCTGCCTGTTCTTCTGGCCGCTGCTCGGGCTCGACCCGCTGCCCGGCCGCTGGCCGTACCCGGGGCGGGCGCTGCTCATGATCCTCTCCGTGCCGTTCCACACGGTGCTGGGGCTGACCATCATGCAGAGCACCACGCTGCTCGGCGGCGACTGGTACCCCTCCCTCGGCCTCACCTGGGCCGACCCGTGGACCGACCAGAAGGTGGCCGGCGGCATCCTGTGGGCCGGCGGCGAGTTCGTCTCGGTCACGATGATCGGCGTGCTGGTGGCGCAGTGGTTCAAGCAGTCCGAGCGGGAGGCCCGGCGCATCGACCGCGAGCTCGACCGCCAGGAGGCCGCGGCCGCGTCTTCCTCCTCCCCGGCTCCCGCGCGGCCTGAGACCGCCGCGGACGGCACCCGCACCGGGGCCCAGGCCGCCCAGTGACTGCGGGTACGATCAGGCTGCGGCTACATCCACTCGTTGGCGCTGGACCCGCCAAACGAGGACCAGCGTGGGAAAAGTGTGGGAGCGCGATGACCGACCGTACGTACACCGTCCTGCTCTACAGCGACGACCCCCAGGTGCGCGAGCGCATGCGCCTCGCGATCGGCCCGCGGCCGGCGGCCGACCTGGTGGTGGAGTTCGTCGAGGCCAGTGACTACGCGGAGTGCGTGCGGCTGGTCGACGACTACGAGATCGACCTGATGGTGCTGGACGGCGAGGCGACCCCCGGCGGCGGCCTCGGCATCGCGCGCCAGATCAAGGACGACCGCATCGACGCCCCGCCGACGTGCGTGGTGATCGCCCGGGCAGCCGACCGCTGGCTCGCGGCGTATGCGCAGGTCGACGCGACCCTGCTGTACCCGCTGGACCCGGTGACCACCGGGCAGACCGTCGCCGGGCTGCTGCGTTCGCACGCCGCGGCCTGACCCCCTGCCGTGCCCGCCGGGAGGCGGGGCGGAGACCCCGACCTGGAGGCCACCGTGGGCGAGCGGACCTGGCCCAACCTGATCGCCGCGCTGCTGCGCGCCGAGGAGCTGTCCACCGCGGACACCGCCTGGGCGATGGGCGAGATCATGAGTGGTTCGGCGACGCCGGCACAGATCGCCGGCTTCGCCACGGCGCTGCGCGCCAAGGGCGAGACCCCGGCCGAGCTGGGTGGCCTGGTGGAGACGATGCTGGCCAACGCCGCGCTGGTCCAGCTCCCCGATGAGGTACGCGCGGACGCGGTCGACGTGGTCGGCACCGGCGGCGACCGGGCCCACACGGTAAACATCTCCACGATGACCGCGATGGTGGTCGCCGGCGCGGGCGTACGCGTGGTGAAGCACGGCAACCGTGCCGCCTCCTCCGCGTGCGGCGCGGCCGACCTGCTGGAGTTCCTGGGCATCCCGCTCGACCTGGGCCCCGAGCAGGTGGCCCACTGCCTGACCGAGGCCGGCATCGGCTTCTGCTTCGCCGCCCGCTTCCACCCCGGGATGCGCCACACCTCGGTGCCCCGGCGCGAGCTGGGCGTCCCCACGGTCTTCAACTTCCTGGGCCCGCTCACCAACCCGGCCCGCCCGCGCGCCGGCGCCGTCGGCTGCTTCGACACCCGGATGGCCCCGGTGATGGCGCAGGTCTTCGCCCGGCGCGGCGACTCGGTGCTGGTCATGCGCGGCGAAGACGGCCTTGACGAGTTCAGCACGGCCGCACCCACCCGGGTCTGGGCGGTCCGCAGCGGCACGGTCACCGAGCTGGTGCTCGACGCGGCCGACCTCGGCGTCGCGAGGTCCGCCCCGGGCGACCTGCGTGGTGGCGACGCCGCCTTCAACGCCGACGTCACCCGCCGCCTGCTGGCCGGCGAGCCCGGCCCGGTCCGCGACGCCGTGCTGGTCAACGCCGCCGCCGCCCTGGCCGCCCACGCCGGCCTGCCCGGCGACCCGCTGGAGGCCATGCGCGACGCCCTGTCCCGCGCGGCGGCCAGCATCGACACCGGCGCCGCGGCGAAGACCCTGGACCGCTGGGTCGAGGTGGCCAAGGCCGCCGCCTAGGGTCCAGATCCCCGCCCTTCCCTCACCCCCCGGCCAACCAGGCCGAGAACGATCCAGTTGGGGGCGCGCCGCAAGCGGGCCCCGGCCGGTGATCGGTGATCGGCGCTTCGAGATCAACCCCAAGGCAGAGATCGTGGTACACAACCGCCCCTCCAGGGGCAGCTCCGTACCATGATCTGCCGACGTTGCCGAGTCGTGGCGAAGCGTTCGAACACGTGCGCGACACGCCGGGGCGGCTTCCGACGCCGGGCGTTCAGGTCGTGGCAGCCTGAAAACTACAACCGGGTAGTTCCCGCTTCCCTAAGGCAGAGGAGTGACCCGTGCGAGAACTTCATTGCGCCATCTGTCAGGCCGAGATGCCCTTCGAGGCGCTGCCCGCCGGCGACGAGAGCGCCGACGAGTTTCCCGAGCTGGTCTGCACCGGCTGCGGCACGGCCGTCGTGGTCGCGCCCTTCACCCTGCGCGTCTGGCTGCGCCATCGGGGCACCGCCGTCGCGCCGCAGCAGCGCCGCCCGGCCGTGGCTCCACAGCAGCGCCGCGCCGCCTGACGCTATATCGCTGGACCCCGACCCGCTCCACGGGTCACCGTGGCCCGGTGAACGACGCTGAGCGGCGAGTCTGGTCCCGGCTCCCCGAGGGCACCCGCGAGTCGCTGGCCCGGCTCTCCGCCTCCGACCTGCAGACGTTCCTGCTGTCCGTGGCCCGGATGCGCGCCTCCCGGGTACGCCCGCCCGACCTGCTGCGCCGCTGGCGCGAAGACCGCTTCGTCCGTCCCGCCCCGAGCGACCCGCGCACGCTGGCCGCGCTGGAGGCCCGCATGTGGCGCCTGCTCCCGGCGGACGTGGCAGGCGTGGAGCTCTCCCCCGTCGTGCCGCTCGGCACCTGCGCGGCGGTCACCCCGCAGAGCCAGGACCGGATCGTCTCCACCGCGCGGGCGGCCGAGGTGGTGAGCGACTCCACGAACGCGCTCGCCGTCGAGGCCGCCCACCGCCGCCTGAGCCAGCCGGCCACCGGCGAGGTACACCTGGCCGCCGGCCACCGCATGCTCCGGGCCCAGCGCTTCCCGGACGGTATGGGCTCGCACTTCCGCCTCTTCGCCCTGGTCTCCAGCGCCCGCGACACCGGCTCCGGCGCCACCCAGGCCCGGTTGCTGGTCCGGCACCTGCGGTACTGGCACAGCGTCCTGCCCGCGGAGGTCGCGCCACGGTTGCTGTACACGGTCTTCGACAGCCCGGTGCTCCGCGAGCGGATCGAGGACACCGTGGCGCCCGCGGTCGGCGTGTCCGAGCAGCCGGATCGGGAGCGCGGCCGCGGCTACTACGTCGAAGCCGCCATCCGGATCGCCGCCGGTGCGGACGAGATCGGAGACGGCGGCTTCACCACGTGGACCGCGCAGATCATGGGCGACGCCAAGGAGCGCTGCCTGGTTTCCTGCGTCTCGACCGAGCGCCTGGCCGAAGCCCTCAGCGCCCAGACGCCGTAACGAGCGCGCCCGGACGCCTTGAACGAGCGCGCCCGGACGCCGTGGGCGAGCGGGGGTCAGTGCTCGGCCGTGCGGCGGGTGCCGGTGTAGTACTCGAAGAGCAGGCCGCAGGTGGCGAACGTCACCGCGATCAGGCCGGCCGCGAGCAGCCAGACCATCCAGAAGACCAGGCCGAGGCCGGCCACGGTCGCGGCGAGCGCCAGGCCGAACGGCCAGTAGCTGCCCGGGCTGAAGAAGCCGATCTCGCCCGCGCCCTCCGCGATCTCCGCGTCGGAGCGGTCCTCGGGGCGGGGGTCGATGCGGCGGGAGACGAACCAGAAGAAGCCGCCGCACATCGTCGTCAGCAGGCCGGACAGGAGCAGGGCGACCGTGCCGACCCAGTCGAGGCCGATCTCGTACCAGGTCCACCAGGCGTAGACCGCGCAGGCGACGAACAGGAACACCGACACGATGCCGAAGATCTTGTACTCGGTCTTCATCGCGCAGTCCTCACTCCCCGCCGGACGGGTTGAAGTTAGACACGGTGCGCTTGGTGTCGAACGGCTCGGTCGTCGTCGCCAACGGCTCCTCGCCGATCGCCCGCAGCGCGTCCTGAGTGGTGGCACCGTCCCGCTTGGCCTGCATGAACCGCTCGTACTTCTCCGGCGAAACCGCGCGCAGCTCGAAGTTCATCATCGAGTGGTACGTGCCGCAGAGCTCGGCGCACCGCCCCACGTACGCGCCCTCCTGGTCGATGCTCTCGACCTCGAAGACGTTGCGGATGTTGCCGGGGAAGACGTCGCGCTTGAAGAGCAGCTCGGGCACCCAGAACGAGTGGATGACGTCCTTGCTCGTCTCCTCGAAGCGGATGCGCCGGCCGGTGGGGAGCACCAGCACCGGGATCACGTCGCTCGAGCCGAGCGTGGAGGCCACCGTGTTGGCGTCTTCACCGGCGCCGTCACGGTAGTTGAACTGCCAGTTCCACTTGAAGCCGACGACCTCGACGGTGACCTTGTTGGGGTCGTTGTTCGTCTCGTCGACGTTCGTCTGCACGACCGCGGTGTAGTAGAAGAGCACGCACACGACCAGGATCGGGGCGATCGTGTAGAGGAACTCCATCGGCATGTTGTAGCGGGTCTGCACCGGCAGCTGCTCGCCGCGCTTGCGGTAGCGCACCACGCACCAGAAGATCAGGCCCCACACCAGGGCACCGACGGCCAGCGCGGCGATGACCGAGCCGATCCACAGGTCGTACATGCGGTTGGCCTGCGGCGTCACCCCGCCCTCGGGCCAGCCGAACCCGCCGAACGCCGAACCGACGTCACAGCCCCCGAGCAGGGTCACCAGTGCCAGAGCGCCGGCGCCGAGCCCGGCGAGCCGGGCCACCCGGCCGCGCGCACCCCTTGCGATCACCTGGTCCTGCCTCCCTAGCAGTGCCGTAGCGAGCAAACGGCACATTACTCGACCATGCATCTACTACACGTCGTGGGGGTGGGTAGCGTCGTTCGCATGCAGGCCTTCTTCGACGCGGCCTCGGGCGCGCCGCCGCATCCGGTCGCGCGCCAGGCGCTGCTCGCCGCCCTCGACGACGGCTGGGCCGACCCCGGAAAGCTCTACACGCAGGCCCGCCGGGCACGCCAGCTTCTCGACGCGGCCCGGGCCGCGACCGCGGAGATTCTGCGGGTACGCCCGGACGAGCTCGCCTTCACCCCGAGCGGTACCGCCGCGGCGCGCTTGGCGGTCGAGGGCACCCGGAGAGGGCGGCAGCGGGCCGGCTCGACCCTGGTGCACTCGGCGATCGAGCACTCCGCCGTGCTGTACGAGGCCGGCGACGACGCGGTGAGCGTGCCGGTGGACCGCCTGGGCCGGCTCGACCTGGACGCGTGGCGGGCCGCCGTGAGCCGGGGCGGCGTGGCCCTCGCCGCCCTGATCAGCGCCAGCCACGAGGTCGGTACCCTCCAGCCCGTGGCCGAGGCCGCCGAAGCGTGCGCGGCCCACGGGGTGCCCCTCTACGTCGACGCCGCCCAGTCGGTGGGGCGCGTACCCGTACCCGATGGGTGGTCCCTGCTCACCGCGAGCGCCCGCAAGTGGGGCGGCCCGGCCGGCGTGGGGCTGCTGGTGGTGCGGAAGGGGACGCGCTGGCTCTCGCCGTACCCGGAGAATGATGGCCGGGACACGGGGCGTGACCTGCCCGCGATCGTCGCCGCGGCGGCGGCCTTGCGGGCGGTGGCCGCCGAGCGGGACGCGGAGGCGGCGCGGCTGGCGCCGCTGGTCGACCGGATCCGGGCCGTGGTGGCCGCGACCGTGCCCGACGTGGAGGTGGTCGGCGACCCGGTGGGGCGGCTGCCGCACCTGGTCACGTTCTCCTGCCTGTATGTGGATGGCGAGGCGCTGCTGCACGCCCTGGACCGGCACGGCTTCGCGGTGTCGTCCGGCTCGTCGTGCACGTCGGCCACGCTGCGTCCCAGCCACGTGCTGGAGGCGATGGGCGTGCTGTCGCACGGCAACGTACGGGTCTCGCTGCACCGGCAGACCACGGAGGCGGAGGTGGACCGCTTCCTGGCCGAGCTGCCCGGCATCGTGGCCGACCTGCGCGCCGAGGCGGGGGTGGTGGGGCTGTGACGGTGCTGGACTGCCTGGGTCAGCGGTGCCCGCTACCGGTGATCGCGCTGGCCCGGCGCATCCCCGAGGTCGAGGTGGGCGCGGTGGTACGGGTGCTCGCCGACGACCCCGCCGCGGCGAACGACATCCCGGCCTGGTGCCGGCTGCGCGGCCAGGAGTACCTGGGCGCGACGACCGTCGACGGCTCTCCCGCCTTCGACGTACGCCGCGCCCGGTAGAGCTCCCTCACGTGATCAAAGCTCCCCCCATGTCGTTCTAGCGACTTGGGGGGAGCTTTGATCACTGGGCGCTAGAGGGGCAGGTGCGGGCGGACCTCGTCGGCCGGCACGTCGCCGTACGCCGCGGCGAAGCGCTTGAGGAACGCGTCCGGCTTGATCTCGTACTCCTGGGGGCCGACCGTCTCCAGGACCTGCGCCGCCATCAGGCAGCCGACCTGGGCGGAACGCTCCAGGCCCAGGCCCCACGAGCGGGCGGAGAAGAAGCCGGCGCGGAAGCCGTCGCCGACGCCGGTCGGGTCTTCGCTGCGCACGTCGGGCAGGGCCGGCACGTGGATGCGCTCGATGTCGCGGCCGGTGATCTCGACGCCGTCCTTGCCCAGCGTGGTGACCCGGATCCCGACCAGGTCGAGCATCTGCTCGCCGGAGAGGCCGGTCTTGTTTTCCAGCAGCGACTTCTCGTACTCGTTGGTCAGCAGGTAGGCCGCGCCGTCGATGAGCTTGCCCAGGTCACCGCCGTCCATGCGGGCCATCTGCTGCGAGATGTCCGCGACGAACGGGTATCCCCGGTCGCGGCACTCCTGCGAGTGGCGGATCATCGCGTCCGGGTCGTTGGGGCTGACCAGCACCAGGTCGAGCCCGCCGATCCGGGAGGCGACCGGCTGGAGCTCGATGTTGCGGGCCTCGCTCATCGCGCCGGCGTAGAACGAGGCGATCTGGCACAGGTCGTTGTCGGTGGTGCAGACGAAGCGTGCGGTGTGCGCCACCTCGCTGACGTGCACCGACTCGCAGTCGACGCCGTGCCGCTCCAGCCAGGAGCGGTAGTCGGCGAAGTCGGCACCGACCGCGCCGAGCAGCACCGGGCGGAGGCCGAGCTGGGCCATGCCGAACGCGATGTTGGCGGCGATGCCACCACGCCGCACGACCAGGTCGTCGACCAGGAACGACAGGGAGACCTTGTGCAGCTGGTCGGCGATGAGCTGGTCGGCGAACCGGCCGGGGAAGTGCATCAGATGGTCGGTGGCGATCGAGCCGGTAACGGCGATCTTCATAGCGCCCTCGCGATCGGGTACGGGGGTGTGCGGTGCGCGGACAGCCTACCCACACCGTTGGTGCCCAGGTCGCCGCCGAGTCACCATCTGGACATGAAAGCGGGGCCACCCGCTTTTCGGGCAGCCCCGCTCAGGACGTGGATGTGGTGGGCGGCTCAGTGGAACGAGTCGCCGCAGGCGCAGGAGCCCTGCGCGTTGGGGTTGTCGATCGTGAAGCCCTGGGCGTCGATCCGGTCGGCGAAGTCGATGGTCGCGCCGGAGAGGTAGGGCGCGCTCATCCGGTCGACGACGACCTCGACACCGTCGAAGCCGCTGACCACGTCACCGTCGAGCGAACGCTCGTCGAAGAAGAGCTGGTAGCGCAGGCCCGAACAGCCGCCCGGCTGCACGGCGACCCGCAGCCGCAGGTCGTCGCGGCCCTCCTGCTCGATCAGGGCCTTGACCTTCTGCGCCGCGACGTCGGTGAGGACAACGGTGGTCGGGGCCGTGGCCTCGGTCGACTCGGCCTGCGTCGGAGTGGTCACTTGGATATCTCCCTGTGCCGGTGCGGATTGGTTCGGTACTTATCAGGCAACGCTAGCCCGCTGGCAGGCGATTCCCAATGCACTGTCTTTCAAGTCTAGGCCAGTATCACCCAGAATCTCGCTGAGAACAGCGCGTCGGGTAAGGCGAGCGCCCCGCGGCACGCCGCTGTGATCCTCCCCACGGCGCCCGACGCGCCTCCCCACGGCGCCCGGCGCGCGGCTCAGCGGCTCCACTGGGTGGCCAGGCGGGCGCCCAGCGCGCGCAGGCCCTCGGCCGGGCGCGCCATCGCCTCGTCCACGCTGCCGAAATGGTCGGTCAGCGACCACGACTCGGTGACCCCGGCCGCCGCGGCCTCGCGCCGGCCGGCGCTCACCCGGCCGGCGACCACCACGCAGGGCAGGCCGCGGTCGCGGGCGGCCCCGGCCACGCCGGCCACCACCTTGCCGCGCAGCGACTGGAAGTCGAACGAACCCTCGCCGGTGATCACCAGGTCGGCGGCGTCGAGCGCGGCGTCCAGGCCGATCAGGCGGTTGACCAGCGCGATACCGGACTCGCACCGGCCGCCCAGCGCCAGGATCGCGGCGCCCAGGCCGCCCGCCGCGCCGGCGCCGGGCAGGCCCGCGACCCCCGGCGGGCAGGTGGGGAGCTTCTCCAGCACGCCGGCCCACCGTTCCAGGGCGCCGTCGAGCAGCATGATGTCTTCGCGGGTGGCGCCCTTCTGCGGGCCGTACACGTTCGACGCGCCGTGCAGCCCGGTCAGCGGGCTGTCCACGTCCGTGGCGGCGACCAGCTCCACCTCGCGCAGCCGGGGCGTACCGCCCAGCCCGGCGACCGTGACCAGGGCCGCCCCGCCGTACGGCAGCGCGTACCCGGAGTCGTCCACCGGCGGGGCGCCGAGCGCGGCGAGCATGCCGGCGCCACCGTCGTTCGTCGCGGAACCGCCCAGCCCGACCACGACACCGCGGGCGCCGTTCTCCACCGCGTGCGTGACCAGGACCCCCAGGCCGTACGAGGTCGCCCGCCGCACGTCGCGTTCGGCCGGGTCGACCAGGTGCAGGCCGCACGCCTGGGCGCTCTCCACGTACGCGGTGTCCCCCACCACCAGCACCGAACCGGCCGCCGGGCGCCCGAGCGGGTCGACCGTCTCCACCGGCACGACCCGGCCGGGCAGGGCCGCCGCCAGTACGTCCACGAAGCCCGGCCCGCCGTCCGCGAGCGGGCGGCTCACGACCTCGTCCTCCGGTGCCGCCGAGAGCCAGCCCTCGGCGACCGCGGCGGCCACCTCCGGCGCGGAGAGCGTGCCGGCGAACTTGTCCGGGCAGATCAGTAGGCGCATGGTTTCGCAGTGTGGCAGGACACAGCGTCGGACCTGCGCTCGGGCGCATCATGGAGGGCGTGACTTCCACGACGTCCCCTGGCTCCGCCTCCCCTGCCTCCGCTTGGACTGAGCCGTCGAGCACCGGCGCCGCCCTGCTGCTGCTCGGCCGGGGCAGTGACCCGTCCGCCGAAAAGGGTGTCGAGTGTCCGGGCGAGCTCCCCTCGCCGAGCGACCCCACCCTGGTCGAGCGGGCCCGCCGGGCCAAGGCCGCGCTCGGCGACCGGCTCTTCGTGCTGGGCCACCACTACCAGCGCGACGAGGTGATCCAGTTCGCCGACGTGACCGGTGACTCGTTCAAGCTGGCCCGCGAGGCGGCGGCCCGGCCGGAGGCGGAGTTCATCGTCTTCTGCGGCGTGCACTTCATGGCCGAGAGCGCCGACATCCTCACCTCCGACGCGCAAAAGGTCGTGCTGCCCGACCTCGGCGCCGGCTGCTCGATGGCCGACATGGCCGCGCTCTCCCAGGTCGAGACCGCGTGGGAGCTGCTGCAGGACCTCGGGGTCGCCGACTCGACGATCCCGGTCACCTACATGAACTCCTCGGCCGACATCAAGGGCTTCGTCGGCCGCAACAACGGCGTGGTCTGCACCTCGTCCAACGCGAAGCGGGCGCTGACCTGGGCGTTCGAGCGGGGCTCAAAGGTGCTGTTCCTGCCCGACCAGCACCTGGGGCGCAACACCGCCGTACTCGAAATGGGTTTTGATCTTGAGGATTGTGTCCTCTACAACCCGCACAAGCCGGGCGGCGGCCTCACCCCGGAGCAGTTGCGCGACGCGAAGATGATCCTGTGGCGCGGGCACTGCTCGGTGCACGGCCGCTTCACGCTCGGCTGCGTCGAGGAGGTGCGCGAACGGGTGCCCGGCGTCAACGTGCTGGTCCACCCCGAGTGCCGCCACGAGGTGGTCACGGCCGCCGACTACGTCGGCTCGACCGAATACATCATCAAGACCATCGATGCCGCGCCGGCCGGCTCGGCGTGGGCGGTGGGGACGGAGCTCAATCTGGTACGGCGGCTCGCCAACGCCCACCCCGACAAGCAGATCATGTTCCTCGACCGCAACGTCTGCTACTGCTCCACGATGAACCGCATCGACCTGCCTCACCTCGTCTGGGCACTGGAGGAGCTGGCCGCCGGACGGCTGGTCAACCAGATCACAGTGGACGCCGACACCGCGCACCACGCGCGCGTCGCCCTTGACCAGATGCTCGCCCTGCCATAACCCTCCGTAGCTCGACGTTTACGGTCTCCCCGTTTCGTGCCACCTCATACCGTGTGTGCCCCGCCCGACAGGTCACGGAGCGCTATGCTCCTCGGGCGGCAATCGGGGGCACAAGTGCCGCACTAGGGGCCATCTGGTGGAGGTTGTGCGTTGACCGTGAATGACGTCCTGACCGTGCATGGCGGCACTCCGCTGCACGGGCGGATCCGGGTCCGCGGTGCCAAGAACCTCGTCTCCAAGGCGATGGTCGCGGCGCTGCTGGGCGACGCGCCGAGCCGGCTGTACGACGTGCCGCGCATCCGCGACGTCGAGGTCGTGCGCGGCCTGCTGGAGATCCACGGCGTCCGGGTCAGCGACGGTGACGACGAGGGCGAGCTGATCCTCGACCCCGCCAACGTCGAGAGCGCCACCACCGACGAGATCAACGTGCACGCCGGCTCCAGCCGCATCCCGATCCTCTTCTGCGGGCCGCTGCTGCACCGCCTCGGCCACGCGTTCATCCCCGACCTCGGCGGCTGCCACATCGGGCCGCGGCCGATCGACTTCCACATCCAGGCGCTGCGCCAGTTCGGTGCGGTCGTCGACAAGGCGCCCGAGGGCATGCACCTCACCGCGCCGAACGGGCTGCACGGCACCAAGCTGGAGCTGCCGTACCCGAGCGTGGGCGCCACCGAGCAGGTGCTGCTCACCGCGGTGATGGCCGAGGGCGTCACCGAGCTGCGCAACGCGGCGGTCGAGCCGGAGATCATCGACCTCATCTGCGTACTGCAGAAGATGGGCGCGATCATCAAGGTGCACACCGACCGGGTGATCGAGATCCAGGGGGTTCCCCGCCTCGGCGGCTACACCCACCGCCCGATCCCGGACCGCATCGAGGCGGCCAGCTGGGCGGCGGCCGCCCTGGCCACCGGCGGCGACATCGAGGTGCTCGGCGCCGAGCAGGTCGACATGATGACGTTCCTCAACGTCTTCCGCTCGGTCGGCGGGGCGTACGAGGTCACCGACATGCGCCCGCCGCGCAACGGCTCCCCCGGTCAGGAAGGCAAGATCCGCTTCTGGCACCCGGGCGGCGAGCTCAAGGCCGTGGCGCTGGAGACCGACGTGCACCCCGGCTTCATGACCGACTGGCAGCAGCCGCTGGTGGTGGCGCTGACCCAGGCACGAGGCCTGTCGATCGTGCACGAGACCGTGTACGAGCAGCGGCTCGGCTACACCGAGGCGCTCAACTCGATGGGCGCCACGATCCAGGTGTACCGGGACTGCCTGGGCGGCACCCCGTGCCGCTTCGGCCGGCGCGACTTCAAGCACTCCGCGGTGATCGCCGGGCCGAGTAAGCTGCACGCCGCCGACCTGGTCATCCCCGACCTGCGGGCCGGCTTCAGCCACCTGATCGCGGCGCTCGCGGCCGAGGGCACCTCCCGGGTGTACGGCGTCGACCTGATCAACCGGGGCTACGAAGACTTCGAGGCCAAGCTGGCGGCGCTGGGCGCGCACGCCGAGCGCTCTTGATCCCGGTACCCTCGTGAGCGTGCCGTCACTGTTCCGCCGCAAGCCCGCCGACGTCGTCGACTCCTCGCCCGCTGATGACATGCCCCTCGCGGACGCGGAGGTCGATGCCGCCCGCCCGAAGGGGCACACGCCGAGCAAGAAAGAGCTCGGTGTCGAGACGCCCAAGCGCGCCAGCAGTAACCGGCGCCGGGCGGTCGAGCCGGCGCCGGCCAACCGCCGCGAGGCGTACAAGAAGATGCGGGAGAAGCAGCGGGCCGAGCGGGCCGAGGCCTCGGCCGGCATGCGGGCCGGTGACGAGCGTTACCTGCTCGCCCGCGACCGCGGCCCCGAGCGGCTGCTGGTGCGCAACATCGTCGACGCGCGGCGCACGGTCGGCACATGGTTCTTCGGCGGCGCGCTGGTCGTGCTGATCGGCTCGTCGGGCGCGATGCCACCCGCCGTGCGCTTCGTCTCCAACATGCTGTGGGCGGCCCTGGCGCTCGGCGTCGTGGTCGACTCGGTGCTGATTTCCCGCAAGGTCAGGCGCCTGGTCCGCGAGCGCTTCCCGAAGACGACCCAGCGGATGGGCTCGCTCTACCTGTACGCGATCACCCGCTCGATCACCTTCCGCCGGATGCGCATGCCGAAGCCCAAGGTGCAGATCGGCGACGCGGTCTAGGGCCGTGGCGTTCGCCGGCTTTCCCGCCGAGGCCTTCGCGTTCTACGAGGGGCTCGAGGCAGACAACTCCCGCACGTACTGGACCGCGCACAAGGACGTGTACGACACCTGCGTACGCGGGCCGATGGGCGAGCTCGCGGCGGAGCTGGCCCCGTTGGTGCGGGCCGAGCCGAAGGTCTTCCGCCCGCACCGGGACGTACGCTTTTCGAAGGACAAATCGCCCTACAAGACCCACCAGGGGGCATTCTTCGAGGTGTCCAGCGGCGTCGGCTACTACCTGCACGTCGACGCCGGGGGCCTGTTTACGGCGGCCGGGTTCTACGCGCACAGCCGCGAGCAGACCGCCCGCTTTCGGGCCGCGGTCGACGCCCCCGCCACCGGCGTCGAGCTGGAGAAGATCGTGCGGACGCTCACCCGCCACGGCTTCGAGCCCGGTGGCGACCGGGTGAAGACCCGACCGCGCGGCTGCCCACCCGACCACCCGCGCCTCACGCTGATGCGCCACGAGGCCCTGACCGCCGGACGCCGCCACGCAGCGGGCCCGGAGCTTGAGGGGCGCACCTCCTTCGACCTCGTACGCACCGACTGGCGGCGCCTGCGCCCGCTCGTCGACTGGGTGGAGACCAACGTCGGCCCCTTCGACCTGACCTAGCCCCCCTTCGAACCGGTCCCAGCCCGGGCGATCGTGGTATTTGAGTGCCCTCATTGGGGCACTGAGATACCACGATCCGCGGACGTCGTGCCAGAAGTCCGAGCCCGGGCGACTGGACGCGCGTCCCGCTCCCGCTGCGCGCCGCACGGCCGGAGCCCGAGTGACCGTCGCCTCACCGCCGGCGGCTGCCGGTGCCGACCCGTACGCCGCCGCGGGCACGTGGAGCACCGCCGGCGCGCGGACCGACGCCCCCGACCCGCCGGCCGCCACGGACACATGGACCACCACCGGCCCACGGGCCAACGCCCCCGACCCGCGGGCCGCCGCGGGCACGTCGAGCGGCGCGCACGCCGGCGCGGGCAGGTCGAGCGGCGCGCGGGCCGCCGCGGGCTCGTGGAGGGCTGCCGGTGCGGAGGGTGAAGCCGGCCAGGGTCGGATGTCCGTGCCCAGTGCTTGGGCGAGGTGGGAGGCGGCCCGCCAGTGACGGGCCCGGGTCGCCGGCTGGCCGGGCCGGAGGGCCGCCCGCCAGTGGTGGCCGGCCCGCACCGCGCGCGGCAGGCGGGCGTAGACGACCTGGCGCACGGCCGGGTCGGCGAACGCGTACCGCGCGCCGGGCCGCCGCACCAGCAGGCCACCCAGCCGGGCGAACACCGCCCGCACCGCGGCCGCGTCGCCGCCCAGCAGGGCCGCGACCGCCCCGGCGGAGATCGTGTCGCCGAGGGTGGCTGCGGCACCGAGCACGGCACGGTCCCGCTCGTCCAGCCGGCCGAGGCGGGCGGAGGCGATGCCGCGCACACGCGGCGGCAACGGGGGCTCGCCCCGCTCCGGCAGGCCGTCGGCGGCGACGGCCCGCGCGTACTCGACGGCGTAGCCGGGTATGCCACCGCAGAGCGGGGTGAGGCGGCCGGCGAGGCGCCCCGGCAGGCCGGCCCGGTCGAGCAGGTGCCGCAGCAGCCGCCCGGTCTCGACCTCCCCCAGCGGCTCCAGCACGACGGCCGCCGCCTGTTCGACGGAACGGTCGGCACCCACCACGGCCGGCGACCGCCCGTCGACCACAACGGCCGGCGGCCGTTCGACGGCGCCGTCGGCGACCACCGGCGGCGCCGGCTCCGCGGCACGGCCGGCGCCCACCACGGCCGAGGCGCGCTCAACGGTCGCCGCCGGCGGCCCGGTGACCACGGCGGGCGCACGGTCGGCGACCGGGCGGTCCGTGGCCTCGCCGGGGAGCGCGACCGCCGCGGTGCGGTCGGTGGTCACGACGGCGACCGGGAAGGAGCCCAGCCGCCCGGGGAGATCCGCCACGAACGCCCGCGTGGCCGCATCGGCCAGGTGCAGGTCGTCGAGGAGCAGCGCCAGCGGGGCACGGGCGGCGGCACCCCGGAGGACCGCCAGCAGGGCGCGCTCGATGGCTGGTTCGCGGGGCGTGGCCGGTGCGGAAGCCATGAGCCGCAGGAGTCCTCTTTGGATGGACGACAGCTCGCCAGCCGGTACCAGGCCGCCGGCCCAGGCGCGGAGGCGGCGGCGCGCCTCGGCCGGGCCGCCGGCCTCCTCGACCCCGGCTTGGCGGCGGACCAGGTCGGCGAAGGGCGCGTACCGGTCGCCGCAGGGGGTGCCGTAGCCCACCCACCACCGCGCCCCGGCCGCCGCGAGCGCCTCGCGGGCCAGGCGGGACTTTCCCACGCCGGCCGGGCCGGTCAGCCGTACCACCGCCGGCCCCTGCCCGCGCAGTGCCCGCTCCACCCGGTCGACCACAGTGGACAGCTCGGCGCCGCGGCCGGCGAGTGGGACGGAGCGGTCGGGCGCGGCCGGCGGCACCGGGGCGAGGGCCCGCCAGACGTCGACCGGGGCGGGCTTGCCGGCCGGGGTGATGGCGGGCAGCGGCGCGTAGCGTACCCACGGCCCGGTGGCACCCCGCGTCGCGGCCGTGACCACCACGGTGCCCGGGGCGGCGTGGGTCTGCACCCGGGCCGCGGTGTTGACCACGTCGCCGCAGACCAGGGCCTGTCCCCCGTCGCGGAGCGCGGCGAGGTCGACGACGGCCTCGCCAGTGGCGACGCCGACCCGCGCCCGCACCGGCGTGCCGTCGGGACAGGTGAGGCCGGCGAGCTCGCGCTGCACGTGCAGGCCGGCGAGCACCGCCCGGTACGCGTCGTACTCGTCGGAGTCGGGCGCGCCGAAGACGACGAGTACGGCGTCGCCGACGTACTTCTCCACCACGCCCCGCCAGCGGTGGACGGCGCGGGTGACGCGGCCGAAGTACTCGCGCTGGAGGGCGAAGACGTCCTCCGGGTCGAGCCGGCTGGCGAGGCGGGTGAAGCCGACCAGGTCCACGAAGAGAACACTGACCCAGCGCCGCTCGTCGCGGGGCGCCGGGGAGCGGTCAGCGAATGACCACGTCATACCAGTGATTTTTTGCCTGGTCGCGTCCCGAATCGAAGGTACCGATGTCCCGAACCGCGTGGCCGGACGGTGCCAATAACTCGTCGTATCAGAATCGCGGGTAGGGCCTCAACGCCGTGGCCTGCCGGCCGGCCACGAGCCGCGAGCCGCGAGGCGCCGCGGGGGGGCGCGAAGCGCGAGCCGCGAGGCCCGGCAGGGAGGGCGCGAAGCGCGAGCCGCGAGCCGCGGGTCGCAAAGGCAGGGGAGGCGTCTCCTAGCCCTCGATGCCGGCGTCGCGGGCCCGGAGGGCGGCCTGGACCCGGGTGTCCACGCCCAGCTTTTCGAACACGCCGGTGAGGTAGTTGCGCACCGTCTTCTCGTTGAGGCCCAGGCGGCGGCCGATCTCGGCGTTGGTGGCGCCGCGCACCAGGCCGGCGAGGATCTTGCGTTCCTGCGGGGTGAGCTTGTCGAACGGGGGCGGCAGCTGGGCGGGCGTGCCCTGCAGCGTGGTCAGCACCTCCGGCCCTACCTTCGGGCCGAGCACCACGCCGCCGTCGGCCACGGTGCGGAGGGCGTCGACGATCGTGTCGGGCTCGGTGTCCTTGAGCACGTACCCCCGGGCGCCGGCCCGCAGCGCCCGCGCCACCCTGTCCTTGTCGTCATAGAGCGTGACGATCAGCACCTTGGCGCCCGGGCAGAGGGTCACGATGCGCCGGGTGGCCTCGATGCCGTCGCCGTCCGGCAGGTTGATGTCCATGGCCACGACCTGGGCCTTGTGGCTCACCGCCGCCCGGACGGCTTGCTCCACAGTGGACGCCTCGGCTACGCTCTCCACCCAGTCCTCGTCCTCGAGCATCGCGCGGAGCCCACGCCGCACCACAGGGTGGTCGTCGACGATCAGCACCCGGCAACGCGACAGCACGTTTCACCTCGGCGGCAAGGACGGCAAATGGCCGCCCGCATGTTATCGCCGGGAAAGCCGGAATGCGTACCCTCAAAGGTGCGAATCACCAACCTTCCGGACGTGTCGCGCAAGCGGGATCGGAAGTTGTACACGTACGGCCGTGCCGCGCGGGTCACCGGCCGTGACCACGCACTCACCACCCAGCTCGGCGGCCCGCTCCCGCATCGACTCCAGGCCGACGCCGATGTGGCCGTTGCCGCCGGACACGATACCGATGCCGTCGTCGACCACGTCGATGCTCAGCGCGCGGTCGGCGTCGACGGTGATGCGGCAGCTCTCCGCCCTGGAGTGCCGCGCCACGTTGGTCAGCGCCTCGCTGACGATGCGGTACGCGGCGACCTCGATCGCCGCCGGCAGCCCGTCGAGGTGGGCCGCCACGTGCAGGTCGACGCTGAGCGATGGGCTGTGGAACCGCTGGCACTGAGCGCGCAGCGCGGCCTCCAGTCCACGGTCCAGCTCGGGCGGGCGGTGCAGGTGGTCGAGCAGCTGGCGCACCTCGCTGCGGCACACCTGCAGGTCGGCGGTCATCTCTTCGAGGATGCGGCGGACCCGCTCCGGCTCGCCGGCCGCCTTTCGGGCCGCCCGCACCTGCATGCCGATGCCGGTCAGCGCGGGCCCAACACCGTCGTGCAGGTCGCGGCGCAGCCGTTTGCGCTCCTCCTCGCGGGCGGTGATCAGCCGCTCCCGCGACTCCTGCAGGTCACGGATGAGCCGGGTCGCCTCGGTCGCCACGGCGACGTACTGCGCCACGTCGGCCAGCAGGCGCCGCTCCCGGCGGCTGAACCGGTCACCCACGCCCCGGGTCGCGACCAGCAGCTGGCCGAGCGTCTCGCCCCGGGCCACCATGTCGAACTCCTCCAGCCGGGTACCCGTGCGCCCGTGCTCGGCCACCAGTCGCGGGCCGTCCGGGGTGGCGACCCGCACCGCCACGTACGGCACGCGGAGCGAGCCCGCGATCGCGCTGGTGAGCAGCGGCAGCATCGCGTCCGGGTCGGCGGTCTGCCCGTGCAGGTCGGCGAGGTCGACGATCACCTTGTACGGGTCGTCGCGCTCGCCGTAGAGCAGGCGGTCGACGAGGCGCTGCACCCGGCGGCGCACCGGCTCGAACGCCACCGCGATCATGCCGGTCGCCACCAGCGACGCGTTCGACGTGTCGCCGTGCATGACCAGGTCACGCAGGATCGCCACGATCGCCACGAACCCGCCGATCAGCAGCAGCGTCATCAGCAGCCACACGACCGAGCGGTTGATCACGCGATCGAGGTCGTACAGCCGGAAGCGCAGCACCGCCACGGTCATCGCCAGCGGCACCACGGCGGCGGCCAGCGCCCACGCCCCGGTCAGCCCGAAGCCCTCCAGCATCAGCGCGACCGGAAAGAGCACCGCGGCCGGCAGCAGGCAGGCCAGCTGCTGCCGGGTCTCACCGGCGGCGCGCCGCCAGCGCAGTACGAGCGACACCACGACCGCGACCAGGCCGGCGCCGACCGCCACGATGGCGATCTTGGCGACCCGGTCGAGCACCTGGGCCCGTCCGGTGAGCGGTGTGTCCACTGTGGTCACCAGGTCGCGCGGGTGGTCGAACGCCGCCACCGCGAGCGCGGCCGCCGCGACCACCGTTGCCGCCGCGATCCAGGCGGCCGCGATCCGCCAGCGCGGTGACGGCAGCCGCCCGTCCGGGAAGTAGAGCAGCGCCAGTACGACGAGCCCGAGCGGCGGCCACCCCGACCACTGGGCGAACCACGCGAACGGCAGCCATCCGGCCCAGCTCGCCGCGAGCACCGACGCGCACGCGGTCGCCCCGGCGGCGCACATGAGCCGGCCCACCGGATTGCCGGGCGCACCGGCGATGACCAGCGCGCCCAGCGGCGCGAAGACCGCCAGGCCCGCCGTCAGCACCAGCACCCGCGGCGATATCGCCCGCTCGTCGAGCAACTGTCCAATGAGTACCAGCAGCACGACCGCCACCCCGGCGGCCGCGGCGGCAGCCCGCCGCCGCGGCGTCCGTATCACGCCGGGAATGCCCCCCATCACGCCTCCTACCCGAACGCCGAACGCTGATCGCCACCGCCCGCGGCGTCCCAACCAGCGGTCAGTGCGCCCAGAAGTTGTGCCACCAGCTGCCGTCGTGCCGCGGCTGGATGGGTCCGGCGCTAGCGTACGAGTGGGAGAAGATCGGTTCGAGTAGCACGTAGCAGTCCGGCAGGCTCCGCCCCTCCAGGACCGCGAGGTTGCTCAGCGCCTCGTCCCGGGTCACCCTGGGCTGGTGCCGCGCGATGCGGGCGTCGACGCCGCTGGCCAGG
This sequence comes from Phytohabitans maris, assembly GCF_031085175.1. Taxonomy (GTDB): domain Bacteria; phylum Actinomycetota; class Actinomycetes; order Mycobacteriales; family Micromonosporaceae; genus Phytohabitans; species Phytohabitans maris. Next base: position 192,678 of record NZ_JAVHUY010000012.1, read on the forward strand.
TTGGCCCGGGTGGTGTAGAGCCGCTGCTGCACGACCGACACGTTCGGCGCGCTGCCAGAGTCCCGAAGCCCGGTCAGCGCCCCCGTGTCGCTGAGCGTCGGGACCAGCTTGTGGCCCTGCACGTCGAAGAACTCGATCGACCTGAGCTGGTCGGGCTTGATCTCCCGAGCGTCCAGGAGGCTCTGCACGTCCCGGTACACGTGCGCCATCGTGTTGTTGGTGGCGAGCACGAAAAGTGGCCCGCCGCTGGCCTGTTTCTGGGTGCTCATGCTGCGCTCCTCCCGTGCGGTGAGACCGTCGAGAGGAGACTGCGGCGCCGGCCGTCCCGCCCGCCCCTGACGAATGTCCCGCGACTTCGAGGACCCCCGGGCCGCCGGAAGTTGATCAGGGACTTGGCCGGGCGACACCCGCACGACACGCCCACCAACTCCCTGATCAACAGCCCGGGGGTGGGTCAGGGCACGCCGGCCAGACGGAGGAGTGCGGCCGTCGCCGCGGCCGACACGACGACCACGACGAACGGGGCCTTGAGCCAGGCGAGCGCGGCACCGACCGCGACGCCGAGCGGGCGGGCGACGCCGGCGAAGCCGCCGGAGTCGGTCAGGGCGGCGGTGCCGGCCAGCGCGGCCAGCAGCGCCGCCGCCGCGAGCGGCAGCATCCGCCGCAGGGGGGCGGGCAGGTCGAGCCGGTCGTGCAGGAGCACGCCGGCCAGGCGAAAGCCGTACGTGCCGACCGCCAGCGCCACGATCACCGCGATCAGCATGGGTCCCCTCCACGGCCGTGCTCGCTGCCGCCCCGGGCCACCGCCGCTCCCCCGCCCCCGGGACGGCGGCGCACCAGCGGCAGCAGCAGGCCGCTCAGCGCGAGCAGCACGGGCAGGCCGGCCGGCAGCAGCGGGGTGGTGACGACGGCGACCAGCGCGCCGGCCAGCGCGACGTCGCGCGTCTGCTTGTCCCGCAGCGAGGGGAGCAGCAGCGCGATCAGGCCGGCCGGAAACGCCGCGTCCAGCCCCAGCGCGTCCGTGTCGCCGACCGCCTCGCCCAGCAGGACGCCGAGCACGCCACCGACGTTCCAGGTCAGGAAGAGCGTGACGCCGGTCAGCCAGTACGCCCGGCGGCGGCTGGCCGGGTCGGGCTGGGCCATCGTGAACGCGACCGACTCGTCGATCAGGACGTGGCTGCCGACCAGCCGGCGGTGCCAGCCGGCGCCGACCGCGTCCGCGACGGCCAGGCCGAAGGGGAGGTGGCGGGCGTTCAGCAGCAGACCGGCGAAGACCGCCGCGAACGGGTTGCCCGCCGCGACCAGGCCGACCGCCATGAACTGGGCACCGCCGGCGAAGACCACCACGGACATGGTGATCACGGCCCAGGCCGGCAGGCCCGAGGCGACGCCGATCGCCCCGAACGACATGCCCACCGCGAACACCGCGAGCCCGATCGCCCCGACGTCCCGGGTCAGCGAGCCGGCGGCTGTTCGCTCTGCCGTACGCATAGTACAAAATAGTGAACACGTAGACCGTGTTCGTCAAGTCGAACGGAACGGACGATGGACCGAACAGCGCCGCCGCTCGCCACGATCGCCGCCGCCCTGCGCCGCGAGCGGGAGAAGGCCGGCATCTCCCTCACCGAGCTGGCCCGCCGCGCGGGGATCGCCAAGTCGACCCTCTCCCAGCTGGAAGCGGGCTCCGGCAACCCCAGCGTGGAGACGCTCTGGTCGCTGGGCGTGGCGCTCGGCGTGCCGTTCAGCCGGCTGGTCGAGCCCCCCACCCCGGCGGTCCGGGTGATCCGCGCCGGCGCGGCGCCCGGCATCCGCTCGGAGCAGGCCGACTTCACCGGCATCCTGCTCTCGGTCGGCTCGCGGCGCGCGCGCCGGGACATCTACCTGGTGGAGCTGGACCCGGGCGCGCTGCGCAAGGCGGAGGCGCACACTCCGGGCAGCGTCGAGCACATGATCGTGGCCCGGGGACGGGTGCGTACCGGCCCGGCCACCGAGCCGGTCGAGCTGCGCCCCGGCGACTACGCCGCGTTTCCCGGCGACGTGGAGCACCTCTACGAGGCGCTGGAGCCGGACACGCTCGTCGTACTCGTCATGGAGCACCCGGACTGATCCCCGGCTCCCCGTGAGGTTGCGGGCCGGACGCCAGGTACAGGCGGGTGACGACCTCTTCGATGTCCGGCTCCTCGATCGTCAGGTCACGGAGGGTAGGGAGGCCGGCCAGCCGGGCGATCACCGGGGCCGCCGGACCCTCCACTGTGAACACCAGCCGCCGCCCGTCCGCCTCGACGGCCGCGCCCTCCGGCGGTTCGGCGACCGGCTCGTCCAGGTCGACCACGACCCGGCGGCGCGAGCCGTACCGGGCGTGCAGCGCCTCGATGCTCCCGTCGTGCACCACCCGCCCGTGGTCGATCACGACCAGCCGCCGGCAGAGCCGCTCGATGTCGGCCAGGTCGTGCGTGGTGAGCACCAGCGTGACGTCGCCACCGGCGCCCAGGTCGGCCAGGAAGGAGCGCACCGCCTGCTTGCTCACCACGTCGAGCCCGATCGTCGGCTCGTCCAGGAAGAGCACCTCCGGGCCGTGCAGCAGCGCGGCGGTCAGCTCGCCGCGCATCCGCTGCCCGAGCGAGAGCTGGCGCACCGGCGTGTCCATGAACGCGTCGAGGTCGAGCAGCCCGCGGCAGCGGCGCAGCCGGGTGGCGTGGTCGGCGGCGGGTGCCCGGTAGATGTGGCGCAGCAGGTCGAACGAGTCGCGCAGCGGCAGGTCCCACCACAGCTGCGACCGCTGCCCGAAGACCACGCCGATCCGCCGTGCCAGGCGGGTACGCTGCGGCACCGGTACCAGCCCGCAGACCCGTGCCTCGCCCGCCGACGGGGTGAGGATGCCGGTCAGCATCTTGAGGGTGGTCGACTTGCCGGCGCCGTTCGGGCCGATGTAGCCGAGCATCTCGCCCCGCTCCACCCGCAGGTCCACACCGTCGACCGCGGCGACCACCCGTTTCTCCCGGCGCAGCCGCCCGGCCTTGACCCGCACCGTGAACTCCTTGCGCAGCCCGCGCGCCTCGATGACCGCCGTCATGACCCCGTACTCCGGTAGTGCCTGATGCCGACCCGCCACACGACGGAGGCGGCCGCCGCCGCGACCACGGCGACCGACGGCGCCGCGTAACCCACCCAGACCGGCAGGCCCAGCGGGTCGGCGCGGCCCAGCAGGGCCAGCGCCGGGTAGTAGGAGACGAAGGCGAACCCCATGCCGTACGCGAAGAGACGCCGAAACCATCCACTGTAGACAGTTATCGGGTACGACGTGAAGTCGCGCCCGCCGTAGGTGAACGCATTGCCGATCTCGCCCGTCTCCACCCACCAGAACGCCACCGCCGCGCTCACCACGAAGATGGCCGAGAAGAACACCACGCCGGCCAGCGGGGCGGCCACCACGAGCACCACCCGCCCCGGTGTCCAGTCGATGCCCGCGGTCGCCGCCGCGAAGACCAGCACTCCGGTGCCGAAGGCGCACCGCGACAGCTTGCGCAGCGGCAGGTCCATGAGCAGCAGCTGGGGCAGGGCGCCGAGCGGACGGACCAGTACCGCGTCGAGCAGTCCGGTCCGCACGTAGAACTTGATCCGCTCGATGTTACCGACCGCCAGGTCGGCGGCGGCGAACGCGCACGAGGAGAGCCCCACCACGAGCAGCGCCTCGCGGAGCGTGAAGCCGCCGAGGGTGCGGCTGACCCGGAAGAGCACCAGCACGGTCAGCACGTCCATGACGGTGGCGAAGACGTTCGTGCTCAGCTCCAGCACGAACGACGCACGGTACGACGCGAGCGAGCGGGCCTGGCCGCGAAAGAGCGCCACGTACGGGCGCAGCTCAACCACCCTGGATCACCAGCTTCCGCTCGGCCCGGCGCTGTACCCGGCCGCAGGCGGCGAGCAGCAGCACCACCCACACCGCCTGGAGCGCGACCAGTCCGGCCTGCGTCGCCGGTGGATCCCGCTCCACGACCACGTCGAGCGGCGTCTGCAGCAGGCTCGGGAACGGCGTGGCCACCCAGAGCGCCACCGCGGCCCAGTCCGGCAGGAAACGCAGCGGGAAGTAGAGGCCGGCGAGCACGCCCGAGCCGAGGGTCCACGCGATCATCGGCCCGCGTACGTCGTGCAGCCAGTAGGCGGCGGCGTTGACCAGGTACCGGCAGCCGAAGCAGGCCAGCACCGCCAGGACCAGGGAGGCGACGAAGAGCGGGCCGGTGACCCACCGCTGCGGCAGGTACATGTCGAAGAAGATCAGCCCGGTCACCACCGGCGGGATGAGCCGGGTGAGCACCGCGTGGCCGGCCCGGCCGAGGTCGGTGGCGAGGTAGCTGAGCACCGGGTTGACCGGCCGCAGCAGGTCAGCGGCGACGTCGCCGGTGCGGATGCGGTCGGCGAGCTCGGTCCAGCCCCAGAGGAGTACCACGGCGAGGAGACCCTGCCCGACCCAGACGAACGTGGCCAGTTGCGCGCGGTCGTAACCACCGGCCAGCCCTTGGGCCGTCGCGTCCGCGACGGCCAGCAGGACGTAGCAGCGGAGGAAGCCGAAGACCGTGTTGGTGAACGCGCCGGCGAGGGTCGCCTGGCGATATGTGGCGTAGCGCCGGAAGCCCGATCCGGTTATGGCGGTAAATGTCCGAAAGGACACGACAACGTTTTGATGTACCCACCGGGCGCCAGTGGCGTTGACCGAATCCACGCCGATACCCTCTTTCACGACCGCACAGCACCCGGGCCGGGCGACTCTACCCGGTGCGTGCGAGGGCACAGCCAGACATTTCCGACGAGGTGAGATCGGCCGTGAGCGAAGCCACGATGGGCTCGCGGCCGAGCGTGACCACCAAACCCGGCTTTCGCCTCCCTCGGGAGGCGGCGTGAGCGAGGACTTCATCGGATACCGGCGCGGCCCGGACGAGCCCTCGTGGGTGCACGAGCGGACGGACGAGTGGGAGGCGCTCCACCCCAGCCTGCGCTACCCCGGTGACACGGGCCGTGACCAGCTGCCGCCCGAGGAGACCGACGACCTGGCGCGGCGCCGCTCGGGTACCTCGGGTCGCGGTTCGGCCTCGGTGCCCGCACCCCGCACCGGCGCCGGTGTGTACCCGGCGAGCGCCCGCCCCGCCGACCTGCCGGTGGCAAAGCCGGTCTCGGCCGAGGACCGCGGGCTCCCGGTACCCCCGCCCACCGGCGGCGCGATCCGCTGGACACCACCGCCCGCCCCGGGCCGCCGCCCCGCAGCGGCTCGCGGCAGCGGCGCGCCCACTCCCGGCGACACCCGCGACGGGCAGCGCGGACGCGGTGTGCCGGAGCAGGACCCGCGGTACGGCCCGGGTCGTACCGACGAACGCTGGCCCGGCCCAGACGGCGGCGGCGCGCCCGGCCGCGGCCCGGGCGACCCCTTGGACGAGCGCCGGCCGGCGGACGGCCGCGGCGGTCCGGGTGGCCGCGACGGCCGGTCCGACGAGGGCTGGGGCCAGGACCCCCGCCCGGTCTCCCCCGGCCGCGGTGGCCGCGGCAGCGCCCCGGTGCCAGGCGGCCCGGGTGCCGGTCCCGGCCCGGGAGCCGGACGCGGGGTGGCCCCAGGTCCCGGCGTCCGCGGCAGCGGCCCCGGGCCAGGCAGCGGCCCCGGCCCGGACGGCAGCCCCGGCATCCGCGGCGGCGGCCCTGGGCTAGGCGGCGGTCCCGGCGGACGCGGCGGCGGTCCCGGCCCGGACGGCGGCCCCGGCGTCCGCGGCGGCGGCCCTGGGCCGGGCGGAGGTCCGGGTGGACGCAGTGGCGGTCCCAGCCCGGGCGGCGGTCCGGGTGGACGCGGCGGTCCCGGGCCGGGCAGTGGTGCCGGTGGACGCGGCGGCGGTCCTGGCCCGGGCGGACGCGGTGGGCGCACCGGCCAGGACGAAGGCTGGTCCGGCGCACCGGGCGGCCGGCCGCGGGCCGCCGCCGGGCCAGGCGGACCGGACGAGCGCTGGGGTGACCCGGGCGGAGCCGGACGCTGGTCGGAGGCGGGCGCCCCGCGCGGCGGCGCGGACGAGCGCTGGGGCGGTGACCGCCGGCAGCCGGCGGCCCGCGACGGCTGGGCCACGGAGCCGACCAGCGGCCACCCGACCGGCGGTCCGCGCGACGGCCGGCCCGGTGTGGACGCGGGCGGCGAACGGTGGGCCGGCCCGGGCGCCGGCGGCGACCGGCGCTCCGGATCGCGAGACGAGGGGCGGGCCGCCGGAGACGGCAGCCGCGGCGGCGAACGGACGGGCTGGGACGGCCGCCCCGACTGGGACGGCGCTCCGGCAGCCGGCCGCACCGCGGCACCGGGACGTGCCCAGCCGCCAGGCCGCGGGCAGCCCGGCACCCACTCGCGCCCCGGCGCCTACGACCAGCCCGGCGGATACGACCAACCGGGCGTCTACGACCAGCCCGGTGGCTACGACCAGCCGGCGGCGTTCGAGCGGCCCGGCGGATACGACCAGCCGGCCGCGCATGGTCAGGCACCGGCACGCGGGCAGGGTCGCGCCCAGCCCACGGCGGGCCGGGCGCAACCGGCCAGCGGCCGTGCTCAGCCCGGGCGCGCGCAGCCGCCGGGTCACGGCCAGGCCCCAGGGCGGGGCCAGGGCCAGCCGCCGCAGCAGAGGCCAGGCCAAGGTCAAGGATCGGGCCAAGGTCAAGGGCCCGGTCGCGGTCCGGGTCCCGACCGCGGTCAGCCACCGGGTCAGGGCCACGCTCCTTCGGGACCCGACCGCGGTCAGCAGCCGGGTCCGGGGCAGGGATCGGCCGCGGGTCGGGTCCCGCCAGCGCCTCGCGCCGGTGAGCGGGCCCAGGGCGCCCAGGCACCGCTCGTCGAGTCGTCGCGGCCGGCGGTCGCGCCGTTCCCGGAGCAGGCCGGCCCGATGCGCTGGGTGCCGTCACCGGGCCGCGGTGGCCAGCCACCGGCCGCAGGTGGCGCACCGCCCGCCGACCACGGTGGTCCGCCGCCGGGCGAACGCGAGCCGGTGCCGGCCGACCACGGCGCTCCGCCCCCGGGCGAGCGCGAGCGGCCGGACGCCGAACGCGACTGGCCGCCGGCCGAGTCCGGCCAGCCACCGGCGGAGGGCGGGCCGGTCCCGAGCCCGCGCCGCGAACCTGCCGCGGCCGACGCGGCTGGCTGGTTCACCGCCAGCGCCACGACCCCCACGTCCCCGGCGCCGTACGCGCCGCCGGAGCACACCGGAAAGGTGTCGATGGATCGCTCCGAGGTCGTACCGGCACCTCCGGTCTCCCCCGCCGGGCCCACGTCGCCGGCACCGGTGTCCGCCGTCCCGGTCTCGCCGGCCGCCGCGCTGGCCAGCCCGGTCTCCGCCCCACCCGGCGGTACGCGGGACGCCGGCGCCTGGGCCGACACCGACGCGAGCCGCGGAAACGGCTCCGCCGACGCGGCCGGCTGGAGCGGGCCGTCCGGCGGTCGCACCGGCGCCGGAGACCCGGGGAGCGGCACGGTCGACGCCGATCCGGGCGCGCGGATCGACCTGACCGGCGAGGCCGGATCGCCCTCCCCGAGCGGCGACCCCGACGACTCCGCCGCGGCGGCCGGTGCGCCGGCTCCGGACCGGCCGGAGGGCGAGTCGGGTGGCGGCGACTGGGACGGTGGTGGCGACCCCGCCGACGGGGTGGACGGGCCGGTCGCGGAGGCCAGCCCGGACACCGTGCTCCCCGCGCCCGCCGGCCCCGCGGCCGGTGCGGCCACCGCCTTGCGGGCGCCCACCATGCTCGCGCCGATCGTCCCCCGGGACGGGGCCGGCAAGCGTGACGCCGGTGCGCAGCCGGGCGCCGGTGGTCCACCGCCGGGTGGCGAGGCGGGCGACGGCACCGGCGAGCAGGCCGACAGCACGCCGGATCCGGAGCAGGTGCTCGCGTCGTACGAGTGGCGCTTCCACCACGAGACGCTGCGCGAGCTGGTGGAAAACCCCGAGGAGCTGCGGGAGATCCGCGACCGGCTGACCGAGAAGCTCGAACCGGCCACCGACAACCGCGCCCGCGCCCGCCTGCTCAGCCTCCGCGCGGTGGTCTCCCGCATCCTGGGCGACCTGGGCAAGGCGCTGTCGGACGGCAAGCTGGCACTGGCCCACGCCGAGGCGACCGGTGAGCTGCGGCGGATCGCGATCGCGCAGGCACGGCTGGCGCACGTGTTGCAGTGGCGCGGCGACTTCGCCGAGGCGGACCGGCTCTTCGAGGAGGCCAACTCCTCCGAGCTGCCCGACCGCCTCCGCGCCACGATGCACGAGCACGCCGGGCGCTCCAGCTACGACCAGGGCCGCTACATGGAGGCGTGCAACCACTTCGAGCGCGCGCTGGAGCTACGCAAGGTCGAGGACCCGGACCTCATCGCCCGCACCGAGCTCGCCCTCGACGCGGTCTTCACCAAGGTGGCGGAGAACGGGTGGGGCCCCTATCCGCGTACCAAGGACGAGATCCTGCAGATCCACCGGCCACCGGCCCCGACGTTCCACGACCGGGTCCAGCGGTGGGGGTACGCGAACGCGGAGGGCGAGTTCGTCGTACCGCCGGAGTACGCGGACGTGCAGCCCTTCCGCGACCAGGTGGCGTGGGTACGCCGCCCGGAGGCGCAGACCTGGGAGCTGATCGACGAGCAGGGCGAGCAGCTCATCACCGCCTCGGCCGGCTACCTCGGGGTGGGCTCGTTCTCGGACGGGCTGGCCTGGGTCTCCCGCGACGGCAACGGCGGCTGGATCGCGATCGACAAGAGCGGCCGCATCGTCATCAGCGAGGGCTTCGACGACGTGCGCCCGTTCCGGCGGGGCATCGCCGCGGTGCGCAAGGGCGGCTGGGGCGCGGTCGACAAGAGCGGCAAGGTGGTACTGCCGACCCGCTTCTCCGGGTTCGCCACCGCGCTGACCGACGGCCGGTACGTGGACGGCTTCACCGACGAGGGACTGGCCATTGTGGACGGTGGTGGCCGCAAGGGCGTGGTGGACAAGGCCGGCCGGCTGATCGTGCCACCGGTACACCCGGCGGTGGTCATCCACCCGGTGGCGTTCCTCATCGGCAACGGCGCCGGCCAGTGGGGCGCCCTCGACCGGCGCGGCGAGCCGCTCATCGACCCGGTCCACCCCAGCCGCGGCGACGTGATGGACGAGATCGACCGGCTCCTCGCGGACACCAAGCCGGTGCTCTAACGAGCTCTGGATAGGGTTTGGGGCATGGAGTTCCGTCACCTTGGCCGCTCGGGGATGCTCGTCAGCGAGCTCTCGTACGGCAACTGGATCACCCACGGCTCGCAGGTCGAGGAGGAGGCCGCGCTCGCCTGCGTGCGGGCCGCCCTCGACGTGGGCATCACCACCTTCGACACCGCCGACGTGTACGCGGGCACCCGCGCCGAAGCGGTCCTCGGCCGCGCGCTCAAGGGTCAGCGCCGCGAAGGGCTGGAGATCTTCACGAAGGTCTACTGGCCCACCGGCCCCGGGCCCAACGACCGGAGCCTCTCCCGCAAGCACGTCATGGAGTCCATCAACGGCTCGCTGCGCCGGCTCCAGACCGACTACGTCGACCTCTACCAGGCCCACCGGTTTGACGTGAGCACGCCGCTGGAGGAGACGATGGAGGCGTTCGCCGACATCGTGCACGCGGGCAAGGCGCACTACATCGGCGTATCGGAGTGGACCGCCGACCAGATCCGCCAGGGGCACGCGCTGGCCCGCGAGCTGAAGATCCACCTGGTGTCGAGCCAGCCACAGTACTCGATGCTCTGGCGGGTCATCGAGCCCGAGGTCGTGCCGACCTGCGAGGAGCTCGGCGTCGGCCAGATCGTCTGGTCGCCGATCGCGCAGGGCGTGCTCACCGGCAAGTACCTGCCGGGGCAGCCGCCGCCGGCCGGGTCGCGGGCCACCGACGACAAGTCGGGTGCCGGCTTCATCGCGCGCTTCATGAGCGACGAGGTGCTCGCCACGGTGCAGCGGCTCAAGCCGATCGCGGAGGGTGTCGGCCTCACGATGGCCCAGCTCGCGATCGCCTGGGTGCTGCAAAACCCGAACGTCTCCTCGGCGATCGTCGGCGCCACCCGCCCCGAGCAGGTGCGCGACAACGCGAAGGCGTCCGGCGTAAAGCTGGAGGCCGACGTGCTCAAGGCCATCGACGAGGTGGTCAACCCCATCGTCGAGCGCGACCCCGCCAAGACCGCCCAGGTAGCCCGCCGCCCCTAACCGCAGTGATCAAAGCTCCCCTCAAGTCGTTAGAACGACTTGAGGGGAGCTTTGATCACTGAAGCCGCGGCCCTCAGCGCCAGAAGCGGATCAGCGCGAAGCCGTCGTCTCTCAGCCACTCGGGCAGGCCGAACGCGGAGCCGACCGCGTTGACGCCGTCGAAGAACCAGCCGGCGATGCGCGGGTTCCAGAGCAGGGCGAAGAGCAGGATGAAGCCGTACGGGGCGAGGATGTCGTAGCCCCGCTTCCACTGCGGCGAGAGCCACGGCTGGATGACGTTGCCGCCGTCGAGGCCGGGCACCGGCATCAGGTTGAGCACGCTGGCGGTGAGCTGGAGGAAGCAGAGCAGCGCGACCGCCGCCCAGAAGTCGTGGTGGGCCACCGCGTCGACGCCGACCGCGAACGGGATCACCAGCAGCAGCGCGAAGACCACGTTGGTCGCCGGGCCGGCCAGGCTCACCAGCGTGTGCCGCAGCCGCCCGGGGATCTCGTGCCGGTCGATCCAGACCGCGCCGCCGGGCAGGCCGATGCCGCCGAGCAGTACGACCACCACCGGCAGCACGATCGAGAGCAGCGGGTGGCTGTACTTGAGCGGGTTGAGCGTCAGGTAGCCGCGGTGCGCGACGTTGCGGTCGCCGGCCACGAAGGCGACGACCGCGTGCGCGTACTCGTGGACGCAGAGCGAGACCAGCCAGCCGGTGACCACGAAGAGGAAGACGTCGAGGCGGACGTTGCCGAACTCGGCCCACGTCATCCAGCCGCTGGTGAGGAAGAGGGCGACCAGGCACAGGAAGACCGCGCTCGGTCGGAACGCCTCCCGCGGGATGCCCGCCACGATGTCCCTCCGGGGGCCCAGGCTCACTCGGCGCTCGGCAGCAGGCTCATCTTGTACTCGACCCGGTCGTCTTCGACCAGGACCACCGAGGTCACACCGGCGGTGGCCAGCTCGCGCCAGGTCTGGCCGATCCAGGACTCGGCGTCGGCCTGGCTGCCGAACTGCTCGGCCGGCCCGGCCACCGCCCGCCCGTCCGTGCCTTCGTACCGCCAGCTCCACGGCATCTCTCGAGCCCTCCCGTCCCGACGAACCTAGACAACCCTCGCCAGCCTAGTGCCCCACCTCACGCGTCCAGGCGGCCGATCTAAGGTACGAGCATGTCCGTTGAGGGATGGCGTACCGCACTGGTGCTCGGTGGCATCCGGTCCGGCAAGTCGGAGTTCGCCGAATCGCTGGTGAGCAAGGCGCCCGTTGTCCGTTATGTGGCGACCGGTACGTCCAATGGCGACGACCCGGAGTGGGCCGCCCGCATCGAGGCGCACCGCGAGCGGCGCCCGGGTTCGTGGGTCACCGAGGAGGTCGGCGCCGACCCGTCGCGGCTGGTCGAGCTGATCGCCGCGGCCGGCCCGGAGGAGACGCTGCTCGTCGACGACCTCGGCGGCTGGGTGACCGGGCGGCTGCCGGAGGGGGGCCGGCCCGACGCGCTCGCCGACGCGGTACGCGCCTGCCGCGCCCGGCTCGTCGTGGTCAGCCCCGAGGTGGGGCTCTCGCTCGTGCCCACGACCAAGGTGGGGCGGGCGTTCGCGGACGCGCTCGGCGAGGCCAACCAGGCGGTCGCCGCCGCGAGTGACGCGGTCGCGCTGGTCGTGGCCGGGCAGCCGAGCTGGCTCAAGCTCGACGACGCCGCCGCGCGTCCGGTCGCGCTGCCCGAGGTGATCGCGCCACCCCCACCGCTGGCCGCCGCGCCGATCCCCTCGCCCACGAACGGCGCGACGCCTGCCGGCACCGACGCTCTCACCGCGCCCACGATGACGCTCCCGGTGGTCGCCACCGGCCTGGTGATCCAGCCGGGCATGGACCTGCCGATGCCCGACGAGTACGCCGGTCCGCAGGCCACCGACCGGCTCGCCACGCTCGATGTCGCCGGCGCCGGGCTCGGTGCGCTCGCCGAGGTGGTGTCGTTCGCGGCGGGCACGCAGGGAGTCGCGGTCCCCGCACCGTGGCAGTCCGTGCGCGTACTCCTGCTGCAGGGTGACCACGACGGCGGTGCGGCGGCTGGCACGACGGCGGGTGAGTCGACCCGGCGGGCGGCGGCGGCACGGACCGGTGAGGGCGCGCTGGCGCGCCTGGCCGCGGAGGCCGGCGCGAGCCTGCAGGTGGTGCCGGCGCCGGCCGCGGCGCCGATCGAGGACGGGCCGGCGCTCGCGGCGGACGAGGTGGAGGCGGCGCTGCGGTTCGGCTGGCGGCTCGCCGAGGAGGCCGTCGACTCGGGCGTCGACCTGATCGTGCTGGCCGCCTGCGGCAGCGGCACCGAGGCCGCGGCGGCGGCCGTGCTCGCGGCGGGTGCCGGCGCCGAGCCCTCCACGGTGCTGGGCCGGGTGGTCACGCCCGGCGGGCGGATCGACGACGAGGCGTGGATGGCCCGCTGCGCGACGGTACGCGACGCGATGCACCGCATCCGGGAGAGCCCGCGCGGCGCGAAGGACATCCTGGCCGAGCTCGCCGGCGGCGACATCGCGATCGCCACCGGCGTGCTGCTCGGCGCGACCGCCCGCCGCACGCCGGTGATGCTCGACGGCCCGGTCGGGGTGGCGGCCGCGATCGCCAGCCGAGACCTGGCCGGGCAGGCGCGGCACTGGTGCCTGCTGCCCGACCACGGCGGCAACCCGGCGGTCAGGCTCGCCGCCGACGTGCTCGGCCTCAAGCCGCTGCTCGACCTCCGCCTCGACCTGGGCGAAGGGGCGACGTCGCTGGCCGCGCTCCCGCTGCTGCGCGCCGCGCTCAACCTCGCCGCCGCCCTCCCGGTGCACCCCGAACCCGAGGTGGCGGCCTCCTGAGTGGATGGCTGGCGGGGGCCCGGCTCGCCGCCACGACCTTCACCGTCCTCCCCCTGCGGGCCGGGCGGATCGACCGGACCACGGCTTCGCGGGCTATGTCGCTCGCGGCCGTGGTGGGTGCGGCCCTCGGCGCGGTGCTGGCCGGCGCGCTCCTGGCCCTGGACGCGGCCGGCGCGCCGCCGCTGGTCGCCGGCGCGGTGACGGTCGCGCTCGGCGCGCTGCTCACCCGCGGCCTGCACCTGGACGGGCTGGCGGACACGGCGGACGCGCTCGGCTCGTACCGCTCCGGGCAGGCCGCGCTCGACATCATGAAGAAGCCGGACGTCGGCCCGTTCGGCGTAGCGGCGCTGGTGCTCGCGCTGCTCGCGCAGGCGGCCGCGCTGGCCGCGTTCCCGGCCGGACCGTGGACCGCCACGCTCGCCGCCGTGGTCACCGCCACCGCGGCCGGTCGCCTCGCCGCCACCTGGGCCTGCCGCCGCGGCGTGCCGGCCGCCCGGCCGGACGGGCTGGGCGCGCTGGTGGCCGGCACGGTGGGGCCGGTCACCCTCGCCGTCGGCACGGCCGCCGTCGTGGCCGTGGCCGTGGCCGCCGTGCCGGGCCGCCCGTGGCAGGGGCCGGCCGCCGTCGTCACGGCCACCGCCGTCGCGCTCCTGCTCACCCGGCACGTGGTACGGCGGGTGGGCGGTATCACCGGCGACGTCCTCGGCGCCGCGATCGAGGTCACCACCACGATCACATACCTGGGACTGGTGCTGCGCTGACGTGCCCCGGGGACGGACGGCCGGGGCGGGTAGCGGGTAACGTTCGTGGGCGTGGGAGAGCCCGACGACGCGCTGATCCTGCCCGTTCCCGAGGCGGTGTCGGCCACCTACCTGGTGCCCGTCGCGACCCCGCCCGACGAGCCGGCGGCGCTGGCCGACCTGGCCGCCCGGGCGGTCGACCGCGTGGTGTCCGGGCCGGCCCGCGACCTGGCCAAGCAGATGCTGGCCGGGCCGCTCATGACGATCGAGGCGCGCGAGGTCGACGACCTGCCGCCACTGCCGCTCGACCTGCTGTCCGCGTTCGGCGCGGACGAGGGGCAGGTGGGGCGGGTGGCCGACGCCACGCACGTGATCACGGTCAGCGCCGGCTTCCGGCCCGGCTGGCCGCCGGCACACGAGTGGAGCGCCCGGGCGGTCGCGGCCGGGCTCGCCGGCGCGCTCGGCACCGACCTGATCGACGCGTTCCAGACCCAGGTGCTCACCGCCGACACGGCGTTGCGGTCGCTGCCCGACGCCGAGGGGCGGGTGCGGCTCACCGACTGGATCCTGATCCCGTATTCGCCGGGCGACGCGCCGGGCGAGGGCATGTGGTTCACGACCAAGGGGCTGGGCCGCTTCGGCCTGCTGGAGCTCCAGACGCACGACGTGCCGGCGCAGCTGACCCGCGGCTGGGGCGCGACGCTCACCGGCGTGGCACGGCGGCTGCTGCGCACCTGGAGCGACGCGCTGGAGCCGCCCGGCGAGCCGGCGTTCCTGCCGTTTCCGGCCACGGTCACGGTCACCGGCCACGACATCGCCGTGGCGTACGGGGCACCGCCGGAAAAGGGCTCCGACCGCGCCGCCGAGCTCTCGCTCACGCTCGACCCGAGCCCCAACCCGGACGCCGACTCGTTCCTGACCGTCGCGCCGCCCGAGCACTACCAGGGGTCGCCCGGCACGTACTACACGCGCGTCTGCGCCACACTCTTCGGCGACCCGGTCCGCTGACCGGCGCCCGTGATCGAAGCTCCCGTGAAGTCGTTCCAACGACGTGACGGGAGCTTCGATCACGCGCGGAAGGCGCTAGCGCACCTGGGGTTTCACGAAGGGTGGCTTGACCACGCGCATCCGCGACCGGCGGCCGCGCACGTCCACCTCGACCTCGGCACCGTCGGCCAACCCGGCCGCCGTGTCGACGAGCGCGAGCCCGATGCCCAGCTTGCGGGTCGGCGAGAACGTGCCGCTGGTCACCTCGCCCACCTCGTCGTCGCCGGCCAGCACCCGCATGTGCGCGCGCGGGATGCCCCGGTCGAGCGCCTCCAGCCCGCGCAGCGTACGCCGCGGGCCGGCCGCCTTCTCCGCGAGCAGCGCCTGCCGCCCCCAGAACGCGGGCTTGTCCCAGCCCACCGCCCAGCCGACCCGGCCCTGCACCGGGGTGATCTCCGGGGTCAGGTCCTGCCCGTGCAGCGCGTACCCCATCTCGGTGCGCAGCGTGTCCCGGGCGCCGAGCCCGCACGGCCGCAGGTCCGGGGTGCCGGCGAAGAGCCGGTCCCACACCTCGACCGCCCGCCCGGCCGGTACGACCAGCTCGTACCCGTGCTCGCCGGTGTACCCGGTGCGGCACACCACCAGGTCGTCGACGGTGGCGAAGCTCATGTAGCCGTGGTCGGTGGGGAGCCCGAGCGCCGCGACCGCCTCGGTCGAGCGGGGGCCCTGCACGGCCAGCACCGCGTACCCCTCGTGCTCGTTGGTGACCGTGACCGACGGCGGCGCCGCGGCCTGGAGGCGGCGCACGACCTCGGCGGTGTTGGCCGCGTTCGGGATGAGGAAGACGTGGTCGTCGGCGTAGAGGTAGGCGATGATGTCGTCGATCGTGCCGCCGGTGGCCTCGTCGCAGCAGAGCGTGTACTGCGCCCGGCCCGGCCCGATCCGGCCCAGGTCGTTGGTGAGGCAGGAGTTGACGAAGTCGGCCGCGCCCGCCCCGGTCACCCGCGCCTTGCCCAGGTGGGAAACGTCGAAGACGCCGGCCGCCTCGCGCACCGCCGCGTGCTCGCGCAACACGCCGCCGCCCGCGTACTCCAGGGGCATGTCCCAGCCGCCGAACGCGGCGAACTTGGCCCCGAGCGCGGCGTGTCGCTCGTGCAGCGGCGACCGGTGTAGTGGCTGACTCATGGGTGGCAACTTACCCAAGGTTCACCGTGTGGTTAGCATCGGCGGGACACCAGCCAGCGTCGAGACCCGCCGGAGCCGCCGAGTGACCTCCCCCATCCCGACCCTGAGCCTGGTCGACACCGATCCGGCAGAGCTGGCGGTCGATGCCATCGTCATCGGCGTGCACAGCGTCAACGGAGACGTGGCCGACGCGGAGGGCGGCAGCCTCCTGCTGGCCAGCGGTGCGGAGAGCATCGTCGCGGCGTTCGACGGGCGGCTCACCGGCACGCTCGCGCTGCTCGGCGCCACCGGCGCGCCCGGTGAGGTGACCAAGCTGGCCACGCTCGGCACGATCACCGCGCCGGTCGTGGCGGCGGTCGGCCTCGGCCCGGAGCCGACCGGTGCCGCCCCGCCGCCGGAGACGCTGCGGCGGGCCAGCGGTGCCGCGGTCCGCGCGCTCGCCGGCGCCGGCACGGTCGCGCTGAGCCTGCCGCTCCCCGACGACGAGGACGCGCCCGCCGCACTCCGGGCGGTCGCCGAGGGCGCGCTGCTGGGGGCCTACCGCTTCACCGGGTACAAGACGAAGCCGCAGCCGGGCCGCCGGGCGCCGGTGAGCGCGGTGGTCGTGCACGTGCCCGACGCGGCCGAGGCGGCGGCGGGGGCGGAGGTGACCCGCGCCGCGGTGGTGACGCGGGCGGTCGCGCAGACCCGCGACTGGGTCAACACCCCGCCGAACGAGCTGCGCCCGCCCCAGTTCGCCGACGCGGTGGCCGCCGCCGGCCGAGCGGTCGGGCTCGAGGTCGAGGTGCTCGACGAGGAGGCGCTGCGCGAGGGCGGGTACGGCGGCATCCTCGCCGTCGGGCTGGGCTCGTCCGCGCCGCCCCGGCTGGTCCGGCTGTCGTACACCCCGCCGGCCTTCGACAAGCGGGTCGCGCTGGTGGGCAAGGGCATCACGTTCGACACCGGCGGCTTCTCCATCAAGCCGGCACAGGGCATGTGGGAGATGAAGTCCGACATGGCCGGCGCGGCCGCGGTCACCGCCGCGATGCTGGCGGTCGCCGCGCTCAGGCCCTCGGTGGCGGTCACCGCGTACGTGCCGATGGCGGAAAACATGGCCTCCGCGACCGCGTACCGCCCCGGTGACGTGGTGACGATGCGCAACGGCAAGCGGGTCGAGGTGCTCAACACCGACGCCGAGGGGCGCATGATCCTCGGCGACGCGATCGCCCGCGCCTGCGAAGACGGGTGCGACTACCTCTTCGAGACGTCGACGCTGACCGGCGGCCAGGTGGTGGCGCTGGGTAAGCGGGTGGCCGGGGTGATGGGCACGCTGGAGCTCTGCGACCGGGTGAAGGCGGCCGGCGAGCAGGTGGGCGAGCCGGCCTGGCCGATGCCGCTGCCCGAAGACGTGCGCAAGGGCATGGACTCCGACGTCGCCGACATCTCCCAGGTCAACGCCGGCATGGACCGGGCCGGGCACATGCTGCAGGGCGGCGTGTTCCTGCGCGAGTTCGTGGCCGACGACGTGCCGTGGGCGCACATCGACATCGCCGGCCCGAGCTACCACTCGGGCGAGCCGACCGGCTACTGGGCCAAGGGCGGCACCGGCGTACCGGTCCGCACGCTGCTCGCGCTCATCGACGACATCGCCGCGGCCGGCTGAAGGCCAAACCCAAACAGACCCGAGCTACCGCGGCGTCCGCCGTGGTCCGGACCGTTGCGCGGGGTCCCCGGGGAAACGTGGAGCGCAGCGGAGCGTTTTCTTGGGGTGCGTTCCCGCAGCCTCGCCCTCCGCGTTTGGCAATCTCACCCATCCCCGACCGAAGGCACCGATCGCGGCCCGCGAGGGTGGTCGGGGGCCGGGGCTGGCTCCGTAGCGCCCCTTGATCGGCGTCGAGGGCGGCTGGTTCCGCGCGGATCGTGGTACATCGGTGCCCGTCCAGGGGCAGTTAGGTACCACGATCTGCGCCCAGGGCTGGTCTCGGAGTGCCGATCATGGGAAAGAGTGCTCGGGGCGGTGATCATCGCGCGGAGGGCGGTCACGGGTTGGACCCCGCGCACGCGGTCCGCGACTGGGCACGGACCGGGGCAGGACTCTGCTGTGAAAGCCTCAGACGGTGCCGCCGGCCTTTTTGCGGCGCTCGTTGTAGTCGCGCATGCGCTGCGGATATCCGACCAGCGCGACGTCGTAGATCGGGATCGCCAGGCGGTGGGCAAACCGCCGCGCGCCCTCGGGGCCGTCGATGCGCCGCCGGGTCCACTCGCCGTCGTGGGCGATGAGGAGCACGGTCGTCTCGGTCACCGTGGTGCGGGGCTCGATGAACGCCTCGACGCCACGACGGGACCGGACAAACTCCTCAAGATGCTCCAGATCGGCACGATTCGCCCCGCGATGACCCGGCGCGCCGCCCGAATCCTTGCGCCGACGAAACCAGGCCACCGGCTCTCTCCTTCCGCACCGATCGACGAATGCGGCAAGCGTACGTCCCGCGGGCCACCGGCGTCCGGCCCGGCCAGCGCGGCCGGATCGAACGCGCAGGTGCCCGAGACGTGTCGTTGGGCACCTCGGTGGCGCGTGATGCCCGCTCAAGTGACAAGATGGCCGGGGGATTTCACAGCGTAGACCCGCGTAGCAACGATGCGACCTGGGAGTTGAATATGAGCGGCGAGACCTTCGACGTAGTGATTCTCGGAGGCGGCAGCGGCGGTTATGCCACAGCCCTGCGGGCCGCACAACTGGACCTATCGGTCGCTCTTATCGAAAAGGACAAGGTCGGCGGCACCTGCCTGCACCGCGGCTGTATCCCCACCAAGGCCCTCCTGCACGCCGGCGAGGTCGCCGACCAGACCCGGGAGTCCGACGCGTTCGGCATCAAGGCCGAGCTCATCGGCATCGACATGGCGGGTGTCAACGCGTACAAGGACGGCGTCGTCGCCAAGCTCTACAAGGGGCTCCAGGGCCTGATCAAGTCCGCCAAGATCACGTACGTGGAGGGCACCGGCCGCCTCGTCGCGCCGGACACGGTGGAGGTCGACGGCACCCGCTACATCGGTCGCCACGTCGTGCTGGCCACCGGGTCGTACTCGCGGACGCTCCCCGGCCTCGACCTGGACGGCCAGCGGGTCATCTCCAGCGAGCACGCGCTCACCCTCGACCGCGTCCCCACCTCGGCGATCGTGCTGGGCGGCGGCGTGATCGGCGTCGAGTTCGCCAGCGCGTGGCGTTCGCTCGGCAGTGACGTCACGATCGTCGAGGCGCTCCCCCGGCTGCTCGCCGCCGAGGACGAGGAGGCTTCGAAGGCCGTCGAGCGGGCATTCCGCAAGCGTGGTATCGGCTTCAAGACTGGCAAGCCCTTCGAAAAGGTCGAGTCGACCGAGGGAGGTGTCCGGGTGACGATCGCCGGCGGTGAGACGCTCGAGGCCGAGCTCCTGCTGGTCGCGGTCGGCCGCGGCCCGACGACGGCCGGCCTCGGCTACGAGGAGCAGGGCGTCACGATGGAGCGCGGCTTCGTCCTGACCGACGAGCGGCTGCGCACCAGCGTTCCCAACGTCTTCGCGGTCGGCGACATCGTGCCCGGCCTCCAGCTCGCGCACCGCGGCTTCCAGCAGGGCATCTTCGTGGCCGAGGAGATCGCGGGCAAAAACCCGGCGCCCATCGACGAGGCGGGCATCCCGCGGGTCACGTACTCGGACCCCGAGGTCGCCTCGATGGGCCTGACCGAGGCGAAGGCCAAGGAGAAGTACGGCGCCGACAAGGTGCAGGCGTACAACTACAACCTCGGCGGCAACGGCAAGAGCCAGATCCTGCGCACCCAGGGCTTCGTCAAGCTGGTCCGGGTGGCGGACGGCCCGGTGGTCGGGGTGCACATGGTCGGCGCCCGGGTCGGCGAGCTGATCGGCGAGGCGCAGCTCATCTACAACTGGGAGGCCTACCCGGCCGAGGTCGCCCAGCTCGTGCACGCACACCCGACGCAAAACGAGGCGCTCGGCGAGGCCCACCTCGCGCTCGCGGGCAAGCCGCTGCACGCACACGCCTGATTAGAGTTTTCCCGCGGAGCCTTTGAAGGAGTCTGGAAAGATGCCGGTATCCGTCCCCATGCCCCGCCTGGGCGAGAGCGTCACCGAGGGCACCATCACTCGCTGGCTGAAGCAGGAGGGCGACCGCGTCGAGGTCGACGAGCCGTTGCTCGAGGTCTCCACCGACAAGGTCGACACCGAGATCCCGTCGCCCGCCGCCGGCGTGCTGACCCGGATCGTCGTGCACGAGGACGAGACCGCCGAGGTCGGCGCCGAGCTTGCCGTCATCTCCGGCGACGACGAGGGCTCGGGTGCCGCGCCGACCGAGACCCCGCAGGAGACGCAGCAGCCGGAGGCCGCCGCGCCCGCTCCGCAGGAGGCCCCCGCCCAGCCTTCCCGGCAGGAGCCGGCTCCCGTGCAGGCCGTGGCCGCCCCGCCGGCGCAGCAGCCCACCGGCCAGGACGAGACGCCCGCCCAGCAGCAGGGTGGTGGCGAGCCCGGCGCGAGCGGCGGCACCACGGTCGTGAAGATGCCGGCGCTCGGCGAGAGCGTCACCGAGGGCACGGTGACCCGCTGGCTCAAGCAGGTCGGCGAAAACGTCGACCTCGACGAGCCGCTGCTGGAGGTCTCCACCGACAAGGTCGACACCGAGATCCCGTCGCCCGCCGGCGGCACGCTCCTGGAGATCAAGGTCCAGCAGGACGAGACCGCCGACGTCGGCGCCGACCTGGCCGTGATCGGCTCGGCTGGGGTCCCGGCCGAGGGCCACGCGACCGAGTCCGCCCCGCCGCCCGCCGTCGAGGCGGTCAAGGCGGAAGCCACGCCCACCCCCCAGCCCAAGCCCGCCCCGCAGCCGCAGGCGCAGCCCGCCCCGCCGGCCCCGACGCCCGCTCCGGCTCCGCAGGCCCAGCCGCAGCCGAGCGGCGTGGGCGCCCGCACCGCGCAGGCCAACGGTGGCGACACCGCGTACGTGACGCCGCTGGTCCGCAAGCTCGCCAGCGAGCACAAGGTCGACCTCGCCACGCTCAACGGCACCGGCGTCGGCGGCCGCATCCGCAAGCAGGACGTACTGGAGGCGGCGGAGAAGGCGAAGGCGGCCGCCGCGGCACCGGCACCCGCTCCGGCCCAGCCGGCGGCGCAGGCCGCGCCCGCTCCCGCGCCGGCCAAGGCCGAGCCGAGCCCGCTGCGTGGCCGCACCGAAAAGCTGACCCGCACCCGCATCTCCATCGCCAAGCGGATGTACGAGTCGCTCCAGTCCTCGGCGCAGCTCACCACCGTGGTCGAGGTCGACGTCACCAGGATCGCCCGGCTGCGGCAGCAGGCCAAGGGGACGTTCCAGCAGCAGCACGGCGTCAAGCTCTCGTTCCTGCCGTTCTTCGCGGTGGCGGCGGTCGAGGCGCTCCGGCGGTACCCGATCGTCAACGCCTCGATCGACCTCGACGGCGGCACGGTCACCTACCCGGAGGGCGAGCACCTGGGCATCGCGGTCGACACCGAGCGTGGCCTGCTCGTGCCGGTGATCCGGGACGCCGGCGACCTCAACCTCGCCGGCCTGGCCCGGCGCATCGCCGACCTGGCCGAGCGCACCCGCACCAACAAGATCAGCCCGGACGAGATCTCCGGCGCCACCTTCACGATCACCAACACCGGCAGCCGTGGCGCGCTCTTCGACACCCCGATCGTGCCGAAGCCGCAGTCCGCGATCCTCGGCACCGGCGCGGTGGTCAAACGGGCGGTCGTGGTCGACGACCCCGACCTCGGCGAGGTCATCACGCCCCGCTCGATGTGCTACCTCGCGCTGTCGTACGACCACCGGATCATCGACGGCGCCGACGCCGCCCGCTTCCTGAGCGCGGTGAAGGAGCGCCTGGAGGCCGGCCACTTCGAGCCCGACCTGGGTCTCGCCTGATCCGCCCATGCGGGTCGTGATCTCGGGGGCGTCCGGCTTCCTCGGGGGACGCCTGACCCGGTGGCTCACCGAAAACGGCCACCAGGTCACGCGGCTCGTGCGGCGGCCGGGCGCCGGCTCCGGCGAGATCCCCTGGGATCCGGCGGCCGGCACGCTCGACCCGGCCGCGCTCGCGCCGCACGACGCCGTGGTCAACCTCTCCGGCGCCAACATCGGCGACCGTCGCTGGACCGAGCACTACAAGCAGGTGCTGACCTCCAGCCGGGTCGACACCACCGGCACGCTCGCCCGCGCGCTGGCCGCGCTCCCCGCCGGTGAACGTCCCGGCACGCTGGTCAACGTCGGTGGCATCAACTGGTACGGCGACACCGGCGAGCACACCGTCGACGAGCAGTCCCCGCCCGGCACCGGCTTCCTCGCCGACCTCTGCAAGGTCTGGGAGGCGGCCACCGCCCCGGCCGAGGAGGCGGGGGTGCGGGTCGTGCGGCTGCGCAGCGGCACTCCCCTGCACCGCGACGGCGGCTACCTCAAGCCGCAGATGCTCCCGTTTCGACTGGGGGTCGGCGGCAAGCTGGGCAACGGCCGGCAGTGGATGCCGTGGGTCTCGATGGTCGACTGGCTGCGGGGCGTGACGTTCCTGCTGGAGCACGCCGACATCGCCGGCCCGGTCAACCTGGTCTCCCCGCGGTCCGTGCGCAACGCCGAGTTCACCAAGGAGTTCGGGGCGGCGCTGCACCGGCCGGTGGTGATGCCGATCCCGGCGTTCGCGCTGCGGGTGGCGCTCGGCGGTCTGAGCACCGAGGCGCTGGCGAGCGTCCGGGCCCGGCCGGGCGTACTGCTGGAGGCCGGCTTCACGTTCCGGCAGCCGGGCGTACGAGAGGCGCTCGAGGCGGCGTTGCACGACCGCTGACCCCCGCGCCGCCTGGTGGGCCAGCGGCCAGCAGGGGCAGCACCTCCACGCCCAGTGCCGCGATCAGCTCCAGCGTGGCCGTGCGGTCGCCGGCCGCCTCCACCATCAGCAGCACCCGGGACGCGCCGGTGGCCAGCAGCCCTTCGGCGACCTCCGCCGGCGGGCCGATCGGGCTGGTCCGGATCAGGTGCTCGGCGTACCCGTCGGTGTCGCGGGGTGGCCCGCCGTCGAGCCGCACGTACCCGCGGGTGGTGGCCAGCCACGGCCGCAACGTGCGGCGGAGCCGGACCTCCGCGGCGGGCCGGCTCTCCCCCAGCGCCACCAGCCGCGCGACCGCGTGCTCCACATCGGACGGCCCGTACCGGTCGAGCAGCGGGACCGGGTCGTCGTGCACGCCGAGCAGCAGCGGCAGCCCGCGCGCGGCCGCGAGGTCTACGGTGGACGGTGAGGTGGCGGCGACCCACACCGGCAGCGGCCGGGGCGGCCGGGGCACCACGGCCACCTCGCGAAACCCGAAGTGCCGCCCGGCGGCGCCCACGGTCGGGCGGCCGGAGACCCAGTCGAGCAGCAGGTCGAGCGACTCGGCGAAGCCCCGCTCGTAGCGGTCCAGCCCGGTGCCGAAGACCTCCAGGTCGACCCAGGGGCCGCCGCGCCCCACGCCGAGCTTGAAGCGCCCGCCGGACGCCTCGTCCAGCAGCACCGCCTCCTCGCCGAGCGCGACCGGGTGCCGGTTGGAGAGCACGCACGCGGCGGTGCCCACGGTGAGCCGGCCGGTGCGGCCCAGGATCACGCCGGCCAGCGCGGTGGCGGAGGGGCAGCGCCCGTACTCGATGAAGTGGTGCTCGGCGAGCCAGACCCCGGCGAACCCGGCGGCCTCCGCGGCGACCGCGTACTCCACGGTCGCCGCGGTGCCATGCGCGCTGAGCAAAAATAAATCGGCGATCACACTGTAGGTGCGCTAGCAGTCGCGGAGTTCAGGCGACTGGTTGCGGATCTGGGCCACCGGCGAGATGAAGTCCTGGTACGTCTCGCCGCCGACCGCGGACAGCTTGAACGCGGCCACCCGGTGGCAGTTCTGGAACGCCAGCTTCACGCCGAAGTGCCGCTCCAGACCGCCCCGGATCGCGTCGCTGGCGAGCGCCCGCAGCAGCTGGCCACGCTCCTTTTCGCTCGGCGGCGGGACGGCGTGGTCGGCAAACTCGGCGGTCGTCTCGGCCGAGCGGGCGGCGACGTCGGAGACGACCGCCCACGCGTACGGCAGCGACTCGCGCACGCACGCGACGAACTCGGCGTCGTCGACCTGGCCGCTCTCGGCGCGCTCCAGCAGGGCGGCGGGTACGTCGAGGGACATTCTTTCTCCTTACTGTCCTGGGCGGGACGCCCGCTTCGCGGGCGGCACCGCCGCAACTGTCCTGAGCGGGGGACGCCCGCTTTGCGGGCGGCGTCGCGTCCTTTTCACGGGCGGACGCCGCGACTGTCCTTGGCGGTGTCGCCCACATGGGTGGGCGGCGCCGCCGGAGCTCAGTGGACCAGCGTTTCTGGCCCGAGCACGAAGTCCGGATCGACCTGGTCGGCGAGGTCCTCGCCCACCTTGTCGTTGGCCCAGGCGGTCGCGTTGCGCAGGTGAAACTCCACCGCCTGCCGGGTGTAGGTGGCCCACTCCTTCCGACAAGCATCGACGGCTTTACGCATCGTGTCCAGAGCGTCACGGTTAGCGCTCTCCAGGGCGGAGAGCGGTCGCGGCCGGCCCCGCTCCGCCGCCTTCATGTACGCCGAGCGCCCCACCCAGGTCAGCAGGTCGCCGCCGACGTGCTCGCGCAGGAAGTCCACATCGGACTCGTCGTCGACCTTGTTGCCCACCACGTGGACCCGAACGCCGAAGTCCCGCGCGTAGCCCACGTACTGCCGGTAGACGCCCACGCTGCGCAGCGTCGGCTCGCACACCAGGAACGTGGCGTCGAAGCGGGTGAAGAGCCCGGAGGCGAACGAGTCGGCGCCGGCCGTCATGTCCACCACGACGTACTCCCCCGGGCCGTCGACCAGGTGGTTGAGCAGCAGCTCGACCGCGCCGACCTTGGAGTGGTAGCAGGCGACGCCCAGGTCCTCCGTCGCGAACGGCCCGGTCACCGCGAGCCGGATGCCACCCACCTCGCGGACCAGCGCGTCGTAGATCGGGTTGGCCCCGGTGATCGACAGCAACCGCGAGCCGGGCCCGGGCGGCGTGGTCTTGACCATGGCCGCGGCCGACGAGATCCGGGGGTTGCTCCCGCGCAGGTACTCCTTGATCTCGGTCAGGTGGTCGCCGAGCGCGGGCAGCAGCACCGCCTCGTCCTCGGCGGCACCGAGCGCGGCGGCGAGGTGTTGGTTGATATCCGCGTCGATGGCGAGCAGCGGCGCGCCGCCGCCGGCCAGATGGCGGGCGAAGAGGGCGGCCAGCGTGGTCTTGCCACTGCCGCCCTTTCCGACAAGGGCGATTTTCACGGTACGGGGCTCCTTGGGCTCTCTTTCTGTTGGTCGTATTGGATGTCATTTCCAATAGCAGCGCAAGCACTTTCGGGCGTGTCGTCCCGGATTGATAAGGTGGCGGGCCGTGACCCTGACCGAGCCCGTGGCCGCGCCCGCCGACCCGCCGGCCCCCTCGCGCCGCCGGCCAGACCTCGTCGTCGCCGCGCTCGCGCTGGGGCTCGCCGTGCTGGTCACCGCCGGCCTCTGGGCCGACCCCGACCACCGCACCATCAAGGTCAACTCCAGTGACCAGGCGCTCTTCGAGTGGCTCCTGGCGTACGGCGCGCACGCGCTCACCCACGCCGAAAACCCGCTCTTCACCCACCTGATGAACGTCCCCGACGGGGTGAACCTCGCGGTCAACACCTCGATCACGGTGTACGCGATCGTCTTCGCCCCGCTCACGCTGCTGGCCGGGCCGCAGTGGTCGTTCGTGGTGATCCTCACGCTCAACCTGGCCGCGACGGCGTTCGCCTGGTACCTGCTGCTCTCCCGCGTCTTCCGCCTGCCGGTGCTCGCCTCGGCGGTCGGCGGCCTCTTCTGCGGCTTCGCGCCCGGCATGGTCTCGCACGCCAACGCCCACCTCAACTGGACCGCCGGCTGGCTGGTACCGCTGCTGGTGTGGCGGGTGTTCGCGCTGCGCGAGCCGGGCCGCTGGCGGCGCAACGGGCTGATCCTCGGCGTACTCGTGGCGGTCGCGTTCTCCATCGCGGCCGAGGGGCTCTTCTTCACCGCGCTGGCGTGCGCGGTGTTCCTCGGCGTGTGGGCGTTCGCCCAGCGTGCCGAGGCCCGCGCCGCGCTGCCGTCGTTCGTGCGCGGGCTGGCGCTCACCGGCGGCGTGGCGCTCGTGCTGCTCTCGTACCCGTTGTGGCTGCACTTCCTCGGCCCGCAGCGCTTCCACGGCACCGGCTTCGACCCGAACGTGCACAACGAGGACCTGGCCGCGTTCGCCGCGTTTCCGGAGCGCTCGCTGGCCGGGGCGGCCGGGCTGGAGACGGGTCTCGCGCCCAACCCCACCGAGGAGAACTCGTTCTTCGGCCTCCCGCTGCTCGCGCTCACGGTCGCCTGCTTCGTGCTGCTGTGGCGCCGCGCGGACGCCGGCCGCCGGGCGGTGCTGCGGGCGCTCGCGGTCACGGCCGGCGTGTTCTTCGTGCTGTCGCTGGGGCCGGAGCTCAAGGTCGACGAGCGGCTGACCGGCATCCCCCTGCCGTACGGCATGCTCGGCGGCCTGCCGATCTTCAACGCCGCGCTGCCGGCCCGGCTCGCGCTCGTGCTGACCCCGCTGCTCGGCGTGCTGCTCGCGTACGCCCTGGCCGCCTTGGGCCGGCGCCCGGCGCCGGCCTGGTGGGGCGCGTTCGCCGTCGCGCTGTTGCCGCTCGTGCCGGTGCCGCTGCACACCTCCGAGTACGAGCCGATCCCGCGCTTCATCACCGCCGGCACCTGGCGCGAGTACGTCCACGACGGCGGTGTCCTGGCCCCGGTCCCGCCCACCTCCGACGTGCTGCCGGACGGGCAACGCTGGCAGACGTACGCGCTGGCGCACGGGCAGGGCGAGTTTCGCATCCCGGCCGGCTTCTTCCTCGGCCCCGGCGGCCCGGACGGCAAGGGCCGGATCGGACCGGTCCCCCGCCCCTCGGCCGACCTGCTCTTCGAGGTGGCCCGCACCGGCGTCGTACCGCCGATCACCGAGGCGGACCGGGCGGCCGCGCGCGAAGACCTGCGCTACTGGGGCGCGGAGGCCGTGGTGCTGGCCGACCGGGTGCACGGAGCGAAGTTTCCGGCGCACCCGGAAGCCCTGCTGCGCGCGACGACCGAGCTGCTCGGCCCGCCGCAACGGGTCGACGACGTGTGGCTCTGGCGCGTCTGACCGCCCCCACGGATCCGAACTCCTGTGCGAAACACCTCCACGGGAGGCCCGACCGCTCCTGCGGCGGCGGGCGGACGAGCTCAAGGCATACCGCTTCCACTGGGAGTTGGATCAGGAGGCCGCCTGAGCGGCGACGTGAGCAGCGACACGCGGTGATCGGGCCCCTACCCGGGTTTAGGCTGGTGGCGTGACTAGCGCACTCACCGGGCTGCGGCACCGGACTCTCGGCCGCATCGACTACCTGGCGGCGTGGGACGAGCAGCGGCGGCTGCACGAGGCCGTCGTGGCCGGCACGGAGCCCGACACCGTGCTCCTGCTCGAGCACCCCAGCGTCTACACGGCCGGCAAGCGCACCGAGCCCTTCGACCGCCCGATGGACGGCACACCGGTCATCGACGTCGACCGGGGCGGCAAGATCACCTGGCACGGTCCGGGGCAGGTGGTCGGCTACCCGATCCTCCGGCTGCCAGACCCGATCGACGTCGTGGCGTACGTGCGCCGCACCGAGCAGCTGCTCATCGACGTGTGCGCCGAGTTCGGCCTGGCCACGACGCGGATCGAGGGCCGCAGCGGAGCCTGGGTGCCGGCCGACGACCGCGGCCCCGACCGCAAGGTCGGCGCGATCGGCATCCGCGTCTCGCAGGGCGTCACCCAGCACGGCTTCGCGCTCAACTGCGACTGCGACCTGTCCGTCTTCGACCGCATCGTCCCGTGTGGCATCAGCGACGCGGGCGTGAGTTCATTGAGCGCGGAGCTCGGCCGCCAGATCACCGTCGCCGACGTGCTCCCCGTGGTCGAGCGCCACCTGGGCACGCTGCTCGCCCAGTAGGCAAGCCGGCGTCGACACGGGACCGGACCTTTCATGAGCACGCACCGGCCGACCAGCGAGCCGGCGCCGGCGCGAGACCAGGACCGCATGGGCATGTGCGGGCCGGCAGCGACACGGGTCTGGGCCTTCGTGAGCACGCACCGGCCGCGGCACGGGGCGGTGGGTTCATGAGCGTGCACGGCGTGGTGGTGCGGCCCGGCGAAGGGCGCACCCTCGCGTACGCGGGACAGCCGATGCGGGTGCTCGCCGAGGCGCAGGGCTTCGCGGTCGTGGAGATGACCGTGCCGCCGCGCTTCGCCGGGCCGGTGCCGCACCGGCACCACGGCTTCGACGAGGGCATCCACGTGCTCAGCGGCACCCTCCTGGTGACCTACGGCACCGACGACCCGATCGAGGCGCCGGCCGGCTCGTTCTGCCTGGCGCCGCGTGGCGTGCGTCACACGTTCGCCAACCCGAGCGACGAGCCGGCCCAGGTGCTCGGCGTGTGGTCACCCGGGCCGGCCGGCCTCGCGTTCATGGCCGACGTCGGCGCTGCCATCCCGCCCGGCGGCGCACCCGACCCGGCCGTGGTCGCCGCCGTCTACGCCGCCCACGACAGCGACCTCCTGCCCTAGACGATCCATCCGGGGCCGACCGGCGGCTCCGGGTGGCTCCGAATCCCGGTCCTGCCGTCGTGGTCGGGGTAAGCGCGCTGACACGACCGCTGGTCACGGTTCGCTCGGACCCCGGTCGACCGCGAACCTGCCTTGCCGCCGCCGATCGGGTCTTCGAATCAGATCGTGGTACCTGGCTGCCCCGATAGGACTCTGCTGGCGAATTTGTGGCGTGTCTGCGGGTGCTGGTCTTGGTGCTGGTCCAGGATTGCGGGTCTGGTCTGGTGTCGATTGTGGATGGTGGCGTGGTGTCGCTGCGGCCTGGTGAGGATCGTGGGGTTCCGGAGCAGACCGCGCGGCTGGCTCGGGCTGCGTTCCGGCGGGGGAATGTGTACCTGCGGATGCGTGATGAGCTGCGGGTTCGTTTTGATGATCGCGAGTTTGGGGAGTTGTTCGCGGTGCGGGGTCGGCCCGGGCTGTCGCCGGCGCGGCTGGCGTTGGTGTCGGTGTTGCAGTTCATGGAGAACCTGACCGATCGGCAGGCTGCTGACATGGTCCGGGGCCGGATCGACTGGAAGTACCTGCTCGGTCTGGAGTTGGACGATGCCGGGTTCGACGCCTCGGTGTTGAGTGAGTTCCGGTCCCGGCTGGTCGATGCGGACGCCGCCGAACGGTTGATCTTCGATCGGGTGTTGGGCATCCTGCGCGAGGCGGGCATGTTGGGCGGGGCCCGTCGTCAGCGCAGCGACTCGACGCATGTGCTGGCCGCGGTCCGGTCGTTGAACCGCCTGGAACTGGTTGGTGAGACGCTGCGGGCGGCGTTGGAGGCCCTCGCGGGGGTGGCCGGGCCGTGGTTGGCGGGCTGGGTGCCGACCGATTGGTATGAGCGGTACGGGCCCCGGATCGACCAGTGGCGGCTACCCAAGAGCGAGACCGAACGTGTCACCCTCACACAAACCATCGCCGAGGATGGATACACGCTGGCCGGAGCGTTGTCCCGGCCGGACGCGCCTGCCTGGGCGGCGGAACTGTCGGCCGTGCAGACCCTACGGACCGTGTGGATCCAGCAGTTCTACCGCGACGAGCGCGGGGCGCGGCTGCGTGAGCCGAAGGAG
The DNA here is from genome assembly GCF_031085175.1 of Phytohabitans maris. Taxonomy (GTDB): domain Bacteria; phylum Actinomycetota; class Actinomycetes; order Mycobacteriales; family Micromonosporaceae; genus Phytohabitans; species Phytohabitans maris. The sequence continues at coordinate 222,351 of NZ_JAVHUY010000012.1, forward strand.
GACGGGTTAGCCCCCGCCGCCGACAGGATCGTCTCTGCGTATGACACCGACGCCCGGTACGGGATGAAACGCGGGCACGGTTGGGAGGGTTACAAGGTCCACCTCTGCGAGACCTGCACCGACGACCACCCGCACCTGATCACCGCCGTGCTGACCACCGCCGCCACCGTCTGCGACGTGCAGGTCACCGACCAGATCCACCAAGCCCAGGCGGCCCGGGACCTGACCCCGGACGAACATCTGGTCGACGCCGGCTACATCGACGCCGAACTACTCATCACCGCCCGCCGTAACCACGGCATCACCCTGACCGGCCCGGTCCTGCCCGACGCCTCCTGGCAAGCCCACACCGACGGCGGCCACACCCTGCCCACCTTCACCATCGACTGGGACCAGCAGCAGGCCACCTGCCCAGCCGGCGCCACCAGCATCAGCTGGAAACAACACCCCAGCCAACCCGGCAAGACCACCGTGCTGTTCTCCCGCACCGACTGCATGCCCTGCCCCGACCGGCCCAAATGCACCCGCAACACCTCAGGGGCGCGCAGCATCAGCCTCGCCCCCCGCGAACAACAACAAGCCCTCACCCAAGCCCGCACCGACCAACAAACCACCACCTGGCAGCGCCGCTACGCCACCCGCGCCGGCGTCGAAGGCACCATCTCCCAAGCCGTCCGCGCCTACCGACTACGCCGAACCCGCTACACCGGACAACCCAAAACCCACCTAAACAGCCTCCTCACCGCCACCGCCATCAACATCGCCCGCGCCGACGCCTGGATCACCGGCCACCCACTCCACCCAACCCGCCACAGCCGCTTCGCCCAACTCCAATACGACCTCGCCGCCTAACACCAATTCGCCAGCAGAGTC
>NZ_JAVHUY010000013.1 GCF_031085175.1 Phytohabitans maris
GGCGCAGCAGGTCGGCCTGGCCCTCGACGGATGCCGGTGCGGGTGCGGCCCGGCGGCCGGGGCGCCGGCGGGCGGCCTCGGCGGCCACCGACAGCTCGCCGCCCGGCACGTCGAGCACGACCGCGAGCCAGCTCAGCCAGAAGTCGCCGGGGACCCGCTCGCCGCGCTCCCAGCGGCTGACCTCGTGCCGGCTCACGGTGTGCAGGCCGGCGGCCGCGGTGAGCTGCTCGGCCACGCGCAGCTGCGACCAGCCACGCCCCAGCCGGAGCGCGGCCAACAGGGCGCCCAGTGAAGCGGGCGCGGTGGATGACGATGGCGTTCCGCCCGGATCCTGGGCGGTGCGTCCCTCAGACACGGCGTATCTGAGCCCCCTCGAGTGTCACGACCTCCTAAACGAACCGTGCCGACCCCTCGGCCGTCCGGCAGCACCCGACCCCCGGGCGCCGCCGGACGCCCCCGTTACCCCCTCGGGCGCCGCTCCCGGCCAATGACTCTCGCGAGGCGGGAGCGGCCACCCGTCCCAAGCGACCCCCTTTCTACCGCCCACGTACGACGTTTTCCGCCCGCAAGATCCACGTCCCGTCCCGCCGCAGGTCACCGCCACGCTCTGAGACGGCCCGACTGCGGACCGGCCGATACCGATACAGTCACTGGGTGGCACTCGGTCTCCCCTCCGTCCTTCCCGGTGGCTCCCAGCCGTCGGTCGGTGACCTTGTCGCCGGCCCCACGCCGACGTTCTCGTTCGAGTTCTTCCCGCCCAAGACGGCCGAGGGGCAGCCGCTGCTCTGGCAGGCCATCCGCGAGCTGGAGCCGCTGCGGCCCTCGTTCGTCTCGATCACCTACGGGGCGGGCGGCACCACCCGCGACACCACCGTCGCCGTGACCGAGCGGGTCGCCACCGAGACCACGCTGCTGCCCATGGCCCACCTCACCGCGGTCAACCACTCGGTCGCCGAGCTGCGCCACGTGATCGGCCGGCTGGCCGGCGCCGGCGTGCGTAACGTGCTGGCCGTCCGCGGCGACCCGCCGGGCGACCCGATGGGCGAGTGGGTGCGGCACCCCGACGGCGTCATGTACGCGGCCGACCTGGTCCGGCTCGTCAAGGAGTCCGGCGACTTCTGCGTGGGCGTGGCCGCGTTCCCCTACAAGCACCCCCGCTCGTCCGACATCGCCGCCGACACCGCCCGGTTCGTGGAAAAGTGCCGGGCCGGCGCCGACTTCGCGATCACCCAGATGTTCTTCGACGCCGACGACTACCTGCGCCTGCGCGACCGGGTGGCCGCCGCCGGCTGCGACACCCCGATCGTGCCCGGCGTCATGCCGGTCACCCGGATGGCCACGATCGAGCGGTCCGAGCAGCTCTCCGGCGCGCCTTTCCCGCCCGCGCTGCTGGAGCGCTTCGAGCGGATCGCCGGCGACGCCGAGGCGGTGCGGCGGCTCGGCGTCGAGCAGTGCAGCGAGATGTGCGCGCGGCTGCTCGACGAGGGCGTGCCGGGCATCCACTTCATCACGCTCAACCGCTCGACCGCGACCCGCGAGGTCTGGCAAAACCTTCCGGTCGGCGCCCGCGTCTGATCGGCCCGCGGGGCGGTTGATCCGAAGGTGGGACAGGGCCGGCTGGGCTGGGACGAGTACGCGACCGGGTGGGCCCGGCTGCACGGCGGCTTCGACCCGCGCAAGGCCGGCCGGCTGGTGCGCGGGTGGCTGCGCGTGTCGTACGTGATCGGCCGCGGCCTGGCCCGGGTCCGCATCCCGCCGGCCGCCGTCACGTTCGCCGGCCTGCTGCTGTGTGTCTCGGTGCCGCTGCTGGCCGACCGCCCCGCCCTGGCCGCCGTGTTCGTGCTGCTCGCCGCGATGGCCGACAGCGCCGACGGCGCCACCGCCGTGGTCTCCGGCCGGGCCACCCGGCTCGGCTACCTCTACGACTCGCTCGCCGACCGCCTGGGCGAGGCGGCCTGGCTGGTCGCGTTCTGGCTGGTGGGGGCGCCGGGCATGCTGGTGGTGGCGGCCGCCGGCCTGTCCTGGCTGCACGAGTACGTCCGCGCCCGGGTGGTCGCCGCCGGCATGCGCGACATCGGCGCGGTCACGGTCGGTGAGCGCCCCACGCGGGTCGCGGTGGCCTTCCTGGGCCTGCTGCTGGCCGGCGCGGCCGAGGCGGTACAGACCGACCTGCCCGCCGGCACGATCACGGTGGTGGCGGCGGTCTGGGTGCTGCTGGCCCTGGTCGGCCTCCTCCAACTGCTGGCCGCCGTCCACCGCGTGCTCCGCTGACCGGAGCGGTCCCCGTACGCGGCCCCCGCGGGCACGGGTCAACCGCGCGAGAGGAGCGCCGAAGCGACGATCTCGGCGCCGAGCGCGACCAGCGGGAGGCCGCCGCCCGGGTGGACCGAGCCGCCGACCAGGTACATGCCCTCGACCGGCCCGCGGTTGGCCGGGCGCCGCAGCGAGCCGGCCGTACCGTAGATCGGGTCGCCGGGGAGCAGCACCTCGCGAAACACCAGCCGGTCGCGGACCGGTACGCCCCGGCTCTCCAGCACGTCCAGGATCCGGTCCGCGTACGCCTCGGCGAGCCCCGGCCGGCGCCAGTCCACCGCGTCCGGGGCGGTGCCCTGGCGGGCGGCGTTGACCAGCACGAACCACGCCTCGTGCCCGGCCGGCCGGACCAGCGGGTCGGCGGCCACCGTCACGTACACGGTCGGGTCGGGGGCCGGGCGGGCCCGCACACCCCGGCCCGGATCGCCGAAGACGGCGTCGAACTCGGCGTCGTAGTCCTCGGGGAAGTACACGTTGTGGTGCGCGAGACCCGAATCCCCGCGTACCCCCAGCAGCAGCACGAAGCCGGCGAGGCTGCGGTCAGCCAGCCGGGCCAGGCGGCGTGGCGTCGGGAGCAGGTCGCGGTAGACGTCGCCGGCGTCGATGTCGGTCACGACCGCGTCGGCGGGGATCCGCTCGCGCCCGGCCCGTACCCCGTGGACCCGCCCGCCCGCCGCGTCGACGGCGGTGACCGCGGTGCCGAACTGGACCACCACGCCCAGGTCCAGGCAGCGGGAGAGCAGCGCGCCGGCGAGCGTGGCGAGGCCGCCGGGCAGGTACCAGCCGCCGAAGGCCAGCTCCGCGTACGCCGCGGCGAGCAGCGCCGCGGGCGCCCGGCGGGGGTCGGCGCCGGCGTACGTCGCGTACCGTTCCACGAACATCCGCAGCCGCGGGTCGCGCACCCCCACGCCGCGCAGCGACTGGCCGGGGCGGATCGCCCAGAGGTCGCGCAGCCGCCAGGCCTGCCGCGCCGGCGAGAGCGGGGTGCGCAGCACGTGCCGCCACGAGGTGTCCCAGATCCGCCCGGCGCGCCGCCACAGCACCGCCCACTCCGCGGCCGCGGCCGGGCCGAGCGCCGCGCCGACCCGGGCGGCGAATGCGTCCGGATCGCGGCCGGAGTCGAGCACCGTGCCGTCCGCGAAGCGGTGCCGCACGATCGGATCCAGCGGCACCGGCTCGACCGTCTTCCAGCCCTTCTCGCCGGGTCGCGAGCGGAAGGGGCCAAGTAGCAGGTCGCCGAATACCTCCGGCAGCGTCAGCAGGCTGGGGCCGGTGTCGAAGACGAAGCCGTCCCGCGCGTACCGGCCCAGCTTGCCGCCCACCGCCTCGGACCGCTCCAGCACCGTCACCGCGTGCCCGGCGGCGGCCAGCCGCGCCGCGACCGCGAGCCCGCCGACGCCCGCGCCCACCACGACCACGTTCACGGCCGTCCTCGCTTCGCCGCGGGCGGCCGCGAGACGCCGCGTTCGACGGTTCGCTCGCAACGCTCGCTCACGGCACCCTCCGGCCGCGCCAGACCAGCCGGCCCCTGCGCCGCTCGCGGTGCGACCGCAGCACCAGCCAGGCGAACACCACGATCGAAACCGGGTGGGCCGCCGCGTCCGGCCAGGCCCGACCCCCGGTCGCCCGGGCCGCCACCACCCGACCCGAAACCCCCATCAGGTACGCGCACAGACCGGCCGCCGGCATGACCGTGACCAGCAGCGGGGGCAGCGTGTACAGGGCGAGCAGGAGCAGCGCGACCGGCCAGCCGACGGCGGCCCACAGCGACTTCGTGTAGCCGTCCGCCAGCTCCCGCCACCCCGTGTACATCCGGCAGGTGGCCAGCGCGGACCCGTCGGCGAGCGCGATCCGCCCGCCGGACCGCTTGACCGCGCGGGCCAGCGCCACGTCCTCCAGCACCTGGTCGCGCACGGCCGCGTGGCCGCCCGCCCGTTCGTACCCGGCCCGGTCCGCGACCAGGAACTGCCCGCCCGCCGCAGCCAGCGCGGGGCGCGGCGAGCGTTCCATCGCGCGCAGCGGCAGGAACGTGAGCCACGACCACTGCAGCAGCGGCTGCACCAGCCGCTCGCCGGCCGTGGCGGCCACGATCCTCGGGTACGGGGTGAGCAGGTCCACCCGGGCGGCCCGGAGCTCGCCGACGGCGGCGGCCACGGCGTGCGGGGCGAGCACCACGTCGGCGTCCACGAAGACGAGCGCGGTGGCCCGCGGCGCGAGCGCGGCGAGCTGGTGGCAGGCGTACGGCTTGCCGAGCCAGCCCGGCGGCAGGGGAGCGCCCGGCTCGACCCGGAGGCCGTGCGCGCGTACCAGGTCGGCGGTGCCGTCCGTGGAGCCGTCGTCCAGCACGATCACCTCCAGCCGCGGCACGCCCTGCTGTGCCTTCAGCGCCCGCAGGCACGGCTCGACCCGGGCGGCCTCGTCCCGTACCGGCAGCAGGACGGCGACATGTTCGTCCACTGTGGATACCATCGCGGGTCGGCGCAGCAGCCGCGCGTTGACCACGGTGTGAACGGTGAGTGCGGCCACGACCGCGACCAGGAGCCAGGTCATCGGCGCCATGCCACCGCCAGCGGGACGGCCAGCACGCCCATGCCCAGCGCGCCCCACAGCGCCGAGCCGGGCAGGTCCAGGAAGACCGCGTGGGCCAGGACGCTGGCGGCGTACGTCCACAGGTAGAGCGCGTACATCGGCGCGTCGTCCGGCCCCGGACCGGCGGCGGTGGACCGGACGAGGACGGCCATCACCAGCGCCACCGCGAGCCAGCCGAGGTAGTTGCCGGCCGGTACGCCGGGGACGCCGGGCAGGGCGGGGTGCGGGTCGTCCCAGGTCCAGTACCCCGCGGCGACCATCTGCGGGTCGAGGAAGAGGTCCCAGGCGGCGAGCCCGAGCCCGGCGAGCGCCACCCGGCCCGGCCCGGAGCGGGTGACCCGTACCGCGGCGAGCCAGGCCGGCCAGGCCATCCAGGTCCAGGCCAGCGGCACGACCCAGGGCACGCCGGCCACGCGGGGGCCGAGGTCGCCGGAGTAGGCGTACGCGCCGAACGGGAACCCGGTCGCCACGCCGAGCGCCTCGACCGCGAAGCCGCCGCCGGTGGTCACCACCACGAGCCGGGCGGCCGCCCGGGGTCCGCGGGTGAGCAGCGCGTGCCCGACCGAGGCGGCGTACCCGAGCAGCACCGCCGCCACGGTGACGGCGGCCCGGGCGGTGCCGCCGGTGAGCGGGTAGCCGACCTGTACGAGGACGAGCCCGCCCAGCGGCACCCAGGGCAGATGCCTACCTAGGGCCTCGTCGTCGAACCGCCGCTCCGCTTCGCTACGCCGGCGGTCCGACGCGCGATCACACCGTCTCACGAGGGGAGGGGGAGCTGCCGTCCTAGCACCGCGAACGCCCGCTCGTCGCCGGGGAAGCGGAAGTCGCGCAGCACGTCGACGAACTCGAAGCGCCGGTACAGCCGCCAGGCCCGGGACGCCGACTCGTCGGCCTCGGGGGTGGACAGCAGCGTGGTGGCGCCGGTGGCCATGCGCAGCAGCGCGCGCAGCTGGCGGGCACCCACGCCGTGCCCCTGCGCCGGCGGGCGGACGTGCAGCTCGACCACCTCGAAGCAGTCGGTCAGCCAGCTCTTGCGCGCCTCCTCGGTCAGCGCGCCGCGCACCTGGTCGTGCCACCACTGCCCGCTGGCGGACGTGTACCCGTACCCGAAGCCGACCAGGTGGCCGTCGCGGGTGAGCGTGGCGACCGCCCGGAAGCCGGGCCGCCGCGCGTGGGTGGCGATGTATCCGCGCCGCGCCTCCAGCAGCTCGGCGCGGTAGCCCATCGCCTCGCCGTACACCGCGACGACGTCGTCCAGCCGCCTGGTGAGGTCGTCCGGCATCCACGGCACCAACCTCATGCGCGCCCGCGCTCCCCTCCGTCGTTCCAGCCCACGACCCTACGGTCGCCCATGACGTCCAGTACGGCGAACCGGGCGAACAGGTCCTCCGCATACCACCCTTCGGCCGGTGTGCGGAGGATCGCCGCCCGGTGCTCCGGGTGACGGTACGCGAACTCGCGGAGGTCTGCGGTGTTCCGCCACACGCTGACCGTGCCCTGCCAGCCGATCGGCGCCTCGCCGATGCCGAAGCGGGCGAGCAGCCCGGGCGCGGTGGCCACCGCGGCGGCGACCGGCGGTACCGCGCGCCAGAACGTGACCGCCCGGCGCGGCCGGAGCCGGGCGCGGGTGAGCGCGAGCACGGTCCCCTCGGCGGTGCCCCGGGGCGTGCCGAACGGCTCCGCCGCCGACCACCGTCCCCGGCTGGCGAGCGGGCGCAGGTCGATCCGCACCTGGCCGGTGGCGAGGCGGGCCCAGGCGCGGGCCACCGGCGAGCCGGCGAAACCGCCGGCCGAGCCGGCGTCGGCCCACACCACCAGAGCGGCGTATCGGGTCAGGTCGGCGTCCGTGGGGCCGAAACCCTCGCCGGTACCGGTGCCGAGGAGCTTGGCGAAGCGGACGCCGGGCAGGGCGCGGAGCCGGCGGCGGTCGAGGGCGATGCGGGCCAGCGCGCGCGGCACCACACGGCGGGGGACCCGCCACGCGTGCAGCGTCACGAACACCGCTCTACTCGACCTCGGCCGGGCTCCCCGCGGTGATCCGGACCAGCTCGGCGTACGTGGTGGGGAAGACCGCCTGGGGTACGCCGCCGGCGGCCCAGATCTCCCCGTACCGCTCCAGGGCGGTGTCGACGAGCGTGCGCAGCGGCTTGGGGTGGCCGAGCGGCGCGACCCCGCCGATGACCTGGCCGGTGTGCGTACGGACGAAGTCGGGCGTGGCCCGCTTGAGCTTGCCCACGCCGAGGTCGGCGGCGACCTTGGCGGTGTCCACCCGGTGCGCGCCGGAGGTGAGTACCAGCAGCGGCTCGCCGTCGGCGTCGAAGACCAGCGAGTTGGCGATCTGGCCCACCTCGATGCCGAGCGCGGCCGCGGCCGCCGCAGCGGTGTGTACGGCCTCGGGCAGCAACCGGACCTCGCTGGGTCGGCCGGAGCCGTCGCGGGCGTCGGCGCCGAGCAGGGCGTCTTGTACAGCCTGCACGTTGGGGTGTACAGGCCGCACATTCGGGTGTGTGGACATGCCGACCATCTTGCTGCCTACCCGGCCGGAACGGCGACGGCTTTCTCCCCGGCGGCGGCCGTCTCGGGTGCTCGCGGCGTGACCCGGGCGGTCTCGGCCAGGGCCACGCCGGCCAGGACGAGCGCGCCGCCGGCGAGCTGCGCCGCGCTGAGCGCCTCGCTGCCACCGAGCGTGATCCATGCCACAGCCGAGGCGAACACCGGCTCGACCATGCCGATGATGCCGACGCTGGTCGCCGGCAGGTGCCGGAGCGCGGCGGCAATCAGCATGTACGGCACGATCGAGCCGAGCACCACCACGTACCCGAGCAGGAGCGCGACCGGAACCCCGCCGGAGGTGGCCTCCGCGAGCGGCGCCCAGCCACCGTTCGCCGGTGCGACGGCCTGCGTGAGCAGGCCGGCGACGGCCGCGGAGCCGAACGCCCAGGTGGTGAGCGACAGCGTGTCCCGGCGCGCCACACCACGCGCGCCGAGCAGGTAGTAGAGCGCGAGGAGCACGGCCGCGCCGAGGCCGGCGAGCACGCCCAGCCCGTCGAGGCGAAGGTCGCCCCACACCTCGGCGACGCAGGCGAGCCCGGCGAGGCTGAGCGCGAACCCGCCCCACAGCCGCGGCCGCACGGGCTGGCGCTGGCCGAAGCGCACCCAGAGCGCGACGAAGAGCGGCGCGGTGAACTCGAACAGCAGTCCGATGCCCACCGGCAGCCGGGAGATCGCCACGAAGTAGAGCATCGGGACGAGGAAGAAGCCGGCCAGCCCGTACCCGACCAGGAGCGGCAGGTCGTGACGGGTGACCGCGAGGCGGCGGCCGTGGCCGAGCAGCAGCGTGATCGCCAGCAGCCCGAGGAAGGCGCCGGCGGCCCGGAGAAAGGCCAGCTGGGCAGGCTCGATGCCGGCGCGCAGCACCAGCTTGGAGACGGTCCCGTTGATCGCGAACAGCGTGCCGGAGGCGACCACCAGGGCCACTCCCAGCGCGGGCTTCCTCGTCACCCGTGTCAGGGTACTGGGCGCCATCGGTCGTTACATCGCGATACCGCCCGGCGGCGCGCCCGCCGAGCGTTGCGTTTTTGTCGTAGCCGAGGTGTACTGTCTTGGTAGTTCGAACGATTGTTCGAACGACTCGGGTGGAGCGGTTCGCGACGCGCCATCCGAGGGCGGTTCGCGGAGACCGCGTGCGGGTCCCGGACATTCGCGGGTCCGGGCCCTCAGGCAGGACCGTCGTTCGCCACCCCCGACCCCCGGGCGGCGAGCGACGGCCTCGCCGGCCGAGCCGGTCGGGTGTGAGGAGGGGAAGCGTTCACGCCCGGCCGGCGCCGTCGACAGGACATTGCCGAGGAGAGACTCCCATGCCGACCAGTACCGCTCCGGCACCCACCGTGCCCGCCGGCGTGCTGCCGCACCGCACTCCCGCCGAGCTGCTCGTTCTCGCCCGGCGCGGGCTGGAGGAGGCGGCGCAGACCCGCCCCGACGGCCTGCGATACGCGGCCGCCCACCTGTCCGCCCTGCGCGCCGCGGCCGCCATGCTCGCCGCCCGCGCGCAGCCGGCGCCCACCCGGCGCAACCGGGTCACCAGCGTCTGGACGCTCCTGCTGATGGTGGCGCCCGAGCTGCGCGAGTGGGCCACCTACTTCGCCGCCGGCGCCAGCAAGCGCGCCGCGGCACAGGCCGGCATCCCGCGCGTGGTCACCAGCCGCGAGGCCGACGACCTGCTGCGCGCCGCCGAGCAGTTCGTGGCGGTGGTCGAGGTCGCGCTCGGCCTGGCCCACCAGCCCGCCCTGGACGGGCTGGCCGCGGCCTGACCGTCCGTCGCACACCGTTCGTCTCGTCAGCGCACCAGGAAAGCGAGTCAGGCCATGGCGGGCCAGGCGACTCTCCGGTCCGCCACCGTGGCCGGGCTGGTCCGGCCGGCCAGCGACCCGGACGTCACGGGGCGGCACCGCGTACTGCCGGTGGTGCCCCCGCTCGGCGTGCTCCTGCCCGGCGGCGGCCTGCGCCGGGGCACCACCGTCGCGGCCGGCGCCCTCCCCGAGGGCGGGCAGCCGGCCGGCGTCCCGCTCGGCGGCACCTCCGCCCTGGTGCTCGCGCTGATCGCGGAGGCCTCCCGGACCGGTTCGTGGTGCGCGCTGGTCGGCATCCCCACGTTCGGCGCGGTCGCCGCCGCCGACGCCGGCATCGCGCTCGACCGCCTGGCCCTGGTGCCCAACCCGGGTCCGGAGTGGGCCGCGGTGGTCGCCGCCCTGATCGACGGCATCGACGTGGTGGTCACCGCCGTGCCCGGTGGCGTGTCCGCCACCATCACCAGCCGCCTGGCCGCCCGCGCGCGGCAGCGGGGCAGCGTCCTGGTGCCGTACGGCCGGTGGGACGGCGCCGACGTGACACTCCAGGTGGTCCGCAGCGACTGGGAAGGCCTGGGCGAGGGACGCGGCCGCCTCCGCCAGCGCCGCGTGACGATCCTCGCCCGCGGCCGCGGCGCGGCCGCCCGTCCCAAGGAGATCACCGTCTGGATGCCCGGCACCGGCGGCCGCCCGGTGGTAGCCGTAGTCGACGTGGAGCCGGCGACAGCCACCACCGGCCGCCGCGCCACCCTCACCCTGATCCGCTGACGGCTTTCTGGCCACTGGAATCGACACAAGGGGTGGAGTACTCTGAGAGAGGCTCCCGGCAATAGCTGGGGGAAGTGGACCCGGCTCCCGACCGGACGATCGGTGGGCCGGGTTACGCGTATCCAGACCTTGTCGGTCTAGGGCTCGACTCGCTGGACACCGTCGACGACCGGTGAGATGCGCCGGCGCCAGTCACCACCCGCCCCGTATGCCCAGGCGATGATGTCGGCGATCTGGAGCCCCGGGTGCTCCCATGACGGGGCGTGCAGATAGCGCACATCCGACTTGGTAAGTGTCGCCTGAAGCGTGGTCCGGTCCCGCCGGTTCTGATTCTCCTCGCCACGGTCCAGGACCAGCCGTCCCACACCCATCCGTAAGGCGTCGTCGGCCAGTGTGGACAGGCAGGTGGGGCGGGCTCGGGACACCGGCCTCGGGGCGGTGTAGACAAGTCCTCGGACGACGCTCAGGCCGACGATCGTGCTGATCACCTCCCGGCGGCGCGAGTCGCGTTCGTCGACCATGTGAATCCGGCGCTGGCGGGGCAGCCGGAGCGAGCGGACGGTGCGATCGACATCCGCCCTCGCCTGGCTGGGGATGAGTGCCAAGGCGAGGATGAAGGAGGCGCCGCGGATGGACTCGTCGGCGTACCCGTCGATCGTCAACCGTCCCTCCGCGATGTCGTTTGACGGTGGGTGACCGGCGAGACGCTACCGGTTGATCTGAGTTGGTGAGGTCCCGCCAGTCGGGTTGCCGATTACGATGAGTTGTTCGAACATTTGTTCTATGATCGGGCGTGCGCACGTTGCTGGTCTGGTGTCCCGACTGGCCGGTGGTCGCCCTGGACCTCGTGGAGGGGATCCCGGCGACCGGGCCGGTCGCCGTGGTCCGGGCCAACCGTGTGATCGCCTGCTCCGAGGCGGCCCGGGCGGAGGGAGTGAAGCGCGGCCTGCGCAAGCGGGAGGCGCAGGGGCGCTGCCCGCGGCTGACCGTGGTCGAGCACGATCCGGATCGGGACGCGCGGGCGTTCGAGCCGGTGGTGGCGGCGGTCGAGGAGCTGGTGGTCGGGGTCGAGGTGGTGCGGCCGGGGTCGTGCGCGATGGCGGCCAAGGGGCCGGCGCGTTACTTCGGCGGCGAGGAGCGTACCGCCGAGGCGATCGTCGAGCGGATCGCCGAGGCGTGCGGGGTGGAGAGCCAGGTGGGGATCGCGGACGGGGTGTTCGCGGCGGGGCTGGCGGCGCGCACCGGGCGGATCGTGCCGCGGGGGGAGACCCGGGAGTTCCTGGCCGGGCTCCCCGTCGAGGCGCTCGACCGTCCACAGTTGACGGACCTGCTGCGGCGGCTCGGCGCGCGTACCCTCGGTGATTTCGCGGCCCTGCCCGCCGCGGACGTCCTGTCCCGGTTCGGGTTCGACGCGGCGCTGGCGCACCGGCTGGCGGCGGGGCGTGACCACCGGCCGCTCGCGGTCCGCCGCGTGCCGCCCGACCTCGACGTCACCGACCGGTACGACGACGAGCCGCTCGACCGGGTCGACGTGGCGGCGTTCGCGGCGCGGTCGCTGGCCGAGCGGCTGCACGAAAGGCTCGCCGGCCACGGGCTGGCCTGTACCCGGGTGGCGATCGAAGCGGTGACCGTCGACGGCCAGGAGCTGCACCGGGTGTGGCGGCACGACGGTCTGCTCACCGCGGCGGCCATCGCCGACCGGGTGCGGTGGCAGCTCGACGGGTGGATCTCCGGGCGCCGGGAGCGGCCGGTGTCCGGGATCGTACGGCTGCGGCTGGTCCCCGAAGGGGTGCTCACCCACGTGGGGCTCCAGCCGGGGCTGTGGGGCGAGACCGGCGAGGAGCGCGACCGGGCGCACCGGGCGCTGCACCGGGTGCAGGGCATCCTCGGGCCGGAGGCGGTGCTCACGGCGGTGCTCGGCGGCGGGCGTTCGCCGGACGACCAGGTGCGGTGGGTCCCGTGGGGCGACGAGCGGACGCCGGCCCGCCCCGGGCAGCCGCCCTGGCCGGGGCGCATCCCGGCCCCCGCGCCGGCGCAGGTGCTGGCGGCGCCGGCGCGGGTGATGGTGTACGACGCGGCCGGCGCACCGGTCGAGGTGAGTGGCCGGCTGGAGGTCAGCGGGCCGCCGGCCCGCGTCGTGTTCGGCCCGGAACGGCGGGGGCGGGAGCGGGCGGTCGAGGTGATCGGCTGGGTCGGGCCGTGGCCGGTGGACGAGCGCTGGTGGGCGGCGGAGGAGTCGCGGCGCCGGGCCCGCTTCCAGGTCGCCCTCCCCGGCGGTTGGGGGCTGCTGCTCTCCCTCGCCGGCGGCGTCTGGTCCGTGGAGGCGATCTATGACTGAGCCGCGATGCCGCCTGGCGCCCGGCGCGGCCGTCACCGTGCGGTGCCGCTCGGCGCGGGGCGCGGCCACCGAGCCGCGGTGCCGCCGGTGGCGGGAGGGAGGCGACCATGGGGTTCAGTAACCCGCCCCGCCCCTGGGCGGAGATGGAGCGGGTGCTCTCCGGAAGGCACGTCGTGGATCCGCTGGCGGTGGACGCCGACGGCGGCGACTCGCCGGCCTGGAGCCGCAAGCGGCCGCCGTACGAGGGGCCCGCGCTGGTCCGCGCCGAGGGGGCCGTGCCGTACGCGGAGCTGCACTGCCACACCAACTTCAGCTTCCTCGACGGGGCGAGCCACCCCGAGGAGCTGGCCCGGGAGGCGGCCCGGCTGGGGCTGACCGCGCTCGCGGTGACCGACCACGACGGCTTCTACGGCGTGGTGCGCTTCGCCGAGGCGGCCCGCGCGCACCAGTTGCCCACGATCTTCGGCGCGGAGCTCTCGCTCGGCCTGCCCGGCCCGCAAAACGGCGAACCCGACCCGGTCGGGCGGCACCTGGTGGTGCTGGCCCGGGGCCCCGCCGGGTACGCGCAGATCGCCCGCACCGTCAGCCAGGCGCAGCTGGCCGGCAAGGAGAAGGGCCGCCCGGTCTATCCCGCGATCGAGGAGCTGGGAAAGGCATTGAAAGACGTCGTCGTGCTGACCGGGTGCCGCAAGGGCACCGTACCGGCGGCGTTGCGGATCGGCGGGATGGCCGCGGCGGCCGCGGAGCTGGACCGGCTGGTGGCCGCGTTCGACCCCGGGCGCGTGCTGGTGGAGCTGACCGACCACGGTGACCCGGCCGACGGCGACCGCAACGACGCCCTCGCCGAGCTGGCCGCCGCGGCGGGACTGTCCACTGTGGCTACCAACAACGTGCACTACGCCACGCCCAAGCGGCGGCGGCTGGCCACCGCCCTCGCGGCGGTACGGGCCCGGCGCAGCCTCGACGAGATCGACGGCTGGCTGCCCGCCGCGGCCACCGCCCACCTGCGCGGCGGCGAGGAGATGGCGGCCCGGTTCGCGGGCTACCCGGGCGCGGTGGCCCGGGCCGCGGAGCTGGGCCGCGAGCTCGCCTTCGACCTCCAGCTCGTCGCCCCCAACCTGCCCGCCTGGGAGGTGCCGGAGGGCCACGACGAGATGACCTGGCTGCGCCACCTGACCATGGCGGGGGCGCTGCGCCGGTACGGCCCGAGGGAGGCGAACCCGGAGGCGTACGCGCAGCTGGAGCGGGAGCTGGGGACGATCGAGGAGCTGGGCTTCCCCGGCTATTTCCTGATCGTCCACGACATCGTGACGTTCTGCATCGACAACAGGATCTTCTGCCAGGGGCGGGGATCGGCGGCCAACTCGGCGGTCTGCTACGCGCTGGGCATCACCAACGTCGACGCGGTACAGCACGGGCTGCTCTTCGAGCGTTTCCTCGCCCGCGAGCGGGACGGGCCGCCCGACATCGACGTCGACATCGAGTCCGACGAGCGCGAAAAGGTCATCCAGTACGTCTACGACAAGTACGGCCGCACGCACACCGCCCAGGTCGCCAACGTGATCTCGTACCGGCCGCGGTCGGCGGTGCGTGACATCGCCAAGGCGTTCGGCTTCTCGCCCGGCCAGCAGGACGCGTGGAGCAAGCAGATCGACCGGTGGGGGAGCATCGCCAAGGTCGACGTGGACGACATCCCGGGAGATGTCGTCGACTTCGCCAACGAGCTGCAGACGTTTCCACGGCACCTGGGCATCCACTCCGGCGGCATGGTGATCTGCGACCGGCCGGTGATCGACGTGTGCCCGGTGGAGTGGGCCCGGATGGAAAACCGCACCGTCCTGCAGTGGGACAAGGACGACTGCGCGATCGCCGGGCTCGTCAAGTTCGACCTGCTGGGGCTCGGCATGCTGTCGGCGCTCCGGTACGCGCACGACATGATCCAGGACGACCTCGACCTGAGCGCGATGGACCTCACCGATCCCGAAATTTACGACATGTTGTGCCGCGCAGACTCAGTTGGCGTCTTCCAGGTCGAGTCCCGGGCGCAGATGGCTACCCTGCCACGGCTCCAGCCGCGCAAGTTCTATGACCTGGTCGTGGAGGTGGCACTGATCCGCCCCGGGCCGATCCAGGGCGGGTCGGTACATCCTTATATTCGTCGCAAAAAGGGCATCGAGGAAGCCGTGCCTCCACATCCAAAAATGGCCAACGCGCTCGCCAAGACCCTCGGCGTGCCGCTCTTCCAGGAGCAGCTCATGCAGCTCGCCATCGACGTGGCCGGCTTCGACGGCACCGAGGCCGACCAGCTGCGCCGGGCCATGGGCTCGAAGCGCTCGGACGAACGGATGGCCGCGCTCCGGGAGCGGCTCTACACCGGCATGGCCGAGCGGGGCATCACCGGCCCGGTGGCCGACGACGTGTACCTGAAGCTCTCCTCGTTCGCCAGCTTCGGCTTTCCGGAGAGCCACGCGATCAGCTTCGCCTACCTCGTGTACGCCAGCTCGTGGCTCAAGCGCTACCACCCGGGACCGTTTCTGGCCGCGCTGCTCAACGCCCAGCCGATGGGCTTCTACTCGCCGCAGACGCTGGTCGACGACGCGCGGCGGCACGGCGTCGAGGTGCGCCGGCCGGACATCAACCTGAGCGGGGCGAAGGCCAAGCTCGAGTACACATCGGACACCCGGTGGCGGAGCGAGCCGCTCGAACCGCCGCACCAGTGGGGGATGGGCGGTCCGGCCGTCCGGCTGGGCCTGTCCTACGTACGCACGATCGGCGACGACCTGGCGAAGCGGATCGAGGAGGAGCGGGAGGGCGCCGGGCCGTACCGGGACATGGCCGACCTGGCCCGCCGGG
The DNA here is from genome assembly GCF_031085175.1 of Phytohabitans maris. Taxonomy (GTDB): domain Bacteria; phylum Actinomycetota; class Actinomycetes; order Mycobacteriales; family Micromonosporaceae; genus Phytohabitans; species Phytohabitans maris. The sequence goes on from NZ_JAVHUY010000013.1 coordinate 15,208, forward strand.
TCGGCCTGAGCACCGCGCACATGGAGGCGCTGGCCACCGCGGACGCGTTCGCCGGCTTCGGGCTGGCCCGCCGCGAGGCGCTGTGGGCGGCCGGCGCCGCGGCCCAGGAACGGCCGGACCGTCTCCCCGGCACCGGCAACAGCCCCAACCCGCCACCCACGCTGCCCGGCATGGACGCGGTCGAGCGCCTCGTCGCGGACGTGTGGGCCACCGGCCTGTCGGCGGAGAGCCACCCGGCCCGCTTCATCCGCGCCCAGCTCGACGAGGCCGGCGCGGTGCCGATCGCGCGGCTCGGCCTGATCGACGGCGGCACCCGGGTGCGCGTCGGCGGCCTCGTCACCCACCGGCAGCGGCCGGCGACCGCGGGCGGCATCACGTTCATAAACCTCGAAGACGAGACCGGCATGCTCAACGTCACCTGCTCGCCGGGGCTGTGGCAGCGGTACCGGAAGGTGGCCCGCACCAGTGCCGCGCTGATCGTGCGGGGGCGGCTGGAAAAGCACGACGGTGTGATCAATCTGACCGCCGACCGGCTCGACCCGATCACGCCACCGGTGAGTCCGGCGTCACGCGATTTCCGGTGATACACATCGGACGGTATTCCGACAATGGTTGCCGGCGCGCCACTTCGCTGTGCCAACCTGGCACCGGCCCGTGGCGAAGGCGGATTGCGAGATCACAGAAATTCCGGTGGCGATGCGTGACAGGACCCTTCTCCTGGTCGGTGCCAAGTTCCTCTTCTGGCTGTTTTTCCTTATCGTTTACCTGCCCCGCTTCGCGGCCGGACACGCGCGCATCACGTTCGGCGTGACCAGCGCGGACGCCGACTACACCCGGGCGCAGTGCGAGGCGCTCTCGTCCTGCGGCGACAACCACGACGCGTTCGAGTGGGCGCAGATGACGCTGATGAGGACGGTGGCCGGCGAGATCTGGGTCACCACGATCGCGCTGCTCCTGCTCGAATCGATATTTCTCGTCATGATGGTCATCCACCTCATGGGCCGCGGTACGACGGCGCGCACCGCCATGCGGTGGTGGCGCCTCCAGTTGGTCGTCGTCGTACTGTCGCTCGCCGTTTACCTTTCACTGCTCGGCATCGGCGCCGTGGCATTGCACCGCATTCCGGAAAACGCGCGTCTCGGGCCATATCAGGCCGCGTTCTCGTCGCCGTTCACCGATGTCGCGATGCTCTATTACGCCAGCGTCTTCATCGCCGTCAACACCCTCTCACTGGTCCACAACCGCGCACTGGCCCGCCGCGCCGGACCCTCCAGCCGTGTTGATCAGGGAGCTGGTGGGCGTGTCGACCGGCGCGTCACTCCACCAAGTCCCTGATCAACGGCAAAGGGGGTCACGGGGCTGAGCGCACCGCGGGCTCGGGCGCCGGCGCCGCGGTGGCCGGGAGCGCGTCGGGCACCTTCGCCAGCTTGCTCGGGTGCCACATGTGCCGGCCGAGGTCGAGGTTGAGCGCGGTCACCAGCACTGCCCGCACCACGATCGTGTCGAGCAGGACGCCGAACGCCACCGCAAACCCGATCTCCGCGAACGCCGTCAACGGCAGCGTGGCCAGCACCGCGAACGTGCCGGCGAGCACCACGCCCGCCGACGTGATCACGCCGCCGGTGGCCGCCAGGCCGATCAGCGCGGCCCTCCTCGTGCCGTGGCGCGCGGCCTCCTCGCGTACCCGGGTCATCAGGAAGATGTTGTAGTCGATGCCGAGCGCGACCAGGAACACGAAGACGAACAGCGGCAGCGAGCTGTCGGCGCCGCCGAACCCGAACACGTGCCGGAAGACCAGCGCGCTCACGCCCAGCGCCGCGCCGAACGAGAGCACCACGGTCGCGACCAGCACCAGCGGCGCGACGATCGCCCGCAGCAGCAGGCCCAGGATCACCAGCACCACGAGCAGCACGATCGGGATGATCAGGTTGCGGTCGTGCCGGGCCGCGCGCTGGAGGTCGAGGTTGATCGCGGTCTGGCCGCCGACCTGGGCGTTCGCGCCGGGCAGCGCGTGCACGCGGTCGCGTACCCGATCGACCGTGTCGTACGCCGCCGGGCTGTCCGGGGGCGCGGTGAGCGTGCCCTCCAGGTAGGCCACCCCGCCGCGGACCACGGGCTCGCGGACGGACGACGGCTCGATGCCCGGGGTACCGGCGAAGGCGGTGCGCACCTCGCCGGCCCGCGCCGCGTCGCTGACCACCGCGACCGGGCTGCCCACGCCGGCCGGGAAGTGCCGGGCCAGCACCTCCTCGCCCACGATCGAGTCCGGGTTGCCGCGGAACGACTCCTTGTTGGTCAGGCCGGTCGCGTTCAGCTGGACCAGGCCGATCGCCATGACGGCGAGCACCACGCTGGTGCCGACCCACGTGGTGCGGGGGCGGTGGGCGATCCGGGCGCCGACCTTGGCCCAGAGGCCGTTCGTGCTCGGCTCGGCCGTGCCCTCCTTCGGGCGTACCGGCCAGAAGATCCACCGGCCGACCGTGACCAGCAGCGCCGGGAGCAGCGTGAGCATGGCCGCGAGGCCGACCACGATGCCGATCGCGGCGACCGGGCCGAGGCCGCGGGTGGAGTTGGTCTCGGCGAAGAGCAGGCAGATCATGCCGATCGCCACGGTGGCCGCGCTCGCGATGATCGCCGGGCCGGCCCGGTGCAGGGCGACCGCCATCGCCTCGTGCCGGTCGTGGTGGCGGCGCAGCTCCTCCCGATATCGGGCGACCAGCAGCAGCGCGTAGTCGGTGCCCGCGCCGAACACCAGCACCGTCAGGATGCCCGCGCTCTGCGCGTTGACGGTGAGGCCGGCGTGCTTGGCGAGCAGGTAGATCACGGCCTGGGAGGCGGTCAGCGCCACGCCGGCGGAGATGACCGGGAGCAGCCAGAGCACCGGACTCCGGTACGTGAACAGCAGGATCACGATGACCACCGAGGCCGCCGCGTACAGCAGCGTGCTGTCGATGCCCTCGAACGCCTCGGCCGAGTCGGCGGCGCTGCCGGCGGGGCCGGTGATGTGCACGTCGAGCCCGTTGGCGCCCTCCTCCGCGGTCGCCTTCATCGAGTCGACGATCGAGCCGGCCCGGTCCCAGCCCTCGGGGCCGAGGTTGAGCGGCACGTAGATCTGGGCCGCCTTCTGGTCCTGCGCGAACGCCGGGCCCTGCACCGGGCCGTCGAGGTCGCCGAGCTGCCCGAACCGCTGGGCGTCGCCGGCCACCTTCGTCTTGTCGGCGTCGGTCAGCCCGGACTGGCGCTCGTAGACGACCACGGCCGGGAGCATGTCCGGCGAGGAGAAGGCGGCCTGCTTGTCGAGCACCTGGGTCGACTCGGCACTGCCCGGCAGCCAGGACCGCGCCTGGTTGTCCTGCACGCTGGTCAGCTTGCCGGCGAGCGGCCCGGCCAGCGCGACCACGGCCAGCCAGAACACGATGATGAGATATTTCGTCCGCCGGCCGGTGAGCAGCCCGGCGAAGTTTCTGGTCATGAGTCCCCCCGTGGACACGCGCCTACGATCCGGCTACATGTTGCGCCGGTTCGCGCCGGTCGCACATCGTCGATACGCACCGGCTTCCGCGCCTGATACCCCTAGGGGACGCCGGACGTACATGTCCGTTTCCGAAAACGCCCCGGACACCTTCTATTCGCTGCTCAGGACCCGTTCGAGGAGGGTGGCGAGGGGGACCGACTCGCCGTCCTTGCCGCCCCGGCCGACCACGAGCGGCGGGTCGTCACCCGGGAGGGTGATCCCGGTCAGCCGCGCGCGCAGGCTGGCCGGCACGGTGAGCAGGTGGAAGGTGCCGTCCTCGGCGACGGCCATCGACCGGTCGGCTTTCAGGTACCAGCCGCGCAGGCCGGTCCGGTACCGCCCTCGGCCGCTGTACGCGCGCGCCACCAACGGCTGCGTCGGCAGATCACGCGCCCGGGCCCGGCGCACGAAGTCGGCCACCAGCGCCCGGGCCTGCGAGATCTCCACCGCTCTCCGGCGCTCCTCCGCGGCGGCGTGTACGGTGACCGCGTGGCGCCGACGCCTGTGCCAACCGGCTTGGTCGTCGGTGGTCATGACCCGACCCTACGATTCCCCCGTCGAGGAAGGGAGCGGCACCGTGCAAGAGGGACGCTGCCATGGCGGCCCACTGGACGGTCAACTGCGGACCATCCGCAACCCCGGCGGTTTCCTCCTGGGTGACAAGCCCTCCGGGCGGGCGTGGTTCTACGACCGGCGCGACGACGCCTTCCACGTCCGCGACCCGCAGGCACAGCCGCTCGCCGACGACCTGGCGGTGAGCCTCGCCCTGGGTGAGGAGTACGACGTGCTCGCCCTGCCCGAGCCGGCCGTCGTCGCGGCGGCCGCCGCCGAGGCCGATGTGGACACCGACGAGTACACGATCCTGGCCAGCAACCCCAATCCGGCTCGCATCTCCGCCGCGATCTGGCGACTGTGGACGGACTTCGACCGCATCGAGCCGTCCGCCCTGCTCGGCGGCGTGTACGCGGCGAAGCCCGGGTACCACAACTATCGCAACGCGCTGTCGTCGTCCGACTACTCGGTGGGTGACGTCACCGCCGACCGCCGGGGTTCCGGAGTGATGGCGTCGGCGATCGACCTGAGCCTGTCGGACGCCGCGATGCGCCGGTACACGGGGCGGCTGGACAGCGCCGCACGGTCCCGCGACCCGCGCCTGTACAGCCCGCGCGGGCCGGTGCTGCGCGAGTTCATCGGCACGAAGGACAACCACGGCGTCTACTGCTACGTGCTCACCGGCGGGCGGCCGCTCGGGGTGGGCGCCGACGCGGGACCCGACCCGGGTCGCGACGAGAGCCACCTGTGGCACATCCACCTTTCGATCATCAGGCAGTTCTGTGAGGACTGGTCCGCACTCGACGGCGTCCTGTCCGTGCTGCGCGGGGAGTCCCTCGCGGCCTGGCAGGCCAGATCGGAGTACAACGAGATGACCCCCCAGCAGGCGCAGCAGCTCCGCGACGCGCACTACACCACGTCGGTGGCGATCCCCAACCCCACCGGCGAGGGTCGGGTGCCGCTGCACGTCTGGGCCAACTGGATGACCGGCGCGGTCAAGGCCCTCGCCACCGCGGTCGGCAGCGTCGACGAGGCCACCAAGGCGCAGCTCCAGCAGGATCTGACCAGCCTGCAGGCCAGCATCGACGCGGTGCCCGACCAGGTCGCGCAGCCCTTCGGTTCGACCGACGACCCCGAGGACATCGCGCTGCGGCTGCGCGCCATGCTGGGCGACAAGGCCACCGCGGTCGGCCAGATCCTCGCCCGCGGCTGACGCTCGCTCCCCGCGCCCGACCTGTGCTCCGCCGTTCGGTCGTGCGGCAAACGCGTTCACCGCGATTACAGTTGACAGCCTGGTGGCGGAGGCCGTGGGGCTCCGCCACCTGTGGTGCGGACCCCTGGCATAGGCTGCGGCCATGACCGGGAGTGCGGGCCCCGGCGGAAACGCGGAGCGGCGCGAAGCGCAGGGCAGCGTTTTCGTTGGGTGCGGTTGCGAGGCTTCGGACCTCGACCACGGCGGTGGACGCGCGCCGAGCGACGGAGCGGGGTAGGCATGAGCGGGAGTCGCGAGGCTTCGGACCTCGACCACGGCGGTGGACGCGCGCCGAGCGACGGAGCGGGGTAGGCATGGAGTTGACTCGCGCACAGCGCGGCGGACCACGCACCGCCGTCGTCTGGGCGGCGCTGCGCCGCGAGATCGAGCGGCAGGGCGGTCGCCCGCTCACCGTGCTCGACGTCGGCGGCGGCACCGGCGGCTTCGCCGTGCCGCTCGCGGAGGACGGCCACCGGGTCACGGTGGTCGACGCCAGCCCGGACGCGCTCGCCGCGCTGACCCGCCGGGCCGCGGAGGCCGGGGTCGCCGATCGGGTCCGCGCGGTGCAGGGCGACGGTGACGCGCTCGCCGGCCTCGTCGAGCCGGGCGCCGCCGACCTGGTGCTGTGCCACGCCGTGCTGGAGGTCGTCGACGACCCGGCGGGCGTGGTGGGTGCGGTCACCGCGGCGCTGCGGCCGGGCGGGGCGGCCAGCGTGCTCGTCGCCGGCAAGGCCGCCGCGGTGCTCAGCCGGGCGGTCAACGGCCATCTCGCCGGCGCCGCCGCGCTCCTCGCCGACCGGCACGGATGCGCCGGGCCCAAGGACACGCTGCGGCGGCGCTACGACGCGGAGACCGCCGCCGCGCTGCTGCGCGCCGCCGGGCTTGAGGTTTCCGAGATCCACGGGGTACGGGTCCTCGCCGACCTCCTGCCCGCGGCGGTTGCCGACGCCGACCCGCAGGCGGTGGTCGAGCTGGAGATGGCGGCTGCCGCCTACCCGCCGTACCGGGACATCGCCGCCCAGCTCCACCTCTTCGCCCGCCGCCCGTCGTCATGACCCAGCCGCTGGAGTTCGTACGGCCGGCCTACGGGCGGGCCAGCCTCGCCGAGCTGCTGCCCAGCGTGCTCGCCGTCCTCGGGGTCCCGGAGGCGCCGGATCCGCTCGGCCTCACCGCCCGGCTCGACGGCGTGCGGCGGATCGCCCTGCTCGTCGTCGACGGCCTCGGGTCGTACCAGATCCCGCTGGCGACCCCCCACGCGCCGACGCTGGCCGACGTGGCGCCCGCCGCCACGGAGCTGACCTCGGTCTTTCCCTCGACGACGCCGGCGGGTCTCGCGTCGATCGGCGCGGGAGCCGTGCCCGGCGCGCACGGGTTGCTGGCCTTCACCGTCAACGTGCCCGGCACCGACAGGGTGCTCAACCACACCCAGTGGTGGAACGACCCCGACCCGTCCGCGTGGCAGCCGGTGCCGAGCCGGCTCGCGGTGGCCCGGGCGGCCGGCGTCGCGGTGACCATGGTGAGCCGCCCCGAGTACGCGGGCAGCGGCCTCACCCTCGCCGCCTGGCGGGGCGGTGACTACCGCGCGGCGCCCGACCCGGACACGCTGGTCACCGGCATGCTCGACGGGCTCGCGGTGGGCGGGCGGTCGCTGGTCGTGGGCTACCACCCGACGGTCGACTCGGCGGGACACCGGTTCGGCGTCGACTCGCCGGAGTGGCGGGCCGCGGTCGCCGAGCTCGACGGGGTGCTCGCCCGCCTGGTCGAAGGGCTGCCGGCCGACGCGGCGCTGCTGGTCACGGCCGACCACGGCCAGCTCGACGTGCCCGACGAGGGGCGGTACGACCTCGACGCCGACCCGCGCCTCAGCGCCGGCCTCCGCCTGGTCGCCGGCGAGCCGCGGGTGCGGTACCTCCACACGCTCCCCGGCGCCCGCGACGACGTGGTGGCCGCGTGGCGCGAGGTGCTCGGCGAGGACGCCTGGGTGGCACCCCGCGAGGAGGTGGTCGAGGCGGGCCTGTTCGGGCCGGTGCCCAGCGCGCACCTCGGCCGCATCGGTGACGTCGTGGTGGCCAGCCACGGGCTCTGCGCGGTGCTCGCGACCGCCCACGAGCCGGAGACGGTGGCAAAGCTGGTCGCCTACCACGGCTCGTACACGGCGGCCGAGATGATGGTCCCGCTGATTGTCGTACGGGCGGTCTAGCCTGCGCGTATGGGTCGTAGCCAGGCGGTGCCGCGCGGCGATTCGCGGTTCGGGCCGGAGGGTGACGACACCGGCAGCCCCATCCTCCACGTCGACATGGACGCGTTCTACGCGTCGGTCGAGGTGCACCGCGACCCCACGCTGAAGGGCAGGCCCGTCGTGGTCGGCGGGATCGGCCCGCGCGGCGTGGTCAGCTCCGCCAGCTACGAGGCCCGGGAGTACGGGGTACGCAGCGCGATGCCCACGTCCCGCGCCCGGGCCCTGTGCCCCCGAGCGGTGTTCATCCCGCCCGACTTCACCGCCTACACGGCCGCCTCCCGCGCGGTGATGGGCATCTTCCGCGACGTCACCCCGCTGGTCGAGCCGCTGTCGCTGGACGAGGCGTTCCTCGACGTGGCCGGCGCGCGGCGGCTGCTCGGCCCGCCCGCCGGCATCGCCCGCCTCATCCGCTCGCGGGTCCGGGGTGAGCTGGGGCTGACCTGCTCGGTGGGGGTGGCGCCGACCAAGTTCGTGGCCAAGCTCGGCTCGACCCGGGCCAAGCCCGACGGGCTGATCGTGGTGCCGGCCGACCAGGTGCTGGAGTTCCTCCACCCGCTGCCGGTGGCCGCGCTGTGGGGCGTGGGGGAGCGGGCCGCCGAGACGCTGGGCCGCCTTGGCCTGCGCACCGTCGGCGATGTCGCCCGCGCACCGGTCGGCATGCTGCGCAGCGCGCTCGGCGAGGCGGCCTCCGCCCACCTGCACGAGCTGTCCTGGGGGCGCGACCCGCGCCGGGTGACGCCGGATCAGGTCGACAAGTCGATCGGGGCGGAAGTGACGTTCGACACAGATGTGGCCGATCCCGCCGTGATCCGCCGCGCGCTGCTCTCCCTGGCCGAAAAGACCGGCGCCCGGCTGCGCCGCTCCGGCCAGGTGGGGCGCACGGTCTCGATCAAGGTGCGGATGGCCGACTTCCGCACGATCAGCCGTTCCCGCACGCTGCCCGGCCCGACCGACGTGGCCCGCGAGGTCTTCGACACGGCCTGGGCGCTGTGGGAGGCGCTTCAGTCGGAGGCCGGCAGCCGCCGGCCGTCCGGTGCTGGTGCTCGTCCGGCGTCGGGTGGTGGCGCTCGTCCGGCGTCGGGTGCCGGCGAGGCCCGCCGGGGTTCCGGCGCGGGCGGAGCGGGTCCGGCGTCGGGCGCCGCTGCGCGTGGCGTCGACCCGATCCGCCTGATCGGGGTGCGGGTCGAAGGGCTGGCCGGGGCCGGTGCCACCCCGAGGCAGCCCGCACTGGGCGAGCCCGAGCACGGCTGGCGCGACGCCGAGGCCGCCGCCGACGCGGCCGCGGCCAAGTTCGGCCGAGCGGTGATCCGCCCGGCGAGCCTCCTCCGCCCGGCTTGTCCGCTTTCCGACTCTCCCCGCGCCGATCCTGGTAATTCAGACGGCCGGTGACCGGCTTTCTGCGTGTCGGTGACCTGCGCTCTGCGCCCCGGTGACCTGCGGTGGACCGAAAATCACTCAGGCCGTGGGTCGTCCCGCTTTCCGAGCCGCGAAGCCCCTCGTAGACTGGCGGGTAAGCAGTCGGTTGTGGCTGCCACGGTCTGTCGGTCCGCCCGGGCCGGCCTACGTGACCGGGGAGGAGTGCCGTGCCGCTCTCTGAGCATGAGCAGCGGCTGTTCGAGCAGATCGAGCAGTCGCTGGCCGAGGATCCGAAGTTTGCCTCGGCCGTGCGCGCCAGTGACCCGCGCTTCCATGCGCGCCGTCGTCTGCTGCTCGCTGTCGGCGTGATCGCGGTCGGTCTCGCGTTGGTTGTCTACGGCACGGTTACAGAGCTGACCCTGCTCGGCGTGGCGGGGTTCGTGGTCATGCTCGGCGCCGCGGCGTTCGCGATGCGTTCGCACCGCAAGGCACAGTCGCCCGACCTTCGCGTCGTGGGAGGCAGCACATCCCGCCGCACCCGCGGCCGCCGGATGTCGTTCGTCGACCGGCTGGAGGAGAGGTGGCGTCAGCGGCCGGAAGGCCATCGCTGACCTCCTCCCGCGAGACGGTCCACCGCCGCTGAATCCTGCCCCGGTTTCCGATCTTCCTCCGCGCCCTCGCCGTGCCCTCCTTGGCACCGGCGAGGCATCTGCCTTTTCCACGGCCTGAGGTCCGCCTCCTGACGCGCTTCCCGGCAGGCCGGCCCACGCCGCCCTCCCGCAGGCGGCAGCGGCCGCCGGCCGGCGCGAGCAGTGGCGGGGAATCGCCGGCTGAACCGATCCCGCGGGGCCATGGCGGCCCCAGCGCGAGCGTCGGCCGGGGCGCCGCGGCCGCAGCCGGCGTCACGGTGCCAGCTACGACATCAGATCGTGGTACGTCGGTGCCCCTCCAGAGGCAGCTACGTACCACGATCTACCCCCTCCGGGCCCGCCGCACTCGCGCGGCTGGCCCGAAGGGTCCGGGGACGCGGAGGGTGCGGCCGCGGGAACGCACCCCAAGAAAACGCTCCGCTGCGCTCCACGTTCCCCGGGGCCCCGCGCAACGGTCCGGACGACCGCAGACGTCGCGGGTAGCCCGGAATCGCTAGTGCGCTGGCCACTAACCTTTGCCGGCTTCGCCGGCCCGGGTGACCAGCGGCCGAAGGCCGCCGGTCACCCGGTGAACGTTGGTGGCCAGCGCACTAGCGGGACGGGCGGGTCAGCAGGCGGCGCGGGCTCCACCGCAGCAGCCCGTCGCGCATGCGACCGGAGGTCAGGACGGTACGGATCGAACTCTCCACGATCGCCTGCCGCCACCGCAGCAGTACCGACGGCGGCAGCAGCCGCGCGGCCAGGCGGGTGCGGCGGTTGGCCCGGCTGGCCAGCGCCTTTCGCACCGCCCGCAGGCCCTCACCCAGCCGTCCGGCCTGCAACGGGTCGCGGGCGTACCGGGCGCGCTCCTCGGCCCGCCCCAGCAGCCGCGCCGCCTCGGCCGACGAGCCGTCCACCAGCCCGCCCCGGACCAGGCGGTCGGCGGTGGCGCGGGGAGTCTCGGTCAGGTCGATCGGCACCCGGTAGTCGACCATCGTGTCGAGCAGCTCGGCCCAGGCTGCGTGCGCGTCCTCCCGGGCGCGCCCGGCCGCCGCCACGTCGGTGACCACGATGCGCGGCCCGTCACCCGGGCCGCCGCCCGCACCCGCCGCGGCCGCGGGCGCACCGCCGCCGGCGGACTGGCGCTGCCGGCGTAGCAGGCTGCGCCGCAAGGCCGGTACGGCCAGGAGGGCGAGCAGCAGGATCACCGCGCCGATCGTGAACCACGGCCACCTGGGCGTGGTCGGCGTGGTCGAGCCGACGCCGGCGCCGAGGTCGGCCGAGTCGTTGGTGTCGTCCTGCGGGCCGACGGTGCCGCCGGGCACGTTCGGCGCCGGTCCCGCGCTCGTGCTGGTGCTCGGCTCGACCTCCGGGGTGGCGTCGACGTCCGGCGCGTAGTCGGAGCGGATCGAGCCCGCGACGGACGCGGCGGGCGTGGCGTCGAAGGGCACCCAGCCGAACCTCGGGCCGAAGTACACCTCGGTCCAGGCGTGCAGGTTCTTGTTGGTCAGCGTGAACGAGTCGCCGTCGCGGCGGTTGCTGCCGCTGCTGAAGCCGAACGCCACCCGCGCCGGGATGCCGGCCGCCCGTACCATCCAGGCCATCGCGGCCGCGTACTGCTGGCAGAAGCCCCGCCGGTTGGTCAGGAAGTCGACGATCGCGTTGCCGCCGGTACCGCCCTCGGTCTGCAGGCTGTACGAGAAGCCGTTCTTCACCGAGAAGAAGTCGTATATCGCCCGCACCCGCTCGTACGGCGTGCTCTTGCCCTGGACCAGCTCGTCGACCCGCTCCTGTACCTGCTGGTTCCTCGGCATCGCGGTGTACTGCTCGACCATCGGGTCCTGCTGCGGCACCGGGTCGGCCTGCCGGAGCGCGCTCGCGGTGTACGACGCCCGGATGTACTCCACTGTGTACTTCTGCTTCCGGGCCGACGACCGGCTGGCGAAGACGACCTGCTGGTTGGGGTCGTAGAACCAGGTGCCCTTGAAGTTTTCGATCGCGACCGGCGTGGCGTAGATGGGGAGCAGCCCCATGTCGAAGTCCTCGGTGACCTCGAGCGTCGCCCGGAACCGGCCGGTGTTCACACCCGCGCCCGGGTCCTGGAACGGCGGCAGGCCGTCCTTGAGCGGGCTGCTGGCGGCGCGCCGGCCGCTGCGGAAGCCGTCGTTGGTCAGCTCGTCGGCGACGCCGAAGCGGATGTACTGGGGCCGGTCGTCGTTGGTGGTGACCTTGACCATCTCGCGGTCGTCGGTCTGCTTCAGCTCGCCGCTCAGGTTGGCGAAGAGGTCGACCCGCCCGCCGGTGCCGCGCCCGTTGCCGCCCGGGCCCGAGCCGCCCGCGCCGAAGTTGGCGAGCAGGCCGCTGGTCATGCCGGGGACCGCGAGGGGCAGCAGCACGGCGAGCGCGACGCCCACCACCGCCAGCCGGCGGCCGGCCGCGGCCAGTGGCGACGGCTCCCACACGTCGACGTCGCGCCCGTCGCCGGTGAACCGCCGGCCGAAGCGCCGTACCCGGTCGACGTTGTCGGCGACCAGCAGCCACAGGAAGCCGACCGCGCCGATGACGAAGGGGAGCGGGTGGACGCTGTCGGTGTACACGGCGACCGGCACCGAGTAGATCGCCAGCATCGGCAGGCCGGCCAGCGCGGGGCGGCGCAGGGCGACGGTGAGCAGGTCGACCAGGATGGCCACCGAGCCGACCCCGAGCACGGTGAGGAACTGCAGGCCGACCCGGTCGGGTACGGGCACGCCGTACGAGCGCATGTCGTCGACCGCGAAGTTCATCAGCTGGCCGAAGTGGGCGAACGTACCGGGCATGGGGATGATCGCCAGCAGCTCCTCGCCGCTGGAGAACATCAGCGTCAGCACCAGGGTCAGCGTCGCCACCATGCCGAGCAGCTGGGCCCAGAGCGGCGCGCGCAGCGAGCGGGCCAGCGTGGCGGCGCCGGCGACGAGCGCCACCGCCACCGCGCACTGGATCAGCCAGGTCCACCGCTCGAAGATCGTCGACAGTGGAGCCGCCGCGAGCAGTGTGGCCGCCGCGGCGACGAAGCCCAAATGCCGATCACGCACAGCTACCTAACCCTCCCGGGCCCGCGGGCTCCGTTCGTGCCGTGGCCCCCGGGGCCGATACCCACTGTCTCCGCCATCGCCGCGCGCCACGCGAAGCCCTGCGACCCGCGGGCCGCCTGCGGCCAGAGCGCGGGCAGCTTCGCGCCGTGGGACACGCCCACCACGCGCCACCCGCTCCGCATCAGGCCGAGCGCGGCCGCGCCGTGTGCCCGGCTCGCCTCGGCGCGGCTCTCCGGCGGCAGGCTGAGCCACGTGGACGAGTCGATCAGGAACGCCAGGCAGGTCGCGTTGTTGCTCCGCAGTCCCGCCAGCAGCTCGGCCTCTGCGCTGGTCAGCGCCCCGAGCAGCGCGATCACCAGGCCGCCGTCGGAGCGCCTCCGCACCGCCTCGACGAGCTGGGCCACGTCACCGCGCTTCTCCAGCCGTACGTCGGCGAGGTGGTCCAGCAGGATCCCCTCGCCCTCCTCGGCCGCCTCGGCGTCGATGCCGGTGTCGGTGACCAGGCGCAGCTTGTATCCGGCCTGCCGCAGGTGGACCGCGACGCTGGCCGCCGCCGACACCGCCCACTCGAAGCTGGCCGTGGGCCCCTCGCCCCGATGGGCGTACTGCCGGGTGTCGAGCACGACCGTGGCCCGGCTCTCCCAGGGCTGCTCCTCCCGGCGGACCATGAGCTCGCCGGTGCGGGCGGTCGACTTCCAGTGCACGCGCCGCAGGTCGTCGCCGCGCCGGTACTCCCGGGTCGCCGCGTCGTCTTCGCCGTGCACGGCCACCGAACGGGCCCGGCTGTCCCCGGCGCCCGCGTACTCGCCGGCGAGCCGGACGGTGGGCAGCGCGTGCACCTGCGGGATCACGGTGAGCCGGTCGACGCTCGGGAACGAGCGGCTCAGCTCGCAGAGCCCGAACGGGTCGGTCAGCCGCACCACCAGGGGACCGACCTCGTACTTGCCGCGCACGTCGGCCCGCACCGTGTACGCCACGGAGCTGGCCTGGCGGGCGCCGAGCCGTTCGAGGACGACCCGCGGGCGGCTGCCCAGCGCGTACGGCAGGCGGTCCTCCAGCAGCAGCGTGCCGGTGGGCAGGCGGGACATGTTTTGTAGGCGAAGGACCACGCGGGCGCTGGCGCCGACCGGCGCGCGGTGCGGCTCCAGCGAGCGGCTGCAGGCGAGCCGGTAGCGGCTGCGCCCGACGTACGCGGCGGCCAGCAGCGGCAGGATCGCCAGCAGGATCGCGACCCGCAGCAGGTCCTTCTCCCCGAGGATGATCGCCGAGACTGCGGCGGCCGCGGCGGCCGCCAGGAACGACCGGCCGCGCGTCGTCAGCCCGCGCAGTGCCTCACGCACTGGTCAGCCCCTCCGGGGGTCGTACTGGGCCCGCCCGTCGCCCGCCGGCGGCCGGTTGTCGTAGGGCGAGCGCTGGCGCTCGTGGGGGAGCGGGAGCCGGTGCACGATGTCCGCGATGATCGCGTCGGTGGTGCGCCGGGCCAGCTGCGCGTCCGCGGTGGGGATGATGCGGTGCGCCATCACCGGCACGGCCAGCGTCTGCAGGTCGTCGGGGAGCACGTAGTCGCGCCCTTCGAGCGCGGCGACCGCGCGGGCGGTGCGCAGCAGCTGGAGCGTGGACCGGGGGGACGCGCCGAGCCGGAGGTCGGGGGCCTCGCGGGTGGCGGTCACCAGGTTCACCGCGTACTGCTTGACGGCGTCGGCGACGTGCACCTCACGTACGGTCGCGATGAGCCGACGGACGGTAGAGGCGTCGGAGACCGGCTTGAGCGCCACGATCGGGTCGCTGGTGCCGTGCACGTCGAGCATCGCGAGCTCGGCACCCGGGTCGGGGTAGCCCATCGCGATCCGCGCGGTGAACCGGTCGCGCTGCGCCTCGGGGAGGGGATAGGTGCCCTCCATCTCGATCGGGTTTTGCGTCGCGATCACCATGAACGGCGTCTGCAGTTCGTACGTCGTGCCGTCGACGGTGACCTGCCGCTCCTCCATGCTCTCCAGGAGCGCGGACTGCGTCTTCGGCGAGGCCCGGTTGATCTCGTCGCCGACTACCAGGTTGGCGAACACCGCACCCGGCTTGAATTCGAAGTCGTGGGTTTCCTGGTTGTAGACACTGACGCCGGTCACGTCGCTGGGCAGCAGGTCGGGGGTGAACTGGATCCGCCGCACCGAACAGTCGATCGACCGGGCCATCGCCTTGGCGAGCTTCGTCTTGCCGACGCCGGGGACATCCTCGATCAGGAGGTGACCCTCGGCCAGCAGGACGGCCAACGCGAGGCGCACCGTAGCGGTCTTGCCCTCGATGACCTGCTCGATGTTGGCCACGATGGCGTCACTGGCGGCACGGAACTCCGTGCCGGACAGGGGGCCGCCAAGCTGGTCCCAGGATGGTTGTGTCACGGGCCTCCTCCTCGTTTACCACGGCTTCCCATATAGATACGCAAGGGTGGCCGTATGGTTCGCGGGAGTGCAGGCCGGGTTGTGACGGACCACCCGCATGTGCACAGGCTAGCCCTGTCGGTGGAATTCGCCGAGTCGGTCTTGACGGCCGCGTAGTACACTGCCGTCATGGCCAGGGCCTTCCTGCTTCTTACCTAGCCGCGCCATCGACGCCCCCGTCGACAGCGCGGCAGCCCCTCCTGTGTGAGGGGCTTTTTCATGCCCCTGCGCAGGTTCGGCTTTGCCCTGACGAGAATGGCCCTGGAGGTAGAAAAATGAGCGAAGAGGCTGCGGCGGACATCCCGCCCTACCGATACACGGCCGCCCTGGCCGGCGAGATAGAGACGCGCTGGCAGGACTATTGGGAGGCGCACGGCACGTTCGACGCGCCCAACCCGACCGGCGGCCTGGCCGACCCCGGCCACCCGCGCGCCGGCGCGCCGAAGCTGCACGTGCAGGACATGTTCCCGTACCCGTCCGGCGCCGGCCTGCACGTCGGCCACCCGCTGGGCTACATCGGCACCGACTCGTACACCCGGTACAAGCGGATGGCCGGCTACAACGTGCTGCACCCGATGGGGTTCGACGCGTTCGGCCTGCCCGCCGAGCAGTACGCGGTGCAGACCGGCACGCACCCGCGGATCACCACCGAGGCGAACGTCGAGCGGTACCGCGCGCAGCTGCGCCGGCTGGGCCTGGGGTACGACAGCCGGCGCTGGGTGGCGACGACCGACGTCGAGTACTACCGGTGGACGCAGTGGATCTTCCTGCAGATCTTCAACTCCTGGTACGACACGGACCAGCGCAGGGCCCGCCCGATCGCCGATCTGATCTCCGCGTTCGAGGCCGGCGAGCGCCCCACGCCGGACGGCCGCCCCTGGGGTGAGCTGTCCCCGGTCGAGCGCCGCGAGGTCGTCGACGGCTACCGCCTGGCCTATATATCGGAGGCGCCGGTCAACTGGTGCCCCGGCCTGGGCACCGTGCTGGCCAACGAGGAGGTCACGCCGGACGGGCGCAGCGAGCGCGGCAACTTCCCGGTCTTCCAGCGCAGCCTGAAGCAGTGGATGATGCGGATCACCGCGTACGGTGACCGCTTGGTCGACGACCTGGACACGCTGGACTGGCCGGAGCCGGTCAAGCTGATGCAGCGCAACTGGATCGGCCGCTCCACCGGCGCGCACATCGAGTTCCCGACGGGCGTCGCCCCGATCCGGGTCTTCACCACCCGGCCCGACACGGTCTTCGGCGCGACGTACATGGTGCTGGCGCCGGAGCACGGGCTGGTCGACCGGCTGGTCCCGGAGTCGTGGCCGGCCGGCACCAAGGCGGCCTGGACCGGTGGGCACGCGACCCCGGCCGAGGCGGTGGCCGCCTACCGGGCCGCCATCGCGGGGGAGACGGAGGCGGAGCGGACCGCGGAGAGCCGCAAGAAGACCGGCGTCTTCACCGGGGCGTACGCGACGAACCCGGTCAACGAGGAGCGGATCCCGGTCTTCATCGCCGACTACGTGCTGGCCGGGTACGGCACCGGCGCGATCATGGCGGTGCCCGGGCAGGACGAGCGCGACTGGGAGTTCGCCGAGGTCTTCGAGCTGCCGATCATCCGCACGGTGCGGCCGCCGGCCGACTTCGACGGCAAGGCGTACACCGGGGAAGGCCCCGCGACAAACAGTGGCTTCCTGGACGGCCTGGGCATCGCGGACGCCAAGGCCCGGATCGTCGAGTGGCTGGAGGAGCGCGGCGTCGGCCAGGGCGCGGTGACGTACCGGCTGCGCGACTGGCTGTTCAGCCGCCAGCGCTACTGGGGCGAGCCGTTCCCGATCGTGTACGACGAGACCGGCCTGCCGATCGCGCTGCCCGACTCGATGCTGCCGGTCGAACTGCCCGAAGTGGACAACTTCTCGCCGCGCACCTTCGACCCGGACGACGCCGGCAGCGAGCCGGAGACGCCGCTGTCCCGGGCCAAGGAGTGGGTCGAGGTCGAGCTGGACCTGGGCGACGGGCCGAAGCAGTACATCCGGGAGACCAACACGATGCCGCAGTGGGCCGGCTCGTGCTGGTACGAGCTGCGCTACCTGGACCCGTGCAACGACAAGGCGCTGGTCGACCCGGAGATCGAGCGGTACTGGCTGGGCCCTGAAAACACCGGAGACCGCGACAAACCCGATTGTGGGGGAGTCGACCTGTACATCGGCGGGATGGAGCACGCGGTGCTGCACCTGCTGTACGCGCGCTTCTGGCACAAGGTGCTGTTCGACCTGGGGCACGTCTCGTCGTTCGAGCCGTTCCGGCGGCTGTTCAACCAGGGCTACATCCAGGCGTACGCGTACCGTGACGCCCGGGGTGTCGTGGTGCCGGCCGAAGAGGTCGAGGAGCGCGACGGCAAGTACTTCTACGAGGGCCTGGAGGTCTTCCGCGAGTACGGCAAGATGGGCAAGTCGCTGAAGAACGTGGTGACCCCGGACGAGATGTGCGAGGCGTACGGGGCCGACACGTTCCGGGTGTACGAGATGGCGATGGGCCCGCTGGACGTCTCCCGCCCGTGGGAGACGCGGGCGGTGGTCGGCTCGCAGCGGTTCCTGCAGCGGGTGTGGCGGCTGGTGGTCGACGAGCAGAGCGGCGCGACGCGGGTGGTCGACGAGCCCGCTTCCGCGCAGACCCGCCGGGTGCTGCACAAGGTGATCGACGGCGTGCGCAACGACATGGACGAGCTGCGCTTCAACACTGCGATCGCCAAGCTGATCGAGCTGACCAACGCGGTGACCCCGCTGCCCGCCACGCCGCGCGAGGTGGCCGAGCCGCTGGTGCTGATGCTGTCGCCGTTCGCCCCGCACATCGCCGAGGAGCTGTGGCAGCGGCTGGGCCACTCGGGCTCGCTGGCGTACGCCGACTTCCCGGTCGCCGACCCGGCGCTGCTGGTGGCCGACTCGGTCACGTACCCGGTGCAGGTCAACGGCAAGGTGCGCGGCCGGGTGGAGGTCGCCGCGGGCGCCGAGGAGGCGTCGGTGCGGGAGGCCGCGCTGGCCGCGGTCGGTGACCACCTGGCCGGCCGCGACCCGCGCAAGGTGATCGTGGTCCCCGGCCGGATGGTCAGCATCGTGCTGTAACCCGTGATCGAAGCTCCCTTCACGTCGCTAGAACGGCATGGAGGGAGCTTCGATCACAGTGTGAGCGGCGTCGCTCTTTGTACCCCCTGGGGGTAGGGGTATGGTGTCCGGTATGGAGACCAAGACCTACTCCGTCAGCGGCATGACCTGTGCTCACTGCGTCGGTTCGGTGAGCAGCGAGGTCGGCCAGATCCCCGGCGTCACCGGCGTGGCGGTCGACCTCGCCAGCGGCGCCGTGACCGTGACCAGCGACCGCCCGGTCGACGACGCGGCGGTCCGCGCGGCGGTCGACGAGGCGGGCTACGAGCTGGTCAGCTAGCGCGTGATCAAGGCTCCCCTCAAGCCGCTGGAACGACTTGAGGGGAGCTTCGATCACAGCCGTGGGGAAGGCGGAGCTTCGATCACGCGGCCGGCACGGCCTCCTTGGCCGGGGCGGCGACGGCCGGTGAGCCCACCGTCGGCACGTGGCGCAAGAGCACCAGCGCCGCCACCGCCACGCCGACCACCAGCACCGCACTCACCGCGGCCACCGCGTGCAGCCCGCTGGTGAAGCCGGCCCGCGCCGACGCCAGCACCGCCTCGCCGAGCGGTCCGGGCAGCTGCGGCACCGCGGCGGCGGCACCGGCGAGCGTGTCCCGGGCGGCGGCCGGCGCGCCGGCGGGCAGGGTGCCCGCGACGTCCGACCGGTAGACGGCGGCGGCCAGGCTGCCCATCGTCGCGATCCCCAGCGCGAAGCCGAACTCGTTGCTCACCTGCGAGATCGACGCCGCCGACCCGGCCTTCTCCGGCGGCACGGCGCCGATGACGATGTTGGTGCCGAGCGTGATCAGCGGCCCGGTGCCAAAGTTGATCAGCGCGAACCCGGCGACCAGCCCCACCGCCGTACCCGACTGCGTGACCACCACGAGCCCGGTGGCCGCGACCGCCATGCCGGCCGCGATCAGGTGCGCCGGACGGATCCTCCGGGCCAGCAGGGGCGCCACCTGCACGCTGACGATTCCGGCGAGCGCGGCGGGCACCAGCGCGAGCCCCGCGTCCAGCGGCGAGAGCCCCTCGACCAGCTGCAGGAACTGGGTGAGCAGCACCATCGTGGCCCCGGGCAGCATCGTGTTGACGAGCATGCTCACCAGTGCCGTCGTGAACGCCCGGCTGGCGAACAGCCGCAGGTCCAGCAGCGGGTCGGCCAGCCGCCGCTGCCGCCGGACGAAGACCACGCCCATCGCCACGCCGAACCCGAGCGCGGCCAGCGGCACGACCTCCCAGCCGTTGCGGGCCAGCTCCTTGAGGCCGTAGATCCCGGGCAGGATCGCCGCGAGCGAGATGCCGACGCTGGCCAGGTCGAGGCGCCCGCCGTGCCGCCCGTCGCCGCCGCCCGGCGGCAGCAGGATCGGGCCGAGCACGAGCAGCAGCACCATCGCCGGTACGCCGAGCAGGAAGACCGAGCCCCACCAGAAGTGCTCCAGCATCACGCCGCCGACCACCGGCCCGAGCGCGATGCCGCCCATCATGCAGACCATCCAGACGCCGATGGCGGTGGTCCGCTGGCGCGGGTCCTGAAACATGGCGCCGATCAGTCCCAGCATCGTCGGCCCCAGCGCCGCGCCGGCGATGCCGAGCAGCGCGCGGGCGGCGACGAGCATCTCGGGGCTGGTCGAGTAGGCGGCGAGCACCGACGCGGCCACGAACCCGACCGCCCCGATCAGCATCAGCCGCCGCTTTCCGATCCGGTCGCCGAGCGTACCCATCGTGATCATGAAGCCGGCCAGCAGGAAGCCGTACACGTCGAGGATCCAGAGCTGCTCGTTGTTGGTCGGCGCGAGGTCCGCGCTGAGGTGGGGGAGCGCGAGCAGCAGCACGAAGAGGTCGATCGCGACGAGCAGGCTCGGCAGCGCGAGCACCGCCAGGCCGATCCACTCCCGGGTGCCGGCCTTCGGCGGGGTCGTCTCGTTCATCGGAGGTCCTTCGGTCGCGGCGCCCTCCTGGCGCCTCTCGACAGGTGGTCGGCGCCGCGCCGGCGTTCTCGACACGCTTCTGGAATTAGAACGTGTGTGCGAACATGGTCCGCGTGGGCGCCAGCATCCTGCACGCCGACCTCGACGCCTTCTACGCCTCGGTCGAGCAGCGGGACGACCCGAGGCTCCGCGGCCGCCCGGTCATCGTGGGTGGCGGCGTCGTGCTGGCCTGCAGCTACGAGGCGAAGGCGCGCGGTGTGCGCACGGCCATGGGGGGACGCCAGGCCCGCCGGCTCTGTCCCGACGCCGTCGTGGTCCAGCCCCGGATGGCCGCCTACAGCGCGGCCAGCAAGGCCGTCTTCCGGGTCTTCCGTGACACGACCCCATCGGTCGAAGGGATCTCCATCGACGAGGCCTTCCTCGACGTGGGCGGCCTCCGCAAGATTTCTGGTACGCCCAGCGAGATCGCCCTCCGCCTCCGTGAGCGGGTCCGGCGCGAGGTCGGCCTGCCGATCACCGTCGGGGTGGCGAAGACCAAGTTCCTGGCCAAGGTGGCCAGCGGCGTGGCCAAGCCCGACGGTCTGCTGGTCGTGCCGGTCGGCGGCGAGCTCGCGTTCCTGCACCCGCTGCCGGTGGAGCGGCTGTGGGGCGTCGGCCCGGTGACCTCGGCCAAGCTGCGCGACCGCGGCCTGCGCACCGTCGGCGCCGTCGCCCGGATCGGCGAGGCGGCGCTGGTCTCGATGCTCGGCGTCGCGGCCGGCCGCCACCTGCACGCGCTGGCGCACAACCACGACCCCCGTACCATCCAGACCGGCCGCCGGAGGGGCTCGATCGGCGCGCAGCGCGCGTTGGGGCGCAGCCCGCGCACCCCGCGCGACCTCGACGCCGTGCTCTGCGGCCTGGTCGACCGGGTGGCCCGGCGGATGCGCGCGGCCGGCCGGGTGGGCCGCACCGTGATGCTGCGCCTGCGCTTCGACGACTTCTCCCGCGCGGCCCGCTCGCACACCCTGCCCCGGGCGACGTCCAATACGGGCACGATCCTCGAAGCCCTCCGCGGCCTGCTCTCGGCGGCCATGCCGATGATCGACGAGCGCGGCGTGACGCTGGTCGGCGTCGCGGTGGGCAACCTCGACGACGGCAAGGCCGTCCAGCTGATGCTCCCCTTCGACCCGGGCAGCGGTGCCGAGCTCGACGTCGCCGTCGACGCGGTCCGCGACCGTTTCGGCTCGTCCGCGGTCACCCGGGCGGTGCTGCTCGGCCGCGACCCCGGCCTGGCCATGCCCATGCTCCCCGACTGAGCCGGGTCAGGGGCGCACCTCCAGCAGGGTCTTGCCGACCGTGGCGCGGGACTCGATCGCGGCGTGCGCGTCCGCCGCGCGTTCCAGGGGAAAGCGCTGCCCGATCACCGGCCGCAGCCGGCCGGCGGCGCCCTCGGCGAGCGCGCTCTCCACGTAGCCGCGCAGCTCCGGCGGGGTCGGGCGGGGGCGGATCAGGGTGACGCCGCGGGCTTCCGCGGCCTCCGGCGGGATCGCCGCCCACTCGCCGCTGGCCAGGCCGTAGCTCAGCATGCGGCCACCCGGGCCGAGCAGCTCGAAGGCCGCCCGGGCCACGTCGCCGCCCACGCCGTCCAGCACGACGTCGACGGCGCCGACGCCACCGGCCCAGCCGGACTGGCGGTAGTCCACAGTGGTGTCCGCGCCCAGCTCGCGCGCGAGGGCCAGCTTGCGTTCGCCGCCGGCGGCCGCCACGACCTCGGCGCCGGCCGCCTTGGCCAGCTGGACCGCCAGGCCGCCCACACCGCCGGCGGCGGCCTCGACCAGCACGCGTTCGCCCGGGGCGAGGGCGGCCGCGCGGACGAGCATCGTCGCCGTACGGCCGTCGGCCAGCAGCGCCACCGCGTCGTCCAGGGCCAGCCCTTCCGGCACCTCGAACGGGGCTACAGCGTCGACCGCCACCCGCGAGGCGTACCCGCCGGTGCCGGTGAGGCTGGTGACCACGCGGCGCCCCACCAGGCCGGCGTCCGCCCCGGGGCCGACCGCGGCGACCACGCCACCCACGCCGTTGCCGGGGATGAACGGCGGCCGGGCGTTGAACGGGCCGTCGCCGGTCGCCCGGAACTGGGTCTCGACGAACGTGATGTTCGCGTACGCCACGTCGATCAGCACCTGCCCCGGGCCGGGCACCGGATCCGGGGCGTCGCCGGGGACCAGCACCGAAGGGTCACCAAACCTGGTCAGCCACACCGCTCGCACAGCTGCGAGTCTGCAACCTCAACCGGGCTTGAGGTCAAGACCTCGTCACGTCGGGGTAACCGGCGTGGCGGACGTGCTCTTCGGCAAGCGCCCGTTCACCGGCCGCCTGCCGATGACCTGGCCGGCCAGCGAGGCGCAGGTGCCGATCGACGTCGGTGACGCCGACTGGCGTCCCCCGCTGACCGTCGCCGGACAACGATCAGGGCGCCCCGATCCCCGGGGCGCCCTGACTCGGTCTGCCGGCACGGGGTTCCCGCGGTCCCCCAGCTTCGCGTCGCCTACCTGCTCCAGCCCCGGGTCGCACTCCCCCGAGGTACGTGACCGAGGGTGGGCAGGGGCACGCGCGCGGGAACCCCGTGGGCGCTTTCTAGCCTCGCAGGGGCCGTGATACAAACGCACATACACGTGGCACACACAGCTCATACACAGTTCACGGTGCTGGGACCGGTCACCGTGGCAGTCCGTGGCAGCCGACACCGGATACCCCGCGCGCAGACCCGTGGCCTGCTCGCGCTCATGCTCATCAACCTCGGCCGGCGGATCTCCCGCGAGGCCGTGATCGAGGCGATGTGGGGCGGTACGCCGCCGTCCACCGCCCGTTCCCAGGTGCACAACGCGGTCACCGTGATCCGTGCCCACCTCGCCGAGGTCGGCGCGCCGGAGGTGCTCGACAGCGGCCCCTCCGGGTACGAGCTGCTGGTCGAGCCGGACCAGGTCGACGCCGCCCGCTTCGACGACGGGGTGCGGCTGGCCCGGGACGCGGCCGCGCGGGGCAACCACCAGGAGGCCGTACGGCTGGTGCGCGCCGCCCTCGACCGGTGGACCGGCGAGCCGCTCTCCGACGCCACCGGCGCGTTCGTCGAGGCGGCCCGGGCCCGGCTGGCCGAACGCCGGCTGACCGCCGTCGAAGACCTCGCCGACCTGGAGCTCGAGCTCGGCCGCGCCGAGGTGGTCGCCGCCGAGATCGCCCCGCTGGTCGACGCGCACCCGATGCGGGAGCGGCTGCGGGTGCGGCAGATGACCGCGCTGTACCGCACCGGGCGGCAGGTCGAGGCGCTGCAGAGCTACCGGACGTACCGCAACCTGCTCGCCGAGTACGAGGGGCTCGACCCGGGGCGGGAGATCGCCGAGCTGGAGCGGATGATCCTGCGCGCCGACCCGGTACCCGCGGCTCTGTCCTCCACCGCCGAGCCGGCGCCGGCCGTGCCGGCGCTCCTGCCCCCGGACATCCCGGATTTCACCGGCCGGGACG
This sequence comes from Phytohabitans maris, assembly GCF_031085175.1. Taxonomy (GTDB): domain Bacteria; phylum Actinomycetota; class Actinomycetes; order Mycobacteriales; family Micromonosporaceae; genus Phytohabitans; species Phytohabitans maris. The sequence continues at coordinate 38,819 of NZ_JAVHUY010000013.1, forward strand.
GGCCGGTCGGCGAGCTGCGCCACCTGCTGACGGAGGGGCGCCCGTCGAGCGCGCTCGCCGTCGCCGGCGTCGCGGGGATGGGTGGCGTGGGCAAGCCGAACCCGGAAAACTAACCCACAAACTTCCGCTCGGATCGAACCAGTTTGATCCGATAAGCGGCACCCGGTCGACCCGCACGGCGGGCACCGACACCTACTTCGCCCGGTCCGTTGGCGCGTATCCAGCGTACGGCACCGGGGCCGATCGACACCCGCGCATTGGCGACCGACCAGGCCGCGCCGTGACCCCAACCGGCGCCCCGGGCGGTCCGCGCGCACCCCACACCGGCGCGGCGCCATCGACCGCTCGCCGGTCTTCTCGCCCCCTTGACCTTTCCTGGCCCGCCGTGCGGGCCGGGCCGATGGGGCATGCCTCACGCCGCCAAGCGCCCCAACCCCCAATGCGGCGCCCGGCGCCCCGGTGGGCGACCTCTGAACCCCTTGCCAGCAAAGGACTTCACGTCATGACAGGCACCCACGCACACACCGACCCTCAACCACAACCGACCCGAACCGCTCGCGCCGACCGGCACCCGCCGTGGTGCGACCGGTCCCGGTGCACCGCTGATGCGGCCAGCCAAGCAAACGGCTACCGGTCCGGCGGGGGCGAGCACCGGTCCGCCCCGGTCCCGCTGAACCTGGCCACGGGACAGTGGCTGCCCGTCCAGGACGGGACCGCATGGCTCACGGAGGCGTGCGCCCCGTGGCTGTGTGAGCCCTACCTGCGGGTGCGGGTGGGCGACATGCACCTGTCCATGCCCGCCGACAACGCCCGGCGGGTGCTCGATGCCCTGTCGGCGCTGCTCGCGTCGGCCATGAGCGCCTCGGAGGTGATCCCATGACCAAGACTCGAACCGACAAGACCTTGTTGGTCGTTACCGCGGTGTTCGTCGCCGGGTTGGCCGTCGTCGCGGGCGCGATCAGTTTCTCCCACATGCGCGAGCTGGCGCACGATCATGACCAGTTGGGTTGGAAGTCGCTGGCGTTCCCGATCAGCGTGGACGGGCTGGAAATCGTGGCCAGCCTCTACCTGGTGGCGCAGCGCCGCGCCGGGCGCCCCACCGGGTGGATTCCGTGGGTGGCGCTCATCGTCGGCACCGCCGCGAGCCTCGCCGCGAACGTCGCGGTGGGCGGCGCCGACCCGATCGGCAAGGCCCTGGCCGGCTGGCCAGCGGTGTCCATGCTGATCTCGATCAAGCTGCTGTTCTCCATGATCGACCACACCAACGTTGATCAGCGGACGACCGTCCGGGACGATCAGCGGACGTCCGCGACCGTCCCGGACGTCCCCGGGACCGTCCAGCGGACCGGACGGGACGATGGGGCACCGTCCGGGACCGTCCACGCCGAGCAGACGGTCCACGCCGGCCCGTCCGCGACCGGCCCGTCCGATCCGTCCGGACACGCGGCGGGCACCCGGGGCGGCGTGGCCCGCCCCGCGCTAGGGCGTACCGGCAACCCGGGCCACCGGAGCGCGCCGGTCGACATCCGCGCCGTGGCCCACCTGATTCCGGCGGCGCGGGCTGGCCGCGCCGTGCTACACCGCGACGGCCGCTCTCTGTCGCGGGACGCGTTGGCCATCGCGATGCGGGACGATGGGTACGGCGTGTCTAATGCTCGTGCGGGCGTCCTGGTGAGAGTCCTTCGAGCGGAAGAGGGTGTGACACCAATGGCCCCGTCGTCAGTCGCAGTGGCTAGTGAGCCGGACGATCGACCGCCCTTGGCCGCGTAGGCTAAGCCGGTTACTGGCCAGGAGGAATCAAGATCTCCGATGGCCGGAGCGCTGGCATCGAGGCGACCGTTGACCTCCCGAAGCCTGCCTATGGCGTACGGGCAAGCGGCCCGTAGACGGGGAAAGGCTCCGACCGAACCCCGGTCCCCAGGTGGGGACCGGGGTTCTTCACGTTAGCCACGCCGCCCTGTCAGCGTTTGACTCCGAGTCCAGGTGGCGCCAGAACTGAGCGACGGCCCGCAAGATTTCCCTGCTCTATCTCGTCACGCTGCTGCGAGAGCATGGCCAGGTCCTCAAGGGCGGCCTGTCTGCGCTGATCAGAACACTGGTTAGGCCTACGGGCCCACGGCGGCCCAAAGCGCCCGATCCTCTCGGGAGGCCCAGCGCAAGGCGGACCATCGCCTCCGGAGTGCTCGGCTCTGTCGTCGCTGCCACACGGCTCTGACCAGCAAGAACAGCCTACCATTTAGGTAGGGACGATGGAGCTTCGGTACGTATTCGGCACTGCGATCTGTGGGAGACCGCGGGTCTGCTTCAGGTCGCCTCGGTTCCTCGTGCTTCTGAGTCAACTTGCCCCCGCCAGTAGGCGAGGTTGTGGCGGGTGGTCAGCGTGTTCGGGTGGTCCGGGCCGAGCACCCGCAGCCGGTCGGGGAGCAGCTCCTCGAACGCCTGGGCGGCACCGGTTGCGTCCCCGGCCTGCCCCCGCCAGGAGGCGAGGTTGTGGCGGGTGGTCAGCGTGTTCGGGTGGTCCGGGCCGAGCCCCCGCAGGACGTCGGGGAGCAGCTCCTCGAACGCCTGGGCGGCACCGGTTGCGTCCCCGGCCTGCCCCCGCCAGGAGGCGAGGTTGTGGCGGGTGGTCAGCGTGTTCGGGTGGTCCGGGCCGAGCCCCCGCAGGACGTCGGGGAGCAGCTCCTCGAACGCCTGGGCGGCACCGGTTGCGTCCCCGGCCTGCCCCCGCCAGGAGGCGAGGTTGTGGCGGGTGGTCAGCGTGTTCGGGTGGTCCGGGCCGAGCCCCCGCAGGACGTCGGCGAGCAGCTCCTCGAACGCCCGGGCGGCACCGGCCGCGTCCCCAGCCTGCCCCCGCCAGGAGGCGAGGTTGTGGCGGGTGGTCAACGTGTCGGGGTGGTCTGGGCCGAGGGTCTGTAGGGCGGTGGCGAGCAGGCGTTGGAAGTGGTCGCGGGCGGCGGCGACCAGCCCGATCTCACCCAGACTCCGGCCCGCGAGAAAGAGCAGCGGGTGGGCGTCGGGTTCACCGTCGCGGGTGTGCCAGAGGTGCTCGCCCGCGGCGGCGGTCAAGGTGGTGGTGTTGGTGCGTAGCAGTTGCCCGAGCCGGGCGGCGTGGCTGTCGCGTTCGATGTAGGGCCACAGCTGTATCAGTGCGTCGGCGGCGGTGTGAGCCAGGCCGCGCTGCTGCCCGTGGGGGGTGGCTTCGGCGACGACGCGTTGGACCAGTGCATGTACTCGTACGAGAGTCAGGTCAGTGTCGGGATCGCTGACGGTGTCTGCCAGACCGAGCCGGTAGAGGGCTCGGGTGGCGTCGGCGGCGTCGTCGCTGTCGACGTCCCGGTCGAGGGTCTGCCGGTAGTGGGTGAGGGCGGCGGTGGTGGTGAACAGGTCGGCGGGGATGCCGTTGGCGTCCAGCAGCGCGGCCAGCCGCAGCACCTGGGTGGCCAGCTGGTCAGTGTCGGCGTCGGCTTGGGTGATGGACAGTGCCCAGGTTTCGGTGACGGCTTGTTGTTGTTCGTCGGGCAGGGTGTCGGGGTGGAGCCGGTCCAGGCGGCGTTGGTGGAGTCGGGTGCGGTAGGTGGCGCAGGTCAGGTTCCGGTCCAGGATGTAGGTGGCGGCCTGCGCCAAAGCGATTGGTAGGTGGCCGAGGTCGGCGGCCAGTTCGGCGGCTTGGTCGAGACGCTGTGCGGTGTCGCCGAGTTTCCCGGCCAGGTAGGCGTGCGCTTCCTCGGGGGGTGAACACACCCACGTCGATCGGCTGGCGACCAGCTAGCAGGGCGGTGTCGCGGCGGCGGGTGGTGGCGGTGTCCGGCGGCCACAGCCCGGCCAGATCCTTCGGGTGGGTGATGTCGTCCAGTACGATCAGCCACCGCCGGTCGGTGGTGGCCAGCCAGGCCAGGAACCGTTCGGCGGCGTGCTGCGGGTCCATGCCGTCAACACCGGTCAGATCGACGGCGGCCCGCAAGTAGGTGTCAAGGACGGTGGCGCGGCTGCTGGCCGAGACCCACACCAACAGGTCGAGCTGCCCGGTCGCCCACAACTGGGCGGCCAGGTTCGCGGCCAACTGGGTTTTGCCAACCCCACCCATACCGGCCAACACCTGACACACCACCGTCGTGCCCCCACCACCGACCGCCGCGGCCAACAGTCCATCGGCGGGACGTGGCTGCCGGCCGGGGTAGCGCCCCAACCCGGTGCGGCAATGCCACCCCTGTCCGGCCACTGCCACCGACGTTGACGTTGACGGGTGCGTGGAAATTGCCGACTGGCCCTGTCACTTGGCCGAGTTCCGGCCAGGGGTTGGGGGTTCCGGCAGCCGTGACCGCTAGTCGGCTGCCGGCGGCGTCGGGGGGAGCGGCGCCTGGGTGCGTTGGTCGAACGAGACCGGCGCATAAAACTCGCCGACCGCGCCGTGCACCGTGCCGCTGATGTTGAACGTCGCCGCCGCCTTCGGGTTAGCCAACGCCAGCAACTCGCGGGCAACGGTCAGGATCTGCTCATCCTCGGCCGCGCCGCTGGTACGCAGGTCGTCACCAATCCGGGTCTGCCACACCCCCGGCTCGGTCTCCTCCGCCTCCAACGCCTCCCGCGCCGTGTCCCGCCCAGCGAACCGGCGCTTGATCAACTGTTTGAGCAGCCCATACGTGTCAGTGATCGCCTGCGTCGCGGCACCGGACACTCCGGTGGTAGCGCCGGCCGCCAACGCCGCCACGATCAACTCCACACCCATCCTGCCGCCCTTCCCGACCGCCAAAGTTGATCACTGTCCAGGGTGGACGTACCACGCAGGGTAGCAGCGACCGGTCGCCGGCGGCTGCCCACGTCGCCCCGGGCAGGTCACCCATTCGGGGTACGACGGCGGGTGGGTAGCCGCTGGTCAGCCGGCTGGGCCATGGGGCGAGGGTCGGATTGATGACAAAGGGTGCCGAAGGCTTCCCGTCGCGCGGGCTTTGCCCAATCGGGCCGGGTACCGGGTGGCAAACACGCTCCTCGGACACGAACCTTCGTACATGATCGCCGGTGGCTTCGCCTCGGCGATCAATTTGTTTTGGCCGGGCTGGTAGGTCAGTCGGAGCCCTACCTCGCTGTAGATCTTGGCTTTGTCGGCTGGGTCGGCGTGGCGGAGGACGTCGAGGATCGAGCCGAGTGCCGTGACGAGGGTACGGATCTCGTCTGGGGTTATGCGTGCGGGTTTGCCGCCGGTGGCGGTGCGGAGTTGGGCTTGGGCGGCGACGCGGGTGGTGTTGACGTCGGCGGTCCAGCGGGTGATGAGGGCAGGGTCCGTGCCGGCTTCGAGGGCCGCGCGGTAGCGGGCCAGGCGCTGGTCGCAGTCAGCGATGATCCGCTTGGCCTCGGTGACACGCGCGAGTGCATCCTCGTCGTGATCTTCGTTCTGGGCGTCGGCGAGGGCCTGGATGGTGTCAGGGAGTGCGGCTGGGGAGAAGGCGCGCAGCAGCCAGCGGTCGAGCGTCGGCACGATGAGTTCCTCGCGCACGTACACGCTGCGCGGGTGTTCGGTGTGGTTGGCCAGCCCGTACTCAGTGGGATAGACGCAGCGGTAGTGGGGTTTGTCGTTGTTCCAGCTGCCTTGCATGCGGCGGTGGCAGAGGCCGCAGAACAGCAGCCCGCGCAGTTGGTAGGGGTGGCGAGTGCGCTTGATGGTCGTGACCGCAGCCTGCCGGTGGCGCCTGCCAGCGAGTTGCGCCTGCACCTTGCGGAAGTCGTCGTCGCTGACCAAGGGCTCGTGCACGACCTGCGCGGACCAGATCCAGGACTCGGGATTGTTCCAGCGCATTTTGGTCTCGTGGCCGAGGGCCACGTCGTCGACGTCGATGAGGACCTCGTCCTTGCGCTGCCTGTTCCAGACCTGCCGCCCCGTGTAGCGGGGGTTGGTCAGGATGACTCGGACGGCGGTCTTGGACCAAGCGATGGTGGTGCGGTGCGGGTTGCGGGCGCGGTCCTGGGCGGATGGGCTGAGGATGCCGTCGGCGGTGAGGGCCTCGGCGATGGCGAACAGGCCGCGGCCGGCCAAGTAGTCGCGGTAGATCCGCTTGACCACGAGCGAGGTGACGGGGTCGGGTTCGAGCTTGTGCAGCCGCCGGCCGTCGAGGGCCTTGGTCGGGTTAGGGTGCGGCCCAGCGTCGGCAAGTCGGTAACCGTATGGTGGCCGGCCGCCGAGGTAGCGCCCATCGGTGGCGGCTTGGGCGGCCATCGCCGAGCGGACGCGGATCTTGATGCGGTTGCGTTCGCCCTTGCTCATGCCGCCGTACAACGCCATGACTAGGTCATGGGCGTCGCTGCCGGGGTCGATGGCGCCACCGACCTCCGGCGCCCAAAGTGCGACGCCGTAGTGCTCGAAAGCGGGAACGTGAGCCCGAACTGGTTGCCGTAGAAAGCGCGCTGCGGTTCGCCGATCACGACGGCCTCAAAGCCCCGGTTCGGGTCACGCAGCGCGGCTAGGAGGCGGGCAGCCTGGGGTCGGCGTTTCCAGGGCAGCGAGCGGGACAGGCCGATGTCGAAGAACTCGGCGACAATCTGGCCGCCGGCCGGTTCGATCAAGGCCCGGGATCGGGATAGCTGCCAGGCCCGTGACGCTTCCGGGTCTTGCTGGTCCTCGGTCGATACACGACCGTAGAAGGCGAACTTCATATTTCGTCCTCGATGTCTGGCCGATGCGGAGGCGGGAGTTCGGCCGCGGGAGGATACGGCGACTCGCCGTCTTCGCACAGCCCTTGCCGGACCCGCCCGTCCGGCTCGTGGAAACGGCTGCTCGTGCAGGATGTGCACGTCGTCGATCCAGGACGACAGCTCGGCGGTCCTCGCCGCGGCCACGGCGGTCTCGGCTGCGGGCCCGAGTAGCGGTGGAGGAACCGTCCGCCAGAACAGCTCCATCATGATCCTGTCGTGTCCGGCGTTGTTTGAGGCGACGGGTCCGTCGATCTCCGGCAACCACAGCTGGACGCCGTGCCGGGTGCACAGCGACAGGACCAGGTCGTACTGATAGGGACTGAACGCGCTTCGCGTGTCGCTGACGACGACGGCGTCGAAGCCGCGCCCCGGGTCCGTGAATGCGGCCAACAGTCGCGCCGCCTGCCGGCGGTGCCGCCACGCCCGATGACGATCGGGGTAGATGTCGAAGAACTCGCGGACGATGTGTCCGCCGAGGGACGCGACGCGCGCGGTGGCGTCCGCGACTTGCCGGGCCTGGATGGTGCGAGCCTGCTGGCGGTCCGTGGTGACTGCTTGTCCGTAGAAGGCGAAGTTCATTGCTGTTCCTCCGATGGAGTTGGTGATGTGGTGTCGCTGAGTACTCCAAGGCCGCGAGAGCGTGCAGCGGCGAGCAAGATCCGCAGAAGGGCTGCGGCTGCCACAGGCGTGATGGCCGGCGGGTCGGTCGGCGCGACGACCGTCACCGCGCCGTGGACATCGGCGATGGGGTCCGCGCCACCGGACCCCGGCCGATCGTCGTCACGCCCAGGGCCGACGTCAGCGTCATGACCGGGTGGGGGCGTCGAGGCGATGTGCGGCTCGCCGCCCATGTTGGGTGTGTCCACGCCAACCCATGGCCCACTGACTGGGCCTATGTAGCGCTTCGGGCCGCGCGGCGACCCAACTGGCACCCAACTGGGGATGAAAGCCCAGATCAGACGGCTGCCTGCCCGACAGGCCAACCGACCCAACGGACCCAACTGGCAGCGACGCACCACCTACCTGAGGCGGCCCCGCCCACCCAACTGGCAGCCACCACGGGCGCCTTGTGAGCCGCCCTGGATCTTCCGGAGAGAGAACCAACTAAGAACGTGTTTGAGAAGTGGGTGGGCAAGCGGTGCTCGATCGAGAGGCGCCGCGTGGAGTGTGCAATTTGTATGTCTGTGGCCTGTATGGATGAGGTTCTTCCTGACGCTCGTCCAGCGGTTTGGTGTCCGGGGGCCTCACCGTTTGCGCCGGGCGGGGCGTCCGGGTCCGAGCAGGTCGGAGATGTCTACGGGCGAGTGCGGGACAATCTGTTCGGCCCAGTATCCGACTGCTTGGGGGAAGGTACCGCCGAAGCCAATGACGATGTGGTCGCGTTCGCGCTCAGGCTTGTCGTAGGCGAGGGCTTCGAGTTCCGTGTCGCCGGTGACCCGTGCAAGGATCAGCGCCTGTACCAGGCCGGCTGGAGCGCCGGACCACGGGCTGGCCGTAATGCCGTTGTTCTCCCACGTACCCGAGTTGCCGTTGCCGGCCAGCAAGAGTCTGCCCAGTTCCTGTCGGTCTTTGAGGAACCACAGCATGGAAGCGGCGAAACGACGGACGTCGTCGATCAGTCGCTGATCCACGGGGCCGTCGCCGATGGGCCAGTCGTATCCGCTGTCGTAGCGCTGGGTGAGGCGGCCATCTCGGATCACCGGTTCTCGGGGAAGGGTGTAGCGGGTAGCGAAGTCGGCTGTTCCGGGCCGACCCAGGTCCGGGACCTTGACGTCGACCTGCCACCTGAGCAGTCCTGGTTGCCGGTCTGGATAGACCAACAGTTGTCTGTGCAGCCCCGAATCGGTGTAGACCAGCGCGGTCTGCTTGTTGGACTTGTGGATGGTTCCGGAGGACGGTAGATCGCACCGGGACACAAGCTCGGCGAGAGTCCGTTCTTTCGTCCACCGTCGGGGCGCCATCATCGACTCCTGATACGAAAACGCGTTGAGAACAACCCTACGATGACCATTCGAAGGTGCGGCGGGCTTGGCGGGTGGCAGGACGACCGCGGGCCAGCCGCCGGACCATGCCGTTGATGGCCGCCCAGCGGATCATGGCCTCGGAGTAGGCCGGGTCACGTTCGTAGTCACGGGCCAGCCGGCGGTGCGCAGTCAGCCAAGCCAAGGTGCGTTCCACCGCCCACCGTCGAGGGATGACCGCGAAGCCCTTCTGCTCTTTGGGTTTGCGCACGATCTCGATTGTGGTGGCCAGGATCCGGGTGGCCCAGCCGACGAGCTGGCCGGCGAAGCCGCCGTCGGCGAACACGAACCGCACCGGGCCGGCGAAGTACATCCCGAGCAGGGCTCGCTTGGCTCCGTCACGGTCCTGCACGCTGGCCGCGCACACCATCACCACGATCAGCAGCCCCAACGTGTCGGTGACGATGAACCGCTTACGGCCGTTCACCTTCTTGCCGTTATGACGGCGCCGTCATAACGGCAATTATCCGGGGCTGGATGTTATGGCGGGCGGGGCGAATCTGGGCTGGTCTTCGGTGACACGGTTGGGTGATCTGGCGGCATAACTGCCGGCATGTGGCATCTCCTTCGCGAAGTCGTTGAGGAGGTGGTGTGGTGGTGGACGCTCGATATCCGCTGCGGCCGTCGGGGCCGTTGGCGGAATTGGTGCATCCGTTCCGGGAAGAGTTGATCCGTCAGGGTTTCACGGCGCGGACGGCGCAGGACCACGCCTATGTGCTGGCGCATCTGAGTGGCTGGCTGGGGCGGGAGGGCCTGGGTCCGGCGGAGTTGGGCGGCAAGAAGATCGCGGCGTTCGCCGCGGCGCGTCGGGCTCGCGGGTATCGGCGGTGGCGGACCGCCGGTTCGCTGAGGCCGATGCTGGAGTACCTGCGTGGGGTCGGGGTCATCCCGGCCGAGGCGCGGCGTCCTGCGGGTCCGGTTGATGCGGTGCTGGGGCGGTATCGTCGCTGGCTCCAGCGCGAGCGGCGGCTCGCCGAGCAGACGGTGGAGATGCGCCTGCACTGGGCTGCCCGGTTCCTCATTGCTCAGGTCGGCGGCGGGCGGCTGGAGTTGGACCGGATCGGCCCGGAGGCGGTCACGGCGTTCGTGTTGGACATGTCGTCGCTATACGCGGTCAGCTCGATGAAGAGGCTGACGTCGGGCCTGCGGTCGCTGCTGCGGTTCCTGTTCGTCTGCGGCGACCTCGACCGTGACCTGTCGCCGATGGTGCCGTCGGTGGCCGGCTGGCAGTTGAGCGGGATCCCGCGCGGCGTGGACGATGAGGCGGCGACCGCGCTGCTGGGCTCCTGCGATCGCAGCACTGCGGTCGGGCGGCGAGACTTCGCGGTCCTGCTGCTGATGGCCCGGCTGGGAATGCGGGCGGTGGAAATCGCGCGGCTGCGCCTGGAAGACATCGACTGGCGTGCTGGGCAGCTGACGGTCCGGGGCAAGGGCGGACGCATCGACCGGATGCCGCTTCCCTGCGACGTCGGCGCGGCGCTGGCCGACTGGCTGCGACATGGCCGCAGGGCCTCGGCGTTGCGGGAGGTGTTCGTGCGCACAATCGGCCCGGACGCGCCTATGAAACGGCAGTCGATCGTGATGGTGCCGCGTTGCGCCTCAGCGCGGGCGGGCATCCCTGTCGTCGGGGCGCACCGGCTGCGGCACCGGGTCGCCTGCCGGGTACTGTCCGGCGGCGGATCGCTGGCCGAGGTCGCCGAACTGCTGCGGCACAACGACCACGCGAGCTCGGCGATCTATGCGAAGGTCGACCTGCCGGCGCTGGCGACGGTGGTGCAGCCCTGGCCGATGGGGGCCGGCGATGACCGCGTTGCGTGAGGCCGCCGACCGCTACCTGGCAGTCCGACGCGGCCTGGGCTACAAACTGACAATCGAAGGCCGGATGCTCGGCCAGTTCGTCGCCTTCTGCGACGCCCTCGGACGCGATCACATCACGGTCGCCATGGCGGTCGAGTGGGCTACGGCTCCGGCCGGGGCGGATACCTCCTGGTGGGCGGCACGGCTGACGGTGGTCCGCCAGTTCGCCCGGTTCCAGGCCGCGTTCGATGAGCGCACCGAGATCCCGCCGACGGACCTGCTACCACGCACCGCGGACCGCATCCAGCCTTATCTGTATTCGCCCGAGCAGATCACCGCACTGCTGCAGGCGGCCCGGTGCTTCGCGAACCCGCTGCGCGCCGCCACCACCGAGGCGTTCATCGGCTTGATGGCCGCCACCGGCATCCGCACCGGGGAGGCGATGGGCCTGGACCGCGACGACGTGGACTTGGGCCGCGCCGTCCTGTTGATCCGGGACAGCAAGTTCGGCAAGTCCCGCATGGTCCCGCTGCACACCACCACGGTTGAACACCTCACGGCCTACCAGACGCGGCGCGACCGGCTGTTTCCGTGCCCGTCCACGCCAGCGTTCTTCGTCTCCAGCTACGGCACCCGCCTGAACCACACCAGCGCCAGCAAGGCCTTCGCCCGCGTGGTGAAGACCGCGGCGATCACCGTCCCGGCCCAGGCCGCCTCGCCACGGCTCTACGACCTGCGACATACCTTCGCGGTGACCACCATGGCGGCTTGGTACGCCGCCGGCGCCGACGTCGCGCACCTGCTGCCAACCCTGTCCACCTATCTCGGCCACATCAGCCCAGCCACGACCTACTGGTATCTGCACGCCTGCCCACAGCTGATGACCGAGGCAGCACGGCGTCTGGAAGCGTCCTGGCAGGAGCCGAAGTGACCAGCCTGGCCCCGATCATGCAACAGTTCTTCACTGTCGTCGCTCACGGAATTACGTGAGCGTCAGACCGCTACAGGTGGGGAATTACGTGAGCGCCGACATTCACCGACCGGCTCACCGACCGCCGCGCCAGCCAACACACCGTCGCCGCCTACCGGGACACGTTCCGCCTGCTACTGCACCACGCCCAAGCCGAACTCGGCCGACGGCCCGCCGCCCTGGACCTGGCCGACATCGACGCCGACTTCGTCGGCGGGTTCTTGGACCACCTGGAGACCAACCGCAGCAACAGCATCGCCACCCGCAACGCCCGACTGGCCGCGATCCACTCCCTGTTCAACTACGCCGCGCTGCGTTGCCCCGAGCACGCCCTGCTCATCCAGCGCGTCCTGGCCATTCCGTCCAAACGCCGCGACGTCACCGACGTATGCTTCCTGACCCGCACCGAGACCGACGCGCTGCTGGCCGCACCAGACCAGTCCACCCCGCTGGGCCGTCGCGACCACCTGCTGCTGCTTGTCGCCACGCAGACCGGGCTCCGGGTCTCCGAACTGACCTCGCTGACCTGCGCCGACGCCGAGCTCGGAACCGGAGCCCACCTACGCTGCACCGGCAAAGGCCGCAAACAGCGCGCCACCCCACTCACCCGGCCCACCGCCCGCCTGCTCCAACGCTGGATCACCGACCGCCACGCCACCCCGGCCGACCCACTGTTCCCCAGCCGCGCCGGCGGACATCTCAGCCGCGACGCTGTCGCCGACCTGCTGGACAAACACCTTTCCATCGCCGTCCGCAGCTGCCCGACCCTGGCGTCCAAGAACGTCACCCCACACACGCTCCGACACACCGCCGCGATGGCGCTGCTGCACGCCGGCGTCGACACCTCCACCATCGCGCTCTGGCTCGGCCACACCAGCACCAAGGCCACCGACGTCTACATGCACGCCGACCTAGCCACCAAAGAGAAAGCCCTGGCCCGCACCGCACCCCCAAACGTCGGCGCCCACCGCTACCGTCCCCGCGACGCCCTGCTCACCTTCCTGGAGAACCTGTAACTATCCCCGGCTACCAGGCCATCCGACCATCGCTGACCAGCCCAAATCCGCCCGGCCCGCCATAACATCCAGCCCCGGATAATTCCCGGCGTCATAGCCACGCGTTTGGCGGCCGACCGTGTCGGCACCCTTGACCGACTGGGAGTCGATAATCCCCGCCGACGGCTGCTCGCCGCGACCCTGCGCCGCACGCACCTGTTTGCGCAGCTGGTCCATGATCTGGTCGGTGACCCGCTGCTCCTCCCAGCGCACGAAATACCAGTACACGGTCTGCCACGGCGGAAAGTCCACCGGCAACTGCCGCCACGAGCAGCCCGTGCGCACCACATACAAGATCGCGTCCACAATGGCCCGACGCGGATGCTTCTCCGGCCGCCCACCCCGCCTCGGCGCCGGTAACAGCGGCTCGATCAACACCCACTGCGCGTCGGTCAGGTCCGATGGGTAGCGGCGGTTACGAGACACCGCCACACCATCACGCCAGCGACCGCAGCGATCACGCCGCCACGCCGGCCACCGACCAACTTCTCAAACACGTTCTAAGATCGTTTTCTCTTCTGGAGGTAAAGGGGAATGGTGATGGCGAGGCAGCGTAGGTCGTTCACGCCGGAGTACAAGGAACAGATTGCCCGGATGGTGGTCGAGGAGTCTCGGGCGATTCCGTCGACGGCGCGGGAGATCGGTGTGAACGAGCAGACGTTGCGTAACTGGGTGAATGCGTACCGGCAGGCGCACGCCGGTGAGGAGCCGCCGTTGACGATTTCCGAGCGGGCCCGGCTGCGGGAGTTGGAGAAGGAGAACCGGGAGCTCAAGCTTGAGCGTGAGTTCCTGGGAAAAGCCGCGGCGTTCTTCGCCAGCGAGTATCGGTAGAAGCTCGGTACGAGCTGATCGACGCGGAGAAACGCATCGTTGGGCCGGGCGGCCGGCCCAGGTACACCGTCGTGCAAATGTGTAAGTGGTTGGGGGTTTCCAGTTCTGGATACTACGAGTGGCGGCGTCGGCCGCAATCGGCGACTGCGGCACGCCGGGAGAAACTGAAACAGCTGATCGTGGAGGTTTTCGAGCTGTCGGACGAGACGTACGGCTACCGGCGGATCCACGCCGCGCTGCTGCGATCCGCTCACCCCTGCTCCCTGGAGCTGGTCCGTGCCCTGGTGGGCGAGCTGGGCCTGGTGCCGTGCCAGCCGCGGCCCTGGCGGCACAGCCTGACCGACCAGGACCCAGCGGCCGGGCCGATCCCGGATCTGCTGCACCGGGACTTCACCGCCTCCGCGCCCGGCGAGAGGATGGTCGGTGATATCACGTACATTCCGACCTGGGAGGCTGGGTATTCCTCGCCACCGTCATCGACTGCTACACGAAAGCGGTGATCGGCTGGGCGATGTCCGACAACTACAGAACTCCGCTGATCAGCGCCGCGATCTGCATGGCCGTCCGTAATCACGAGATCAAGGAAGGCGCGATATTCCACTCCGACCGCGGTAGCAACTACACGTCCGCCGAATTCGGAAAGGTCCTCCGCAGGCACGGGATCCGGCAATCCGTCGGGCGCACCGGAACCTGCTACGACAACGCGATGGCCGAGTCGTTCTTCGCGGCGCTCAAGAACGAGCGGGTGAACCGCACGCAGTACCGACCCGGAAACGCGCCATGGAAGATGTTGCACGATACATAGAAGTCCGATACAATTCCCAACGTCTCCACTCGGGTCTCGGCTACAAGACTCCCAACGAGGTCTACAACGAGTACCTGAACGGGCAGCTTGCGGCGTAATTTCGACCACTAAACGTTTGTCCGGAATTTTCGGGGCGGATCATTGATCTTGGTTCGCGGCCATCGGTTCGAGTCCCCGGCGGCCCACCTATTTTCCACTTGTGAACGCCTGTTGAGCTGCGGCTACTCGGCTTGGCGGAAGGCAGCGAACGTGTCGCCGATGGCTGCGGTGTTCGCTCGGAAGACGGGGGTGGGCCGTACGGGCGGAGACATTCAGTCGGAGTTGGTGGATCGCTGCTTCGCACAGGGATCTGCGTGCGGCGGTGGTGCCGCTGGCGATGACCTCGTCGATGCCGTTGCGCAGTGCCTCGAGATCGAGGTCGGCGAGATTCTGCGACTCGTCGTCGAGTCGCAGACGCAGCTCGTCGCGATGACGGGAAAGGTCCCGCAGTTCACGCCCGAGCTTCTCGAGACGGGATTCAAGGACGGTTTTGTCGATCTTGCCGGCTTCGTAGTCGGCGAAGTGCCGGTCGACCGCGATCTCCTTCTGGGCTATCGAGCTGCTGACGGCGCGAAGTTCGGCCTCAACCGCGTGCCTGGTCGCGCGGTATGCGTCCCGCCCCGAGGCGATCGCGTCGGTGATGAGGTCTGTTCGCGTCCGGTAGAAGTCGCACAGGGCTGCCAGGACGTGGTCGTCGAAAGAGTCGGCGTCGATCCGGGGCGCGTCGCACTGCGCGCTGCCGAACCGGTTACGTGTGTGGCAGGTGTAGTAGCGGTAGGCCCGGTTGCGTCCGGTGGCCGCGGTACCCAGGTAAGCCTGTCTGCACCGCGGGCAGATGATCTTTCCGGTGAGATGGTAGTCAGAGGCGAGGCTGGCGGCCTTGGCGCGGTTGGCGCCGCGTTCGGTGAGGAGCGTGCCGGCCCGCGCGAACGTCTTGGGGTCGATGATCGCCGGGTGGGCATCGTCGACCCGCACGTCGCGGAAGGCGACGGTTCCGATGTAGGCGGGGTTGCGCAGGGTGTCGGTGACGGTCTTGAAGCTCCAGCGCCGGCCGCTGCGACGGCGGTAGCCGCGCTGGGTGAGTTCGTTCGCGACGGCCCGGGTGCCCATCCCGCGCCCGGTGTACAGCTCGAAGATCACACTCATCACGGGGCTTTCCTCCGGAACCGGGCGCAGGTGCCCCGTGGCGGGATCGACCGCGTAGCCGTAGGGCGGGATACCGAGCGTCCATTGACCTTTGGACGCTTTCTTCTCCATGCCGCTGACCACCCGGTCGATGATCACGTCGCGTTCGAACTCGGCGAACACCCCCAGCATGTGCACGAGCATCCGCCCGACGGGCGCGGCAGTGTCGAACGGCTCGGTGGCCGAGCGGAACACCACCCCGCTGGCGTCGAGCTCGTCAAGCAGCATGACCAAGTCGCAGATGCGTCGGCTGAACCTGTCGACCCGGTACACCAGCAGGACGTCGAACTCGCCGGCGCGTGCCGCAGCCAGGGCCAAGCCGAGACCACGACGGTCGATCTTCGCGCCGGAGACGTCGTCGGAGTATCGCGCGACGATCGCCCAGCCGTCCTGCGACGCGACATACGAGTCGAGCTTCGACTCCTGCACCTTGACGGTGAACGGCTGGTTCTCCTCGTCCGTTGACCGGCGAGTGTAGATCGCGACCCGAACGTGGCCTCTACTCGCAGTGCGCTTGGCAAAACCTGATGTGGTTGGCATGGTCGATCACCCTTCGGGTGATCGGGGCCAACCCGGCCCACCGCCCCTGCGGCTTCGGCTCAGCGACGGCGGGCTGGTAGCTCCGTCGACTGCCACGAGTCACTCACCAGGCAGGAGCGTTCTCGCCTGCCCTGTGCGCTGCCTCCCCGAGCGCAGCGTGCGACGGTGGCTAGATATCGACGTCCCGGCCGCACACGCAGTGCCCGAGAGTCCCGAACGCGCGTTATACGACTTGTGGGAGTGGAGCAGAACTGGCGTCAACCGACGGCAGCGACACCCGGCAAGCCGGAAGCCGACGGGCGAACGTCAGCGGTTCGGCGCGCGCCGAGCCGTCGTGCGTTACGGCCGGCGTTGACCGAGCCGGAGGTGGTACCCATGACGCCGGAGCAGCACGAGCAAGCGGTCGCCGCGCTAGCGACGATGATTAGTGACTGGATGCGGGCCCGGCCTGCGGCCCGCCGTGCCGGTCTACGAGGCGGTTAGCGGCGCAAGCCGATCCGGCTCGGGTGGAAACTATTCGGACACGAATGAATGGTCAGCGGCTGGCCGCCCATTCCGGATACGGCGGTCCTACGCTGTGCAGCAGGTAGTGGCGCAGCCAATCAAGGACATCCTGCGGCAGGGTAGCCGGATCGGTGAGCAGGCGCCATCGGTCCGACCCCATGCCTGAAAGACCTGGAAAGATCGGAAAACGGCAGCGATCAACCCCAGCGGCGACACGCCGCAGGCGGTCCCATCACTGGCAACCGGGTGGTTCCATGCTCGTGGCAGGCGACACCCATGACGCCGCGCAGTCGCAGACCCGACTGACGTTAAACGATCCCGCTCGCATCGCGCGATGGTACGCCTGTCGGCAAGCGAGTTCGCCGAGGCAGGGGAGAGGGGCATCGACCGATGCTCGCCGCGCGCATTTGCGAGCGGACATGCAGCGCGGCCGGCAACGCTCCACGAGTTCCCATAGGCCGCGAGCACATCAGCGACGATCACGTGGGCGTCGGTGCAGCCGCGCTGCTGGGCTCAGGGTGTGGTGCGAGCAGCCTCTCCCAAGTCCCGACTGGGCGTTGAGCCTTGGCGCTCCGATGGGTCGGCGAGGTAGATCATGTACGTTGACGCGCGCGGATTCCAGCCACGCCGAAGCGGGTCGTGGACGATCCGGCTCACCAGGCCCACCGGTGTGACCAAGAGGTAGTACGCCAGGGCGAGTAGCGCGGTACGCATGAGGCGCCTTCCGGTGTGGTCGGGTGGCCGGCCAACGGCCGCTAGTCCATTGGGATCCGCGCGCGCCAGGCGTCGTCCTGCCACGGAGGTTGCGACGTCTTCTCCAGCAGATGGTTACCGAGCGCGAGCAGGTCAATCTTGGTACGCATGAAGCAGGTATACGCGTCGTCAGGGGTGCAGACGATGGGTTCGCCACGGACATTGAACGATGTGTTCACCAGGACCGAGCACCCGGTCGCAGCCTTGAATGCGGTCAACAGCCGGTGATACAAGGGGTTGTCCTCGGCGTGGACGGTTTGGACTCGGGCGGAGAAGTCCACATGGGTCACCGCGGGGATGGTGGAACGCGGGATCCGAAGCAGCTCAAGTCCGGTGGCGCGGTTCGTGGACTCTGTGTACAACCGCCGTGCTGCGGATACCTTCGCGACCAGGAGCATGTATCGGCTGTCCTGAGTCAGGTCGAAGTTGTCCTTGGCGTCCTCGGCGAGCACCGATGGTGCGAAAGGCCGGAACGACTCGCGGAACTTGATCTTAAGGTTCATCGTGGACTGCATGGTCGGATCTCGCGGGTCGCCGAGGATCGAGCGTGCGCCGAGCGCGCGCGGTCCGAACTCCATCCGCCCCTGGAACCATCCCACCACTTTGCCCGCGGCGAGCGCGGCGACAACTTCGTCGATCAGTGTCGCCTGGTCCAGTGTCTGGTACACAGCCCCCCGGCGGTCGAGGCTGGCCCGGATCTCCGCGTCGTCATAGGCCGGTCCCAGCAGCGCCCCGGACATCGCATCCCTGCCGGTGCCGACCTGTGCCCGGCGTGCGCCACGGGCCATGGCGACGGTGAGGGCCGCGCCCAAGGAGCCGCCGGCGTCACCGGCCGCAGGTTGGATCCAGGCTTCGTCGAGGTTACCCTCCTCGACCAACCTGCCGTTCGCCACGCAGTTAAGGGCGACCCCGCCGGCCAGGCACAGCCGGCGCTCACCGGTCAGCCGACGCGCGGTGCGCGCCAGCCGAAGCACCACCTGCTCTGTGACCTGTTGCACCGATGCGGCCAGGTCGAACTCGCGCTCGGTGAGTGGCGCTTCGGGGGTGCGGCGCGCTCCGCCGAAGAGCTGCTCGAAGCCGCGACCGGTCATCACCTGACCACGCAGGAACTCGAACCAGCGCAGGTTGAGCCGGAATGATCCGTCCGGCTTTATGTCGATCAGTCTCTCCCGGATGAGACTCGCATACCTTGGCGTGCCGTACGGCGCCAGCCCCATCAGCTTGTACTCGCCCGAGTCGACCTTGAACCCACAGAAGTAGGTGAACGCCGAGTACAGCAGGCCCAGCGAGTGCGGGAAACGCAGCTCGGCGAGCTGGCTGAGCCGATTGCCCACGCCGTGCCACACCGTCGTCGTGGCCCACTCGCCGACGCCGTCGATCGACAGCACTGCGGCGGACTCGTACGGGCTCGGAAAGAACGCCGAAGCGGCATGCGATTCGTGGTGCCGGCGGGTGACGATCTGCGGAGGATCGCCCAAACGCAGCCCGGCGAGGCGGCGGCGGATATCTCGGGACATGGCGAGCTTCCAGGACAGCCAGGGCGGCAGCGTATCGCGGAATACCCGGAAGGCCCGGGGTGCCGCACCCACGTAGGTGGCCAGCACTCGCCGGAACTTCAGCGCCGAGTCCTCGTAGAAGGCCACAGTGGAGACATCTGACAGCGTCGCTCCCGCCTCGCCGAGACAGTAGCGGATGGCGTGGGCCGGGAAAGCCGGGTCATGCCGGCGTCGGCTGAAGCGCTCCTCCTGGGCCGCGGCGATCGGGACGCCGTCAGCCAGCAGAGTCGCCGCGCTGTCGTGGTAGTAGGCGGACAGCCCGAGGACGAGATCAGACATTGCGGCCTCGCCGAGGAATCCGTTCAGAACATCGGGTAAATGGATTGGTCATCGTCCGGGCGACGCCTGCCGCGTTTGCGTTTGCGCCTAAACAGCCAGTCGAGGAGGTACCGTAGACGAGCCAAGGCATCGCCCTTCCTCTCTGTTGGGCCTGGGGTTTAGCACCCGTTAACGCAGATCGAGCTGGCGGGCGATCAGGGAGGCGACGGCGTCGTATCCCCGATCCGTCATATGGGCGCGGTCGACGAAGATCCAGTCGTCAGGCGCGACGGTCTCTGCGAGGAGGGGACTGAGCTCCACGAAGGGTACGCCTAGCTTTTCGCACCCGGCTCGCAACGCAGTCGCGTAGTTTCGGCCCACCTCCGGCGGGGTTATGTCGCCATACGCCTGACTGAAGCTGAACAACTCGTCCAGCTCGGCGAACAGGAGCTGTTCTGTCGGGGCTGGGCGATCCCGGACCCAGGTGGCAAGTGGTTGTAGTGCGAATGACAGGGTCGCGCCCAGCGAGTCGGCGAGCAGGCGCCAGCCGCCAAGGTGCCGGAGGGTCAGATGGGCTGCGATCTCGACCTGCTCGGCGGCGGGAGGCGGCGGCGGCAAATCGTTTCTCGTCGCGGGTCCGCTTCGCTCCCGGCGTAGGAGTTGCGACAGTGCGTACGGTCGAGGCGGCCGGTTTACTTCGTACATGATGTCATTGAACTCGGAGCAGTTGTAGAAGGCGCCATGCTCGCCGCGGATCTGCGCTGGCAGCCGCGCTAGGCTAAGATTGTTGAGACCGGAGAAGAGCACGATGTGCCGGATCTCGGGCAACAGATGCCGGTGCAACAGAAAGTTGATCAGCTCCTGGGCCGAATTGTGGGCGCGCCCGCCGAAGTTGACCCATGCATGTGCCGTGGCGTATGTGGACCACAGGTGGGAGGAGACTGTCCCGGCGTCCGTCGTGGCGCCGACACCGAACGTTGCGGAGCCGCCGACGAGCACATTCACGGGATCGCCCTGCCATGGGCCGGCGACCGAGGCCTGATCGGAGCCATTGCGGGAGACACGGAAGCCCAGCCGGTCGGTGTTGGCAACCGTGGAGCGGTGGTGTGCCGGATGGAAATACATCACGTACGGCAGCCAGCGCAATTTACCATTCTCATACAACTGCTCTGTGTAGTGGAGCATCTGCGGTGTAAGCGTGGCGATGTGCGATGTCATCCCAGGATACTCCTCGATGGTCAATAACAAACCGACCCGCAAAAATCGCTGGGCCGCATCAGCGATTCGGTGTCGTCGTCACATGGTTATCGACAACGACGATCGTACATGTGTTGCCCAAGCGCGTCAACACTCATCAGAAGTCGATCCGCTCCACATGGGAATGTGCGTCGCCGACTCCCGCGCGTTCGCCGAATTTGCCCAGCCAGGCGGGAAGCATGCCTTCGTCGAGCAGGTCCAGGGCCACTTCCTTGGTGATCGGGCTGGCGAAGTGGACCTGGGCGGCCGTGCTTGGAGAGTGCAGCCGCTGGAGCAGCCTCGCCCGCTCTTGCCCATAGCTGGGCGAGTCTCGGCCGCGATCGCGGAAGTCGGCCATTCTGAGCACCTTCTGAGGATTCCACACGTCGACATACTGTGGCCCGAGGTACTCGAAGAGGGTGGCGCAGTAGTCGACTCCGATCGTCTCGGCTTCAAGGAGGCGGACCAGCGTCCAGTAGTACTGATCACTGGGGCCGAACAGCTCGTCCGGCTCGTAATCGTGTTGGCGCAGTTGCGCCAAGAGCGGGAATTGGTCGCTCGGGGGGGTGGGATACTTCGCGCAGAGCGCGAGGAGCTCGGATGGGGGTCCGATGAAGCCACCGCTGTTGAGGTAGGGATACGGACGGGTAGGCGGACTCTGTTGTAGGAGGAAGCCTATCGCGCCGAGCGGCCAGCTGTTCAGTTCACCGCTGAACACCACGCTGTGCGGAAAAGCCGCGTACGCCTCGCGGATATACGGTTCTCCACGAAGGAAAAGGGTGTCGTATGCGTCGGTGAACAGCACCAGGTCATCACGGACGGCGGGCCGGGCGAGGTATTCCGTCAGGATCATCCGCTTGTCGCAAAGCCGAAACCCGGGTTTGCTCGGGTGCAGAATGACCAGGTCGAGCCCAACGGTCGCGCAGGACGGAATAAGCATCCGCCTCAGGAAGGGGTGGTCGAGATCGGTTGCAATCGTGATGACCTTCATTGTCGGGCTCCTTCATTTTGATTCTTCCGCGCCCAGCCCCACCAGCCATCATCCCGAAAATCCGTGTAGGACGGGTGCCGGCGGACCAGTAGCTCGTACACCTTTCCTATCTGTGGCGTTTCACGCTCCTCAGCGGGCATGGCGCGCACCATTTCGGTTTGACTGAGAACTTGGCTCCGGCCGAAGGTCCAGGCGAGATCGTCAAAGAGCACCCAGCCACCCGGTTTGAGCAACCGATCGACGAGGAAAAACGCGAAGCCGTCACGCAACCAACTGTGCGCGCCATCGATGAACGCGAAGTCGAACGCCCACTGACCGACCGGCGTCCGCTCGATCATGCGCTTGAGTTCCCAGGTGTAACAGATCGGCGTGTAGATCGGCCGCACCCAGCCCTGCAAATCGGTCACCTTGAGCATCGTCTCGATGTTCGGGTCCAGCTCCCGTGCGGCATCCCGATCTATCGTCGTGAGCGCGCCCGCGCCGTTGGCCTTCAGCGCGGCGCCGATATAGCACGAAGACACCCCGTGCGCGAAGCCGAGCTCCAGGACGGACGTGCACTTCGTCTCACGGACGAATTCATAGATCTCTCGCCCTCTTTCCGGGTTCATATAATGGACGCCTGCTACGAGGGACGTCACCTGATCAAAATCCATCAGTCCATCCTCAAGGTTGGTTAAATCAGTGGCCCATGCCCAAGCCCCCGTCAATGGGGACCACGGCGCCGGTGACATAGGCGGCGTCCGGTCCAGCGAGGAAGGCCACCACCCCCGCGACCTCATCAGCGTCCGCGATCCTGCCGAGCGGCACCGCCCCGAGTATCGCGGCCTTACGCTCCTCCGAAAGCCCGGCGGCCATATCGGTGTCGACCAGCCCCGGTGCGACCACGTTGGAGGTGATCCCCATCGGGCCGAGCTCACGCGCGAGCGACCTGGCGAGCCCTACTAGCCCCGCCTTCGACGCGGCGTAGTTGGCCTGACCCGCCCACCCATACAGTCCCACGATCGACGAAATGAAGATAATCTTTCCCCGACGCAATTTCATCATGCCCCGGACGGCGCGCTTCGCAACCCGATATGCGCCCGTCAGGTTCGTATCGACCACGTCCGTGAACGCCTCCTCCTTCAGGAGGGCGATTAGCTGATCCGACGTGATTCCGGCATTGGCAACCAGCACCTCGACCGGTCCCTGCTCACTTTCCACGGCCTTGAACGCGGCCTCCACCGAGGCCGTGTCCCGCACGTCGCACTGCGCCACGGACAGACCCTTGACTGGTTCACCCGACCGGGAGGTTACGGTGACGCTGTCGCCGCCGTCGGCAAGCCGCCGCGCTATCGCCAGCCCTATCCCCCGATTGCCTCCCGTAATCAATACAGAACGCCCCACGTTCCGATCCTCCTTTTCGACTCTCATCAGTAGGCGAGCAGACCATGTGGCGTGCGTGCGCGAGCGGTGATAGGCAGAGCCGCCCACCCGGATATCGTGTGCGAGTGCAGCCGCACCCCTGGACCGGCCGGGGCGAGATCGGTAAAACGGCTGAACAGCTCGGCAAAGAACAGTTTCAGGGTTTCCCGGACGATGTTGTGCCCTACGCAGTAGTGCGGTCCGATGCCGAAGGCCAGGTGCTTGTTCGGCGACCGCCGGACATCGAAGGTGGCCGGTTCCGAGAAAACATCCTCGTCCCGATTGGCGGAAGCAAGCCATACGACAACCGCGTCGCCGGCGTTGACGCACTGGCCCCCTAGTTCCACGTCCTGGACGGCGTACCGCATGAAGTGCGTGTTAGGGGTGGCCCATCGCAGGGCCTCCTCCACGCCACCGGCCAGCAGCGACGGGTCGGCAGCCCATCGATCGAGCGTCGTCGTTCCCATTAGCTCGGCCAGTGTGGTCGCGGGGACCTGAGACATCGTCACGCTTCCGCCGAGCAGCAGGCTGTAGCAGTTCGACACCACCTCGGCCTGGTTCAGCAGTCGACCATCCCATCTGGTGCCGATGAGCAGGCTGACAAGGTCGCTACCAGGGTGCGCGCGCCGGAGACGCACGACATCGTGAAAGTAGGTCAAGAGTTCGCGGTGGTTGTCCTCAAGCACGGATTGACCCGCACCCGGCCGCCCGAAAACCGGATCCTCGGGCGCAACAGAGGCGATGCTGAGGTCGGCTAGGCGGGGCCAGTCCTGGGCAGGAAGGTCCAGAAGGGTACCCATCACCGCCACGGCCAGGTGCCGCAAGCGTTCGGCCAGGTCGCACAAGGCGCCGTCGGCGAGTGGTGCGAGCGTGTCGCAGACGGGTTCGCGAAGACGCTCGCGCATTGCCGCCACGGGCTTAGCCGCGAGCACCCGCTGGATTGGCGTGCGCAGCACGGTGTGCCGTGGTGGATCGGTCGCCACCAATTGTCTGCCGGCCGCTGGGTCGTCTCGGCCGAGCAGATACAGCAGGGTTCCGCGCTCTGATGTGAAGGTCGTGGTGTCACGGAGCACCTCGCTGGCGCCACGGTACGAGGTCACGGACCAAAACGCGCGTCCGTCGGGCAGGACCTGCCGCAGCACGGGTGCGTCACGGCGCAGATCGGCCCAGATGGCGTGCGGTGTGCCTTGACCGTAAAGAGCGTGGTCAACGAGCGTGGCGGCGACGGGGCACCGCGCGCGGAGTGCGTCCATGTCGCCCAACGATGTCTCCCTGAGGTCTCGGTGTGTTGAGGGGGCTGTCCCGCATCACGCAGGCCGAAGCGTGATGAAGCGCAGCTGCCAAAGGGTGTACAGCTCGTGCCTGGTGGCCTGGCTGATGCCGCCGGAGCCAGCGAAAGAGCTCAGCGGCCGCACCCCGTCAGCGGGTTCCAGAAGGTCGAAAAGGTCGGTGGATATCTCCATGGTCGAACCTTTCGCGTGGTCCAGGGATATCTCGCAGCGGACCTCGCGGCGGTCCGCCGCAGTGTGCCTCACTCGCTTGACGAGTCGGGTAACGGGCCGAAATCGGGGTACCAGATTGTCGAGTGCAAACAAGTCGCCCGCGTTCCTGCGGACCACAAAATCATCGATTACGAGGAAGTCGAGCCCGGTGGTGAGGAAGCAGGTGACGGCATCCTGTGTCGTCTGCACGATGGGCTCGACGTTGTTGTTGAACGATGTGTTGAGCAATACCGGCGTGCCGGTTAGCTCGCCGAACCTCCGGACAAGATCGTAGAATCGCTTATTCGAGGCCGGGTCCACTATCTGAATTCGGGCACTGCCGTCAACGTGCGTGACGGCTCCCAGCTCGGGCCGCCGATCCTCGCACACCTTCACCACAAACGACATGAAGTCGTAGTTGGCCCGGGTATCCGGCATGTCGAAATAATCACCGGCCGCCTCGGGCGTCACGACCGGAGCGAACGGTCGATAAGCTTCGCGCTTCTTGATCATCGCGTTGATGCGGTGCTTGTTGTCGCCGGGCCGGGCATCGGCGAGAATGCTGCGGTTGCCGAGTGCACGCGGTCCGTACTCGGACCGGCCCTGCGCCCAGCCGAGAACCGCGCCGCCGGCCAGCAGTTGCGCGGCGGCTTCCACGACGTCGGGTGGCTGCTCGAATTCGATGAGGTCGCCCCACGAGGCGAGTTCCTTCCCGACCTCGGCCGTGCTGCCGAGGGCGGGCCCCACGCTCGCGCTACGCATGCGGGGCTGACCGAAGATTGGTACCCCCAGATGAAGGGCCGCGGTCAAGGCGGCGCCCTCGGCGGCGCCGGCGTCATGCGAGACGGGGTGGACGAACACTTCCCGGAATTTCCCGGACTCGATAATCCGGCCGTTCAGGGTGCTGTTGTGCGCAACGCCGCCCACGAAGCATAGGTCCTTCAGACCTGTCTTGTCGGACCAGTGGCACAGGACGTGCATGGCTATGTTCTCCAGGGCCTCCTGAAGGGCTGCGGCGAAATCCTTGTGCGCCTGAGTGAACTCCTCACCCGTGCGGCGGGGCGGGCGGATATCGGGAGCGAACCCCCGAAGCGTGAACTCGCCGTCGTCCCTCAGCTCGTACAGGGAGCCGAACGCCTCGCGGTAGGCCTCGGCGTTTCCGTAGGGCGCGAGGCCCATGACCTTGTACTCATCGCCGATTCCGTACCCCAGCAAGCGGGTGTTGGCCAGGTAGAGGCCACCGAGCGACTTCCCGAGACCATAGGTGGCGAGGCTCTCCAAATTCCCGTTCGTTCCGTGGAAGATGGTTATCGAGTGTTTCTCGCCGCGCCCATCCATGACTACTATCAGCGCGTCCCGCATCCCCGAGCGGATGTATGAGGACATGCCATGGGCGACGTGGTGCTGGGTGAACAGTAGCCTTTCATCTGGCACCTCCACCCCGAGCGCCTCCCGCAGATGGCCCGTCACCAGCTCGCGTGAACTGCGGACGGGAAGTTGCGGCTGGCTCGAGTAGATCACGTTGAGCGATTGATCAAGCAGGTCCTCCGTGAAGAAGTGCCCGACGGCCGCGATTTGGGACGGTGACACGCCGGCGGTGTCAAGGCAGGCGCGGACCGCATTGATGGGGAACTTCGTCGTCTTTTTTATCCGGTTGAATCGCTCTTCCTCCACAGCGGCCAAGAGTTCGCCGTCCCTGATCAGGCAGGCGGCCGCGTCATGGAAGGCATCCTGGAAGAGTCCCCCGCCCACATCCGGCGCCAAGTCCTCGTCTTCGCTCGAGAAGTGTCCGCTCAGGCCAAGCACGAGCATGCCGCAACCTCGCTTCTCATAGTCGATATCAAGCGCACACATCCCGGAGCCCGGCCAGATCCCTCGCCTGCATGGCGGAATCGAGCATCGCCATGCGTTCAGTGATGCTTCCGCCAAAGGGAGAAACCGTGAGTGTCGTTACGCCCGCAGCAGCGAAGTCGCGCATTCGGGACGCAATCCGTGAGACTGGCCCCAGCAGGGAGGTAGCATCTATGTACTCGATTGGCACGGCGGCCGCCGCTCCGCCAAGATCTCGGGCTAGATAGCGTTCCTGCACTTCAGCGCACTGCTTGGCGTAACCCATCCGGCAAGCGAGCTGGTTGTAGTAGTTGTTGTCCTTGCCTCCCATACCCCCCAGGTACAGCGCCGTGTACCAGCGCACGGCGTCGGCGCAGGCATGGACGTCGTCCCCGACCGCAATGGGGGTCATCGACACCACGTCGAAGCCGCTGAGGGTCCTATCCCCGGCGGTCGAGGATCGGCCGGTCCGGATGTCGCCGAACAGCTCGGGCGCGAACTCGGGGGCGAAGAACGAAGCCAACCAGCCGTCCGCGATCTCGCCGGTCAGCCGCAGATTTTTGGGTCCAATCGCGGCCAGGTAGATCGGAATCCTGGGCTGAACGGGTCGGATGCTGAGCACCAGAGGTCGCCCCGGACCGTCCGGCATCGGCAGCGTCCAGTGCACACCGGCGTGGGTGAGCGGTTCCTGCCGCAGTGCCTTGCGCACGATCTCCACGTACTCCCGGGTGCGGCCCAGCGGATCGGCGAACCTGACGCCGTGCCAGCCTTCGGATACCTGCGGCCCGGAAACGCCCAGGCCTAGCCGGAACCGCCCAGCGGACAGGGTGTCGAGGGTGGCCGCCGTCATCGCGGTCATCGCGGGGGTCCGGGCAGGAATCTGGAAGACCGAGGATCCCACGGCGATCCGCCGAGTGCGGGAGGCGACCCAGGAGATGACGGTCGCCGCGTCAGAGCCGAACGCCTCCGCGACCCAGCACACGTCGTAGCCCAAGCGGTCCGCCTCGCAGGCCAGTTCCAGGCCGTTCGCGGCGTAGCCCGCGCCCATGTAGCCGATATTCACGCCGAGCCTCATGGTCGCTCCGCTTCGGCGGCCGGGGCTGTGTTGGCTGCCGCTAGAACGTCCTGCATGCGCCCCATGAGCAGGAAGATGCCGTCCCTGTCCAGGATGTTCGTCTCGATCACAAACGCCGACGCCCGCGAGCCCGCGAGGAGCTCGACGCTGAACTTGAGCATCGGCTCGTCGGCGTGCGACTCAAAGGGCTGGTTCTCGATGATGACCGGCTTGTCTGGGTCGGCAGCCGTTGCTTCGATACCCGCGGACAGGGCTGGGTCGGCCGGCCCGGTCACGGGTACGACCGATCGCTTGTCGTTGAACTGGATGAAGGGTGCTTCGTCCGGTGACATGCCAAGTCGCGCCAGGAACTGCAGCCCAGGTGACTGGGCATGGCGATACGCCGTGAGTGAGCCGCGGAAGCCCGCACGCATCGCAGACTGGACGTCAGCGCCACCGGGCGAGTAGGCGTAGATCACCATGCTCTTGAGCCGCGAAATCGAGGCGCGGCGCTCCAGGTCGGCTCTGTTGGAGCAGTGCAGGTAGCACCCGATGGCGTCCAGGCCGAGAGTCTTCGTGGTGGCCAGCAGGAAGGCGGTGAGGACGACTCCCGACGAGCTGGTCGCCGATCTCCGCGCGATTTCGTCGGCGGCGGTCACGACCGATTCGGCGGACCACAAGACGGACCGCATAGTCCCTCCATCGACAACTGCGGGTCGGGGCAGTGCCCGGATCACGTTCAGCTGTTCTCGCCAGTAGTCCAACGCTTCCCGCTCGGCGCGAAGCCCGTCCGCCGAGGCCTCCCAATCGACCTGGTCGAGTTGCTGGAAGACCGATACCGGCTGCGCCGCGACGCCGCTCGCGACCGCTGCGAGCTCCGCCGCAAACGACAGGATGACGTTGTCACCCCCGCCCGCATCCGCGATGATCCGCGAGACGGCGAAGGCCGCGTGTGTCACCACGCCGGCTGTCGCTACGAATCCCGCGCGAAACGGAGAACCGTGTTCGACGTCGAGCATCTCGCCACCGACCCGGTCGCGCAGGAGTTCGTCCGTCGGCATGTGGCCGGCGCGAGCCCGGTATCGGGTTACGTCCACATTGCCACTCCCGACAGTCCATTGGCGCACGAGCCGGCCGTCCACGCATTCGAATCGCGTGCGGAGCGCCTCGTGACGGCGCACCATGCGAGCGATGGCCGTGAGGAAGTCGGTGACTGTCGTGCCTGCGGGCACGCTCACGCTGAAGCAAAGGTCGTAGTTCGGGTTGCGGCCTTCGGTCACTCCTCTGCTGATCCAGCTCCATGCCTCCTCCTGCGCCCAGCCGATGCCTCCGGAGCGCTGTGAGCAGCCTTGGAACGGGACCGGGCAGGGCTCGGCCGTGAACGCCACGGAAAGCTCGTCGGTCATCGCAGGGTGACCGGTAGTGCGTCTAGGCCGAAGGTCAGGGAGCCGGTGCGGTAGCGCACGCCTGAGCGTGGGGCGATCTCGGCTTCTGGAAAGGACTCGAAGAACGCCGGAAGGACGGTGCGCATCTCCAGGCGGGCCAACGGGGCACCGAGGCAATAGTGGATGCCATGGCCGAAGGCCAGGTGCGGACCCGCCGCACGCGACGGTTGGAACTCGTCGGGGCCTGGATACCGGCTCGCGTCGCGGTTGGCGACCGGGAATGAGCACAGGATGCGGTCGCCGGCCGCGATCGGTGTGCCGGCGACGACTGTCGCCCGCTGCGCGGTCCTGGGCAACGAGAAGTGGAAGACAGTCAGATAGCGCAGCAGTTCTTCCACACCGCTGGCGACAGACGCCTCGTCGCGCAGCATCGTCTCGCGGTGCTCCGGGAAGTCGAGCAGGAGCAGCAGGCTCTGGGCTATGAGGCTGGTCGTCGTCTCGTGGCCGGCGAGCAGCAGCAGGTTTCCGGTGGCGATGAGTTCGGCGTCGGTCATACGTGAGCCGTCGCCAGCGATCAGGGCGCCGAGAAGCCCGTCATGTAGCCCGTCACCCGGATCGCGCCGCAGCCGCCCGATGAGCTCGCTCATGTAGGCCTCCATCTCGGCGCGGTTGTCGGCCCTGGTCAGTGCGGGCAGGCGGGTGTCGATAGCGATCGCGCTGCGCGCGCAGAACGCCTCGCGGTCCGCCAACGGCAGGCCGAGCAGCTCGGCGATGACCACGGCGGGAATCGGCCGGGCGAATGAGGTGACGAGGTCGGCCCGGTCCTGGCCGTGGAGGTAAGACAGCGCGTCCCGCGTCGCGGCCGCCACCGCCGCCTGAAGACCCGCGACCCGGCGCGGGCTGAACTCGGCGGACAGCAGCCTGCGCAGCCTGGTGTGCTGCGGGGGATCCAGCCCGAGTAGTGAACCCGGACCGGTGGGCGAGGCGTCACCTCCCGGTCCGCCAGCGGGCAGGTGCAGGACGTTGCTAAACAGCGCGGGGTCCCCGAGGACCAGGCGAATGTCCTGCGCGCGGGTGATCAGCCAGGTTCGCCCCGGTCCGGGCGTGGCCATCGGCATCGAGACTTCCACGATGCCGCCGGCCTCGTCGAGCGCCAGCAGGTCGGCCGACGGATGCAGTGGTCGATCAGGATCGCGCCGCATTGCCAGCGGCGACCGGCTGCCCGCTTCCGACACTTTCATCACTCGGTAGCGACCTGGTCGGCTGCGACCTGGGTGGCCAGGGCCGACGCCAGCCCGGCCACGGTCGGGTGGTCCCACATTATCGTCGCGTCGACCGAGATGTTGAGATAGTCCTCGATGTCGGCGACTATCGCCAATGCGTACAGCGAGTCCAGGCCGTAGTCGGCCAGCGGGGCGTTCACATCGATGTCGGACGCTTCCCGCTTCAGGTGCGTGGCAAGGCGCTCGATGAGCCAAGACTGGAACTTGGCCTCGTCGAAGTCGGTGGACGCCATGGTGTCTCCCCATCGGAACGGAATCGGTGCGTATCAAACGGAAGCAGGCCGAGGCACAGGCCCCGCCGCGAGGTCAGCCGATGGGCGGCCTCCTCGACGAGGAAGTCCGCCAGTTCGGGGGGCAGGCTCCGCGGCCGGTTCCCAGCCGCGGCGCGCAATCTGTGCAGGACGGCCGCGAGCCAGCGCTGATCTTTCGTGAACGTCGTGTGGTCGGTGGCGGTGGCGCGCCGCCAGGTCTCGAAGCACGCGCTCGCCACCAGGACGCGGACATACCTGGTCACCAGGCCGTAGGCCCGGGGATCCGCCGAGATTCCCAGCGCGGCGACGTCGAGGTCCCGGCAGCTCTCGGTCAGCAGCTGATGATCAGCCGCGAAGTGCTCTGCGATCTCGGCGACGTCCGGGCGGAGCAGGCCAGGCCGACACGCCGCGATCCCCGACGTCAATGCGCCGGAGAGTCCTTCGCGGCCGGCGGCGCTGACCACGAGGTCGCCGAATGCCAGCGGCGGCAGGGCCATGCCGGCGACGAACAGCTCGTCGGGGACGATGCCGGGTTCCGGCCAGCTTCGCCGGGCCAGCAACGGAAGCTGGGACAGCAGCGAAACCTGGCATGCGGCCCGCGCGGCGTGCCCGAAGCCGGCGGGCTGGATGTCCCGCAGAAGCTTCTGGAAAATGGCGGCCTCGCCGTCACGCACGTAGAAATGCGCGCCGAGGACCTCCGACAGCTCATCCATGGCCCGGATGAGGATCTTCGATACGAAGAACTTCACCGCCTGGGCGTAGATGGCTGTCTCGCCCGGCAGCACATGCAGCGCGCGGGTGGCCACGGACGCGAAGCAGTCGGCGGCGAGCAGATCGGCATATGCACCGGCGATCACCGATCGCACGTGCGGCATGTCGACGACCGGACCGCCGTAAAGCCGCCGTCCCGTCGAGTGCCGCAGCGCGACTCGCAAGCCGGTGTCCAAGACCCCGCAGAACATCGACACCAGCGTCGTTCTGGTGATCTGGAACGAGCGCAGTGCCGTCTCCAGCCCGTACCCCGGCCGCCCCATCAGCGACGACTCCGGGACGCGGCAGTCCCGGAATTCGATCCCGCCGAGCTGGACGCCGCGCATACCCATGGTGCGGAACCGGGGCAGGTATCCGAAGCGGCTGCGGTCCAGCGCCGCCTTGTCGATCAGCAGCTGCGCGTGGCTTCGGGCGCCGGGCTGCGCGGCGGTGCGCGCGAAGAGTACGAACGCCTCGCTGCGCTGTATGTTCGTGACCACCTCCTTGCGGCCGTTGAGAGTGATCCGCCCGGGCTCGATGCCGGCCCGGCACTCGGTCTCCGCCATGTCGTTGCCGTGGGCCAGTTCGTGATACGCGACGGCGATCCGGCGGCCCGAGCAGAGCAGGTCGGCGGCGAATCGCTGCTGCTGCGGGCTTCCCGCCAGCCAGATGTTCACGCCGGCGATGAACGAACTCGCGCCGTAGCCGAGCCCGAGACACGGGTCGCGCCGGTAGACCGATCGCATGATCTCGACCAGGTCGTCGAGACGGTCAAGCCGCCCGCCTAGCCGCGACGGTACGAACTCCGCGTTGAGACCGAATTCCGCTAGCGCCTGCTCACCGCGGCCGAACATGGCCTCCGCCTCGTCCGCGGCGAGGATCCGGTTGAAGCCGAGCGGGTTGTCGGGCTCGAACGGGTCGCCGAACTCGCGCTCGAGGCGGGCGAGTCGCCGCAGGCCGGGGGTCGGGTTCATAGCGGTGCCATCCCGGCTCCGAAGAGAGTCGGCACCGGTCCGCCGGCCGCCGCGAGCAGACGGTCGCCCAGCGCCTCAAAGGCATCACTATGCGCGGCCCCGGCCCTACACGGCAGCTTCTCCTCAATGACTGCGAGTGCACCTGCGAGCCACAGGCCCTCACCCGGGTCGGCCTGGCCGTGTGTCCACAGATGGCAGGCGGCCGCCGCGGCGAAGCAGAGCTCGAAGTCACGGGCGATATCGAACACATGCTGGGGGACTCTGTGCAGCCCCCAGCTCTGCTCCGCCATGCGAGCCCTTGTGACGTGCAGCGACTCCAGAGCGGCGAATGCCAATGCTGGGACCCAATCGGGCAGGTCACCGGCCGCTGCCCGGCGCGCGATAACGCCGCCGTCGGCGCCGAGCCTGTCCACAAGGGAGCACCGACGAGACAGCACAGTCAGGCGGCCCACATTTGATGGCCGAGTTGGCATCGTGAGGAGGCTGTCGCCTCCGCCCGCGTCCGGAGCCGCTCTGGCGAGTAAGGGGAAGTGCTCTATGAGCTGGCTTCGACATACCGCTGTGCTGCCGTCGAAGATTGCAACGACGCGATGATCCCGGTCCAGTTTCTGGAACGTCCGGTACGGCTCGTCCGCGGACAGGAAGCCACGTAGCCCGAGCACCTCGCCTATCGCGGATATCGCGCCCTGGCAGAGCTCGGGGACGAGCGCCTTAGTGATAGCCGAGACGACGGCCATCTCGGCGGTCGCGGTTAGCGCAAGCCGCGTGGCGGCGAAGACGATCGCCTCGGCGGCGTACCGCGTGGCCACCGCCCGTCCCAGTTCATAGCGAATGTTCGGGATGTCCGCCAACCGCTTGCCGTACAGGGTTCGGCGGCGTACGTAATCCGAGCCCAGTGCGATCGCCTGGTCCAATGCGCCGAGGGACAGGCCGCAGCACATGGTCCTGGTCAGCTGAAGGGCTTTCAGTGTTGTCTCTAGGCCGGTTCCTGGAGCGCCGATCAGAGCTTCGGGAGCGACAGGGGTTGCGGCGAACGCGATTCCGCTGATATCCGCTCCGCGGATGCCGTGTGTAGGCACCTTGGGTAGCGTGCGCCACGTGCGCGGATCGGCCTTGCGCTTGTCGAACAGGAACAGGCTGAATCCGCGCGGACCGCCCTGGGGCCGGGTCCGGGCCAGCACGCAGATCAGGTGCCCGCGAGTGGCGTTATTGATCAGCCACTTCTCGCCGGTCAGGTTCCAGCCGGCCGATGCCGGCTCGGCGCGGACGCGGCACGCCAGCAGATCCCCGCCGTGGCCGCGCTCGGTGAGTCCCCAGGAGACGACGGCGCCGTCAAGGATCTCCGCGGCCAGTCGCTCGCGCTGGTCGATGTCGCCGGCCACCCACACACTGACCGCGCCCAGGAATGTCTTGGCGTGTCCGACGGCAATCGTAAGATCCCGGCGGGCGAGGAGCCGCACGAGCAAGGTCAGATCGAATAGTCCGCCGAGCACGCCGCCGGTGCCGCCGTCGACGTAGAGGCGCGCGGCCCCCACCTCGTCGAGGAGCCTCGCCGCGTCGGTCGGGAAGGCCTGCCGTTCATCGAGGGTGAGCAGCTCGTCCGGCGATAACGGGCCACCGGGGGCGCTTGCCGCAGCCAAGGCTTCCTCGACCGTGGCCAACCTTCCCTTGATGCCCGCCGTCATCAGGCTTCGATCTTCCGCTCGACGAGCTGGATCGATGGTTCGATCGACGACCACAGGGCGGCGGTCTGTCCACTAAGGAACGCGTTGCGCACCGCCACCCGCTGTACCTTCCCGCTCGTCGTCCGCTGTACCGTCCCGCGACGAACCAGCTGCAGCCCGCTCACGGACACGCCGACCTCCCGCGCCACGGTTTGCTTGATGTCGGCTCCGACGCGGTCGAGGCGGCCCGCCTTCACGCTGGCCCGGATTTCGTGGACCAACACCACCAGTTCGGCGCCGTCGACCCCCCGCACGCCGAAGGCCGCGCCGAACAGGCCGCACAGATCGGGAATCTCTTCGCGGGCGACGTGCTCGATGTCCTGTGGATAGATGTTCCGCCCGCGCACGATTATCAGTTCGCTGATACGACCGGTGACGAACAGCTCACCGCCGTCGAGCGCGGCGAGGTCACCGGTCCGCAGGTAGCCCGACCGGCCGTCCGCACTCGTACCGTTGAAGACCCGCTCGGTCTCCGCGGCGTTGCGCCAGTAGCCGATTGCGACACTCGTGCCGCGCAGCCACAGCTCGCCGACCTGCCCGTCTGGGCGCACTTCGCGGGATTCGGGATCGACGACCACAGCCTCCAGGCCTCGCACGGTTCCGCAGCTGACCAGATCGCGGGTGGCTGGCGTCGGCTCGGTGCCGTCTGCGTCGCACAGCGTTCCCTCGGCCAGCGCCGCCTCGGCGACGCGGCGGACCACCGGGGCGCGGCGGCCGGTTCCCGAGACGAACACCGTGGCCTCTGCCAGCCCGTAGCACGGGTTGAGTGTCTCGCGGCGCAGTCCGGCCGGCGCAAACCGGTCCGCGAAGGCGGCGAGGGTGTTCGCCCGCACCGGCTCGGACCCGTTGGCCGCGTGGCGCCAGCGTGACAGGTCGAGGCCGGCAAGCTGCTCCTCGGTTACCGTTCGCGTGCACAGGTCGTAGGCGAAATTGGGGCCAGCCGACCAGGCGAGGTCGTGCTTGTCCACCAGTTCCAGCCACCGCACCGGACGTTTGAGGAACGCCGTCGGGCTCATGACGGTCACCGAACTCCCCGCGTACCACGCCGGCATCATGAGACCGGTCAGGCCCATGTCGTGATAGTGCGGAATCCAGGAACCGAACTTGGTCATCGCGGTCATGCCGAACGTCGACACCAGGCTGTCCGCGTTCTCGACGATGTTGCCGTGGGTCAGCATCACGCCCTTAGGACTGCCGGTCGAACCCGAGGTGTACTGCAGCAGTGCCAGGGAGGCCCGGCCCGAGGGGCGCGGCGCGTCAACGGGTGCTTCGTCGGCGAGCGGCATGACCAACAGCGGGATCCGGCCCTGGCCCGAGTTTCCGATAAAGGTCTCCACCTCCTCCAGCACCGCCGCGGTGGTAATGATGGCGTTCGGCTCGGCGTCCTGTGCGATCCCGGAAACCCGCCGCTGCTGGTGTTTATAGCTGCCAGGCAACGGCGACGGGACGGCCACCGCGCCGGCGTACAGGCAGCCCAGGAACGCCGCGGCGAAGTCCAGGCCCTCAGGGAAGAGCAACAGGGCCCGGTCCCCGGGCGCGCAGACCCGGCAGAGCGCGGCCGCCACCCGCCGCGCCATGAGGTCAAGCTCGCGATAGGACAATTCGGTGGTGCCCGTCCGCGTCCCGGGCTCGGTGACGTGAGCGACGGCCAAGGCGTCCGGCCGGTCGGCCGCATGCCCCCGTACCGCGTCGGCGAAACAAGCGATCGCTTGGATTCGCGCCGATGGCATCGAGGAAGCCGAGGAAGTCATGCGCAGACCGCGAACCCGCGTAGCAAGTCGGCGGCGTTGTGATCACCGGTATAGTCCATCGTCTGGGCAAGGCGTTCGTAGAACTTGCGCATCACGGGCCCCGCCTGGTCGGGCGACAAGGTGCCCCGACTGAGCGCGATCCGCATGGCCGTCGAGAAGCCGTCCAGATCGACCTGGCTTTTCATCATGTAGTACGCGTCGCCGAACCGAGTGAAGATCGAACCACCGCCGGAGGATTTCCGCATGCGATACTTCGAGAACTTGAAATCACTTCTGGCGAACGCACTGCCCGCCGCGGACATGCGATAGAACGTGTGGCAGTCCTGCGAGACGGGAGCCGCCGGAAACATGCACTGGGCGGCCAACGGCGCGCGCACCGCTACGGTCGAGGTCAATGTCACGAACCCCGTCTCGGTCCCGATCGTGATCCAGGCGTTTGGGCCTTCGACCGGCTCGCCACGCAGCGCTTTGATGCATTCGAGGTACAGCGGTGTGATGGCGTCATCCGGCATGGGATTGCCATCCTCGTCGATGGGGTCGAAGGCCGAGTAGACGAAGTCGACCTCCTTCCGGCGCGAGAACACAGCGATCGTCTCGGCCACCCGCTCCGGGTGTGGCATGTCGTCGGCGTCCTGAAAGAAGATGAAATCGGCACCGGCGTCGAGGCACCACCGGGTGGCCAGATTGCGGCACGGGCCGGGGCCGATCCGCCTCGGCATTTCGAAAAGCGTGAACCTGCCGTCCCGCCGCAGGCGGTCGGCGAGCTCGTCGGAAAGCCTGGATTCCGGGCCGTCGACCACGACGGCCGCCCGCCAGCCCGGCACGGTCTGGGCGGTGAGGCAGTCGACCAGCTCAGCGAGAAATCGCTCGTGAAGCTCGGTCGCCCGAAAATATGGGATGACGAAACCTGCATCTGACTGGAACGCCACAAGTCCTCCTCGCCAGCTCATTCCGTTCTTGAGTGCAACGATCAGCCTTATCCAATAGGCCCCCTCGGCGCCTGCCGCAATCATGTCGGTCGGATTCGATGCCGCCGACATTCGCTCTCGGTGCCCATCCATCACAGCGAAAGGAACAGCGCGTGCGCTCGCGCCGCCGAAAATTGTATGTGTCGCTGCTGTAGGTGATCAGGCAACCCATCTCCGGATACTTGTAGGGCCGCGTTGTCTGTCGGGCGATGTGACCGCCAGCGCATGAACGCGAGCATCGCGTTGGAATCTCTAGCTACGCCACAACAGCGCCATCCGAACTGCGGCGTGTCATGGCCAGAACAATCGAAGTGACGTCGTCCCGACGGACGTGATTACCCTAGCTGATTTCCAACAATGCCACACACATGTGCTCCAAGATAGGTCCGCAGGCGTGGTCTCCGACTGAGATACAGGCGGGCGACTAGTGGCCGCATCGCAGTGCGATCGTCCACTGTAAGTAGCGCCCGCCGATCGTAACATCCCTCATCCTTCGGATCAAGGCCTTTCGTAATCACCGGAATCGCTGGGATAGACCACGCACTCACCGCACCGCGCGGCGAGAAGCTATTTCCCCAGCTCGCCGGCCGCATCCGCGACCGATACCGGCTCACGAGCGACGCCGGCCGACTTGGTCGCTTGACACGATAAGACACGCAAGTTAACATTGGCGCCAGTCTCTGGCCGCCAGCTTTGCGACGCGCAATGCGCAATGTGGAGTGTTTCTAAAGATCTTGTATAAGACAACAGAAGAATCCATCTCAACGTCCCGACCACGGCCACTGGGTGGCCTGCTGCGGACGCGGAATTTCGCTCTGCTGTGGATCGGGATGTCCGCCAGCATGATCGGTTCATCGATCACGACGGTGGCGCTGCCACTGGTGGCCGTCTCGACCCTGCACGCCCCTGCGGCCATGGTCGCCCTGCTTACGGCCGCCACCTGGCTGCCGAGGCTGCTGATTGGGCTGCCAGCCGGCGTCTGGGTCGACCGGTGGCCGCGTCGACGCGTACTACTGACCGCCGACCTGGCCTCCGCGGCCGTGCTCGCCGTCATACCTATCGCGGCCTGGACCGGCGTTCTCACGATGGCGTTCTTGCTCGTGCTGGCGCTGCTCGCCGGGACGGCCAGCTGCTTTTTCAACCTGGCATTCAACGCCTTCCTGCCCCAGCTTCTCTCCGGGGACGATCTCTTGGAGGGCAACTCCAAGCTCCAGGCCAGCGCGTCGGTCGCGTTGGTTGTCGGACCGGGTCTCGGCGGGCTGCTGGCCGCGGCGGCCGGCCCGGTCAACGGGATCCTGGTGAACTGCTTCACCTTCCTCGTGTCAGCGGCCTGCCTGTTCGGCCTGCAGCTCGGGCAACAGTCGCGCCCTTTCGCCAGCCACCGCCCAGGCATGCTGCACGAGATGGTCGAAGGGATCCGTTTCATCATGAGCGGCCGCATATTGCCGGTCATGTTGGTGGTGGCGGCGACGACCAGCTTCACGGTGCAGGGCATCACGGCACTGCGGGTCGTTTTCCTGGTGCGCAGCGCGGAGGCCACGGCGGAAACCGTCGGCCTCGTCATCAGCGTGGCCAGTCTCGGCGGCATCCTCGGAGCTGTCGTCGTCTCGCGTGTCTCCCGGCGCTTCGGCAACGCCCGTACCTATGTCCTGGCGAACATTGTGGCCGCGCCCTTCGTTCTCCTGCTACCGCTCGCCGGGCACGATTGGCGCCTCACTCTGTTCGCGGCGGGGTCCTTCATGGTCCTGACCGGAACCACGATGTCGAACGTGATAACCATGACGTTCCGCGGCAACTTCGTTCCCCCGCACCTGCTCGGCCGGGTCACCGCAGCATCGCAGCTATTCGTGTTCGGCACCGTCCCGCTCGGCGCGGCGACCGGCGGCCTGCTGGCCTCGGCGCTCGGGATCCGGCCCGCCATGTGGGCGTTGGCGATCCTCTTCGTCATCACGCCACTGCCCCTACTCGCCACATCGATCCGCACACTGCGCGAATTCCCCAAGCAAGGTTCGACTGGACTGGCGTAACAGGCGAGAAGGGTACCTCGTTATGTCGCACCTTTTGGTCCTGCGCGTATCCGACCGCAACACGGGTTACGAACTCGGCGAGCC
Organism: Phytohabitans maris; assembly: GCF_031085175.1. Taxonomy (GTDB): domain Bacteria; phylum Actinomycetota; class Actinomycetes; order Mycobacteriales; family Micromonosporaceae; genus Phytohabitans; species Phytohabitans maris. Next base: position 77,007 of record NZ_JAVHUY010000013.1, read on the forward strand.
GTTTCACGGACGCAGGACAGCTTCACGGTCGAGCTGATCCAGCCGACCTGCGGGGAACCCCTACACGAGATCGACGACCCTGAGACTCGCTTACTGGCGGTCTTGCAAGGCAGAACGTCCGGGCAGCTGACCGTGCTGCGCGATCCCGCGGGCTTCCGGCATGCCTACTACTGCGACTTCCCCACAGACTTCACCCTCAGTAGCGACGTGCGCTGGCTACTCGCTGAGCGTCGAAGCGAGGCCGGCCCCCGTCCCCTGAGTTCGAAGGCGCTCGCTCTCTACATCAGCCTGCAGTACGTGCCCGCACCACACACCGTTCACCGGCGTATGCCCACTCGCTTCGGGCGAGGTGCTCACCGGCAGGGCGGGTTCGCGCAGATGCAGTTTGGGCCCCGTGTCCGTAGCGGGCATCATCACCGAGCACCAAACCGGCGTACACGATCACAGCGCCCGCTGTGGGGGCTGCTGTTTCTGGAGTTGTGGTACACCGAATGGGCCGCGGCTTGAGGGGGCCGGCGTCACATCTTCTCGATCTTGCGCTGCAGCTGGTTCATTCCGGCTATCCAGCGACCGGTATCCGCGGCTCTGGCCCGGTAGTAGTCGACTATCTCCGGATGGGGCAGGATCAGGAACGGGTCGTCAGCGAAGGCCGCGACGACGGTCTCGGCGACCTGCTCCGGGCTGATGGCCGTCGGCTCCACAAGGGACCGCACACCCTGCCCCGCCTCGGTAAGCATGCTGGTGCGCACGCCCTGCGGGCAAAGCGCCTGCACGGTGATACCGCGGTGCCGGTAGGCGATGGACAGCCATTCGGCGAAGGCCAGCGCGCCGTGTTTGGTGACAGCGTAAGGGGCCGAACCGAGCATGCTCAGCATCCCCGCCGAGGAGACCGTGGCGAGGAACCGGCCGCGACACCGCTCCAGCCAGGACGGCAGCAGCAGTTCGGCGGCGCGGACGTGCGCCATCACGTTGACGTCCCACGCCTGAGCCCAGGATGCCTCGGCCGCCTCCGGGCCACCCTCCGGTGCGACGCCAGCGTTGGCGCAGTACAGGTCGACGACGCCGAACTCATCGACAGCCGTCGCGATCAACCGCCTGACGCCGGCCTCGCTCGCCGCGTCTCCGGGGACCGCGACGCCTCCGGTCTCCTTGGCCACCGCGGTTACCGCGTCGGCGTCAAGGTCGGCGACCACAACCCTCGCCCCGGCGGCGGCGAAGCGCCGCGCCATCGCGGATCCGATGCCCCCGCCGCCGCCGGTGATGACCACGTTCGCGCCGTCCAGGTCGAATCCCATACCCGCATCATTTCACGGAAACGATTGGACGGGCCCGTCCCACTCCCGCAAAGGAGGCGTCGTGGATCTTGTCAACAACCCGGTCAACGAGGTTGTGGCTACTCAGCCCCCGGCAGAACTGCAGCTTGCACCGACAACGCCCGCCTGGCCATCTCTATACGCGGGAGCTTCCCGGGCAGAATTGATCGGGTTCATATCTGCATGGTCGACCAAATCCCGCCGAATGGAATCACATACCGTACCCCAGGCGCCAACAGGGAAGTAGCTCAACTTGCGCGATGACCGACCGGACATTTCGCACGCAAACTGCCGGTCTATACTCGGCGGCCTGTGCGAGGATGGCGAAACGGCGAGTGACGCGCTGCGCCGGGAGCTGTTCGAAGAGGCTGCTGTCACGCTGGATGACGCGACTCCGCTGTGCAGTCTGATCGATCGCGGCGCGCGCCGGCACCTGCTCGCCGTCTTTGTCGTCGAGACCCACCACGACCGCCAGGAAATGAAGCTGGCCGAGGGGCAGTGGTTCGATATGAGCCCTTGGAGATGGCTACGTCACATGAGAACGCCGATTACATGCGGATCCGCTCGCCCTCGCACACGAAATGACTGGAGGACCCCGGCAGCCTTGACATGCAATCAAGTGATCGACGATTGAGCCTTCCGTCGCCACGCAGCTACGGAGCGTCCCGCCAGGTGGAGCATGTAAGCGGTCTGGGCATGCTTCGCCATCGCGGCCCGCAGCTCCTCCGGCAGCACTCCCTCGGGCTCGACCTGACCTTAGAACTGGTCCAGGAACGCCTTCGTGCCCGCAGCGGTTCGCGCGGCACGGTTCGCCATCCTTGCCAGGACGCGTTGGCGACGATACACGTCACCCGTACGGGGATCAGCGTGGAGAGGCTGTCCAGATAGGATGGTCTCAGAAGAGACAACCGGTGTCCCGGCATCGGCCGGCTGGCACTACGGCAGTGCCAATTCCTGGCGTATGACGATCATGTAGGCAGGGTCTAGCTCGGGCCACCGTTTGCCACCCGGTACCCGGTCTGATTGCCTCCGGCGCGCGGCGGGGAGGCTTCCCAGAGCGCCCGCCGGAGGCACGGTCTTCGGCCGGCCGCAGGCCGCCCCCGACAGGGCCGCCGGAGGCACGCCCCTTTCCGGCCAAGCGGCGCCAGGCGCCTTGTCGAAGCCGGCATGTGCTTCGATCGACGATACGCCCCTACGTAGCGAAGCCCCGACTGCTCCGGACTCCCGGAGCGGTCGGGGCTTTCGTGTATTCGGCGCAGGTCGCGCGTCCCGCTGTCGGGCCGCGCCGTGCGCTTGCGCTAAGGCGCGGACGACCGACCAAGCAGGTCACGCACGCGGGCCGCAGGCCCGCCTTGAACCCCGTACAGAAAGTTCTCACCCGCAGGATATCGGCCCTCTACATCTCGTCACGTATCCTCATCCAGAGTCTGCCGAGCATGTTTTGGCCGGAGCCGTCTGCGCCTTCGCCCCAGAAGTAGTCAGTCGGTGAATCTTCGATAATGTCTTCGTGTCCACTCTTTTGCAGAGCTTCTTGAGCCTCCGTGTGCTGTGCCAACTTGGCTCGCAGAATCTCTTCCAGAACGGCCACTTTCTTGCTTCCCCAGTCGGGGTCTTTTGCGGCCCTATACGTTCCGTTGGCTAGCAGTTTGGCTTGGAGTGGACTGCGGGCGTTGCGAATCTCCTCTTGGCCGGCAGGATCTGTGCACTTTGTGGCCTGATAGGCATGCTCGGAGGTTGGGTAGAGTTTTCCTTTGAACTCGACGGCGTGCGGGGAGAAATTGTTGAGGACGTAGAACTCGGGCGTGTAGAACCTGATTGGCATTGGCTAGGCGTCCTCCCTGCGTAGATCGTCCAGCAGAGCTGCGACGGGTTGCATGGGTCGATGCGGCGTCAGTTGAGCGCTCACGCCCTTGATTTCCTCAAAGATGCGTTTTGCTCCGCTGCTTCTTGCGACTGGCAGGGCCGCGTGCGCTGTGCTGGCCGCTTGGTCTATTTGACCGTCTGCAAGGTAGGCCATCGCGAGGCGGCTTAGCGCGGCCGCGCGGTTTCGTTGGTAGACCGGCGGCAGTGTTCGAAGGGCGTCTTCGTACAGCCTGATCGCCTTCTTCGGTTTGCCGGTCGTCAGCCAGCAGCTTGCGCGCTGGATTTCGATGTGTCCTGGTGTGCAGTACGAGCCATGTCCCTCGTGTGCATCGCCTATGGTGTCGCTGGCTGCCCATGTGTGCGCCTCGTCAAGTAGCCGTTGTGAGGCTTGCTCGTCGCCGTCGAGCGCGTGTCCGTAGGCTTCTTGGACGCGGATCGCTGCCCGCGTCGGCGTCGCTAGTCGTTCTTCATTGCGTCGTGCGGCTTGGGCTAGCCCGATGGCGTGCGCGGCGTCAGGTGTGGCAGCGGCCTGTTGGGAGCGACGAAAGAATGTCCAGGCCAACATGCGCTCGTCGTCGCCCTCGTATGCCCACTCCATCGCGCGGCTTGTCCAGTACCGTGCCTGGGCCATGTTGCCGGCGTCCTCGTATAACCAGGCGGCGGATTCGGCGTACTGCGCGCCGAGCCGCACGGCCTCAAGTCGCTGTCCGTCACGCAGAACCGACCGCAGTGCCTCCACTACGGACACTTGGTTGAGCACCCCCGCCAGCGCGAACCGAGGGCCGAGCAGGTTGTCGGTCTTGACTAGCGCATGCCATTGCTCGCGCAGGTGAATCAGGATCTGCTCAAGGTGTGCAGGCGAGGTGATCGTTAGGCGTTCTGTCAGGCGGGGCTGTTGTGCAAGATCATGAAGCATGTCGAACTGCTGGCCGAGCGCGAACGCCTCCATGAACGAACCGACGCCGGCTTGCAGCAGGAGACGACGGCTGAGCGGCACCACAACGTCCCTGCTGTCGAGCCGCAAGCGCAGGACGACCGTATCCGGCCCCGGTTCAGGTGGTGTGCCATCCAGCGAGAGCGTTAATGCTGGTATCGGCTCAACGGGACCAGTCGTAGCCTCGATTTCCGGTGCGCCGTCTGCGGCGATCGCTTCGGCATCCGGGTCAATGGACGACTGGTCAGGTTCGTCGTCTGTTTCTGCGGTCGTGAGCAGGCCGGCGAGTTGGTCTATTGAGACGCCGAGGGCTTGGGCGAGTTTCGGGCGGGTCCAGGGTTGGGGTTCGGATTCGCCGTTTTCCCATCGGCCGACGGTCGTTCGGTCGATGCGCAGGTGTTCGGCTAGCCGTTCTTGGCTGAAGCCGACCGCTTTGCGGCGCTGTGCTAGACGGTCCCGCCTGCCCGCCATCGCTTGGTAGTCACCCTTCCTGCTGTCGCCGGTCGATCCCTGGCCTTCATCGCCGCAGGTCACAGTGCTCGATGCGGCGAGGATGCCTCAGTTGTACGTCGCTGCTGCCGTGGCTGGCCCAGGTGTTCCGGGGTGAGGCTGGGTTTCATGCAACACCGGGGCGATGCAACCAGTATCCCTGCTGCGGACATGTCCGCGCATCCATCTTGGTCAGCGGCGGCCGCAACGTCACCGCAGGGTCCCCCGTGGCCGGGGGATAAGCCGATGCCGGCGCGTGTGTATGACCGGCTGGCGGGTGGGTCGCACTCGTTCGCGGTGGATCGGGAGATGGCTGCTCAGTTGTTGGCGGTGGAGCCTGATGCGGAGTTTTGGGCGCGTCAGAACCGGGAGTTTCTGCGGCGGGCGCTGCGCTGGTCGGTCGATACCGCCGGGGTGGGCCAGGTGTTGGACATCGGGTGCGGGATGCCGGAAACGGTGGGTTCGGCGCATCAGGTGACGGCCGGCTGCCGGCCGATGGTGCGGGTGCTGTATGTGGACAACGATCCGGTCGCGGTGGCCAGCGCACGGATCGTCGCCCGGGAACGCGCCGAGGTCGGGGACGTGGCCGGGATCGCCGGTGATCTGCGTGATCCGGTGCAGATCATGACGCATCCGGAGCTGACCGGGTTCCTGCATCTGGACGCCCCGGTCGTGGTCTTGCTGGGTGCGGTGCTGCATTTCGTGTCCGACAGCGACGGCCCGGCGGGGATCATCGCGACGCTGCGGGACCATGTGGCGCCCGGGTCGGTGCTGGTGATCTCGCACGCGACCGTCCCGCAGGGGATGACGCCGGAGCAGGTGCGGATCACCCGCGAGTACAGCGCGTTGACCGCGCATCTGACCTTCCGCACCCGGGATCAGGTGGCCGAGCTGCTTGCGGTGTTCGGTGACGTGGTGGATCCGGGCGTGTGCAAGGTGGCGGATTGGCGCCCCGAGCCGCAGGAGCAGCGTCTGAGCGGGCCGGAGCGGGCGCGGCGGGACCGGATTCCTGGCTGGGTTGGTGTGGCGGTGAAGGTCGGGGGTGCGTGGTGAGTGCTGAATCGAACGCGCGGCGAGCGCAGCAACGTTTGCGGCCGGAGGAGGTGGCTGTGCTGCGTGCGGTGTTGCGGCGGGAGAGTCCGGACAGGTCTGTCTGGGTTCGGGCGTACGACACGCTCGCTGCGGCGGGTGAGGTGATGGGAGACGACTCGTGGAACGACGAAGCGGACAAGACGCGGTTGCCGGGGGACCTGCCGCAGCAGTTTCGGTCGCGGCCGGTGACGTCATTGAGGTCGGGTCGGGGGATTACAAGTATGGGCGGGGGTCGCTGACGTTGCGGGTGACGAGGGTCGGTGGTGTGGTGGCGGCCGGTGACGGGGACTGGTTGGAGTTGGAGGGTACCCAGATTTTCCTGAATCGCTGTGAGAGGCCGGGACAGGGGCTGATGGTGCGGGTCGGTGCACTACCGCGGGCCCGCCGGGCGGGTGTGGCGCGGATGCGGTTGTTGGAGGCGCGGCGGTGACCGGCACGTATCTGAGCGGGGCCGGGCAGGAGCTGGTCGCTGCCGCGCAGGCGCAGTTGGAGTTGCATATGCGCGGCGACCCGGTCGGTTGGTGTCGGTTGTGTCGGGCGTTGATGCCGTGTCCTGGTCGGGAGCGGGCGCATCGCATGTTCGACCGGTACGGCGTGCTGCCCAGTCGCCGGCCTGGCGCGACCCAACCGCACCCCTGGACGAGGCGCGCCGAGGTTTCGGGGCAGGGGTCGTCCCCCGGCACCTGCCCCGAATACGCCCCCTCCGTCGTATGGCACGCCCCGGGCGGTGGAGGGGGCACCCAAGGGTTCCCTGGTCGGGTGAGGACCTGACGCCTGGTCCGGCCAGGTTGAAATCCGGCACCCCCGTCCGGGCATGTTCCCGGTCCGAGCCCGGCGATCGACCCCGGGCGGGGGTGCCGGCCCCCGAAAGACAGCACTCCCCATCGCACAGCGGGCGGGTCCGTCCTACCTGGACGGTCCCGGGGTTGCTGGTGCGCGGAATTCCCCTCACAGGTTTGGAGAAGCTTGGTATGGACTCCGCGGTTTTGACGCGTCGGACGCTGCTGTCCGGCGGTGCCGGGCTTGCCGCTGGCGGGTTGTTGGCCGGCTGCGGCGACGATCCGCATCTAGGCAGGCCGGAGCCGGCGCCGGGTAAGGCGTGGGATGGCCCGGTGGAGCAGGTGTCGGTGTTGACCGGGGTCGGGTTCCAGGGGCGGGAGGCACCGATCGCGGTCGCTGTCGCGAAGGGTTTCTTCGCTTCGGCGGGGTTGGAGGTCAAGACCCTGGCGGGTAGGGGGACTACTGGGAATCTTCAGTTGTTGAAGGGTGGGTCGGCGACGTTCGCGACGTTGGACGTGTCCGGGGCGATTATGGAGATGTCGCGGCCGGACGGGATCAACGGGTTTTGGCTGACCAGCCTGTTGCACCGCCGTAATCTGGCCTGTTTCATGGCCCGGCAGGGCAGCGGGATCAAAACGGCGCGGGATCTGGCCGGCCGGACGGTCACGTTCGTGCCCGGCGGGATCAACTACCTGCTGTTCGCCACCTACGCCACCTTGTCCGGCTTCGATGCGAAAAGTGTGCGGTGGCGGCCAGCCGGCCAGCCCGAGCACGCCAAACTCCTCGCGGCGGGGAGGGTGGACGCGATCAGCCAGTTCGTGCCCGGCCGGGTCGCGGTCGAAGCGGTCGCCGGCCCGGTCACCGTGCTGCCGTTCACCGACGTGTTGGCCGACATCCACGGCTCGGCGGTCGCGGTCACCGACCAGACCGCGACCGGCAAACCCGCCATGGTGCGCCGCTTCAACCAGGCTTTGTTGCGCGGGCTGAAGTACACGTTGGACCATCCGGACGAGGCGGCCGCGATCTATCTGGCGCAGCCGGAGGCCAAGACGCAGAAGCTTCCCGCGGTGCTGGGGGAGATCGAGAGCCTGCGCGGTTATGTGCATCTGACCACCCCGTCGCCGCAGACCGTGCCGCTGGGCCATTTCGACCCCGCCAGGCTGATGCAAAACATTTCCATCCTGCAAGGCGCCAAACAGATCCCCGAGGGGCTGACCCCGGACCGGGTGGCCAAGTTCGACCTGGCCGGAGACCCGGTCACATGAGCCGCCACACCACCCGGGCCGGCATGGCCGTCTTGCTGCGGATCCTGCCCGGCCTGGCCGGCATGGTCGGCCTGGTCGCCGCCTGGTGGGCGCTGGTCGCCGTGTTCGACGTGGCGTCGTTTCTGGTGCCGACGCCGCCGCAGGTTGCGGGCGCGGTGCGGGCCTGGCCGGGGCATTTGGCCTGGCACGCGTGGGTGACGGTGCGGGAGGCCGGGCTCGGGTTCGCCCTGGCCGTGGCGACCGGTTTGCCGGTCGGGGCGGTCCTGGCCACCTCGCGGCATGTGGCGGCCGGGTTGATGCCGTCCCTGCTCACCCTCGCGGCGGTCCCGAAACCCGCGCTGGCGCCGGTTTTGCTGGTCACGCTCGGGTTCGGGCTGGCACCGAAGATCGTCATGGTGTGGGCGATGTGCCTGTTCCCGATCACCCTGGCCACCCACGCCGGGCTGACCCAGACCCCGGCCGACCTGGCCGAGCTGGCCCGCGCGTTGTGCGCCTCCCGGCTGCGCACCCTGTGGGCCATACGTCTGCCGGCGGCGGTGCCGCACCTGTTCGTCGGCGTGAAACAGGCCCTGCCGTTGGCGGTGATCGGCGCGGTCGTGGCCGAACTGTTCGGCGGTGTCGAGGGGCTCGGCTACGTGATCCACACCGCTGGCACCGACGCCCCCCTCGCCTTCGCCGCGATCGCCCTGCTCGCCGCGATGACCATCACCCTGCACAGCGCCGCCCAACACGCCCAGATGCTGTGTGCGCCGTGGATCCGGCACACCACCAGCTAACCCCCACCCACCCCCGCAAGAGAGCAAGGGAGCAAGGGAGACCGATGTCCAGCCCCGGCTACGTCTTCGCCGACACCCCCGACTCCGACAGCCACGCGGTCAAGCAGGTGATGATGTCAGCCCTGGCGCACATGTATGACCCGTTCAGCGTCGACCGGCTCACCGGCCTCCACGTTCCGGACAACGCCCGCTGCCTGGTGCTCGGTGTCGGAGCGAGCCGGGTCGCCGGCCGGCTGGCCGACCTCGCCCCCCACGGTCAGGTGATCGCGACCGACACCGACCACAGCCACACCATCGCCCATCCGCGGGTGCGGCAGGTGACCGGCGACCTGCTCACCGACCCGCTACCGGCAGGCCGGTGGGATGTCATCCACGCCCGGCTGCTCCTGGGCCACCTAGATTCACGTGACGACCTGCTCGCCGACCTGACCGGCACCCTCACCGCCAACGGGGTCATCGTGGTCGAGGAGTTTGCCGGCACCTGGTCCACCAGCGTCCTGGACGCCCCCGACTGGGATGAAGCCAACCGGCTGTTCACCGCCTACCACCACGCCTTCCGGGAAATCCTGGCCGGCCAAGGCGTGGACCTGACCTGGGCCCGCCGGGTCCACGGCGTCATGCGCCGGCTGGGCCTGAGGGTCGAAACCCGCGCCCACGCCGCCACCTGGGCCGGGAACAGTCCCGGCACCCGGCTGGCGTGGGCCAGCGCCGGCCTGCTGCGCGACAAACTGGCCGCGCACGGCATGCCACCAGCCGACATCGACGCATTCCGAACCCTGCTCCAACACCCGGACCTGCGGGTGCTGGGCAACCTCGCCCTGTCCACGATCGGCCGCCGCGACCACTGACCGACCCGGGCGCTGTTTCTTACCGAGTTTGGAGGCGACCGAACATTGACACCGACGCCCACGGCCGGTCGCGGGTATCGCCGCGAATGGCCCGATGAGCTTGTGACCGGCCTCGTCGCCCGCCGCAGGGCAGGCGCGTCGTTGGGTCAGCTCACCGCCCAGACGGGGATTCCGTCGACAACCCTGCTGCGCAAGTTCGTTGAGCTTGGTGTGCACCCGCCCGGGGCTGGGGAACCACGGCTGCCCGGTGGGCTGACGCCGGACCAGATCACCGATATCGCCCGCCGATACACCGGCGGTGCCAGTGAGCGGACGGTGGCCGCCCAGACGGGGCTGTCTCGCACGGTCGTGCGGGCGGCGTTGGATGCGACCGGGATGCAGCGGCGACGATCTCCCCGGTCTGGTCGACGGTGGACGGCCGGCCTGACCTGGCAGATCGTCGTGCGTCGCCTCGCCGGCCAGATGGTTGCTCAAATCGCCACGGCCACCGGGATGTCTGATTTCGCCGTCGCTGTGCGTCTGGCGGACCTGAAGATCGACAAGGGTGGGCCGTGCCCGCCAGCGTGGAGGGGACGAGTGGAAGCTCACCAGCATCGGCTGACCGAGGACCTGGCCGACCGCGTGCACGAGGCGTGGATGGCGGCGTGGCGGGCACTTGGCCAGACCTCGATGCGGTCCCGGCATCACACCGGCGAGTTGATGATCCCCTACGCCGATCTGGCCGAGGTGGACAAGGACGACGACCGCCGCCTCGTGGCAGCCGTCCTGGCCGGCCTGGCCGCCCTGCCCGAACACGACGTGCTGCTCCTGCTGGCCGGCCACCAAACCGGCCACCCGCAGCCGGCACCACAGCCCTGACCCGCAGCCGACTGCCGCGCACACCCGCGAACACCACCGCCAAGAAAGGGGGACCAGGTATGGGATCCGACGACGGCGACGAGCTGATCCGCCGCGTGGTACACGCCAACCACCCGGCACACCCGGTGCCGCCGGCGCAGGCCACCGCCGCCGAGCTACGCGCCCGAGCCGACCGGTCTGACTCCGATGGCACAGCAGCGCAGGCGTGCGGCCCGGCAGCGGACGAGGACGTTCGCGTGCCGTTGCTTGACCTGACCAGCCTGCGGCTGCCCGAGGTGCTCGACTCGGACGACACCGTGCTCGCGGACTGTCTGCGGCGGCTGCTGCGGGACCTGGCCGAGCCCGGCGAAATCTACGCCGCGCACGGCAGCACTCCCGCTTTCCGAAGCCCGGACCTGTAACCCCCGTTGTCGCGTCCGGCCCGCCCTTCGGGCCGGACCTGTTGGTCGGGCGCCCGCCCGTTCCCCCCAGGCCCGCGGGCGCCCGACCAACCCCCAAGAGCTCTCGATCCCTTGTTCTGATTGGTGTCTGGACCTGTGACGATGACCCCAACCCCCCACCCAGCCGGCGTCGAAATCGATGACCGTGGGCCGGATCCGGTGGTGCTGGCCGCGCTGATGCGCGACGCGCTCGCCGACTGCCCGGTCGGGGCGTGGCTGATCGCCGACCCCGCCACCCGCCGGGAGATCTTCGGCCGGTACCTCGGTGAGCTGGCCGCCCTGGCGGTCGCCGACCCGGCGACCATCGTGGACGTCACCGTCGACCAGTGCGGGTACGCACTCTGGTACGACACCGGCGAGCACAGTGCGTACCTGGAACGCGATGCGCTGCTGACGCGTACGTGCGGGCGGTACGCGGACCGGTTCCGGCTGCTGGACACCGTCACCCGCTACGCCCTGACCCGGGCTGGCTTCCACACCGGGTGGCTGCTGGCCGGGATCGGGGTCCACCCCTTGCGCCGCCGTACCGGTATCGCAACCGTGCTGCTCACCCGCCGGCTACGCCACCTGGACAGCACCGGTCGGCCACTGTGGAGCATCGCGGTGTCCGAGGCGCACCGGCTGCTGTTGGAACGGCACGGCTACACCACCCTCCAACCGGCCACGTTCCTACCCGACAGCGGACCCCCGATCTGGCCCATGCGCCTCGAACGCCGAGGAGCCGAACGGGACGGCAGCCTCAGCGTGCAGATCGACGTGGCCGGCTGGGGCGGCCCGCTGACCGCGTCCACACCCGTCGGTCGGCTCGCCGCACCGGTCGGTGACCGGCAAAGACTCGACACGATCGCCCACGGCCGACTCCACCTCGCCCCACCCCAACCGGCCCGCTCCGGGTCCACGAACCGCGACACCACACCCACCACGACGCTCGGCGCCGAAACCAGCGACCACCCCACCGAAACCCACGGCAGCCAACCGACCCCCGGACCACAGGAGCCCGGCCGTGGCTGACGAACGCATCGATCAGTAACACCATCCCATTTACGGAAAGGGCTCGTTCGCAGGTTATGGCCACTCCTAGGAAGATTTTCGTGCAGTCCGTGCGTGGGCTTTGGCTCGGGTACCGTCTGCGTCAGATTCGGGAGGATCTCGGTCTGACACTCAAAGAGGCTGCCGGCTATCTGGACTTCGATTTCTCGACCTTCGCGCGGTACGAACGCTGCGAGTTGCCGTTTCGGCCCGAATACGTGCTGGCGTTGCTGAACCTGTACGGCGTGCACGACGAGTACACCCGCACAGAGCTGCTTCAACTGGCCCAGGACACCGGCCGTCTGAACCTGTGGCGCGTGGACGCCACAGCCGCGCCGTCATCGATTGACACGGCGGTACCGCAGCCAGCCACGTCGAGCCTGGGTGCGGCCGGGCACACGAACGCGCCGGTACGGCTCCTGCAATGGCTGTATGGCCAGGCGACGAACATCGCTGTCTATTCCCCGAACATCATCCCGGACCTGCTGCAAACCCGCGCCTACGAAACGGCAGTGGCCGGACACATCGAATCACCGAACCACGGCCACCGGCACGAGTACCGCCGCCGCCGCGAGGCCCTGGCCCGGGTCCCGGTGACCGGCAGACTACCGGGCCCGTCGATCACCGCCGTGATCGACGGACACGTTCTGCACCGCCCGATCGGTGGCCGCAAGATCCTCGCCGAACAGGTAGAGCACCTGCACCAGCTCGCCGCGGAACAGAACCGGATCGCTATTCGCATCCTGCCGACCGACCGTGACTTCTGCTGCGCCAGCAACGGCGGGTTCACCGTGCTGCACCTGCACACCGGATTCCCGCCGATCGCATTAGTGGACCACCTGGGCGGGCAGATGGTCCTGGAAGGGCCCTGGGCAGGACGGTACGTCACCGAGTTCGACCGCCTCTGCGACATCGCGTTGATGCCCGCGGCCAGCCGCATCCAACTCGCCGAGCTGACCAAAGACCTCACCAACCAACCAGACCACCACCCCGAACCGGCAGAGCTCGTCCACGACTAACCACCACCCAAACGCATAACGGCCGTCCAGACCTGGCAAGCGACACCGCAAATAGAAGACCACGAAAGTAGTGACAGGAAAAAGGGGGGTTGTCTCCGATGCCGAGCGTGGGCGACAACGTCATCGTGTCGGTGACGACGATTCAACGGTCGAACGGTGCGGCGTGGAAAGGAGACCACGGAACAGTCATCGGTAAAACCGGCGACGGCTACAAGGTCCGCTTCGCCGACTTCATCGCGGACAACGTAAAAGACAACGAAATCACCAAAGCCTAACCGGCGACATCAGTCCCGAACAGGAAAGGGGAAAGGCGTGGCCAAGACGAGTAAGGACGACAACGGACGAGTGACCATGTCCGCCACCGACCGCTCCGGCAAGACGCACACCATGACCGGTGACGGCACGTCCGGACGGACACACACCAGCCGCGACGGGTCAGTCGTGCAAACAGACGGAGACCAGGTCTTCCGCAACGACCGGTAGACAAGGGTCGCAAAGGCTCGCCCCCGTCGTACCGGTAGGTACGCACCCGAAAAGCAAGTCCTCCTAAACCGGGGGTAGCTGGAAAGCGTGGGTTCGAATCCCACCGGGGGCACCGATCCCGCCCAGACACCGAGCAGCCGTCTGGGATGTGGGGACAGGATCGGTGTCGCTCCGGTACCGCTACCCGGGAGCGTAAACCGACGACCCACCTGGCCAGGCGTAAGCAGCCGAGCTATGGACGTTCGCCAGCCTCGAAACGCATGAATATTGACGATTCTGGTGGCCCCGGTCCCAGCGAGAACTAGCACGGGCCGAACCTCAACCACCGCGCGGGAGGTGAGGGCTGACTGACTACTGCCTGCACCCGTGCAGCGCTGCGGACCGCACGGGACGGCCGGCTGAAGGCACCGGACTGAATCCGCACGTCGTGCGGTGTTCTGCACGTTACGCACGAAGCTGTTGAGGGAAAGGGGCCGCGATGCGAGCGCCGCTCCCGAGCCTGCACGGCACCCTGACGCACGATTTCGCGGTGGTGCTGTACCGGGGCCGAGCCGTTGCGGCTGGTGTGCGGCGCTGTGGCGAGCGGGCGCAATGCCCCGTCCGGGGCTGCACGCGGCCTTGGTCGTCACGACGGCGGGCGAAGACCCGCGCTGGTACGACAGACGGCTATCGTCCAGCGCGTCTTCTGCTGATGCGCCACCCCCAGAAACCCGGCCTGAATGAAGCGGCTGGCGGGCGGCATGGTGCCGTATCGGGCAAGGGCGCCGCCAAGCCGAGCGAGGCCCTTGCGTACACACAGATTCAGTGCTCTGGCGTTCCTCTCGGCTGCCGTTCCACCCTTGTTCGGCCGACCTTCGCAAGGAGACATTGACCATGACCATGCTCGGAATGCCTGCGGTTCCGGCGGCGCCCACCCCACGTTCCGCCGGGCCGATAGCGTTCACTGCCGGACATCACTTCACCGTTACCAGTACCGCGACTGTTGATGAGCTGGCCGAGGCAGCGACGGTGCCGCTATCGGTCATCTTGCAGATCACCAAGCGGTGCAACTTCGACTGTTCGTTCTGCTCCGAGACGTTGCAGCTCCCGGACCCGACACTGGCCGAGTTGGACACCATCCGCGCCAACCTGACCGGTACTTCGCGGGTGTTCCTGTCTGGTGGGGAACCGTTGCTGCGTAAGGACTTCGGCGACATCGTAGGCATGTATGCCGGTCAGTTCATCGTGGGCATCCCGACCAACGCCACCCGGGGCCTAGAGCACGCAGGGGCAATGGTGGGCAAGGTCGCCTTCGTCAACGTCGGTCTGGAGGGGCCACGAGCGACCACGAACCGGGTTCGCGGGGACTACGACCAGGTGATAGCCGGCATCCGTGCGTTCCTGGACGCTGGGTTGCCGCTGTCGCTGTCGGCGGTGGTGTACCGGTCGACGTTGCACGCGCTGCCGTTCACCTACCAGATCGCGGACGTGATCGGCGCCGGCAAGTTGAAGCTGATCCTGCCGCTGCGTAAGGGCAACGCCCTGGACCTGGCCGAGCACGAGTTCATCAGCCTGGAGGAGGCCGGTCAGACCTTCGAACGGCTGACCGAGGCGCGGGCGGTCCATGACTGGCGGCCGGCACTGCGGATGACGACGTGGACAGAGCAGACCGAGGGGCACATGATCCTGGTGGAGGTAACCGGCAGAGCCAGCGCCTGGCCCGTGTACGACGCCCCGGACCTGCTCGAACCGTTGGGCAACCTGCTGACCGAGCCGATCACCGAGATTTGGAGGCGGTACCGGTTCAAGCGCAACCACTTCGCCAAGTACCTCGGCGCCAGCATCCGCACCGTCGGCAACGCCGACACCAGGGCAGGGCTGGGAGGGCACGCCCGTGCGTGACTACACGAACCTGCAATGGCCCGAGGCGCCGTTCGGGGCCGAGCAACGACCGTTCGGGCAGCACCACGACATGTTGGCCGCGTTCGCGGTCGACTGGACCAGCTTGGACGCCGGGCTTCTGCCGGTCGCAGCGGCCACCGTCTACCTGCGGGTACGCCGGCACGGCACCGCTGCCCAGGCCGGCGAACAGAGCCTGTCGATCGGGTTCCGGGCCACCGTCATCGAAGAGCCTGCCGAGGCGCCACACCTGTTGACGCTGACCGACCGGGCACTGACCCGCGCCCGCCGGCACGCGGTGATCCTGGCCGGACACCACCTCGACAACGACCTGACCTGCATGGGCGCGCTATCCACGACACCGCTACGCGGCGCGGCCGGTGTCCTCGCCGCGTGGGCCAACCGCACCGTGAAGGAACGCGGCGTCGCACTCATGATCGATACCGCGGCCGAGGCCCGCACCACCGGCGTCGAGCTGGACATGCCACTCGATCCCGTCCCCGAATCGGTGCCGGACTGTCCCGGATGCGCCGCGAGGTTGGCCAGGTGCGTACTCGCGCGGTGCCTGGCGGTCGGGTTGACAGCGGCCGTGCACGCCGGCCGCTACCGCTGGGAGGGCACCTTTCACGTCGGGGACGCGATCGACCGGGCCGCGTGGGACCTGCTGTCCGCCAACTTCGACGACGCCGGGCACCAGCACCGACACCAGACGACCCACCGTGCGGCTACCCCGCCGCGACGTAACCGCCGCTAACCTCGGTGGCCGTCGCCCAATGCTCATCGGGGTCGGGCGACGGCCACCACGGGCACGACAACAACGTGCCGGAGAAAGGGATCGAGTCCGTGCATGTGATCAGTGACCTCGGCGGGCCGGGCACCGTGCCGGACCGGCCGCCCGGCACGCGGCTGGTGGCATCGGTCGATGTGGAGTGGAGCAAGAACTACCGGGTCAAGAACGGCAACCGGGCATTCTGCTACTCCGTCGTGTGGCTGGCCGTACCGCTCGCAGAGGAACCGCCGGCCATCACGGCGGCGCTGCCGTTCTGGTCCACCAGCGTCTACCTCGACCGGGACGAGGAACGGCCGGAGCTGGTGGCGCTCGCCGCGGCCGACATCGGCGCCGCGTGCGAGGCCGCGGACCTGCTGGTCGGACACCAACTGTGCAGCGACCTCGCGGTCCTGGCCGCCAACGCTGGCCCGGGTGTACCGGCTGTGGTGACGGCGGCGCGGCAGGCGTGGCATGAACGGCGCGACGCCACAGCCGGTCAGCGGGTGATCGACACCCGGTTCGATGCCGGGCATGTGCTAGCCAACGCTTCCCGGCGGCTCGTTGACGTGTGCGACGAACTCGACCTGGACGTGACCCAACCAGAGCTGGCCCGCAAGTCGATGACCGCGCTGCACCGGGACTGGCTAGAACGGGCCGACGTAGAGGCGCGTGAGCGGATCACGGTGCTGAACCTGCGGCACAGCCTGTCCACCGCGTACGTGGCGCTGCGGGCGGCCGGGCACCTGACCTGGCCGGCACCGCTGAACCTGAACGCCAGCATCGCCGCGCACTGGGCCGGGCGGGTCCAATGGCTGAACACCCAGACCTTTCAAGCCTTGGCGAACCGAACCGAGTACCCATGAGCGTGCGCGGCTGCCTGCTGGTGGGCATCGAGGGCACCCACGCATCCGGCAAGACCACCCTCGTGCACGCGCTGACCGCGCACTACCGCGAGCGTGGCCTGCTGGTCGACTGCACCGGCGAGCCGGCTCGAACCAGTCCGTTCATCGAAGAGATCGTGATCCACGGCAAAGGTGTGTTCGACTTACCCACCGAGATCGACCTGTTCGCCATGCAGCTCGCGGCCACCCTGCGCGCGGCCCGACACCACCGGCTGTTGGTCTGCGACAAGACGGTGGTCAACGTGCTCGCCTACGCCCGGATGGTCCTGTCCGCCCCGCCGGGCAGCCACAACGCGCAGGTGCTTGCCGCGATGGCCGGGTTCTGCCGAGCGTGGGCACCGGACGCCTACGATGCCGTGTTCTACCTGCCGGACCACTACCAGCATCCGGCCGACCCGATGCGGGCCAAGGTCGCCCACCTGCAAGCCGAAACCGGCCAGGCGGTCAGCGACACCTGCGCCGACGTCGGGCTGCCGCTGATCGATGTACCCGGCGGGCTCGACACGGCTGGCCGGGTGGCCTGGATCGCTCGGCGGGTCGACCCGCTGCTGACCGAGGTGACCGGCTAGCCTGCGGTCGTGACCGCTGCCGCCTTGCACCCGGTTGACGTGCTGCTCCTGCTCACCGACGCAGACCACCTGCTGCTAGCGCTGCGGGAAGGGACCGGCTACGCAGATGGGCTGTGGAACCTGCCCTCCGGCAAGCTGGAGCTAGGCGAGGACGCCGTGAGCGCGGTCATTAGGGAAGCGCGGGAAGAAGTCGGGGTGCGGCTCCGCCCTAACGAACTGCGCATGGTCGCCACCGTGCACCACCGCAACACGGCCGGGCTCGCCCGCGTCGGGCTGGCGTTCGCCGTGGCCTTCGACCCGGCCCGCCACGGCGAGCCGGTCAATGCCGAGCCGCACAAGTGCGCCAAGATCGAATGGGTTCCGGCCGACATGCTGCCGTCGAACACCTACCCGTACACGGCCGCCTGCGTGCGCGCCTACCGCCAAGGCGAACCATTCGCGCTCAGCGGCTGGTCATAGCGCGGAGGCTCGCGCCGTGACGGCTCGCAGTGTCAAGCTGTGAGGGTGAACCGTGGCCGTGACCGTCGCTCGTGCGCGCGTAGCGTGCGGTGGCGGCGTGCGGCCCGGCGCGCGATCGAGGTAGACCTGTACTGGGCGGCGAAGCCACGCACGCGGCAGGCGTGGGCAAGCTGGGCCGATGATGTTTACAACCGGGGCTTGGACGCGGTGTTCGACCAGGAGTGGGACCGGCAAGCGCGCGGAGAGCCGTCCACGATGATCGTGTTGCCGATCCATGACGAGCGCCTGGACGGCCCGATACCGCAGGAGGATCTATCGCAGGTGCCGGCGGGTTCGGTCAAGCGGCGGGCGCTGGCGCAGCAGTTGCATGCGCAGTTGGCGGACCCGCCGTCGTGGACCGGGCCGGACCGGTTCGGCTGGTCGGTGTTGGATGTGCCGGTGGCGCGGTTGGACGGGGTGGCGCGGGCGTTGCGGGAGGCACCGGCAGCGGCGCATGACCCGCGGTCGGTGTTGATCACCAGCGGTAAGCGAAGCGGGCACGTGGTGCTGCGGTTGCATGGGGATACGTTCTCGGTGGTGTTCCACGTCTCGCCCGGTGACGGGCCGGTGTTGGTGGTGCTGGACGAGCTGCCCGGGTACGCAGTGCGGGTGGACACCGACCCGGACCGCAAGGCCGTCATGCAGGTGATGACGATGAAGTTCGAGGTGCTTCGGGCGGTGGACAAGGCGGAACGGTCCCGCCCGGCGGCGGGCCGGGCGCCGATGTCGCGGACCGCCTAGTCCTGGCCGGCGGCGCGGTCGGTCAGTGGGTCGATCATCCAGTGCGGGTGTTTGTTCTTCAGGTACCGGGATGCCAGCAGCGTGAACACGGCCCGTTTGACTCTGGGTAGCTTGGCGCGGGCCGCGTCGGCGGACACGCCGATCTCGTGGGCGGCCTCGCCGATGGTGCGGCCGAACAGGCTGCACAGCGCGACCAGGGCGGCGTCCTCGGCGGTGACCTTCGGGCGCCGGTCGCTGCGGCTGGGCTTGACGTGCGCGGTCGCGCCGACGAGCTCCCGCAGCACCGGGGGCAGCTCGTCATCGGCGGGCGGGCCGTCGTCGCTGTCGTCGACGGGCGGCTCCAGCTCGGGTTCGGGTTGTCCGGGTAGCGGCGGCCAGTCGACCTCGCGGTTTGCCCACCATGCTTGTTTGGCGCGGTAGACGGTCCGCCAGATGATCCGATCCCCGATGCGCTCGTCCTCCGGGCTGACCTTGAACAGTTCGGCCAGGAACCCCACGGCGAGGTGTTGCTGGACCTGTCGTTTGTTCTCGTAGTCGCCGTTCTTGCCGCCGGGCGTCAGGAAGTGCGCCTTCTCGATGAGCCGCAACGCGGCGACGCCGACCACGTAGGTGTACCACCGGCCGCGTTGCTCGATCGCGTTGGTGATCAGGTAGCGCCAGACCGCATCGCGGACCGGTAGGGGCACGGTCTGCTGGTCCAGCAACGCCCGAAGGGTGTCCATGGGCAGCAACACATCGGCCGGCTGCACGCCGAGCATCCGGCCGGGCACGCCGATGTCGGTCATCGCTTCGGCTTGCTCGCGGAGGTACTGCAACGGCAGCGGGGTGTAGAGCTGCCATCGGGCGCGGCGTGTCGTGCCGTTGTCTGTGGGTGTGAGGTCGTCGTCGTCCGGGGGCGCGAGGTCGTCGTCCGGTTGGTCCACGGCAGGGTGTCCTTCCAGCGGCGCGGGTGTACGCGTGGCTGTGGTGGACACGCCGGGTCCGCCGTTCGGCGGCTGGTGTGGTGGTCGGCGTTGACCGGGCACGGGTACCCGGCGTGCTGCGGACAAGCGCCGGGATCGCGTCGAACTAGTGTACGAGGATCGGTCCGGAGCGGCGACCGGGTTTGTCGGTACGCCGGAGGCCGTCGAGGTCCGCTCGGCCGGTGCGGCTGGCTGGTCGGGCGGCGGGGGGAAGCTGCGTCTCATGTCGCCACCGGGCGCATCGCCGATCGACGGGAGGGCAGGGACGGACACTGATGGCTGCTGGCGGTGACCGTCACGGCGTGCCCCCACATGCCCGTGCCCCTGCTTGGCTAGCTCAGCCGAGCCTACGTCGCACTCTGTCAAGATTTTTTAGATCACATTCGTGATCTTGTGATTTTCCCCCGTGCCCGGGTTCTGTTTAGAGGAAGGCACCAACTCGCCCGCACCTCTTGATTCCTCTCGCGCCGGCCCTGGACGGGTCGGCGTTTCGCTGTTCGCCGGTGTTCACCCGGAGGCGGCTGCGGGCTCTCATCCCATCCCTGGCCGGTCCGCACAAGGCGGGCCGGTCTCTGCCGAGGAGGCACATGCACATCATCCAGACGATCGCGGTAGCGATCATCATCGACGGTCCGCCCGATGGGGCGGGCTCCCTGCTGGACTGGCCGACCAGACTCGGCCAGTGGATCTCCAACCTTCCCTCCCACCTGGTGGCGCTGTGGCACGCGGCCGAACGGCTGTGGTGGCCGTGGGCGCCGCTGCTCATCCTCTCCATGGTGCTCGGCACTGTCGCGGTTCGGCTCGCGTTGGCCGCGTTGTGGCGGCGGGTTGCGGCCGGCGGGTACTGGGTGGAGATCACCCCGACCCGGACGGTCGACGTTGCCCGTTGGGGCCTGGTCTGGCGGCGCCTGGACGAGCTGGCCGAGGATGCAGGGGGCCGGTGGCGCCTGGTCCGCCCGCCCCTCGCCTTCGAGGTGTGGGCGGACGGGCGCGGTCTGCGGGCCGGGCTGTGGCTGCCCGGCTGGGTGAGCGAGCGCGTGGTGGCCGGGGAGGTCGCTCGCGCGTGGCCCGGCGCCGCCGTCAACCGCACCGAGCCGCCCGCCATGGACGGTGCGGTGGCGGGGGTGTGGCTGGCGGCCGACAGCTACCACCCGGAGACCGGGTGGCAGGTAGACGACCCGCGCCCGCGCACCGGCCTGCGCCGGGGCGTGGGCGCCGATCCGGACCTGGGCATGGTCCTGGCAGCCCTGGCCGACCCGGGCGTCGAGCAGGTGCAGCGGCTGCTGCTGCAAGTGCTCGTCCGGCCGGCCCCCGGCAGGCGGTTGGGCCGGTTGGCGGCGGCGGCCCGCCACCCGCTGGAACAGTCGCGGGGCGGTGTGGCGGCCGGGTTCGATGGCCTGCTGTGGCTGGTTCGCGGGCTGCTGAGGCTGGTCCTGGAGGTACTGGACATCTTCCTCACGTCCGGCCGCTCCAATCCGTCCCGGGCGTCCCACGCGCGTTCTGGTTCGGCGGGGCGGCGGGAGCCGCCGGACCCGCTCGACCGGGAGGCGATGGCCGAGGCCCGCGCCAAGCACCACGACGGGCCGCACCTGCTCGCCACGGTGCGGGTCGGCGCGGTCGGCGGCCGGCGCCGCAACGCCCGGCAGGCGGCCCAGTCGGTGGCGGCCGGGTACCGGGAGGCGTCGCGGTGGCTGCACCCGGTCCGTCTCGGCCGTGCCCGCTCGGCGCTTTCGCTGCGCCGGGCAAGCCCCGGGCAGTGGCTACTGCTGTCCGCCAACGAACTGGGCGTCCTGGCACATCTGCCGCCCGATCCCGCGCTGTACCGGTTCGACACGGCCGCACGGCACCGGGCACACCCCGGCGGAGCGCGCCGCGCCGACCCGGAGGCGGGCTGGACCCGACACGGCTGGACCCCCGACACCGAGCGCGGCGGCGATCCGGGCGACGACGACGAGTTTCCGGAGGAGGAGGTATGAGCAGACGACACCCATCACCCACCACGGCGGGCGCTGCGGCGCCCGCCGCACTACGAAGGGCGCCGGCCCGGCTCCGGCTGGTGCCGCCGGACTCGCCGCGTCGGCAGGCGGTCAAGGCGCTCGGCGTGGCGCCGATCGGCGAACCGGTCCTGATTGGACTGTCCCCTGCCGACGCACGGCACCATCTGCACGTGCCGGGGCCGACCGGCACCGGCAAGTCCACCCTGTTACTCAACCTCGCCCTCGCGGACGCGCGGGCCGGGCGCGGCTTGGCCGTGTTCGACCCCAAAGGCGACCTGGTACGAGACCTGCTCGACCGGTTGCCGCCCGGCGTCGCCGGGCGCCTGGTGCTCATCGACCCGGACGAGCGACAGGCGCCGCCCGCGCTGAACCTGTTCGACCTCGGCTCCGATCCGGAGACGGTGGCCGATCAGCTCGTCGGGGTGATGGCCAAGGTCTGGGCGCAGTACTGGGGGCCGCGCACGGACGACCTGGCCCGGCACGCGGTCCTCACCCTCGCCCACCAACCGGACGCCACCCTCGCCGATCTCCCGCTACTGCTCGCGGATGCGGCATACCGGCGGTGGGTCCTCGCTTGGGTACGCCGGCGGGCCGATCCCGTCGAGTATGGGGAGCTGGCTGCGTTCTGGGCCTGGTACGACGAACTGACCCCCGCGCAAGCCTCCGTCCAAGCCGGACCGCTGCTGTCCAAGCTGCGGGCGGTGCTGTCCCGCCGGTTCGCCGCGCAACTGTTCGGCGTGGGCGCCTCCACCTTCCGCCTGACGGAGGTGTTGGACGGCGGGGCGCTGCTCGTGCGGCTCCCACCCACGCTAGGGGAGGACACGGTGCGGCTGGTCGGGTCGCTGCTGCTGGCCGCGCTGCTGGGCGCCGCGAACGGGCGGGCCGACCTGCCCGAGGCGGACCGGCTCGACGCCAGTTTGGTCCTCGACGAGGCGCACACCTTCCTCCATTTGCCGGTCGGCGTGGACAACGCCCTGGCCACGGCGCGGGCGTTGCACGTGTCGTTGGTGCTGGCCCATCAACACCTCGGCCAGTTGTCGGCGAACATGTTCGCCGCGCTCGACGCGAACGCCCGCAACAAGGTGTTCTTCTCCCTCCCGCCCAAGGACGCGCGGGACCTGGCCCACCACATGGCGCCGTACTTCGAGCCGGAAGACCTGATGCGCCGCGACGCCTACGGCATCGTGTGCCGGCTGGTCATCGACGGAGCCGACAGCGAACCGTTCAGCCTGCACACCCGCCCCGCCCCACCGGTCGTGCCCGGCCGCGCCGACGTGTTGCGGGCGGCGGCCCGCGCACGCGGCCTGTCCACATCGGAGCGGGCGGCGCTCGCGCAGGCGCGGCGGCTCGGCCCCGCCGCACGCACCGGGCCAACCAACCCAACCGGCAACGGCAACGGCCCGGCTGTCAACCCAACGCAGGAACCAACGGACCCAACTGGCCCAACCGGCGGACGAGTCCCGCCCGCGGGGCCAACCAGCGGCCCCGCAGGTCCGGGGGTGCAACCACCCCCGGCGGCCCGGGTCCGGCCACCAACCCCACGCAAGAGGAGGAAACGACCATGACTCAGCTGACCTTCGACAACGCTCCCGAGAGCGCGGCCCGGACATCTCCGGTCAGACGCTGCGGGCCGGACCTGTCAGCTCCGGCCCGGTTTGACAGACAGCCGGTTGGGTTGCCGTTCGACTCGGAGCCTGTCTCGGGCGCTCTCCAGCGCCTCTCCGGAGATGAGCCCATAACTGAGGCTCCGACCGCCAACAGCCCAACAGCGCAGGCCAGGCGGCCTGCGCTGACCTGTCTACGAAAGGTGACTGGTCACTATGACCACCCCACACGGCCCTAACAGGCATCCCCCCGACCCCCGCAGGGTGTCCGGCACCAACGTGCCGGACGTGGCCAGCGAACTACGGCGGCTCATGCCCCGCGACCGCTGGCTGCTCGATCTGCTCCATGACCATCAGGTGTTCACCACCGAACAGGTCGCCGCGCTCGGCTTCGACCACGTGCACACCGCACGCAACCGGCTCAACCTGCTCCACGGGCGCGGGGTGCTGGCGAAGTTCCGGGACGCGGTACGGCCTGGCTCGCAGTCGTGGCGGTGGGCGCTCGGCTGGATCGGCGCGGCCTACATCGCGTACCGGGACGGGCGACCGTTCCCGCGACCGGGCACGATCGCCGATCGGGTCAACCGGCTCGCGGCCAGCCCGCGGCTGCCACACCTGCTCGGCGTCAACGCCTTCTTCGTGGACCTGGCCGCACACGCCCGCACCACCCCCGGCGCCCGCCTCGGCACCTGGTGGTCCGAACGGCGCTGCCGCGACATCTGCGGGGACCTGGCCCACCCGGACGGGCACGGCGTATGGACCGAAGACGGCTCCACAGTGTCGTTCTGGCTCGAGTACGACCGGGCCAGCGAACCCACCCGCCGCGTCCTCGAAAAACTCGACGGATACCAAGCCGTCCACCAGGCGGCCGGACTGAACCACGCGGTCCTGATCCGGATGCAAACCGCTCGGCAGGAAACCACCCTGCACCAACGGCTGCCCACCCACCCCGCCGTCACGGTCGGCGGCCTGCTGGTCGCCACCATGTCCGGCGACTACACCACCCACCCCGCCGGGCCGGTCTGGCTGCCGGTCGGCCACACCCACCGTGTCCGGCTCGCCCACCTCCCGAACCCACCCGCCGTCGAGCCCCGGGCCGCGTAGACACGCTCGGGGCTCGACCCGCACTCGAACGGAGCAACGCCATGCAGCACAACACGACACAGCACACCACCACCCGCGACGGCGCCCGACCCGTGCGGCGCACGCATCCAACCCGCGCCGCACGCAACCGGCCCCGGCGCAAGTCCACCCACACCATCCCCCCGGCGCGGCGGCTGCCGCGCCCGCAGCCCGGCTAACCGGGCGGGGCCGCTCAGCGTTGCCGGCCTCGCCGACCGGTCAGCGGGTCCGGCCCCGGCGGGCGCACGCCCGCTGTCGCCGGGCTGAGCGGCCCGGCCCCGGTCGGCGGCGAAGTCCAGGCGCGGAGCTGCCCGGCGGCGTGCCGGGCAGCCCGCGCCTGCGCCAACCGGTGCTGCGCCTCGCGCAGGTCCGCCAGACTCTCCGCCAACGCCGCGAGCGTCAACACGAGATGTAGGGCGGCCACGGTGTCCCGGTCCCGGGACAGGCTGCCCATCACCGCGATCAGCCGAGCCATCGACCGCAGGTGTCCCGCCCGCGAGACCCGGGCGGCCGGGACACGGCCGCGTAGCTCGTGGGCGGCGCGGTCGAACGCTTCAGCCGCGTCGGTCAGCGGTCCGCCCGCCTCGCCTTCCCACGCATGGGCGGTGACGGTCAACAGGTCGGCGGCGGCGTACCCGATCGCGGCGGCGACGGCGGGACTCGACGCGGCGCGCATCGCGGCCGTGGCGTCCCGGACCGTCTCGGCGGCGCGGCGGGACACCTCCGGCGGGACGCTGGCGGCAGCGGCCAACCGCGCCGCGTGCCCACCCGCCGTTCCCGGCGGCGGTGTCCCGGTGCTCCAGCGGGACCGCAGACGCGGCAACGTCAGATCAGGGCCGAGGCGACCTCCGCCGTACCACACGATGTCCCCGGCCGCGGTGCGGTGCTCGGGCAGGCCAACCGCGTACCCGCTCACCTGTCCCGGCGTGCGGGTGCTGTGCCGCAGTTTCAGCTCCACGCCCGCCTCGGCGAGGCGGGCGAAGAAATCGTGCTCGTCGGTCGCGATGGCGGCCACCTCGCGGACCCGGCGGCGCAGCTGTTCACGCGGCGCCACCCGGCGGCCCGCCCGCCGCGCACGCGCGGCCCGCTGACCCGGCCTCCCGGCGCTCGCGGCGGCGTCCAGGCGGGCGGCCTTGTTCAGCTCGGCCGGGCTCGGCCACCGACGTACCCCGCCCCCGGGCGGCGCCACCCGGTACAACCCGTAGCGTTCCTCCAGGTCTCGGCAGGCGGCCTGGGTCTTGCGTTTGTCCTGCCACGGCCACACCGTGCGTCCGTCCTGTCTGACGAGGGTGGCCACCACGTGCACGTGATCGTCGTTGTGGCGTACCGCCACCCACCGCACCGCGTCCACATCGCCGTGCGGGGCGAGTCCGGCGGCGGCGATCACCTCGGCGGCGACGCGCCCCCACTGCGGGTCGGACAGGATGCGGTCGGTGGGGTGGGTGCGGATCGAGCAGTGCCACACCGGCTTGGCCGGCGGCCGAACCCCGGCGCGCACCGGCTGTTCCAAGTACGCCGTCAACCCGCGTACGTCATACCGGCCGCCGGAAAGCTGCGGCGGTTGCAGCGCGGACAGCGGTCCGGCGCCTTCCCACGCGGCGACCACACGCGGGCGTACGTGCTCCTCCCGTTTGCCGGGACCGAACAGGTACCGGAGAAGTCCGCCCACGTGGGCGCCGCGTGGGTGCACGGCAGGGATCACAGCCGGCGACTCACGCCAGCCGGCGGTGGAGCTGGGCGACCACCGTGTCCACCTCGGCCACCGCGCGCGTCACGCGGTCGACCGCGTGTTCCAGCCACACCGGCGGCTGCCCGGTCGCGTTGAGCGCCGCTACCGCCTGGTTGAGGTTAACGCCGGTCCGGTTGACCGCGGTGCGGGCAGCGAACAACTCCCGCGCAAGCGCGGCCAGCTCCTCCACCCCGGCGGGCGCCTCGCTCGTCCCGCTGGGCTCGCCCGGCTGGCGCCGCGCCACGGCGAGCGCGGCGAGCGCGCAGAAGCCGGTCAACGTCATCCGGGCCGCGTCGGCGGCGGCCTTGATCTCCGACAGCTCCGCGTCGGTGAACCTCGGCGTGAGCCGCTGGTCCCGCACGGCCTGTCCGCGCGGCCGGTACCGGCGACCCGGCGTGGGGCCGGTGTTGCTCGCCTCGATCGGCGCGCCCTTGCTGGTGTTGGTGTAAGTGGTGTTGTCCATGCCTCGCACGGTGACCGGCACCCGTTGGCGGCAGGGTTAGCGGCGACCCGTAGCACTCCTCGCGCGGCGCGCGTTTCCACGGTGACCGCGCCCGGTCACAGCACTTTGTGTGCCGTAGGCACCAGCTTGCTCTCGGTGATCATGGGGCACGGATGCGCTACGGGTCAGCGGGCGGCGGCGGCAGCGGGTCACCGGCGGCGGCGTTGTTCAGCGTCGCC
The DNA here is from genome assembly GCF_031085175.1 of Phytohabitans maris. Taxonomy (GTDB): domain Bacteria; phylum Actinomycetota; class Actinomycetes; order Mycobacteriales; family Micromonosporaceae; genus Phytohabitans; species Phytohabitans maris. The sequence goes on from NZ_JAVHUY010000013.1 coordinate 103,648, forward strand.
GCCGGCCCTCCTGGGCGGGAAGTGTGGATCACGTACAGCGCGGCGGTTACAAGTTCGATGTAGTCGATCGCCTTCTCGACAGAGAGTCCGGTACCCGCGTCCTCGCGCCGGCTGAGATTCCTGAGGACTGCTAGCCCTTGGACGGTCTCGACCAACTGGTTCGTCACCAAACCCTGGAGTGCAGCGGCGTGGGCCAGTTCGAGAGCATCGCGGCCGTCGTGACTCGACTCTCCCAAGAGTGCTGTGAGGGCGTCAATTACGTGTCCGTAGGCGGCGACGACCGCCGCGCCTGGAGCCGTCGTGGCCATGTTCCGCAGCTCGGCGATGCCTTCGCCCAGGTCGACGTTGCTCGGTGGGTGCGACGAGGCTGACACGGCCGTAGCTACCGATGCTTGGGTTCGGTTGATCCTGACCTGCCATGACTCGCCTACCTGCACTGGGGTATGGAGATCGTCTCGCGCGTGGAATCGAACGACCGGCACCCTGTCCAGACCGTCGCGCGAGAGATCCAGCTCACCACGCAAGGCGCTGCGGAACGACACGAGCAGCCGGTCCACCGGCGCCGCGCCACCGCTCGCGAGGGCCTCGATGATCTCGCGAGCGAGCTTGATCTGGTCGGCGTTGCCGAACAGCACGACATCGGACAGGGCGTCCTCGAATGCTTCGGCCCGTTCGCTCGTCAGCTCACGGTGGGCAGAGTGCGCAAGAGTCCGGTAGGCCCGGACAAGGTAGTCGATCCGCTGACGACGGCGCTCGTTCTCCGCGTCTCGCCGCCGCGTAGCGAAGTGGACGATGAGGCCACCGATAACCGCGGCGAGCAAGGGGCCACCGACATACCGGATCACATCCAGAACCACCGCGTCACGTTACCAATCGCCGCACATGTGGAGCCCGTTCTGGAACGGGCCCGGCATAGTGGCGCGCCGGAGGGCCGGAACGGCGCGCTATTCCGCTTCCGCTTCCACCTCTTGCGGCGGAAGCGGAAGGAAGCAGGAAGCGGAAGCGGCGGCGTTGGTTGGTAACGCCGGGCCGATGCCGCTACCACAGCGGTGCTACCCATAGCCCTGCCGATAACCCCGTAACAGGTCCGTCAACATGTCCGCCAACCCCGTAGCGGTCGCTGCGACTGCCACCACCCCGGCCGTTCCGAGCACTGTCGCGCCCGTGCAAGGGCCAGCATGAACGTGCCAGCCCTTCCGGCCTCACATCCCGGCCCGTGCCGGGCCGTGCCGCTACGGGCTGACGCATCCGTTACCGGCGCTACGGGAGCTTTGCCGCCAACGCTGCCGCTAACGGTCACTCGAAAGTGTCGAGCCCAGAAGGAGGCGAACCACGTATGCACGCGACTTCCACCACGTCCACAAACATCCACAGTGGAGGAACATGGCCACGAGCCAGAATCCGAACCGCTCGCGCCGTCGCCGGCTAGGCGACAGGTCGGCGACCGGCGCGGCTACCCCGCCCGGCACCGACCCGACCCCCGACCACTCCAACGAGCACAGCTTGGGCCATTCCAACGCACGGGGGACGTTACCGATGGCCTGCCACCCTTCCACCCCAACCATGCACGCCACGGCCCGCGTGGAGCCTCGACGCGACCAACGTGCACCAGCCACCGCACCGACACCGGCGGGCATGTCGGAGGCGGACCGGGCGATCATGCGCGCCCGGCTCGCCGCGATGGCCGCACCCCGGGATACCGACAACGAGCAGATGGCGGCGCTGCGCGCGATTCTGCGCGACGAGGCGCTGATGGCGCACGTGACCGCGAACGTCGAGCGGTGGCCACCACTGTCCGACGAGCAACGCGAGACCCTAGGCGCGCTGCTCAACGGCGCGGCAAACCGGACGGCGAAACGCTCGCGGCGGCGGGCGGCGTGATGGCCTCGCACACGAACGGGGCGCCCCTGACGGCACCGGGCGCCCCGATGGCGCCCGGTGCCGCATCTGGCGCTGGCGCCACGATGCGCCCACGCCCGACCCGACTTGCTCTCATGCTGCATCGTGGGCCACTTCGTGAGTCGTGGCGACCGGCTTGAGCCAGTCACTGTCTGGCCGGGCGAGCAAGCGGGCGTTGCTGTAGGCCATCCCGATCGTGAGCGCAGTGTGGCCGCGGTAGTACTCGCCTTGGCGGGACACCACCAGGGCGAGGTCAACGCCTGCCGCGTCCAAGAGGGACAGTGGCAGCAAGAGCTGAACCTGCTTTTGGGCGGGGTACCAGAAGGGTACTGCTGCCTTGTAGTTCCGCCGCACGCGCTTCCTTGCTCGCTCCACGGCGGCCTCCAGACGCAACTCAGCGCCGTACGGATCGGCCTGCAGCGCCTCGGGAAAGCGAGCGAGGTTCTCTTCGGCGACGTGCCGAAAGTTCACTTTGAGCTCGCGCTGCCAGTCGTACATGTAGTCGGCGGGCTCTTTGGTGTAGATCGCGAAGTCCGGCAGGTCCGGGAAGTTGTCCAGGACGATGCGAGCGCTTTCCTCGAACCAGCCATGGAACTGACGCCCGGACATCCGGTGCTTGAACACCCCGTAGATAGTCTCCTGTCGCGGGGTTGACAGGCCCGTGTTGAACGCGCTGTACGCGTCGCCAGGGCTAGCCCGAACCTCACCCTGTTGCTGAACGCGCTCGAACGTTAGCTGTATGTAGCTTCGCAGGATCTGCTTTTCGCCCGGGAAGGTGGCGTCGAGGCCGTCCCAGTCTTCGGCCTCGGCTACCTCCGCCAGCCGGTCGAGGTAGTCCGGATCACCGTCACCAAGACGACGCTCGTCGGCGGTGCGCACGTGGCCCAGATAGGCGTACTCAAGCAATGCCGGCTTAGCGCGGCGTGCTGGCGGTACTGGGCCGCTACCGTCCCCGAGCGGCTGCTTAAGGCGCGCAAGATCTGCTGGGGTTGCTATACGGGAACGGTGCTCGGTCATCGCGGTTCCTCTTGGTCTCTCCAGGGCTGCGGCGCGGTCTTCCCTAAGGCTCTGTCACCCGGGCCGGATAGTTGATCTTCAGGGTGGGTCTGGCCACTGCCTGCTGTTGGGTGCCGGCTTGAACGTCTTGTCAGCAGCCGGCGAGCGGACGAAGGGTCCCAACCCGGTTTGCGGGACGGGTGCCCTTCGTCGCGATGGGCTACAGGGAAGCGGGGGCCTTCTTGTACCAGCCGGTGATCACGCCCACCAGGTGGACGATGTTCTGGGTGCGCATGATCGGTGCGGCGGCGTTGGGCTCGAAGTCGCTGTTCGCCTCGGTGGTGCGCCAGATGCTGGTCTCGGTGACCGGCGCGGCCATGTGTGGGTCGAGGCGCTTGAAGAACGCGGTGATGTCGTCGAGTTCCGCCGGGTTGTCGCCTGCGCGCAGCTCGCGGAATACGCCACCGAGGACGCGCAGCATGCCCACCGAGCCGAGCAGCGAGGTGCGGCGCAGCTTCTGTGACATGGTCAGCTCGTCGGGCTTGCGCTCCGCCTCGGAGTCCTCCTCGGTCACGGCGGCGAGGTCCGTGAAGGCGTTGGAGATGACGTCCAGGAAGTCCTTGACCTGCTCGATGACCTCGCCGTCGGTCAGGGTCTGCTCGGCCTTTTTGCTGATCCGGCCACCGGCACCGGCGATGACGGCGCGGGTGATGTCGGCGACGTGCTTGGCGCCCATGAGGTTGGGGTTCTTGAGCGTCATGCGGTCCTGCTCGGCGTCGACCCGCCCCTTGAGTAGCGGGTGGTCGATGACGTCGGACAGGGTGCGGTTGGCGACCTTGTAGCTGTCGAAGCGGGCGCGGACGGCGCTGCTGATGCCCTTGGCGTTGTCCGCGACGTCAACGAACATCTGCTGGGCCTTGATCGGGTCCGGCTCCACGTAGATGTCCAGCCCGACGTACTCGGCCTTGAGCCGGTTCATCTGACCGACGAGCTTCTCGCGCTCGGCCTGAAGCTTCGCGGCCTTGTCCGGGCTGACCTTGCGGGCCATCTCACGGTCGACGGCGGAGATGGCGTCGGTGATGCGCTGCTTCTCGATGGAGACGCCGAGCACGCGGTGCTGGCCGTCGATAGTGCGCAGGGAGGAGATGCCACCGATCGCCCACGGGACAGTGAGGTACCCGACCGCTCCGTGTTCGTCCACCTTCTCGAAGGTGCAGCCGCCGCCGTCGCGGGCCAGGAGCGCCGGGGCGACCCAGTCCATCTTGGTGTCGAGGTACTCGCCGAAGTGCTTGGCGTGGAGGCGGTCGACCTTGCGGTTGTCCTTGTCGGGTTCTCCCGGGTTGGGGACGGGCAGGATCGTCGGCAGGTCGAGCAGAGGCACGCGCGTGCTGTAGACGGCGCGTCCTCCCTGCATGGTCTTGATCGCCAGGTAGGTGCTGGAGTCCTGCGGCTTCGACAGACGCAGCGGGTCGACGTTGATGCTCACTTTTACCTCCTGGATGGCACCTCCAACTGCTTGTCGGAGGTCGGCTGGCGGCAACTATAGCGCATAGCTAGCAGGGCACAAAAATAAGATCTTAACTGCCGCGATAGAATCTAAATGTGAGCGTTTTGTGCTTGCAGCCGGCGATCCGTCCCGTTGTGCCGGGTGCCGGTTCACATCGGGCAGGTCCGCTAGCCAGGCCGCACCGCCGGGCTGGCTTGGTGGGGCGCCGCGGTTGTGGCGCCGAGGCTCGCGGCGACGCTAGCCAGGCCGCCCGACCCCCGACCCGACCGACGCCGTATCCGTCCCGCCGCTCAGCATGTCTGTGTGGCTCCAGCCGCCGCGAGTGTCAGATGTTTGTCGCGTCGAACTGGTGGTGGACGGCGGTTCGTGGCTACTCGGTCGGCGGTCCTACAAGCTGCCGGATCTTGTCAAGCGTTTCCTGTGCGTTCTTGTCCGCGAGTTGTCGCAGGACCTTGGCCGTGCTCACGCTTGGGTTGAGGACCGCGTTGACGACTGCGGCGATCGCGCCGGACGCGAGATAGACGATGACTTCTTGCTCCTGGTACTGGGGCAGGTCGGCGGGCAAGTGACGCAGGCCGTGCGCCTGGAGCTTCTGGCTGATCTCTGCCCGCACGGTCGAGCCCAGCCGTCCGGCACCTTCGATGTCGCGCAGCACTTGGGCCGTGGTGCCGAGTACGCCGCCGTCCTCCGTCACCTGCTTACGGAGTTCTTCGTAGGTCCTCGGGTTCTTGCCTAGGGTCGCCATAGGTCATCTCCAGGAGCGGGCAGATGAGATATCCTCACTCTAGGGGATAAGATAAATCTACACAACGAGATAAATCCTCGAATGGCGGCTCTTTCGATCACGCCACGGCGGTGGTCAGTGCCTCGGCGGGAAGGCTGCCCGAGCCGAGCGTGTGCTTAGGGGCGATGTCTACCGTGGTCGGGTCGAAGCCACGGCCACGCCGTCCGGACGGCAGGATCGTCACCGTGCACAGCCGGTCGATGAACAGCCGCTGGTCGGCCAACCCGAGATCGGCCCACGCCTGTACCGGGTCCGAGGCGTTGACCACAGTGGCGAGCGGATCGGACGTCGCGGTGGCGTTCAACAGCTCGTCGATCTCGGTGATGCGGGCGTTGCCGCGTTTGGTAGCGGCGATCACCTGGGCGCGGGTCTTCAACCCGAGCACCTCGTCCTCGGCCATCAGCTCCAGCCGCTGGCGGATCGCCGTCCGTTCGGCCCGCAACCCTTCCGCGTCGACCTCCGGCGGCGGGGCGGCCAGTAGCTCGTAGGCGCGGGGGTGGGTCAACGCGTACAGCACGTGCCCGAACACCAGCCGGTCCACCTTCGCCACGTTGCGGGTCAGGTGGCTGTGGTCCTTGCACTTGTACCTCGGCTCCCGCCCACCCAACGTGACCTGACAGGTCACCGGCTTGACCCCATCGGCGTCGGTGTCGGTGCCCAGCGGAGTGCAGATCCCGCACCGATAGATGGTGGTGCCGTGCCAGCGCGGCGCCGCGCCCGGCCCGGTCCGCCGGGACGGGTCAGTCAGCAGATCCCGTACCGCGTAGAACACCTCTGGGGACACGATCGGCTTCCAGGGCGCCTTGACTCCTTCGATGATCTGCTTCTTGTGGACCATGAAGCCGGCGTTGCGGGGGCGCAGCAGGATGTCCCGCAACGTCTGGGCCGACCAGTCCGCCCCGGTCACCGTCGGCACCTCCTGCCGCTCGCGCAGCTCGGCGGCCAGCGCGCGCAGGCTGATCCCCTGCAACAGCCGGTGCGAGCTGTCGGCGATCACGTCGATCTCGTAGTCGATGGTGGTGATCCCGGACTTGCAGTCCCGTCCGCCATGCCATGCACAGACGAGGTCTTCGGGCATGGCGTTGTCCGGGACGTCAGGTGCGCCGAGGCAGAACCCGAACGGACGGCGGCCGCCGCCGAACTTGCCGTTACGGGCCTGCCGCTCCCGCCACATCGACACCCGCCGCGCCGTGTCCCTCGACGCCTTGTTCGCCACCAACACCCGGATCTCGGCGTCGAAGTTGTCCTTGCCCTTCTCCATATGCAACGAGTCGGTACACGACTCCACCACGATGCTGTGTGGGGCGTGCTCCACCACGTCGATCAGGTCCTGCAAGTCCTTCGGGTCGCGGAAGGCCCGGTCCAGGTCCAGACACAGCAGCGCGTTCGCCCGCCCGGCCCACAGGTCGCCGAGGGCTTCGCGCAGGTCCGGGCGGAACACCCGGTACTCCCGGCGCCCGTCCGGCAGCGTGATCTTCCGGCGCTTGTACGCGGACAGCCGCGGGTTCTTGATCACCTTGTAGACCGCCCAACCCAGCAGCGCGGCCCGGTCCCGCATCCGCTGGATCTGATCCTCCAACGACTGCGGAATGCCCTCGTCCGTCAGGTCCACGTCTTCACGCTTGTCCGACAGGCGGGCCAACAGGATCGCCTTGCACTGGTCGGGGATGCCGAGCGGGGAAGCGGTTGCGGTCATGCATCCATTATGTGCTAGAATCGGATATGCGGGAAGACCACGCTCGCGGTACACGTGGCGCACCTCGCCGCCCCCGCGTACCCGGACGGCCAGCTCTACGCCAACCTGCGCGGCGCCGAGGCGGTCGCCCTCGACCCGGCCGACGTGCTGGCCCGCTTCCTGCGCGCGCTCGGCGTCGACGCGCGGGCGATCTCGAACGACCCGGTCGAGCGCGCCGAGATGTACCGCACCCGCCTGGCCGGCCGCCGGATCCTGGTGGTGCTCGACAACGCCGCCTCCGAGGAGCAGGTACGCCCGCTGCTGCCCGGCGCGGCCAGCTGCGCGGTGCTGGTCACCAGCCGGGCCCGGCTCACCGGTGTCGAGGGCGCCCGCTGGATCGATTTAGACGTCTTCGCCCGCGCGGAGGCGGTCCGGCTGCTCGGCCGGGTCGGCGGGGAGGAGCGGGTGGCCGCCGAGCCCGGCGAGGCGGCCGAGATCGTCCGGCTCTGCGGCGGGCTTCCGCTCGCGGTACGGGTGGCCGGCGCCCGGCTCACCGCCCGCCCCACCTGGCGGCTGGCGCACCTGTCCCGGACGCTCCGCGACGAGCGGCGGCGGCTGGACCGGCTGGCCACCGGCGACCTGGAGGTACGCGCCTCGCTGGCGCTCAGCTACGAAGGGCTGAAGGGGGAGGCGAAGCGGCTGTTCCGGCGGCTGGGCCGCTTCGACACCCCGGACTTCCCGGCCTGGCTCGCCGGCGCGGTGCTGGAGGAGTCGGCGGACGCCGCCGGGCTCCTGGAGTCCCTTGTGGACGCCCAGCTGATCGCGGTGTCCGGCGCGGACGCCGCCGGCCAGATCCGGTACCGCTTCCACGACCTGGTCCGCCTCTACGCCCGGGAGCGCGCCGACCTGGAAGACCCGCCCGGCGAACGCCTCGACGTGCTCGGCGCCGGCTTCGGCGGCTGGCTGGCGATCGCCGAGCGGATGGCCGCCCGGGTGCCCGGCCCCTGCTACGCGGCGATCAGCGGCTCGGCGCACCGGCCCCGGGTCGAGTGGCCGCCGGCGGAGGTGGAGCCGCTGGACTGGTTCGACGCCGAGCGGGCCGCGCTGCTCTCCGTGGTCCGGCAGGCGTGCGCGCTCGACCTGGACGAGCTCGCCTTCGACCTGGCCGGCTGCCTGGAGAAGTACTTCGACATCCGCGGCATGTACGGCGACTGGAGCGCCACCAACCGCCTGGTGCTGGCCGCCTGCCGCCGCCGCGGCAACCGGCTCGGCGAGGCGGTGATGCTGCGCGGCCTGATCGACGTGGTCACCTGGAACTCCACACCGGACGAGGGGGACGCGACCAGCCGCTTCCACGCGGACGCGTTCCGGCTGCTGGAGATGTTCACCGAGCTGGGTGAGCGGCGCGGCATGTCGGACGCCGCGGTGATGTGCTCGTGGGCGCTGACCGCGCGCGGCGGGCAGGCGGAGGCGCTGGCCTACGGCGAGCGGGCGCTGGCCCTGGCCGAGGAGACCGGCCACGTCGGCGGCCAGGCCCGCGCGCACGTCGCGCTGGCGGTCGCCCGGGCGGAGACCCGCGACGTCGCGCGGGCGATCGGCCACCTGGACGCGGCGCTGGCCGCCGCGCGGGCACTGGGCAATCCGCGGTACGAGACGGCGGTGCTGCAGTTCCTCGGCATCGCGTACCGGGAGGCCGGCGACCTGGAGACCGGCGCCCGGATGCTGGACGAGTCCCTGGCGATCTCCCGCCGCTACCGGGACGTCTACACCGAGGTGCTGACGATGGTCGCGCTGGCCCGCCTGTACCTGCGGCAGGGCGACCCGCGGGCCCGCGAGGCGGCGGAGGCGTCGCTGGCGCTCGGCCGGGAGTTCAACATGAGCCACCACGTGGCCGACGCGCTGGGCGCGCTGGGGGAGATCGAGCTCGCCGCGGGGCGGCCCGAGCGGGCGGTGTCCTACCTGGAGCAGTCGGTGGCGATGTGGCGCACCCGCGGCTGGCTCTCCTTCCTCGCCGCCGCGCTGCACGTGCTCGGCCAGGCGTACGAGGCCAACGGCGACCTGCCGGCGGCGGCCCGGGCCCGCGGGGAGGCGGGAGAGATCCTGGCCACCCTGTCCGCCGGCCGCTGACGCCCCCCGCCTTCGGCGGTGGTCTCGGCGCGTTGCTGTCCGCCCCCCTTGGGGCGGTGGCCTTGGCGTGCCGCTGTCCGCTCAGCTTTGGGTGGTGGTCTCGGCGCGCACCTCGTCCGCCGCCTTGCGCCCGATCGAGACGCGCACGAGGGCGGAGGCGAAGCGGGGCACCTCGTCCCGCCCGACCAGCCCGGTCAGCTCCTCGGCCGAGGCCGGCAGATCCAGCTTCTTCGCCCCGGCGAGCACCTTGCGGTCCACGTACGGCGCTATATCGGTCCAGACCGCCTGCACCTCGCGGAGGTAGATGTCGGCGCCGGTCGGCCCGATCCCGGGAAACTCGGTGAGCAGGCGGCGCAGCGCCCGTACATCCCGCCCCGCCTCGCGGCGCAGCCCGCGCAGGTCGCCGTGCCACCGGGTCAGGCACAGCTCGGCGCTTTCGCCCAGCATCGTGGAGGTCCGCTCGTCGTACCGCCGGTAGTGCGCGCGACCGAGCGCGTCGACCCGGTCCTGCCAGCTCGCGTCGCGCATGGCCTGCGGCGTGCGGTAGCCGGCCGCGAAGAGCTCCCGGGCCGCCGCCACCGCGATGGTGGCCGAGATCCGCGTGCTGAGGAGAGTGGTCAGCACCAGCAGTTGGTACAGAGGTGGCGGCCGGTCGGCGAGCCGGATGCCGGCCTCCTCCGCATAGGTCCGCCCGAACCGCTTCACCGCCACTCGGGCGGTCTCCCGTCGACGATCAGCCATGTCCGTTGCATACCCGTCCCACAAGGCGGTACGCCCCCCGCCAAGCGTGTGGGCGGGGGACGTACCAAGCCGTGGGGTGGAGCCGGTCCAACCGGGAGCCCCGTCCCGCCGATCGGTGATCGTGGAGGTTGAATCTCCGTTGGACGTTGATCCTGCTCAGGATTGGGGGGCCGGAAGGGGCGACGATGTCGACGGCGCCGCCCCGATGTGACACCAGCTGTCGGGTCCGTTGGTTTGGTGCAAGGTCCCCTGCGCAGATGCTAGGTGCAACTTGCAGATTGGTGACCGTGAAACCTTCCCAACGGGGCTCCGAAGGGGCATCATTACTTCTCGTTGAGGTACTTGCTCTGATGCCAAAGCTTCGGAGGAGGGGTTAGGAACCAGGACGGTGATGGCCACCCGGGTCACGGGTAGACACGAATAGCCATCGCGACCGTGGCACCGGCCGCTGATGCTGCTACGAGTGCGCTAAAGGCCATCACCGAAATGGTGACGGCTGTACGTCTGATTTTGATTCGCATTGCGGCACGCTCCTGCCAAGCGTAACGGACACCAATAGCGATGACGCCAGCGTCACCGCTCGGTGGCCGTTGCCTCCAATTACACCCGGCCAGGTAATAGATACATACGGTCATATGGCTGGGGAAACAGAAGGTAAACAACAGTGAAACGCATGCCCAACGCTAGGCAGCGCTCCACTGTCGATAATTCATGCTTAGAGTGGGATGCCGCGATACTGCTGACGTTAGGTAATGAGGGTCCCGGAGAGCCGGGACTTCACCGCGACTAACTGTTGCAAGTTGCGGGAGTTGCAAAGGGGTGGACCGATTGGTGCAGGTATACAGCGGGTGAACGACGGGTTCGTGGCGGCGGACGAAGGGTGAGGTTCACATGATCGAGACGCGTTATGCCCCCTCCCTCATCGGGCGGCGGCGCCATCTCGATCGCACGCGTGAGTGGGTCACGGCATTGGCGGCCGGTCGGGGTCGCGCGGTGCTGGTGGAAGGCGAGCCGGGTATCGGCAAGTCATCTCTCATGCGTTCGGCCGCCGACGAGGCCAAGACGGCCGGCTGCCAGGTCTTCTGGGCCACCTGTGACGAGCTCAGCCAGGCTTTCCCGCTTCTCCCTCTCTTGGACGCCCTCGAGTCCGCACCGGTCGACCGCGGCCCCGCCGAGATCGCCGAGCTCCTGCGCACCGACTCCTCCCCGGGCAACGCCGTCGACCAGGTGGCCGCCGCGACCGAGCGCCTGCTCTCCCTGGTCGACGAGCTGTGCACCGGTGCGCCCGTGCTGCTGGTGGTAGACGACCTGCAGTGGGCCGACCCGGCGACCGTGCAGACCCTGGGGCGGCTGGTCCGCACCGTGCACCAGTTGCCGCTGCTCGTGGCCGGTGTGATGCGGCCGGTGCCGATACGCGAGGACCTCAAGGCGCTGAGCCGGTCGGTCAAGCCGGCCGACCGCCTGCGGTTGCACAGCCTCTCCGACGCCGAGGTCGCCCGGTTGGTCGAGACCGCCGCCGGAGGCCGCCCGGGTCCGCGGCTGCTCCAGCTCGCGGCCGGCGCGGCGGGCAACCCGCTGTACGTTACGGAGCTGGTGGACGCGCTCGCCCGCGGTGGTGCCCTGACCATCGAGGACGGCCAGGTCGAGGCCACGGGCACCCGTACTCCGGGCTCGCTGGCCGCCGCGATCGCCGACCGAGTCGAGTTCCTCTCCGCGCCTGGTCGTGGCCTGCTGCGCGCAGCCGCCCTGCTCGGCGTCGACTTCTCCGTCTCCGAGCTGGCCATGGTCTCCGGCCAGAGCGTGGGCGAGCTGATGCCGGTGCTGGACGAGGCGATCCTCGCCGGCGTCCTCCGGGAGAACGACTTCGCCTTGGCCTTCCGGCACCCCCTGATCCGCGCCGCTCTCTACGAGGAGATGCCCGCCGCCGTCCGCGCCGCCTGGCACCGCGACGCCGCCCGGGCACTGGCCCGCGGCGGTGCTCCAGCCGAGCGGGTGGCCCGACAGCTGCTGCCGGCCTTCCAGGGTGACGGTGCCGCTGGCGTGGCCGACGAGTGGATGGTGCAATGGCTGGTCGACACCGGCCAGCGGCTCGTGGCCCGGGCACCTGGTGCTGCCATCCCACTGCTGCGCCGCGCGGTCGCCGCGATCCCCGCCGGCGTAGCACCGCACGACCTGCTGGCCTGCCGGCTCGCCGACGCGTTCTACAAGGCGGGCGACCCGGCCAGTGCCGCGGAAGTGGCGACCGGCGCCCTGGAGTACGTGACCCGGCCGGACTACCTCGTCGACCTGCACTGGACGTTGACACAGTGCCGTGCGGTCGAGGGGCGTGCCGAGGAGGCCCTGGCGGCTCTTGAGCGCGCGCTGGAGACGCCGGTCGCCGGTACGCGTCACCGCACCCGCCTCCTGGTCCTTAAGGCTCGCACCCTGTGCATGCTGGGGCGGGTCGACACCGGCGGCCGGGTCGCCGAGAAGGCGCTTCGGGCCGCCACCGCGGCGAGCGACCGCTGGGCCATCGGGTGGGCGCTGGGCACGCTGATCGTCGTGCACGCGATGCGCGGCGAGTCGGCCCAGGCCCTGCCCTTGTTCGAGCGTGCGTTGGCGGTCGCCGAGACCGAGCCCGGCCTGGCTGACCTGCGGCTCGGGCTCCAGATCAACCAGGCCGCCGTACTCGGCAACGTCGACCGCTACGAGACGGCCATCTCCGGTGCGGTGCAGGCCCGCCAGATGGCCGACGAGGTGGGCAACCTCGTCCGGTTGGCGCAGGCCCAGAGCCTCCTTGGCGAGTTGCTCTTCGCCGTCGGCCGGTGGGACGACGCGCTCGCCGAAATCGACGTGTCCCAGCTGTCGAAGGACCCGGCGGCCGAGTGCCTCGACCTGGGTATCGCCGCCACGATCCGGTTGCACCGCGCCGACCCGTCGGCCAGCCGCCACCTCGTTGAGGCCGAGGAGCACGCGGCCCGCCTCGGTGGGCTGGTGATCGGCACGTTGGCGCTGGCCAAGGGGCTCGACCGTGAGCAGGCTGGCGCGCCAAAGGAAGCGCTCGCGGTGCTGATGGACGGCATGCTGGAGAGCGAGGAGATCGAGGAGCTCGCGGTCCTCCTGCCGGAGGCCGCGCGGCTCGCGGTCGAAGTGGCCGACCACGACACCGCTCGGACGCTGGTCGAGCGAGCCGAGTCGGTCGCGGGTGACTCGGGTGTGCCGCACCACATGGCCGTGGCGCCGCACTGTCGGGGGCTGCTCGACCGCGACCCTGAGCTCCTGCTCGCCGCCGCCGAACACTACGCGGCCGCTGGGCGGCCGTTGCCTCGTGCGCAGGCGCTGGAGGCGGCCGGCGCGGCCCTCGCCGAGCGGGGCGACCTGGGCGGTGCGCGCACCCACTTCACCAGCGCCTACGGGATCTACAGCGAGCTCGGCGCCGAGTGGGACCTGGCCCGTACCCAGGCGAAGTTCCGCTCGTACGGCATCCGTCGCGGGCCGCACGCGCGGCACCGCCGGGCCGATACGGGCTGGAGCAGCCTCACCCCGACCGAGATGAAGGTCGCCGGGTTGGTGGCCGAGGGCATGTCCAACCCGCAGATCGCGGCGCACCTCTTCCTGAGTCGGCGCACCGTGCAGACCCACGTCTCGCACATCCTGGCCAAGCTCCAGCTGCACTCGCGCACCGAGATCGCCCGCGAGGCGAGCCGGCGTGGTGCCGAGCTTGAGCAGGTTTCGTGAGGCTACGCTCCGTGATGGACGGCACTGAATCAGAGGCGTCTTAACGAGCGTTTTGTGCGGTCGGCCAGGTTAACGGCGCGGAAACACACTGCGCTTCGCAAATGCTCCGAGCAACTTGCACAAAATGCGATCCTGGCATTCGAAGAGAATGCCAGGATCGATTCGGGATCAGCCTGCCAGATCAACTCGCCTGTCGCTGGCGGGGAATGCGGGCCCGGGGCACCTCGATCAGTTCGTCGATGTTGAAGGGTCCGCCCATCGTGGTGCGGTGCTGCTGCATGTGCGCCCGCAGCCCGGCCTCCCAGATGGCCTGTTCGATCTCCGGCGGTGCGATCCACCGGTGCGAGTTGTCGCTGTAGTGCAGGTCCTCGTCGCCACGATGCATAACGCTCACCTACCCAGGCTCGCCGCACCGCACGGCCGAGAGATCCGCCACCTCAACGACTTTGGAACGCCAACCGCGTCGGTGACAGATATCAAGTATCCGCAGGTCAGGCGGCGGGTACGCAGGACTTCACGCGGCGTGGCTCGACCCGGTCGGCGAGCCGCCGGAGGGTCGTCGCGGCGAGCTGGCGCATCGAATCTCCTCGCTGCCGTGGTGGCCGTTCGGGCGTCGTGCGGGCCTCGGGGCGGGCGGACAGCACGTGGTGCTTGGTGGCCTTGTCCGCCATGATCATCGCAGTCGGGTCGAACATCAGACGCTCCCTGTGGAGGCCGGGCCGGTCGAGGCCCGGACGACGAGTTCGGTGGGGAGGACGACGCGGCGGTCGGCCGGATCGTCCGGCGGGTCGAGCAGCAGCCGCCCGGCGATGCGCCCCCGATCGAGGGCCGGCTGCCGGACGGTGGTCATGTGCGCCTGCGCGGCATCCGGGATGTCGTCGAAGCCGATCACCGAGACGTCGCGGCCGGGCCGCAGGTCGCGGGCGGCGAGCGCGTCAAGCACACCGAGGGCGAGCAGGTCGGTCGTGGCCACCACCGCGGTCGGCCGGGGTGCGCGGTCCAGCGCGTACGCCGCGGCGGCCGCGCCGTGCTCCCGGCTGTTGCCGGCGGCGCTGATCGTGATCACCTCGGACCACTCCAGCCCGGCGGCCGCGAACGCGTCGCGGTAGCCGGTCAGGCGCTCCCGGCTCACGTACGACCCGAGGTCCTCGACCGACGGCACGCTGACCTCGCCGGTGCGCCGGTCGGGGGAGATGTAGTCGGCGACGATCGCGACCCGGCGGTGGCCGAGCCGCATGAGGTGCTCGCCGGCCGCGCGGGTGGAGGCGATCTCGTCGATGCCGACGAAGAGCGATCCGAAGTGGTCGGAGTTGACCACCGGGATGCCGCGTGCCCAGGCCGCCTCCATCGCCTTGTACCAACCCGGGACGCAGTAGACGACGAACCCGTCGACCGCCGCGTTGCGCACCGCCTCGAGCGCGCCCTCGTCGTCGTCGCGCAGCGGCACGAGCAGCAGCCCGGTGCGGTTGTCCTCGGCCACCTCGGCCAGGCCGCGCAGGAACTGCACCGCGTACGGATCCGTGAAGGCGATCGAGAGCGCGGTCGTGAACAGCACGCCGATCGCCCCGGCACGGCCGCTGCGCAGCGAGCGCGCGGTCGGGTTGGGACCCGAGTAGCCCAGCTCGCGGGCGGCGTCGAGGATCCTTTCGCGCAGCTCGGGGGAGAGCTGGTCGGGCCGGCTGTACGCGTTGGAAACCGTGCTGCGCGAGACGCCGACCCGGTCGGCGACGGTCTGCAACGTGGGCTTCATGGCCGTAAGGCCCTTCTGTATCGATCCAGAGCTTCTAAATCGATACAGTACCCCTCGCGGACGAAACCGCAACCCCCGCGCCCACCCACTCCGCGGCCCGCGCCGAGGGGTGCTGCGGGAGCCGGTTGGTCAGGGCGACCAGGACGAGCGCGACCACGCCCACCGCGATCCGGCGCCGGCGGCGGCGGGCCTCGCACGCGTGCCACCAGGCCACCGCGGCCTCGGCCAGCGCCCCGGCCCGCGGCCGCTGAGTGGGGTCGAGGTGCGGCGCGAGCTTGAGCGCGACGCTGGACGCGACCCGGTGCGGCGGGGGTGGCGGCGGCGGGTCGACCGAGCCGGTGGACCAGACCTGCACCTCGACCGGCCACGTCTCGCCCAGCGACTCCAGCGGCAGCAGGTCGGGGGCGCGCCAGCTGTCCGCCCGCCGGGTGAAGGCGCGCCGCAGGTACAGATCGGTGGCGTCCGCCTGGTGCAACCGCCCCCGCAGCCGCAGCCAGCTCCACCGCGCCGCGACGTCGGTGAGCACGTCCGGGTACAGGCAGTCGGCGTCCCGCTCGGTGCCGACCACGCGAGCGGCGTCCTTCCGGAGGGCGTCGAGGTGGTGCTCGACGAACTCGACGTACTCCGGCGGTGGCTCCCAGGAGATGCGCGGCAGCAGACGGGGCATCGTGGCCTCCCTAGGCCCGTCGCCTTATGGTCCCGCCTTCCGCCGGGGAAGCCAAGCTCTGTGCATCGGCAGGGAAGCCAAGCTCTGTATCGGTTGAGAAGGGTCAGGTGTAGGACGGCTCCGCGGGCATCGACATCGGCTCGCCCGTGTTCGGGTCGTAGCAGAGGTAGCGGCCGTTCGCGTGGATCCAGCCCCAGATGTCGTCGAGCGCGAGTGGCAGCCCGCAGTGCGCGCAGGTGGCCTCCGCCGGTGCGGTGGCCGCCGGCGGTGTCACTGAGGGTGTCCCGTCCGTCACTGCATTCCCCTCCAAGTCAAGGCCTCTGAGCTGGGCGTCCGTCCATCTTGCGGCATGGCGGCAACCTCTGCATCCGCTGGTACGCCCCTCATGTGATCAATGATTCGGCCCGGCTGGCAAGTCCGGTACGTTGACCGGGTGACCGCGGGTCGGCCAAGTGCCGCGACGGCATGGGACTCCCGGCTCGTTCTTGATCATTTGGCGGGTCCACGACCCGGAGCCGGAGCGGCGAATCGCGGATCGCGGTGGCCACGGTCTGCGCACCCGCGCGCACGCGGGATCGGGCGAGCGGGTGTGATCGTGGTATTCCGCTGCCCCTCCAGGGGCACCTGAGTACCACGATCTGCCGCGAACCTGCCCGTGCCCGCCGCCGAGGGCACAGGCGCGGGTGCGCAGGCAAGCCGTGGTGAGACCATGATCACCTCGCGGGCGGGCTGCGTCACCAAGGCGCGGGCCGCCCAGGCCGCCAGCCGCGTCGCGCCCCATGCCGGCGGCCGTCCAGGGTTTCGGAGTCGGGGTGTTGGGCTGCGGGGTAGGCGGGGTGTGGCGCGTCCCGGCGTTTCTTCGGACACGATTTGCCCCGGCCCGCGCCAGCTGTGGGCCGTATGCTCCCGCGGGCACCGCGGAGGCCGGCGGCGAGCTGGCGCTCGCCGAGTTCCCCGGCCTCCGCTGCCGGCTCCGCGGCACAAGCCCAACCGGGGGTGTAGTTGCGGTCACCGTCCGCGGCGGGGTGCGGGGAAGCTGCGCGGTCGCACGCACAGACGGGGCAGCTCCAGAGCTTCCCGCACACGCACATCCGCCCCGGCGGCGGCTCCTCGCAGGGGCCGGGGTGAGATCGCCGACCGCGGAGGGTGAGGCCGCGGGAAGGGCACCCCAAGAAGACGCTCCGCCCGCGCAACGGTCCGGACCACGACGGACGCCGCGGTAGCCCACATTCTCTTCGGGGTTTGGATCCGCTCAAGGCCGCCAACGACCGAGGCCCCCCGCCTCCGTAGCCGCGGAGATCCAGTGTGGACGGTGACGCCGGGCTGGGCCGCGGGCCGGGGCCGGGTCAAAATGGGGTGCCGATTCGCGAGCCAGACTCCGGTCTGGTGCGCTATCTTTGTCGGCTGAGCACGACAAAAGGGCAGCACAAGCTGCCCCTCTCGCCGGCAAGTATAGAACGCATGGGAGCCGCTTTGTCAAGCAACTCCGCGGAGATTTCCCACGAGCAGGGATACGTCTCGGCTCTGTATCGACGGTTGGACGAGATGCGCGAGCAGTCCGGGCGCCGCCTCGCGACGCTGCTGCGACAGACCGGCGGCACCCCACAGGCGAAGACGGAGCGGGACAGCGGCGTCGCGCTCTACACGGATCAGGTCGCCCAATACGGCGCGGTGGAGGCTGGCCTCTGTTTCGGGCGCCTCGACTTCGACGAGGGCGAGGCAGCGGGCGAGGTAGCCGGCGAGCCGGCGGGCGAGGCGCCCAGCGCGGACGGGCGGATCGCCGGCGAGCACCCGCGTTACATCGGCCGTATCGGGATCTTCGACGACGGCGACGACCACCGGTCGCTGCTGGTGGACTGGCGGGCGCCGGCCGCTCGGCCGTTCTACCTGGCGACCGCGGCCTCCCCGGACGGCGTGCGGCGGCGCCGGCACATCCGCACCCGCCGGCGTACCGTCGTGGCGCTGGACGACGAGGTGCTCGACCTCGAGGCCGCTCGCGAGTCCGTCCACGAAGGACTGACCGGCGAGGCGGCGCTGCTCTCCGCGCTGTCGGCGAGCCGCACCGGCCGGATGCGGGACATCGTCGAGACCATCCAGGCGGAGCAGGACCACATCATCCGGGCGCCGCTCGACGGTGTGCTGGTGGTGCAGGGCGGGCCCGGCACCGGCAAGACGGCGGTGGCGCTGCACCGGGCGGCCTACCTGCTGTACACGCACCGCCGCGAGCTCTCCACACGCGCCGTGCTGATCGTCGGGCCGAACGAGACGTTCCTGCGCTACATCTCCCAGGTGCTCCCGTCGCTCGCCGAGACCGGCGTGCTGCTCGGCACGCTGGGCGACCTGTTCCCGGGGGTGATCGCCCGCCGCGCGGAGCCGGCCGAGGTGGCCGAGATCAAGGGGCGCCCGGTGATGGCCGACGTGCTCGCCGCGGCGGTACGCGACCGGCAACGGCTGCCCGACGAGCCGCTGCCGATCACGCTGGAGACGGCGGCGCAGGGCGAGACGCTGTACCTCCAGCCGGCGACCGTGCGCGCGGCCCGCGAGCGGGCCCGGCGTTCGGACCGGCCGCACAACCTGGCCCGGGCGATCTTCGACACGGAGATCGTGCACGCGCTCGCCGCCCAGCTCGCCGAGACGATCGGCACCGACCCGTACGCGGACGACCCGCTGGGCGGCGACGACGCACCCGGCGAGGAGATCCTCTTCGACGAGGCCGACCTCGCCGAGATCCGCCGCGAGCTGCGCAAGGAGCCGGAGGTACTGGGCACCCTCGACTGGCTCTGGCCGATCCTGACGCCGCAGCAGCTGGTGGCGGGCCTCTTCGCGTCCGACAAGCGCCTCGACGCGGTCGCCGGCCTACTGACGGACAGCGAGCGCGCAGCCTTGAGAAGGGACCCCGCCGGCGGGTTCGCCCCGGCCGACGTGCCCCTGCTGGACGAGGCCGCCGAGTTGCTCGGCGAAGACGAGGCGAGCAAGGCGGCGCTGGCCGAGCGGCTGCGGCAGGCCCGCGTGGCGTACGCGGAAGGTGCTCTTGAAATCGCCCGCGGATCCGTGTCGATCGACGCGGAGGACGAGGTGGAAAACGAGATCCTCTCCGCGACCGACATCATCGGCGCGAGCGAGCTCGCCGAGCGGCACGAGGACGGCGACCGGCTGACCGCGGCCCAGCGGGCGGCCGCGGACCGCACCTGGGCGTTCGGGCACGTGATCGTCGACGAGGCGCAGGAGTTGTCGCCGATGGCCTGGCGGCTGCTGATGCGGCGCTGCCCGAGCCGTTCGATGACCGTGGTCGGCGACGTGGCGCAGACCGGTGACCTGGCCGGCACCTCGTCCTGGGACGGGATCTTCGCGCCGTACGTGGCGGACCGCTGGCGGCTCGCCGAGCTCAAGGTCAACTACCGTACGCCGGCGGAGATCATGGCGGTGGCGGCCGAGGTGCTGGCCCGGATCGACCCGGCGCTGGAGCCGCCCCGCTCGGTACGGCAGACCGGCGTCGAGCCGTGGACCCGCGTGCTGGACGCCGCGCAGCTGCCCAAGGTCGTCATCGACGAGGCCGCCGAGGTCGGTGACGGCCGGCTGGGCGTGATCGTGCCCGCCGGCCGCCTCGCCGAGCTGGGGCTCTCGATCGCCGAGGCGGTACCCGAGGTGGTGCTCGGCGCCGAGCCCGACCTGGAGAAGCGCGTCGCCGTGCTCACGGTCCGCCAGGCGAAGGGGCTGGAGTTCGACGCGGTGGTGGTCGTCGACCCGGACGCGATCGTCGCCGAGTCTCCGCGCGGCCAGAACGACCTCTACGTCGCCCTGACAAGGGCGACCCAACGGCTGGGGATCCTCACCTGAGGGTGTCGATCAGGGAGTTGATGGAGTGACACGCCGGACGACACGCCCACCAACTCCCTGATCAACGCGCGCGGTGGGCGACCGGCGTGAGCGACGCGAGCCGCGCTGGCAGACGCGGCTATCCTGCGCGGAGTGGAGATGTGGGATGTCGCCGTCGTCGGCGGGGGACCGGCCGGCCTCTCCGCCGCGTACGCCGCGGCGCGGGCCGGAGCGCGCACCGTCGTCCTGGAGAAGGCCACCCACCCGCGGTACAAGACCTGCGGCGGCGGCCTGATCGGCACCTCGCTCGCCGCGGTCGGCGGGCGGATCGACGTGCCCGTGGACGATCATGTCGACCGGGCCACGTTCACGCTCGACGGGCGCCGCGAGATCAACCGCGCCAGCGCCGGACCGGTGCTGGCCATGGTGCGCCGCGAGGCGTTCGACCACGCGCTTCGCAAGGCCGCGGCCGACGCCGGGGCCGAGGTCCGCGAGCGGGTCACGGTCCGCGGCCTCGACGACGCCGGCGGCCACGTCGTGGTCCGACCATCATCTGGTACGCCGCTGGCGGCGCGAGCCGTGATCGGGGCGGACGGATCCTCGGGTATCACGTCCCGGCACGTCGGCGTCGCGTACACGCAGGTCGATCTCGGCCTGGAGGTCGAGCTGCCCATCCCGCCGGCCCTGCGCGAGCGGTGGCGGGGCCGGGTGCTCATCGACTGGGGCCCGATACCCGGCTCGTACGCGTGGGTCTTTCCCAAGGGCGACCGCCTCACCGTCGGGGTGATCGCCGAGCGCGGTCAGGGTACGGCCACGAAGGCGTACCTGCGGCGCTTCGTCGAGCGGCTCGGCCTGTCCGGCATCGAGCCGGTGCACGACTCCGGCCACCTGACCCGCTGCCGCGCCGCCGACTCGCCGCTGCGCCGCGGGCGGGTGCTGGTCGCCGGCGACGCGGGCGGGCTGCTGGAGCCGTGGACCCGCGAGGGCATCAGCTTCGCGCTCCGCTCCGGCACGTACGCCGGGGAAGCCGCCGCGGCCGGCGACCTGAGCCGGTACGAGTCCACTGTGGAGGCCAAGCTCGGCCCCGAGATGCGCACCGGGCGCCGCCTGCTGGCCGCCTACAACCGGCGGCCGGGCATGTTTCACGCACTGCTGGCGACGCCACCGGGCTGGCGGCTGTTCGTGAGGTTCTGCCGCGGCGAGCCGGTGCTCGTCGACGCGGTCCGCCACCGCCCGATCCGCGCCGCACTGTCGGTGCTGGCCCGCTGACCTCGTCCCTCCCCGCGCGTCCTCAGCCGGCCTGCGCCACCAGTTGCCGCGCGGGTGCCCGCCGCAGCTGGTCGTCGAGGCGGGACAGGCGGTCGCGAAGGTCCGCCGCCGAGAAGACCCGGCGCCGCGCGGGCCGCGGGAGACCCTCCCGGTCCGCGTAGATCGAGGAGTGCTCGCGCACCGAACGCGTCTCCAGGAAGAGCGTGGCGGTGAGCAGCGGCGAGGCGTCGATCCGGTGCAGCGCGTCGGCGGGCATGGCGTAGGTGCTGCCGGCGCCGAGATCGGCGTTGAGGCAGAGGCGGAGGCGCGTGTCGCCGAGGCGCTGAAACTCCCAGACGCCCTCGGCGGCCAGGCTCGTCTCGCGGAAGTGCACGAGCGCCTCGCCGTCGTCCGACGGCCGGTACACCCGCATCCGCACCTCGCCCGTGACGACGAAGGAGGCGAACGCGAAGCGGTGGTTGTGCACGTGCTCGCGGCGGCGCGCGGTCTCCGGCCACCAGATGTGCAGCCGGAGCTGTCCGAGCGGCTGCTGCGACAGCAGGATGATCTTGTCGAAGCCGAGCGGGTGCGGGTACGACCGGCGCGCCAGCGCCTCGGCGAGGTCGTCGGAGGCGAGGACCGAGCCGATCAGGTGCCGCAGCGCGGCCGGCTCCCCGATGCTCCGGAGTACGTCGCCCGCCTCGGCCGTGCGGATCGGGTCGCGCTGCCCGAGCAGAGCCAGCACCGGCTCCGCGAGGTCGGGCAGGGTCTTCGCGGTGGATGCGGCGGCCATCTTCACTCCCCGAGCTCGACCAGGCAGAGGCGGTGATCGGAGAACGTGTCCAGCACGCGGGCCGTCGGTGGATCGGGCACCTCGGGTGAGAACAGGATGTCGTCGGCCGCGAAGCCGCGATGGGTCACCTGGCCACGGGTGGTACCGGTGAGCCGGCGCCCGTTGACGTCGGGCAGGAGGCCACGGTCGGCGGTGTTGAAGTCGCCGGCGACGACCAGCGGCCGGCCGCCGAGCTCGCCAAGGTGCTTTCTCAGCGCCCGCCAGATCCCGTCGAAGTCGTCGTGGTCCGCCGGGCGCTCGAACATGTGGAACGGAAACATGTGCAGGGAGACGAGCGTCAGCCGCCCGCCGCCGGTGGCGATCTCGCACGCCAGTACACCCTTGTCGTAGCTTTCGTAGGTGCTGCCGCCGCGCGTTATCCGCAGCCGTGGGTTGGGCAGCTTGAACTCCCACCTCCCGGTGATCCGGTAGCGGCTGGCGATGGCGACGCCGGCCCGGGCGGCGGGGAAGAACGCGGACGGCGAGCACGGATAGCGCTGGATGTGCCGCAGGGCGGTGTTGGCCTCGATGTCGTCCAGGACGGTGGACCTGCCCGACCGGTCGAAATCCACCTCTTGCAGGGCGATGACGTCGATGCCCTGCGCCTTGACCAGGTCCGCGACGCTCGGTCGCGGATGATCCCGCTTTTCACAGCCCTCGGAGAGTCCTTCTTGGACGTTCCAGGTGGCGATGGTCAGCGGTGTCAGTACATCGGTGCCCGAGCTCGCAGCGCGACGTCGCGCAGCACCGACACTCCTTGGTACGCCATCCAGATCGGCTCCCGATCGCGCCATCTCCAGATCCCCCTCTCCTGACTTCTGACGACCGCCCGAACGGCCTCTTTGAGCTGTGTGGACCGGAGTGGCTCATGCCCTTCGAGCAGGAGCGCGCGAGCGACCCAGGCGGGCGTGAAGTGATAGACGAGAAGCGCGTCGACCTCGTCGTTGTACTTGCGCCGGATCTGCTCGTCCTGGATGCCGAGATCGAAGCTCTCGCACACCCACTCGGCCGCCGCCCTGGCCTGCTCGCTGAGCTCCCGCCGCTCGGGCAGCACCGCGGCCACGCGGTGGAGCGCGACGATCGCGCGTGCGGTGTGCGGCACGGACCCGGTGCTCCGCTTGTCGCCGAGCGTCGCGGCCCAACGCGGCCTGTCCCGGTCGCCTCCGGCGGTGCCTCTGGTGAGGCGGTCCACGAGGTCGGGGAGGAGCGGCGAGTCCGGCGCGAAGCGGGCGAGCGTGGAGACGGCGCTCGTCACCACGCAGGTGCTGCGCATACCGTCGGGGTCGCGCTCCTCGTCGAGCATCCGCTCGAGCGTGCCCACGAGACGCTGCCGTACCGCCCTGCTGAGACCCGCCGGGACCAGGGCGCCCAGGACCCAAGCCGTCACCTCCGGCCGGCCGACCTCGCGCTGGTTGCTCGCGGACCACCCGCCGCCCGGCCGTTGCATGGCAAGGATGCTCTCGATCACCCGGTGCCGCTCGACGGTCACGTCACGGACGTCGAGCGCCATCGCGATCCGCAGGCCGTACGACGAACCGATCGCGCTCGGTGGGACGTCGTCGCCGTAGAACTGCGACCACCCGCACACCTCCGTGTCGCCGCGCTGGCGGCACCGGTAATCGTGCAGGAGGCGTCGTCGCGTGCCGTCGAAAATCTCCGGGAGGGTGCCGTGGTCGTTTTCCACCGACTGCCGGGCCTCTGGCACTTTCGCCGAGCCCAGGTCGCCCGCCCCGATCTTCTTCGGCTGCAGGATCAGCCGAAGAAGCAGCCCGGCACAGAGCGCGATGACAACGGCGAAGACGTAGCGCAACCAGTCCTGCGAAAACCATTCCTCAGGCAGGTGGTCGAGCAGGAGGCTGTATGTGCTGAACGTCAGCGCGAAGGGCCCGAGGCCGGCGAGGGCGCGTAGAAGCAGGCGAAGGCGGTCGGACCACTTCGCTCGATCGGGGCGTGACCTGCCAGGCTCGGGCTGGGACGAGGCTGCCACAGCCGTTGTCTTCGGACCAGCGGTGGACATTGTGCTCCCGACTCGACGACCGATGACCACGGCTTTCTGGCATTTCGCGAAGCGCGAGCAATCTTCGTTGATCGCGTTTGGATATGGCCAGTGCGACTGGTCCACAGAGTACCGTGTGGGTCGCCATACCTTGCTAGCGCATTTGCATATCGCGCGAAGTGGATCCCGCCAGAGTGTGGTTTTTCGATTTGCGGGTGAGTTTATTTCGGAATGGATCGACCGTATGGATGAACCATTCTGGCTCGCGGGTCCAGACGTTGACGGCTATCCATCTGCCTGGCCCTTCTGGCGAGCGGGGCGACGGCTGGTGCTGGCGGTATGTCCCAATTGGGGGCCCCTGCTCGGGTTCGCCCCACCGGTTCGCGCGTAACGGTTTGAAAACCCCGCCCAGGCTCTTGCGCTTTGACCCGCGCTTCAGTAAGAAATATTACCACTAACAGTTAACTTTCTTTTCTGAAGGGCTTGCCGATGGTCGAGCGCGAGGTGGACGGGCACGCGCCGACGGCGGTGGTCGACGCGTCGGTGATCCTCACCGTGCGCGCGAAGCTGCCGGAGTTCACCGGAGCGCTCCAGCGGGTGGCCGAGCTGGTCCTCGCCGATCCGGCGAGTGCGGCCCGGTCCACGATCGTCGAGCTGGCCGAGCGGAGCGGCACCTCGCCGGCGACCGTCACCCGGTTCTGCCGTGCCCTCGGCTTCGAGGGGTACGCGGACCTGCGCCTCGGCATCGCCGCCGAGACCGGGCGGGCCCGGGCGGCCGGCTGGAGCGTCGACATCGGTCGCGAGATCGAGCCCGGCGACCCCCTCGAAAAGGTGCTCGAACAGGTCATGGCGGCCGACACCCGCGCCATGCACGACACCGCGTCGCGGCTCGACTTGTCCGAAGTGGAGCGTGCCGCGCAGGCCATCGCCGGCGCGTCCCGGGTCAGCATCTTCGGCGCCAGCGGCAGCGCACTGGTCGGCGAGGAGATGCAGTTCAGCCTCCACCGCATCGGGGTCGCGGCGTGGGCGTGGACCGACGTCCACAACGGACTGGCCAGCGCGGCGCTCTCCCGGCCGGGTGACGTGGCGCTGGGCATTTCCCACAGTGGACAGACCCGGGAGACCATCGAGATGCTCGCCGAGGCCGCCGGCCACGGCGCCACCACCATCGCACTCACCAGCTTTCCCCGCTCGGCCCTCGCCGAGCTGGCCGACGTCGTGCTCCTGACCGCCACCCAGGCCACCACGTTTCGGCCCGACGCGCTCTCCGCCCGCCACCCGCAGCTCGTCGTCCTCGACCTGCTCTACGTCGCGGTCGCCCAGCGCACCCACCAGCGTTCACACGCGGCCCTGCAACGCACCGCCCAGGCCGTGGACCCACACAAGGCCGCCAAAGACGGCCAGCACTGATTAACCCATCACCAAACCCTTGGAGGATCCGTGAGACACAGGATCGCAATCGCCGCGGCGCTCGCCGCGACGCTGCTGGGCGCGGCCGCGTGCGGCGGCTCCGACGACAGCGGGGCCAACGACACCTCGGCCCAGGCGCTGGACGGCAAGGGCAAGACCATCAAGGTCTGGCTCATGGTGGACGCCCAGTCGTCCTGGAAGGAGGTCGTCGAGGACGCGAACGCCCGGTTCACCGCGGCGACCGGCGCCAACGTGACGGTCGAGTACCAGCAGTGGGCCAACCACCTCACCAAGCTGGACGCCACCCTCGCCGGCAGCGACGTGCCGGACGTGGTCGAGCTCGGCAACACCGAGATGCCCAAGTACGTCTTCAGCGGCGCGTTCGCGGAGCTCGACAAGGGCCGCTTCGAAAACTCGGCCAACTGGCTGCAGGGCCTCGCCGGCCCTTGCGAGCTGGACGCCAAGACGTACTGCGTGCCCTACTACGCCGGTGCCCGGGTGCTGATCTACCGCACCGACCTCTTCGACGCCGCCGGCATCAAGGCGCCCACCAGCTACGCCGAGCTGACCGCCGCGGCGGACGCGCTCAAGGCCAAGAACGCCGCGGGCAGCAACAAGTTCGCCGCGTTCTACATGCCGGGCGCCTACTGGTACGCGGCGATGTCCTGGGTCTACGCCGAGGGCGGCCAGATCGCCAAGAAGGACGGCGACAAGTGGACCGGCACGCTCGCCGACCCGCAGGCGCTGGCCGGCCTGCAGAAGTGGGCCGACCTGGTCAAGGGTTACTCGTCGGGCGACGTGACGAAGGACGAGAGCGACCAGGCGGCGATCTTCGCGCAGGGGCAGTCGGCGATGTTCTACGGCAACGGCTGGGAGGTCGGCGCCGCGCAGGAGCAGCGCAAGGACCCGAACGACCCGAACTCCGAGCTGGTCGCCACCAAGGTGAAGGGGAAGGTCGCCGCGGCGCCGATGCCGGGCATCCCGTCCTTCCTCGGTGGCTCCAACCTGGGTGTCGCGGCGAAGAGCCAGAACCAACCGCTCGCCGCTGAGTGGATCAAGTACTTCACCGACACCAAGGCGCAGGAGGCCCTGCTGGCCAAGGCCGTCCTGCCGAACGCGACCAACCTGCTCGACAAGGCCGCCACCGTCAAGGGCAACGAGGCGACCGCGCTGGCCGCGAAGAGCAGCTGGTTCGTGCCGATGGCCGAGAAGTGGGCGGACGTCGAGAAAGCGGCCGTGCTCCAGCAGATGCTGCGCGACATCGTCACCGGCAAGAAGTCGGTGGCCGACGCGGCCGCCTGGGCCGACGGCGAGATCGAGAAGACCCTCAACGGCTGACCCGGTGCCGGGGCGCCCCCCCCCGCGGGGGGGGGGGGGGGGGCCCCCCGGGGGGGGGGGGGCGGCGGGGGCCCGGCCCCCCGGGGGGGGGCGGCCCCGACGGCGCGACCGAGACCCCCCCCCACGGCCGCCCGGCCGCCGCGCCGCCCGCGCCGGCGGGCGGCGCGGCCTTCCACCCGTGTCGCGTCCGCTGCCGCGGCGACCGCCCACGATGGCGGTGCGGACGCGGCCCCGGAAGCTCAGAAGGAGTGAGATGCACGCCGTCGACAGCCCGGCGACCGCGCCGCCGGCGCCTATCGCGCCGTCCACACCAGACAAACCAACCGCCCGGGTACGCCGTCGGCGCCGTCCCCAGTGGACACCCCTCTTCCTCGCCCTGCCCACACTGGTGCTGCTCGCCGGACTGCTGGCGTACCCGCTCGGCCGCATGCTCGTACTGTCCTTCCAGGACATGCAGCTGCGGCACCTCTTCTCCGGCGCCACCCCGCCCTGGGTGGGCTTCGACAACTTCACCCAGGTCCTCACCGACGGCGTCTTCTGGGGCGTCGTACGCCGTACCGCCATCTTCACGGTCGTCTCGGTGGCGATCTCGATCGTCCTCGGCCTCGGCGTCGCGCTGCTCATGCAGCGGGTCAGCAACGGCGTCCGGGTGGCGATGGTGATCGCCATGATGTTCGTCTGGGCGATCCCGCAGCTGGTCTCCGCGCAGATCTTCAAGTGGATGGTGGACGCCGACTTCGGCGTCCTCAACTACGCCATCGACCAGATCCCGGGCGTCGACTTCACCAACCACAGCTGGTTCGCCGACCCCACCCAGGGCTGGATCGTCATCACCACGCTCGTCGTCTGGGCCGGCATCCCGTTTCTGGCGATCACGCTGCACGCCGGCCTCACCCAGGTGCCCCAGGACCTGCGCGAGGCCGCACTGGTCGACGGCGCCAGCCCGTGGCAGACACTGCGTACCATCATCCTGCCCATCCTGCGGCCGCTGATCGTCATCGTCACCACCCTCTCGGTGATCTGGAACTTCGGCCTCTTCACCCAGGTCTGGGTGGTCCGGGACAGCAAGCCCGAGCAGGAGTACCAGACCCTCGCCACGTACGCGTTCACACAGGCGTTCGGGCGCAACGAGTACAGCCTCGGCTCGGCCATCTCGGTGATCACGGTGATCCTGATGCTCGGCGTGATGGCGTTCTACGTACGGCAGATGTTTCAGATCGGAGACGTCGACTGATGTCCACTCCACGCTCCCAGCGCTCCCGCGCGGGCACGGTGGCGGCCAACACCGTCGGCGTGCTCTTCGTGATCGTGATGGCCTTCCCCGTCTACTGGGTGCTGAACACCGCGTTCAAGCCGGCGTCCGAGGTGCTCTCGTTCACGCCGTCGTTCTTCCCGCAGCACCCGACGCTCGACAACTTCAAGTCGGCCATCAAGGCGCCGTTCTTCCTCGTCGACCTCCGCAACGGCCTCATCATCACCACGACCGCGGTGGCCGGCGCGATCGTGGTCGGCTTCCTGGCCGCGCTGGCGATCGCCCGCTTCCGCTTCTACGGCCGGCGCGCGCTCATCATGGTGATCCTCGGCGTACAGCTGGTGCCGCTGCTCGCGCTGCTGATCCCGCTCTACCTGATGCTCAACCGGGCCAACCTGACCAACAGCCTGGTCGGCGTCAGCATCACGTACCTGGTGCTGATCCTGCCGTACACGGTCTGGACCCTGCGCGGCTTCATCGCCGCGGTCCCGCGCGAGCTGGACGAGGCCGCCCTGGTCGACGGCTGCGGCCGCTGGCAGACCTTCTACCGGATCATCCTGCCGCTCACCGGCCCAGGCCTCGTGGCCACCTCGATCTACGGGTTCATCCAGGCGTGGAACGAGTTCATCATCATCAACACGCTCAACAACCCCGAGACCCAGAATCTGATGGCCTGGCTGCTGCAAAACCAGACCAACCGCGGCACCGCCTGGGGCCCGCTCATGGCCGGCGCCCTGATCACGTCGCTGCCCGTCGTCGTCTTCTTCCTGATCATCCAACGCAACATCGCGACCGGCCTCACCGCCGGCGCCGTCAAGGGCTGAAACCCAGACCTATCCCTGGTACGGGGGTGCGACGCCCAGCCACACCTCGGCACCGGGGCCTCTTGGGGCGGATGGGCACCCGGCTGGCTGTTGCGCACCGCCAGCCGGGTGCCCCACTCGACGTAGCCGGCGAACGCCGACCGGAACTCCGGGTCGTCCGGCAGCGACACCTCGTCCGCCGCGTCCATCAGCAGGTCGCCCCAGCGCCGCCGCTGTGGCTCGGTGATGGCCTTCCCGAGGTGCTGCCGCAGCATGTGCGCGGGTAACCACCCCGCTCGGCCGTGTACGCCGCCGGCCCATTCGTGCAGCGTCGGTGGGTGCACCATGGGTACAGCCCAACACGCCCGGCCCCGGTGCGCCAGGCCATGTACGACTGGGCCTGGCCCGCGCCGCCCGCACCGGTGCCACGATCGCCGGCTAGGCGGCGGCGACCTCGGCGGCGAGGGCGCGTACGACGGCGGAGGGGCTCTGGCGGCCGAGGCGCTGGGCCATCCAGAGGCTGGTGCGGACCAGCGCGCCCAGGTCCACGCCCGTCGCTATGCCCAGGCCGTGCAGTTGCCAGACCAGGTCCTCGGTGGCGAGGTTGCCGGTGGCGCTCTTGGCGTACGGGCAGCCGCCCAGGCCGCCGGCCGAGGAGTCCACCGTGGTCACGCCGGCCTGGAGGGCGGCGAGGGTGTTGGCCAGTGCCTGGCCGTACGTGTCGTGGAAGTGCACCGCCAGCCGGTCCGGGCCGACGCCGGCGTCGGCGAGGACACGGATCAGCGACGTGACGTGGCCGGGGGTGCCCACGCCGATCGTGTCGCCGAGGGAGAGCTGGTCGCAGCCGAGGCCGACCAGGCGGCGGGCGACCGACACGACCTGGGGGACGGGGACCTCGCCCTCCCAGGGGTCGCCGAAGCACATGGACAGGTACGCGCGGACCCGCAGGCCCTCGGCGCGGGCGCGCTCCACCACCGGCTCGAACATCGCCAGCGACTCGTCGACGGTGCGGTTGAGGTTGCGCTTGGCGAACGTCTCCGTCGCGCTGCCGAAGATGGCGATCTCGCGCACGCCCAGCGCCAGCGCCCGGTCCAGGCCGCGCTGGTTGGGGACCAGCACCGGGTAGCGCACGCCGGGCTTGGGGGGCAGGCGGGTGAGGAGGTCTTCGGCGTCGGCGAGCTGGGGCACCCACTGCGGGTGGACGAAGCTGGTCGCCTCGATGACGCCGAGGCCGGTGGCGGCGAGCCGGTCGAGGAACTCCAGCTTGACGTCGACCGGGACGATGGTCGACTCGTTCTGGAGGCCGTCGCGCGGCCCGACCTCCCAGATGGTCACGGACATCGGCAGCCCGGGCATCGGGACCCGCTGCGGGCTCAACATCCCTCGAACCTACGCCAGCTGGCCACCCCGACGCAGCGAGCCGCCCAGACGGGCGAAGCAGGCCGGGCGCAGCGAGCCGCCCAGACCCGGCGAGGCGGGTGAGCCGCCTACACCAGCTCGACCACTACCGGTGCGTGGTCCGAGGGGCCCTTGCCCTTGCGGGCCTCGCGGTCGATGTACGCCGACGTCACCGTCACGCCGGCGCTCGCGTACACCAGGTCGATGCGCATGCCCATGTTCTGGTGGAACATGCCGGCCCGGTAGTCCCAGTACGTGAAGGGGTGCGGTCCCTTCATCGGGGTCGGCACCACGTCGGTGAAGCCGGCCGCCAGGATCCGGGCCAGCGCGTCCCGCTCCGGCGCCGTGACGTGGGTGGAGCCGGCGAACGCCTTCGGGTCCCACACGTCCGCGTCGGTCGGCGCCACGTTGAAGTCGCCGGCCACGACCACGGGCTGGCCGGTCGCGAGGTCGGCGGCGAGCGCGTCGCGGAGGGCGGCGAGCCAGCCCAGCTTGTACACGTAGTGCGGCGAGTCGGGCTCGCGGCCGTTCGGCACGTACACCGACCACACGCGCAGCCCGCCGCAGGTGGCCGAGATCGCGCGCGCCTCCGGGTCGGGGAAGCCGGGCTCGGCGTCGAAGCCGCGGATCACGTCCTCGATGCCGACCTTGGAGAGGATCGCCACGCCGTTCCACCGGCCGTCGCCGTGGGTGGCGACCTCGTACCCGGCCTCTTTGATCTCGGCGGTGGGGATGGCCGCGTCCGCGAGCTTGGTCTCCTGCAGGAGCAGCACGTCCGGCCGCTTGTCGGCCAGCCACGGGATGAGCCGGGGCAGGCGCATCTTCAGGGAGTTGACGTTCCACGTGGCGAGACGCATCAAAAGAGCGTATGCCGGTGCGGTCAGGGATGCAGCGACAGGCCCTTCAGTACCTTGTCCACCGCGTTGCGCGGGCCGTGCACCGACAGGCCGACGAGCCGCAGCTTCTCGGCGGGTACCGCGCGCACCGCGGCCCGGTTGTCGCCGTCGTTGCCGGTGGTGAAGAGCTCCTCGGTGTACACGCCGACCGCCAGCCCCCGCTCGACCGCCTTGGCGCGCGCCTCGGTGAGCGCGGCGAGGTCGGCGGCGTACACGAGCACCGGCTGGCCGAACATCGGCAGGTAGGGGGTGCCCGAGCCGTCCTCGTAGGGCTCGCCGACCGTGGCCGGGAACGCGCCGGCGACGCCGGAGGCGAGGAAGGCGGTCACGTTCAGGCGCTGCCAGGCGGCGAGGTCGTCCCGGACGACGATAGCGATCTTGGTGGTGGCCATGCCGTCATGGTCACAGCGGCCGGATGCGACGGTCTTGGACGCTGGTGCGCGCCGGCGAGACGGAGGACGGTGGTGCACCGGGGGGATACTGGGACGGTGGGGGACTGGGCGCGATACTGGCGGGCCGCCGACCGGCCGCTGGAGGCGATGCACGCCCACTTCGAGCAGCACGTCTACCACCGGCACAGCCACGAGACGTACTCGTTCGGCGTGACCGAGACCGGCGTGCAGTCCTTCACCTGCCGGGGCGCGGCGCACACCTCCAGCGCCGGGATGGTGATGGCGTTCAATCCGGACGAACCCCATGACGGTCAGGCCGCCGACGCGCTCGGGTTCACGTACCGGATGGTCCACATCGGCCCCGACCTGGTCCGTGACGTGCTCGCGGACCGGGCCGAGCGCGAGGTCGGGCTGCCTTTGTTCGCGGAGCCGGTGGTGGCCGACACGCGGCTGGCCGGCGCGGTGGCCGGCCTGCACGCGGCGCTGGTGGGGCCGGCGACGGCGCTTGCCCGCGACGAGCGGCTGGCCGCGGCCGTGGCGGCGATCACCCGGCACGGCAGGAGCGCGCGGCCACCGCGCCGCACCGCCGCCGCCGGCATCGCGCGGCGGGTGCGTGACCGGCTCGAGGAGGGGTACGCCGAGGACGTCACCGCCGGCGACCTCGCGGCCGCCGCGGGCACCAGCCGGTTCGCGGTCTACCGCGCCTTCCGGCAGGTGTACGGGCTGTCGCCGAGCGACTACCAGCGCCAGGTCCGGCTGCGGCGGGCCCGCCAGCTGATCGGGGCCGGGAGCGGGATCGCCGAGGCGGCCGCGGCGAGCGGGTTCGCCGACCAGAGCCACCTGACCCGGTGGTTCACGCGCTGTTACGGGGTGACACCGGGCGCATACCGCCACGCCCTTCACCCCAGCACCGTTAGGGAGCCCTCATCACGAACCCGTCCGTAGAGTTGCCGGTGTGACACAGGAGCGCGATGTCGTCGCGACCCGCCCGGGGCGGGCCCGCGTGGGCCTGCGCGCCCTGCGCGGCTGGCGGCCCACCTTCCAGCGGGTGCGCGGCATCCTGCGCAGCGCGGTGACCTCGTTCATCGTGCTGGCCGGCACGTTCTGGCTGCTGCCCGGCGTGACCGCGAGCGGCCTCGTCGCGCTGCTCGGCCTGGTGGTGCTGGTCGCCGCCGTCGGCGCGCTGCTCCGCCCGCTCCTGCTCGCGATCGCCACCGTGCTCGGCGGCTTCGGCGCGCTGGTGCTGGGCGCGATGGTGCAGGCCATCGTGCTGTACGTGGCGCTGTGGCTCGCGCCCGACACCCACGTGGCCAACCTCCCGGTGGTCTTCGGCGCCTCGTGGGTGGCGGTGGCGCTCGCCGCGCTGGTCAACTGGTTTGCGGACGCCGGCACCGACGACGCGTTCGTCAGCGAGACCGTGCGCCTGATGGCCCGCGTGCGCCGCATCGAGGAGAAGGCGAAGCGCGTCTCGGCGAGTGTGGCCGGCGCCGCCGCCGAGGCCTGCCCGGACGGCCTGCTGGTGGTCCAGCTCGACGGCGTGCCCGCGCCGCTGCTGCGCTGGGCGGTCCGCGCCGGCAACCTGCCCAACATCGGCCGGTGGCTGCGCACCCGCAGCCACCGCCTGGCCGGCTGGCACACCGGCATCCCGGCCACGACGCCCGCCGCCCAGGCGGGCATCCTTTACGGCGACGTCCGCCGGGTGCCGGCATTCCGCTGGTACGAGAAGGACACCCGGCGCCTCGTCGTCACGAGCCGTCCCCGCGACGCGGCCGAGGTCGAGCGGCGGCTCGCCGGCGACCGGGGACTGCTGCGCGACGGCGGGGTGAGCATCAGCAACGTCTTCTCCGGCGACGCCGACACCTGCCTGCTCACGGTCAGCCACGCCGCGCTGCCCGGCCGCAACGCGCGCGGGTACGCGGCGTTCATGACCAGTCCGTACGGCTTCACCCGCGCGGTGGTGCTCGGCCTCGGCGGGGTGATCCGGGAGCTGCACCAGGCGCGGGTGCAGCGGCGCCGCGACGTACGCCCGCGGGTCAGCCGGGGCGGCGCGTTCCTCGCCCTGCGCCCCGCCACCACGCTGCTGCGCGACCTCAACGTCACGCTGATCGCCGAGCAGATGGCCCGGGGCGCCCCGACGATCTTCTGCGACTTCGTCGACTACGACGAGGTGGCCCACCACGCCGGCCCCGCCCGCCCGGAGGCGCTGGACGTACTGGAGTCGCTCGACCAGGTGCTCGGCATCCTCGAGCGGCTCTCGGTCGAGGCCGCCCGCCGCTACCACCTGGTGGTCCTCTCCGACCACGGGCAGAGCCAGGGCGCCACGTTCCGGCAGCGCTTCGACGAGTCGCTGGAGGAGGTCGTGGCGCGGCTGGCCCACGGCGGCACCAACGGCCACCGGCCCGGCGCGGCCACCCGTACCGTCGAGGAGTGGGGCCGGGTCAACGCCCTGCTCACCGAGGCCGTGGCCCGGCAGGGGCCGACCGCCGCCGCCACCCGGAAGGCGATCCGCAAGCACACCCGCGACGGCGAGGTGACGCTCGGCCCCGCCGACGAAGAGGCGAAGGCGATCGCCGAGCGCGACCCGGAGACCGTGGTGATCGCCTCGGGCAACCTCGGCATGGTCTACCTGACCCGCCACCCGGAAAAGCTCACCCGCGACCGGATCGAGGCCGAGCACCCCGAGCTCGTCGCCGGGCTCGTCGCGCACCCCGGCATCGGCCTGGTGGTGGTCGACGAGGCGGAGCACGGGCCGGTGGCGCTCGGCCGGCGGGGCAGGCACCGGCTGCGCGACGGGCACGTGGAGGGGGAGGACCCGCTCACGCCGTACGGGCCGCGCGCCCGCGAAGATCTCCTGCGCCACCAGGAGATCGACCACGTCGGCGACCTGGTACTGGTCAGCATGGTGGAGCCGGGCATCGACGAGGTGGCCGCGTTCGAGGAGCTGGTCGGCAGCCACGGCGGGCTGGGCGGCTGGCAGACCGAGGCGGTGCTCGTCTACCCGGCCGGCTGGGCGCTGGAGACCGACCCCGTGGTCGGCCCGGACGGCGTGTACCGCACGCTGCTCGGCTGGCTCGAGACGCTCGGCCTGCGCGGCGCTTCCACGCCGGCTGTCTCTCCCGCGCCCGCTGGTCCTTCGGCGGCGGCTTCGGGCGGCGCGGCGCCGCACGCCGATGCGCGAGCGGACGCCGACCTGCCGTCCGGGGCGCCGGTCAGGCTTCCGTCTGCCGGGGCCTGACGTCCGGGCTCTCCGCCGCCGCCTCCCGCCGCCGGCTGATGATCGTCGCGGTCTGGGAGATCAGCAGCACCAGCAGCACCGCGGCCACCACGCTCTGCCAGGGCTCCGGGAAGATCGCGTACCCGAAGATGCCGATCCCCGCGTACACCGTCGACCAGAGCAGGCAGGCCGGCAGGTTGGTCACCGCGAACCGCCGCCAGTCCAGCCCCATCAGCGCCGCCGCGAGCAGCACCGGTACCCGCCCGCCGGGCAGCAGCCGGGACACCAGCAGCACCGAGATCTGCCGCTCGTCCAGCTTCTTGCGCATCCGCTCCAGGCGCTCCGGGTCGCGTAGCCAGTGCAGCCGCCGGGCCAGCTGCTCACCGCCCCAGCGGCAGATCGCGTACATGCCGAGGTCGCCGATGTACGCCCCGCCCGCCCCGGCCACGACGACGAGCAGCACGTGCAGCGGGTTCTGGTGGGCCGCGTACGCCGCCGCCCCGCTCACCGCGGCCCCGGTCGGCACGATCGGCACCACCGCGCCGAACGTCACCACCACGACCAGCCACACCAGCGTGCTGAGGGTCGCCGTCACGGGGCGACCGTCAGGGAGTCGCCGGGGGTCAGGACGGTGACCCGGGTACCGGGTGCCACGGTCTCGCTGATCCGCGCGAAGTCCGGCCCCGGGTTGTGGAACCGGTCCGGCCGCACCCGCGCCAGCCCCACCGGCCAGAACGTGCCGAAGTGCACCGGCACCGCCTCCCGGGGCGCCGCCCGGCGCATCGCCTCGGCCGCCGTGTACGCGTCGAGGTGTCCCCGCCCCAGCGTCGGCCCCCAGCCGCCCACCGGCACCAGCGCCAGGTCGAGCGGGCCGAGGTCGGCCATCCCCTCGAAGAGCCCGGTGTCGCCGGCGAACCAGGTGTTGGCCGCGCCGTGCACCGTGTAGCCGACCGCCGCCGCCCGGTGCCGGGACCAGGGGCCGCGGGCGCCGTCGTGGGCCGCGGGGACGGCCCTGATCCGTACCGCCCCGACGGTCACCTCGTCGCCGATGGCCAGCTCCGCGCAGCGCCGGTGGTACGCGTGACCGAGCCGCTGCCGCACGAAGGCGCCCGCCCCGGCCGGCACCACGAGCGTGGTCTCGGGCCCGAGCCGCCGCAGGGACGCCACGTCGAGGTGGTCGGCGTGCAGGTGCGACACGAGCACCGCGTCCGGCTGCGCCGCGAGCCGTGGGGACGTACCCCGCATCCGCCGCAGGTGCGCGATCCGGTCGCCCAGCACCGGGTCGGTCACGATGCGCACGCCGGAGTCCTCGACCCAGACGGTGCTGTGCCCCCACCAGGTGACCTGGACCTTGTACGTCACGCCGCTACGGTACGGGACCGCCCGCCGCCCACCCACTCACCGGGCTCGTCGCGGCTCATCCGGCCAGCTTGGACACTAGCCGGTGCCCGGTCACCTCGTAGGTGCCGTCGCGCAACTCGTGCATCGTGACCATGCCGTCGACCTCGTCGGCGTCGGCGTCACCCCGCACGATCCAGTAGCGCTCGATGCCCAACGCCGCATAGACGGCGAACTTGGCGACCGCGTCGTTCTCCTCGCTGCGGTCGGAGACCGCCTCCACGACCGTGTGGATAACCGTGCCGTCGTGCGTGGTCTCGCGCGCTCCCAGGCCCACCGGCGGGCGGGAGTCGGCAGTTTACGGCGCTGCGCACCCCGGACGGGTCACCCCAAGCCGTGCCGCGACGGCCTACGCGGGCGTCTCCGGTCGGCGGACGGCTACGACGTCGAGGAGACTGTCCAGGCCGGCGAAGTCGTCCGGGTTGGTCGTGTAGAGCGGCAGCTGGTTGACGAGAGCTGTCGAGGCGATCATCAGGTCGGCGCGTCGGCGGGGCTTTCGACCAGCTGCCAGGACCGACGCGGAGAGAAGGCCGAACGCGCGAGCTGCTTCGGTGTCGAACGGCAAGGGCTCGAATGTGGACTCCACGTGCTGGAGGAGGTTGACCCGGAGGGAGCGCTCCACCGGATCATCCGCGTAATACGGCCCGGCGGAGAGTTCGGCGAGTGTTATCGCACTGATGAAGAGCTCGTCGGGCAGGTCGGCGGCGTCGAGGTTGCTGTGGTGGATGAGGATTTTGGTGTCCGCCAGGCCCCGCGTCGGCGGCTTACCACTCACGGCTGTCCAGATCGTCGTCAAGGTGGGCGTCGAGGTCAGCACGGAAACGGTCGGCGTCGATCCGCGGGGCCGTGGCGAATACGGCGAGGAACTCCTCTTTGGGCACCGCGGTGCGACGTCGCAGCGGGATCAGGCGGGCGATCGGCGTGCCGTTTCGAGTGACGGTAAACGACTCACCCTGCTCGACCCGGCGCATGATCTCGCCGGACTCGTTGCGCAACTCGCGCTGGGTGATTTCGCGGGCAGCTTCGGCCATGCCACCATTCTACGCGAAGTGCTACTTGGTGCTACGGCGCCAATCGGTAGAGTTGCTCGCCGGCTTTGGGGACGACCAGGGTGTCCTCGTCGGCGGCGAGGGCGGCCAGGTCGAGGGTCGCCGGGTCTGCCCAGCCGAGGTTGACGGCGGCGCAGTCTTCCGGCGGGATGGCCGTCGCCAGCGTCACGGCGATGCGGCAGCGCTCCACCCCGTCCGTGTACGTGCCGGCGCCGCGCGCGTGGATCGAGTGGGCCAGCACCGTGCGGGGCACCTCCGCGAGCTCGCCGGCGTGGGCGAGCAGGTAGTCGCGGCAGTGGTAGCCCACGCGGCGGATCATCGCATCGTGGGTGACCGAGAAGGTGGTGACGTGCGGGGCGTAGACGATCACCTCACCGCCGTCGGCGACGACCGGCTCGACCTTGTACATGCCCTTGGCCGCCGTCCACAGGTCGTCGTACATCGGGGGCACGACCGAGACCACCCGCCGGTACGGGCGCTCGACGTACCGGACGTGCACCCGCGCGGAGTGCTCGGCGGCGGCCGCCCACGCCTCGGTGGTCGTACCCACGTACGTGCCGAGCACCTCGGGCCCGAGCACCTCGGGCCCGAGCGGAGAGGAGCCGGGCGGTGAGGAGCTGGGCGCAGAGGAGCCGGCCGGTGCGACCACGACCGCCACGGCCAGGCGGCGGGCCGGGATGCGCTCGGCGGCCGCCTGGATGACCGCGCGGACCGGGGTGAGGCCGGGCTTGCCGATGATGTCCATCGTGCCGATCAGCGCGCCCAGCCAGTGAAATGCGTCGATCACCTCGGGGCCGGAGACGCCGGGGAAGAAGTACTTGTCGCCACCGGAGAAGCCGACCGACTCGTGCGGAAACACCGGCCCGAGCACCAGGCACGCGTCCGCCTCGGCGACCAGCCGGTTCACCCGTACCCGGATGGGCTCGGCGAGAAGCCCGGCGGAGGCCGCGGCGACCTCGGTGGCCGGGATCTCGCCCAGGTCCGTGAATGTGGCCGGGTCGTGCCAGGCGTGGTTGTGCACGGCCACGCCGGGGTAGCGGGCCGCCCACCCGCCCGGCGGCAGGTCGAAGCGGCGCTCGATGGCGTCCGGCGGCATCGGCTGGTGCGTGCCGAGCGCGATCAGCACGTCGAGCGAGGCCACCCGGCCGATCAGCGCGTCGTGCACCTCGGCGAAGAGGCGGCCGAGCGGGATCGACCGGGTGCCGTCCGGGACCAGCACCACCAGGCGGGCGCCGTCCAGGTCGAGGCGTTGCAGCTCGCCGCTCAGGCCGCTCGATGGACCTTCTTCAACGCCCCCTCGCGGCCCGTTGTGGGCAGGCGTCAGGGTCGCGGCTTGGCCTCCGCCCGGTCCGCGTCGAAAAGAGTCCATTCGTGCTCCTCTCCCTCGTGCAGGCCGGCGTAGATCCGGTCGCGCAGCGCGTTGGCCTCGGCCGAGGTGAGCGTGCGGGTGAGGTCGCGCAGGACCACGCGGAGCAGCACGTTCTTCTGTCCGGGCCGCAGTCCCATTCTGGCCCGTGCGGAGTCCGGCAGCTCGGCGTACCCGGTCTCGGACCGCACGACGATCTCCTCGACCGCGCCGGCGTCCGGCCCGAGCAGGTCGCGCACCCGGTCGCCGAGCAGCTCGGCGTCGAGGTCACCGGCGACCGCGAGGGAGAGGTCGCGGTGCGTGGCGGGCATGGCCGAGACCGGCCGGTACGGGGTGAGGTCGCGCATCTGCGCCGCCACCCGCGGGTCGGTCGAGCGGAGCAGCCGGATGTCGTCTACGCCCTTGGCGAGCATCACGAGCCGGTCGAGGCCGAGCCCCATCGCCAGGCCGCTGCCCCCGCCGGTCACCTCGGGATGAGCCAACCCGCACTCACCTACCTCGATGTATCCGGACGCTCCGCCGCTCGGCGCTCGTCCGGCGACGTAGATCTCCCGGCCGGCCAGCGTGTACGGGTGGACGCTCGGGACGGTGTGCCAATCGTGGCCGGGCAGCACCGCCGCCACGACCAGGCCGATCATGTGGACGAGGTCGGCCTCGGTGAGCGGGGGACCGGAGCGGCGGATCCGCCACAGGTCGAGCTGGTGCGGCTCGCCCACGTGGTGGCGGTCGATCACGTCCCGCCGGTAGCAGATGCCGGGCACGCTGAGCAGCACGTCCGGCAGGCGGTTGGCGTCCAGCAGGGCGGGGACGCGGGCGGTGGTGTGCGAGCGGAGCATCCGCCCGCCGTCCAGGTAGCGGCTGTAGCGGCGGTCGCGGGTCACCGCCTCGGCGGAGTACCGCAGCCGGTCGTAGTTGTCGGCCACGGAGACGATCCGCGGGCCGGGGTCGCGGCGCACCGGGATCCCCCAGGCGCGGGCGAGGGCGTACTCGATGGCGGACACCACGTGCTGCATCGCGTGTTCGCCGGCGTCGGGGTCGGTGAGGTCGCGCAGGTCCAGGGCCGCGCGGAGTTCTTGGGGCGTCATCGTGAGTCCTCGGAAAGAGACGGTGGAAAGGGAGCGAGCCCCCGGCGTGGCCAGGGGCTCGTCTCGCGCCGTCTCCGTCAGCGCAGCCGCGGTCGCCCACCGGTCACCCGGGGGCGGCGAAATCGCGTCGCGGCGTACGTCACCCGTCGAGTGTGCCGCCTGGGCCCGCCGCCCGGCAAGCGGGTTGAATATCGGCGTGCCGGAAAAGATCCTGCTGGACACCGACATCGGTTCGGACATCGACGACGCGGTCTGCCTCGCGTACCTGCTCGCCCACCCCGGCTGCGACCTGCTCGGCATCACCACGGTCACCGGCGAGGCGGGCAAGCGCGCGATGCTCGCCTCCGCCCTCTGCCGGGTGGCCGGCGCGGACGTGCCGATCCGCCCCGGCGCGGAGACCACCCTCGCCGGTGCCCCGTCGCCGCAGGCCCTCGCCCACCAGGCCGACCGCCTCGGCGGCTGGCCACACGAGACGGAGTTTCCGGCGGGCGACGCGGTCGACCTCCTGGCCCGCACGGTCCGCGCGCACCCGGGCGAGGTCACGCTGCTGACGATCGGGCCGCTCACCAACGCCGCCCTCCTCTTCGACCGCCACCCCGACGTGGCCGGGCTGCTGAAGGCGCTCGTCCTGATGGGCGGCCGCTACACGACCGAGGGCAAGCCGGAGTGGAACCTCCGCTGCGACCCGGCCGCCGCCGCCCGGGTCTTCGCCGCGCCGGTGCCCCGCGTCCGCGCGGTCGGCCTCGACGTGACCCGCCAGGTCTACCTGGACGCCGACACCTTCAGCGCCCGCTGCGCCGCCCCGCTGCTGCGGCCGGTCCGCGACTTCGCCGCGGTATGGTTCGCCGAGCGGGACGGCATCTACTTCCACGACCCCCTCGCCGCGGTCACCCTCTTCGACGCCGAAGTGTGCGCCTTCACCCGCGGCGAGGTAACCGTGGACGCGGACGGCACCACCGGCTGGCACCCCCGCCCGGACGGCCCGCACGAGGTCGCGACCTCCGTGGTCCCGGACCGCTTCTTCACGGAGTACTTCGCCCGGTTCTGAGGCCCGCGACCTCGCGCGAGCGCCCCCCCGGGCGGCAAGGGCTCAATTCCAATGCGGACCCGGGCCGTGAACGGGCTCTTACCTCTGCACGGACGGTTACCACGTCCATGCCGTTCGCCGTCCCGCACAGGCGGACGATCATGGACAGCGTCGGGCGGTTATCAGATCGTGGTACCGAGGTGCCCCTGGAGGGGCACTGGGATACCACGATCACCGGTTGGGGTCGGGTTTGGGGCGCGC
Organism: Phytohabitans maris; assembly: GCF_031085175.1. GTDB lineage: Bacteria > Actinomycetota > Actinomycetes > Mycobacteriales > Micromonosporaceae > Phytohabitans > Phytohabitans maris. Next base: position 144,292 of record NZ_JAVHUY010000013.1, read on the forward strand.
CCGTAGGGGTGGCGGTGATCGTTCGTCCCTTTTCGGGGTGACGCGCTGGGGAAGACGCGGGTGCTGGGAAGGCGGGGGTTGCGGTGCGTCCGTGGCGAAAACCGCCCCGCCAGGGGCAGCGATTCGCCACGGACGGTTTGGCGATCCGGTCAAACCGTTCGTCGGCCCGGCCGGTAGGGCGGCTCCGGTCGTTGCCGCGTGGATCGTGGGCCGGGCGGGCAAGTTGGGGTAGAAGCCCAGCCCGCGGCCCTACCCGCCGCGGGCCGCGGTCTCAACCCGGGCCCTGCGGGGAGCCGGGTGGGCTTGTGTCGCGGGGCCGGCAGCGGAGGCCGGGGAACCCGGCGAGCGCCAGCGAGCCGCCGGCCGCAGCGGTGCCCGCGGGAAAGCACCCAAGAAAACGCTCCGCTGCGTTCCACGTCTCCCCAGGGGACCCCGCGCGTGCGGTCCGCAGCTGAGGCAGACCGGGGCGACGGGGGATCGTGGTTTGTAGCTGCTGCCAGCGCCCTCCGGCGCGGGTCGCTACGAGGGTGGGGCCGGGCCGGCCGGTCGCGGGAGACGCGGGGGAGCTGATAGCGGGGCGCGGGGCGCTACCAGGGTGGGGCCGGGCCGGAGGTGGAGTAGAGGGGGTGGCCGCGGAGCACCAGGCCGGAGCCGGGGTCGGCGGCCAGCTGCCGCACGCGGTCGAGCTCGGCCGGTCCCAGGCCGGCCGCCAGGAGCCGGCCGCGGTGGCGGACGGTGTCGACGGCGAGCAGCAGCGCGCCCGGGTCGCCGGCGGCCCAGACCGGTACGTGGATCTCGGTGTCCACTGTGGTCAGCCCGGCGGCGCGGGCGGCGGCGTGGGCGCGGGTCGCCCAGGTCGGGTCGACGCCGAGGCCGGGCAGGATCTCCTTGGCGAGCAGGCGCAGGCAGCGCTCGACCAGGGTGGCGTCGCGCGGGCTCGGGGCGCACAGCACCGCGTCGTCGGGCCACAGGTGCCAGTCTTCGACCACCAGCGTGCCGCCCGGTCCCAGCGCGGCCACCAGCCGGCGCAGCAACGCCTCGGGGTGCCGCACGCACATCAGCAGCAGGCGCGCGCGGATCAGCCCGTACCGGCCGGGAGCGAGCACGGCGGGCGGAAGCGGGTCGCCGGACGCGGTGACCACCTCGCCGCCCGCGCCCACCCGGTCGCGCAGCCACACGGGTACGGCGCTGCCGGCCGGCCCCAGGTCGAGGCAGCGCGTGCCGGTCAGGTGGGGCAGCCCGGCCAGCCGCCCGATGCTGATCGAGTCGAGCGCGGCCGCCAGGTACACCTCCCGGCGCACGTCCAGGTCCGCGGCGCTGACCGTCCTCATCGGACCTGGCCGCTCACGAAGTCGAACGCGACGAGGTCGGCGGTGGGCAGGTCGCCGGCGATGATGCCGGTGCCGCGCAGGATGGCGATGGCGCGGGCGACCCGGGCCCCGTCGAAGGCGCCGACCACGCCGTTGGCCCGGATGTACGGCTCCATGAGCCGCACCTCGGCGGCCGCGGTGACGGCGTCCGTCGTGGGCACGTACTTCCGCAGGATCTGGCCGGTCTCCTCCGGGTGCTCGATCGCGTACACCAGGCCGTCCATCAGCGCGCCGGCGAAGCGCCGCACCAGGTCGGGGTCTTCGCGGAGCACCTTCGTCGAGGCGATGAGCGCGTTGCCGTACAGGTCGGTGAGCACGTCCGAGTACGGCAGCACGACCGCCGCCCGGCCGCCCGCCGCCTTCTCCACCGCCGGCCTCGCCACCACGAACTGACCGACGCCGTCGACCCGCCCTGTGGCGAGCAGCTTTGGCATCTGCGACGCCTCGACGCCGATCCACTTCACGGTGCGCGGGTCGAGGCCGGCGAGCTTGGCGTACGCGGGGAAGAGCAGCCACGGCGCGCCGCCCTGTACGCCGCCGATCGTGCGCCCGGACAGGTCGCGCGGCGTGGTGACGCCGGTGCCGGAGAGGGCGGTCACGGAGTTGAGCGTGCGCTGCTGGACCGCCGCGACGGCGCGTACGTCCGAGCGGTACTTGCCGTTGCCGAGCACGATCATCACGGCGGAGAGGTCGTTGGCGGAGAACTGCGCCCGCCCGGAGGCGAGCAGCCCGAGGTTTTCGGTGGTGCCGGAGCCGGGCCGGATTTCGACCTCGATGCCGGCGCGGTCGAAGAAGCCCTTCTCCTTCGCCACCCACGCGTACGACTCGCGGCCGAACGAGCCGACCGCGGTCAGGTAGGTCACCTTGTCCGCCGGCGCGTCTTCCGGCGCCGCGCCGCCGCTGTCGCAGGCCACCGCCGCGAGGAGCACCGCGAGCGCGGCGGCGGATGTGCGTCTGACCAGGTTCACGTTTCCTCCGGATGGGGAATGGGCGGGCGTGCCCACGCATGTGGCGCGTCTGCGGGAGGCGCGCGGGCACGCCCGCCGGCCTCACCCGGCGGCGCGGAATCGGTGTCGGCACACCGCCGGGGAGTCGTTTTCGACAGGAGTGGATCGGGCCGCGTCTCGCACTCGCGTCCCGGGCCCGGAGAGCGAATGCCCTCCCGGTAGTTCATTTGCAAGATTTCACTGAAGCCGTTCCTGCTGTGCCTTTTGCCGGTCATGCTGGGAGCCCGGCCACGTCGCCGTGCTCGCTGGTGAGCACGCTGCCAAAGGCGAATTGTTGGAGCAAGGACATCGATGGGAAAACCGATCCCGCCCAAGTATTTGGGCGGGTTTGGCCAAGATGTTTTCCGTCGAGTGCACAGTGTCGTGGCTTTGCGAAATAGCAAAGGCAAACACGTTCCCAGGGCCCTGGCATACGAGGACCATGCCGTGGTAGAAATCTGACCGGATCCGGCGGCTCGCATCCGCTCGCTTCCCCCTATTTCACAAGCCTTTCCCTGGCCACCGGTTCAGATGTCCATTTGAGAGGGTGGAATGCCGACCAAACGAGAGCAGTTCGTCCAGACCATTCGTGCCCAGTGGCTCGGCCAGCGAATGCGCGAGCTCCGGGAAGAGCGCGGCCTGACGCTCAAGTACATCGCGGCGTACCTGGGCGTGGAGTTCTCCACGCTGGCGCGCTACGAGCGGGCCGAGTGGCCGTTCCGGCGCGACCACGTCATCTCGCTGCTCGACGTCTACGGGGTGTACGACGAGCGCGAGCGGGCCCAGCTGGTGCAGCTGGCCCAGGACGCCTGGCGGGTCAACCGCTGGGACGACGACTTCGAGGGCACCGTCTACGACCAGACGTTCGTGGACTACCCGTGGCTGGAGTCGCGGTCCGAGGAGATCTGCACGTACTCCACGATGGTGTTCCCCGGGCTGCTGCAGACCCGCGACTACGCGGAAGCGGTGATCCGGTACACCGAGGGCGTGCAGGCCAACCAGCAAAAGGTCGACCGCTGGGTGCGGCTGCGCATGGAGCGGCAGCTCATCCTCGACGAGAAGCCGCCCAAGCGGCTCGCCGCGCTCGTGGAGGAGTCCGTGCTGCACCGGCCGATCGGGGGCCGCCTGGTGTTGCGTGCCCAGCTCGAGCACCTCGCCCGGGTGGTGGAGCGGCCCCACGTCGAGATCCGGGTGATCCCGACCCGGGTCGGGCTGCAGGCCGGGCTGAGCGGCAGCTTCACGCTCTTCAAGATGCAGCGGCCGTACCCGGAGGTGGCCTATGTGGAGCATCTGGGCGGGCGGCTGTTCATGGAGGCCTCACGCGCGCACCGCTACTCCAAGGCGTACGATGCCTTGCGGGAGGTCGCACTCAGCTCGGCTGAGTCGATGGCGCTCATCGCAACACTCGCGGAGGAGTTGTCATGAGCGAGTCACTGCCGGGCGCCGCCTGGCATGTCAGCACCCGGAGCGATGGTCTCGGCGGCAACTGCGTCGAGGCCGGTCCGCTGGCCGATGGCAGCGGCCGGGTCGCGGTCCGGCACAGCAAGGCACCCGACGGCGCCACGATCGTCTACACCCGAGGCGAGTGGGAGGCGTTCATCGGCGGCGTAAAGGACGGGGAGTTCGACTTCACCGCCTGACGGGCCTGCTCCGGTTGGGGGCGGGCACTGCCTGCCCCCAACCGGGGTCCCACACTCAGGGCGCCTGCCACCACTCGATCTCGGTGACCGCGGCGCCGGCCACGACGACCGTGCCGGCGGCTTCGGTCGGGGTGCGCCAGATGACGTACGGGCCGGCGGGCAGCGCGGGAAACACGGCGCTGTACCGGACGCCGCTCGACACGTGCCGCTCGCGTACGGCGACGTGCGTGCGTACGGGCGGGTCCTGGTCCATCGGGCTGATCTCGATCTCGCGGCCGTGCCACTCCGGCCCGGTCACGATGACGAGCGCGCCCGTGTTGCCGCCGATGTCGAGCACGACACTGCCCACACTGGACGGTCCGAGCATGTGATGCGTGTGCGTGCTCATGACGGGTTGTTGAAGCCGTCGTAGGGGATGCCGAGGTAGGGGAAGCGGTTGAGGAAGGGCGCAGTCACGTCCTTCGCGCTCAGCCCCTGCTCCAGGATCGCCACCGCGTCGTCCGGCGTGAAGTCCTTGTCCACCAAGGCGAACGTCGCACCCGCCACGGCCCGCAGCGAGATGGAGACGACGTCGTCGCGCACCCGCCGCCCGTTCGGAAAGCCGGCCAGGTCGCCACCGAGTACGCCGAGCGGGTTCTCCTCCTTGCTGGGCTTGATGTCGGTGTTGAGCCGCAGCATGTCGGCCTGGATCTCGCCGGTGTTGTTGGTGAAGCCGTCGATCAGCCCTTCCGGGATTCCGGTCAGCAGCACCGCCACCAGGTCCGCGCGCGCCGTCTTCGCCTTGTTGAGCGCGTCCAGGTTGTCGAAGACACCCGGGTACAGCACCGGCAGGAGCCGGGCGAGCTCGGGCTGCTCGACGAACTGGACGAAGTTCTTGTCTTCGGTGGGCGGCAGGCTGTTCCACAGGTCCTTTTTGGACATCGGCACGATGACCTCGTTGAAGAGCGGGTTGCCGAGCCGCGACACCTGCACGTTCGGCCCCACGTACACGTCGTCGCTGTTGTGCCCGTGCAGCACCCGGACCTGGCGCCGGCTCGCGCTGGTCCACACGCCGATGACCGGGCTGGACTTGCCGCGCAGGTCCTTGATGGGCACCTGGAGCGCGATGCTGTGCACGTTGACCCGGTCGGTGGCGTTGACCGCCTTGCCCGCCTCCTGGAAGGCCTTCTGGCCGAGCAGGTGCAGGTTTTGGAACGGGCGCAGCGTGCCCAGGTCGAAGATGGAGCCGAGGTCGACGAAGAAGCCCTCCGCGCGCTGCCCGGCGAAGACCTTCTCGCCACTCTTCAGCTTGAACGTCGCGTCCGCCGCGAGCCCCTTGTAGTCCGGTATGGACAGTGGCCCGACGTTCGCCGGCGGGCAGGGGACGTTGCGGGCCAGTATCCGCGCGTGGCCGTTGCCGTCCACCTTGGTGATGCTGTAAAACTGCCGCCGGTTCCAGTTTTCGCTGTCCAGCGCCTCGATCGGCCCGGTGTTGTAGAGGAACGTGTTGTCGTCGTTCAGCTTCGTCTCGAAGCGGAACTGGTATGTCACGTCCGCGTGGCCGTCGCCGTTGTTGTCGACGTGGATCTCGTAGAGCACGTCGTCGCCGAACTCGAAGAAGTTGGGACCGGACGCCGGGCTCTGCAACGGCACGTAGTTCGCGATCAGCGTGACCGTGTCGGGATGGTCGGGGCTGACGAACGCGTACAGGTCGGTGCTGTCGGCCACCGGATCCTTCGATATCTCCGGGGCCTCACGATGAGAAGACATGCGGGAACCACCTCACAAGGCTTGGGAAAAAGAGAAGCGCTTACTTGCGGCGTGCGGCCTTGGCCATGCGTGCGGCCAGATCGTGGTCCCGCACCTCGATGCGCCGCTCTCCGGCGAATATGTCGAGCCGGCCCGCCTTCAGGTCTTTGACCTGCACCACGATCGTCTCGCCGGGTGCCGCTCCGGCCTCTTCGAACGCCTCGCTGAGGCTGGCCACGCTGACCACGGCGCCGCCGACTCCGACGGTGGCCGCGCCGAGCAGCACATTGCGTCGGCTCAACATCGGCGTTCCTTTTGCCCGGTGGGCGTTTCTCACGGTCGTCCCTTCCAGAACAACGAACAGAGAACTTCCGCCGGACGCCCGCCCTGCCGGCATCGGTGGATACGGATACCGGTGGGGAAGGGTTCAAACCCACTTCCGCGCCGCACCGCCCTGAACCGGTTAAGCGGCCCGCTTGGCCGCGGGTTGGTGCGGCAACGCGCCGGCCGCCGACGCGATGGTGCTGCGTCGGCGGCCGGGAAGATCTATCTACCGATGGGAGCGCTCCGGCAAGGATAGAACCAAATCACTGCCCAGGGAAGGCGTCCCACGTGCCGGACGCGGGTCGGATTCGCCGAAACCGATAATCCGGATTTTCCCGGAGCGTGGCGCTACCTTCGGGTTTCCGGCCACTGGCGTCTGGGCATGCACGGTGTACGGGAGGGGGCAACACCATGGGCAACAGGCTGATACTGCGGCTGGCGGTCCTGGCCACCGCGGTCCTCGCGATCGTAGGTCCACCAGCGGCCGCCGCCGCGGCCATCCAGGGCGCGGCGGCGCCCGCCTCGGGCGGGCACGGAGACATGCTGTTCATCGCTGGCGCCGGCATCGTCATGCTGGTGGCGGTCGGCGCGCTCGCCGCGGCCCAGAGCCGGGGGCGGGACGCGGCGGCGGGGCCGGAACCCGGCCCCGATCCGGGCGACGATCCCTGGGTGTAGTGCGGTGGGCGCCGGGTAAGCCCACGGGCATGGTTGCCGTTGGATACACGCTCATGTGCGAGCAGACCGGTCCGAGGGAGCTCGTCGACCACGGGCAGCGCGCCGAAGGGGCCGGGTTCGACTTCGAGGTCATCTCCGACCACTACTACCCGTGGCTCGACAGCCAGGGCCACTCGCCGTACGCGTGGTCGGTGCTGGGCGCGGTCGCGCACACCACCTCGCGGGTCGACCTGATGTCGTTCGTGACCTGCCCGATCCGGCGCTACCACCCGGCCGTGGTGGCGCAGAAGGCCGCCACGCTCGGGCTGATGTCGCAGGGGCGGTTCACGCTCGGCGTCGGCGCCGGCGAAAACCTCAACGAGCACGTGGTCGGCGCCTGGCCGCACGTGCAGCAGCGGCACGACATGCTCGAGGAGGCGCTGCAGATCATGCGGTCGCTGCTCGACGGGGAGACGGTCACGTACTCGGGGGAGTACTACGACGTGCCCGAGGCGTACCTGTGGGACCGGCCGGCGGGCGGGGTACCGATCGCGGTCGCCGCCTCCGGCCCGTCGTCCAGCGCGCTCGCCGCGGAGTACGGGGACGGCCTGATCGCCGCCGACCCGGACGCCCGCGTGGTGGACCTCTTCGACCAGGCGGGCGGCGAGGGGAAGCCGCGCTTCGGGCAGGTGCCGGTCTGCTGGGGCCCCGACGAGGGCGAGTGCCGCAAGCGGGTGGTCGACCAGTGGCGCTGGGCCCCGCCGGACTGGAAGGTCAAGGCGGAGCTGCCCGGCCCGGACTCGTTCGCGTCGGCGAGCCAGTTCGTGCGCGAGGAGGACCTGGTGCGCATCGTGCCGTGCGGGCCGGACGTGGAGCAGCACGTCGAGGCGTTCAACCGGTACGTCGACGCCGGCTTCACACACGTCGCCCTGGTGCAGGTGGGGGGCGAGAGCCAGCCCGAGTTTCTGGACTGGGCCGAGCGCGAGCTGGTTCCCCGGCTGCGGGGCTGAGCCTCCCCGCGTGATCTCCCCGCACGTGATCGAAGCTCCCGTGACGTCGCTAGAACGACTTGAAGGGAGCTTCGATCACCGGGGGCACCCCGGGTTCAGCTGCGGCGGAACGCGTACCGCCGGGGCTGCGCGGCGCTCTGGCCGCCACGGCTGGCCTTGCCGCGCCGGGCGGCGGCCGCCGGCTTGGCGGACCGTCCGGCCTTGCGGCCTTCCTCGGCGTCGCCGTGCGGGAACGCGGCCGCGACGCTCTGCGCGGCCAGCTCGTCCGGGTCGACGTGTACGGAGAAGTCGGCAGGCATGGGATGTCTCCTTCCAGTGACGGAGTCCCGGGCGCGCGCGAACGCGAGGCACAGGAGGACGACGCCCGAGACAGAAGCGGATGAACGCGGTCTCAGAAGGCTGTCGTCAGGAGATCATGCCGCCACGGTAACCCGCCCGGCCGCGCGCCGCCACCGCAATAAGCCGAGTCCGCAATAAGCAATAAGCCGAGTCCGCAGTAAGCCGAGTCCGCATTACGCCGAGTCGGCGAGGTCGGGTGAGGGGGCCGGGCGGGGTACGCAGAGCCACAGCGACTCGGGCCGCATCTCGGCGCGGAGCACCCGGCCCGGCGCGATGAGGTCGCCGTCGAGCTCGCGGGGCTGGGCGCGGTTGCTGGTGACCTGCACGCTCCGGGCGCGAAACACCTCCATCCGCGGCACCCGCCGCCGGCGCCGGGCCACCGCCCACGCCAGCGAGGCCCAGTGGCCGAGGGTGCGCGGGGTGAGCACCGCCACGTCGAACGACCCGTCGTCCGGCTCGGCGTCCAGCAGCAGCCGCAGCCCGCCCTTGAGCCGCCCCACGTTCGCGATCAGGACCGTGCGGGCGCGGCGCCGGATCGGCGGGTTGTCGTCGATCCGGATGGAGACCCGCATCGGCCGGTCGCGGAGGTGGCGCAGCGCGCCGAAGACGTACGCCGGCCAGCCGATCCGCGCCTTCGTCGTCTCCGAGGTGGCGGCGAGCATCTCCGCGTCGAAGCCCATCCCGGCCATCACCGCGAAGCACTCCCCGTCGACCGCGCCCACGTCGATCCGGCGGGTGCCGCCGGCAAGCGCGACCTCGACGCCGGCGATCAGGTCGTGGGTGAGGCCGAGGTTGGCGGCGAGCAGGTTGCCGGTGCCGCTGGGCAGCACGGCGAGCGCGACGTCGGTGCCGGCGAGCTCGGTGACGCAGGAACGCACGGTGCCGTCGCCGCCGCACGCGAAGACCACCCGCGCCCCGCCCTCGACCGCCCGACGCGCCTGGCCCCGGCCGGGGTCCTCGCGGGTCGTCTCGTACCAGGCCGGCGCCGGCCAGCCCGCCTCGGCGAGCAGTGCGGTGACGGTCTGGCGCAGCTCGTCGACGTCGAGGACCTTCGACGGGTTGACCACCACGGCCGAGGGGACTGTCACGGAAACGAGTGTGCATGATCGGCGTTGACGCGTGTGTCCACCCGCCCTAACATCGATCACCATCTAGGCCGAGCGCGTCCCGGGAGCCGGCGCGCGTCGTGGGCCGACCTTCGCGCCGCCTCCCATGGACTGGGCAGACGTGGCAGGCAGCGCGCGTACCCACGAGAGGAATCACCATGCTTACCTTTCGTTCGCGACTGCGAGGCTCGGTCGCTAGCGCTCCCTCACTCCTCGCGCTCACGATGCGCGGAAACAGGCGCCACGGGCTCCCGTTCGCGCTCGCCGCGCTCGCGGCGTCCGTCGCGGTCGCGATCCCGCTGGCCGCCGCTCCCTCCGCGAGCGCCGCGGAGCCGGTCGTCGTGGCCAACCACACATTCGAAAACAACAACATCCATGGCTGGGCTCCGCGCGCCGACGAGACCGTCGCGGCGAGCACGGCCGTGGCACATTCGGGTACGGGGAGCCTGCTCACCAGTGGACGGACCCGCACCTGGGAGGGGCCGACCCTCGACGTACTGGACACAATGGACAAAGGTGTCCGGTACACCATCTCGGTCTGGGCCCGCCTCGCGGCCGGCGGCGGCTCGGCGCAGGCCCGGCTGAGCGTCGAGCGGCGCACCGCCGGCACGGCCAGCTACGACCAGGTGGTCGGCAACACCAACGTCTCCGACGGCGGCTGGGTCAACCTGCAGGGCCAGTACACGCTCGCCCACGACGTCGACTTCCTGACCGTGTACGTGGAGACGGCCAGCGGCACCGCGTCGCTGCACATCGACGACTTCACGCTGTCGTACACGCCGGCGACCCCGATCCAGACCGACATCCCCTCGGTCAAGGACGTGCTCGGCGACCACTTCCCGATCGGTGCGGCGATCAGCGTGCCGCAGACGCTCGGCGAGCACGCCCGGCTGCTGAGCAAACACTTCAACTCGGTCACGCCGGGCAACGCGCTCAAGTGGGACGCCACCGAGCCGACCGAGGGGACGTTCCGGTTCACCGACGCCGACGCGATGGTCGACTTCGCCCAGGCCAACGGCATGCAGGTACGCGGGCACACGCTCGTGTGGCACAACCAGACACCGGCCTGGGTGTTCCTCGACGCGAACGGCGCCGCCATGACCCCCACCGCCGCCAACAAGGCGCTGCTGCTGTCCCGCCTCGACGCGCACATCCGCGCGGTGGTCGGGCACTACGGCACCGACATCGCCACCTGGGACGTGGTCAACGAGGTCGTCGACGAAGGCCAGTCGGACGGCCTGCGCCGCAGCCGGTGGTACGAGATCGCCGGGCTCGACTACATCCGCACCGCGTTTCGGGTGGCCCGCGAGGTCGCGCCGGCCGCGAAGCTCTACATCAACGACTACAACACCAACGTGCCGGCCAAGCGCGACAAGCTCTACAGCCTGGTGAGCCAGCTCAAGGCCGAGGGGGTACCGGTCGACGGCGTCGGGCACCAGATGCACGTCAACGTGGACTGGCCCTCGGTCAGCGAGACCGAGGCGATGATCCAGAAGTTCGTGCCGCTCGGCGTCGACCAGCAGGTCACCGAGATGGACGTGAGCATCTACACCAACTCCGGCGAGTCCTTCCCGACCCCGCCGCGCGACCGGCTGATCCGGCAGGCGTACAAGTACCGCGACCTCTTCGACCTCTACAAGCGGTACTCGTCGGAGCTGACCTCGGTGACCGTGTGGGGGCTGGCGGACGACGACACGTGGCTCGACACGTTCCCGGTGGTCCGCAACGACGCGCCGCTGCTCTTCGACGAGCAGTTGCAGGCGAAGCCCGCGTACTGGGGCATCGTGGATCCCACCAAGATCGAGACCACCGCCTCCCCGACGACCCCGACGGCGGTACCCACGACGAGCGCGCCCACCAGCGCGCCGCCCACGACGAGCTCGCCGCCCGCCGGTGCCTGCCAGGTCACCTACCGGGTCGTGGGACAGTGGCCGGGCGGCTTCCAGGGCGAGGTGCGGGTGGCGCCCGGGCGCGCGCTGACCAGCTGGACGGTGGGCTGGGCGTTCCCGAACGGCCAGCAGATCAACCAGCTCTGGTCCGGCGCCTACACCCAGAGCGGCGCGGCCGTCACCGTGACCAACGCGGCGTGGAACGGCGGCGTGCCGGCGAACGGCTCGGTCACGTTCGGCTTCATCGCGAGCTGGACCGCCACGAACGCGGCACCGACCACGTTCACGGTCAACGGCGCCCCCTGCTGAGCGGCGGGCGACCCCCGGGCCGGCACCGCGCTCGGGGGTCGCTCCCTCATGACGTAACGTCGCGGGCGCCGAAACGGGCCCAAGCCGCGCTCAGGAAGATCACGATGTAGGCGGCCGCGGAGAGCAGGCCGTGGCGTACCGGGTCCCAGGCGACGGGGTCGCGGAGCAGGTCGCCGAAGTTCTCCCACCAATGCGTCAGCAGGTACGGGTGGAGCCAGTCGATCTGCGGGATCACGCCCAGGATCCAGCTGAGCATGTTGACCATGACGATCGCGATCGTGGCGCCCATCGGCTGCTCGGTGAGCGTCGAGACGAAGAGCCCGACGGCGCCGAGCGCGGCGAGGCAGGCGGTCAGGTAGAGGCAGATCGCCAGCAGCCGCAGCAGGCCCTCGCCCATCCCGATCGTCGTACCGGACAGCAGCGTGACGTCGCCGCCGCCGAAGAGCACCAGCCCGGCCACCAGCCCGGTGCCGGCGACCGTCGCGGTGGCGATGAAGGCGCCGGCCACGATGCCCGCGTACTTCACGGCGAGCAGGCGGGTGCGGTGCACCGGCACGGTCAGCAGGTAGCGGAGCGTGCCCACGTTCGCCTCGCCGGCGACCGCGTCACCGGCGAGCGCCGCCACCGCGATCGGCAGGAAGAGCTGGATCTCGAGGGCGAGCGCGGCGAGCGCCACGAAGAGCCCGTTGCCGCTGATCGACGAGAGGAACTGCGGCGCGCCCTCGCCGCCGCCGGCCGAGGTCGGGCTGGCCACCTTCACCGCGATCGCGATGACGATCGGGACCGCGGCCAGCACCGCGAGGCCGGCCTGGTTGCGCCGGCGCCGGGCGATCAGGCTCAGCTCCGAGCGGAGGAAACGGAACGGTACGCCGACCCCGCCGGTGGCCGGCCGGGCCGCCACCTCAACCGCTGACATCGAAGCCCTCCCCGGTCAGCGCCACGAACTGCTCCTCCAGGTCGGCGGCGACGACCGCGAAGCCGCTTACCGGTACGCCGTCGTGCACCAGCGTCGCCACCGCCTTCTCCGGGGCGACCGGACCCAGTACCCCGGTCGCGCTGTCGCCGTCGTGGGTCACCTCGGTGAGGCCGAGCTCGCGCAGCACCCGGGCGGCGTCGGCCGGCCGGTCGGTCCGCACCCGCGCGCGCGGCGCCGCCTCGGCCCGCAGGTCCTCCAGTGTGGACTGTGCCACCAGGTTGCCCTGGTGCATGACGCCGACGTGGCTGCACACCTGCTCCACTTCGGACAGCAGGTGGGTGGAGAGCAGCACGGTCGCGCCCTCGGCGGCCAGCGCACCGATCAGCGAGCGCACCTCGCGGGTGCCCTGCGGGTCGAGGCCGTTGGTCGGCTCGTCCAGGATCAGCAGGTCGCGCGAGGCGAGCATGGCCGCGGCCAGCGCGAGCCGCTGCCGCATGCCCAGCGAGTACGCCCGGAAGCGCTTGCCGGCCGCCGCGCCGAGCCCGACCCGGTCGAGCGCCGCCCGGATCCGGGCGTCCGCCGTCGCCGCCCGGGCGGTACGGTCGGCCGCGTCCAGCCGCCGCAGGTTGTCCATCCCGGACAGGTACGGGTGGAAGCCCGGCCCCTCGACCAGCGCGCCCACCCGGGGCAGCACCGTCGCGGCGCCGCCGGGCATCCGCTCGCCGAGCAGGGCGTGGCCGCCGGACGTGGGCCGGATCAGGCCGAGGAGCATGCGGATCGTGGTGGTCTTGCCGGAGCCGTTCGGGCCGAGAAACCCGTAGACCGCCCCGCGGGGGACCGCCAGGTCGACGGCGTTGACCGCGACCTGGCGTCCGAACCGCTTGGTGAGTCCACAGCTCTCGACCGCGAACGCGGTCACTGAGCCTGCCTTCGTTCGCGACTGCGGGGCTCGGTCGCTAGCGCTCCCTCACTCCTCGCGCTCACTTGTGCTCCAGGGCTACCTCGTACAACCTCTCCGGCGCCACCAGGCCGGCGTAGACGGTGCCGTCGTCGCTGAGCAGGACGCTGAAGAGCCGGCCGCTGAGCAGGTGACCGCTGCCCCAGGCGCCGCTGACCGGGGTGAGCATGCTGAGCACCTGGGCCGCCTGGTCGCCCTCCTGCCCGGCCTCGCCGTCTTCGCCACCCTCGACCACGGCGACGGTCGTCCAGCCCTCGCCGACGGTGGTGAAGCCCGCGTCCTCGGGCGTCTTCGGTGCCGTGTCGGGCTTGGCGGCCTCCGGCAGGCCGGTCGACTCGTCGACCTGCGCGCCGGGCGGCGGGTTGAAGCGGAACTGCGCGTCGTCCGGCCGGGCGAAGTCGACCTGGGTGAACGCGATCTGGAACGCGGTCTGGTCGCTGCCCTTCGGGAAGACCTCCAGCCGCAGCGGCACGTGCTCGGCCGCGTCGATCGCGATCCGCACCTCGCCGACGAGCGATGCCTTGTCGCGCGGCGCGAGCACCAGCTCGTACGCGTCGCGCCCGGCGATCGTCGCGGACCGGCCGACGGTCACCTCGGTCGTCGGATCGACCGCGGCGAGCGCCCGGTCGGCCGCCTCCTGCGGGGTCATCGGCAGGTCGCTGGGGAGCGGGTGGGCCTTGGTGTCCGCGTCACTGATCGTGCGGTGGACGGCCTTGTTCTCCTTGCTCGACCAGAGCCACAGATCCTTGCCGTTGCGGATCACGTCGGTCTCGCCGAGCGTGCCCATCAGCGCCACCCGGGTCTTGTCCGGCCCGGAGTACCAGACGCGCAGCTGGTTGGTGTCGGTGAGCAGCGACGTGATGTCGGCCGTGCCGCTGCCGCCGCCGGCCAGGCTGGGCAGGTTGGGCAGGCCGAGGTCGGCCGACTGCACCACCGTGCCGGAGAGCCCGTCGAGCCGTGCCGTCTGCAGGTCGACCAGAAGCTGCTGCGCCGTCCGCGGGGGCAGGCTGGGCTCGGCTGTGGCGGCGAGCGTGCCGACGGCGGCCCCTCCGCCGACCACCACCGCGACGGCCGCCGCTGGCACCAACCAGCGGAGCGCGGGTCGGGAGTTCATTACTGGCATGTTTCGCACCTCCTGGCACTCATCGTGCGCAACCGGCCCTGTGAGAGCGCTGAGAGTGCCTGTGGCCTCACTCAGCAAGGATGGCACGCTTGGTGGCGTGCGGTTGCTGGTGGTGGAGGACGAGGCGCGGCTGGCGACTGCCCTGCAGCGCGGGCTCCAGGGCGAGGGCTTCGCGGTCGACGTGGCCGGCGACGGCCCGACCGGGCTGGAGATGGCCCGCCACGGCGGGTACGACGCGATGATCCTCGACGTGATGCTGCCGGGTTTGTCCGGCTACCGGGTGGTCCGCCAGCTCCGCGCCGAGGAGCACTGGCTGCCGGTCCTCATGCTCTCCGCCAAGGACGGCGAGTACGACCAGGCCGACGGCCTCGACTGCGGCGCCGACGACTACCTGACCAAGCCCTTCTCCTACGTGGTGCTGCTGGCCCGCCTCCGCGCGCTGCTGCGCCGGGGTGCGCCGCAGCGCCCCACCGTGCTCACCGTCGGCGCGCTCCGCCTCGACCCGGCCGAGCGGCGGGTCACCCTCGACGGGGTCGAGATCACGCTCACCGCCCGGGAGTTCGCGCTTCTGGAGTACCTGATGCGCCGCTCCGGCGAGGTGGTCTCCAAGACCGAGCTGCTCGACCACGTCTGGGACGCCAGCATCGAGACCGCGCCGAACGCGGTGGAGGTCTACGTCGGGTACCTGCGCCGCAAGCTCGGCCGCGACGTCCTGGAGACGGTCCGCGGCGCGGGATACCGTCTGTCGGCATGAGAATGCGCTGGTGGCGCCGGATCAGCCTGCGTGCTCGGCTGATGTTCATCGGCGTCGCCGGGCTGGCCGGCGGGCTCGCGGTCGGCGGCGTCGTGATGGTGTACGCGCTCGGCCTGGCCCTCCAGTCGACCGCGGACAGCGAGGCCCGGCAGAGCGCCGAGGGCGTGGCCGCGATGGTCGAGGCCAACCAGGCGCCCCAGCCGCTGCCGGTGATCGGCGACGTACGGGTGCAGGTGGTCGACGACCAGCACCGGGTCCTGGCCGCCTCGATCGACGCCGACCGGCTGGTGCCGGTGCTCTTCCCGGAGGAGATGCCACGGGCCCGCGCGGGGGAGAGCCTCTACATCCCCGGTGACCGGCTCGGCATCCGCGGGCCGGTGCGGGTGGTCGCCGAGCCGGCCGGCACGGATACGGTGCTCGTGGCCAAATCGATGGCCGACCTCGCGCAGAGCGTGCGGCTGCTGCGCAACATCCTGCTGATCGCGTTCCCGCTGCTGCTGGTCGCGCTCGCGGCGGTGGCCTGGCGGGTGGTCGGGCTCACGCTGCGGCCGGTGGAGGCGCTGCGCACCGGGGCCGAGGAGATCACCGGCGGCGCCCGCCCCGGCCAGCTGCCGCTGCCCGACTCGCACGACGAGATCCACCGGCTGGCGGTCACGCTCAACGGCATGCTCGACCGGCTGGAGGCGGCCCGGGCCCGGCAGCGGGCGTTCGTGGCGGACGCGGCGCACGAGCTGCGCAGCCCGCTGACCAACATGCGTACCCAACTCGAGGTGGCCCAGCGGCTGGGGGAGCGCACCGACTGGCCGGCGGTCGCCGACGACCTGCTGCTCGACACCGAGCGGCTCAGCCGCCTCGTCGACGACCTGCTGCTGCTCGCCCGGGCCGACGACGCCGGTACCCGGGCGCTGCGCAGCGTACCGGTGGAGCTGGGCGAGCTGGTCACCTCGCTGGCCGAGCGCTACCCGTCGCCCCCGGTCACCGCCGCCGTCGCCGAGGATCCACTGTGGACCAACGGGGAGCCGGAGGCGCTCGCCCGGGTGGTCGCCAACCTGGTCGACAACGCCGTCCGCCATACCCGCAGCACCGTACGCGTGGAGGTGAGCCGCGACGGCCCGTACCAGCTCGTGACCGTGACGGACGACGGGCCGGGCATCCCGGTCGCCGACCGCCAGCGGGTCTTCGACCGCTTCACCCGCCTCGACGACGCGCGGGCCCGCGACGCCGGCGGCGCCGGTCTGGGGCTGGCGATCGTGCGCGAGCTCACCCGCCGGCACGGCGGCACGGTCCGGCTCGCGGACGCGAGCCCCGGTCCCGGCCTGCGCGCGGAGATCCGCCTGCCCGCGGCGCCCTGCCCCGACTAGAAAGCTGTGATCGAAGCTCCTTTCAAGTAGTTAGAACGACTTGAAAGGAGCTTCGATCACTTTAGCCCGTGCGGGTGGTGCAGACCGGCTTGGCGCGGCCGAGGTTGTTGCCGGGGTAGACCACGGCGATCTCGAAGCAGAAGTCGCTGTCCTGGTCGAGGCCGTGCACGACGTAGGTGGTGCTGCCCGCGGGCAGGTCTTCGAACGGGCGCTGCTGCTGCCCCTTCGGCGCGCCGGAGACGCGCACCTTGCCCTGCGCGCCCAGCGGGTAGGCCCAGCGCAACGTGATGCTCTCCCCGCCGTCGTCGAGCGTCACCCGGCTGGGTGGGGTGCCGGGGCGGGCGCGGGCCGGGCCGGTGGGGCTGGCCGGCGGCCTGCTCGCGGGCGGCGCGCTGGTCTGCGGTGCGGTGGTGGCCGGGGGCGGTGGCCAGCTCGCGGCCGGCGGGGCGGTCTCCTCGGGGTCCTGGCCCCGGTCGACCGCGGCGAGCCCGACCACGACCGCGACCGCGCCGATCACGGCGGCGACCAGTGCCCCGGTGACCAGCGGCGCGGGCCCGCGCCGGCGGCGGCGCTGGCGGGGCACGTGCACGGGCAGCCGGGCGGAGGTCTCGTCCGGGCGCCAGGTCTCGGCGACGTCCGGCGGCACCGGCGACTGCGGGCGGTGCGGCGGCGCCTCCCCCTGCGCCGGGGGCAGGTCGAGCGGCGAGCCGTCGACGTCCTGGAGGCCGGGGTACGCCTCGTCGTCGGTCGGCGCGGTCGGCAGGGCGGGGCCGCCGCAGTTGTGGTGCGGGTTGGCCGGGGCGCGGGAGAGCGCGGCGATCTGGGCGACCAGCGGGTCGTCGGGCTCGAGGTAGGCCCGGGTCAGCTCGCGGGCGTGCGCGAGGTGCTGGTGTGCCTCGGTGAAGTGGCCGCAGTCGCGCTCCATCGCGCCGAGCCGGGCCAGCATGCGGATGCCGGCGGGGTGGGCGTCCCCGTACGCCTCGCGGGTCATGTCCCACGCCTCGGCCAGCCGGGCCCGGGCGAC
Source organism: Phytohabitans maris (assembly GCF_031085175.1). Taxonomy (GTDB): domain Bacteria; phylum Actinomycetota; class Actinomycetes; order Mycobacteriales; family Micromonosporaceae; genus Phytohabitans; species Phytohabitans maris. Next base: position 161,783 of record NZ_JAVHUY010000013.1, read on the forward strand.
GTCGCACTCGCCCCGCGCATACTCCACTGTGGCCAGATCGGCGTGCGCGGCCAGCACCTGCGGCGACTCCGGCCCCTCCAGCGCGGTGAGCCCCTCGATCACCACCGCGTACAGAGCGGCGGAGTCGGCCTGGTTGCCGGTGCGGTGCAGCACGGCGGCGAGCGTGGCGGCGGCCCGGATCGTGCGCTCGTCGGAGGGGCCGTAGAGCCGGCTCTCCGCCTCGTACGCGAACGCGGCCCAGGCCCGCGCCGAGTGCGGCTCGCCCAACCGCACCAGCACGCGCGAGTGGAGGCTGGCGGCCTCGGCGAGAGCGGACGACGCATTGCCCGGATCGGTGTCCGCGGCCGCGAGCGCGTCGCCGAGCAGCGACTGCGCCGCGGAGAGGTCGCCCGCCTCGAAGAGGTCGTACGCCCGCGCGGTCACTTCGGCCAGCCCTGTAGACATCTGCCTCATCGTGCTGGACCGGCCACGATCAGTACAAGGCCCTGCCCGGATCGAGATGGTCCAACATCGCCTCGCTGATCTGCCGCAGCTGGGCCGCCTGCTCCGGCGTCAGCTGGTCGAAAAGGTGCGTGCGCACACCCTCGACATGCCCGTGCGCGGCCTCTGCCAGCACCTGGAAGCCCTGGTCGGTCAGGACCGCCAGCTGGCCGCGGCGGTCGGTGGGGCAGTCCTCGCGCCGTACCCACCCGTACTCCTCCAAGCGCGCGACCGCGTGTGAAAGCCGGCTACGCGACGACAGTGTGGCTTCGGCCAGATCACTCATCCGCAGCATGCGCTGCGGTGCCTCGGAGAGGCGGACCAGTATCTCGTAGTACGCGTGCGGCATCCCGGCGTCGCGCTGCAGCTCGCGGTCGAGCCGGTCCCACAGCGCCCGGGAGGCGTGCAGGAACGCGCGCCAGGTGCGCTGCTCCTCCTCGTCCAGCCACCTGGTCATAGACTTGTTGAGCTTTCAATCATCGGCGTACCGTGCTTGTCATGGGTGTACATCGGCTCAACCATGCCGTCCTCTTCGTCCGCGACGTCAACCGTAGCGTCGCCTTCTACCGTGACGTCCTGGGCTTCCGACCGATCGCGATGACCCCGGACGGCTTCCAGGGCGCCGCCTTCCTGCAGGCCCCCGACTCCACCAACGACCACGACCTCGGCCTCTTCGAGATCGGTGACGGCGCCGGACCCTCGCCCGCCGGCCGGAGCACGGTCGGCCTCTACCACCTCGCCTGGGAGGTCGACACGCTCGACGAGCTCGAGCGCATCGCCGGCAAGCTGGTCGAGGCCGGCGCGCTGGTCGGCACCTCCGACCACGGGACCACGAAGAGTCTCTATGGCAAAGATCCGGACGGTCTGGAGTTCGAGGTCGTCTGGCTGATCCCGGCCGACCTGCTGGACCCGGCCGCCCTGGAGGCCCGCAAGCGGATCCGCCCGCTGGACATCGCGCGGGAGAAGCAGCGCTACGGTCCCACCACCCGAGGCGGCGTGGGAATCTCCGTTTCCGCGTAACTTATCTGGCATGAGCGCGATCGCCGGGGCCGTCCGGGAGCTGCTGGTGCGCTACCTCGACGCCTGGACCCCGGGCGCGCTGCACGGCGCGCGGGGCGCCACGTTCGCGTACGGCTGGGCCACCGCCCCCGACGAGCCGACCGCCGAGGCGGCGCTGCGGGTGTTCGCCGAGTTTGCCGACCGGCTCCGCGGCCGCCGGCTGGCGGTGGTGCTCGTGGGGCCGGCCCCCGGCCCGCTCGGTGCCCGGCTGGACGCGGTGCAGGCCGAGTTGGGCACGCCACCCGAGCTGAGCGTCCACCCCGTCGACGGCCCGCTCGACGACCGGCTGCCCGCCGCGCTCAAGGCCGCGGGCGCCGCCGGCGCCCCGCTGCTGGCCTTCCTGGACGGCGCCGGGCCCGCGTCACTGGCCGCCGCCGGCACCGGCAAGCCCGCCGAGGTCCTGCTCGTCTCGGGTACGGGTGAGCTGCCGGCCCCGCCCATGCCGCTGACCGCCCATGTGGAGCTGGTAAACACCTCGGACGCCCGCCTGGTCACCTTCGCGACGGCGGCCGGCAAGGGGCTGGAGGCGTTCAAGAACGCGCTCTGGGCCGTCGACGAGTACGCCGGCGTCCGCTACCGCGACCCGCGCGACCCCGAGGGCCACCTGCTGGACATCTCGCTCAGCCCACACCCGGGCCCGCTACGCCGCGAGCTCCTGGCCCACCTGGCCACGGCCGGCCCGCGGACGGTGACGCAGCTGCGCCAGTTCACACTGACCCAGACCGTGTACCGCGCCACGGACACGGTCCGCGTCCTGACCGCCCTGCTGGCGGCCGGCACCGTGACCCGCACCCCAGACCGCGGCCGCCTCGGCGGCGACGTCCTCATCACCCTGCCCTAACGACCGCCCTCAGCGGGGCTCCCAGGCGTCCGGGCGGGTGGTGAGCTTGCGGACGTGGGCCGGCATCCTGCCGCTCACCATCTCGGCGAGGCTGACCTCGTCGACCACGTCGCGGACCGCGGCCCGCACCGCCACCCAGAGCCGCGGCAGGTTTTCCGCCGCTCCCTCGTACCTGGTCTCCTCCGGGCGCAGCCCACGCACGCCGGCGAGAGGGCCGTCGACCGCCCGCAGGATCGAGCCGATGGTGATCTCGCGGGGTGGGTGGGCCAGCGTGTATCCGCCCTCGGCGCCCCGCTGGGCCCGCACGATCGCGGCGCGGCGCAGGTCGGCCAGGACCGCCTCGAGGAACTTGCGCGGCATGTCCTGTTCGTGCGCGATCGCCTGCGCGGACATGAGTGACGGGTACGCGGCGGCCAGGCTGAGCGCGGCGCGCACCGCGTAGTCACCGCGGGCCGAGATCTGCACGCCTACATCATGCCTGCACGTACCCGGTCACGGGGTCGAGGGGTGGTCGTGGCGCGGGCACGCCGGCCCAGCCGCCCGCCACGGCCTCGGTGGCGGGCGGGCCCGGGGCTTCGCCGCCGGCCGCCTCGGCCCGGAACGCACCCGGGCTCTGGCCGGCCTCGCGCTGGAAGAAGCGGCCGAAGTTGGTCGGCTCCGGGAAGCCGAGCCGGCGCCCGATCTCGGCGACCGGCAGGTCGGTGCCGGCCAGCAGCCGCTTTGCCTCCAGGGTCACCCGGTCGTCGATGACCTGCTTGGCGGAGCGGCCGGTGGCGGCGAGGCTGGCCCGGGTCAGCGTACGCACGCAGCAGCCGAGCCGGTCGGCGTAGTCCTCGACGCGGCGGGTGCGGGCGTATCCCCGTTCCAGCTCGTCGCGGAAGCGGTCGAAGGCCTCGACCTCGCCCGCGGGCCACAGGCCCTCCGGGGGCTGCGCGCCTGCCACCGGCGGCGGGGCCTGCGTGGACTGCGGGCCGAGCAGGCGGACGCGGAGCAGGAGCGTGGCGAGCTGCTGCCGCAGCAGCTCCGGCGACAGTCCCCGCTCGCAGTCGACGACGAGCTGGCTGACCTCGTTGATGACCGCGTCCTCGTCTTCGCCGGCGAGCTGGCGGTGGGTGGGGCCGCCGTCGGGCAGCTCCGGGACGGTGACGGCACCACCGCCGGCGGCTCCGTCCACACTCCCCGGATCGGGCGCGGCCGGCCACGGTCCGGGTGTCCAGCACAGCAGCGTGGCATCGAGCCCGGGCTGGCCGCCGGGGCGGACGAGCTGGCCGGGGCGCGCCCAGACGAGCGTGCCCGGCCGGCACTGGTACACCTCGAAGTCGACCTCGTGCGTGCCGTGTCCCTTGGTCACCAGCATCAGCCGGTGACGGTCCAGGATGGACGCACCGTGTGGCGCGAGGTCACGCAGAGTGGCGGTGGTGATGCCGGCGCCACCCGCTCCACCTGCGGACTGACCGAAACCGACCATCCCACCGACCGTAGCCGCAGCCGCGTGACCTCGCACGTCCTGATGGAGAAGCTGCCGGTTGCTCAGCGCGACGGCACGTCCACCCAGCTCGACCCGCTGACCGCGATCGCCGCCCCGCGCGGGTTGGCGTCGAGGTACAGCGGGTCCTCGGTGTCGACGACGAGCGCGAGCCGGTGGCCGGCCGGCACGTTCCAGGCGGTCGCCGGCAGCGCCAGGTCGATCACCTGCTGCCCGCCCGACAGCCACGTGTACGGCGCGTGCGTCACCAGCCGGCCCGTGCCGAGCAGGTCCACGTCGTACAGGTAGGCGACGACCGTCCCGGTCCCGGCGCCCGGCGTGACCGTGAGGTGTACCCGGGGGATGCCGCGCACCGCCACGCCACCGGGCAGCAGTCCGGTCTGCCACACCGCCGCGCGTGACCGGTCCACGGCGGGGAGCCAGGCCAGCGGTGGTATGCCGGTGAGCGCTTCGAGGCCGTTGGTCAGCAGCACGACACCGGCGTTCGCGACCGTGTCACCGTTCGCCCGGAAGGTCGCCGCGGAGAGCGGGTAGCGGGTGGTCGAGCCGGTCACGTCCGCCCAGTCCGCGTACGACTCGACTCCGCCGCCGCGCACCCGCAGCACCACCGGCGCGCCGCCCGCCGGTCCGCCCCGCAGATGCTCGTCGAACCACTGGCGGGCGCTCGCCCACACCTCGTTCGGCAGGCCGGCCAGCCCGGTGAGCTCCGGGATCGCGTGGTCGCCGGGGGAGAGCTCCAGCCGCTTCGGACCGGGCAGGTCGCCGAAGAAGTCGACGAGCTGGTTGGGGCCGAAGATCGAGTCGCCGTACGCGTTGGCGAGCAGGACCGCCGGCCGGTTGGCGCGCAGGCCGTCCAGGTACGCCTCGGCCGAGCGGATCCGGCCCCACGCGGCGATGCCGTCGACGTTCCGGTTGGCGAAGTAGTCGGCGACGATCCCCTCGAACTCGGCGCTCGGCCGCCCGAGCAGCTCGGCGGTCGCCTGCAGCAGCCACACCGCCTGCGGGTGGCGGGTCTGCCCCGCGTACAGCGACTCGACCAGGTCACTCCACCCGGAAAGGGCGACCACCGCGCGGACCCGCGGGTCCTGGCCGGCCGCGATGAGGCTGATGCCGGCGCCGTACGAGACGCCGCCCAGCCCCACCCGCGCCGGGTCGGCCGTCGTGTTGGCGTCCAGCCAGTCGATCGCGGCGGAGACGTCGGCGATGTCCTTCGGCCCGGCCGTGTCGATCTGCCCGCCCGAGGACCAGAAGCCGCGGGCCGTGTAGGAGAGGACCACGTAGCCGGCCGCGGCGAGCGAACGCGCCTGGGCCAGGTACTCCGCGTCGTTCAGCCCCCAGCTCGAGATGAAGACGATCGCCGGGTGCGGGCCCGGCGTGGTGGGGGAGACGAGGTTCGCCTTCAGGAGCGCGCCGTCGCGCGCCGGAAGATCGACCGCACGGAACGCGGTGGTCGCGGCCGCGTGCGCGGGAGCCGGCGCCGCGGCGAGCAGGATCAAGATTCCGAGTACGGCGGTGAGGAGCCGGACCGGTGCCGTGCTAGCTCGGGCTGCGGTGGCCGGTGCCGGTCTGCTGCCTCGTGCCGGTCTTGCTCGCCGGGGCGTGGCGAGCTCGTGCCTGGAGAGCGCCATGGTGACCTCGCGGGGGACTGGCCGGACCCGGAGGACGGCCGGGTCCGGCGAGCGAGCCGCGGTGGCGCCACCACGAAGATGTTACTGAACGGTAGCGTAGGTGTTAACCGGGTCACAAGAGGGGAACGTCGATGTCTTGGCACCGGTACCCAGGCTGGGAGACGACCGCGCCGCGCGGAGTCGGCAGCTCCGCGCGGCGCTTGGGTTTCGGTGTCTGCTCGGCGCGTCGGCGCCGGCGCCCCCGCTGTCTGTCAGCGGCCGGCCAGCAGGCGGTTGACCGCCGCGTCGACGTCGAGGTGGTCGGTCTCGCGACCGCGCGGCACCACGACGTAGGTCCGCCGCAGGAACCGCACCAGCACGCTGCGCGGCACCTCGAAAAGCGCGTTGCCGTCGGGTGACGACAGCGCCAGCGCGACGAAGTCCCCGCGCGGCGTGGCCCAGGGCCACACCCGCACGTCGCCGATCCCGGCCGGCTCGTCCAGCCCCGTGACGAGCAGCTCGCGCGCGAAGGACCAGCTGACCGCCTCACCCCCCGCCGATTCGGCGTGGAACAGGACGTGGACCGCATATGGATCGGCCGGGTCGTAGCGCAAGCTGGCCCGTACCGGCAGCGCCGTCGCATCCGGTGCGACGAGCCGCAGTGACGTCTCGACCTCTACGGTCGTCGGTCGGATGGCACTCATGGACGATCTCCCCCCGGCACCGCTGCGGGACGCATTTGCCCCGCGTCTCCCATACTCAGTGGATACTCCTGATTACGCTCCGCCATACGCTGATCTCACCCAGTAGTGGGAAGACGGCCCCGATTTGCCACAAGATTGAACCGCTTTCGGATAGGATGTCCGGTTCTTTTTTCGTGGTGGTTGCCGCCCGGCGTCGGGTGTGGCTCAGACGTCGACTCACTCCGGTAACGTCCAGTGGTCCGGATGAGTGACGGGCGGGACGAGACTGCGGAGGCGAAATGGCCCCAAAAGAGGCCATACTGGGTGACGGTATGGGCGCCCGGCCGTGGTTCCGGGGGGTGGACCGGCGATGACGGGGACAGACGTGGTGGACGCCACAGGAAGGTCGGGCGGCGACCCGACGCCTTCAGGTGACAGCCCGCGGTCGCCTAGCGGCGACGGTGTCGACGCGGGCCTGCTCCACAAGCCCAGCTGGCGCGCCCGGATAAGTACCACGCTGGAGGTCATCCGCGCCAACCCCACCGGCCGCCTGGTACTGAAGGTCGCGGTGGGCCTCGCCGGACTGCTGGTGGTCGCGGTCGGCGCGCTGCTGATCCCGTTGCCCGGCCCCGGTTGGCTGATCGTCCTGGGTGGACTCGGCATCTGGGCGATCGAGTTCTCCTGGGCCCGGCGCCTGCTCACGTTCACCCGCCGCTACCTTCGCATGTGGACACACTGGGTGACCCGCCAGTCCTGGACCGTCCGCATAGCGATAGGCCTGTTCGGCATGCTCTTCGTCGGCGCGGTCGTGTGGATCTCGGTCTGGCTGAGCTTCGGCGTCAACCTGGTGGACGAGGCACTGACCCGCTTCTGACGGGGTTGCTCCTCCCGGCTCCTGGCCCGTCGGGCCGCTTGCTTCCTGGCCCGTCGCCTCCTGGCCCGTCGCGGCCGATGCTTCTGGCGTGTCGCTTCCGGGCCCGTCGCGGCGCGGTTTCTGGCGCGTCGCTTCCTGGCCGTCGCGGCTCCGTTTGTGGCTCGCCGCGGCGGGTTCGCGCGCGACGCGCGGGGGCTGAGGTGCGCGCCGGGGAGCGGATCGGGTACAGTCGTGCGCGCTGAGGGCGATTAGCTCAGCGGGAGAGCGCTTCGTTCACACCGAAGAGGTCACTGGTTCGATCCCAGTATCGCCCACACGAAAACGCAGGGCCCAGACGCGTCCCGAACACGGTTCAGGCGCGCCGTGCGCGAGCTGGCGCGAACCGTGAGCCGGGCTGGCCTGCTGCCGTCTGAGCAATGTCGGCAAGTCGGTGCTGCGTATGGTCACCGGGCGCCCGGCACTCGCCCTCGGCTCGCGGCGACCGGCCGGCGGACGGCGCAATCACGGATGGTCTTCCCGATAATCGGCCCACCGGCGGTCGCCAGCCACGGCGTTAAGTGACTTTCCGTAACGACTGATCAGCGCATTGACGTCGTGGGTGCCGCTCGGCCGGGCAGGATCTGGAAAGCTCCTCAGATATGCGCTCGATGCATGGCCAGGACGTTGAACGAGCCGTGGCCGAGATGGTGCACGTGCTCACGCCCCACCGGTCCGCGGACTGGCGATGCCGGGCAGGCGCGCTGGACTGGAGCTGCTGGACGACGGTTACCCGGCTGTCGCGAATGGAGTATCACGTGGCGTTGTCGCCGGTCGGTCCTGCGGGGAGGGGTCCCGGTTGGGGTGGGGTTGCATGGCTCCCGTGATGCGCAGAACATCGTCTACCGCTGTCGTCGTTGTTGTGTCGGCTGCCCTCACGTCGTGTTCGGCGGGTTCTTCGGATGCGTCCGGGTCCGATGGCACGGCGGCTTCCGCGCAGGTGGCCACGGCGTCGCCTTCACCGGCTGGGCCGTGTGCTGACGGGTCGTGCCAGATCGAGGTCGCGGTGGGCGATGTGGTGACCGTGCCGGAGAGGTTTGGCCTCGGGCCGATCGAGGTTACGGCGATCACCGCCACCGCGGTCGAGATGGTCGCTCCGGTGACCGGGTCGGGTTACAGCATTTCGGGGTGTTCCGGTGGCGGCGGTGTGTCGTCGCAGGGGGGTGGCGGTGTCCGGATGAGCTGCGAGGTGGGCACCGTCGCGACCGTCAACGACGTTATGAGCCTGGAGGTCGTCGAGATCGGCGACACCGTCGCCGTCCTACGTATCGAACCGGCCGGGTGACATGACCACGTGCGCGGCTGTCGAACGCCGGCGTCGCCGCCCTGGAGAGTTGACTGCGGCCGAAGCGCGGCTGGTTATCGACGCGTTCGAGCTGGGAGGAGCATGAGAAAGTTGGGCCCATGGCTTCGAGAGTGCGGTGGGTCGACTTCGACTGTGCCGATCCGTTCACGGTGGCGAGCTTTTGGGCGGAGGCCCTCGGATTGCGTCACGACCCGGACAACAAGCCGGGGGAGGAGGAGTGCGTACTGCTCTCCGGGGCGGACGTGATCGAAGGCGGCATGCTGTTTCAACGCGTTCCGGAAGGAAAGGCCGCGAAAAACAGGGTGCACCTGGATCTGCAGCCGACTGACCGTACGCGTGACGAGGAGGTCGAGCGGCTTCTTGGCTTGGGCGCTGCGCTGATTGCCGACCATCGCAACTCGGACGGTACGGGGTGGGCGGTGCTGGCCGACCCGGAGGGAAACGAGTTCTGCGTCGAACGCAGCGCGAAGGAACGTGCCGCCATGGGCGGCTGAAACAGCCGGGTGGGGGGCCGATCGTCCCGTCGCATCCGTCAACGCGACGACGTCGGCCTCGGCGAAGCGGCGCAGGAGGTCCCCGAGCGTGGTCGGGTCCGGCGGGAGCCTGGCCCCGAGCCCGTTCATCAATTGCCCCGGTCCGCCTCAGCTGCTGACCGTTTGCGCGGGGTCCCCGGGGAAACGTGGAGCGCAGCGGAGCGTTTTCTTGGGGTGCTTTCCCGCGGGCACCGCTGCGGCCGGCGGCGAGCTGGCGCTCGCCGAGATCCCCGGCCTCCGCTGCCGGCTCCGCGACACAAGCCCTCCCGGGCGTGTGCGTGGGAGCTGCGGATTGCCCGCACAGACAGGGCTCCCGGCAAGGGCTGGGGTGAGATCGTGCACCCGAAGAGGACGCTCCACGTTTCCCCAGGCCCCGCACAACGGTCCGGACCACCGCGGGCGTCGCGGTAGCCCAAAACTTCTTTCGGCGTCGGATCGCTCGAGACGGCCAGCGGCCATCGCCCAGGTCTGCGCAGACCCGCGCGGGGTTTCCTAGACCTGGCGGGCGGCGAGCGCGTGAGCGATGTCGACGGTGTCGTGGTAGAGGCGGCGGTAGAGGGCGTAACCCTCGTCGTAGACGGCGGCGTGGGCCGGGTCGGGCTCGACCAGTGTGACCACGGGGTTCCACGCGTCGATGTCCACGTCGGCGCCGGCGGTGAGTGCGGCCAGGTATGCGGCGCCCAGGCAGGCGCCGATCGGCGTGGCGCACAGCGACTGCGGCCGCTGGAGGACGTCGGAGACGATCCGCGTCCAGAGGCCGCCGGTGGTGCCGCCGCCGACCGCGACGAGCCGCCGCGGCTCGGCGCCCGCCTCGGCGAAGGATTCGAGGTTGTGCCGTACGCCGTACGCGGTGGCCTCCAGCGCGGCCCGGTAGACGTCGCCGCGGCCGTGCCGCAGGGTGAGGCCGGCCAGGATGCCACGCGCGTCGGGGTCGAAGAGCGGGCTGCGCTCGCCGGCCAGGTAGGGCAGCATGAGCAGCCCGTTGGCGCCCGGCGGTGACTGGCCGGCCTCCGCGGCGAGACCGGCGAAGTCGGGCTGGCCGGCCAGCCGCCGCACCCAGTCGGCGGTCGCGCCGGAGGTGGCCATGCCGGCCGCCAGGCTGAACGTCCCGGGAAACGTGCCGACCGTGCCCCACAGCGGCGGGCTGACCCGGCGGGCGTCAAGCGCGGCGATGATGAACATCGTGGTGCCGTACATCAGCATCACGTCGCCAGGTCGGCGCACGCCGACGCTGAGCGCCTCGGTCCAGGCGTCGATCGTGCCGGTGGTGACCGGCGTACCGGCCGGGATGCCGGTCTCGGCCGCCGCCGTGGCGGTCACGAGGCCCGCGGTCTCGGCTGGCCAGGCGAGGCGGGGCAGTTCGATGTGCTCGGCGATCGCGGCGGCCCAGCCGTCCGCCCAGTCCAGCTTGCGGCTGTCGTAGAGGGGTATGGCCTGGCTGGCCGAGTGGTGGTCCAGCACGTACTCGCCGGTGAGTCGCCGCACCAGGTAGGAGTTGGCCATGTGGATCCGGCGGGTACGGCGCCAGACCTCGGGCTCGTGGCGGCGCAGCCAGCGCAGCTTGGGGCCGATCGCCTGGGAGGTCAGCGGGGCGCCGGCCCGCTCGGCGATGGCGTCGGCGCCGAGCTCGGCGTTGAGTTCGTCGATCTCCTGTCCGGCGCGGGTGTCGATGCCGTAGAGGATGGCCGGGCGGAGCGGGCGGTCGCGCTCGTCGGTCGGCTGCAGGACCGGCCCGATCCCGCTGACGCCGACGGCGGTGACCGGCTCGGCGAGGGGCGCGGTGAGCGATCTGGCGATCGCGACGAAATCGCCCCACCAGATCTGGTCGGCGTCGTGCTCGGCCCAGCCGGGGCGGGGCAGGTCGAACTCGTGCGCCCGGCTCGCGCTGGCGACGATCTCTCCGTCGGGGCGCACGAGGACACCCTTCGTGCTCGACGTGCCGACGTCGATGCCCAGGAAGAGTGCGCTCATCGTGCCTCCGCTCACGCGCCGTGGCCAGGCTTGACGTTGCCCGCCGCTCTCGGTCTACGATCACAGAAACCGATTTCAGTAGCAAGACCGCGGAGGCAACGAATGATCGACGGCGTGGTGGTCGCCGCCCTGACCCCGTTCGACGAGCAGGGCGCGCTCGACGCCCGCCGCATCCCGCCCTACGTCGACTACCTGCTCGACGCGAGCGTCGGCGGCCTCATGGTCGGCGGCACGACGGGCGAGTTCGTGACGATGACCAGCGACGAGCGGATCGAGGCGGTCGGCGCCTTCGCCCGCGCGGTCGCCGGCCGAGTGCCGGTGATCGCCCACGTCGGCCACGCGGCACCGGCGGAGGCGTGCCGCCTGGCGGCCCGTGCGGCCGAGGCCGGCGCGGACGCGCTCACCGCGATCACGCCCTACTTCCATCCGGTCCAGCCGGCCGCGGTGGAGGCGTACTTCCGGGACGTGGCCGCCGCCGTGCCGACCCTGCCGTTCCACGTCTACAACTACCCGGAAGCGTCCGGCACCCGGATCGCGCCGGCGACCTTCCGCGGGCTGCTCGACGTGCCCAACCTGGCCGGCGTGAAGCTTAGCGTCGCCACGTTCGCCGAGGTGGAGCCCTATCTCGACCTGCTCGGCAAGCTCACCGTGATGAGCGGCAACGACGCGCTGATCGTCCCGTTCGCCGAGGCCGGCGGCACGGCGGTCGTCTCCGGCAACGCCTCGGTCCGCCCGGCGCTGCTGGTCGACCTCTTCGCGGCTGCCCAGGGCGGCCACACGGCCGCCGTCGAGCGCCTGGTGGCCGAGCTCGACCAGCTGCGCGAGCTGACCGCGGCCGCCCCCGACCGCCTGAAGGCCGCACTCCGTGGCAGCGGCGTGGACATCGGCGAGGCCCGCATAAGGACTGTCTAGGAGAGCTTCCGGATCAGGGTCGGGCGTGTCTCAACGTCTCTTTCAGACATGATTTGCCCCGGTCCGCGCCAGCTGCGGACCGTTTGCGCGGGGTCCCCGGGGAAACGTGGAGCGCAGCGGAGCGTTTTCTTGGGGTGCTTTCCCGCGGGCACCGCTGCGGCCGGCGGCGAGCTGGCGCTCGCCGAGATCCCCGGCCTCCGCTGCCGGCTCCGCGGGGCAAGCCCACCCCGGCGCTCGCCGGCTGCCGGGGTGTGCACGCACAGACGGGGCAGCTCGAGAGCTTCCCGCGCGCACACATCCGCCCCGGCGACGGCGCTGTGGAGAGGGGGTCACGGCCGCCGGCTCCCCGCCAGGGGCCGGGGGAGATCGTGGGCTTCCGGACCACCGCGGACGTCGCGGTAGCCCAGATTCTCCTGGACGAGGGCGTCAGGACGGGCGGCGGGAGCTGTCACGGATCTCGAGGCGGGTGGGGAGCACTACGGTCTGAGGGTCGAGGTCGGGGTTTCCGCGGCGCTTGAGCACGAGCTCGGCAGCGGAGCGCCCGATGTCGTAGGCGGGCTGGTGCACGCTGCTCAGCGACGGCCGCACCAGGTGTGACCAGAAGGCGTCGCCGAAGGCCGCCACGCCGATCGCCGGCGGGCGCAGCTCCCGGTCGTACATCGCCTCGAGCGCGCCCGCCGCCATCAGGTTGTTGGTCACCATCACCGCGTCCGGCGGGTTTGCCGAGTCCAGTAGCTCGGCCATCGCCCGGTAGCCGCCGCGGACGCGGAAGTCCGCGTACTTCACGGCGGGGCGCCGGCGCGGCGGGTCGGACTCGCGGTGGGCGCGCAGGAAGCCGCGCAGCCGCTGCACCGCCGCCCACGACTCGCGCGGGCCGGTGATGCAGGCGATCCGGCGGTAGCCTTCGTCGATCAGGTGGCTGGTGGCCGCGTACGCCCCGCGCTCGTCGTCCGAGGCGACGGTGTCGACCTGCGCGGACTCGGGTGAGTGGTCGATGGCCACGACTGGGATGCCCTTGCCGATCAGCTGGGTGACATCGGTTTCGGTCATCGAGGCGGGCGAGATGATCACACCGGCCATGTGCTCCGCCAGGGCCACGTCGAGGTACGCCGCCTCCTTCTCCGGGTCGTCGTCGGCGTTGCACAGCACGACCGACAGCGCCGCCGTGCGGGCCACGTCCTCGACGCCCCGGGCGAGCGCGGTGAAGAACGGGTTTTCGATGTCGGCGATGATCAACCCGAGCACGTCGCTGCTCTGCCGGCGCAGGCCACGGGCCACCCGGTTAGGCTTGAACCCCAGCTCAGCGCAGGCGGCCCGGACGCGAGCCTCGCGGTCGGGGGTGACCCGCGCGCCGTTGAGCACGCGGGACACGGTCGCCGGCGACACACCGGCCGCCTTCGCGACGTCGTAGATGTTGGCCACCGAGAAGCTCCCGGACTCAAGGGGTTGACAGATGTGGCGCCACCAGCGTTAGCATTTGCGAAACCGATCTGAAATCGATTTCAGCAAATCATACCGCCGGTGCACCAGGAGGTACACCCTATGGCCACGATCTCCCTGCTGACGTTCTCCGACGGGCGCGACTTCGTCGCCGCCGACATCGATGACTTCTGCCGGCAGAAGGAGGGCCTGCTGCGGCAGGCGTTCGAGACGGCCGGGCACACGGTCGTCGCCGGCGCGCAGCCGGTGACCAGCAACGAGATCGCGGTCGCGGAAGCGCGGCGGGTCGCGGCGGCCGGCCCCGATCTGACCGTCTTCCACTACCCGGTGTGGGCGTTCCCCCACTTCACGATGCTCGCGGCGACCGCGACGACGGGCCCGCTGCTGCTCGCCTCGACCATCGACCCGGTGCAGCCCGGCATGGTGGGCCTGCTCGCCGCCGGCGGCGCCCTCGACCAGATCGGCCGCCAGCACACCCGGATCACCGGCGACGCGACCGACCCGGCGGTACGCCGGCGCCTCCAGACGACGGTGACCGCCGCGGCCGCCGTCAGCGGACTGCGCGGCAGCACCTTCGGCCGGATCGGCGGCCGACCCATGGGCATGTACACGGCGGCCAGCTCTCCCGAGGTCTGGATCGACACGTTCGGTGTCGACGTCGAGGAGATCGACCAGTGGGAGATCGTCCGGCGGGCCGAGCTCGTCGACGAGAGCAGGGTCGCCACCGCGCGCGCCTGGCTGGAGAAGCACGCCGCCGGCGTGCACTACGACGGTGACAAGCTCACCCCCGAGACGCTCGGCCGGCAGATCCGGTCGTACTACGCGGTCCGCGAGCTGATCGACGAGTGGCACCTCGACTTCGCCGGCATCAAGGGCCAGCCCGAGCTCACCAACCACTTCGCCACCATGGACGTCACCGAGGCTTTCCTCAACGACCCGTACGACTGGGACGGGCCCAAGGAGACCTTCGTCTGCAGCACCGAGTCCGATATGGACGGCGCGCTGACCATGCAGATCATGAAGCTGCTCTCCGGGCTGCCGGTGCTCTTCGCCGACGTCCGGCACTACCACGGCGACCTCGACGTCTGGGACCTGGCCAATTCTGGGCAGCACGCCACCTGGTACGCGGCGCGCAGCGACGACCCGCTGGAAAACCTCGCGAAGACCCACCTCTACCCCGAGGTGTTCTTCTTCCCGGCCGGCGGCGCGTCCGTGCACCACATCGCGGCTGCCGGCGAGGCCACGTTCGCGCGGCTGAGCCGGCTCGACCACCGGTACCGGTTGCAGCTGACCAAGGGCCGCTTCGTCGACCTCGGCCACGAGACGCACGAGCGGCTGGCGCGCGCCTCCACGTACGAGTGGCCGCACGCGTTCAGCCGGTTCGACGCGCCGGCGGAGGCATTCCTCGACCGCTTCGGTGCCAACCACATCCACGCCATTCCCGGCGACTGGACCGAGGAGCTGCGCGCGGTGTGCCGGCTGCTCGACGTCGACGTCGACGACCTGGAATCGACGCGATGACGGTGACCGCTCCGCCGCCGGTACGCGCCGCGCCGCCCGAGGCACCTCCACGGCCGCGGAAGGGCCGCCGCCGCTACGGCCCGGTCGGGCTGTACGTGCCGGCCCTGGTGCTGGTCGCGCTCGTCTCGGTGATCCCGATCGCCTGGGCGGTACGGCTCAGCCTCTACCGGACGCGAGGCCTGCGCACGGTCGAGTTCGTCGGCTGGGACAACTTCGCCACGGTACTCGGTCCGGACGGCTGGGGCGACATCGCCCGCACCTTCGCGTACGTGGTCATTTCTCTCGTCGTGGCGGTGCCGCTCGGTCTCGGCCTGGCCGTGCTGCTCAACAAGCCGGTCCGCTACATACGGGCGTTCCGCGTGGTGATCCTGCTGCCCTGGGTGGTTTCGCAGACGGTCGCGGCGCTGCTGTGGAAGTGGCTGCTCAACGGCCAGTACGGCCCGCTGCACAGCCTCTTCGGCGGGCGCGAGCCGCTAGCCGACCCGATCGGTTCGATGGCGGCCCTGATCCTCGTCAACGTCTGGATCAGCTACCCGCTGGCGACCATCCTCTGTCTGGCGGCACTGCAGACGGTTCCACAGGAGACGGTGGAAGCCTCCAGAGTGGACGGCTGTTCCCCCACCCAGTCGTTCTACCGGATCGTGGTGCCGACGATCAGGTCGACGCTGCTGATCTTGGTGATCATGCTGACGCTGCTCTACTTCAACATGGTCACGCTGGTCTACACGCTCACCGGCGGCGGCCCCTTCTCCGGCACCCAGGTGCTGAGCCTCGACGCGTTCCTGCAGTCGTTCCAGTTCTTCAAGATCGGCGTCGGCGCCGCCTACTCGGTCGTGCTCTTCGCTCTCAACATCGTCTTCGGCATCGCCTACATCCGGGTACTGAGGGGGAGCAGTGACAGCTGACGCGACCCGGGTCAAGCGCCCGGCCAGGCTGCGCCAAGCCGGCATCTACGCCGGGCTGGTGGCGGGCGCGGTGTTCGCCGTCTTCCCGCTCCTATGGGGACTGTCCACATCGTTCAAACCGGAGGCCACCGTACTGGCCACACCGGTGCGGTGGATCCCGGAGCACTTCACGTTCGACAACTACCACGCGGTCCTCTTCGACTCGCAGATCCCGCGCAACCTGCTCAACAGCGTCATCGTCAGCATCATCACGGTCGCCGTCACGCTGCTCATCGCGGTGCCGGCGGCGTACTCGGCCGCGCGCTACCGCTTCCGCGGCAAGGGCGGCCTGCTCTTCTTCATCCTGATGACCTCGATGGTGCCGGGCATCGCGGTCCTCGTCCCGCTCTACTACCTCGCCGTGAAGCTGAGCGTGTACGACACGTTCTTCGTCATGATCGTCATCTACGCGGCCTGGCAGGTCCCGACGATCATCTGGATCCTCCGCGGCTTCTTCGAGTCCATCCCGGCGGACATCGAGGAGGCCGGCCGCGTCGACGGCACCACCACGTTCGGCGCGTTCGTGCGGCTGATCCTGCCGCTGGCCAAGCCGGGCATCGGCGCGGCCGCCATCATCACGTTCGTCTACGTCTGGAACGACTACCTCATCGCCAGCACCTTCGTCAGCGACTCGGACCTGCGGCTCATCTCGGTCGGCCTCTACACCTACCTCACCCAGTACGGGACGGTGTGGGGTCAGCTGACCGCCGCGGTCATGGTCACCCTGCTGCCGATGATCATCGCCTTCGTCCTCTTCGAACGCCGCCTTGTCGCCGGCCTCTCCGCCGGCGCCAGCAAGGGCTGACGTTCCGTCCACTCTGGAGATAGAGCCATGGCCACGAACATGAACAGGCGCCACCTGCTGCGGTTAGGTGCCTTCGCCGCGATCGGCGTGACGACCGGCGGTGCCCTCACCGCCTGCGGTGACGGGGACTCCGGCGGCGACGGCGTCGCGGAGCTGAGCATGTGGACATTCCTCGACCCGGCCGGCACCGACCCGCGCGGCAAGGCGCTCAAGGAGATCGTCGACGGCTTCAACGCCAGCCAGAGTGCCGCCAAGGTCACCGTTACCAGCATGAACTACGCCAAGATCGACGGCGAGGTGATCCGCGCCGCGAACACCGGCGGCGGCCCGGACATCGTCAACATCTACACGCCGCAGCTCGCCCAGCACGTCGAGGGCGGCAGCATCCAGGAGATCGACGAGTACGCCAACGACTGGCTGAGCGAGGCCGGTGCCGACTACCTCTTCCCGATCGACAGCGCCAAGGTCGACGGCAAGCTGATGGCCCTGCCGTGGGAGTCGCGGGTCTGGCTGCTCTGGTACCGCAAGGACATCCTCGACAAGTACAAGGTGAGCGCGCCCACGACGCTCGACGAGGCGATCGCCGCCGGCGCCGCGATCCGCAAGGCGTCCGGCAACAAGATCACCGGATTCGCGATCGGCCTGTCCGAGCAGTCGCTCGGCGCCGACTTCATGGAGAAGTTCGACCCGTTCACCGCCGGCTTCGGCGGCGAGATCATCGGCGCCGACGGCAAGGCGGCGTTCGCCAGCGCGGCCGGCGAGCAGGCCATGGCCCTGATCAAGAAGGCCGCGGACGCCGGGGCGATGGGGCGCGAGGTGCTCACCATGGGCGCCGACGAGGTCGTGAACGGCGTCAAGGCCGGGACGGTCGCGATGGCGATCGAGGGCAGCTACCGGGTCGCCTCCGCCCGGTCCGCCGAGGGCGTCGGCGACAACCTCGTCACGCTGCCGGTGCCGAGCACCACCGCCGGCAAGAACATGCCGACCGCCGTCGCCGGACAGACCCTCGCCATGGGCGCGAACACCGACCACCCCGAGCAGGTCTGGGCGTTCATGAGGTACTACCTGAGCGCCGAGTCGCAGGCGAAGTTCGCCGCCGCCGGCGTGCTGCCGGTACTCAAGAGCGTCTACGACAGCGACGCGATCGCCAAGGCGGCCAACGCCACGGAGCTGCTGCAGTGGCGCGACTACCTCGCCACCGACGGCAAGGTCTCCCGCTTCCCGGCCGACTACAGCGAGCTGAGCACCAACCTCGTCAAGGCCGCCCAAAACATGATCTTCAACGGCGCGGCCGTCCCGGCCGCCCTCAGCGAAGTGCAGACGCAGTACAACCAGAAGGGAAAGTGAGCTCGTGAGCCGATTCGACGTCATCGTGGTGGGCGGCGGCCCATCCGGCTTCATCGCCGCCATCGCCGCCGCCCGGCAGGGAGCCCGCACGCTCGTCATCGAGAAGTACGGCTTCCTCGGCGGCATGGCGACGAGCGCGGCACTCGGCCCGATATCCCCCTTCCACTTCGGCGACGAGCAGGTCATCACCGGCATCCCGCAGGAGTTCGTGGACCGCATGATGGACCTCGGCGGCAGCACCGGGCACCTGCGCACCACCAACCCGCATGGCAGCGGCGCCTACCTGTGCTTCTACGACCGCGAGGCGTACAAGTGGGCGGCGCTGACCCTGGCCCTGGAGGCCGGCGTGACCCCGCTGTTCCACTCCTTCGCCAGCGGTGTCGAGATGGACGGCGACAAGGTCACCGGCGTCCGGGTCACCAACAAGAGCGGCACCCAGCTGTACGAGGCGAGGGTGGTCGTCGACGCCACCGGCGACGGTGACGTGGCCTCGCTGGCCGGCGCCGAGTTCGTCATGGGCCGTGGCGGCGACGACCGGGCCGCCCAGCCCAGCACGATGATGTTCGACATGGCCGGTGTCGACACCGAGGCGGTCAAGTCCTACATGGACAAACACCCCGAAGACTTCGAGTGGGCCTCCGAGCTCGTCGCCGTCCGCCCGTACGCGAAGCATCTGCCGCAGCGACACTTCGTCGGGCAGGGCTTCAAGGCGCTGGTGCGAAGTGGCCTCGACTCCGGCGAGCTCTACCTCGGCCGCGACTCGGTGCTGTTTCTGACCACCACCCACCCGGGCGTGCTGCACTTCAACTCCACCCGGATCAAGGGCGTCGACGGCACCGACGCCGAGAGCCTGACCCAGGGGGAAATCGACGGCCGCAAGCAGGTCATGTCGCTGTCCAGCTTCCTGACAAAGCACATGCCGGGCATGCGCGACGCCCGGCTGATCGCCACCGGCACGCAGATCGGCATCCGCGAGTCGCGGCACATCCTCGGCGAGTACATCCTGACCGGCGAAGACGTGCTGCACGGAGTGAAGCAGGCGGACGCGGTGTCACGCGGCTACTTCCCGATCGACATCCACAACCTCAAGGGCAAGGAGGGGTACGGCGACGACCCCGACGCGGGCAAGTGGACCGACCTGGACGACTCCTACGACATCCCGTACCGCGCGCTCGTGCCCAAGCGCGTCGACGGCCTGATCATCGCCGGCCGCACCATTTCGGCGACCCACGAGGCGCACGGCTCGTTCCGTACCCAGGGCGGGGTCATGGGAATCGGGCAGGCCGCCGGCGTCGCGGCGGCCGTGGCGGCCCTCGGCGGTGTGGAGCCGCGAAAGGTCGACGTGCCGCGCCTGCAGGAGGCGATCGTGGCGACCGGCGGGTCGATCCGCCGGGATCCCGCGCGAGTGGCCCGCGAACGCCAAGCGGCGATCGACGCGGTCAGGCGCGACCTCGCCGCCGGCAAGATCTCCGAGCAGTACCTGGCGGACGCCGGGACCTTCACCGGTAAGGCGCCACGCCTCTGACATAGCTGGGTCACACCGTGCACATCGACTGGTCGACGTGGGCTTCGCTGTGCCGGCCCGGCGGATATCCGCCTTCCACGACGACGTAGCAGGTCTGAAGTGGCGGCGATGGTGGCGGTGACGGGTGTGGACCCGGCCCCACGGCAGAGCGTCCGGATACGACGCGGAGATCGCCAGCACACGCTCGTAGTGGGCCCTGCGGCTCCGCGTCGGCCCGGTCGAGCACCCGGGCGCCGACGCGCAGCGAGTCGGCGCCGCGGCCATCGAACATCGCGACGAGGCCGCGGTACGCCTCGGCCGCCCGCCGACCGGGGTGCGCTGCCCGCCTCGCCACGTGGATACCTCCCCAGGACGGTCAACGACACCAACCACACGTCATTCGCGCGAGCGGAGCGAGTGGATGGGTCACCTCGCCGACAGGGGTCGCTTCGAACGTCGGCCCGGTCAGCCGACGTCGTGGCCGCGTACCCAGCTCTCGGTCCACATCGGAGCCATCGCGGACCCGCTCCTCGTGCGCGCGGGGAGCACTCTCGACGTCCGACCTTGCGGCGAAGCGGTGTGGCGAGGCGATGGGTTGGATATTGGCAAGAGTCGATGTAAGCTGGGAACGCTCCCAGGTTGCGTAGTCCACTCCACTTGCTCGAGGAGCTGAAACATGTCGCGACGGCGTTGTCGCCCAGCCACCATGCTGGCCGGGCTGGTCGTTCTGGCCCTGTCTGCGTTCCTGTTGCCACCGGCGTCGGTGGCCGGCACCGCCGTGGCCGGCGCATCCCGCACCAGCGCGGTGCCACTGGCTGAGCTGACCGTGGTATCCGAACAGGTGGCTTCCGGTCTGCGGCGTCCGATCGCGCTCACCGGGCTGCCGGACGGCCGGATGCTGATCGCGGAGAAGAACGGCACCGTCCGCGCCTACCACCCCGACACCGGCCTGGCGGCTGAGCCGGTGCTCGACCTGACCGCCCGGATCGACACGTCGGACAACGAGCGCGGCCTCCTCGGCATCACGCCCGCGCCGAACTTCGCGCGGACCGGGATCCTCTACATTGCCTACACGAGCCTGCCGGCCGGCGCGCTGACCCTGGCGCGAGTGCCCATCGGCGCTCCTGACCGGGTGCAGGTGCTGCTCACCCAGGAGCACGCCGAGTACGGCAACCACAACGGCGGACAGGTGGCGTTCGGCCGCGACGGCTATCTCTACTGGTCCCTGGGCGACGGCGGCCACGCGAACGACCCGTTCAAGGCCGGTCAGGACCTCGGCACCCTGCTCGGCAAGATCGTGCGGATCGACGTCAACCGCGCCTGCGGGGCGAAGCCCTACTGCGTGCCCTCCGACAACCCGTTCGTCCGCACGCGCGGCGCGCGGCCAGAGATCTGGCTCTACGGGCTGCGCAACCCGTGGCGGTTCTCCGTCGACCCGGTCGACGGCTCGCTGTGGATCGGTGACGTCGGCCAGGGCCTGGTCGAGGAGATCAACCACATCCGCCCGTGGCAGCGTGGGGCGAACCTCGGCTGGTCCTGCCGGGAGGGCACCCCGGTCTTCGACCCGGAGCAATGCCGGTCGGGCGTGCGGTACACCGACCCGGTCTTCGAGTACGAACATTTCCTCACCGAAAACTGCTCGGTGACGGGCGGCGTGGTGTACCGAGGGTCCGCGACCCCGGAGGCATGGGGGACCTACGTCGCGAGCGACTACTGCTCGACCCTCGCGTTCGCCGTGCGCCCCAAACCCACGGGCGGCTACGAGTCCGCCACGATCGGCAACTTCCCCACCCAGCCGACCGCGATCGACGTCGATGTGCACGGCGAGCTCTACGTGCTCAGTGACCTCCCGGGCTGGCTGAGCCGGGTTCGGTTCGAGCGGGTCCAGCCAGCCCCTGACGGCGCGACCGCAAACCGCTGACCCGAAGAGAGTTTCTTGGGCTACCGCGAGTCCGTGGTGGTCCGGCCCCAATGCCACTCAGCCTAAGTCGATCGCGGGGCGATCGTGGTATTTCGGTGCCCCTCCGAGGGCACCTGGATACCACGATCTCAACAACCGCCCGGTGCCCGCCGGCCAAGCCGACCGCGCCCCGTTCGATCGACAACTCCCGCGGGAAAGCTCCCCGGGGACCCCGCGCAAACGGTCCCCAGCTGGCGCGGACCGGGGCAGATCCCGTCTGAAGAAACGCCGGGACGCGCCGCACCCGCCCTCCCCAGAGCCCACCACCCCACTCCGAAAGCCCTCCGGCGGCGCCAGAGTGGCTTCGGGTCCGGCGCGCTGTGGGTTTGGCAGACTGCTTCGCGTGCCGCAGCCAGTGTTCCGCAGCCGACGTCAGCGTTGGGTGACGCCAATGAGGTCACCAAGCCACCCGTTGGCCGCAGCCACGGCGGACGCTCCGTCTATGTGAGGACGAGGATTCCTCTTAGGGTGAGAGCGCTCTCGGGTCTATCGTCCAGGGCACGCGGCGGCGGGTGATCGCCGTGGAGAGTGCAGGCGCCCGATGAGCAAGGTCAAGCCGACGATCGAGGACGTCGCGCGGGTGGCAGGCGTGTCGCGCGCGACGGCGTCCCGCGTGATCAACAATGTTCCAGGCGCGTCGGGTCCGCTGCGCGCGCGTGTCCACGCGGCGGTGGCCGAGCTGGGCTACCAGCCGAACGAGGCGGCCAGGGCGTTGGCTTCCGGTCGGTTGCGGGCCGTGGACGTCATCGCGGTCACCTATGGTCCGGGCGTCGGGTGGCTCGGTACCCATCCGTACTTCAGCCGGGTCCTGGCCGGCATGATGCCGGTCCTGGAGGGTGCCCGCGTGCAGTTGCGGTTGCACGCGGTCGGCCTCGCGGCGGCTGGCGACGCCATCGACGAGATCACTGCCGATGCCACCGTCGGAGCGGTCCTCGCCGACATCACCCCGGATCTCGCTGCCCGGTTCCACCGCCGGTGCCGCCGGGTGGTGTCGATGGTGCCGACCGCGGCGTCGGTCCCGGCGATGCAGGCCGACAACGTCGGCGGTGCGTACGCCGCGGTCGAAGAACTCCATCGGCTCGGCCGCCGCCGCATCGCCGCCATCCACGGACCCGCCTCCAACCCCTGTGCCATCGACCGGCGTATCGGCTACCAGCGTGCCGTCCACGACCTCGCACTACCGCGAGCCAGCGCCGACGGCGACTTCCACCGCGACGGCGGTCACCACGCCGCGCAGCGCCTTCTGCGGGAAGACCCGGACATCGACGCGATGTTCGTCGCCTGCGACCTGATGGCCGCCGGGGCCGTACAGGCCATCACCGCCACCGGGCGGCGCATCCCCGACGACGTGAGCATCGTCGGCTTCGACGACAGCATCGCCGCCGTCTGCACCAACCCGCCGTTGACCACGATGCGGCTGCCGGTCGAGGACATGGCCGCCGCCGCCACCCGCCTGCTCCTCGACGGCGTCCCCGCCGCCGGTCACCGCCAGCGGTTTCCGGTCGAACTCGTCACCCGCGACAGCACCCCCACACCGGCTCGCGCTAAACCGGCTCGATGAGCCTGCCCGATCAGGTCGAGGCCACCGGGCCGGCGCTCGACGCACCCGTAGCGCACCCGTCGGCGCTGCGCGTGACGCTCACCTCGCCGCTTTACCGTGGCGCGACCATCGCGGTGTTTCTCGGCGCCGTCGGGTTTTCGGCCGCCGCACCACAGATCGCCTCCTTCCTCGTCAACGACCTCGGTGCCTCCCTGCGCGCCGCGGGCCTGTTCTACCTCACGAGCCTGACCGCACCGGTCGCCGGCTACGTCGTCGGCCGCCGATCCGACCGCACCGGGCGCCGGCTTGGCCTGTTTCGGTTATGCGCGGTCCTGGGCTTCGTCGGCTGGATCGGCATCGCCTACTCGACACAGCTGTGGATGCCATACCTCATCAGTGCCGTCATCGGCGCGTTCGGCGGCGCCGCCACCTCCCAGCTGTTCGCCGCGATACACGACCAGCTCAAGGCACACCCCAACCCGAACAACGACGGCGTCGTTGCCGTGGTGCGGATGGCCTTGACCGGCGGCTGGGTCATCGGTCCCGTCGCCGGGGCCTTCCTCGCCGCTCACACCTCGCCGCGCACGATGCTGGTCGCCACAGCCTTCTGCACCCTCGCCCAGATCATCCCCCTGGGAACCAGGCGCAGCGCACCCGGCGAGGTCAGCACGCCGCAGTCGCCGAAGCCGCGGCCAGATGCTCCGACCACCACAGCGATGCTGCCTCTGCTCGCGTTCACCGGACTCTTCGCCACCAGCGGCACCGCCGCCGGTCTGTTCATCGGCCAGGTCCTCATGGGCGCGGTGTGGGGCGTGTTCGCCGCTCTCGGAATCATCGTCGCCCAGCGGCTGCTCCCGACGGCCGTCGCAACCGCCTCAGCCATATTCATCAGCTCCACCGCCCTCGCCTCCGCACTGGGCGGCGCCGCCGGAGGACTCGCGGCAGCGGCCATCGGCCTTCCCCTCGTCTTCCTCATCCCCGCCGCGGCCGGACTCCTCGCCACCATCGGCCTCGCCCTGATGGTCCGAACAGACTCGGCCTCGGCCGCCGGCCACTGACCGGCCGGTCAGGCGTTGGCGAGTGCCGCGTGGACGGAGGAGACCGCGCTCGCGCCGTCGCCGACGGCGGTGGCTACCCGTTTGGTCGAGCCTGAGCGGAGGTCGCCGGCGGCGAAGACGCGGGGTGCGCTGGTCTGGAACGGCAGGGGTGTGCCGGACGTGCCGGTGGGCAGCCGGCTGTCGGTGAGGACGAAGCCGTCGCTGTCCTTGGCCAAGCCCGACAGCCAGCCCGACGCGGGGCGGGCGCCGACGAAGCAGAACAGCGCGCGGCAGTCCAGCCGGTCCTGGCGGCCATCGGACCTCTCGGTGACGATCGAGGTGAGGGTGTCGTCGCCGGCCAGTTCGCGGACGGTGCTGCTGGTGTGGACCTGGATCCGCGAGTGCGCGCGGATCCGGTCGGTCAGGTAGGACGACATCCGGGCGCCCAGATCGGGGCCGCGGATGATCAAGTCCACTGTGGCGCCGCGGGTGGCGAGGGACAGTGCCGCTTGCCCGGCCGAGTTGGCGCCTCCGATGACGGCCACGGGCTGATTCTCGTAGCCACGGACGTCCAGTTCGGTCGCGGCGTACCGGACGCAGCCGGACCGCTCGAAGCTTGTCCATTGTGGAATGTCGAGGCGCCGGTAGTGTGCGCCGGTGGCGGCGATCACCGCGCGGCATGGGATGCGTGCGCCGTCTTCGAGCAGGACGGCGGGCTGCCGGTCGTCGGAGAGGTCCAGGCCGGCCACCGCAGCGGGCGCGTGGATCCGTACGCCGAACTTGAGCGCCTGGACCATGGCCAGCCGGGTCAGGTTTTCGCCGCTGATCCCGTGCGGGAAGCCCAGGTAGTTTTCGATGCGGGCGCTCTTGGCGGCCTGGCCGCCGAGTCCGGTGCGGTCCAGCAGGACGGTGGCGAGCCCCTCGGAGGCGCCGTACACGGCGGCGGCCAGACCCGCCGGCCCGGCGCCTACCACGACGAGATCGACCGGGCGGCCGTCGGCGCGGTAGCTGAGTCCGAGCGCCTCGGCGACGGCTTTGGGCGTCGCCCGCCGCAGTACCGAACCGTTGACGGTCGCCGCCGGAAGCTCCCCGTCGTCGAGCCCGGCCAGTGCCATCAGCGAGCGGCCGGGATGAGAGGCCGCGTCGAGCCAGGTGTGCGGCAGGAGCATCTGCGCCACGTAGGTGCGCAGTTCGAGCGTCTGCGCGGCGTCCGGCCGGCCGACGAGTTCCAGGGCATTGCCGGCCGCCGCCCGGATGACCTCCCGCCGCTCCCGGAACGCCTCGATGAGTATGTCGGCGATGTCGACCTGCTCGGCGAGGGCGCGGCGCAGCATCGTCGCGCCGATCCGGACGACTGTCCCGGCGGACACCACCCGGGCGGTCAGGTAGACGTGCTGACCGGTCAGCAGGTTGAGCTCGCCGAGGAAATCGCCGGGGCCGCCCTGGTAGATCAGACGTTCCGGCTCGATCGCCGTCGCGTCCCGGATGATGTCGACGGTCGCCGTTCGGAGCAGGAAGAAGTCGTAGCGGTGGTCTCCCGAGGTGTAGAGGTCGCGGCCGGCCTCGGCGTGTTCCACCTCGCCGTAGTCGGCGAGCCGGCCGAACTGTTCGCCGTCCAGGACCGGTCCGCGCTGCCCGACGCCGTCGTTCACGTGGTACTCAACCGCGGTACGGGGGCCGCCTTCACCCGGGCGACGGTCGCGATGTAGAGGAGCAGGCCGGCGGTGGTGAGGACGAAGCCGGCCCAGACGGTGGAGAGGGTGCCCCAGCCGGCGTCGAGGGTGATCGCGCCGCCGATCGCGCCGAGCGAGTTGGCGAGGTTGAGGGCGGCGAGGTTGAGCGCGCCCATCAGGGTCGGGGCGTCCGGGGCGAAGCCGGTGAGCCGGACCTGGATGGTGGGGATGGCCAGCATCGTGGTCGCGCCGACGCCGAACAGGCAGGGCAGCAGGATCGCCAGGTCGTCGCCGGCCACGCCGATCAGCACCAGCAGGGCCAGGGCGCCGCCGTAGCCCCAGATCAGGCCGCGGTGTTCGTGCCGGTCGGCGATGCGTCCGCCGAGGTGGTTGCCGGCGGCCATGCCGAGGCCGAAGACGGCGAGCGCGATCGGGATGAGGGAGGCGTCGCGCCGGGCGGCGTCGGTGACGAACGGGCCGATGAAGGTGTAGACGGCGAAGATGCTCGAGATGCCGAGCGCCGCGACGGTGACCATCAGCCAGACGTTGACCCGGCGCAGCGCGGCGAGTTCGTTGGTGATGGAGCCGCCGCGCAGGTGGTCGGTGCGGGGCAGCCAGGTCATCAGGGCGGCGCCGGCGAGCAGGCCGACCGCGACCACGGTCCAGTACATGGCGCGCCAGCCGGCGTTCTGGCCGATGTAGGTGCCCAGCGGCGACCCGAAGATGGTGGCGACGGTCAGTCCGCCCATGACGGTGGCGAACGCCTTGCCGCCCTTGCCGGGCCCGTACACGTAGGCGGCGACGACGGCCCCGGCGCCGAAGAACGCTCCCTGCACGCTGCCGGCGACGAACCGGAAGACGACCAGCAGCGCGATGTTCGGCGCCAGCGCGGAGAGCCCGTTGCCGGCCAGGAACAGCGCGATGAGGCCGAGCAGCAGGGTGCGCCGGTTGAGGCGGGCGGCGAGCAGGGTGATGGCCGGAGAGCCGACCATCACCCCGAAGGCGTACGCGGTGATCGCGTACGTGGCGGTCGGGATCGACACGTCCAGATCGGCGGCGAACAGCTGGATGATGCCGTTGCTGCCGAACTCACCGGTGCCGATCGCGAAGGTGCCCAGCGCCAGCGCGAACAACGCCAGTTTCGGGTTTCGGATGAGCGCGGTGTGCCGCTTCTGCTCCGCGCTGCACAGGCCTTCGTACGCGCGCTGGTGCATCAGCCGGACACCGTTCGAGCCGGTGTTGGGTCTGGCGCGGGAGCCGGTGGCGGGTCCGCGCCCTCGCGGAGGCCGTGGCGGGCGTAGAAGCGTCGCAGTGGCGCCGGTGCCCACCAGTTCACGTGCCCGAGCAGGCGCATGGTGGCCGGGACCAGCAGCGCCCGGACGATCGTCGCGTCCACCAGGACGGCGATGAGCATCGCCACCCCGATCAGCTTGATGAACGTGATGCCGGAGATGGAGAACAGTCCGATCACGACCAGGATGAGCAGCGCGGCGCTGGTGATGATCCGGCCGCTGCGCTGCAGCCCGACCGCGACCGCCGCGGTGTTGTCGCCGGTCCGGTCGTACTCTTCGCGGATCCGGGACATCAGGAAGACCTCGTAGTCCATCGACAGCCCGAACACGACCGCGAGCACCAGGATCGGCTGGGTCGCCTCCAGCGTCCCGGTGGAGGTGAAGTCGAGCAGGCCGGACAGGTGGCCGTCCTGGAAGATCAGGACCAGCGCGCCGAACGAGGCGCCGAGCGACAGGACGTTCATCACGATCGCCTTGATCGGCAGCACGAGCGAGCCGAAGGCGAGGAACAGCAGGACGAACGTCGCGCCGACGATGATCAGCGCCATCCAGGGCAGCAGGTCGCCCACGGCGTCGAGTTGGTCGGCCAGCCGCGCGGTCAGGCCGCCGACCAGCACCTCACCGCCGGGCGGCGGCGGTACGGCGCGGATCCGGCTCACGAGGTCGCGGGTGTCCGCGGACATCGGGTCGCCCTGGTAGGTGATCGTGACCCGGGCGACGTCACCGGACATGCCCGTGATGTCGGCTCCGGTCACCCCGTCGAGGGCCCGGACGGCGGTGACGTACCGATCGAGGCCGGCCGGGTCGGGCGTGGTCACGATCGCCTCGATCGGCAGCTGGCTGTTCCGCACGAAGTCGCGGTCGACGGCTTCGGAGACCACCCGGCTCTCGGCGCCCGCCGGGAGCACCCTCGGGTCGATACCGCCGAACTCGACGCGCAGGAACGGCGCTGCCGCCACGAGCAGGACCGCGAGCACCCCGACCGCGTAGAGGACCGGGCGGCGCATGATGCTGTGCGCGAGGCGGTACCAGAACCCGTGCGCGACCTCGCGCCGCGCGATAGCGGGCGGCGGGCGGCGCAGCAGCCGCCGCACCGACAGCGCCTCCACCCGGGGGCCGAGGATGCCGAGCAGGGCAGGCAGCACGGTCAGCGCCGCCACCATCGCCACCACGACCGCGCAGAGGCCGCCGAAGCCCATCGAGCGGAGGAACGTCATCGGGAAGATCAGCAGTCCGGCCAGCGAGACCGCGACGGTGACGCCGGAGACGGCGACGGTACGACCCGCGGTGGCCATGGTGCGGGCGACCGCGTCCTCGACGCCGTGGCCGCGGGCGATCTCCTCGCGGAACCGCCCGACCATGAACAGGCCGTAGTCGATCGCCAGCCCCAGCCCCAGGATCGTCACCACGTTGATCGAGAAGACCGATACGTCGGTCAGGTAGCTCATCACGCGCAACGCGGTGAACGCCCCGAGGATGGCCAGGCCGCCGATCGCGAGCGGCAGGCTCGCCGAGGCCACGCTGCCGAAGACCACCACCAGGAGCAGGAGCAGCACCGGTATGGAGATCGTCTCGGCGAGGGCGATGTCGGCCGCGACCCGCTCTCGGATGTCGCGGCTGACCGTGGTGATGCCGCCGACCTGGGTGGTGAGACCCGGCGCGGCCAGGTCGTCCTCGATCTGTTCGAGTCCTTCGCCGCGCTCGGTCTCGTCGTCGCCGGCCAGGGTCAGCACCGCGTACGTGGCGTGCCGGTCGTGGCTGACCAGGGCCGGGCTGTTGGTGCTCCAGTAGGTGACGGTCCCGGTCACCACGCCGTCGGGGAGCGCGTCGAGCGTGCCGGTGACCGCCCGCTGGAACGCCGGGTCGTCGACGGTCATGCCGGCGCTGGTGTAGAGCACGACCACGTCGTTGCCGGTCCGGCCCAGTGTCGCCTCGGCACGCTCGACCGCGCGGGAGCTCTC
Organism: Phytohabitans maris; assembly: GCF_031085175.1. Classification (GTDB taxonomy): domain Bacteria; phylum Actinomycetota; class Actinomycetes; order Mycobacteriales; family Micromonosporaceae; genus Phytohabitans; species Phytohabitans maris. The sequence continues at coordinate 190,595 of NZ_JAVHUY010000013.1, forward strand.
GCTGGCCGGGTCGTCGAACCCCTCGGTGGTCAAGGCCCCGAAGACCTGGGTACCCCAGATGCCACCGACGGCCATGAAGGCCGCGGCCACGCCGATCACCCACCACCGCCGGCGGAACACCGTCCGCCCCAACCGCTCGAACATCGCTACCCCTCCGTGGCTTCGTCAGCGCGCGGCGCGCTTGATGAGGTCGGCCGTCGTGTCCGGCCGGGCGATCATCGCGACGTGCGAGGTGCCGGCCTCCCGGACCTGCGCGCCGGCCCGCCGCGCCATGAATCGCTGCGCTGCGGCGGGCAGCACCTGGTCGTCGCGGGCCACGAGATACCAGGAGGGAACGGTCTTCCAGGCCGGGGCGCCGGACGGCTCCTGCAGCGCGCGCACGTCGCTCGGCCGCTGGCCGGCCCACATCAGGTCGGTGGTCGCCCTGGGCACGTCGCCGGCGAAGACGTCGCGGAAGACCGCTTTCTTGATGTATCCGTCGACCCCCTCGCCGTAGGGACGGAAGTCGAGCGCCGCCTCGTCGAGCCGGCTTCCCGGGTACTTCGTCTGCAGACCCAGCAACGTCTCACCCTGATCGGGTACGAACGCGGCCACGTAGACCAGCGCCTTCACGTTCGGGTTGCCGGTCGCGGCGTTCGTGACGACGATCCCGCCGTACGAGTGCGCGGCGAGCACGAGCGGGCCGCTGAGGGTGGCGAGGATGCTGGCCAGGTAGGCGGAGTCGGTGGCCACGCCGCGCAGCGGGTTCGCCGGCGCGAGGACGGGGTAGCCGTCGCGGACGAGCCGGCCCGCGACGCCGTTCCAGCCCGAGGCGTCGGCGAACGCGCCGTGCACGAGTACCACAGTGGGCTTTTGCCGGTCGTGTGCCTGCGCGGCGGGCGCTCCCAGCACGGCCCCGGTCGTGACCGCCGCGGATCCGGCCAGCAGCGTTCGGCGAGTTGTCGTCATCGATATGTGCCCTTCGATCCCGATCTCGAACAGTGATCGCCGGTCAGCGTAGAGACGGGCACTTGACGAGCACTGAACGAAGCCGGAAGCGCATCACGGGCGGGATTCCGTGGTTGTCAAGTGCGCCCACCTAGCGTGCGGGCATGACGTCCAAGAAAAGCGAAACCGCCAAGAAGTGGGGCCTGCGGGTCCATCTTCTCTGCTATGTCCTGGCCAATCTGGCCCAGGTCGTAACGTGGTGGCTCTTCACCCCGGAGCACTTCTTCTGGCCACTGTGGTCGATCGTGGCTTGGGGCATCGGCCTGGTATTCCACGTCTGGGCGGTCTACTCACCGTCCAAAGTGAACGCCCGGTACTGAACTGTCGGTCTTCCCGGAGTCCGCGCGCCGGTGCCGTCACGCCAGGCCGTCCAGCAGCTCCTCGGCGCGGCGGGCGAACAGGTGGGCCTCGCGCTCGACGGAGAGCGCCCGGGCGCGCTCGGCGGCGGCCCGGACGGCGGCGACCGGCTCGCCGCGGGCCCGCATCAGCCGCGCCCGCAGCAGGAGCAGCAGTCCCTCGGGGTAGCGCTGGCCGTACTTGTGGAGGAACGAGTCGGCCCGGTCGAGGGCGGTGGCGGCCTCCTCCAAGTCCCCGGCCGCCAGCCACATCTCGCCGAGCAGCCCGTACCAGGTGGCAAGGCCCGAGCGCGGTGGGTCGGTCAGCGCCGCTGTGATGATCTCTTGAGCCTCGGCCGCGGCGCCGGCCGGGTCGTCGCCGGTCACGGCGCGTGCCCAGCACCGAGCCAGCCGTTGGTAGCTGCCGAGGAAGGCGAAGGAGAACTCGGGGTCCAGGGCGATCCCTCGCTTCGCCGCGCGCAGCGTCCGCGCCGGGTCGCCGGCCACCGCCTCGACCGTTACGGCGAAGGCGGCCCAGACCGTGATCACATAAGGGTCGTCGCCCGCGGCCGCCTCGATCGTGTCGAGCCGCGCCCGGGCGGTGTCGAGGTCACCGTGCAGCGCGGTCATCAGCGCGAGCATCACGGGCCAGAGCAGCCGCAGGTCACGCCGGAGCTGGCCCTCACCACCGTGCGCCGGGTCGTCGAGCACGGTCGAGCTGGCGTGGCTCAGGTACCTGAACGCCTCGCCGACGTTGCCGACGTCCCACTGGTGGATGCCCCAGGCGTGCCGGCCGTACGCGCGGACGATCGGGTCGGCGGACGCTTCGCCCTGCTCCAGCAGCCGGCGTGCCAGGCGGCCGGCGGGGTCGAGCTGAATGCCCTGGGAGTACGCGGCCCAGCGGGAAAAGAGGAAGTCGGCGGCCTCCCGCTCCCGGCCGAGCTCACGTGCCAGGTGCTCGGCCCGCTCCAGCAGGTCAAGCGCCGAGCCGACGTACCCCGCCCGCATCCCGTCCACCGCGGTGAACAGCGACAGGGCGGACAGTTCCAGCTCCACCAGGCCCGCTGTGCGCGCCACCTGAGCAGCCGTGTGCAACTGCCGCGCGGCGGCGTCGAGCGCCGACTTTCCCGCCGCGCAGCGACCCGCGCGTACCAGGGTGGCCGCGGTCCGGGCCGGGTCGGCGAGTGGGCCGGCGGCCCACAGGTGATGGGCGAGGCGCTCGACCACCGGCTCGTCGTCTTCGGCCGTGCCCTCCAGCCCGTCCGCCACCAGAAGGTGCAGGCGGGCCGCGCGACGCGGCGGCGTGGTCTCGGCGACCGACTCGCGGACCAGGTCGTGCGGGAAGCGGAACGAGTACGGATCGCCGGGCGAGGGCTCGAACAGTCCGAGCTCCTCCAGCGGCTCGAGGCCCTCCAGACAGGCCTGCGCGTCGAGGCCGGCGGTGCGCGCGAGCAGCGCGAGGTCGACGTCACGGCCGATCAGCGCGGCGGCCTGCAGCAGGCCCCTGGCATCGTCGTCCAGTCCCGCCATCCGGTCCCGAACCACGTCCCGGACCGTCGACGGCACGGCGGTCCGCGCCGCGGCGTCCACGGTGAGGACGCCGCCATCGGCGAGGAGCCGGGACAGCTCCCGGACGAAGAACGGGTTGCCGGCGGTGCGGGCATGGATGCTCCGGGCCGCACCGGGGCTCGGGTCCTGGCCGGTCTCGCGGCGGACCAGCTCGGCCACCTCGTCCGGGCCGAGCGGACCGAGCCGGATCCGGCGGTGACGGGGCACCCGGCTGGCCGCGGCGAGCATCCGCGCCAACTCCGAGCCAGGCACCGGCGCGCGGTCGCGGAGCGCGCCGATGACCGCGGTGCCGGCCGGGAGCCGGGCCGCCAGGTGACTGAACAGATCCAGCGAGGCCGTGTCCGCCCACTGGAGGTCGTCGACGAAGAGCACCACCGGCCGCCGCACCGACACCGTCCCCACGAGCGCGACCGCCTGCTCGAACAGCCGGAACCGGGTGCCGCTGTCCGGCAGTACCGGCGTCGCCGGCACGCCGCCGTGCGATCCGACGAGGCGGCCGAGCTCGCTGGCGTGCCACTGCTCCCGCGCCGGGGCCGGTAGGCCGCCGAGGATCGCGCCGACCGCCTGCACCCACGGCCACATCGACGGCGTGCCGTCCCCCTCCAGGCAGCGGCCCCAGACGACGAGCGCGCCGCGCCGGCCCGCGCCGGCGGCCGCCTCTTCGAGCAGGCGCGTCTTGCCCACCCCGGGTTCTCCCTCGATGACGACGAGCCCCGTACCCCCGGCGAACGCCGACGCCACCGCCTGCCGCAGCACCCCGAGCTCCTCGGCCCGGCCGACCAGGGCGTCGGCGGCCGGCGTCCCGGCGGGTATGTCCTCGGCCGGTTGTCGGGCCAGCACGTGCCGGAGCGCGGCCACCAGCGTCGGGCCGGGATCGATGCCCAGCTCCTCGGCGAGCCGGGCCCGGACGGTCTGGAACACCGACAGCGCCTCCGCCTGCCGGCCGGCAGCCGCCAAGGTGCGGACGAGACTCGCCTGCACGCCTTCGTGCAACGGCGCCATCCGGGCGGCCAGGTACAGCGCGTGCAGCACGCGCTCAGGCTGCCCGCGCGAGACCGCGAGCTCGGCCGCCGCCACGCAGGCGTCGAAGAACTCACCGTCCAGCGCGGCGAAGATCGCCATCGCGGTCGAGCCGTGGGCGAGTCCCTCACCGGCCGGGCCGTGCCAAAGACCCAGCGCCCGGACGTAGCGGTCGAGCGCCGCATCGGGCCGCTGCTCGGCGACGCCGCCCTTCGCCGCGGCCACGAGCTCCCGGAAGGTCACGACGTCCACCAGGTCGGGATCGGCGGCGAAGAGGTAGCCGTTTCGGTGGCGTTGCAGGTACGAGCCGGTTTCACGCGCCGGAACCGCCGGCTCCAGCAAGCGTCGCAGCGCGCCGACGTACTTCTGGAGAATGTTGACCGCGGACTCCGGAGCGTCGTCGCCCCAGATCAGATCGATCAGCTCGCTCGTGCTGATCGGCTCGCCCGCCCGGGCCAGCAGCACCGCCAGCAGGTACGCTTGCTGCCGGGGCCCTGGGGCGAGCTCGACGCCGTCCCGCCAGATCCGCAGAGGACCGAGGATCTGCAGTCGCGGAGGGGCGGCGGCACTCATCGCGGGCTCCTTCGCGCGAGGACAAGGCACAGAGCATCGCCGGACAGCCGGTGCCCGCTGGTCCGTTGGATGTTTTAGGCTACCGGTCGACGAGCGTGGAATTGGTCGGCATAGCGGGTCGATTCGCCCGGCGGGGAGGTCAGACCGGCCTTGGGCAGACCCGTGACGATCCGCATCCTCGGCCCGTTGCGGCTCTGGCGAGGCGACACCGAGCTGGACCCGGGTCCGCCGCAGCAGGCCTACCTGCTCGCCCTGCTGCTGGCCAGGGCGGGGCAGCCGGTCAGCGCCGGTGACCTCATCGAGCTGATCTGGGGCGAGGACGCTCCCGCCACCGCGCTCAACGTCGTCCAGAAGTACGTCGGCGCGCTGCGGCGGCTCCTGGAGCCCGACCTTCGCGCTCGGGAAACGGGCTCGTACCTGCGCCGACAAGGCAGCGGCTACCTGTTTGTGGCCGGTGCCGGCACGCTCGACCTGGTCGCCTTCCGGGAGCTTGCCGGAGCTGCCCGAGCCGCCGCCGCGGATCAACGCCGCGAAGCGGCTCTGGCCCGGTACCTGGAGGCACTGGAACTCTGGCGCGGTGCCGCGGGTGACGGGTTCGCGAACGGCCCCGCGGCGATGGCGGTCTTCGCCGGCGTGAATGGCGAGTTCTTCGACTCGTGCGTGGCGGCCGCGGAGCTCGCGATGTCGCTGGGCCGGCCGGAACGGGTCCTGCCACCCCTGCGACTGGCCGCCGCGATGGCGCCGCTGCACGAGCCCGTACAGGCATGCCTCGTCCGCGTGCTCGGCGCGGTCGGGCGGCAGGTGGAGGCGGTGGCGGTCTTCCAGACCGTTCGGGCCCGGCTCGCCGAGGAGCTGGGCATCGACCCCGGTCCAGCCCTGGAAGCCGCGCACCGGCAGGTCCTGGATCAGACCGGCGTGCCGCCGGCCGCCGGTCTGGTCGGTCGGATCGAGGAGCTCGGGGTGCTGCGGCAGGCGGTCACACCGGCGCTCGCCGGTGGTACCGGCCTCGTGCTCGTCGAAGGCGAACCGGGGGTGGGCAAGACCCGCTTGCTGGAGGAGATCGCCGCCGAGGCGGATCGGCGTGGCGCGTTCGTCGTGTGGGGCCGCTGCCTGGAGGGGGACGGCACGCCGTCGATGTGGCCGTGGGTGCAGGTGGTCGGCGCGCTCCTGGATGACCTGCCCGCCGTGGCGCGCGACAGTTGGCTCACCGGCGAGCTGAGCCGTCTCGTCGAGCCGCTCAGCGGCGTCCCCGTACGGCCCACGCTGCCCGACCGTGGCGCCCAGTTCCGCATGTTCGAGCGGGTCGTCGACATCGTCGGTCAGACCTCGGCGCGGCGTCCGCTCGTACTCGTGATCGACGACCTGCAGTGGGCGGACGTCGCTTCGCTGCATCTGGCCGGTCACGTGGCCGCTCGCCTGCCCGCGGGCACCGCGATCGTCGGTGCGCTGCGCGACCGCGCGCCAACCCCCGGTTCGGAGCTGTCGCGGATGCTCGCCGCCGCCAGCCGGGTGCCCGGACACCGGCGAATCCAGCTCGGCCCGCTCAGCCAGGCCGAGGTGGCCACGCTCGTGCGGCATGAGATCGGCGAGGTTCTCGCTTCCGGCACCGTCCACAGTATCCACGCCCGCACCGCCGGCAACCCGTTCTTCGTCCGGGAGCTGGCCCGGCTGCTGGCCCACAGCGGCGTGCTCTCCGAGGATGCCGCGCGGCGAGCCGGGGTGCCGTCCACCGTGCGTGACGTCGTCCGCGACCGGATGGCCGACCTCGACGACAGATCCCAGGGCCTGCTGCAGGTCGCCGCGATCATCGGCCGTGACGTCGACCTCGGCCTGCTCGCCCGTGCCGCCGGTCTGGACGGCGACGCCATTCTCGACCGCCTCGAACCCTTGCAGGCGCTCGGACTCCTCGGGCCGGTGCCCGGAGATCCGTACTCAGTCCGCTTCGCGCACGACCTGGTCCGCGAGTCGGTCGCCGAATCCACGTCGCGATCGCAGGCGACCCGGCTGCATCTGCGCGTCGCGAACGCGTTGGAGAGCGACCCCTCCGACGGAGAGTCCGTCGCCGAGAGCCTGGCCCACCACCTCTGGGCAGCCGGCCCGCTCGCGGACCCGGCCCGCACCACACAGGCGCTGGTGCGGGCCGCCCGGCGCGCGGCGAACATGGCCGCGTTCGAAGCCGCCAACCGGCAGCTGGAGTCAGCCGTGCACCTGGCGCGCTCGGCGGGGTTGGCGGCGCTGGAACTCTCCGCCCTCTCGCTGCTCGCCATCGTCATCAGGAGACACGCTCAGTACCGCGGCTCGTCGTTCGACGTGCTGGAGCGCGCCGAGCACCTGGCCCGCCGCCTCGGGCGCGACGCGCAGGCCGCCGACTTCCTCTACACCCGCTGGATCGCGGCCGCCCACGCCGCCAAGGCGGAGCGCGACCAGTTGGCTCACCGGCTACGTGCCCAAGGCGATGAATCCGCTGACCCGGTCGTGCGTGCGTACGGCCGGCAAGCCTGGGGCCTGTATCAGTGGGAAGCCGGCAACATCGGCGAGGCGTTCCGGTACATGGACGGCAACGACCGGACCACGAGCGACGCCTCCTCCCGACCAGACGAGGACGAGCACCGACGGGACGTGCAGTTTCCCTGGCCGTACCTGCACGCGATGGTGACCACGCTGCACGTTGGCGCCGAAGCGGGACGGGCGCTGCTCGACACGCTGGAGGCCGCCGCGGGCGACGACCCCTACGCGATCTCGGTCTGGGCCTACTACACGGGCATCGTCGCGTCGATGGTCGGCGAGCCGGCCTGGGGGCAGCGGGCGGTGAAGCGGTGGCTCGCCGCCGACCCCGAGCATTTCTTCGTCCACGTCGACCCGTACCTGCGCCAGACCCGATGCTGGACGCGGGCCCTGACCGGCGACGACCCGGCCGGCGCCGCGGCAGAGGCCGAACAGCTCCTGACCACGACGCTCCTCGACCCGCCACGATGGGGCGTCGCCTTCTACTGTGGACTGATCGGTGAAATGCTGCTGGCGGCCGGGAAGCCGGCCGAGGCCAGCGCCGCCCTCGACCGCGCCGACCGGTTTCTGGACAGCCACGGCCAGCGCTACGCCGAGGGCCTGCTCCTGCTGCTCCGGGCACAGGTGCTGCACGCTGGCGGCGAGCCCGTGACCGCTGTTCGGGCCGCCGCCGAGCGGGCTCGGCAACTGTCCGTCGAGCGCGAGGCACACCTGTTTGCCCACCGGGCCGAACGATTCCTGGCGGAGTTCTGAGCATGCCGGGTCGGGTCGGGGAGAACGTCGCCAAGGATGCCCCGCTCGGCTCCCGGATGACGTCGACGTCGCACCTGGTGTTGTCCGTGGTCAGTCTGCCTTCGCGGCGCGGCCGAGGCGGATGGCCGAGATGAGGAAGAAGATGGCGCCCGGGATGGCGTAGCCGATCGCGCTGGTCAGCACCGGGTCGTCGGCGGAGGCACCGGCGATGAACGACCCGCCGGCGAGGACGGAGATGCCACCGCTGATGATCATCGGCCACTGGCCGCCCATCCCGCGGCGGGTGACGCCCACGATCAGCTGAACCAGCCCGGCCACGACCGCCCACGCACCCCACACCCGCAGGACCGCCGGGATGCCGGACGCGCAGGCGAAGGCCAAGCCGACCGCGGCGAGCAGGCTGACCGCGACGTTCACGTACAGCAGGGTGGGCGATCCGGTAGCGCGCGACGCGCGGGCGTCGACGACGGCGGCGGCCACGTCGAACAGCGGGTAGAGCACGAACAGCGTCGCGGCGAGCGGACCGAGGTGCTCGGCGGTCGTGAACGCCACGAGCGCCCAGACGATGGCGAACGCGAAGCGGACGAAATACAGCCGCCGCAGGGTGGACGCCGTGGTCGAGATGCCGGGTGCGGTAACGGCGGTCATGGTGAACCTTCCGGTGGTTGGTGAGGCAACCGCGACCAGTGGGGAGTCGCGGCGCTGGGCGGAAGAACGAACGTTCTGTCTCGCTAACGATGACGGTTTCGCGCCGGCCTGTCAAGACCGAACGTTCTGTCACTACGATGGGCGCATGGCACGTAGCGAGACCGGCATCCGGCCGTCCGAGGCGCGACAACGGCTCCTCAACACCGCGACCAGGATTTTCTACGGGGAGGGGATCCACTCGGTCGGCGTCGACCGGATCATCACCGAGGCGAACGTGACCCGGGCCACCTTCTATCGGCACTTCCCCGGCAAGGAGGATCTCGTCCTCGCCTATCTACAGGCGGTCGATCAAGCCATCCGCGGCCAGGTGGAGGCGGCGATCACCGCCGGCCGCCCGGAGCCCGACGCCCTCCGGGCCGTCGCGGAGTCGATCGCCCAGGACATCCGGTCCGCCGGCTTTCGCGGCTGCGCCTTCCTGAACGCGGCGGCCGAGTACCCCGATCCCGACCACCCCGTGCACCAGGCCGTCCTCGCGCATCGGCAGTGGTTCCTCGACACGGTCGGCACCTTGATGGCGAGCATCCAGAAAGCCGAGGCCGAGCCCGCCGCTCGGCACTTCGTCATGCTCCGCGACGGCGCCATGGCGGCCGGCTGCCTCTTCGACCGGGAACTGGTCTGCGAGACCTTCCTTCGCGGCGTCGAGGGACTCGTCCGGACGCACGCCGCACGCCGGCCATCCTGAGCCGCGTTCGAGGATCAGTGCGAGGTCGGTCCGACCGGCGGTGGCAGCGGCGTGGCGGTCAGGACGCGGGTCACCACGATGTCTCGTAGCGTGCCGAGCTGGTGGTCGTAGCGGTAGCGGGTGGTGGTGACTCGGTGTTCGGCCAGGAGTCCCTTGTCGACCCAGACGGTGCCGGTCTTGACGTCGTCGCGGGAGCGTAGCCACAGCCACGGTTGGCCGCCGCGAAGTACCCGCACGGTGCTGGTCAGGTCCTGGCCCGCGTCGGCGCCGGTGATGCTGTAGATCGGGCGGCTTCGGCCGGGGTCGATGTCCAGTCCGCCGTCGGCGCGGACGGTGAGCGTCGCGACGAGCGTGCCGTCGGGAAGGCGGATGGGTGCGGGCACGCCGGGGGAGTAGGTGACCCGCCCGCCGGGCTGGTCCATGCCGTTGGAGGTGTTGCGCCCCCGCGGGTCGAGCATCAGGTGGGGCAGGAAACCGCCGGCGCTGAACGCGGCCCCGGGGTAGTAGGCCAGGTGCCAATGCGGCGGGTTGTCGGGGTGCAGGCGGTTGTTCGTCTCGAACCCCATCAGCGTCCAGGTGTGGCCACGAGCCTGGGCCTCCGCGGCCAGGCCCGAGTCGATGAGCGCGGCCTCCGCGGCGAAGAGTTGATGGTACGCGGCGCGGGACTGGGCGCCGACCCACGGCACGGTGGCGTAGTAGCCGGCCGCTCGGTCCGGATCGTTGTGTTCGAGGCGGAAGTAGGTGCCGCGGGTCCGGTGCACGTACGAGAAGATCTCCAACGTGTCTCGGGCGCCCGCGGCCGAGGTCGCGGTGACCGGCACCGAGAACGTGACGCTCCCGGCCGCGTCGTCGCGGTTGAGCGTAGGCCGGGCCTTCCGGCTCACCACGGTCTCGATGGGCACGCCGGGCCAACGGACGGTCACCGTTACCGCCGAGCTCGACGGCCCCTGGATGAAGGAGTAGAACTCCAGCCGGCTCGCCACCTGGTGGTCCGGGCCGGGCACGAACGAGTACCCGGCGGCCAACTGGATCTCCGGCGCGCTCGGTGTCCCCGGCGCGGTCCGGACGATCCGGAAACTGCCGTAGGCCACCGCCTCCACACCGGTATCGGCGGTGGCGACCGAGCCCATCCCGACGACGGTCGCCAAGAACGTCAGGGTGACGGTGATGATCGCCGACGGTCGAGGCCGCCGTAGGCGCGCTCTGGTCATGGCCCTCTCCTTCGCCTCACCCGCCATCGATGGGCGTATCGAACCCGACCACCGTGCATCGACAACAGCGAGTGGGCATGGAGGGAGTTACCGGACGGACAACGATCGGTACGCCGCCCATATCGGGGCGCGCCGGAAGACCGGCCAGCCGCGGACGCGGCGTTAGCCGCGACGAACGGCGGTCAGCCACGGGTGGCCGGGATGCGCCAGCGCCAGTGCGCCGGCGAGCCACCGGCGCTGCTCGGTGTCGAGGGGGCGGCGTCTCACGGAGCGGACGGTACCTACAAGCGTGTGCCGGCGGCCGGCGGTACATTTGTCCCAGTCTCCTCCTACACGTTCCTAATTGTCGATGGTGGATCTGTATTTACGGGTCGTAAATTCGAGGGTTATTATCTCCAGCAAATGTGGCGGTTTGCCAATTCATTAACGAGGGGACCACGTGCCTTCAGGGCAATGCGCATCTCGTCACGGGACGAGGAGGAGTCGTTCGCCGCCGGCCGAGATCCAGCAATAACGCATCTTGCGATCATGATTCGATCGCCTTGGGGAGAGGCATGAATTTTGTGGCCGGCAACTGCAGATGTTAGAAATGAGGAGGGCTGGCTTGTCGGTCTCACGACGGGGCGCCAGCTACGGAAAGGTCGGTTTAATGGGTAGAACCAGGTACCGCGCCGCGGCGGCGGGTCTCGTCGCCATGTTCGCGACGTCCGTGACGGTCCTCGTCGGCGCGGTTCCCGCGACTGCCGTCGGTGGCGACTGCGTATCCGCCTTCGACGAGCGTCCGGTGATCGGAATGAACCACTACCGGGCTGGTGTGATGTGCTACTCGCTTCAGTCCGACTCTAGGGCTCGGGCCAAGCTGGTCCGCGACGGCGGGCCAGACTACAACAGCTCCTGGTCGAGGTCGCTTAACGTATACACGTGGACAGACTTCTATACTTGCTACGCGGGCTGTCACGACTCCTACGAGATCGCGCACATTTGACGGGGAGGGGCTGTCTCAATGACCAGAAACAGCTACCGGGTCGCCGCAGCGTTCGCCGCCACGACCTTCGCGGCATCCATCGCGCTCTTCGCTGCCGCGGCACCCGCGAGCGCAGTCGGCGGCAACTGTTCCGCCGAGCTGTACAAGAAGAGCGTCATCGGGTTGGACCATTTCCAGTCCCGTGCTATCTGCACCTCCCTGCAAGGAGATTCCAAGGCTCGGCCCAAGCTGGTCCGAAATGGCGGGCCCGATTACACGGGTCCCTGGTTCACGGCACTAAATGTAATAAGGAGTACTGACTTCTATACCTGTTACGCCGGGTGCAGTGCCGCGTACGAAATCGCACCCGTCTGAGCGTGAATCCGTGTGGCGGGCCCGCCGGGTCCGCCACACGGACGTTGTGCGAGGCTGCCCGAACAAGTATCCAATTAGGAGTACCGTGATCACGCTCGCCCATGTGACCGTCGAGTATCCCGACGCCACGCCCCTCCAGGATGTGAGCCTCACTCTTGGGTCAAGCACGACTGCGATCGTGGGGCCGAGTGGGAGCGGCAAGAGTACGCTGCTGCGCATCATTGGCGGCATGCAAGTGCCGACATCCGGCGCCGTCAGCATCGACGACGTTGCTGTGGTCACGGCCTCGTGGCGTTCGGCGGGAGATCCGCGCGTCTCGCTGATCCACCAGGACTATCGGCTGGTGCCGTTCCTGACCGTCGAGCAGAACCTCCTGCTGGCCGCGGAGATGCGTCGCGTACGCCGAACCTCAGCTGACGTCACCTCGGTGCTCGGTAAGGTGGCCTTGCCCGCGTCGATGCGTGGCCGGTTGCCGGCGACGTTGTCCGGAGGTCAGCAACAGCGTGTGGCCATCGCCCGTTCGCTAATTGCCGGAACGTCGGTCATTCTGGCCGACGAGCCGACCGGTGCGCTGGATGTGAAGAACACGGAACGGGTGACCGACATCCTGGTCGACTTGGGTCGCCAGCACGGGTTGGCGATCGTCGTGGCAACTCACGACCAGAGCGTCGCACAGAAACTGGACCATCGTTTCGAGCTGGCTGAGGGAAGGCTGGTCCAGCTCGCATGAGTCCACGTGTCGACGGTCCGCGGTTGGCTGTGGCGTTCCTGCGTCACGCGGTCGCGCAGGTATCCGCGCTGGCGCTGATGGGCTTCGTCCTGGCCGGCAGTGTCGTCGGTCTCGCCACGGTGCGGGACAGCGCGCAGCAGGCGATCCTCGACTCGGTCCGCGCTGACCTCGGCCAGCGGTCGTACGCGCTGCAGACCGGCGATCCCGCCGCCAGTCGGGCCGTGAGCACTGTGGACGGCCCGACGCCCGTGCAGGACCAGATGGGCGACGTAATGGTGGACGGCCTGTCGGTGCCCGTGCTGGTGCGGTCCACCACGAGTGCCTCGCTGAAGCTGGGGGTCGTCACGCGTGGCGCCTGGCCGGAGCGCGTCGGCGAGGTCATCCTCTCGGAATCGACGGCCCGGTCCCTGGGCATCGCGCTCGGTGACACCGTGTCGATCCGTGCCGACGGTGGCGAGACACCCGGACGGGTCGTGGGGCTCACGGTCGACCCGGCCAACCGGACGACGAGCACGCTTGTGCGGCTGGTGTACGACTCGTCGGAGTTCCGACCGACGATGTGGCTCAGCGATTCCGACTTCTACGCCGCGCCCCCGCTGAAGCCCGTCCTCGACAGCCGCTCGGCGACGTACCAGTCTCTGCAAACCCTGCTTGAGGCGGCGGCGGACAACAGACCGCACTTCCTCAGCGCGATGCGGTTCGTCCCGGCCGGCTGTGGTCTGCTGGCCGGTGTCCTGCTCGTGTCGGTCGGGACGGTGTTCTCCCGCAGATGGCGGACCTATGCGGACGCGCTCGTCGCGGCGGGGATGGCACCGGCTGTCGCCTGGCGCCGGATCCTCTCGGTGGCGTTCGGGACGGTATTGGTCGGCGAGATCATCGGCGGCATCGTCGCGGCGGTCGCCCTGTGGCTTTCGCGTGGACCGGTCTCGGCATGGGTGGGGCAGCACTGGGTGCGGATCTCGTTCCCGTGGCAGGAGTCTGCCGTCGTGCTGGGGTTGACCATCGTGGTGGCGCTGGTGGCCGCACCCGTCGTTGGGCTTGCCAGAGAGTGGACGCGGCGCCTCACCCCCCGCCCGGCGCGACGTGGATGGGTCACCCCCGCCGCGGTACTCGCTGCGGTTGTGGGTCTGGCTGGTTGGCTGGTCATGACACGCGTTTCGCTCCAGCAGAGCGGCGACTGGGCAACCACGTTCGCGAAGCTCGCGGCTGCCCTCATCGCGGTTGCCGCACCGTTCCTGATCGCACCGGTGCTCGGCGTGGGCCTGCGTACGGCGACGCGGCCGCTCATGCGACACCTGGTGGCGGCGCTGCGACCGATCGCAGCCGCTGGCGCCTTGGTGGCGATAGCGACCAGCATGTGGTCGGCCCAGACCACCCGCGATGCCAACCTCGGCGAGGCGATGTCGAGCCCGCTCCAGCCGGCCGGTTCCTTCGTCATCAGCGAGATGCCCGATACGGCAATCCCGGCGCTGATCGCGCTATACCGCTCCCACGGCGGCGACGAGGTCATCCAGTTCCGCATACCCGACGAGGCGACGACACAGCTGCGTGCGACGGGGCCCGAGGTCGTCTCCTGTATGTCGGACCGGGGAATCACCGAGCCAGTCAGGGTTGTTGACTGCTTCCCGCAGGACTCAGAGTCACCGATCAACCGGGTGCTCATCGGCCAGCCGGGCTCGACGCCACGCGCCGACCCCGAACTGCTGGATAGCGGACGGGTCGGACTGCTGCTTTTCCACAGCGGTGAAGGCACGGCGGCGCGCCTTGCCGGTACCGACGCCGAGGCCGACCCCGCGTTGGGGGGCAATCTGCCAGGCCTCGTCGTTCCAGCCGACGGCGAGGTTGCCAAGCAGTTCGGACTCACCTCCAAGGGCACCAGCGAGGTCGTGCTCCGTGACTTCCACCGGCTGTCGTCGCACGATCAGTTCCTGATGCGGGCGGCCGCGATACGTCTTGCCCCAAGTGCCGAGACGGCCAGCGGTACCGATCCCACCGCCTACGACCGGCTCCGCTCCCTCGCCAACACGGTCGGCTTTCTCGGCGCGACGGCGACGATGGTGATCGTGCTGGTGGGTGGCCTGTCGTTGGTGGTGGCGCACACACTGTCGAGACGCACACTCGTCGACACCGGCGCCGTACCCGCCGTTCGATGGGGAATCGTCGCCCGATGGACGGCCATCCCCACCCTTACCACGGCGCTGACTGTCCCGCTGGCGATCCTGACGGTCTCGTCGGGCGGCCAGAGTACCGACGCCTCCTACGGACTACTGTGGACACTGCCGGGTGCCCTGGGCGCGCTGGCTTCCCTCATCATCGGGATCGCGTTTCTCCGCACACCGACGAGCGCGGGCGAGTGAGCCGGCGCGGGCTACGATGCCGCTCTGTGCGCTCCGGCAACCCTCCGGCTGCGTCGAGGCAGTGCGATTGGTGGCGATCGATGGCTGTCTGGCGTGTCTGGGGGCTCGGCTAGTGACCACCATCGAAGAGTTGAACGTACAACAAACCTTCCGCGCAAGTCTGGCGACGCGGTGGCGATGCCGCAAAGATGGGGATTGGCCCGGACATGACTCGGACTTTCCCGGAGGATCTGTGAGACCCAGTCATCCCTTCCGCAAGGCACTCGGCGTGCTCGCCGCGCTGCCGCTGATCCTGCTCCTGACGACCGCACCCCCCGCTTCGGCCTCGCCGCCGCCCACCTGGACGCTGTACGACGGCAGCGCCCAGTACGTGTGCCAGACCCCCGGCAACAACCCCGGCAGCTTTGGCTACTACCTGGCTCCGGTGCTCGGTGAGTGGACGACGACCATCAGCCTCGGCATGACCGACCTGCCACCCGGGTCGACCAGCCAGGGTTCGCGGATCCCGCCGGGGTCGAACCACCCGCACGAGGACGGCGGCGTCACGGTGAACGGGTGGATCGGCTACAACGTCACGACCGCACCGCTCGGCCTCTACCACCCGAGGATCTCCGCCACGGACGGAGTGACGTCGCAGAGCTACCTGGTCACGCTGGAGATCAAGCAGCGCTGCTAGAGAGCGTCAGGGTCAGGGTGATCGAAGCTCCCCTGAAGTCGTTAGAACGACGTCAGGGGGGCGGAGCTCACCCGGGGGGGGGGCCCAGCGGGGGCCCAGGGTTCACTTAGGCCACATCAGTCACAGAACTCACCAATTGATCAAGCCACTCGAACCGGAAAGAATGGGCTGTTTGCCATCTACCAGGCATGACAACTCGGCGGGATACTTTCCATTGGCAGGCAGAGCTAGTACCCCGGGGCAGCTGATCGTTGTCGGGAAGGTGGTGCGGCGATGCGGTCGGACACTCTGGAGGTCGTCAGCGAGGTCGCGGCGGTCGCGGCCACACCGGGCAGCGCCGCCGAGCGCGCGGAGGCGTTGCTCGCGCCGATCGGGCGGCTGGTGCCGTTCGTGGCGGCCCGGATCTACCTGCTGGACATGATGCGGCGTGCCGAGCACCCGCTGGTCTGCGTCGGCTACGACGAAAACGTCCGGTCCTACTTGGAGAGCCGGCAGCATCTGGACGAGCTCGAGCTGCACGGCCTGGGCCGCAAGGGCCCGCCGCTGCGGCTGCGCGACATGCCGGTGCCACCGGAGCGGATCCGGAGCTGGACCGAGTACCTGGGACCGGCGGGGTTTCGCGAGGGGATGGTGGTGCGGCTGACCACATCGGACGGACGGTACCTGGGGATCCTGGGCCTCAGCACCGACAGCGTCGCGCATCCGACGGACGCCGCCCGCGACGTCCTCGGCGCGCTGTCGCCGGTGATCGCGGCCGCCGTCGATCCGTTGGGATCGATCGGTGCGGTGACCCGCCTGGTGGGCCGGGCCCGCGCGGGCGTGCTGCTGACCCGCGACGGTTCGATCCGGCCGCTGCCCGGCCTGCCGGGCCACCCGGTGCTCGCCAACGGTTCCCCGCTGCTCGGCGTCGCGGTCGCCCAGTTGAAGGGCATGTCCAGGGCGTCGTTCCTCTGCCCGTACGACCGGGATGGCGCCGGCACCCACCTGCAGGTGACGGTGCTCGCCTGCCCGGCGCTGCCCCCGACGTACGTGACCGCCGCCATCGTCGTCTCGCCCCCGGTGGACCTGCGCCGGCTCACCCGCCGCGAGCTCCAGGTGCTCGGCCTGGTCGTCGAGGGCCACGCCAACCGCCGGATCGCCCGGATCCTCCGGCTCACCGAGCGGACCGTCAACACCCACCTCGAACACATCGGCGCCAAGCTCGGCGCCCGCGGCCGCACCCTGGCGGCGGTCTACGCGCTGCGCGAAGGGGTGTACATACCGCACCCGCTCGGGGTCAGCCAGGTGCAGGTCCGCAGGAGGGCGGCCGCGGTCGCGTAGGGCGGGCGGCGTTCGGCGAGGAGGTACCGGGGAAACCAGCGCGCGTCGGGGTGTCACAAACCGCGCGGCTGTCCGGTCTTCGCTGTCGAGCGGAGCGTCAGCCCGCAAGAAGGGTCGAAGGAAATGAAGATCGCTGTCATCGGTGGGACCGGGCTCATCGGATCGCGGGTGGTGAAGCTGCTGAACGCGGGCGGGCACGAGGCGGTGCCGCTCTCGCCGTCCAGCGGGGTCGACCTGCTCAGCGGGCAGGGCCTGGCCGAGGCGCTGACCGGCGCCGACGTCGTGGTCAACCTGACCAACTCGCCCACCTTCGACGACGCCTCGCCGGCGTTCTTCCAGAAGAGCATGGACAACCTGCTGGCGGCCGCCGACGCCGCCGGCGTCGGCCACGCGGTCATCCTCTCCATCGTCGGCGCCGACCTGGTACCGGACCTGGTGTACTACCGCGCGAAGGTGTTGCAGGAGGACATCCTCAAGGCCGGCCCCGTGCCGTACTCGATCGTCCGCGCCACGCAGTTCTTCGAGTTCGTCGACGCGGTCCTGACCTGGACCGCCGACGAAGACACCGTCCGGCTCCCGGCCACCCTCGTCCAGCCCATGGCCGCGGACGACGTCGCCCAGGCCGTCGCGGACGTGAGCGCGGGCGCGCCGCTGCGGGGGACGCGTGACATCGCCGGACCGGAGGTCTTCGCCCTCGACGAGCTGGGCCGGATCACCCTCGCCGCCCACGGTGACCGGCGCGCCGTCGTGACCGACGACACCGCCGGCATGTTCGCCGCCGCCACGGGCGACGCGCTCATCGCCAAGGAGGGCGCCGTCGTCGCGAAGACCACCTATCGGGAGTGGCTCGCGCGCTGACCCCGTCCCGGGACTGGCAGGCAGAGCTGGGGCCCGCACGGCGGAGGTCGTGCGGGCCCCGGGTCAGGCCCCCGGTCACCGGGGCCCGGCGTCCGGTCAGGTCGGGCACCGTCCGTGACACCGGCGGGTCAGGCCGGCGCGGACACCGCCGCGATCTTCTCCGGGTTGAACATCCACAAGATCTGGTCGATCCCCTCGGTCGAGGCGCCGATCGTGAACACGCAGCGTACGTCGCCGCCGTGCCGCACCACGACGGAGCTCCGTACGGGTAGTCGAACGCCTCGCGCAGCACGTACGCGGCGCGCTCGGTGAGGGTGAGCTTCTCCATCAGCACCAGCGTCGCGAGCTCCAGCGCCGCACCGCGCTCGGCGCCGAGGTAGGGATCGGCGCTCGTGTCGACCGGCTCGGGCAGCCACGGCCCGATGTACGTCTCCCGCCGCGCCCGCGCCGACTGGAGCGCGTTGATGGCCAGCCGGGTGGCGGTCGTCGCCAGGAACGCGCCCGGGTTGACCACCGCCGCGCGGTCGTATGCCTGCCACCGCAGCCAGACGTCCTGCACCAGGTCTTCGGCCTCGCTGGCGCTGCCGAGCATCCGGTACGCGATCCCGAACAGGCGCGGCCGCAGGCTCGTGAAGACCGCCGCGGCCTCCTCGAGGTCGTCCGCTCCGCCCGGCTCGGCGACCACACTCGAATCCGCCACCCCGCGCCCCCCGTCCGGTCGTGCCGCGGCCCGCCACCGGATCCGAACCTACCGCGAGCGCCGGCGTCCCCCGCGGGCCAGCTCGCATACCTCGCCGCCACGGGGGAAGTAGCCCGGTGACGACGCGAACCCGGAAACGCCCGGGTGCGAGGAGGTAAACCGGATGTCCGATTCGCGGGAGCGGGACGACAAGCGACTCTCGGACGAGCCGAACGAGGCGGGCTTCGCCGGCGGTGCCACGACGCCCCAGGCGGTACCCGAGGACCGCGGCACCCAGGAGGCGGAACGGATCGCCATACCCGGCGACGACCTGACCTCGGCGGTCTCGGGTGCCATCTCCGGCGCCACGGAGCGCGACCGGCAGGACGAGAGGTCCACGGAGGACCGCTGAGCGACGGCTCAGGCCTGGCCGCCCGCGAGGCCGACCTCGCACCTCGCCCTCGCCCCGGCACGAACCTGGCCCTGCTGAACGGCCTGCTGCGGCTCGTCATCCACAATGGATGGTACGACGAGGGGTACGTCGCCGCGCACACGGTGGGCGGCTACCCGCCGGAGCGGGTCGCGGAGATCTGCGACCTCAAGGCCGCCGACGTGGAGCGGGCGGCCGAGCTGATCGGCACCTCGCGGCGGCTACTGTCCACAGTGCTGCAAGGGGTCTACCAGCCAGGCGACCGCGGCGGCCTGCCAGGTCGACAACCTGCACCTGCTCCGCGGCATGCTGGGGCGGCCGGGCGCCGGGCTGTACCAGTTCCACATCCAGCTCCAGTGGCTGCGCACCCGGATGAAGCAGGCCGCGCCCCAGGCGCTCGTCGTGGCCGCCTGACGGCGTTCCCGGCGGCGTGCCGGGGCCGCGACGTGCGCGGCCCCGGCGAGCGGGGTGACGGCATCGGTCAGCCGCGGTACCACTTCTGGTTGGCGCCGCCGTGGCACTCCCAGGTGACCAGGCGGGCGCCGTCGGCGGTGTTCCAGCCCGACACGTCCACGCACTTGTTGGCCTGGGGGTTGACCAGGTCACCGGCGGCGCTCAGGACCCACTGCTGGGCCGGGTTGCCGCTGCAGTTCGCGAGCTGCACGGTCGCGCCGTTCGCGGTCGAGCCCCACGCCACGTCCATGCAGAGGCCGAACGCGCGGATCGTGCCGTCACCCGGGAACGTCCAGCTCTGCGCCGCGGTGCCGTTGCAGGTCCAGAGCTGCAGGAACTGGCCGTCGACGCCGTTGCTGCTGGGCACGTCGATGCACTTGCCGACGTACCCGATGAGGCGGCTGGTGCTCCCACCGCCGCCGGTCGTGGTCAGTGACAGGCCGTACGCGCCGAGGATCTCGTTGACCGGCTGGTAGACCGTGGTGCCGCCGGTGCTGCAGTTGCCGCCGGCGCCGGAGGTGACGCCCTGGGCCTGGTTGCCGCTGATGAACGAGCCGCCCGAGTCGCCGGGCTGGGCGCAGGCCGAGCTGGACACCAGACCGTACACAAGGGAGCCCGAGTAGTTGACGGTGACGTTCTTGGCGGTGATCGTGCCGCAGCGCCAGCCGGTCGTGCGGCCGGAGCGGCAGACCGAGCTGCCCACCGCGGCCTCCTGCGAGCCGGCCACGTTGGTGGTGCCGCCGTTGTACGTGTTGACGACCGGGCGGGAGACCCAGTTGGAGTTGACCTGCACCCACGCGTAGTCGTTGTTCGGGAACGAGGAGCCGCGGAAGGTGCCCTGCGCCGCGCCGCTGCCGCTCGTGGTGCTGCCGACGCCGCCGCAGTGGCCGGCGGTCACGAAGCCGCCCGACACCGCGAAGCCGACGGAGCAGAGGACGCGGTTGTCGATGACGTACTCGTCGCCGCCGCGGACGTCGTACACGGGGCGGTAGGGGCTCGCCGTGGCGACGGTGCGGACCGCCCCGGTGACCCCGGCCGCGCGGGCGAAGCGCTCTGCGGCGGCCACAGTGGACGCTTCCACGACCACGCTGTTGGAGGCCGGGTCGACGTACCAGGAATGGACGCTCTTGGCGGCGGTGGCGGTGCCGCGGTCCAGCGCGGCCTTGGCACGGTCCAGTTCGGCCGCGCTGCGGGCGACCAGCCGCGGGCGGGCGCCGGCCGCGCGTACCCGGGCGGCTTGTGCCCCGTCGGTGACCCCGACGACGAGTGCGCCACCGTCGGGGGCGACCCAGGCCCCGCCGTAGGTGGCGCCGAGGTCGGCGCGGAGCCGGCGCTCGACGAACGGTGCGACCGCCTCGACGACGAGGCGGTCGTGGATCTGCGCGTCGGTGAGGCCGAGGTCCCGCCGGAGGGCGGCGACCTGGCCCGCGGGCAGGCCGGCCGGCTGGGCGGCGGCCGCGGGTGCGGCGGGGTCGGGTGCGGGCGCGGCGGCGGCGACCGCCGGCGGGCTGGCCGCGGCGAGGGCGAGCGCGGCGGCGAAGACGAGGACACGGGTGCGACGGACCATCTGATACCTCCCCGGGAGCGCGGAGAGCGCTCTCTGTGAGGAACCTTTACTATTCGCGTGGATGTTTGTCAATGGATTGCTGAGCGCTTCGCTTCGGTTCTGATCGCGCTCCGCCGGGCGGGGGGTGCCATGACGACGGGCGGCGCGACCGGTTCTGATCGGATCTGAGACCGATTCTGATCGGTTGATATTGACTTTGATCGCGGTGAGTGCTTGGTTGGGTCGGAGGAGTTTCAGGAGGGTTTCCATGAGACGCACCGTCGCCCTGACAGCCCTGCTCAGCCTGGTCGCCGCGGCCGCGAGCGCGCCCGGTGTGGCGTACGCCGGCAGCGCCCCCGCGCAATGGCGGCCGGGCACGCCCCCGATCAGCACCCCCTGGACCGCTCAGGTCGGTCCGGACAACGCCCTTCCCGAGTACCCCCGACCCCAGCTCGTCCGCAACAAGTGGCAGAGCCTCAACGGCGTGTGGGAGTTCGCCGGCGCGGCCGAGGGCGAGGCACCCCCGTTCGGCGCGGAGCTCAGCGAGCGGGTGCTGGTGCCCTACCCGATCGAGTCCGCGCTTTCCGGCATCCAGCGCCGCGAGGACCGGATGTGGTACAAGCGCGCCTTCCGGGTGCCGACCCGCTGGCAGGTCGGCGGCGACCAGCGGCTCCGGATCAACTTCGGCGCCGTCGACTACGACGCCACGGTCTGGGTCAACGGCACGCGGGTGGCGACCCACCGGGGCGGCTACGACGCGTTCAGCGTGGACGTGACCGACGCCCTGCGCCCCACCGGGCAGCAGGAGCTCGTCGTCGGCGTCACCGACCTGACCGACCAGACCTGGCAGCCGGTCGGCAAGCAGCGCAACGTCCCGGACCGCGGCATCTTCTACACCTCCGCCTCGGGCATCTGGCAGAGCGTGTGGATGGAGCCGGTCGCGGCCGGCCACGTCGAGCGGCTCCAGCTGACGCCGGACGTCGACGACGCCAGCCTCAAGCTCACCGCGCTGGCGGCCGGCGGCGGCGACCTGCGCGTCGAAGCGATCGCGTACAACGGCAACCGGGTCGTCGGCCGGGTCAGCGGGCCGGCCGGCACCGAGCTGCGGCTCCCGGTGCGCAACCCGAAGCTGTGGTCGCCGGACTCGCCGTTCCTCTACGACCTCACCGTCAAGCTCTTCGACGGCGACCAGCGGGTCGACCTGGTCACGTCGTACTTCGGCATGCGCGAGGTGGGCACCAAGCGGGGCGCCGACGGCAAGCCGTACATGACGCTGAACGGCGACATCCTCTTCAACATGTCCACACTGGACCAGGGCTTCTGGCCGGACGGCATCTACACCGCGCCGACCGACGAGGCGCTCCGCTTCGACCTCGCCGAGCACAAGCGGCTGGGCTTCAACACGGTCCGCAAGCACATCAAGGTGGAGCCGGACCGCTGGTACTACTGGGCCGACAAGCTCGGGCTGATGGTGTGGCAGGACATGCCGTCGATGCGCACCGGCGGTACGCCGCCGGTGGAGGCGCGCCAGGAGTTCGAGCGGCAGCTGCACGAGATCGTCGATGAGCACCGCAGCTGGACGTCGATCACCGTCTGGGTGCCGTTCAACGAGGGCTGGGGCGAGTGGGACCGGGTCGCCACCGGGCGGATCGCCGACGAGGTCGGCGCGCAGGACCCGAGCCGCCTGGTCAACGCGCACAGCGGCGTCAACTGCTGCAACTCGCACGGCGACTCCGGCCGCGGCGACATCCTCGACTACCACCAGTACCTCGGCCCGGCGTCCCCGGTGCCGAGCGGTGACCGGGTGGCGGTCGACGGCGAGCACGGCGGGTTCGGCCTCGAGGTCGAGGGGCACATGTGGTTCGGCGAGGGCCACGGGTACGTGATGACGCCGGACAGCGCCACGCTGACCCAGCGGTACGTGGAGAACCAGCGGGACCTGCTCACCATCGCCAACCGGTGCGGCCTCTCCGCCGGCGTCTACACCCAGATCACCGACGTGGAGCACGAGGTCAACGGCTTCTACACCTACGACCGGCAGGTGGAGAAGATGGACTTCAACCGGGTACGCGACGTCAACCTCGCGGTCATCCGGTCCGTCGACGGCTCCGGGGCGGGCGTGCCGCAGCCGCCGCCCGGCACGCCCGGCCTCACCGGCGTCGGCTACTGGCCGCTCGACGAGGGGAGCGGCACGGTGACCGCGGACGCGGCCGGCGACCACGACGGCACGCTCGTCAACGGTCCAGTGTGGACCACCGGCCGGAGCGGCAACGCGTTGCGGTTCAACGGCACCGACCAGTACGTCGACACCGGCGCGGCGATCCTCGAAACGACCGCCGGCTACACGGCGTCGGCGTGGGTGCGGCTGGACAGCCTGGGCGGCTTCGCCACCGCGGTGAGCCAGGACGGCGACAGCCACAGCGCGTTCTTCCTGCAGTACTCCGGCGCCGACAACCGCTTCGCGTTCAGCTTCGCCGGCGTCCGGGCGCTCGCACCCACCGCGCCGGAGACCGGCCGCTGGTACCACCTGACCGGGGTGCGCGACATGACGAACGGGTCGCTGACGCTCTACGTCGACGGCCAGCGGGCCGGCACCGCCAACTCCTGCCTGGGTGACCGGTCGAGCGGACACACGGTCATCGGGCGCGGCAAGTACAACGGCGAGCCGGTCGACTTCTGGCGGGGCGCCCTCGACCAGGTGCGGGTCTACGACCGCGCCCTGTCGGCGACCGAGGTGGCCCAGCTCTACGCCGCCGGCGGGTAGGCGCACCAGCCGTGGGGGGGGGGGGGGGGGGGGGGGGGGGGGGGGGGGCGGGGCCGGGGCCGGCCCCGCGAGCCCGGGGCGGCCGCCCCGCCGGCGAGGGCGCGGGGCCGGCCCGGGGGGGGCCCGCCCCCCCCCCACAACACCCCGATCGATCCCGGGCCCGGCCACCGGGCTGCGTTCGCTCCCGCGGGCACCGCTCTGGCCGGCGGCTCGCTAGCGCTCGCCGAGTTCCCCGGCCTCCGCTGCCGGCTCCGCGGGACAAGCCCGGACGGATCCACCGGCCGCGTGCGCGGAGCTCTTGAGCTGCCCGCACAGACGGGGCATCCGCATGCCCGGCGCCGTCGCGATGGTCGGAGGCGGTAGAGGGCGACCGTGACAGACGCGGACGGTGAGGCCGCGGGAGCGACGGTCCGGACCCGATGCCACTCAACCTATGACCCCGATTTCGGGCCGACGATCACCGGCCACGCCCAAACCGACCGCCAGCGCCGATCAAGGGACGCACGGCTCGACGGCGGACCGTCCCAGCAGATCGTGGTACGAATCCGCCCGCCCGAGGGCACCTACGTACCACGATCTCGACCGTCGCCCGCCGCTCGGTGGCGATCGCGGCCCGGCCCCGCCTGGCCGGTCAATGGCCTGACGCTCCTGAGCGTGGCCAGTTCACGACCTTGGTCGAATTGGCGTGAGCGGCATTGGGACTGGGCCGCGATGGGTCGCGGTAGCTCATATCTGTGTCTGGATACGCGGTTTGGGCGGCGTCCGGTGTGTGAATCCATGTGCGTCGCGCGCCGGATGTCCGGTCGCCCGGCGGAATTGGCCGGCACCCGGGGTCGTTATGCATGCGGCCCGCGAAGAAGCCCGGCGGTGCCGGGTGGTGGGTCGGAGTTCGGTGGAATGGCCGGCGGCCCGGGGCCGTTGTATAGGCGGCTCGCGAAAGGGTTCGGTCGGGTCGGGGCTCCGGTGGGAATGCCGGGTGGGGTCGGGTCGTTGACTATCCCGCGCCGGTGAGTGTGAGTCCGCCGGGTGCTTGTGTTTTCCCCCCGTTGTTTTCCCTGATTTGTTTTGTGGCGTCGAATTCGGCGTCGGGCGCGTGTGTGCGCGTTTTTCCCCCTGGATTGGAGTGTCGGGTATGAACACGATGCTGCGTAAGACGGTTACCGCGGTCGCGGGTTTCGCCTTCGCTGGTGGTGCGCTGCTCGGTCCGTCCACGGCGGCGCTGGCTTCGCCGGCCCACGGTACGCAGGGTGCGCCGGCGGTGGTGTCGGTGGCGCAGGTGAAGGCGG